>OY761558.1:0-1935000 GCA_963664725.1 Dehalococcoidia bacterium
CGTGGGGCGCATGGAGTGTCTGACCCTGCCTGAGGCCATCCGGCGGCTGGATGACGGGACGACGCGGGGTGGTAACGGCGCCGGTCGCGCCCCGGAAGTCGTCTTCTCCACCGCTTCCGCCCCGGGAACCGGCGCTGCTGACGGCGGCGACGCGGTTCTACGCCGGTGAGCTGCGGCGCAGCGCCAAGGCCAGGGAGTACCTGGCCTCACGGGGCATTGGCGTTGGGGCCGCCGCCAGTCTTGGCCTCGGTTACGCCACGGGTGGCGGCCTGCGGGAGTACCTGCAATCCGCGGGGTTCGACAACCAACGGATCCGAGACTCCGGCCTGTTCCTGGAACGGGGCGCCGAGCGGTTCGCCGGGATGATCACGGTGCCTGACCTGGCCCACGGCCTCGTGCGGTGGCTCACCGGGCGGGCGGTTGACGCCGGCGCCAAGCCCCGCTTCCAGGCAGTGCCCGGCCCCAAGCCGGCGCTGGGCCTGGCGGCCCTCGGACCGTCTCCGCCCTGGGTAGTTGTCGCCGAGGGCGTCTTCGACCGGCTGACGCTGGCGGCCTGGGGCTACCCCGCCGTGGCCGCCCTGGGCACCCAGGGGATGGACAAGGTGGCGGCGGCGCTGCGCGGCTGCCCCCGGGTCTTCCTGGCCTTCGACAACGATGACGCGGGCAACACGGCGGCGGATAGCCTCAGGCAACTGCTGGGCAACCGCGCCGCCGTGGTCAACCTGCCCGACGGAATCGCCGACGTGGGCGAACTGGCGACGCTGCCCAACGGTCAACTCCTCTTCCGCCGACTGCTGGCAAGGGCGGCGTACAACCTTCGCTAGTCCAACCCGCTCAACCCCCAACTTCCCATCTATCGGCCCGCCTTCACCGGCGGGCCTTTCCTTTTCCAAAACAACCAACTGCACGACGGGGCTACCGGCCCCGCTGACGGCTTGCTGGCGGCAAGCCGCCTCAACCAACGGCAAACCCAACATCACAACGCAAAGGAGCAACGAAATGGGCAACGGCAACAACCAGAACGGCCACAACAACGGCAATGGCAACGGCAACGGCCACCACCCCAACGGGAGCGTCAACCTCAACGGCAACGGCCAGAACGGGCACCAGAACGGCAACGGCATCGCCGACATCACCGGCCACGATCTCCTGTGGGACGGTCTGCCTCCGGCGGTGGTCAACGCTCTGGAGCAGCCCCTGGACCCGGCGCTGGTCTCCCGGCGCGACGGCCGGGGCAATCGCCAGTACGACTACATCGAGGGCCACACCGTCATCGACCAGGCCAACCGGATATTCGGCTACGGCGGCTGGGGCTACGAACTGGCCGGCGACGTGGGTCTGCGCCGCATCGAGAAGGTGGACGTCAGGACCGGCGAGGTCAAGGTCAACTACGCCTACAGCGCGCCGGTGCGGGTCAGAGTGGTGGGCGCGCCGCCGCGCACCGACATCGGGTTCCACGTCGTTACCGAGGATACGCCGGAGGGCCACGAGACCGCCGCCAAGGGCGCGGTGACCGATGGTCTGAAGCGGGCGCTGCGCAGCTTCGGGAACCGTTTCGGCAACGGCCTCTACGGCGACCAGCCAACAGCCAACGGCAGGCCCCGGACGCAGGCTCCTACCAACGCCAACGCCAACGGCAACAACGGCCAGGGCAACAACGGCAACGGGCGGCGGGAAGGCAGCTACCTCCAGCAGTTGCGGGGGCGGCTCATCGCCCTGGGCGCGGAGCAGGGCTTCGGCGAAGACCAGGTGCGGGAGGCGGTGAAGAAGCAGACGGGCAAGGACCTGGACGACCTGCCCGCCAGGGACCTCAAGCCCCTGGTGGAAGGGGCCGCCCGCAAGGTCAACGAGGCGAAGAACGGCGAGGGCAGCAACGGCAACGGCTAAGCGCCGCTGCCAACTCCAGCCAACGGGGTCGTCTCCACCAACGGGACGACCCCGCTTCTCATCTACCGGACTACACACGACAAGGAGGAAACGGAAATGACGGCAACCACCATCCACACCCCCTGGGGCTGGTCCCAGGACATAGAGGAACTGGCCGATGGCGTCTGGCGGGTAATCACCGCCGGGCACGCCGGGCTGAAGCTGAGCCGCGAGCGGTGGGATGAACTGCCCGACCTAGTGCGGGACAGCTTCCTCAACCGCTGCTTCGCCGAAGAGGACTGCGAGGAACCCATCGCCCGGACGCTCTTGGACCTGGGCGACGCCAGGGAGCGGGAACTGGCCCTGAAGGTGGCGGGCTATTTCGACCGCTACGCTCCGGCGCTGCCCTACCTGCGGGAAACGGGAGGAACGCCATGAACGCCGACGCCATCACCCGCCACCGGCCCCGCTGCCTGCCCGGCGTCACCACGAGGCTCAACACCGAGCTGGGCAACCTGTTCGTCACCGTCGGCCTGGACGACGACGGCCAGCCCTTCGAGGTCTTCGGCTCTCTCGGCAAGGCGGGCAGCCTGCAACACGGGATGACCGAACTGGCCTGCCGCCTGGTGTCCCTGCACCTGCGGCGGGGAACGCCCCTCGACGAAATCATCGACCAGGTACAGGGCATCAGCGAGATGCAGCCCTGGCCCAACCAAATGGACGATGGACGCACGGTGTACGTGCGTGGGCTGGGCGACGCCATCGCCCTGGTGCTGCGGGACTACCTGGCAACTCAAGCCGACGCGGAACCGGCGCAACTGCCCATCGCCGCCGACTGAACAACCTACACCGACCCGTCAGGGCGCAGGGGGCCGTCTCCGATACGGGGGCGGCCCCGCTCTCATTTACCGGACACGAAACATGACGGAGGAACTAACACCATGACCATGACGATTGACGACATCAGGGACGCCATCTACTCCCGGCCCAACGCCCGCTTCGACGGCGACGGGACCCTGGAGATCCGGGCCTCGGCGGTGGGCAACTGCCGCCGCGCCCTATGGTACGAGGCCACCGGCTGGGAGGTGACCAACCCCCGCAGCGACGACTCCCTGACCATGCTGGAGGCGGGCAACGCCCTGGAGCCGGTGGTGCTGCGGGCGATGCAGCGGGCCGGCTGGGACATCACCCCCACCGATAGGGACAACCCCGAAATGATGTCCCTGCGCCTCGGCCCCACGCTCCTGGTCAGCGGCCACGTGGACGCCGCCGGCGTCGCCCCCATCTTCGGCAACGAGCCCAGCATCGTCGAGGTCAAGACCCGGGGGCCGGAAGCCTACAAGAAGTGGCGGACGCTGGGCGCCGAGCGCAGCCATCCGGAATCGGTGTGGCAGGCCGCCATCTACACCTACGGGACCTTCGGCGAAGCCCGGGACGTGGTGATCGCCACACTGGACACCGGCGGACGAACCTGGGACTACGAGGTGATACCGGCGCACCGGGTGGAGCGGGCCTTCGAGCAAGCCTGCGCCCGGCTGGGCGAGCTGGCGGCCCACCACGTCATCAACGGGCCGGACCCGGAAGTCCTGCCGGAGCGGGACTTCACCGCCGACGACTGGCAGTGCCAGCGCTGCCCCTTCCTGAACGCCTGCCTGCCGGGTATGGCGGACGTGGAACCGGAGGATGAAATCGCCGTAGAAACGGAGCCGGTGAGCGACGAGGAGGCGCGGGCGGCGCTCCGCGAGTACGAGCAGGCCCAGGAGATGCTGAAGGCCATCGAGGAAGACAAGCAGTGGGCGCTGGGGCAGTTGCGGACCTGGCTCAAGCAGCGGGGCGAGGACAAGGCGAAGCTGGAGGGCGGCAAGAAGACCCGCACCGTGGGGATGGTCAAGTCCACCCGCTACTCGGTGGACCACAAGAAGCTGAACGCGCTGCTGGACCCGGAGACCAGGGCGGGCATCGTCACCGAGAACGTCTCCGAGTACCTGCGGGTCAGCTAGGCCCGGATGACATTGGAACCCTGACGCTCCGCAAGCCGGAGCGCGACACGGGGCCGCTCCTTCCTACCGGAAAGGGCGGCTCCGCAGTCACTTCGGAAATCCCCCAATCACAAAGCAACGGAGGAACAATCATGGCGAAGACCATCAACAAGGTTGAACTGCTGGGGCGCGTGGGTGCCGATCCCGAAATGAAGTACACGGCGTCGGGCATCGCCGTTACCCAGCTGCGCCTGGCCACGGACCGGGGGCGGAAGAACGGCGAGTCGGAGACCGACTGGCACACGGTGGTGGTGTGGGACAAGATCGGCGAGGCCGTCGCGCAGTTCGTGGAAAAAGGCCAGCGGCTCTACGTGGCGGGCCGCCTGGTGCAGAGTTCGTGGGAGGGGGACGACGGGCAGCGGCGCTACCGCACCGAGATTCACGCCCAGGACGTGGTGTTCCTGGACTCCTCCCGCAACGGCAACGGCGGCGACGCCAATTACGCCAACACCGGCGCCAGCGCTCAGGCCGACGACGACCTCCTCTTCTAGCCGGTCAACTACAAAGCGACGCCCGCCACCAGCGGACGCAACACGGGGCCGCTCCCTGCCAAGAGGGAGCGGCCCCGCTGTCGTTTCCCAATCTCACTCTCAAGGAAGTGAACCATGCCCAGGAAAAAGCAAGCCAAGCAGGAAGAAATGCCCCTGACTATATCCGAACCCGCCGCTCCCGCCACGCCGGAGGGCGAGGCCGTGCTGGAGGCCCTGCGCTCCAACCTGGCCCTGCTGGGGGAACTGGCGGCCCGCTACCAGGTGGACTTCCAGCCGGAGCGCCCCGCCGACAGGCCGGCCATCAGCTGCCCCCAGGATGTCTACAACCTGCTGGGGCGGGAGATGTCGGCCCTGGCCCAGGAACAGCTCCGGGTGCTGCTGCTGAACACCCGCAACCAGGTGATGGGCCAGCGGATCGTCTACCAGGGGAATGTAAACAGCTCGATTGTCCGCCCCGCCGAGGTGCTGCGCGCCGCCGTAATCGAGTCGGCGCCGAGCATCGTCATCGCCCACAACCATCCCTCCCAGGACCCCACGCCCAGCCCCGAGGACGTGTCCATCACCCGCGAGTTGGTCCAGGGCGGCAAGCTGCTGGGCATCGACCTGCTGGACCACATCGTCATCGCGGGGAGCAAGTTCGTCAGCCTCAAGGAAAAGAAGCTGATGGACAACTAACCCCATAGACACCGAGACCGGCGCTCTGCCGCCGTTCCTCACGCGGGAACCCCATCCCGCGCTTTCCGTTCATTCATACCTACAGGAGGCAACCCATGATTCCCACGCAACCCGCCGTGAACGGCGAGGATCTCTACACCATCTCGGCGGGCGGCTACTCGGCCACCGCCGACGCCTTCGCCCGCGACCCGGACACCGGCGG
The DNA here is from genome assembly GCA_963664725.1 of Dehalococcoidia bacterium. Taxonomy (GTDB): domain Bacteria; phylum Chloroflexota; class Dehalococcoidia; order Lucifugimonadales; family UBA3495; genus Bin22. Next base: position 5,274 of record OY761558.1, read on the forward strand.
CCTCTGGTTCCTGTCCATGGTGGGACCGCAGACGGCCCTCAAGGCCATCTGGGCCTCCCTGCTGAAGCAGCCTCCCGACACCGCCCACCTCATCAGGGGCGTGGAGGGCATGGCCCTCAGCGGAGGGTACCAGCAGTGCCAGGTCCCCCATCACACCGTCGGCACCTGGACCACCCGCATCGCCCGCCTGCCCGCCAGCCGGGGCTGGCACGCATTGGTTTACACCCGCCTGGCCGAGTTCAGCTTCGAGCGGGACGACTTCCTGCTGCTGGCCCAGGGCCAGGCCGACGCCCCAACGCTGCACCACCGCTTCCTGGACCGGCGCAGCCCCCTGCCCCTGCACCGCTCCTGGCGGGACTGGCTCTGGCGGCGGGGGCTGGACACCGGCGAGATCGTTCCCCTGGAGTCCGCCGGCCTGCTGGCCTACACCTGCAACCCCAAGGGCGAGGAACTCAGGGCCGACCTGTCGGCGGCGGTGGCGGCGGGGACGCTGACCCTCGACTCCCACGATAACGATCACAACTATGACACCGATGAGGAGGAAAACAGCGATGGATAGGACGCTGAACCCGGTGAAGCGGGGCAACAAGCGCCGCCGCGCCCGCAACTGGAAAGCCTGGCAGCTCTTCTCGCCGGACGGCGACACCTGCCGCTTCTGCCCCCACGGGGCCGCCGACCACCTGACTTCCAGCGGCCAGCCCCATTACTACCGGCCCGCCGCCGAGCAGGACTGGCGGAACTCCAACGAGAAGCTCTACCGGCACGAGCTGGAGGACGGCTCCGAGGTGCTGGTCAAGCGGGTTACCGTCGCCAACCGCGCCGAACTGCTGACCGCCTTCTGCACCGCTTGCGCCGCTGACAAGGACACCTCGCAAGTCCTCTGCTTCCAGCGGACTCTCGCCAAGGGCGAGGTGGTGGGGCTGAAACACTACATCAACGGCAACCACAACAACGGGAGGTAGCGCAATGGCCGACAAGCAGACCCTGTACTTCCCCTGCCCCAGCTGCGGGGCCCGGTTCGCCCAGGTGGAGGAAACCGACGAGGACATCCACGCCGGCGAGACCTACCACTGCGACCAGTGCGGCGCGGCGGTGGTCTTCGTCGCACTCAGCATGGAGATGCTGGCCTCACCCGAAAACATCCGGTGGAACTGCCACTTCTGCCAGCCCGGCCCCTGCCGGTTGGCCCCGTCCACCGGTGGGGCTGCTGCCTCACCTGACACCGATACCAATTAGAAAGGAGGACTGACATGAGACTCGCTGCTCAAGCGAAAGGCGGGTATTACCCGACCCCGCCGAGGGTAATTGACCTGGTTGCCCAGCTGCTCTACGGGGCGCGGGGCCGCCCCCGCAGCGCCGACACCCTGCGCGTCCTGGACCCCTGCTGCGGGGCCGGCGACGCCCTGGCCCATTTCGCGGACCTGCTGCGCGACCGCAGCACGGTGCCGGTGGAGACCTGCGGGGTGGAGCTGCATAGGGAGCGGGCGGAGCAGGCCGCCCACGTCCTGGACCGCGCCCTGGCCTGCGACCTGTTCGCCACCTCGATAGCCAACAACGCATTCGGCGTGCTGCTCTTGAACCCTCCCTATGATTGGGACAAAGAGGACAAGCGGGTGGAACACGCCTTCCTCACCCACACCACCCGCTACCTGACCGACGGCGGGCTGCTGCTGTTCATCGTGCCGAAGCAGCGCCTGGCCGTCTCCGCCCGCTACCTGTCCTCCCACTACCGGGACCTGCGCTGCTGGGCCTTCCCCAACCCGGAGCGGGAGGTCTTCGACCAGGTGGTACTCATCGGGCGGCGCAAAGCGGAACCCAGCCCCGATCCCTACGCCGAGGAGCAGGTGCGGGAGTGGGCCTTCGGCGAGCCGGAGGAGTTCTCCTACCGTCCCTACCCGGTCTACAACCCGCCGGTGGTTCCCGCCGGGGACATCCTCTTCGCCACCCGGACGGTTGACCCGCTGGCCGCCGTCGCCGAGGCCCGGAAGACCGGCCTGTGGGCCAGCCAGGAGGTGCGGGACTTCCTGTGGCCCGCCGACGACCGGCGCACCCGCCCGCTGATGCCCCTGCGCCGTGGCCACCTGGCCATGCTGGTGGCGGCGGGTTTCCTCGACAACCTGGTGCTGGAGGCCGACGGGCAGCGCATCCTGGTCAAGGGGCGCACCACCAAGGAGATGATCCTCGCGGAAGAGACGGAGAACACCGAGGTCTACCGGGAGCGGCTGAAGACCACGGTGGTGGCCCTGGACCTGGACGGCGGGGAGATCACCGACATCGCCGCCTAAACCAGGAACGACAACCACTCCGACGGCTGCCACGCCAGACGCACACGAAGGCCCCGACGGTGAATGAGACCGTCGGGGCCTTCGCATTTTCCAACGGCAACCCTCAAATCAAGGAGAACACTCATGAACCTGTCAGGTTTCATCGACACCTTCAAGGAGGCCATCGCCAGGAGGGTGGTGGAGTCCTACCCGCCCCTCTACCGGCCCTCGGAAACTCCCGTCAGGCTGCCCCGGCTGCTGCGCACCCCGATGGGCGGCCAGGAGGACGCCATCAAGGGCACGGCCCTTTCATTGCAGGCCCATAGGGGCACTACGGTGGTGGGCGAGATGGGCACGGGAAAGACCTTCATCGGCGCTGCCGCCGCCCACGCCGCCGGTTTCCGGCGGGTTTTGATCCTCTGCCCGCCCCATCTCACCCGGAAGTGGAAGCGGGAGGTGGAGGACACGGTGCCCGGCGCCCGGGCCGCCATCGTCGCCTCCATCACCGACCTGGAGCGGCTGCGGCTCTCCGTGGGTCCCGCGCCCCTCTTCGCCGTCATGTCCCGGGAGCGCGCCAAGCTCTCCTACCGCTGGCAGCCCGCCGTGGTCCAGCGGTGGGCCGCCGCCGGGGGCCGGATGGTGCCGGACGAACAGACCGGGGAGCCCTTCCGGGTCCCCTGCTGCCCCACCTGCCACGCCCAGGTGGTGGACAAGGACGGCGTTCCCCTCACCGACGCGGAACTCTCCCGCAAGCGGCGCGACTGCGATCGGTGCGGCTCGGCCTTGTGGCAGGCCGACGGCTCCGGCCCGCGCCGGTATCCATTGGCCGACTACGTGAAGCACCGGATGAAGGGCTTCTTCGACCTGATGATTGCGGACGAGGTGCATGAGTTCAAGGGTCGCGGCTCCGCCCAGGGCATCGCCGCCGGGGTCCTGGCCGACTCCTGCGGCAAGTCCCTTACCCTTACCGGAACGCTCACCGGCGGCTATTCGAGCACGCTGTTCCACCTGCTCTACCGCTTCTCTCCCGACATCCGGGCCGAGTTCGGACGCTCCGAGGAAAGCCGCTGGATACAGCGCTACGGCTTCCTGGAAGAGACGGTGCGCCACGCCGATGACGGCGACTCCTTCGAGGACGGGCGCAACAGCCGCCGCAAGGGATACCGCAAGACCGTCCGTGAAAGGCCCGGGCTGGCGCCCTCGGCCCTGTTCCACCTGATCGGCAACAGCGTGTTCCTGCGGCTCTCCGACGTGGCCTCGGGGCTGCCGCCCTACGAGGAGCAGGTGCTGCTCTCGGGCATGGACCGGGAGGCGGACTTCACCGGCTTCTCCCAGCGCAAGGCCTACGACGCGGTGTTCGACACCCTGCGCCAGGCTTTGGCGGCGGCGCTTCAGAAGGGTTCCAAGCGGTTGCTGGCCACCTACCTGCAAACCCTCCTGGCCTATCCCGACGGCTGCACCCGGGGCGAAACGGTCTTCGACCCCCAGACCGGCAACGTCCTTATCCAGATGCCGCCCCTGTCCGAGGACAAGCTCTACCCGAAGGAGCAGGCGCTCGTTGACCTGGTGGCGGCGGAACGCCTGGCAGGACGCAAGGTGCTGGTCTACGCCACTCACACGGGAACGCGGGACATCACCGAGCGGATGGAGCAGTTCCTGACCACCCACGGGTTCCGGGTGGCGGTGCTCAAGGCGGACTCGGTGGCCCCGGACCGGCGGGAAAGCTGGGTGGAGGAACGGGTCAAGCAGGGCATTGACGTGCTCATCTGCCACCCCCGCCTGGTGCAAACCGGCCTGGACCTCATCGACTTCCCAACCCTCTGCTGGTTCGAGACGGATTACAGCGTTTACACGATGCGCCAGGCGTCGCGGCGCTCCTGGCGCATCGGGCAGAAGCGCCCGGTGAAGGTGGTGTTCATGGCCTACCGGAACACCCTCCAAGCCGACGCGCTCAAGCTGGTCGCCAAGAAGCTGCAATCTTCGCTGGCGGTGGAGGGTGAGCTGCCTGAGGACGGTCTGGCCGCCTTCGGGGACGACGGCGACGACCTGATGCTGGCCCTGGCCCGCCAGATCGTCAGCGGCGAGGAGGACACCGACTCGGAATCGCTGGAGGCGGTGTTCGCCCAGGCGCGGGACGCCGAGGCCAGCGCTGAGGAGTTCCTAGTGGACGGCGCTTGGCAGGTCGTCGAGGTCGAGCCGGAGACCGTGGCGGTCAACGGGAATGGCCATCACTCCAACGGCAATGGACACGGCGACGGCATCGAGGGGACGGTCGACCTGGTCCTGGGCAACGGACACCACGCCAACGCCAACGGCAACGGCGACGGCCACCGCGACGAACCCGCCGAAGGGCAGCAGTCCCTCTTCTCCTGGGCCGAGTTCCTTTCCGAGGAACTGGTCAAGCCCCGGGGACGGAACGGCAAGGCCAAACCTGCCACCGCGTCCCTGTTCGATTGGGCCCTGGAAAAGGAACAGGAGAAGGAGTTGGTGGGGACGGGCCATTAGGCCCAAACGACGGGAGGGGATACCGCCATCAGACCGGTATCCCCTCTTCGCAACTACGGCGTTCCGGCAAGGGACGCCGCGCAAAGCTGCAACCGAAACAACACCATTCACTAAAGGAGACGAATCATGGCGAGAGTGTTTGTGTACGACGACCGCGAGTTCCCCGACCCGGACCCCGAAATGAGCGTCGAGCAGGTGAAGGCGACGCTGGCCGACTTCTACGGCGAGATCGCCAACGCCTCGGTCAAGGAGACCACCCGGGGCGAGGACACCATCTTCGAGTTCCAGCGGCGGGTGGGCACCAAGGGCGCTTTCAACCCCGTCCGCAGCCAGGGGAGGTAATCGAATGGACAACCTGACCCTGGCGGGTCTGCTGGCGGCAACGCCGCCGGCGGACCTGAAAATCACCGAACTTGCGGCGGAGCTCACCCTGCCCGGCGGCGGGCTGGACCTGGACGCGGCGGCGGCCCGGCAGGCCGAGGTGGAACTGGCCTGCGCCCAAGCCCAGGACTACGCCGCCGCCACCAAACGGCTGCTGGAGGCGATGCAATGGCAACTGCGGCCCCGCCGGTACTGAGCAGCCTGGCCGAAAGGCTCCTGCGGCGTCCGCCGTCGCTGCGGGAGTTGATCGTCCGGCTGGGCTACGCCGAGGACTACGCCTGGTTCGCCGGGCTGGCGCGCCGCCTCTTTCCCGACGAGGCGGAAACGCTGCTGGCGATACCCGATTTGGGTCAGCGGCTGGAAGGCTTCGCCCGGCTCTTCGAGGAACGCCACTTCCCCCTCTACGCCCCTTTCATCGAGTTCTATGTGGACGAAGGCGAGGACCCGCCCTTCACCTGGCTGCGGCGGGGCATCCCCTTCCAGCTCATGGGCATCGGCTACGACGGCCTCCACGAGATGTGGGACGGCTACCGGGAGGGCCTCTCGGCCCTGGCGCTGCTGGCCGAACCCCCCAATTTCTACAGCGACGAACACGGCGGGCTGCGCACCGCCTGGCTGGAGTGCGCCGCAGAGCGCATCCCGCAGGAGCCTCTGGAGCGGATTCCGAAAGGCGGCATACCCCTGGACGCCCTGACCGAAACGGTGCGGGACACGGGGTATGAGGGCGCAGCCCGGGCCGCCGCCTGGGTGCGGGCCGAGACCGGCAACTTCTTCCTCGACCACAGTTTCGAGGACGGCGACTACGACGGCTTCTCCGATCCCTGGGAGGAGGAAATCATCCAGGAGGGAACGGAGGAGTGGCAGAAGGCCAGCGCGCTGGTGGACTCGGTGGTGAAGCTGGCCGACTGGCTGGAAGGGGACCTGCCGGGCCGCTTCGCCGAAATGCTGGACTTCATCCTGCCGCGATTGCCCGAACAAGACCAACAACAGGAGGAAAACGATGCTGACGACCAATGACACCCACCGGACGGAATGGTCCCTGCCGGTCCGGGACGACCTGCCCCGCGACACTCTCCAGGTCCAACTGGAGGTCTACCAGGAAACCGTCCTGCTGCGGGGCTTCGAGGCTGACCGCAACTGGGTCAGGACCGTCTCGGCGGACGAGATCGCCAACGTGTTCATCCGGCACCTGGGCTTCTCGTCCGGGCTGCTGCCCGAAAACGCCCTCTGGTGGAACCAGGGGGAGACTGGACAGATGGTGGCCCTGTGGCGCCCGCCCCAGGTGTGGCCGGTGGCGTTGCAACAGGAGGCGTTCCAGCCTCCCGCCCGGCTCCGGCTGCCCATGCCGGGGCTGGTCTTCGTCTGCTCGCCGGGCCGGGCGCCCTGGGTCTACGCCGCCCTGGAACGGCCAACAGTGCCGGAGCAGCAGCTCTACCGCGCCCCGGCCTTCAACGTCTTCCGCGACGGGCGGGTCTGCCCCGGCAGCCACCGCTTCCCCGAGAAGGTGGGGCTGATACCCGAGTCCTTCTTCCAGTCCTTCTTCTCCCTTACCGGAGATACCAGGGACCGGTCGAAGCGACACCCCGACAACCTGCAAGCCCTATGGGAGGAATTGGATGGAAAGGCTGACTACCCGGTTGAGGACCTGGTTCCCCAATGCACCGTGGGCCACGTCATGGCGGTCTCCGAAGGGAGACGAGGCTACTACCCCTAGCGCCACCCCGCAGCCGGTGGGCTACCTCGTAAACCAGCCCGCCGGTCTCACCGGAAGTCAGGGAATCGGCTACGACTACGTTCTCGGATCGGGCGGCCTCTACGTCCAGTCCGAGAGCGCCCACCTGACGGCGCGGATGCTGGTGGCTCCCGCCAACGTGCGGGGACTGGCTCCCGTATCCGAGAAGCTGGAATTGGCCAACGGCCCGATACCGGCTCACCTCTTCGAGTTGGGCCTGGTCTGGATGCTGGCCGCGCCGGTCACCGAGCGGTTTTTCGCCGTCCGTTGGGACGGGGACGCCCACCGGCTGGTGGTGCCGCCCCAGGAAGGAACGTCCGCCTCTCTCACCTATCAACCGCCCACCGGCGTCATCGCCGAGTTCCACTCCCACGGGCGCCATTCCGCCTTCTTCTCCGCCACCGACGATGGGGACGAGCAGGGCTTTCGCGTCTACGGCGTCGTGGGACGCCTGGACACTCCCAAACCTGAATGGACCCTGCGGGTGGGCATCTACGGACACTTCGCGCCCCTGCATTGGTCCCAGGTCTTCGACGGCCCTTGCCCACCAGTGCTGCGGCTGATGGGCGAAGGGGCCGGTCGACACCAAGCAACCCACATATAAGGAGGTAACGCAACCATGCCCTATTACCTGGACAACCAGTTCCTGTTGGACAACCCCTTGATCACCGTCGTCGGCTGCGGCGGCACCGGCGGTTTCGTCGCCGAGGGCCTCTGCCGCCTCTTCCAGGGCCGCGACGCCACCATCGTCCTGGTGGACCACGACCGGGTGGAACCCCACAACCTGCTCCGCCAGAACTTCTACCCAGGCGACGTGGGCGAGTTCAAGAGCAAGGCCCTGGCCGACCGGCTGGCGAAAGCCTACAACCGGCCCGTGGGCTACTCGGTCTATCCCTTCCGGGAGGAGGAGTGCCTCTACCCCGGCCTCTCCTCCCACGACGGCCTGGTCATCGGCTGCGCCGACAACGCCGCCGCAAGACGGGCCATGGCTGATTGCCTGCCGGGAGACCCCTGCCGCTGGCTCATCGACGCCGGTAACGAGACCAATTGGGGCCAGGTTCTCGTTGGCAACATAGCGGAAAAGGTGGCCCTGGAGGAACCGCCCTTCACCGGCGAGACCTGCCACCTGGCCCCGGCGCCGACCCTGCAACGCCCGGACCTGCTGACGGCCGTGTCCACCCGTCCGCCCGACGTGGACTGCGCGGCGGCCCTGGACCTCACCGACCAGGATCCCACCATCAACCAGATGATTGCGTCGCTGGTGCTCCAGGTGGTACGCCGCATGGTGGCGGGGACCTGTCCCTTCCTGGGCCTCTACCTGGACATGGACCTGGGCACCGTAACGCCTTCTTACGTCACCCCGGAGGCGGTGGCGCGGCTGGTGGGACGGGCCGACGCCGGTTGACTGGCGCAAACCAACCCCTACAAACCGAACTTACAAGGAGAATGAGACCATGACTGACCACAAGGAAAACGCCACCGCGACTGCGATGTGGCAGGACAACCACAGCGGGAAGCGGGGACATCAATTGATGACCGATAAGCTGGCAGACACCATCCCCGCCCTCGGCGCCAATGAGAAGGCTCGCGACTACGACGACGTGCTGGCCCTCGCCAAATTGTTCAGTCCGTACTCGAATTGGACGTGGTACATCACGGAAATGGACCCCTTTACCGGCCAGTGTTTCGGCCTGGTGGAGGGGTTCGAGAAGGAAATTGGGTACTTTGATTTGACCGAGCTGGCCGAGACTACCGTCTTCGGCGGTGTGCCCGCCGTGGAACGGGACCTCTACTGGGAACCCATGACCCTGGGCGAAATCAAGAGCGGGTCCCGGAAGGACTCGCCATACGATGACGAGACCAGGAAAGGAGATGCCTTGACTGACGAAACCGGAACGGAAATCCACTCCCCGGACGTGGTGAGCGCCGAGGAGTTCCTCTTCGGAACCGCGCCGGATGATGCGCCCGCCGAGGTTGCCGGGGAGCTTCCCGCCGGAGGCGGAACGGACGACGCGGGAGACACGGAAACCGCCAAGGCACCGGACGCCGACACGGAGACCGCTGCTGAGGAATCCGATGTTACCAACGAAGACGGCGGGGAGCAGTCCGCTCCAGAGGAGACGGAAACGTCGGAGGAACTGAAGGTCGTCCTGTCCATCCGGGCGGGCCGGGCTACCATCGGGGTGCAGCGGCCCGCGTCGGACCCGCACATCGAGTCCTTCGACGACCCCGACCTGTTCGAACTGGCCGACCTGTTCCCGGCGGTGGTGGCCCGGGCCCGGGCCGTCTGGGAGGAGACGCCGCAGCATCAGGCCTACGTGAAACCCGCTCCCCCGCCTAGGCAGCGAAACCGCCGCCAGCAGGCGACGGCCCAGGCTGGAATCACCGAAGGGGAAGGGGAGGCGGCGCAACAGCAGCCGGAGACGCTGAGGCTGTTCTGAGCCTGGTCCGGTGGGCGTGTCACCTAGCAACGCGACGCCAGAGGGAGAGGGCATCGCTTCATCAGCGACGGCCCTCCCCCCTGGCTACTCATGTATGCGGCCTTTTTGCGTTTCCGGCCCGGGACGCTAGTCCAATCGCCCATCGGCCCCTACCCGTCCTCCTCCTCCTCCACGATGAAGAAGAGGACGTGGAAGTCATCAACGCCCAGGACTTCCTGCATCCGCCGCCGCAGGCGCGGCGACGGGCTGCGCTCGGCCCGCATCAGCCGAGTCATGTAGCCCCGGGAAATCCCGCAGCGCCGGGCCAGCTCGTTCTGGGAAAGGTCCAGCCGGTCCAGCAACTCCCACACGGCTGCAGTTTTCAGCAGGACACGCGATGAGCGCCGTCTGCGTGGCACGTCCCATGTCTCCATCTGGCCAGTTCCATCTCCCGCCTCCGGAGGGAAGAGACCGCCGGTAGCTGCTCCCGGAGCCCTGTCGTCTTCCATGTTTCCGGCCCATTCGTGTTCCCAGGTACGTCGGGATGGTCCGGCATTGACCGCCGGTGGACTGAACTGCCTTCCGAACCAGCAACCAGCGCGGAGCGCCTCGTCCCCAATCCGGGCCAACGGGCCCCGAAGTTTGCGTAGCCCCTGGTACGAAGATGAACTGCTCTGCAACTGACGCGATACCGCTCATCCCCGTGTCGAGTCCCCGCCCCAGGCTCTATTTCTCAGGAGGGCGGCGCGGGTTCCTGCGACAATGCCAGCCCACCACACTAGACAAAATCAAGAGCCTTTTCCATTGTATTCGCACTGGCACTGTAACCGGCCCCTCCCGATGGACCCGCCGATTGATGGTCCTGAAGGACGCATGGTCGGTCCGGGATCGGGGGAAGTTCCAGAGAAGCCCCCGCCGGACCGGCGAGGGCTTCCGGCTGGTGTGCGAGAGCACGGGTGCGGTCGGTCTGCCTGCCATCCGAGCTGACCGAAAACCCTAAACTGGGCACCGCCGTTTCCGATCCCTCGAATACTGTGCTGCCCCTGGTGTAGCCCCGGTCAGACTTGCGCCGGATACCCGCCCACGGGTCATTGGTGACGGTCCTGGACCCCCCGGCAGACCTGGCCCACGCGCCGGCTGTCCTCGACTGTGACGGCGGGAATTGCGTTGTCCGCAGCCTTCAGCTCGGAGTTCAGGAGCGGCTTTCCCTGCTTCCGTCCGCCGCATTGTCCCCTGTGTTCACAGGAAACGGCCCGGCCGGACTCGCCCGTTGGATTTGACGAATGTAAAAGCGAACCCGCCCTTTGGGTGGCGCCGCCGCCACTCCCTGTTGCAGCAACGGGGCCGGCAGCATCGTTGCTGCCGGCCCCGCCGGACTTCCGGGCAGTACGGTCCAGCCGGACTAGTCGTCGTCCAGGATGGTCCCGGTGGCCGTGCCGTCTGTGATGACAGCGCCCTCCGCCTCCGTCAGGACCAGCTCCAGGGTCTCATCGTCCTCCCTGCGGCTGTCGTCGTAGACGTTCACGCCGGCATAGGCCCACGTCCAACCCGGCTGGAAGATCACCTTGAGGTTGCCGATGGCGTAGTCCACCCCATTGGTGGCGGTTCCCTCGCGGATGTCATACCAGACCGTTACAGTCTCTTCCGACGCTTCGCTCAGTGTGACCATGAACTCCAGGTATAAGTTTCCTTCGCTACCCTGGGCGTCCTCCACCGATACTTCCGGCAGCTGTTGCGCCGGCGCGTCGTCGTTATCCGACACGGACACCGTGCCCGCGCCCTGCGAGCTCGACACCGTGTAGCCATCGCCGTTGTTCACGGTTGCCGTCACCGACCCGTCGGCCTCGTCCGCCCCGTCATCGCTGGTGGCGATGGTCAGGGTGGCGCTGCCGCCGGTGGGGATGGTTACCGTCCGCTGGCCCGCGCTCGCGCCGTAGTCGCCGTCCTGGGTGACAGTCACGCTGACGTCCAAGTCGGCCGCCGGCGCCGGGCTGGCGGTGATGGTGAACTCCGCGTCGCCGCCCTCGGTTATGGCGCTCCCGGCGGTGATGCTAACCTCCGGCGTAACGTCGTTGTCCGCCACCGCCACCGTGCCCGCTCCCTGGGACGAGGACACCGTGTAGCCGTCGCCGGTATTCACCGTCGCCGTCACTGACCCGTCCGCCTCGTCCACTGAATCATCGCTGGTGGCGATGGTCAGGGTGGCGCTGCCGCCGGTGGGGATGGTCACCGTCCGCTGGCCCGCGCTCGCGCCGTAGTCGCCGTCCTGGGTGACGGTCACGCTGACGTCCAAGTCAGCATCCGGCGCCGGGCTGGCGGTGATGGTGAACTCGGCGTCGCCGCCCTCGGTTATGGCGCTCCCGGCGGTGATGCTAACCTCCGGCGTAACGTCGTTATCCGACACGGACACCGTGCCCGCGCCCTGCGAGCTCGACACCGTGTAGCCATCGCCGTTGTTCACGGTTGCCGTCACCGACCCGTCGGCCTCGTCCGCCCCGTCATCGCTGGTGGCGATGGTCAGGGTGGCGCTGCCGCCGGTGGGGATGGTTACCGTCCGCTGGCCCGCGCTCGCGCCGTAGTCGCCGTCCTGGGTGACAGTCACGCTGACGTCCAAGTCGGCCGCCGGCGCCGGGCTGGCGGTGATGGTGAACTCCGCGTCGCCGCCCTCGGTTATGGCGCTCCCGGCGGTGATGCTAACCTCCGGCGTAACGTCGTTGTCCGCCACCGCCACCGTGCCCGCTCCCTGGGACGAGGACACCGTGTAGCCGTCGCCGGTATTCACCGTCGCCGTCACTGACCCGTCCGCCTCGTCCACTGAATCATCGCTGGTGGCGATGGTCAGGGTGGCGCTGCCGCCGGTGGGGATGGTCACCGTCCGCTGGCCCGCGCTCGCGCCGTAGTCGCCGTCCTGGGTGACGGTCACGCTGACGTCCAAGTCAGCATCCGGCGCCGGGCTGGCGGTGATGGTGAACTCGGCGTCGCCGCCCTCGGTTATGGCGCTCCCGGCGGTGATGCTAACCTCCGGCGTAACGTCGTTGTCCGACACCGCCACCGTGCCCGCGCCCTGCGAGCTCGACACCGTGTAGCCATCGCCGTTGTTCACGGTTGCCGTCACCGACCCGTCGGCCTCGTCCACTGAATCATCGCTGGTGGCGATGGTCAGGGTGGCGCTGCCGCCGGTGGGGATGGTTACCGTCCGCTGGCCCGCGCTCGCGCCGTAGTCGCCGTCCTGGGTGACAGTCACGCTGACGTCCAAGTCGGCCGCCGGCGCCGGGCTGGCGGTGATGGTGAACTCCGCGTCGCCGCCCTCGGTTATGGCGCTCCCGGCGGTGATGCTAACCTCCGGCGTAACGTCGTTGTCCGCCACCGCCACCGTGCCCGCTCCCTGGGACGAGGACACCGTGTAGCCGTCGCCGGTATTCACCGTCGCCGTCACTGACCCGTCCGCCTCGTCCACTGAATCATCGCTGGTGGCGATGGTCAGGGTGGCGCTGCCGCCGGTGGGGATGGTCACCGTCCGCTGGCCCGCGCTCGCGCCGTAGTCGCCGTCCTGGGTGACGGTCACGCTGACGTCCAAGTCAGCATCCGGCGCCGGGCTGGCGGTGATGGTGAACTCGGCGTCGCCGCCCTCGGTTATGGCGCTCCCGGCGGTGATGCTAACCTCCGGCGTAACGTCGTTGTCCGACACCGCCACCGTGCCCGCGCCCTGCGAGCTCGACACCGTGTAGCCATCGCCGTTGTTCACGGTTGCCGTCACCGACCCGTCGGCCTCGTCCACTGAATCATCGCTGGTGGCGATGGTCAGGGTGGCGCTGCCGCCGGTGGGGATGGTTACCGTCCGCTGGCCCGCGCTCGCGCCGTAGTCGCCGTCCTGGGTGACAGTCACGCTGACGTCCAAGTCGGCCTCCGGCGCCGGGCTGGCGGTGATGGTGAACTCCGCGCTGCCGCCCTCGGTTATGCCGCTCCCGGCGGTGATGCTAACCTCCGGCGTAACGTCGTTATCCGACACGGACACCGTGCCCGCGCCCTGGGAGCTCGACACCGTGTAGCCGTCGCCGGTATTCACCGTCGCCGTCACTGACCCGTCAGCCTCGTCCGCCGCGTCATCGCTGGTGGCGATGGTCAGGGTGGCGCTGCCGCCGGTGGGGATGGTCACCGTCCGCTGGCCCGTGCTCGCGCCGTAGTCGCCGTCCTGGGTGACAGTCACGCTGACGTCCAAGTCGGCCGCCGGAGCCGGGCTGGCGGTGATGGTGAACTCCGCGCTGCCGCCCTCGGTTACGCCGCTCCCGGCAGTGACGCTCACCTCCGGGTCCTGGACCACCGGGGCGACCGTAGCGTCGTCATCCGTCACGCTGACGGTCTCCGACGCCAGTGCGCCCACCGTGTAGCCGCTGCCGCCGTTCAGCGTCAGCGTTACCGAGCCGTCCGGCTCGTCCGCCGAATCGTCCGTCGTGGTGATGCTCAGCGTGACGCTGCCGCCCGTGGGGATGGTCACGCTACTCGGAATTGCGCCGTAGCCGAAGTCGCCCGTGGTCACCACGCTGATGCCCACATTGAGGTCCGATGAGGGGGCCGGGTTCGCCGAGATCCCGAACGTCACGGTCTGACCCTCGGACCCCCCAACGGAGCTCAGGATGTTCACCTCCGGCGTAACCACCGGCGCGGGTGTTGGCGTGGGCGCCGGCGTCGCTGACTCAATGGCCTGCAACTCTGCCGCCACCGGAACCCACCGGCTCCAGCCGGCATCGGCATAGACCTGCGCCGCCGCCGCCGTCATCGGTTCCAGGTCGGGGTAGCTCTCGGCCCCGAAGGCTTCGAGCACCCGCTTCCAGCGGTTCACGTGCTTGGCGCCGTGCTGCGTCTCGGCCGCGTAGCTGCGCACGTCCGCGAGCACCTGCGCGTTGACTGACGCATTCGTCGGCGCGGGCGCCGGCTGCGGGTTCGCCGCCTCCAGCGCGACCAGGTACTCAGCCACGGGAATCCACCTCGCCCGGCCAATGTCCGCGTGGGCCTGGGCCTCGCCGGCTGTCGTCGGTTCGAGATTCGGGTAGTCCTCCACGCCGAAAGCTTCCAGCACCCGCTTCCAGCGGTTCACGTGACCCGCGCCGTGCTGCGTCTCGCCGGCGTAGCTGCGGACATCCGCCACCAACTGCGGGTCCAGCGTCGGCTGTGGCGCGACCGGGGTCACCGGCGTGGCGTCGTCGTCGGCCACGTTGACCGTGCCCGCGCCCTGGAACGAGGACACCGTGTACCCGCTGCCGGTGTTTACCGTGGCCGTCACCGACCCGTCGGTCTCGTCCACGGCGTCGTTGCTGGTGGCGATGGTCAGCGTGGCGATGCCCGTGGTCGGGATGGTCACGGTCTGTACGCCCGTGCTCACGCCGTATTCGCCGGTCTGGCTGACCGTCACGCTGACCGGCAGGTCCGCCGCCGGCGTCGGGCTGGCCGTGATGGTGAACTCGGCGCTGCCGCCCTCGGTCACGTCGGCGCCGGCCGTGATACTGACCTCCGGCGTGGGCGTGACAGGCGTGACAACGGTCTGACCCGCCGCCTCAATCGCCTCCAGCACGGGGATCACCGGCTGCCACCTGGCCCAGGTTCCGTATTTCTGTTTCGCCTCCGCCGACGTCATCGGTTCGAGACCGGCGTACTCCTCCACGCCGAAAGCTTCCAGCACCCGCTTCCAGCGGTTCACGTGGACCGGGCCGTGCTGGGTCTCCGCCATGTAGCTGCGCACGTCCGCGATCAGCTGCGGATCCACCGTCACGCCGTCGTTGTCGGCGACCGCGACGCTCGCTTTCCGGTTCGTCGCGTCGATCGTGTAGCGATTGCCCGTGTTCAGCGTCGTGGTGATGACGCCGGCCGGCTCGCCCCTGCTGTCGTCGTCGGTGGCGACGCTCAGCGTGGCGCTGCCCGTGGTCGGAACGACCACCTGCCGCCGGCCGTTCGTGACGCCGTAGGCGCCGGTCTCTTCCACCCACACGTTGACGTACAGGGCGGCCGGCGGAGCCGGGGTTGACGTGAGCGTGAAGCTCGCGCCATGGCCCTCGGTTATGCCGGCGCCGGCCGTGACGCTAATCACTGGCCTGGCGTTCTGCTGCTGCTGGACTGCCGCTTCGTAGGCATCCAGCTCGGCGATCACCGGCTGCCACACGGGGTCCGAGCCGTATTGCGCTCTCGCGTTGGCCGCGGTCATCGCCCGCATGCCTCCGCGAATCCAGTTGTCTTCCCCGAGCCCGAAGGCGATCAGCACGGTGCGCCAGACCCGTCGGTTCATGTTGCCCATGCCGTCGTCGGCTGTGTGCTGGTAGACCGTCGCCAGCACCGCCGCGCTGACCTGGTAGTCGTCGTCCGACACGGCGACGCTGGCCGCGTGGTCCGTGGCGTGCAGCGTGTAGCGCGGCCCCGCCGCGGCGGTCACCGTGACCGTGCCGTCGGCCTCGCCCGCGCCATCGTTGCTCGTCGCGATCGTCAACGTCGCAGAACCCGATGTCGGGATCGTCACCGTGCGCTTGCCCGTGCTCGCGCCGAAGTCGCCGCTCTGGCTGACCGTCACGCTGACATCGAGGTCAGCCGACGGAGCCGAAGTCGCCGTGATCGTGAAGCTGGCCGGGTCGCCCTCAATGATCGCAGGGCCGGCGCTGACACTGATCGTCGCCGTCGACCCGCTGTCGTCGTCGATCAGCGGCAGGCTGACGCCGCGCGGGTTGGTGACGCCGTAGTCGTCGCTGGGATTGATTCGCGCCTCGATCGTGCCGTCGGCGCGCTCCTGGTCATCTGAGTAGCTCGTGACCACCCAGTCGACCGAGCGGTGCCCGGCCGGCAGCGTGATCGTCGTCGCCTCTTCGGCGCCGACGTAGTTCAGGCCCTCGCCCATCTCCTGCGAGAGGTAGACCTTGACCGTCCTGTCCAGCAATGGCGTGCGGTCGGCCGTGATCGTGAAGGTGGCGTCGGTACCCTCGTCCACCCACTGCGACGCGCTGGAAATCGTCAGCATCGGCGGCTCCGCCAATTGCTGACTCGCCGGCGCGTTCGGGAAGTTGGACGGGCAGGCGACTGGGTAGAAGGCCTTGTGCTCCGTCGCGCCCGCCCCCGTCACCGGGTCCTCGTCGGGGCTGCGCACGTGGATGCACTGCACCACCGCTTCGCCGGGCACCCGGAAGCCGCGAATCGAGTACGGCGTCACCGTCATCCGATAGATCGGGCTGCCCGGGCTGTACACCACCGAATCCATAGTCAGGTCCGGGGTCAGGAAGTATGCCGGGTAGTAATTCTCGAATGGGTCGCCCCTCCCGGCGACCAGCTTTTCCGGGCTCACGTCCCACGTCAGCGTCGTCGGCAGCCGGTCTCCGTCGGCGTAGGTCGGCCCGCCGTCCGAGCGCGGAGCCGACATGCCCTTGGCCATGCCCTCCACCTTGACCTCGAACTTGCGGAAGTTCCCCATGGCGGCGTCGGCGTCGTTCACCTTTAGCCTGTCGGCGGCATCGCCGGCCTGGAAGGCGTCAATCTGCGCGGTGCGCCAGTGCAGCTGGATCGGAACTTGCCAGTTCCCGCCAGCGATGTTGAAACCGCCGCCGAGTCTCTCACGGTGTATGCGTATCCGCCCCGGATACGCGTCCGCCGAATTCAGGTCCGATGGCCGCGGCGACGTATTCGCGTCGATCACCGTCACCGTAACCTCGAACCAGTCGGCGACGGGCGGGTTGCCAAGCGCGCCGGTGGTGCCCTGCGGGTACACGCCGTGGAAGATGTGAATGTCTTCCCAGGGGTTATGCGGGTTGGCGCAGCGCACCCACACCTCGACCTCTTGCGGCACGTCCCAGTTGGTCGAGGAGAAAAGCAGGCGGGAGGTAGGCACCGTAACGCGGCCCTCGGGCAACTGATTGCCCATCCCTCTCATGGGGCTGGTGCGGCCGGTAATGGCCATCTGTTTCTTGAAAATATCCTCGTACTGCTGTTTGAATCCTTTCCGGTCCCTCGGGTGCTTGTCGTCGGGGCCGAAGATGGCCACCACCGCATTCTTCCGGGTCGGCGGCGGCTGGGCCAGCTTCACCGTGTAGGTCAGCTTCCGGTATTCGCCAAAGGTAGACGGGTCCGGATGCCAGTTGCCGCCCACGACCGCCGAACCCTCATTCGGAGCGCAGGACTCATGCTCATCCACCATGAAGGAGGCCCCGGGCCGCTCGTCTTCGTAGACGTTGCTGCGGTTGTAGGGGTCTATGCCATCGTAGGAGTAGCGGACCACTTCATCGATGGAGGAGTGGAGCACCTCCACCGTGGTCTTGCTGGGGTCGGCGCGGCCGAAGATCGGTACCAGAGTCTCAAACTCCTCCACTATGAACACCGGCGAAATTCCGTAGAAGGAGTGCATTTGGGTGCGTGGGGCAACATTATGGCCTAGCGGGTCCCTATCGCCTGCGTTCGCTTTGAATTGGCCTTGGGTGACTCCCCTGCTGTGGCCCAGCGGGTTTCCGGACTTGGTGCCGCCGTTGTTGGTGCCGGTCCAGGGCCAGTCGTTGGGGGACTGGGTGCCTGCCTGGTCGCGTCGGTCGGCCTCCTCCCAGTTTACCCAAGTATCCTTCCAGAACCCGTTGTAGTTCGCAGCCACCAGCGGCCCGTTCAACCAGAAGATGTGCACGCCGGGGCCGTCGGTGTCGGGGTTCATGTTGGTGTGGTCGCGGGCGTCCACCGTCGCCGTCGATCCCACCACCCTGAACAGCGACGCATAGGGCCGGATCGCGGGATGCGCGATCTGGTTCGGGTTCCCGGTGATCCTGCGGGCTTCCGTCTGGACGATCGCGTCGTAGATGGCGATATCGGTGGACGTGGCGGCGTCCCATCTGGTGGTCAGGAACAGCAGCCGGAAGGTAGTGCCCGGGCTAATCCCGGCCGGTCTCAGCGGCCAGTCCCGCGGGACGGTGTAGGTGCCGTCCGGGTTGGGTGTCGGGAGACCCTGCGCGGAGACTTCCTCCGGCCCGCTCGCCAGCAGCGGCATAAGAACCAGCGCCGCCAGCATCAGGACCAGCCCAACGCCGAATAACCCTCCCCGCCGCCGCCATCGAGACGCCGGCGACGCCTGACGGTTGCCGCCCCTCATGAACCGCACCCCCCTGAGTCGGGGGGAGGCTGAAAGGGGTATGTAACGGCTGCAGAACTCTCTCAACATCTTAACCACACTCCAGTGTAATCTACTGGCCGACGCTGACGCTGGGGTTGCCCGGCGGCCTGGCGATACGCCGATTGGCGCTGCCGGAAAGGGTTGACCAGCGTCTCCGCTGAACTCATGGCTTTTCGTGCCATACCGAGAAATAGCAAACTAGACTATACGCTTGCCGCCACAGCCGGCGCAAGGTTTGTCGCGTCCCCATAGACCGGAAATTCTTCAGAAATCCGCGCCTTCAAAACACCGGGAAGGGGACCGGAAAGAGAGGCGCCCAAGGTTCACCGCTCAGGAATACCGGAGTTCTTGATGTTGAGTTGATTGGATAAGGGACATCCTGGTATGGGGCCGGAAGGCCAGGGACGGACAGGAGCCGGTGCGGGTGAAGAGCGCCTTCCCCGCCATCGTCTCTAAGCAGGAGTTCCAGCGGGTCAGGAAATCGCCTGCGATATGCGATAGGTGTACAGCGACCGGCCAGCGCAAATTCAGCCCGGTTTCCACCGTCCCAGCGGCCGGCCGGAATTCCAGTCCGCCAGCCAACGGCAGCTCTTTACGGTTATTATGGATGTCGCTGCCTGCCCTTTGGCCCGCCCAACCTGCTCTTAACCTATTCTTCGGGTGTAATTCTTCAGGTGTTCGGTTGCTGGCCGCCGCGCCTGGGACGCTGGTCACGTCGAACCCATTTGCTGCCCGCCCGGAGCGCCAATTCACCCTTCCCGGCTCGTGCCGGTCAACACACGACCCTCATCCCGCCACCTGCTGCTGTCCCCACACCCGTTGCCGTCTGTCGAACCGGTTGCAGACGGCCTTGAGCGCCGCAACGCCTCCGCCTTCAATATCAGCAGAGCGGTGCGGAGACTCTCTCCTCATTACCGGCCTCGTACGAGGCAAGCAGATAGCCGGGCAGAATCCTCCACCGGGGGGCTCTCGGCGGGTTGTTGATCTGACGGCCGTGGACCCGCTTTTCGAGTCCAGGCGGCGCATCGAAGCCTCATCCGGCGGCGCGCCCAACCCGCGGTACAAGCAAAGCTGCGGCGATGTGAACTGACGCAGGAGATTCCATGTTCTCCCAATGGCGCCGCCGCTATTTCACGCCAACCCGCCGCCGGAGGAACTTCCTGGCCCGGTCGCTGCTCAAGGGTGGGAAGAAGACTCCCGAAAATCGCCGCATCAGCCCCTGCTCCAGGACGGCCTTGGGGTTCGAAAACGCCTGGTACCCGATGAAGCCGCCCTTGTACCGGCCCATCCCGCTGTACCCCACGCCGCCGAACCCCATCGTCTCGGAATCGGCGTGGAGGAGCAGGTCGTTGACGGTAATCCCGCCGCTCGACGTGTTATTGATGATCCGGTCGATGGCGATCCTGTTCCTGCCGAAGATATACAGGGCCAGGGGCTTCTCCCGGCTGTTGATGCGCTCGATTGCGCCGTCCAGTTTCTCATAGGTGCAGACGGAAAGAACCGGCCCGAATATTTCATTCTGTGACACCTGGAGACGCTCCGGAGGGTTGACAACCACCGTCAACGGAATCTTCCTGGTTGCGCGGTCCGGCACATCTTCACCCACCGGCTTGGATTGAATGACCCGGCAGCCCGCAGCCCTGGCCTCATCGATATAGCCGACGATTCTGTCGAATGCCCCTTCGTTTATGATGGACGTATATTCGCTGTTGTCCCTTATGGACGGGTAGGCCGCCCGGTCGCCATCAATGAGGGCTTCGACGAACTGTTCCAGACGCCCCTCTGGCAGAATAACGTAATCGCCGGCAATGCAGACCTGTCCTGCGTTCAGTTGGCGCACCCGTCCGATCTTCCAGGCGACCGTCGCCATATCCGCATCGTCCAATACAACGCAGGGCGACTTGCCGCCGAGCTCGAGAATCACCGGTGTCAGGTTCTCGGCCGCTGCCGCCAGTATCCTCTTGCCGACCTCCGAACCGCCCGTGAAGAGCAGCTTGTCCCAGGGAAGGGCCGCAAAGGCCCTGGACACCTCGATCTCGCCCACGACCACGGCCAGCTCCTCCTCCCTGAAGTGGCTCGCCACCAGGGATTGCAGCAGGTCTGCGGTATGCGGCGTGCTTTCGGAGACCTTTATCATTACGCTATTGCCGGCCGCTATGGCGTCGATTGCCGGGTCCAGAGCCAAGCTCACGGGCGCGTTGAACGGAGACATGACGCCGACGACTCCCAGCGGCTCGTTGACCAGGTAGGTCCGCTGGCCGACCAGCGACAACAGTCCCGACGGGGTCTTTTGTCGCTTCATCCAATGCTTGAGTTTCTTCTTCACCTGTTTGGCATGAGCGAGCTGCGGGTAGATGTCCGCAATGAAGATCAAGTCGGGGTTTCTGCTCCCGAAATCGCGCTGCAGCGCGCCGGTAATCGCTGCCACGTTGTCTCTGCAAAGCCGCTCTATTCTGCTGAGCCGGTCCATTCGCTCGCCATAGGTCGGCGCCCGGGAAGGCGAGTAGCTCGACTCCTGGAGCTCAAATATCCTGTTCAGCTCGTCAATATCGTTGTTCCGTTGAAGTTTCACTGAACTCTCCTCTCTCCCGACCGGTCTCCTGACCGGCCTGGAGTAGTCCGCTGCGCCGTCGGCCGTGTACGTTGCGCAACCGGCTTCGCTCACCCCGCTGACCGGGCGCCGGGAAGATAAGGCCCGCCCCTGCCTTCGGTCTTAAGCCATAGACAAACGATGACGATTCGCACCAACGCCCCACCAATGCCACATCAACGAAAGAACCCCCGGTAGCGCGCAGAACGGCACGATTGGCCCCGGACGCAGCGGAGCCGTTAGGTAAGACTCCGATTGCCAGCGTGGCCATCAGCTTGGACGCGGCTGGATAGATCATTCGGTAACGGGGCCGGATGGCATGACGATCAACTTGGCCCCGCGCGCGGTGAACGCGATGAGGCGGATGCGTTTTCCGGTTCCGTGCTGAGTTCTCATAAATGTGGGCCACAGAGTGGTCCACAGTATGACGGTCGCGAAGCCTGCCCAACCGCCGGTCAACTCTTTCGTTTGGTAAGGTCGTGAACACGTTCTCGTAAACACGTTCTATTGTATAGTTGACCATACAATATTTGAACACATGGGCTTCGACGCATGAAAGTCCACAGTTGATTGCGGGGCATCTGGCGCCGTTTCAGCCTGATCCTCACGGACGGGGATAGATGCCTGGACGAATCCTACTCGATGAACCGGAAGGGCTATTCAGACGTGGGCACCCAGAGGGGAGCTTCTAGCGCTTGGGCTTATCGGTCTCCGGCCCAAACAGAAGAGGGGCTCGCATTCCGATTGCGTCGGCAGGGGTGCGGCGGCGATAATGGGGGGCACGGTCGAGGATTCAGCTGGTTCGTGGTGGTAGCGAGTGCAGTTGACGTTGTAGGCCAATCCGCTCTTACTACAAAGGACGAGCCTCCAACCGTTTACAGGGCTGATGATCTCAAACGGCCACAAGAGGTCGGCAACCAGCGCCCTAAAGCCGCAACTCCCACCGGAAAGTTCGCAATACGGTACACTTAGGCCCACCACCCCCAATTCTCTTGGCTTTCCTCCTCGACTCTTGGCTGCAATAAGGTTGCGCCGAGGCCAGCCCGTCATAGCGGCGGCCTGATGCTTTACAAGTTCTTCGATTCGTAGATCCCAGGATGCCTGGAACACCTTCGGATTTTGCAACCGGGCGCCCGGCGTGACCCGGCGATGGCCGGTTGGTAGCTTGGTTCTGACAAGTTAGGGAGTCGAAATGTGGCTGCGTACAAGTTGTGATATTACGTATGATGTGAGCGTGCCAACTCCATTAATCCTGATGCTCCGCCCTCGAAGCGGTGCACAGCAGTGGGTGGCACGTGAAGACTGTACATTGACGCCAAGCGTACTGGTCACAGAGTTTGTGGACAGTTACGGAAACCTGTGCGAGCGACTGATTGCGCCCCCGGGTGAGTTTTCGATCCGTAGGTCCGCCGACGTTTCAACCGCAGACGGCATTGATGTGTCTCCTGGCGCGCCATTTGACGAGGTAGCCAATCTGCCGTACGACGTTCTAACGTATCTGCTTCCCAGCCGTTATTGCGAGTCTGACCGGTTTATGGACCTGGGCAGAGAACTGGTGGATGGCGTCGAACCTGGCTACGATCAGGTGGCTAGAATTGTAGGGTGGATCCGCTCCACCGTCCTCTTCAATCCAGATTCCAGGAATTTTCAGATGTCGGCAGTGGAAGTTTACCAGCAGCGAGAGGGGGTATGCCGCGAGCTTGCACATCTGGGCATCGCGTTAGCCCGCAGTCTCTGCATTCCGGCGCGTATCGTAGTTGGGTATATGCACGAACTCGAGCCAATGGATTTTCACGCATGGTTCGAGGCTTTCGTAGGTGGCCGCTGGTATACCTTCGATGCAACGCAGGCACTTCCACGTGGAGGGCGGGTTGCCGTTGCTTATGGGCGCGATGCGGCCGACGTGGCGATGTTCAATCAGTTTGGCCCGGCGCTATATCCCAGAGCAATGGAAGTAAGGGTCAAATTGCTCGATGATTGGCCGGTGAGCAATTGATGATGTACTGTGGGACTTCGTGTCAGCGGGGAGGGGTTCCTTTCATTCCCACGTCCCTTAAATTAGTCCCGCTTGTCTTCTTTTTTCTTGCACAGGAGAATCCAGGCAGTCCCTATTACTCTTGGGAATAAGTCAGAAGTAATTCAAGGCGGCTGGGAACCACTGCGTTGATAGCTTGTTTTAAGCCAGGTCCGTCATTTCGCCCTGACGACTGGCGTGGGTGAAGCCGGAAGGGCGAGGGGCAGTTGAAAATCCCTCTAGCGTAATGTCCGCTGTCGCCGGGGCAGTTGAGAGAAGCTAACGGACTACTTGCCGTCTAATGCGGCGTGACAAGAAGCACCCCTGTCCGTATTCCAGTGACCACGGCCTCCAGCTTGGTGGTGGCGTTCAACTTGTGCCGCAAGTTGCGGATATGATTGCGCACCGTGTGCTGGCTGATTCCAAGCTCAACGGCTATGTGGGGGGTTTCCCGGCCCTGGGCCACCAATTCCAGAATTTCCAGTTCCCGCTGGGTAAGGACCGGATCGTCGCCACTGGCATTGGAAGCACTCCTTTCACCCCGGGATGGGCGCTGGCCTTGCTGTACGACCGGCATCCCAGCGGCTTCATTGCTAACTGCCGGCCGTCCCTCGGGACTCTCGTCCAGCAAGTAGACCAACAAGTTGTAGCTTCCAAGGCCCGCCGCCACCATGGGGGCGACCGAGATCCATTTGCGGTCACCGGAAAGGCTAGACATTCTCATCTGGCATTGAGCGGGAACCAGGCCTGCCCTGAGGTATCTGATAGACGGGCATCCACCCAGACACTCCTGTGTCAGTCCTCCTCCCAGGTTATTGGCAATATCGTAGCAGCGGCGACCAACCACGTCGGCCGCTCTATAACCGAGAACGCGCTCTGCTCCCTTACTCCAGTACAGGATGGTCTGGTCGGAGGATACGACGAAGGCCGCGCAGTCTTCGCCGCCCAGCATGTTAAAGAGAAAATTCTCGTTCATGTTTAGTGTTCCACCCATCCGCGCCGGATAATCAGGGCAGATACGTCCTAATGAAATACTGATCCAATCAAGCGCCGGCAAAGAGAAGGCTTCCGTTACCGCCACCGTGGTCTGGGAGGACCCGGGTATTGACTACGCTGGGGCATCTGAACGGCCTTAACCAGCACAAACATTTCATAGAGTATAACCCAATAGCTATCATAACCTGGTGACAAGGGCACTTGGGACAGGGCAATCGCGTCTTAGATTCAGACTAAAGCCGGCAGACATCCGCAAGGCATAAGACATGTCGCCCTGAGCCTGCCGAAGAGCCTGAAATTCTGCACGTCAGCCCGGTTACGGGCCCCCGAGTCGGCCTGTGGGATAGAGTTTAGATTCTTCACTCCGTTCAGAATGACAATCTAATCATAATGCGATTGCCCTGGCACTTGGGAGACGCCGAATCAGGGTTTCCCCGAGACCAACTTCGATCGCCTCTTATATGAGGCCCACGGCGTCTTACATTAGCCCACCTGGCTTCCTGCCCAAGCTCTTGCCAACACTTTTTTCCTGGCGGTGAGGCGTTCCGGCATATGCCAAGTCTGAACCGGGCTGTACCTGCCTCCGCCCGCTGGTAAAGTAGAAAGACTTACACTGCCTTTGGATCGCCTTTTGTCTGACACTTCGCAATGGACTCGACCTCCATTGGGCCCGTGTATCTAACTAAGAAAAGAAGGCCGCTGTCTGAAGCAGCGTCCTTCCCACACCTTGAAAGCGATTACAACGGCGACCCTAGAACCTGCGTTGTCGCCTAGCCCGCAGGAACATCCACAGGCTGAAGGCCAGCAGCGCCGCCCCCAGAGCTATGAACAGGATGGGCCATACCGACAGTCCGTCTTCGTCTACAGTCTCCGGCGTAAGCTGGGCTTCCTGAAGTACGGGCGCCGGAGTGGGGGTAGTCAGGTCTTCCCGGTCTTCATCTTGCCCCTCTATGGCTTCTTCCACCGCTTCCACCACCGCCTGGGGAACCAGCAGTGGTATCTTGATGCCCTGAGGTTCGGCCGTAGCGGTGGGTCCCGGTTCAGGCGTGGACGTAGGCGAGGGAGTGGAACCCGCCTGGGGAATAGCGGTAGGTGTTGGGGTCGGCGTTGGCTCCGCTTGACCAGTGCTAAACAGGGCCATTATGGCCGTCAGCACGAAGCAGTCCAATTGGTTAAAGCCTGGCACCTCGATAATTATCCAGCCCGCTTCGTCCACATTCAGGTTGAATCTGGCCGAGGCCCATTCGCCCGTAAGGTGGTCCCGAGCATAGACCTGGAAGGCCCCCAGCCCATGTGCCCGCCTCACCACTTCTTCCCCGCCGTATTCCAGGGCCAGGAGACGGAACTCCACGGTGGCGGCGTTTAGCAGCGCCACGGCAGTTTCAGGGGTCCCCCAGTTGTCGTAGAACTCCACCGCCAGCATAGATACCAGCTCTTCATCCCCGGAGACAAAGGGGCAGCGAGTGTGGGCCGAGTCCACCCGCACCCAGTAGTACCCGCTGCGGGACTGGGCGGGGAAGTGGACCGCCGCCGAGCCATCCGGCGTGCGAATGGTGGCCGGGCTGCCCGGGGTCACCCGTCCAGCGGCCTGGGTCTGGGAGTTATAGATGGGAACCTCCAGGACGTCGGTCAGGTCAATGGTTACTTCAATTGCGTCCCCCGCACCCCGTCCGTCGGTGACGGTCAAAACCACTTCGTAACTGGCCTTGCTCTCCAGGTCCAGGGTGGCCCTGGTGATCAACTGGCCGGTGGCGGTGTCCAGGGCGAAGGACGCCGCGTCGGCGCCGCCCAGGCCGTAGGTTAGCACGTCGCCATCCGGGTCAGTGGCGGTGACTGGTTCGCCAATGTAGACGCCCCGGTTGGCGTGCTCCTGCACGTCCCGTTCGGTGCTCACTCCCTCGTTGAAGTAGGGAGGGCGGTTGGGGTCGTTGGAGGTTCCACTGCTTCCCGTGCTGCCGCCGCCGGATCCGCCGGACCCGCCGCCGAAGAAGCCGCCACCGCCGCCACCGGTAGACGGCGGGGAAGGTACTGACGGCACGGGTGTCGGAGCCGGTGTCGGAGCCGGTGTCGGATCGGGCGTCGGCGCTGGTGTCGGGTCAGGTACGGGATCGGGTACGGGATCCGGATGGGGCGCAGGAGTAGGCGGCGGGTCCTTGTCATCGTCGCTAATAGTCACAGTTGTAGAATTTACGGTCCCTGCCGTCACTTTAGTCGGCATACTGGCGCCAAAGGACACTGTGACGGTTTCGTTGTTCTTGTCCGAATCATGCCTCGCAGTGAAGGTCAAATATATTGACTCATTACCTGGAACAAACTCCAGGGACGATGGGATGCTAAAGATAGAACTGGATCCCGTATTACTTGCAGCATCAAAGGTTATAGATTGCCGACGGTCCGAAGCGGGGTCCAGATTCACCCTGATTCTTACCGTGCCGCCTTCCCTTACCGAATAATTGGGGGACGCAAAGCTCGCAGTTAGGTTGAACCAATCGCTCTCCGGCTTGGCCTCGGTTCGGCCCTTGCCTACCTCGGACCAGGTGCCTTCCCCTTCAGCATTCTTGGCGTTTACCATTACCTGGTACTCGGTGTCGGGCAAGAGGTCTCCCAATTCCTTTTGTGTATTTGAGGTTTCCTCCTCCTCCCAACCGTTGGTTCCCTGTTGGGCGTATTTCAGGTTATAGCCGGTAATGTCGGGGCCGTTGTTTTCTGGCGGCGACCACTTGACCATGAGACCGTTTTGCTGGTTGCCGGGGCTGGCCATAACGGTATTGATAGTCACAGCGCCAGGTGGTTCGTTCACGTCAACAATGTTGATGGTTACCGCGATGGTGTCGGTCAGGTTTGACGGGTCCGTCGCCTTGACGGTGACTGAATGAGACTGGTCGGTTTCGTAGTCGAGAGTTACTCCAGCCTTGGTCTTTATCTGGCCGCTGGACTGCACAATTTCAAAATTTGATGCGTCAGTGCCTTCCAGAGTGTAGGTCAAGGCCTTTCGCTCCGGGTCAGTGGCCCTTACGGGTTGACCCACGTTGGTTCCTGGCGTGGCATTCTCCGCCACCTGGCGGGTTACGCTGGCCTGCGAGAACACCGGCGGCTGCGGGTCCGGCGGTCTGGGATCAACCTTGTTGGTCGTAATGCCGTGGGCGGTTTTGCCGCTGCCCTGGGCGTCGGTGTAGGACGCCGTGGCCCGCAGGTACTTGTTGACGTCTGCAGTCACGGGCGTGTAGGTGGCGGCCGTGGCTCCCGTGCCCGTTGCGTTGGTCCAGGAACCGCTCCTGGTGGGGGATGTGGCCCACTGCCAGGTCAAGCCGGTCACGCCGTCATCGTCATCCTCCAGGCTGGCGGTTATGGGCTGCTCCTCCTCGGGCTGCTCGTTGGACAGAGTTACCTCGCCGTTTTCGTCAATGTTGGTGACGTTGATGGTGATATTGATGGTGTCGTCGGCCGTTACGTTGGGGTCTCCGGTGTCATCCACCCCATCCCGCACTAGGATGGTCACCGAGTATTGGTCCTTGGTCTCGTGGTCCAGCGCCACCTTGGTACGCAGCTGGGCCCCGGTGCTGTGGCTATCCACCATGCCGAAGGAAGTGGCATCCGTCCCACTCAGGTCGTAGGTAAGACGGTCCACTCTGTCTTCGTCGGTGGCCTTGAACGGAGAGCCGATGTTGCGGTTGGCCGGCGTGTTCTCATCTACAGATACAGTAGCGGTTTCAGCGTCGAACTGAGGGTCTTCGTTAATGTTGGTGACGGTAACCGTTGCCAACAGTGTGGTGCTGTTGCCGGTGTTGTCGGTCACCTTAACCGTGATGTTGTGGACGTTGTTGCCGCCCGAGTCCCTGGGGTCTTCAAAGTCAGGCGGGCTCAGGAACTCCAGCACTCCACCGGTGATGCTGAACAGGGCTTCGTCCACTCCTTCCAGGTCCCAGGTTATTGCAGTCCCCTCCGGATCTTCCGCAGAAAACCGGTGAACCGGCGCCGCATCGTTCTCTTCGTAGTCAAAGTTGGGGTCGGTAGTGTCGCCGTCGGTCTCCCCCGAAATCACCGGATCCTCATCCACGTCGGTCACGGTTATGGTTACGTCCAGTCCATCCGTGAACTCATCGTCGGAGACGTGCACCGTGATGTCGTAGGTGTACTTCTGGGTCCCATTCACCTCGTGCTCGTAATCCGGCGGGCTCTTGAAAGTGAGCACGCCCGTGCTGTCGTCTACGTCGAAGTAGGAGTCGTCCGTGCCAGACAGTGACCACTCCAGGGTGTCACCCTCCGGGTCGGTAGCCGAGAAGTCAGCCACATCGCCCGTCCCGTTCTCCACGTAATCATCGATGGTAATGGCCCCAATCTCGGGCGTTTCATTGACGTCGATTACGGTAATTGCCACATCCATGGTCTGAACGTGGTTGGGGTTGCCGTCCGTGGCCTGGATGGTTATTTCATAGACGTCGTCATTGTCGTGGTCCTGCTTTGCCGCGTCCGACTCCTCAAAGTCCGGAGCGGACCGGAAAGCGAGATACGCAGTTGACGCGCCCGTGTACTGGGGCGTGAGGTTGAACAGGTCCTTATCATCCCCCAAAAGTTCCCACTCAATATCGTCGTCTTCTGGATCAGCCGCATCGTAGGTTGCGACAGTGGTGTGGGCGTTTTCCAGCCACTCGAAAGCTGTAGGGCCCGAAAGCGTGGGCGTTTCGTCCTCGTCCGATACGATGATCGTAACAGCCATCTCATCAAATTCGTTGCCCTCATCGGTGGCCTTCACCGTGATCTCGTACTCGTTGTTGGTGTCAGCGTCGGCGGCGCTTTCCCGGTCCGGAGTATTCTTGAAGGTAAGTTCGCCCTTCATGGGTTCGTTGGTGGGCTTGGTGATGGCGTTGAAATCGCCGGCGTCAGCCCCGGACAGCGACCAGGTAATCGTGGTATTGGCGTCCGGGTCTGTAACCTCGAAGGTAACAACTGTGCCCGTGCCGCCCTCGGCGAAGGTGACCTCTTCCACGACGGTGAGCACCGGTGTCTCGTTGACGTTGGTTACGGTAATCCGGACGTCCTGGGTCTCCTTGTTCACACCCTCGGAGGCCACCACCGTAACTTCGTAAACGTTGTCGGTGTTGTGGTCCTTCTTGTCCTCAAAGTCCGGGATGGTGTTAAAGGTCAGGACACCAGCACTGGTGATGGACAGCTTGTCGTCGTCGTTTCCTTCCAGGTCCCACTGTATGTTTTCGCCCTCCGGGTCGCTGGCGTTGTAGGTTGCAACGGTATCGGTGCTGTTTTCCGGGTAGTCTCGGGACGCCGTCCAGGTACCCTCGCGGACTATCGTCTCGTTCTCCCCGGTCACCGTTACGGTAACGTCCAGGCTACCGGTGTTGGTGCCGTCGCTGGCGTTTACCTTTACTTGGTACACATTGGTGCCGGCGGCGCTTCCCGGGGTCTCAAAATCGGGCGCGGCCTTGAACGACAGCTTGCCGGCCGCCGAAATTTCGAATTTGCTTCCGTCGTCCCCGGTGGGGGTTTCCCAGCTTGTGCTTTCCCCCTCGGGATCTTCAGCGGAGTATGTGGCGATACTTTCCGTGCTGCCTTCAACGACGGAAGGGCCAGTATTGCCGGTCACCACCGGATCTTCGTCAACGTCCTCAACCCTTACCGTTACATTCATTTCTGCGTCATTGACGCTGTCCGACGCTTCTATCGTCAATTCGTAGTCGTTATCCGTATCATGGTCCCTTTTGTCTTCATAATCCGGCGGAGATATGAAACTCAGCACGCCGGCGTTGGAGAGGGCGAACAGGGATGCGTCGTCGCCGGACTTGGTCCACGTAATCGTGTTGCTGTCCTGGTCGGCGGCTACGAAGGTTCCCACCGCCGAGGTGTCGTTTTCGTCAAAAAGTATGGTCTGGTCGCCGGTGTTTCCGTTGTAGGTGATGACCGGCGGGTCGTCGACTTCAGTAATGTTGATGGTAACTTCCAGTTCGGAGGAATTGTCGTTGGAATCGGTGGCAACCACCGTTACCAGGTACTTGTGGTCGGTGTTCTGGGGGTCCTCGTAATCAGGCGGCGAGTCGAAGGTGAGCACGCCGGTAGTCGTGTCAATGGACAGGTCGGCGTAGTCGGCGACTTCCTTCAGTGACCAGGTGACAGTGTCGCTCTCGGGGTCGGTGGCGTCGTAGTCTTCCACGTCCAGGGTGCTGGTTTCGGGATAGTCGATGGTCGATTCGCCGATAATTGTGGGGGCCTCGTTGGCTCCCTCTACCGCAACGGTAACGTTGATTGTGTCGTCGGCTGAAGTGTCATAGTTCCAATCGGTGTCATAGTAGTCGGTAACAGATACGGTCAGGGAATAGCTGGATTTGGATTCAAAGTCCAGCACGGCGGCGGTTTTGAGCTGTCCCGTGGACTGGTCGATACTGAAGGCCAGCGCATCCGTGCCCCCCAAGGTATACTCCAGGGCTTCGTTAGGCCCATCCGGGTCTACCGCCTGGAAAGGATCTCCGATGTCCTCATTGGCACCGGTGTCTTCCGATATAGTACGGCGACCGTCTTCGCTGTCGGGGAATGCGGGGGTTTCGTTGACGTCGGTCACCATTATGCGGACGGGTTCAACCTTCCCGCCTGTGGAACCGTCCGTGACATATATGCTGAAGAGATAATCGTTCTGGTCATACGGGATGTCGCTGGAATCGAAGGGCTTCTCGTAGTCCGGCGTGTTAACGAAGGACACCGCTCCGTCACTCATGGAAAACAGGCCGCTATCCTGCCCCGCGATGAACCATGAAACCGTGCCAACTGCACCGATTACCGTATAGGTATGCACCGGGTCCGTGCTGTTCTCAGGGAACTGCTTTGTTGTGGGGCCGTCAATCTCCAGGGCTTCCTGGGCGTCTACTACCTTTACGGTTACGCTGAAGTAAGCCTGTCCGGCGTTATTGCCGTTTCGCGGGTTTGTGTCGTAAGCGTCGATGCCGAATTCGAAAATGCCGTCCCCGTTTTTGTCAGCGGGATTGTCGAAGTCGGGCGGCTGTTTGAAGGTCAACACTCCGTCACGATTTATGTCAAAGTAATCGCCGTCCCCACCTCCGGGTTCGACGCTGACAATCCACCCAACATCTGCGTTGAGCTCCCGCGCGCCTATTTGCCCATTATATTGGGCCACTGGCCAGGTGCCATTTTCAGCGTAGTTGATGTACCTGGGGCCCATCACTACGGGATTGTTGGCGGAGCCGCCGGGTGTTGCCTGGAGTGTCAGGCTGCCATTGCGGCCCGAAGGGTCGGTGGCGGTAACGGTGAAGGAAAAACTTCCCTTGTCATTGTAGACGTTGGGGCCCCTGGCAAGCAGTTGGCCCTTGACGGGATCTATATCAAAATATCCGGCGTCCGTTCCACTCAGGGAGTAGCTGAGGTATCCAATTGAGGGAAAGCGATCAATGGCGTCGGCCTTGGTATATACAATGTTGCGAGGGTAGAAAAGCCTCTCACCGGGCGTTTCATTCCGACTGACGTCGATGCAAATGTCCGCCTCACCGTTTTCGCAGTTATAACCTCCGGAGGTATCGGCGGTAAGGTTCAGGGTGTAGCCCAAGTCGATGCTGGTGGGTGGTTCAATGTGCCGGGTCTTGCTGAGGGTCTTCGACCCATAAGCCTCGTCCTCATAGGTGGCAGTGACCTTGAGGTAGTTGTGGGTGCCGTCATGGGTGAAGATGGACGAGGTCGCGCTGCTGATGTCGGTGTAGGAACCGCTCTGGGTGGTGGCGCTGGCCCACTGCCAGGTTGGAGTTCCGGTTATGCCGTCCGGGTCGGTCACCTCGGCCGAGAAATCAACGTTGCTTCCTGAACCGGGTTTCCACATCATAGTGACTGTCCCGTGCTCGTCCACGTTGCCTACGTTGACGGTTACGGTTATTTCGTCCGTGTCGCCGGACGTGTCGGTTACCACCACGGTAACGTCGTGGGAAGTGTCTTCCTCGTAGTCCAGGAGCGACCCAACCTGGAGCTGACCGCTAAACCAGTCGATGTAGAAGGGCGAAGTGCGGGAGTTCTTTATGGTGTAGATCAGCCGGTCACTGTCGTCGTCGGTGGCGGTAATGGGCGCCCCGATGTTGGTATACGAGGCGGTGTTCTCGTTAACGGAACGGGTCGCTGTCTCAGCGTCGAAGTAGGGGGCGCTGTTCTGGGCAAAGACCTGGCTTGACAGAAGGACTGCCAACCCCACTGTCGCCAGAATGGTTAGGGCAACAGCAATTAAGGAAAAAAAAGTAGTGCCTGATAGCGGCCTGAAGTGCATACCCACTCCTCCCTACAACCCGGGTGGACCCGATAACCAGGAATATGACGGGCGGGGGAGTGGCCAGGGATGGTGATCGCCAAAGAAATATGAGGGGGGCAGACACCGCCTCACGCCCAACACTTCCAACACGCCCCATTAAATGCTTCACTTAGTGCGTCGGAAAGTTCCTATGCGGCGTCACGGCGGAAATAGCAGCCTGCCGCTGAACAAAGACGCAACCCTAGCTATAAAGCAACTCGAATATATCATCCTTGTGTGATTTGAGGGTATCTGCTCGATTGACCACTTTCGGGGAGTTTATGTCGACTGAAAAGAGGCAGCACCCAATTTGGACAGCAATTATTGACCTTCCGCTATCGAGCAACTGCAAACGAAGGGCAACAAGACTGCGTTCGAACTGGAAGCGATGGCTCTTGCAGAGCAGAGTGAGACTTTCATAGGTCATGTGGCAATGTGGGAAATCGTTTGGGGTATAATTAGGCCTACCTAGTTCACTGACAATCCTTCTGGCTAAGGACCCGACGGGATAAACGGCCATGTCAATTAAGGTTTCCAGAAATTTGAAGGACCTGCTAAGCCCCTCCGGAATTGCCCGAGGCACTCTGGAGTACGAGCGGCGCTTCAGGGAGGGAAGTGGGGGTGGGCTGAAGAATGAAGTCAGCGACTACAGAAGATTCAATGAGCTCTACTATGACCTGGTAACCGACTTTTATGAGTACGGATGGGGCCGGTCTTTCCACTTCGCGCCCCGGATTCCGGGAGAGAGCTTCAGGGAGTCACTGGTCCGACATGAACACAATCTGGCGGACGCGCTTGAACTAAGAACAGGAATGGTAGCAGCAGACCTGGGATGCGGCATCGGAGGGTCACTGCTGGAGATCGCACGCTATTCCGGAGCCAAGATAGTGGGCATCAATATCAATGGATATCAACTGGAGCGGGCCCGGAGATATGGAGCGGAAGCAGGTCTGACCCATCAGGTCGATTTTCTGAACTGCGACTTTCTGAACGTTGATGCCCGAGACGAATCCTTCGACGCAGCCTATTCCATAGAAGCGACCTGCTGCGCTCCCGACAAGCCCAACGTCTATAGAGAGATATTTCGTCTGCTAAAGCCGGGGACGCACTTCGCAGCGTACGAATATTGCATGACCCATGCCTTCGACCCGCAGAATCCCCACCATGTCCAGTTAAAGGCCGACATTCAGCTGGGAGGGGGACTGCTTACAATCGACGACTATCAAACCGTAGACGACGCGCTCAGGGCGGTGGGTTTTGAGGTGCTTGAAACGAGGGACCTGGCCGTTCAGGCCGGGCCGTCGGTGCCCTGGTACCAGCCGCTGGTTGGTTCGGGTCTGTCCCTGGCGAGCTTTCGCAGTTCAAACTTCGGGCGCTGGCTTACTCACAAAACGCTGATAGGGCTGGAGGCCTTGCGCATCGCTCCGAAGGGAACGGTGCAAGTTGCGGACATGCTGAATCTATGCGCTGTGGCTATGGCGGAGGCGGGACGCCTGGGCATCTTTACGCCAATGTACTTTATTCACGCCCGCAAACCGGCCTGAGGCAAGGGTTAATCATCTCCGCCTCTCTTACCTGGGACCCAGACTGCTGGTACCCCCGTGAACGTAGGCTGTATCCCCTACCCGCGATAGCGTGATCTGCTGGCGGTACACCGTGTCCCCCAGCGGACAGTCGGTGCTGTGAAAGTCTGAAAACCATTCCACTTCCGCAGGGTTCGGCCCACCGGACAGGGCCTCGGACAGGATCCTGCCCTCCATCCCCTCCACCGGAGGCAGGCCCAGCAATCCAAGGATGGTGGGAGCCAGATCGACGTTGCCGGACGGGACATCCACTACCAGTTTATCCTTGAAGTCAGGACCCCGGGCGAACAGGATATTGTGCAGTTCGGAGTGGCCCATCGACCCGTGCTGGCCCTGGCCGGGAGCGCCCCCGGTTGAAAGAACAGTGCCGGCGTAACCGGAGGGGTTAGAATCGGGACTCCACCGGAGAGACATGGCGACGTCAGGACTGCGGGGACCCTCGCCGCCCACCAGGGCAGCCGGCAAAGTGCCGGGGATTTCGCCCACCCGTTCGGAAACGGTCAGGTTGCCGCACCAGGGCTGGGCCATGAGCCATTCGACCAGGCTGACCACGGTATTTCTGCTCCAGGGGCTTGAGTAGAAGAGGGCCGCGCCTCCATTGCTGGCAACCACCACACCGCCTGGCTCCCCGCCGACCGGAAAACCGGCCTCCCGCGCGAGGGCTTCGACACTTACCGTTTCTCTGATGGTGGAATAGCCGTGGTCGGAAACAACCATTACGCTGGTCTCGCCGGCCTTTCCGTTTGCTTCGAGCCAATGGAGGATTCTTCCGAACTGGGCGTCGGCCTCGGCCACTGCTTTGTCTGATAGATCGGAGCCTACGCCGCCGTCGTGTTGAGACTTGTCCGGTTCCGATGACCAGATCAGAGCGACGGACGGGTCCCGCTCCGGAAGTATGTACTCGGTCAGAATGCGAACGGCGTGGGCCATGCGAGGGGTGTTGGGACGGGATTCGGCGGGCCAGGGGCCGAAGCGGGCAATTATATCCTCGTGCAGGGCGCGGGGCAGTGCGAAGTCGGGATGAATCGTGGCGCCGCCGCAGGTTGCGGCTTTGGGGTTGTGTAGGTAGGCGTTGCCGCTGGTGCCCACGCCGATGGCAACGTATTCCTGCCCGTGCCCGGAGAGGATTTCGGCCATACCCGGGGCCAGTTGCACTTGCCCCGTCTTTTGGGCCAGCAGTTCCAGTTGGGGCTCCAAAGCCGGCATGGCGTTGTGCGGGTCGTATTCGGGTACCAGCAGGGTGTTGGCGGAAATGCCGTGGCCGCCAGGGTGACGGCCGGTAACCATGCTGGACGCATTGGCGCGGGTAACGCTGGGATACACGGCGTGGTGGTTGGCAAAGGTTACGCCGGCGGCAACGAAGGCCGCCAGGTTGGGCATCAGCCGCTCAGTCACCTGCGCCGGCTGAAGTCCGTCGAAAACTACCACCAATACTTTTGTCATGCCACCCCCAGAAAATGTGGGTCAAATCTGACAACGGTCGTTTCCGCGTGCCTTATCTGGAAAACTCTTGGCCAACCATACCTGCGGGGATGAAATCTGCAGCGCAAGTCCCCGTACACAACGGTAATCTCTCCACGATCTACCCGGCTTCCAAGTCAATCACCCCTCGCCGCCGTTTGCCGTAAAGTAGTCGTACTTTCTTCCCGCCAGGTCTACTACCTCAGGAATATCCTCTTCCAGAAGGTAGCCCTCATCCACCAGGTCCGTTGCGGCCTGGGTCACCTTCTCCAGGTAATCCTCCCGGTCGGCATAACGTTCTTCAATGGAAGCCCGCGGATCCCCGGCGGCTTCCCTTTCGGCCTGGGTAGCCGGCAGGGGCAGGGTCCAGCCGGCCAGGCCGCCGGTGATGCCGATGTAAAGGTTGGAATTGCCGATGCTCTCGTCGCGGAGGTTCCAGCCGGTATAAGTGGCCACGGGCACCGACAGGTCGGGCAACCGGATGCCGCCCCGTTCGTTGAAGGACTCGTCGAGGTCGGCAACCAGGGCCGGAAATTCTTCTCCTTCGATGGCGGGAAGGGTGGTAGTGCGACCCAGGTGCGCTTTCGGACCGTAGTCCAGCCTGATGGCCCGGGTGGCCTGAGAAGGGACCCGTACGCCGGGCAATCGGGCGAACCGCTCCAGCAGCGTATGAGATTCCACCGCGGTACCGTCGTCGAGGCTGGGATGCCGACTGTGCGGCGGTTCTTCGCCCGTACTCACCCAGCGATCCAGGTTTTCCAGCACTGCCCGCGACAATGGAGCGTAGTCCACGCTGTTGAAGGGAAGTTGACCCTTGATACCATCGGCCGTCCGGATTTCCAGGGGAGGAAACTCCCCCGAGCCGTGCTGGCAGCCGGCAAAGTGGTAGCGCCGGACTGTCGGGGCCTGCGGCGCGTCGGTCAGGGTCTCCAGGTCCGTATGGATCAGGGCAGCATCGCCGCGCCAGTACTCGGCGGAGGTATTGGTGAACATAATCCTGGGCAAGGGACCCCGCCGCTCCATAGCCTCCAACATGGAGCCCTGGTCGCCGGTTACCGGGTCGGTCTGCATAGTGTCGGTGAAGGGGAACATTTCGGGGATGATGTAGCACACATCCTTGGACGGCTGACCAAAGCGCAGGTTAAACTCGCCGCGCATTCCACCCGCAACGTGGGGCAGGATACCGTCCAGCGACGGGCGACCTTCTTCGTCCTGATTTATGCCCACGTGGATGTACTGACGGAGGAAGCGCCCGCTCTGGGACCGGCCCATGGCGTAGGCGTAGTCGATATCACCGGCGCACGGGTTTCCGGTGGAAGCGGGGGCGTACTTCAAAAAGGAAACCGCATCCCGCATGGCGGCAAAGCCCAGACCCACGATGCGGCTGCCGGTGGTGGTGTATACCAGTTGGTAAATCCTGCCAGGCTCAAACCCGGAAGGCATGTAAACGTGGTTGTAATCCGGCTCCACGTCCTCGTCTTCCACCCTCACGAAGGACCACTCTCCCCGGTCCACGGGCATGGCGGGACTGTTGGGCAGGTCGCGCACCGTGAGAGTGGCCCCCGCTTCTTCGGGGTCGGCGGCCGGATTGGGCAGGTGCTGACGGTCCGCCAACAGGAACACCGGGGTTGGCTGGTCGCACTGGAACTGGCACATAATCTGGCCCGTTAAGGGGCCTTCCGGGCCGGCGGCCTCGGGCACGTGCAAGCCAATCAGGCCGGGTGTGGGTGGAACATCGGCCTGCCATCCGGCCCACACCACGGTGTAACCGCGGCGCATCAGGTAACCGTTGCCAGCCTCCAGGGGCGCCGTGGGGTCGGTGGCGGTGGGGACACTGTTCAAGGTAAGGGCGGTCTTGCGGCCCCGGTTGACCACGTCAAATAGGATGCGGCGATTGCCCTGGTCGGCGTTCACCGGGCGGAGTACGGCGAAGTCTGCCGAAAACTCAACCTTGCCGGTGGAATTGCGGGGCGCCAGGTCCAGGTCGGTAATGCCCTGGTTGCTGGGGTGTTGAGGATCTACGGCGTAGTGGGCCGTTCCTTCCAGCAGTTCATAAGGGCCCACTTCCCCAAAACTCTCGCCACCAGCAAAGCTGCTGCGCTTGGTGATTTCCAGTTCAGTAATTGCCACGGCTCCTCCTGTCGGCTTGCGGGATGTGGTAAGGGGTCGGTTTCGAGGCCCCGGTCGCCCGTACTTTGGGAGGATTTTAACACCTGGAGAACAAATCGTGGCGCCAACTCTGTTCATCCAGACATACAGGCGGTGGTGAAGTAAAAAGGTAGCCGGACGAAGCCTTCCTGCCCGGGAATCGAGGCTGCGCAGCGGGAACTGCCATAAGGCGCAGTAAGCTATAATTCAAGCCGCAACAATAAACCCAAAACTGAGAGGCACCCATGCGCTTTGGCTCCTTCGTCTTTCCCGTTAGTCATCAGCCTGATAACGATTCTGTAGTGATTGACAACACTCTGGAAGAAATCGTGCTGGCCGAGAAGATTGGCATGCACTCGGTCTGGCTCACCGAGCACCATTTTGACGGCGCGGCAGCCCACGCCGATCCGCTGGTATTTGGCGCAGCCATCGCCGCCCGCACCGAGCGTATCAGGATCGGCTTTGCCGTGGCGGAACTGGCCTTCCACCACCCGGTCAGGCTGGCCATTCAGACCTCGTTGCTGGACAACCTGAGCCACGGCCGGCTGATAGTAGGAACGGGGCGCGGTTCCGCCTATAACCACTACGAGTACCTGGGATTCGGCATCAGCATGGAAGACGGGCTGGCCCGACTGGAGGAGACGGAAGAGTTGCTGGTTGCAGCCTGGACGGGGGAAGACATCCACTACCAAGGGGAACACTGGGACGTGAAGTTTCCGCAGCTTCGCCCGCGCCCCTTCCAGAAGCCCCACCCTCCACTGGTGCGCGCCTGCATCAGCGAAGGTTCAACAATGAAGATGGCCCAGATTGGCCGGCCCATAATGATCGGCATCCAAACCCTGCCCACCCTGCAGCGACGCCTGGACAGCTACCGCAGCACCATGCTGGAAGCGGGATTTGTAGAAGAGGAAGCGGAAGCCGCTCTCGATCAGTGCTGGGCTTCCCGCGACCTGTTTGTCGCTGAGAGCTACGAGGAGGCGCTGGAAATTGCGTCCGCCGGCTTTGAACGGGAACGGACTCATTTCCGCCACGCCAGGGAGCAGTTCAACCCTGACGGCTTCCCGCCACCGGACCCCAACCGTCCGGCGCCGCCAGGCGAGGTTCTCGAACAGGCCTTCATCCTGGGCACGCCATCCCAGGTGGCCGACCAGGTGGCCGAAATGCGCGACGTGGGCGTGCGCAATTTGATGCTGAAGCTGAACACCGGGGAAATGGATACTCACCAGGTCCGGAAGTCCATGCGGCTTTTTGGAGACAAAGTGATGCCGCAGTTTGCCAAGTAGTCCGGTCGGATAAGGCTAGCGCTGGAAGTCAACCTTAATTCCGGGCCCGTAGAGGGTTGGAGAGCCAGGCCACAACCAGCACGTGAGGTAAGGCTATGAAGCCGGTTATCATCGACACGG
This sequence comes from Dehalococcoidia bacterium, assembly GCA_963664725.1. Taxonomy (GTDB): domain Bacteria; phylum Chloroflexota; class Dehalococcoidia; order Lucifugimonadales; family UBA3495; genus Bin22. Next base: position 44,176 of record OY761558.1, read on the forward strand.
ATCCCGGAATTGATGACGTGGCGGCCCTGCTGCTGGCTCTTGCCAGCCCGGAACTGGAAGTGCTGGCCCTTACCACCATTTACGGCAACTCCTCCGTTGATATCTGCACTGCCAATGCCCTTCACTTGTTGACCACAGTGGGCAGGACCGACATTCCGGTCTACCGGGGAGCGGGCAAGCCGCTGCTGAGGGCAGCCAGCGAAGGTTGGGCTTCTCACATCCACGGGGCCGACGGTCTGGGCGGAATTACAGGTCCGGCGCCAAATATAGAAGCTACTGTTCAGGCGAACGCAAAGCACGCCGCCCTGGCGATGATTGAAACGGTGATGGCCAATCCGGGGGAAGTTACGATCCTAGCCCTGGGGCGAATGACCAACGTGGCGTTGGCGGTGTCCCTGGAACCTGAATTTTCCAGGTCGGTACGGGAAGTGATAGTCATGGGCGGCGCGGTTACCGTCCCCGGCAATGTCTCCCAGGTCGCCACCGCCAACCTGCACGAAGACCCGGAAGCCGCCGCTATCTTATATGGGTCGGGCGCCCCCATAGTGCAGGTGGGGCTGGACGTTTGCAACCGGGTAACCGTGAGTCCGGCGCAACTGGAAACCATTGCCAGCGCGACAGGCCCTGGACCCCAAATGCTGGCCCGGGCCACGGCATACTTGCGAGACGCCTATATCCGTACCGGTCGGATTGGGCGGGATGAAGGAGTCAGGTATAACGACATGCCTGCCGTGGGGTACGTGGTCAAACCGGAACTGTTCACCCTGCGGCCGGCCCTGGTGGAAATAGAGACCCACAGCGACCTTACCCGCGGTCAGACGGTTGCCGACTGGCAGGCGGCGGAAGCCAACGCCCGTATCTGCCTTGACGTGGATTCGGAGGCCCTGACCGGGCTGTTTACGGAACGGATTGCGCGGCCCCTTTCTTGAGTACTCAGACTCCAACCCTGGCCGTTGAACATCCCGAGTGCCCACGCTGTCCAAGGAACGCAGGAACGATCGCGCCCGGGCAAATGGTGTTCAGACCTATCTGAAAAGCTGTCCAGCAGGCCACCATTTCTTGGCCGCAATGCCCCTCTGGCCGCAGATGAAGCTACGGGAGTTGAAGGGTCAAGGAGAGGGCGGGGTTTACAGCGATTGGGAATTGGCGATGGTCACGTTCAAAATGACTACATTGGTGCGGTGCTGACCGACATAGTTTGCCTCAGAACATCTGCCCTCAGTAACGGAGCTAAAACAGGCTGCCATCGCCGCAAACCAAGCAGCGATGGCAGTTGAGACAAGGGGAGTGGGTTAGCCCAGGTTCTTTTCCAGGAAGGGCCAGATCTTGCTCCAGCCGTCTACGGCCTGCTCCTGGCGGTACATGGCGCGGTCGTAGTAGAAGAAACCGTGACCGGCGCCGTCGTAGCGGTGGAATTCGTAGTTCTTGCCGTGTTTCTTCAGTTCCTCTTCGTGCTGGTTTACCTGTTCTGCCGTGGGCGCCTGGTCATCATTGCCAAAGAGTCCCAGCAGCGGGCAAGACAGATCAGCGGTGTAGTCGATGGGAGCAACGGGCTGGTTGGGATTTAGATCGTCCCCGGAAGCCACCACACGGCCACCCCAGCAGTCTATGGCGGCGTCAAAGCCATCTACGCGGCAGGCGGTCAGGAAGGTAAGGCGGCCGCCGGAGCAAGTGCCGAAGACGCCCACCTTGCCGTTGAGGTTGGGCAAGCTGCGAAGGAAGCGCATGGCTCCACCGATGTCACCCAAAGCCTGGTCGTCAGGAATGCCGCCGGACTCGCGAACCTGGGTGGCTATCGCGACAGGGTCGCCGTGGCCGTTGCGATGGTAGAGATTCGGGGAGATGGTCAGGTAGCCGTGATGGGCAAAACGGCGGGCCGTCTCCCGGTAAAACTCGTCCCAGCCCGGCACGTGGTGGATCAGTACCATGCCGGGGAAGGGGCCGGGCCCCAGGGGCTTGGCGACGTATGCGCCGATGGCGTCCCCGTTGTGGCCCTGAATGGTAGTGGTTTCCGCAATCATGCCCTCGTACATGTCAGTGGTATAGGCCATTTGCACACTCCTGTTCTGAGGATGCCCCTAGCTTGAAACGGATTGGAGCCCAAGTCAAGACCTGCTGCAATTGCTTCGAGCCAGGGCTATCTTACCGGCGTCTGCTCTTCGGCATAAGCGGCTTCAACAAACCCCTCTATCTGCCTCCAGCGGACGTTGACGTCATCGTGGGTCAAGTCGACGGATTCACCGGAAGAGCTTTGCAGGCCGCGAGGATGGTAAACCAGTTCGATCAGGTTATCGTCGGGATCGCTGATGTAGGTGTACCGTTCGCCGGTGTCCTCTCTTGTCCCCTGTTGGGGGTCTTCGCCGCCAGTGCCGGTGAAAGAACCGCCCGCCGTGCGGGTGCAGGGAACGCCCTGCGCTTCCAGGTGGGCAAGCATGGCGTCGAAGTCCTCCACTTCGATCGCGAAGTGGACCCGGGGCACCCTTACCAGGTCGTTGGTATCGGAAGTGTGGATTTCCCCCGTCCCCAGCCGCAACTGGAGTTGGCGGCGGTTCAGCGCCGGGCCCCTGTCGAGAAACTCTGCGCCCAGGACCCGCTCGTACCACTCCCTGGTCCGTTCCCGGTCGGTGATCTGGATGTTGATGTGGTGGATCATGCTTATTTTGGACATGTAAACACCTCCTACCCAGTGGTCCGTTAGATGGGCCAATTATCCGTCCTGACACGACGGTAAGCAATCCATTGGGCCTGTAACTTCTCAGGCTACGCGCTATGGGAATGTTCGGGCGGTTGCGCCACGCTGGTGTGATCTTCAAGCTTGTGTGACAACCGACAATATATTATTCTATATATATCATATATCTATCATATTGAAAGATTATAATATATTAAAGCCCACACCACGCCCTCTACGGGCGGAAGTAGCGTAATCCAACTCGTTAGGAGACGACTGAAAGGGGATCCTGCGAATGAACTCACCAAATGACGGCAGACAATGGGGAATTACAGGGGCAGTTCTTGGAGTCTTTGTTGTGTTGGGACTGATTGTGGTTATTGAATCGCTGAATCTTGGCCATACCTGGACCAGCCCTACCCTGAAAAAGCCGGTCCTGTCGACCCTTCAGGGAGTGCCGGACCACCTGCTGTCCCAAGCGGCAGAGTTGAATGGGACATTAGACCACCCAGACGTGCCTTTCTCCGGCCCGTCCCCTGATAATCATGGAAGGGTTAGCGGGGCGGTGAAGTCCTTTTCGCTTGAAGACAAGGCTGCATCCTCGGACCATAATGGCAGCAGTCCTGTCCCGCCCAAGTTTCCTTTGGTAGAATACCGAGAACCGGGCGCGGCCCGAACGATTGAATAAGACGAGGAGATTTTGTGATGCCAGGACACCGCCTGTTGGCCTGCTTTGCCCACCCCGACGACGAGGCCTTTCCCGTGGGCGGCGCCCTGGCGACCCACGCCGCGAGGGGAGTGGAAGTACGCTTGATTACTGCCACCCTGGGCGAGGAGGGCGAAATCCGCCAGGAGGGCGCGGCCACCCGGGAGACTCTGGGTTCAGTGCGCCGGGTAGAACTGGCCCGGGCGGTGCAGATTCTGGGGGTGAAGGACCACATCGTCCTGCACTACCGGGATTCGGGAATGGCAGGGACTCCGCCCAACGAGCATCCCCAGGCCTTTGTGAACGCCCCGGCGGAGGTCGTGGTGGAGCGATTGGTGGAGGAGATTCGACGTTTCCGGCCCCAGGTGGTGCTGACGTTCGACCCGGACGGCCTGTACGGGCATCCCGACCACATTGCCATCCACGAGCACGCCACCACCGCCTTCAAGAGAGCGGCGGACCCCAGCGCCTACCCGCAGCACTTCATCAATGGGATTGGCCCATACACTCCGCAGCGTCTTTATTACAGCGCGCGGCCACGGGGCTTCCGGATGGAGTGGGCCCAGACGTTGAGAGCACAGGGCATCGACTTTCCCCTGCCCAACCCAAACCGGGCCAACGACGGAGCGCCGCCGGAGACCATTCACCTGGAAATGAACGTCGCTGACCAGATGGAACTCAAGATGGGCTGCATCCTAAGCCACCGCACCCAGGTGGCCCCTGACTGGCCCTACGACCGTGTGCCCAGGGAAGCGGCCAACATGATCCTGGGGCGCGAATACTACATCCGAGGCTGGCCGCCCGTCGTCGATGGTGATGTCGTGTCGCCTGACTTTTTTGAGGGAGTGGCAGAGGATTGATGCCGTCCCCGCAGGACGCGGGGTCGTTCAGGCAGGAAAAAAGAACGTTGAGGAAATAAAACGGGCGGAGTCTGCTCCGCCCGTTTATTTTTGACTTGAGGCTTTCGGAAACTCGTTACGCCTGGGTAGCCTCCCGCACCCTTGGCGCCACCTCCTGGGCGTACAGCCTGACTGAATTCAGCACTTGCTCGACGGTCAGACCGCCCCCCACGTTGGGCTCCATTATGACACCGTCCAGGCCCAGCCTTTCGGTCAGTTGGACCAGTTTCTCAACGACGGTATCGGGACTACCGTAGGCCAGGCGGTCCTTCAACAGGTCGTCGTAGGTTACGTTGGCCAGGCGTTCGGCGCGCTCCCTTCGTTCCTCGGACAGGGTTGTGCCGGCGGCGCTGGCAGAACTTCCAAAGAGGTCGCCCAGGCGGCGGTAAGACCGCATGGTCGCCTCTTCCGGGTCGGAGCGGCCCTTGTCGTCGGTCTCCGCCACGTAGATAGGAACCCGGAGGAAGGTCTCTCCCTTGCCCTCGTGGCCGGCCTCGGCGCGCCCTTCGTGGTACATCTGCATGTGATCTTCCACTTCGTTGACGTCGAAACCGCGCAGACCGGATATAACATTGTGTCCGCTGCGGCCCACCTGCGGGAAGGTGTCGCGAGTGGTGGCGGCAATGCGGATGGGCGGATGGGGCCGCTGGTAGGGCTTGGGCAGAACGCAAAGATCGTTAATCTGGTAGAACTCGCCCTCGTAGGAAAAGCGCTCTTCCGACCAGGCCTTCAGGATGATGTCCAGGTTTTCCTGGAAGCGAGCCCGGCTCTCTCCGTAGGGAATGCCGTAACCGTCATACGAACGTGGGAAACCGCTGCGGCCCACGCCGAACTCCAGGCGGCCCCGGCTGACCTGGTCCACGGTTGCCGCTTCTTCGGCCAGCCTTACCGGGTGGCAAAGGGGCAAGACGCTGACACCGGTGCCGATTCTCACGTTCTTCGTCCTGCCGGCGATGGCGCTGGCCATTACCAGGGGTACGGACACCACCGAAGGAATACCGGCGCCCATAGGGTCGCCCGGCCTTCTGGGAGCGGCGAAGTGGCGTTCCGCCAGCCACACGCCGTCCAGGCCAAACTCGTCCGCCACATCCGCCATGGCAAAGGCCTCGTCAAAAGCCTCTTCCTGGGTTACACCCATGCGATAGTCGCATTCCATTACCAGTCCGACGTGCATAACAAGCACCTCGCCATTTCTAAGATGAAAAACCGCCACACCCCTGGCATGGATATCCCGGGCTTTCCCATTTAAGGGAGTTTGCCCAGGCTTCGGCCTTTCGGCTTCCGAAGCCTGGCTCTATTGTTCCAGGAAGGCCGCCGGGGTCGCCAGGAACTTGGTGCGGCAATCCAGGCCGCAAAAATAGAACCACTGGCCGTTGTGGAAGCTGCGGGTTCCCTGCTGCGGGTCCACTTCCGAAGCGCCATGCATGGTCTGGCCGGTTTGAGCGCGGGCCTCAGCCTCGTCTATTTCCTTGCCGCAAACGGGGTCTTTTGCCATGTTGTAGAACTCCTGATTGCTACTAATTCGTTATCATTCCGACTTAGGCCGGCACTTCCAGGTTCATCCCCAGCCGCACTTCTCCGGGCTGGTCGAGCAGCGCCCGGGCGATCCTTGCCCGGTGCTCAAAGCTGGTGCCCAGGCGCATGGTCCAGGCGGTTACCCGCCGGTACCACAGGTGAAGGTCGAATTCCATCATGAATCCCATTCCGCCGTGGAGCACCTGGGAAGTCCGTACTACCGCCTCGCACTTGTCGTTGCAGAAGGACTTGGCCTGGGAAACTTCCATGGTTGCCGGGAGACCCTGATCCATCTTCCACAGGGCTTCATAGGTAAGCAGCTGGCCGCCATCAACCCAAAGAATCATATCGGCGCACATGTGCTGAATGGATTGGAAGCCCGCGATGGGGCGCCCGAAGGCCACCCGGTTCTTGGCATAGTCGATACCCATCTCGGCATCCTTGCGGGCCGCCCCAACCATTTGGGCGCACAGCAGGACGGTTCCCCGATCCAGCATCCCCTGGGCAACGGGCCAGCCCTGGTTGAGTTCACCAATCAGGTTGGCCCTGGGTACGCGGACGTTGTCAAATGTGACCTTGCTTTGCTTGTCCTTGGCCAGGGTGGTCAAGGCAATCTGGCTTACACCTGTACTACCTGTGTCCACCAGCAGCAGGGAAATGCCGGCGTTGTCGTCGGTGGCCGGCGCGGTGCGGCAGGCCACCAGGCATTTCTCGGCGGCAACAAAATTGTCCACGAACATCTTGGTGCCGTTGAGGACAAAACTATCGCCGTCCTCGGTTGCCTGGCAATGGATAGTTTCGGGCAGGTAGCGGGGATTTTCTTCGGAGAATGCCCAGGTCAGGACCAGGTCCCCACTGCAGACACGGGGCAGCAATTCCTGCTTCTGCTGGACAGCGCCGGCTTCAGCGATGGTCAGCGCCGCCACCATGGTGGAGTGGAATGGGACCGGGGCTATGACCCTGCCCAGTTCTTCAGTAATAATACCCAGATATGTAAGAGGCAGTCCCTGGCCTCCGTACTGGTCCGGCAGGGAAATGCCCAGCCAACCCAGGCTGGCCATCTTCCGCCAAAGCTCGGGCGGGTAGCCCAGGTCGTCCTTCTCCATATCCCTGGCCAGACGTGGCGGACACTCCGCCTCCAGGAACTCCCTGGCCAGGTTCTTTACCATTTGTTCTTCTTCGTTAGGCAGTACGTCCATAAGGTTCCTTGGTTTTCAAACTTGCAACTGAGGCTGGCATTTTGTCTGCGGAAACTGGGATTCAGGTCCTACGTCCGGGGCATTCCCAGGCCGCGACGGGCGATCTGGTCCCGCATAACCTGGGTGCTGCCGTGGTTGATGCCGGACTGGAAGGCGCCCATCAGGTTGTGAGCGAATACCCCTTCCTCAACAGCGTCTTCGGAGCCATTGAGCAGCTGGGCATAGGGGCCCAGGATCTGGGCGATAGTCTCGGTGGTGCGGACTCCATGCTCCGGGGCGAAGACCTTCTCAGCGGAACCCTCGTAGGTGAAACTGCCGCCCTTCTCCACCAGCGACATGCTGCGCATGGTCATCAGGCGGCAGACCTGGGCCTCGATCCAGAGTTCGGCAATGCGGTCCCGAACCGACGTGTCCCCGGCCAGGTTCATACCGCCCAGGTCGTTGCTCTTTACATAATTGACAATATCCTCGTCGCGCTGGACGGAAATCAGGTAGCGGCTGGCGCCCACCCGGTCGAGGTTCAGCCCCATGGCGCCCACGTACCAACCCATGTTTTCGTCGCCGAGCATGCAGGAAGTCGGTACCCTCACGTCCTCGAAGAAAACCTCGTTGGTGCGGGCGTCTCCGTAGGTGGTGCCGGCCGGGGCCTGTGGCTCATTCTGTATGGTCCAAAGGGGGCGTACCGTGATGCCTTCCGTGTCCATGGGAATCAAGAAGATAGAGATGCCCCGGTGCTTGGGCGCATCAGGGTCGGTGCGGGCCATCAGGTAGACGTGGCTTGCATAGTGGGCAGCGGTGGTGAACATCTTCTGCCCGTTAATGACGTACTCGTCGCCGTCTCTTACCGCCCGGCATTGCAGGCTGGCCAGGTCCGCGCCGGCCTGGGGTTCGGTGAACCCCAGGGCGAAAGATATTTCGCCTCTGATCAGGCCGGGAAGGAAATACTTCTTCTGCTCCTCGGTTCCCGCGGCCAGGATGGCGGGCGCGCCGCTGCCGGCGCCGCCAACGGTAATGCCGGCCCGGGCGAACTCTTCCTCCACGATGTACTGGTCAATGCGGCTGCCGTCCTGCCCCCCGTACTCTTTGGGCCAGCTAATGCCAACCCAGCCGCGTTCGCCCAGCTTCTGGTACAGTTCCCGGACTTTGGGCCCCCGCCGGCGTATTCCGAGTTCCTCGATTTCATAACGAACGTCGTCGGTGACGTTCTCCTGGATAAAGTCGCGCACATCCTCGCGCAACTTTTCCTGTTCGGGAGTGTATGCAAAGTCCATATTGAACCTCTTAAGGGAAAAACGTCTGAAACCTGGATCTGGCACACGCCGGCATTGGCGCAGCCCGCTTCTCAAATCAGCTATTCGGGGCCATTATATTACTTCGCTATGGGGGTGTCATCCGCACCGCAGGGGCATTGGCGCCTTTGCGGATGTCCGGTCGTTTCCAGAAGAGCTAAACGAACTCTTCCAGGACGGGCTTTATAGCCTCCACCAGCGGCGGCAAGTATTCCTGCCAGTCGCCAACAATGCCCACGTCGGCGGCTTTGAAGATGGGGTGGCGGCGGTTGCTGTTGACCGCGACGATTACGCCGGCCTTCTGAATGCCCACCGTGTGGTCAAACACCCCGCGTATGCCGACGGCCAGGTACACCTGGGGAGCGATGGTGCGGCCGCTGATACCTACCTGGACCTGGTGGGGCAGCCAGCCGGCATGTACCACGTTGCGGGTAGTGGCCACCGTGGCCCGGATTTCGCCAGCCAGGGATTGGACCTGAGGCAGATTTTCGGGCCCGCCGATGCCCATACCCGCGCCCAGGACAATTTCTGCCTGGGCCAGGGCGATGCCACCGGGGTCGTCCTCGTAGTGCGTTTCCACCACGGAGATGTCGGCGTCGTCAAAAGCAGGGGTTGCCAGCGCCTCCACGCTGGCGGCGGCAGTTCCGTCGGGTTCAATGGGGACCAAAAGTCCTGGTCGCAAGGTTACCAGGTTAGGCAGGGTCTTGGAGAGGATGGGGGCAATAACGTTGCCGCCGAGGGCGGGTTTCAACTGCACCAGGCGGCCTTCCTCATCAATTTCCAGGTCAATGGCATCGCCGGTCAACCCCAGGCCCAGGCGCGCGGCGATGCGGGAAGCCAGGTCGCGCCCGTCTGCGGTGGCGGCGAACAATATGGCGTAAGGCTGTTCGCTGGCTACGGCCTCCGCCAGGGCATTGGCCACCGCCCGTCCGCAGACGGGGCCCAGGCCGCTGTTATCCAGGGTCAATACCCGGTCGGCGCCATAGGCGGACAGGGATTCCGCCGCTCCTTCGTCCGCATTGCCGATTAGAACGGCCACTACCTGGCTGTGGGTGATACCGGTCAACTCCCGTGCCTTGCCCAGCAGTTCCAGCGTCACCCTACGCAGTCCCGCCTGGGACGTTTCAGCCACCACCCAGATGGCCTGTCGTTTCTCATCGGGATAGCGGAAGCCTTCCATCGCGGGGGTCGCCGGCTGTTCTTCCTCACCCAGGGATGCCAGGCTATCCTTCAGGAGTTGGGCCACCTGGCTGGCGGCGTCCTCGGGAGTTTCGCCTTCAATCATCAGTCCCTGCCGCGTGGGTTCCACCAGGCGGATGTCCTCCACCCAGGTGGGCGACCCCTCCAGCCCGAACTGGGAAAGGTCGTCAGTCAATTGGGAACAGGTGACCTCTTCCACCGGCTTTTCCTGGGCCTCGGCCATCTGCTGGCGGTTGGCGAAGGTCTCGGCGGCCACGCCCTCGGTGACGCAGACCACCGCCGGCAGGGGGCACTCCACAACCTGGTAGCCCTCGTCGGTGATACGTTCCGCCACCACGCTGTGGGATTCGGGGCGAAGGTCCAGCTTGCGGACCTGGCTGATGTGGGGCAGGCCCAGCAGTTCGGCCAGTTCGGGGCCAACCTGTCCGGTCTCCGCATCAGCGCTGTTCCGGCCGCAGACAATGAGGTCTGGCTGCTCCCTCTGCAATACCATGCCCAGGGCGCGAGCGGTGGCCAAAGTGTCCGAACCGGCCAGGGCCCGGTCGCTCAGCAGGACGCCGCGGTCGGCGCCCAGGGCCAGGCAGGTTACCAGCCCCTCCCGGGCCTGGGGCGGCCCCATGGAGACGGCCACCACTTCGTCATCGGGACCGGACTTCAACTCCACTGCCCGAACCAGGCCCAGAACGTCGAAGGGGTTAACCTCGGACGGCACTCCGTCGCGGACGATGGTTTTCTTCTCATAGTCGAAGGTGATTCTCGAGACGACGGGTACGTATTTGACACAGACGGCCGTCTTCATGTTAACGCTCCCTGGGCAAGAGGCCCGCTTCTTGGTGAATTGCGGTGGGGCTAATGCCCCGGAGAGTCCAGGTCTTCCAGGATTTGCCCCTGCACCTGTCCGGTGAGACGAGCCAGAGCCTGGCTGAAGGTGACGGGAAAATGGGGCGGGCTGTGAAGCTGCTTAAAGTGGTCATCGAGACATGCGAAATCATGCTCGAACCGTCCCCGCATTTCGGCCAAAGAGGGGGAGGAGCGAGTCTTTCGGCCCCCTTCCATCACTGTCTCCAGCAGCGCTTCTCCGCCGGGCAGATTTTCGTCCTGCAAAGCAACCAGGTCCCGGTCAAACCGACCATCGATGTCACGCAGGCGGTAAACCTGCTTGGCGCCCGGAGGCGATACCTTCTCCGGGCTTAACTTCATTACAGGACGGCCGTCATAGCAGGTCAACTTATAGGACATGTCGGAGTAGGGCGCATCGGCCGACGTCGTTACCCTGGTGCCAACACCGAAGATGTCAATTGGCGCGCCTTCCTGTACCAGTCGGTCAATCTCGTACTCGTCAATGCCGCCGCTGGCGACAATCCTGACATAATCCAGCCCGACGTCGTCCAGGATACGCCGGACCTTGCGGCTCAGGTCCAGGTAGTCGCCCGAATCCAACCTTACACCGGCCAGCCTGTTGCCTTGAGCCTCCATTTCTTTGGCAACCTGGACGGCATTGTGCGCTCCCTCAATGGTGTCGTAAGTGTCCAGGAGCAGAATGGTGCGCTGGGGAAATGCGGCGGCATAGGCCCGAAAGGCCTCCAGTTCCGAGGGAAAGGCGGTAATCATGGAGTGGGCCATGGTTCCGGCCGGTGGTATATCGTACCGGCGCGCCGCCATCACGTTGCTGGTGGACTGGAACCCGGCAATGAAACCGGATCGGGCCATGGTCAGGGCGCCATCCACCCCCGGGGCGCGCCTGGCCCCAAAATCGGAAATGATACGGCCTCCGGCTGCCCAGACGCAGCGGGCCGCCTTGGTGGCCTGAAGGGACTGGAAGTTCAACCGATTAATAATCAGAGTCTCCACCAACTGAGCTTCGACCATGGGAGCGGTAACCTCAAGGACCGGTTCGCTGGCGAAGAAGATGCGGCCCTCGGGAAGGGCCCGCACGCTTCCGGTGAACTGCAAGTCACCCAAATAGTCCAGGAAGGCCTCGGTGAACATACCGGTGTCACGCAGATACTGGCGGCTGCCGTCGCCGAAGCTGACGCCCTCCAGGAAATCCAGGACATCCTCCAGACCGGCGCAGACCATGTAACCACGATTGGGTGGGTAGCTGCGGAAGAACAGGTCGAAAGTAGCCGGGGCCAGCATTCCCCACTCAAAGTAGGTCTGGGCCATGGTCAACTCGTACAGGTCTGTGAACAGGCCCAGGTCGGCGCGGGTTATGTGGTAAGCGCTCTGGCTCATGCTGTAATCCAGCCCGTGGGTTGCCGTTCAGATTGGCCCCGAATCTGGCGCTATTATGTTTAAGGCTTCCCGACTCTGTCAAACGGAAGAAAGACCGGCCGGGAAGGCAAACCCGGTGGCTACGCCTCGGACTATAGGGCCAAAGCCCTAATGCCTTAATGAGTGGGGATGTTTGTCACCCATTAAGGACTAATGTTGACGATATTCGTCATAAATATGCCCAAACGTACCTGACAACTTGCGCCAGTGGATTTGACATCCTCACCCGGCTTGATTATTATAGCCCTGCGCTAATGGGTTAAAAACTAAATAATATATCTGGGACCCTTATCCAGATCGGCAGAGGGAACGGCCCGATGAAGCCAGGCAACCGGCCCCGGCGAGGCATTCGCCAAGGGGCGAGGTGCTAAATCCGGCCTCTCCCCGGAAATGTGGGGAGAGGAAAGATGAGGGAGCAGCGAAATATTTTGTGCTTCTCTCAATGAGAAGCTTTTTTTATGCCCGGAAATTCGACCCGGAGAATCCAGCGTTGAACGAGATACGCCCCATACTGTGGGACAACGGCACTCTGAAACTGATTGACCAGACACGCCTGCCGGCGGAAGAGGTCACGGTGGAGCTGGACAATTACCGTGGGGCCGTGGCCGCCATCAGGGATATGCAGGTTCGCGGCGCCCCAGCCATTGGGGTAACCGCCGCCTATGCAGTGGTAATGGCCGCTTCAGAATTGCCCACCGGCGACCGCAACGCATTTCTGGCAGAGCTTCAGGCCGCGGGAGAGGTAATAAATGCCGCCCGCCCAACTGCCGTTAACCTTCAGTGGGCCGTCCGGCGCATGCTTGAAGTGGCGGCGTCTGAATCAGACCTGGGTCAGGTCAATGACAGGCTGCTGGCCGAGGCGAAGACCATCCAGGCCGAGGACGAGGAAATTAACCGCCGAATGGGCGATTTCGGCAAGGAACTTATGCCCGAGGGGGGCACGGTCCTGACCCACTGCAACACTGGCGCTCTGGCCACTTCCGCCTTTGGCACCGCCCTGGGAGTCATCAGGGCCGGATGGGAATCGGGGCGCAGGTTCCAGGTGTTCAACACCGAGACCCGCCCCTTCCTGCAGGGAGCCCGGCTGACCTCGTGGGAATTCCAGCAACTCGGTATTCCCGCCACGCTGATGGTGGATTCGGCCGCTGGGATAATGATGCAGCGCGGCGAGATAACCTGCGTTATCACCGGCGCTGACCGCATTGCGGCCAACGGGGATACGGCCAACAAGATCGGCACCTACTCCCTGGCCGTATTGGCGAAGGAAAATGGCATCCCCTTTTACATAGCGGCCCCCACCAGCACCGTTGACCTGAGCCTGGGTTCTGGCGACGAGATCGAAATTGAACAGCGGGCCGGCGCCGAAGTCACTCACTTCCAGGGCGCACCCACCGCGCCCGTGGGCGTCGAGGCCATCAATCCCGCTTTTGACGTTACTCCCCACCGTTACATCAGCGCCATTGTTACTGAAAGTGGAATCGCCCGGCCCCCCTACGTGGAGAGCCTGAAGCTGGCCGTAACCGGCAGCCATGGAATGGAGCCCAAATCCTGACCCTTTCGCCATCAATAGGAGCAGAAATGCCGACACCTGACCAGCAAACTCGTCGCCGCATGGCCCAATCCGGTCTGACCGCCTGCGATCCCGAACGCGCCTGTCCCGGATACCTGCTTTACGCTCCCATGACCGGGAACGGCGCCGTTTACCTGGTGGACGTGCAGGGGAATGAAGTCCACAGCTGGAACCTGCCCCATCCGCCGGGCCTATACGGGTACCTGCTCCCTAACGGCAATATTTTCTACGGGGGCAAGACCTACGACGACATGTGGGACCGGTTCCCTTCCTGGAAACGTTTCAAGGGCGGCGTAATGCTGGAGGCCGACTGGCAGGGCAACGTAATCTGGGAGCACCACGACAAGGAACACCACCATGACGCCCGGCGCACTCCGGAAGGCGGCGCCCTGTACATGACCGTTGAATTGATGGACCCGGCCCAGGCCGCCAAGATCAAGGGCGGCGTCCCCGGCACTGATGCCGAGGGCATGTGGGCCGATGTCCTGGTGGAAGTCGACAGCGCCGGAAATCGGGTGTGGGAGTGGCACGCCGCCGAGCACCTGGACCCGGAACGCCACGTCATCACCTTCAACGACCTGCGGGACGAGTGGAGCCACGGTAACACGGTGGTGCCCCTCGACGGCGACCGGGTGATGTTCAGCTTCCGGAACATCTCAACCGTGGGCATCATCGACAAGAAGTCGGGAGAAATTACCTGGCAACTGGGCGACTCGGTCCTGGCCCAGCAGCACGACCCCAACCTGCTGGAGAATGGCAACGTCCTGATTTACGACAACGGCTCCCACCGCAAGAATACCGGCCAGCCCTTCTCCCGGGTTATTGAAGTTAACCCGGCCACCAATGAAATCGTCTGGTCCTACCAGGACTCACCTACCTACAACTTCTTCAGCGCTTATATCTCTGGAGCCCGCCGCCTTCCCAACGGCAACACTCTGATCACCGAGGGAATGTTCGGGCGCATGTTCCAGGTAACGCCGGATGGAGAGGTAGTGTGGGAGTACATTAATCCCTACTTCGCTCCGGACGCCGAAGGCCAGGTGGTCAACAGGGTATTCCGCAGCACCTACTACCTGCCCGAGCAGGTACCGCATCTCCAGGAGCGTTAGATGCCGGACCACGAAGCAACTATTGGCGTCATCGGGGGCAGCGGCCTGTATGACATGGAGGGAATGACCGACGTCCACTATATCGACGTCGACACGCCCTTCGGCCGTCCCAGCGACAGCGTTGTTGTTGGCAACCTGGAGGGGACGAAGGTGGCCTTTCTGCCCCGGCACGGCCGTGGGCACCGCATCAACCCCACCGGCATTCCCGCCCGGGCCAACATCTACGCCATGAAGGCGTTGGGGGTGCAACGCCTGATTTCCGTCAGCGCCGTGGGCAGCCTGAAGGAAGAGTTCGCTCCCCTGGACCTGGTTGTGCCCGACCAGATAATTGACCGGACCAGGCAGCGGGTCCACACCTTCTTCGACGAGGGCATAGTGGCCCACGTGGGATTCGCCGACCCATTTTGCCCCGAGGCCAGCGACGTTATCGCCGACGCGGGCCGCGAAGTGGGCGTTACCACCCATGAAGGCGGCACCATGATTGTAATGGAGGGCCCCGCCTTTTCCACCCGTGCCGAGTCCTTCATGTACCGGTCCTGGGGCGCGGGAATTATTGGAATGACGGCATTGCCGGAGGCCAAGCTGGCCCGCGAAGCCGAGATGTGCTACGCCACCATGGCCTGGATTACCGACTACGACTGCTGGCACGAGTCGGAAGAGTCGGTAACCGTGGAGATGGTAGTGCAGAACCTGCTGCACAACGTGGCCCACTCCAAGGAAATGCTCCGGCTGGTGATTCCCCGACTTGGTCCGGCGGAAACCTGCGCCTGCAACTCCGCCCTGAAGGACGCGATTATCACCGACCCCCGAGGCATTTCGGAAGAAATCAAGCACAAGCTGGCGCCCATTGTGGGACGTTACGTCAGCTAGACCCCAGTTCGAAATCTGAAGCTCGAATAAAAAGGGTTTCCATCAGTTAAGGAGGTACAGATCATGCCCAGGCAGGATCCCGGCGAACCTTATTTCCGGGTTGATTCCGACGAAGCCAGCGCCATGCTCAACGACGAGCCGGAAGATACCGTGGTGGTGGATGTACGCCGCGACGACGAGTGGGTCACCGGCCACATTTCCGGTGCGGTCCATATTCCCATAGATGACCTGCCCGACCGTATAGAAGAGGTGCCCAGGGACAAGAAGGTGCTCTTCATCTGCGCCATGGGCGTCCGCAGCGGGTTGGCCTGCGAAGTGGCCTTTTCCATGGGCTACGACACGCTCAACTTGTTCAACATAGATGATGGCACTCCGGCGTGGATTGCCGGAGGGCATCCGACGACCTACCCCGGCCACTAGGCAATGGCAGGGGAAGGCAAATCAATCAGCATAAGGAGTTAACTTTTGGCTTTACAAGATACCAAGGGAGACGTCAGGGACCTTTCTCTGGCGAAAGACGGAGTAAATCGAATTCAGTGGGCCGAACGGGAGATGGGCGTCCTGCGCATCATCCGCGAACGCTTTGCCCAGGAGAAGCCCCTGCAAGGGCTGCGAATGGCTGCGTGTCTGCACGTAACCACCGAAACGGCTAACCTGGCCATCACCCTGAAGGAAGGCGGGGCAGACGTGGTTCTGTGCGCCAGCAATCCACTCAGCACCCAGGATGACGTGGCTGCCGCCCTCGTAAGCCAGTACGGCATTCCCACATTCTCCATCAAGGGCGAGGACAACAACACTTACTACAGCCACTTGAGCGCCGTGCTGGACCACAAGCCCCAGTACACCATGGACGACGGGGCCGACCTGGTCAGCATGCTTCACAAGGAACGTTCCGACCTGCTGCCCGAGGTGGCCGCCGGCACCGAAGAGACCACCACCGGCGTCGTCCGTCTGACCGCCATGGCCAACGACGACGCTCTGAAATACCCCATCATCGCCGTCAACGAGGCGGAGACCAAGCACTTCTTCGACAATCGCTATGGCACGGGCCAGAGCACCCTGGACGGCATCACCCGCGCTACCAACATCCTTTGGGCCGGCCGCCGCGTCGTTGTGGGCGGTTACGGCTGGTGCGGCCGGGGCGTGGCGTCCCGTGCCCGGGGCATGGGCGCCCACGTCATTGTTACCGAGGTCAACGCCGTGCGGGCTCTGGAAGCGGTCATGGACGGCTTTACGGTAATGACCGGCATGGAAGCTGCCAGGGTGGGTGAAGTATTCATCACCGTCACCGGCGGCCGCCACACCATCAGCGGCGACCACATGGCCGCCATGTCCGACGGCGCCATCGTCGCCAACAGCGGCCACTTTAACGTGGAGATTGACATTCCGGCCCTGGAGGCCATGTCAGTCAGCCATCGTGAAGTGCGTCCCTTCGTGGAGGAATACACCACCACCGACGGCCGGCACATCTACCTGCTGGGCGAAGGCCGGCTGATCAATCTGGCCGCCGCCGAGGGCCATCCTTCCGCGGTGATGGACATGAGCTTCGCCAACCAGGCCCTTAGCGTGGAATACCTGGTCAAGAACCACAAGGAAATGAAGCCCGGCGTGTACGTGGTCCCCAGCGATACCGACCAGGAAGTAGGCCGGCTCAAGCTGGAGTCTATGGGTATCCAGATCGACCGGTTGACCGCCGAACAGCAGCGCTACCAGGAAAGCTGGGAAGAGGGAACCTAGGCCCTTACTGCCTCACCCATTTCCCACCAATGCGATGGGCAGACGCCGAGAGAATCTCTCAACCATTAGCGGGATACGAAAATGCAGCGCCTGCCTTAATTACGGAGGATTAAACAATGCCTATCCAGTTCATGACTTCCCCCAAGTACCTGCTGACTTCCGAGTCGGTAACCGAAGGCCACCCGGACAAGCTGTGCGACCAGATTTCCGATGCGGTGCTGGACGCGGCCCTATCCGGCGACAACATGAGCCGCGTTGCCTGCGAGACGGTGGCCACCAAGAACCTGATCATGGTGACCGGCGAAATCACCACCGGCTCCAACCTGGACTTCAATGAAATTGCCCGGCAGGTTATGCTGGACATTGGTTACACCGACGTCAAATATGGTATCGACGGCAACTCCTGCGGCGTGGTTGCTCACGTCAGCCAGCAGTCTCCCGATATCAGCAGCGGCGTCACCACTTCCCTGGAGCACCGTGGCGAGTCCGAGGCCGATGCCCGGCGGGCCACCGGCGCCGGTGACCAGGGCATGATGGTCGGCTTCGCGTGCAACGAAACCGACGGCCTGATGCCTTTGACCGTGGACCTGTCCCACCGCCTGGTGGAGCAACTTTCCAAGGTCCGTAAGGACGGCCTGCTTCCCTACCTGGGTCCCGACGGCAAGTCCCAGGTAACCGTCGAATACCGCCACGGCCGCCCCCACCGGGTGGATGCTGTAGTTATCAGCACCCAGCACGAAGACCAGGAAGACCGGGAAGCTTTCACCAAGCAGCTTCGCAAGGACATAAAGCAGTACGTCATTGACCCCATCGCCGGTGAGATGATGGACGACGACACCAACATCTACGTCAATCCCAGCGGCTGGTTCGTGGTTGGCGGGCCCCAGGGTGACACGGGTTTGACCGGTCGCAAGATACTGGTGGACACCTACGGTGGAATCGCCCGTCACGGCGGCGGCGCCTTCTCCGGCAAGGATCCCACGAAGGTTGACCGCTCCGGCGCTTATGCCGCCCGCTACGTGGCCAAGAACCTGGTCGCCGCCGGCCTGGCCGACCGGGTGGAGGTCATCGTCTCCTACGCCATCGGCGTTGCCGAGCCGATTTCCGTTTCGGTGGAGACCTTTGACACCAACCATCTGGACAACGAGAAGATCGAGCAGTTGGTCCGCGACAACTTCGACCTGCGCCCTGGCGCCATCATCGAAGACCTGGACCTGCGCCGCCCCATCTTCCGTCAGACCGCCGCTTACGGCCACTTCGGGCGCACCGATATCGACCTGCCCTGGGAGCGCACCGACAAGGCTGACCTGTTGCGCCAGAAGGCCGGCATTTAACTCAGTTTCCAAAGAATCTCAAGTCCCGAATTTCACGGAGACAAGTCCCCGCCCGCCCGCTCCAATGTGCCGGGTCACGGCGGGGGCTTCGCTTTAGGGAGTCAGAATAGAATGGCTTCAGAAATAAGGTTTGGCACCGATGGCTGGCGCGCCATCATCGCCCAGGACTTCACCTTTGCCAACGTCGCTCGTTGTGCCCAGGGTCTGGTCGATTACCTGAAGGACACAGGCACTGCTGACCGCGGATTGGTGGTGGGGTACGACACACGGTTCCTTTCCCGCGAGTTTGCTGAGACTGTGGCCTGCGTTTGCGCTGGCAACGGCGTGCGTGCCTGGTTAACTCGGGAGGCCGCGCCCACACCGGTGGTCAGCTACAGTGTCCTGGACCGGCAAGCGGCCGGGGCGGCGATCATCACCGCCAGCCACAACCCCGGCATCTGGAACGGTTTCAAGTTTAAGCCCGAATACGCCGGCAGCGCCACCGACGAGATTACCGGTCGTCTGGAAGACAAGATCGACCTTGTCGCTGAACCCGCAACCATGTCCCTGGCTGAAGGAAAGGATAGGGGACTGATTGTTGAATTCGACCCCAAGCCGCCTTACCTGGAAGGCATAGGGGCGTTGGTGGACCTCCCGGCTTTAAGGGACGCTGGAATCAAGGTGATGGTCGATTCCATGTTTGGGGCCGGGGCCGGCTATATCGCCGACTTGGTTTCTGGCGGCAGCACCACAGTTACCGAAATGAACGGTTACCGCAACCCGGCCTTTCCCGGCATGGACCAGCCCGAACCAATCGGCCACAACCTGCATGGTCTCCTGGCCAAGGTCCCGACAGAAGGCGCTTCAGTGGGCATTGCCCTGGACGGCGACGCCGACCGTGTCGGCATCGTTGACGAGAAGGGCAATTTCATTAGCACCCTGGAAGTATTTTCCCTGCTCGCCCTTTACCTGCTCGAGCACAAGGGCATGCGCGGCCCCCTGGTCAAGGGCATCACATCGTCCATCATGCTGAACAAACTGGCTGAACGCTACGGTGTGGACGTTCACGACATGCCTGTGGGCTTCAAGCACATTGGCCCCAAGTTCAGCGAGGTGGACGGAATCATGGGCGGCGAGGAGAGCGGAGGTTTCGCATTTCGGGGCCACATCCCAGAGCGGGACGGTATCCTGAGCGGTCTGTATGTGCTTGAGTTCATGGCCCGCACCGGTAAAACGCCTGCCCACCTGATTGCGGATCTGTTCGCTATGGTGGGCCCCCACTACTATCGCAGGCGCGATGTTGCCTTCGATGCAACGGCACGCACAGAGATCCGGGCCCGGATCCATTCAGACCAACTTACCGAACTAGCCGGGTTGAAAGTGCGTAAATCCGACGAAATAGACGGCAAGCGCCTATTCTTTGACAACGCCTGGCTTGCTGCCCGCTTCTCCGGCACCGAACCTCTGCTCCGCATCTACTGCGAGGCCGAAAGCCCCGGAATGGTGGACAAACTGCTGGACGCGGCTGCGGACTATTTGGGCGTCTAACATTCAGCCGTGCAAGATGGTGGGGGCGGCCATTCGGGCCGCCCCTTTTCTTTTGCAGGATGGCACGAGAGTGGGCAAGAGAAGCATATTTTGATCTTCCGTCCGGATTAGAAACTCGGCCGCGCGGCAGGAACAGCATCCACCTTTCTACTGGGCCAGTGCGCCGGATATAATGGAAGGAGGAAATTTGTTGAGGAAGGTCCGCACGTGTTCACCGCAACGGAAGGAAACAAGTACCGGGGTTACATAATTACAGGTCTGGTGGCGGCCGGGGCCATCCTGTTAGCCATTGTGGGTTCGCAGACTATCGGCGGCGGCGCCGGGATTGACTCCATCAACCTGTTCGTTGAACGCCTGTCTGGTCAGTCCGGTTCATTTCTTGGCGGGCTGGTAACGGCCACCTCCTTCTTTGCCTTCGCGGCCGGCCTGGCATCGGCGGTCAACCCCTGCGGATTTGCCATGCTACCAGCTTACCTGGGCCTGTACCTGGGTTCCGGAGTGGCGGGAGACGGGGCGGGTCCGGCACGACAGTTGACCCAGGCTCTGCTGGTCGGGGCAGCGGTAACCGCGGGTTTTATCGTGCTGTTCGGGTTGGCGGGAACAATTATAGGATTCGGGGCGTCCTTCGTGGTCAGCTACATCCCCTGGATTGGGTTGATTATCGGAGTGGTCCTGACCCTGACCGGCGCCTGGCTCGTGGGCGGCGGAAAATTGTACACGGGAATAGCTGCACAGGCAGCGTCCCGCATTGGCAACCCCGGACAGGTGAGCGTCAAGGGTTACTTCCTGTTCGGCATAAGTTACGGTGTAGCGTCGCTGAGTTGCACCCTGCCCATCTTCCTGGCAGTGCTGGGACTATCGGCGGCGGACACAAGCTTCCTGAGCACTGTGCTGAACTTCCTTCTGTTCGCCCTGGGCATGGGCCTGGTGATAATGGTGCTAACCCTGGGCATAGCCTTCTTCCGCAGCGCCATGGTGGGCGGCCTGCGAAAGGCACTGCCTTATATCCAACCCATCGGCTACTGGCTGATGGTGCTGGCTGGAACCTACATAATCTTCTACTGGCTGACCATCGGGGGACTCCTGCAGTAAGGACTGCAAGGGGCCCTTCACGAAAGCGGCAAAAATAACGGGGACGGTCCAGACGGACCGTCCCCAAAGTATGCGGGAACCGGAGCGTGATTAACGCTTGGTGTACTGGGGCGCGCGGCGGGCCCGCTTCAGGCCGTATTTCTTGCTTTCCTTGATACGGGAATCCCGGGTTACCAGGCCGTGCCGCCGCAGGGTCGCCTTGAGTCCGGCGTCGTACACAATGAGGGCACGCGCAATGCCGTGCCGGATGGCTTCCGCCTGGGCGTTTACACCGCCGCCAGTTACCTTGGCAACAAGCTGGAACTGGTTCCTGGTGTTGGTCACCTTGAAGGGCTCGTCAATCACGACCTGCCAGGGCAGCCAATTGAAGTACTCCTCCACCAGCTTGCCGTTGACCAGCATGGGACCACTTTCCGAAGTTGGATAAAGTCGCACTCTGGCGATGGCCGTCTTGCGCTTTCCCGTACCGTAGAAATACTGCTGCTGTGTTTCCGCCTGCACCAAAGCTTGTAACCTTCCTTCTTATCCTTGTGTTTGTTCCGATAGCTGGCCTACCTGGGCCTGATGGGGGTGGGTATCTCCGGCGTAGACCTTGAGACGCTTCAACATCTCCCTGCCCATCTTGTTGCGAGGCAGCATACCCCTGACCGCCAGTTGGAGAACGCGGTCCGGATGGTCTTCCAACACATCTCTGAGGATGAAGCTCTTCAGATTTCCCACGTAACCGCTGTGGCGATAGTAGGTCTTCTGCAGGAGCTTGTCGCCGGTGATCCTGACTTTATCCATGTTGACCACGATCACGTGGTCGCCGGTCAGTACATGCGGAGTGTATGTTGGCTTGTCTTTGCCCTGAAGGGCCACCGCCACATCTCTAGCCAGCCTGCCCAGGGACTTGCCCGTGGCGTCGATAAGTCTCCAGTTTTGCGGTACTTGACCCGTCTTGGGGAAATAAGTGCTTGTTCTTTTCATATCTTTGTTCGACTCTTTACCAGGGATTCTTGTACTTTACCTCTACCAGGCAGAGACCCTTCGCGGGAAGTGTCGGAATGGCCTCGATTGAAATGCCCGTCGCACCTGCCGAATGCTCCATAAGGATGTCGTGAATTGCCCCGATTGGCATTTTCCCCTTACCTACTGCCACCAGCGCCGCGTTGATCCGGCGGATCTGGTGCTGCATGAAGCCGCTGGCTTCACAGGTGATGTTAATGATGTCCTGCTCATCCTGGGATGGAGCTACGTCCCACCGGTCTACGCGCCGAACCGAGCTCCTGTCTGCGGGGTGGGTCGGCGCGAAGGGTCTGAAATCGTGAACACCTGCCAGATCCTTTGCCGCCTGGTTCATATATTCAACAGTTAAAGGTTCCGCTATCCAGTGGCTGTCCCGCCGCCAAATGGCTGACGGACGCGGCCGGTTCAAAATGCGATACCGGTAAGTCCTGCTTAACGCATCCCTGCGTGAATTGAAGCTAAGGTCTACCTGCGCCGCATGTATTATCCTGATGTCTGCAGGAAGGTAGTAATTCAGGGCCCTCACAAAGGTTTCGGGTGCGTAACTGCTCGCTGTCTCGAAATCCACTACCTGGCCCAGGGCGTGGGCTCCGGAGTCCGTTCTACTGGCCCCCCGAACCCTGATATTCTCTCCAGTCAGCCGGTATAGTGCCTTTTCCAGTTCCCCCTGAATGGTGGACTCTTGGGCTTGCAACTGGAAGCCCGCATATTCGGTACCTTCGTATTCAACCACCAGGGCCAGGCGCCGCGCCATCGTCTGCGACTCTGAACTTTCCTCACTTACGTTGGAACCGTCAGGCGCCACTCGATACTCTGCTTATAACCGGTTAGACCAACTCAATGACCGCCATCTGGGCGCCATCTCCCTGGCGGGGACCCAGCTTAACAATCCTGGTATAGCCACCCGGGCGCGTCTCGTAGCGTGGGGCCAGGTCGTCAAACACCTTCTTGACCACCTGCTTGTTGGGAATCTGCGCCAGGGCCAGGCGGCGATGGTGCAAATTGCCCTTTTTGCCGTGAGTGATCAATTTCTCGGCCACAATTCGGGTTTCCTTGGCCTTGGCCAGGGTAGTGGTAATACGTTCGTGCCGGATCAACTCACAAGTCAGGCCCCGAAGCAAGGCCTTCCGTTGGTCCTTGTATCGGCTGAGATTGCGGCCGGCTACTCGGTGGGATGCCATGGCCTAGCACTCCTCCTCTTCTTCTTCAAAGTCATAGTCCAGGTCGTCGTCAAAGTCATCGTCGTCGTCGCCCATACTGGCCAGGGCGCCGATCAGGTTATCCATGCCCTGGGATGACGGTATAACCGCAATGCCTTCCATCGCGTTCTCATCATCCTCAGCATCTGCCTGCGCTGCGTCTACAAGTGCGCCGGACGTTTCGCCTGAGCCCGCTCCCACGCCTTGTTCGGCCAATCGGGAGCGTAATTCGCTCAGCGATTTCTCGCCAAAGTTACGAATCTTCAACAACTCATCGTCAGACATTTCCAGCACTTCACCGACCCTGGTGATGTGAGCCCGCTTCAGGCAATTCAGGGTGCGATGCGACAACTCCAGCCGTTCGATGGGAGTCTGGTAAAGCTCCGGCGACAAGTTCAGGCTGGGCCGGCTGGTCAGCGTGGCGCCGCCGCCGGCCAGGTTCTTGAAAAGGAAGAAGTCCTCCACCAGGGAATCGGCAGCCTCGCTCAGCGCATCCAGCGGAGAAATTGTTCCGTCCGTCCAGAGCTCCAGCACCAGTCTTTCGTAGTCAGTCCTCTGGCCTACCCTGGTGGGTTCCCTGGTGTAATTGACCTTCCTGACCGGGTTGAAAATGGCGTCCACCGGCAGCACACCCACCTGGAGACCTGAACTGCCTTCGGCCTGGGTGGCCGGTCGGTAACCCAGGCCCGACTCGACGTTAAACTCGATGGACAGGGTAGCTTCTGCATCATCCAGCGTGGCCAGGTGCAACTCCGGGTTCACAATCTCAAAGTCACTGGAGGTTGCAATGTCCCCGGCGCAGATCCTGCCCTCGCCCTGCACGTCAAGACGCATTTTTCCGGTCCGGTCGCTCTGGGCGTGGATGCGGATTCGCTTGATGTTCAGAAGCAGGTCCATGACCTCTTCCTTGACGCCCTGTATCGCCGTGTATTCATGCACCACGTTTTCAATCTTCACCCACGTGATGGCGCTGCCCCGTATGGAGCTGAGCAGGAACCTCCGAATCGGGTTGCCAATGGTATGAGCAAATCCCGGAACCAGGGGTTCCAGGGCAACCATAGCGTACTCATCCGTGGATTCCAGCACGGTAATGCCAGGTTTGATATTCTCGGTCGCCCCTTCAGGCGGTGCCGATGGGAGGATATAAGTATCCAGCATGCGACCTACTACCTCGAATAGAACTCTACTATCAACCTGGAGTTAATGGACTGGGACAAGTCTTCGTCTGCGGGTAGGGATACCACTTCTCCCACCATCTCATTCACATCCAGTGCCAGCCAGGAAGGCACGGGCCGTTTGGGTATGCCGTCGGTCCGCTCCCTGAAAAAATCTGAATTCTTGGACGATTCTTTCCATGCCACGGTATCGCCCATCTTCACCAAGAAGGAAGGAATGTTGGTCTTCACGCCCCTGACCGTAAAATGGCCGTGGCGAACCATCTGCCGCGCCTGCTTCCGTGAGTCGGCAAAACCCAGCAGGTAGACTACATTGTCCAGCCGGCGCTCCAGGGTGCGCAAAAGGTTCACACCGCTGATTCCGGGGGTGCTGAAGGCCTCCGACATGTACCGGCGGAATTGCCCTTCCATAATTCCGTAGATCTGGCGGGCCTTCTGTTTTTCCCGCAGGTGAACGCCATAATCCGACGGACGCCGGCGGCGGTTATTCTGGTTTCCCGGAGGTGAATGACGGCGTTCCACCGCGCACCGGGGCGTAAAGCACCGGTCGCCCTTCAGGAATAGTTTCTCGCCTGCCCTCCGGCAAAGCCGGCACGATGGACCTGTATATCTTCCCATAATCCTTCTTCTATACCCTTCGTCGCTTCGGCGGCCTGCAGCCGTTGTGCGGAATTGGAGTTACGTCGCGGATGCTGGTTACCATTAGGCCCGCACCCTGCAGCGACCTGATGGCCGCTTCCCGGCCAGCCCCGGGGCCCTTGATATGTACGTCAATCATGCGCAGGCCCATGTCCATGCCCCGCCTGGCGGCCTGTTCTGCGGCCCGCTGGGCGGCGAAGGCAGTGCCTTTGCGGGAACCCTTGAAGCCAACGGTTCCGGCGCTGGCCGACGCGATAACATTGCCGTCCGAATCGGTAATGCTGACCAACGTATTGTTAAAGGTGGAGTAAATGTAGGCCCGCCCCTGGGGCACCGTTCGACGCTCCCGCCGGCGAGTTCGTGGTCTGGGCATAAACTTCCCTCAAATTTGTTACGGCTTTACTTCTTTCCACCGGTGCGGCGACCGCGGCCAGCCACGGTCCGGCGAGGACCCTTGCGGGAACGGGCGTTGGTTCGAGTGCGCTGCCCGTTTACCGGCAGGCCCCTGCGATGACGTAGTCCCCGATAAGAGCCTATTTCGATCAGGCGGCGGATGTTCTGGTTAACGTCCCGACGCAAATCGCCTTCGGTCAGGTACTCCCGGTCCACAATCTCGCGAATCCGGTCCACCTGGTTTTCATCCAACTCGTACATCCTGGGCGACATATCCGGGTCGATACCCACCTTCTCCAGGATTTCGGCGGCGACAACCGGCCCAACGCCGTAAATGCTGCGCAGGGCAATATGGGCCCTCTTCCGGTCGGGCACGTCTACTCCGGCAATACGTACCATATCCTTAGCCTCCTGAAAATGAGATCAACTAACCCTGCCGCTGGGCATGACGGGCGTTGGAGCAAATAATCCGCACAACACCCTTTCGTTTGATGACGCGGCACTTGTCGCACCTGGGTTTCACTGATGCAGTTACTTTCATAATGTTCTCCCGGCTACCGAAGGGAAGGTCGCCAAGGTCTGCCTTACTTGAAGCGGTAAGTGATTCTGCCCCGGCTCAAATCGTAAGGGGACAGTTCCACCAGCACCCGGTCTCCCGGGAGCACCCGGATGAAGTGCATTCGAATCTTTCCCGATACATGGGCCAAAACCTGGTGGTCGTTGGGAAGTTCCACCCGGAACATGCCGTTGGGCAAAGCTTCGGTTACCTTGGCTTCTACTTCAATAGCTTCCTTCTTCGGCATAACCCTCCTAGAAGTTGTGCTCCTCGAATTGGGCCGTGGTCAATTCGGTCGGTCGTTCTTAATTGTGCTTAGTCAGGATTTCGGGGCCATCTTCCGTAATGGCGATAGTATGCTCGAAATGAGAGGACAGCAAACCATCGGCGGTTACCACCGTCCAGTTATCGTCCAGGATCCTGGTCCGCCAGTCACCCATGTTGAGCATCGGTTCGATAGCAATACACATGCCGGCTCGCAGCAACTGGCCCCGTCCCGGCTGGCCGTAGTTGGGCACCTGAGGGTCTTCGTGCAAGAAGCGGCCTATGCCATGGCCCACAAACTCCCGCACCACGCCATATCCCCTTGCCTCGCTAAAAGTCTGGACCGCCGCGCCAATGTCCCCAATCCGGTTCCCCGGTCGGGCCGCATCGATACCCTCCTCGAGGCTCAGGCGCGTGGCTTCCATCAGGTCAATAGCTTCCTGGTTCACCTCGCCGACGGCCACGGAAACCGCAGCGTCGCCGATGAACCCCTCGATGGTGGCGCCCACGTCCATCTTGATGATGTCACCTTCCTTGAGCACACGCTTGCCAGGAATGCCGTGGACAATCTCCTCATTGACGGAAGCGCAGATAGTGCCAGGAAAGCCCCGATAGCCCTTGAAGGCCGGCTTGGCGCCGTGGCCAGTTATATTCTTGTAAGCAATGCTGTCCAGTTCTTTGGTGGTAATGCCCGGTACGACAGAACGCTTCAACAGGGTCAAGGTGTCCCCCACTATGGAGCCTGCAACGCGCATGGCGTCCAGTTCCTGGGCCGACTTGATGGTAATCCCGCCGTTATAGGTTGACGCCGAATTAGAGGCGGTTTCAACTTTTGATTTTCGATTCATGCTTTCCGACCTACTATCAACTTTGGCAATTGCAAAACTGAATTGTAACCTTACTGAACCTACGTGTCCAGTTCAAGGGCTTGCAGGGCTCGAGCGTTGATTTCCCCTACAGCGCCCACGCCTGAAATATCAGTTAGCAGGCCGTTCTCCCGGTAGAACTCCAGCACCGGCGCCGTCTGTTCCTGATACACCCCGATCCTGACCTGGACTGCTTCAGGTCGGTCGTCCTCTCGTTGATACAACTCACCACCGCACCGACTGCATGGCGGGGGTGAATCAAACTGGTCGGGTTCAAGGTTAAAGGGGGACTGGCAGGATCGGCAAAGAAAACGACCGCCGAGCCTCCTGACCAGTTCATCCTCTGGAACATCCACCAGCAAAGCGCTGTCTAACGCCATGGCTCTCTCATGCAGGGCCTTTTCCAGCGCAACGGCCTGTTCCCGGGTGCGGGGAAAGCCGTCCAAGATGAAGCCGGACGCCTGCCCCTGTTCCATTACCTTGTCCAGGACCATTTCAATTACCAGGTCATCTGGCACCAGCAACCCCTGGTTCATGAATTCCGCCGCCTTGGTCCCTAACGGTGTCCCCTGTTGCAGGTGAAACCGAAACAGGTCCCCAGAACTGATGTGGGCGAGCCCCAGGCGGTCCTTCAACAACTGGGCCTGGGTCCCCTTGCCGGCCCCGGGCGGCCCAAACAACGCAATGCGAAGGGTCGACGACAACGCCTACCTCAAGAAGCCTTCGTAGTTTCTCATCAGAAGCTGAGCTTCCAACTGCCTGAGAGTATCCAGCCCCACACCTACCATAATCAAAAGGCTGGTGCTGCTTAACTGGATGGCCTGAACGTTGGTTACCAGCGACGCCAGGTAGGGCACGATTGCGACGAATCCCAGGAACAGGGCGCCACCGGTGGTTATGCGTATGATGACGTGGTTAAGGTATTCCT
Source organism: Dehalococcoidia bacterium (assembly GCA_963664725.1). GTDB lineage: Bacteria > Chloroflexota > Dehalococcoidia > Lucifugimonadales > UBA3495 > Bin22. The sequence goes on from OY761558.1 coordinate 72,196, forward strand.
GGGTGGGCCGGCCCGGCCGGATCCCCAATACGAACCCGCCGTTGCGTTGCAGATTCTCCGCCAGGTTCTGTTGCTGAAACACCACCAGCGTATAGAAGAACGTGAATATCACCACCAGCACGAACACGAACACCCAGTAAATCGCCGAAGTGGGATTAAACAGGTCGGCGAAGAACCTCGCCACGTCCCCCAGGACACCGGTGCTGGTTGCGAAATAGGTCGCTACCGTCCCGGGAAGGATCACAATGGAAAAGGCGAAAATCAACGGTATCATGCCCGCGGAATTAATCCGCAGGGGAATGTAGGTCGCGCCGCTTTGCCGGTACATGCGCCCACCACGGAAGATGCTGCGCCCATATTGTACCGGTATCCGCCGGTGCGCTTCGTTAAACAGCACTATCAGGGCGATAATCAGCACGCCGATTATCACGAAGAACCCGATGCCCAGCACATCCTGCCGGTCCAGGAATCCCTGGGTGATCAACCCGGGGAATCCGGCCACGATACCGGCGAAAATTATCAAGGAAATGCCATTGCCGATGCCCCGCTCGGTGATCATTTCGCCCAGCCACACCAGGAACATGGTGCCGGCGGTCATTGAGATAATTGCGGCCACAGTGGGCAACAACGCGGGTCCCGTGAAGCCCACGTTGGTCAGCACGTTACTCTGCTGCAGCAGGATTAACTGGCCAAAGCCCTGGGCTACAGCAATGGGCACCGTAAGCCAGTGGACAATCCGGTTTATCTTGACCCGGCCCGCCTCGCCTTCGCGGGAAAGCTGTTGCAGCGTCGGAATAACCGGCGTCAACAACTGCATCACGATGGACGCGGTAATATAGGGGAAAACGCCCAGGGCCACGATACTCATGCGACTCAGGGCGCCGCCGCTGAACAAGTCGAGAAAACCCAGAAGCTGGTTATTCTCGAAAAGGTCCTGGAGCTGGGCCGTATTGATTCCCGGAATGGGGATATGGGATACAAACCGGTAAAGGGCCAGGATTGCCAGGGTAAAGATAATCTTTGCCCTCAGGTCAGGCAGGCTGAATGCGTCGATGGCGGCCTGTATTAATCGGGGCCAGCGGCCCCCACCTTGTGTTTCCGCCGAAATCATTTAGCTAGACTTCCTCCACAGCGCCGCCCGCAGCCTCGATCTTGGACCGGGCCGAACCCGTAAACTTGTTTGCTACAACAGTAAGCGACTTGCTCAACTCCCCATTTCCAAGAATCTTGATCGGGGAATTCAGGTTGGGCACCATTCCCTGGAGGTACATAGCCTCCGGGGTCACTCGGGCCCCGGCATCAAAGCCCTCCAGGTCCTCCAGTTTCACCAGGTAAAAGTGAGTCTTGAACTTGTTGTTGAATCCCCGCTTCATGGGAAGACCCTTGATCAAGGGCAACTGCCCGCCTTCAAAACCAGGCCTGATGCGGTAACCGGAACGTGACTTCTGCCCCTTCATGCCGCGCCCCCCATAGCTGCCCTGGCCGGCTGCGTCGCCCCGGCCAACTCGCTTACGGTTCTTCCGTGCGCCGGGGGAAGGGATAATCTGATGCTCCATCATGACGCTTGTGCTCCTGGATAATTCACCCCGGAGCCCTGGCCTGGCAACCGTCAGGCCGCTTCCGGGGTACAAATATTTTGTTCGTAAGTCCACTGGCAATGGATCAACACCAGTGCCTGGCCAATTAGTCCTCGGGGATTTCCTCCACCTTAAGCAGGTGGGAGACCTTGTTCACCATGCCTCTTATAGTTGGCGTATCACCCAAGGTCACGGTGTGGTGCAGCCGCCGCAGTCCCAGCGCACGGACCACCCTCCGCTGGTTCTGGGGCTTGCCAATGTAACTCTTGGTCCACGTAATCTTAAGTTGGGCCATTCTTGCACCTGTCAATTGCCGACTAGTCGGCCGCTTGATTACCCAGCCGGCGGGCAATTTCAACCTGGGGGTCGCGCAGTCGGCGCAGCGCCTCCAGGGTAGCTTGGACCGTATTGATGGGATTGCGAGATCCCAGGGACTTGCCCACCACGTCCCGCACTCCGCCCAATTCCAGGATGGCGCGCATGGCCCCGGCGGCAATTATTCCCGTGCCTTCTGGCGCCGGTTTGATGACGACAATGGAAGCGCCAACCTTGACGGAAATCTCGTGAGGAATCGTGCTGCCCTTGATGGGGATCTTGACCATGTTTCGCCTGGCGATGGCGTTACCCTTCCTTACGGCATCGGGAATTACCAGGGCCTTGCCCATGCCGGCTCCCACGTTGCCGTCGCTGTCGCCCACAACCACCAAAGCGTTGAAGCGGAGCCTGCGGCCACCCTTCACCACCTTGGCGATGCGACGGGTGTAGACTACCCGCTCGGTGAACCCCGAAGGGTCCTCTTCTCGTTCCCGTGGCGGACGATTGGGACGCGGCCTGTTTCCTGTACTAACCATTAGAACTGGAGACCTCCCTCTCGTGCTGCTTCGGCCAGGGCCTTCACCCGGCCGTGGTACTTGTATCCGCCCCGGTCGAATACCACCCGGCTGATGCCCCGTTCCAGGGCCCGCTGGGCCAGCATCTGACCCACCGCCGTCGAAACCGCGGTCTTGGGCTGGATGGGGTTTCCGGCCTCCCGGTTGGCTTCCTGGCTGGAGGCGGCTACCAGCGTCCTGCCGTCGGTGTCGTCGATTATCTGGGCGTAGATGGAACGCAAGCTTCGGAAAACGCACAGCCTCGGCTGCTCCGGATTACCCGACACCTTCTTGCGAACCCGGCGGTGGCGGACATTTCTCAACTTGCGGGCGTCTCTGTCTCTGGGCATATGATGAAAACTACTCCGACTGGATATTGAATAACTTAGTCACTAGGCTTTGCGGGCTGCCGCCTTGCCGGGTTTGAAGTGCAGAACTTCGCCCTGGTACCGTATACCCTTTTCCTTGTAGGCGTTGGGCGGTCGCACCTTGCGAATCTGCGCGGCCAGCTCCCCCACTTTCTGCTTGTCTATCCCCCGAACATGCACCCGGTTGTTGCCTTCCACTTCCAGGGTAACGCCCTCTCGGGGTTGAATCTCCACAGGATGACTGTACCCTACGTTCAAGACTATGCCGTCCCCTGACTGTTGAACGCGATAACCCACGCCCATCAGCTCCAGAGTCTTGGTGTAACCATCGGTTACGCCCACAACGGCATTGGCAATCAGGCTGCGGGTAAGGCCATGCAGAGAGTGATGGAATTTCCTTTCGGACTGCCGTTCAACCAAAACCTGGCCGTCTTCCAGCTTTACGATGACCTCAGGATGGTAGTTCTGGGTCAGGGTACCCCTCGGCCCCTTTACAGTCACGCCGCCGTATTGAATCTCGACCTCGACACCGTCGGGTACGGGAATCGGTTTGCGGCCAATTCGGGAAAGGGTGCGCCCCTCTGTGGCTTCTCGTTCCAGCGTGTTACCAGACATAACAGAGTAGTTCTCCTCCTATGCGGCGTCGCCAGGCCTGCCTGCCGGTCATGACGCCCTGGGACGTGGAAACAATGGCCACGCCCAGTCCACCATAAACCCGGGGTATCTCGCCCTTACCCACATAGACCCGGAGGCCGGGCTTGCTCACTCGCTTCAACCCGGTTATCACCGGTTCCCGTCCGGTGCGATAGGCCAGGTGAATCCGCATGGTGGGAAACTGGTGTCCCCGGGGCATGTCGAAATCCCTGATGTACCCCTGCTCCTTCAAAATTGTGGCAACCGATGCCTTCAGCTTTGAGTGGGGGACGAGCACGGACTCGTGGCGGGAATGAATCCCGTTCCGGATCCGAGTTAGCATGTCAGCGACTGGGTCAGTAACCGGCATAGTCCGTTAATCTCCTGAATTGAAGCAGTAAAATGAGAAAGGTCCCTGGCCGGCCGCTACCAACTGGCCTTTCGGATGCCCGGCAATTCCCCGGTCAGGGCCATTTGCCGGAAGCAAATCCGGCAGATGCCGAAGTACCTGATGTAGGCCCTGGGGCGCCCGCATCGGTGGCACCGGTTATATTTGCGCACGGGGTGCTTGGGCTCTCGCATCCACTTTTGAACCATCGACTTCTTTGCCAAGGTATCTCCTAGGGTAACAGTTTAACGTCGGCGGTTAGTCGGCCCGCACGAACGGCATTCCAAACATTTCCAGTAGCCGGATCGACTCGGCATCGTTCTCCGCACTTGTAATAATGGTTACCTGCAGCCCCCGAAATCGGTCAATCTGGTTATAGTCAATTTCCGGGAAAATGATCTGCTCTCGCAGGCCAATGGAAAAGTTGCCCCGACCATCGAAGCCGCGCCTTGAAATCCCCCGGAAATCGCGAATACGGGGCAGGGCCGTGTTGATCAATCGGTCCAGGAAATGGTACATCCGCGCGCCCCGCAGGGTTACGCAGGTGCCAATCGGGTTTCCGGCCCGCAGCTTGAATCCCGCAATCGACTTCCGCGCCCGGGTGATGATGGGCTTCTGACCGGTGATAGTGGTCAGATCCCGGGTGGCGGCTTCCATAGCCCGGCCATTGGTCAAAGCTTCACCCAATCCGATGTTCACCACGATCTTCTGGACCCTGGGAACACGCATGGTGTTTGTAAATCCGAATTCGGACATCATTGCCGGCACAATTTCGTTCCGGTAGGTATCCAGCAATCGCGGATACGGCGCCGTCGCAACCGCCGACGGTTCAGCTTCGGCCGTAGCCGCGCCACCCCCGCGCCGGGCTCGGGACTGCCGTTGCCGCCGGGGAGCCTCCTGGGCTTCCTCCGTTGCGTTCTCTTCTTGCGGTTGTTCCTGTTCGTTATCGAGCGTCATCTAGCACTTCCTCGCACTTGGGGCAACCTCGTACCCGCTGACCCGTTTCCAGCGTTACCTTCTTTGGCCTGATGCCCTCGCCGCATTTATTGCAAATCAGCATCACGTTGGAAATGTGGATAGGCGCTTCCACCTGGATGCGACCTGCCTGCCGCAGTCCGGGGCGAGCCTTAATGTGACGGGTAATAATATTCACGCCGTCAACCACTACCCGATTCTGTGCAATAAGGCTGCGTTCCACCCTGCCGGTTTTGCCCTTTTCCTTGCCAGCGATAACGCGCACCTCGTCACCGGCCCTAATATTCATCAGACAACCTCCGGCGCCAGGGACACAATTCGCATAAAGCCCCTGTCCCGCAACTCTCTCGCCACAGGGCCAAAGATTCGGGTCCCGCGGGGCATCAGGTTGTCCTGAATTATTACCGCGGCATTATCGTCAAATTTAATGTAGGTGCCGTCGGGGCGCAGCAGGGCCTGAGCCTGTCGCACCACCACTGCCTTGACTACCGTGCCCTTACGCACCGGCGAATTGGGAACGGCCTCTCTGACAGTGCAGACAATGATGTCGCCAACCCTCGCGTACTTGCGCTTGCTGGCCCCCGGGATATTTATCAGCCTGATTAATTTCGCGCCGCTGTTGTCAGCCACGTTCAGGCGGGTATATGTCTGAATCATTCTTCGGAGTCCTCTTCTTCCCCGGCATCGTCGCCCGCCTCGGCCACCGGACTTTCATCCTCAACCTCGCCGGCGATCTCCGCATCCAGGTCGGTTTCCAGCTCAATCGGCTGTACGTCCGCCACCTGTCGCCGCTGCATGATTTCCAGCAAACGCCAGTGTTTCATCTTGGAAATAGGGCGGGTCTCCTGGATCCGAACCGTATCTCCCACTTTGCACTGGTTGAGTGGATCGTGAACGTAGAACCGGGTCACCCTTCTCATCTGTTTGCGGTAGACTCGGTGGCGCTGTTTCCAGACCATCTCCACTACGGCAGTTCGGTCCATGCTGGTACGGACCACGTGGCCCGTGCGAACCTTTCGCATTTCCTTTGACATAATTAATTCACCGTAATGTTGCGCTCTCGCATGACTGTAAGCAAGCGGGCGATGTCTTTCCTGGTCCTTCGCGGTTCATTGGTATCCACCAACTGGTTAGTAGCCGCCCTGAATCGCAGGTTCATCAACTCCCGGTAAGTCTTGCTCAACTCCTCGGTCAATTGATCATTGGTCAGGGTACGAATCTCGTTAATTTCCATTGCTTTGGCAGTCCCCTAAGGCTAGCTGCTGCCCAGGCTGGCAGCAACCTGGTCGCGCTGTACCGTCTTCGTCGGGATGGGCAGCTTGTGTGAAGCCAGGCGTAGCGCTTCTACCGCCTGATCACCAGGAACGCCGCCTACCTCGAACAGGATGCGTCCGGGCTTCACCACGGCGACCCAGTGGTCGTTGGCAGCCTTGCCGCCGCCCATGCGGACTTCGGCCGGCTTCTTGCTGACGGGCTTGTCCGGAAACACGCGAATCCACACCTGTCCGCCCCGCTGCAGGGAGCGAGTGATGGCGACACGAGCAGACTCAATCTGACGGGCGGTAATCCATTCGGCGCCCATGGCCTTCAGTCCATACTCCCCGAAGTGGACGCTGTTGCCCGTGGTGGCCATGCCCTTGCGGCGGCCTCGGCCCATCTTCCTGTACTTGGTTCGCTTAGGTTGCAACATCGAAAGCCCCCCTAGTGGCCACGCCGTCAATCACGTCGTCGGCAATGGCTTCGGTCAAGTCTTCATCGTCGGGCCCAGATTCGACCCGGACTTCAATGGTTTCCAGTTCTTCGACAATTTCCGGGGGCGGCGGCAGAATTTCACCCTTGTAAATCCAGACCTTGATGCCGATGCGCCCCATGGCCGTTGCCGCCTCAGCCAGCGCATAATCAATGTCAGCGCGCAGCGTATGCAGGGGTACCTGTCCCATCATCAGCTTTTCTGTTCGGGCAATTTCCGCGCCCGAAATGCGTCCCTTGGCGATGATCTTGATTCCCTGGGCTCCGGCCTGCATGGCCCTCTGGGCCGCCTGGCGCATGGCCCGTCGATATGCCACCCTGCGCTGCAACTGGTCCGCAATGTTGCGCCCCACCAGGTAGGGATCAAGTTCCGGTTGCTCGATTTCTACGATGTTCAACTGGACCCGCCGGCGAGTTATACCTTCCAACTTGCTCCGCAGGTTCTTCACCCGTTCGCCGTCCCTGCCAATCAGAATGCCGGGACGGGCCGAGTGGATGTTGATTACCGTGTCCTGGGCGCCCCGGTCAATTTCGACCTTGGCAATGCCTGCGTCGGAAAAACCCCGGTATTCGCCGTGGACGGTATTCCTGAGCTTGAGGTCTTCCAAGACCAGGGTGCGGTAGTTGGACGCGTTGTTAGCGTACCAATGAGTCTTCCAGTCCTTGATTATGCCCAGCCGAAATCCGTATGGATGCGTCTTGTGGCCCATAGACTAGGCCTCCTGCTCAACTTCGTCTACGACGACGGTAATGTGACTGGAACGCTTGGTAATCCGGCCGATACGTCCCCGTGCCCTGGGCCGGAACCGCTTAATGGAGCGGGCGGGATCGGCGGTGATGCGCACGATCCGCAGGTTGTCCCTTTCCATAAACATATTGTTTTCGGCATTGGCGGCGGCGGAAGCCACCACCTTGTAAACCGTCTTGGCCCACGGCGACGGAAGAAGGCTCAGAGTATTCAAAGCGTCGTCAACTTCCCGTCCCCGTACCAGGTCCAGTATGGGCTTCAATCTTTTTTGGGAAGCCCCAATTTGCTTGGCTACTGCTTTAACCGGCGGCATATATTCACCTCACCCGACTGGTGCGCTCCGACCGGGAAACATGGCCCCGATAGGTGCGGGTGGGAGCAAATTCGCCTAGCCGATGGCCAACCATATTCTCCGTCACAAACACTGGTATATGGCGTCGCCCGTCGTGCACGCCCAACGTCAGCCCAACCATTTCAGGCATGATCATTGAAGCCCTGGACCAGGTGCGGATCACCGTAGCCGCGCCCGACCGCTGCACCGTGTTAACTTTTTTCATCAGTTTGGGGTGAACGTACGGCCCCTTTTTAATAGATCTGGACATAGATTACCGTCGCCTGCCGCGTATTACGAATTTTCCGCTTGTCTTCTTCTTCCGCCGGGTTTTGTAACCCAGGGTAGGCTTCCCCCAGGGAGTCTTGGGCCCAGGCATTCCGATCGGAGAACGGCCTTCGCCGCCGCCGTGGGGATGGTCAACCGGGTTCTTCGCCACGCCCCTGACCTTGGGCCTGCGACCCAGGTGCCGTTTGGCCCCGGCCTTGCCCAGGCTTTCGTTCTTGTGGTCCGGGTTGGAAAGCTGCCCGACGGTAGCCCGGCAATTTAGCAGCACCCGCCGCATCTCGCCCGACGGCAACCGGATCAGAACGTATTCACCCTCCCGAGACAACACCTGGGCACCGACGCCAGCGCTGCGGACCAATTGTCCGCCCCGGCCCGGCGTCATCTCCAGGTTATGCACTACCGTACCGGTGGGGATGTTTCGCAGGGGAAGGCAGTTGCCAGGGTTTATTTCCGCGCTGGGACCGGACTCAATCCAGTTGTCTACCTCAAGCCCAATGGGCGCCAGAATGTAACTCTTCTCCCCGTCTGCATAGTAAATCAGGGCGATTCGGGTGGTGCGATTCGGGTCGTACTCGATGGAAACCACCCGACCCGGCACACCGTCCTTGCGCCGCTTGAAATCTACGACCCGGTACATGCGCCGGCTGCCGCCGCCCCGAGCCCGGGTAGTGATGCGGCCCCGGTTGTTGCGACCGGCATGCTTGGCCAGCGGAGTCAACAACGACTTCTCAGGCTTCTTCCGGGTTATCTCCTCAAAAGACGGCCTGACCGCATTGCGCGTCCCTGGCGTAATTGGCTTGAGATTCTTCAGTGGCATGACAATTACCTTCGCCGTTGGGTTAGTGCTTCCTAAAGCCCTTCAATCAGGTTGATTCGGTCCCCGGGCTTCAGCGTAACCATGGCCTTCTTCGTGTCGGGCATCTTCTTGAATCTGGGCCCGTACCGCTTTCGCTTTCCGCGAAGCATGGTGATGTTTACGTCGGTCACCTTAACGTTGAAGTTCTTCTCCACCGCTTCCTTGACTAGCCCTTTATTGGCATCCAGGGCAACCTCAAAGGTGTACCGTCCGGACTCCTGCAGCAGGGTGCTCTTTTCCGTAATGGTAGGCTTCAACAAGACCTGGTAGATGTTCATTTAAGCCTCCTCATCACCGTTGCCGGCTCGAACCGCAGCGGGGCGGCGGTCAGGCGTACCCGACCAAAGGGCTCCTCCCTTCTCCAGCGCCCCCCTTGTAATCAAAACCGTACTGCGTCGCAACAACTCGTGGGCGTTCAGCTGGTTTACCGGCAGCGTCCAAACCTGCTTCAGGTTATGCCCAGACCGCACCACGTCGGTGTTCGAGTCCTCAGTAACTACCAGCACCGAACTCGAAATCGCCAGCGCGCCCAGAAGCGAAACCATCGACCTGGTCTTCCCATCGAGGGTATCCAGGCTGTCCACGCACACCAAGGTTCCCTGCCTCACCTTTTCAGATATGGCACATTTCAGCGCAAGTCGCCGCATCCGTTTAGGCATGTCTTGCCGGTAGTCCCGTGGATGAGGGCCGAAGACTACGCCGCCGTGCCTCCACTGGGGAGACCGAATGCTGCCCTGCCTGGCCCGACCCGTGTGTTTCTGTATCCAGGGCTTTCGACCGCCGCCGGACACTTCGCCCCGAGTCTTGGTGTCGTGAGTCCCCTGCCGCTTGTTAGCCTGGTAGGAAACCACCAACTGGTGCACCAGGGCATGATTCATGGGCACATCGAATATCGCATCGTCAACTTCGATTGTCCCGGCTGCCTGCCCTCTCTGATTTACAACGGGGATTTCCATTTCTGAATCCTTAGAAAGAACTGCCTTGAGAATTACTGACTGTTACCGGAAGCCCGCTTGCCGGTCCTGCGTATCATCAACAGGCCATTGGGCGCCCCTGGTACACCACCCTTCAGAAAGAGCAGGTTCCGCTCGGGATCCACCTGCACCACTTCCAGGTTCTTTACGGTTACGCGGCTGTTGCCCATGTGACCGGCCATCTTCAGGCCCTTGAACACCCGGCCCGGGGTAGTGCCGCCACCGATGGAACCGGGGGCCCTGGCGCGGTCGGACTGACCATGCGTCCTGGGGCCACCACCGAACCCGTGCCGTTTCATCACCCCGGCAAAGCCACGTCCCTTCGACTTGCCGATTACATCAACAAGTTCGCCGGGCTCAAAAATATCGACACTTATCTGCTGCCCCAGCTCGAACTCGCCGACATCGTCCGCTTTAACTTCGCGCAGATGCCGCACCGTCGGGCCGCCCTTCAGGTGTCCCGTTTCAGGTTTGTTCAGCTTCTTTACCGGATCAAACCCGAGTTGAACCGCCTGGTAGCCGTCCGACCCGCTGGTCTTGATCTGCGTCACCGAACAAGGTCCGGCCTGAATCATGGTAACCGGAACAACCCTTCCGTCTTCACGGAAAATCCTGCTCATTCCAACTTTTTTGCCCAGGTACCCGCGGAGCATTGCCAACTCCTGTTGTGCTTGAAGGTCGCGGTACAATCCGCGACTACAGCTTGATGGATATATCTACGCCCGCCGGCAGGTTCAGCCGGGTGAGCGAGTCAATGGTCTTCGACGTTGGCTCAAGAATATCTATGAGCCGCTTGTGAGTCCGGATTTCGAAGTGCTCCCGGGAGTCCTTGTCCACGTGCGGACCACGGATGACGCAGAACCGGCGGATGTGGGTAGGCAGCGGCACCGGGCCGGCTACTCGCGCGCCCGTCCTTTCCGCCGTTTCCACTATCTGCTCCGTGGAACTGTCCAGGACCTTGTGCTCAAAGGATTTCAGGATGATCCTTACTTTCTGTCTGGTTACCATGCTTCGCTAAATCCTAACCTCAGAATCCGGCTTGCCTTTCTACTACTATTTACCAACCAGTGTCTTCACCAGGTGATCCGGCACCTGCTCGTAATACTTGAACTCCATGGTGAAGGAAGCCCGCCCGCGGGTGATGGACCGCAGGGCCGTGGTGTAAGAAAACGTCTCGCCCAGGGGAATCATCGCCCGAACGGTCTGGATATCCTCTTCACCCTCAATGTGGCGAATCTGGGCCCTTCTCATTCCCAGGTCGCCAAGAACTTCGCTAAGAAACTCGCTGGGACTCACAACTTCCAGTTCCACCATGGGCTCCAGAAGCACCGGTCCCCCCTTGGGCACGCCTTCCCTTATGCAAAGCATCCCGGCGCTTCGGAAGGCCATCTCGGACGAGTCCACCGTGTGATAACTGCCGTCGAACAGAGTAACCTTCAGGTCAACCAGCGGATAGCCACCCAGGGGGCCGTTATCCAGCGCCTGTTTAACTCCAGCTTCCACTGCGGAAATGTACTCCCTGGGAATAATGCCGCCGGAAATGCCGTTGACGAAGGAATTGCCCGTTCCCGGTTCCTGCGGCTCAATGTCTACCCAGACGTGCCCGAACTGGCCATGGCCGCCCGACTGCCGAACGAACCTGCCCTCGCTGCGGACAGACCTGGTCAGCGTTTCGCGGTAGGACACCCGGGGACTGCCCACATTGGCTTCCACGGAAAATTCCCGCCGCATCCGGTCCACCAGCACTTCCAGGTGCAGTTCACCCATACCGGAAATAATGGTCTGGGCCGTCTCGTCGTTGAACTTCACCACGAAAGTTGGGTCTTCGTCGGAAAGTTTGCGCATGGCGTCGGACAAGCGGTCCTGGTCGGCGCGGCTGGCGGGTTCAATGGCTACGGAGACTACGGGTTCGGGGAATTTGGGGGGCTCAAGAATCAGGGCACTGTCTTCCAGGCAGATGGTGTCGCCGGTGAAAGTGTTCCTCAGGCCAACGGCGGCGCAGATGTTGCCCGCCTGTATTGTTTCCAGTTCTTCCCGGTGGTTGGCATGCATTTGCAGCAAACGCCCCATCCTTTCCCGCTGGCTCTTGCTGACGTTCAATACCGAGGAACCGGCCTTGACTGTACCGGAATAAATCCGCAAGTACACCAGGCGGCCGACATAGGGGTCGGTAACCACCTTGAATGCCAGAGCCGAAAGGGGACCGCCTTCGTCCGGGTATCGCCAGTCCGTCTCTTCTGTCTTCGGATCAATACCTTCCACCGGGGGAACATCGGCGGGGGACGGCAGATAGTCCACAATCCCGTCAATAAGGGAGTGTACGCCCTTGCCGGAAATGGCGCTGCCGCAAAGAACCGGAACCAGTTGCCGCTGGATAGTAGCCTCACGAAGGGCAGACCTCAGGTCTTCCTCCTGAAGGTCCTCCCCTTCCAGGTACTGGATAAGCAGGCTCTCATCAGTCTCCACGATCTTTTCGATCATGGCCTGCCGGTATTCCTCATAGGTCTGCTGGTATTCTTCCGGGACGGGGACCTGCTCCGGGGGAGTGATCCCTCCGCTGTTGTCTCGGCCCTTGGGATAAATGGATGCCTGGCCGCCCAGCAAGTCTATAACGCCAATAAACTCGTCCTCTTCGCCGATGGGGACCTGCACAGGCACCGGGTTAGCCTTGAGCCGGCGCTTAATGGATTCAATTGTACGTGGGAAACTGGCGCCCACCCGGTCCATCTTGTTGACGAAACAGATGCGGGGCACCATATAAGTATCCGCCTGCCGCCAAACTGTTTCCGACTGGGACTGCACACCGGCCACGGCGTCAAGCACCACAATGCCGCCATCCAGGACCCGCAGGCTCCGCTCAACCTCGGCGGTGAAATCCACGTGCCCCGGGGTGTCAATAATATTGACCTTGTGACCGTTCCACTCGGCAGTCGTAGCCGCAGATGTGATGGTAATGCCCCTTTCACGTTCCTGGGGCATGAAGTCCATGGCGGTGGTGCCTTCGTCCACACCGCCAACCTTGTGAATTCGGCCGGTCAAGTAAAGGACCCGTTCGGTAACGGTGGTCTTGCCCGCGTCGATATGGGCTATGAACCCGATATTTCTGATCTTTTGGATGGGATAAGCAGAAACCATTCAGTGGGCACCTCTATCGCCCAACAACTCTTTCGCCTGAATCAATTACCTTCGATAGTGAACAAATGCCCGGTTCGCTTCGGCCATCCGGTGCAGCTCTTCCCGCCGCCGGACCGCCGAACCCTCTCCCCGCGCCGCGTCCATCAGTTCATTGGCCAGACCGCGCCGCATGGGCATTCCTGTCCTGGAACGAGCGCCCCTGATCAACCAGCGCATAGCCAGGGCCTCGCTGCGGTTAGCCCGCAAGTCCGTGGGCACCTGATAAGTTGCCCCGCCGATACGGCGGGGTTTCACTTCTACAAGGGGTGTGGCGTTCTTCAAGGCCTGCTCAAAGATCTCCATAGGGTCCCGCCGAGACTCGTCTCGAACCAGCTCAAGCGCGCCGTAAACCACGCGCTGGGCAGTGGTCTTCTTCCCACGAGTCATTACCCGATTAATAAACCGGGCCAGGGGAACACTATTGTATTGGGAGTCCTCGGGTATTACCCGGGGTACCGCTCTTCTTCTTCTCGACATAGCCTCTGAACCCTCGATCCTTGCTTCAGCCGAATCCTTCTTTACAAAACAAAACTTCACTCTTGGACAGGATACCAATTTCCCCCTGTCCAAAAAGTGAACTTAGAGGGCCTACCGTCTTACAGAAACCGTTCTTGAAGGGCCACTTTGTGCCCTCCAGCGGAGACAGGCGAACTAGGGCTTGGTCGCCCCGTATTTGCTCCTGCCCCGGCGGCGGTTCTGCACGCCTTCGGTGTCCAGGGCGCTGCGCACCACGTGATAGCGAACACCGGGCAGGTCTTTAACCCTGCCACCGCGAACCAGCACCACGGAGTGCTCCTGCAGGTTGTGCCCTTCACCGCCAATATATGCCGTGACTTCAACGCCGTTGGTCAATCGCACCCTTGCAATCTTGCGGAGAGCAGAATTAGGCTTCTTTGGGGTCATAGTCCGGACCTGTATGCACACACCCCGCCGCTGCGGGCAACCTTCGCCCCACTTGATGCGGTTCCGGAGCGAGTTCTGTACCCAGTGCAGGGCCGGAGCCTTGGTCCCCTTCCTAACCGGTTTTCTACCTTTCCTGACCAGTTGGTTGACTGTGGGCATTCGATGGCCTTCCTCAATTCCGTATAACGGGGGTGCCTTTCAACGTAATTCGATACTCTATCAACACCTTAAACCAATGTCAATGCCCTATAGCCGGAAATCCCCCCAACGTCCCTCCGCATGCCTGCAAAAAGGACGTCCTGCCACGCTTCATCTACTTCCCTACGCGCCAGACAGAATGTGTTGCCGTAGTTCCCTTGGGTTGATCTTGCGCGGTGATATACTTGTCACCTGAATCAACATAATAATGCCATAGGCGATAGTTAGCGAGGGACGTATGCCACTGTACTTTCTAATGGGCAATATCACCGAAAACGGCCAAAGGCGTCTTCGCGCCAACCCTGATTTGGTGGTCGAATCTGCCCGCGACTCCGAATGCGAAGGCGCCGAAGTCCTGACCCAATACGCCGTCCTGGGGCGATTCGACTTCGTAATGCTGGCGGAGGCCGATGATAATGATGCCGTCGCCAGGCTCTCCCTGGAAATGAGCCATCGGGTGGGCATGCACATCGAAACCCTTCCCGCCATCGCCCTGGGCCAACTGACCGATCCGGGTGAGGGCGACGACGATGAAGACACCGTTTACGCGGAACAGACCGATCCAGAGTGGCGTCTTCCCAATCGCGACGACTCGGATGAACCTTAGCCCGTTCATCTCCAGTCCAGGGCACAACGCATTTAATTTAGCCCTGCGCGACCAGAAACACTATTAATGTGGTAAACCAGCGGAGGTCCGGTAGGCACCGATGACAATCAACCGAAGGGCTCCCATTGCAATGACTATCGCCGGCTCCGACTCTGGCGGCGGCGCCGGAATTCAGGCCGACCTGAAGACTTTTGCCGCCCTCGGCGTTTATGGCGCATCAACTTTGACCGCCATCACCGCCCAGAACACTGTCGCCGTAACTGCGGTGCACGAATTGCCCACGGAAATCATTGCAGCCCAGATTGAAGCGGTAGTCACTGACATCGGCGTCGACGCCGTCAAGACGGGCATGCTCTCCAGTTCGGCCATCGTGGAAACCGTGGCACAGGAACTTCGCAGGCACGAAATAGTTAACCTGGTCGTGGACCCGGTGATGGTCGCCAAAAGTGGTGATCCCCTGCTCCGACAGGAGGCCGTGGATTCATTGAAGACCCGCCTGGTGCCCCTGGCCGCCCTGGTAACTCCGAACATCCCTGAAGCCGAAACCCTGACCGGGTTGAAGATCGAAACCGGCGAGGATGTGCGGGAAGCCGCCAGGCAGATTGTTGCGCTGGGCGCCAGGGCTGTTGTTGTTAAGGGGGGCCACCTCAGCGGCCCCGCTACCGACCTGCTGTTTGACGGCAGCGAGTTCACCGAGTTCACTTCAGAGAGATTCGACACCGTCAACACCCACGGCACCGGCTGCACCTTCGCCTCCGCCGCTGCCGCCGGCCTGGCCCAGGGCAAGTCAGTCCTGGACGCCGTCGCCCAGGCCAAGGCATTTGTAACCGAAGCCATCCGTAATTCCTACGCCCTGGGACATGGCCACGGCCCCGTCCATCACTTCTACCAGTTCTGGTCGGAATGATGGTATCGTCGAGTGCCTGCACTGGAGCCCGACAACCGGGTCTCTTCTACCAAACATTCGACGTTGGCGCCAATACCGGGAGCCGGCTTGTCCCAGCCAGGCTGTTCCTGGCCTGACAAGTAGCTCCATTGCGTTATAATACCCTCTCAAATAAGTTCCTCCCCTGAGGTTGTTCAGACATGTTTACTCCCGTACCCAGCCGCGTCAGCATGCCGGAGCTTGATGCCCGGATTCTTCAATACTGGAAAGAAAACGACGTCTTCCGCCGCACCGAAACGGAACGGCCCGATGCCCCCCTCTTCATGCTCTACGAAGGGCCGCCCACCGCCAACGGCAGCCCCGGCATCCATCACGTCCTGGCCCGCGTGTTTAAGGACGTGATTTGCCGCTACCGCACCATGAAGGGTTTTCGCTGCCTGCGAAAGGGCGGCTGGGACACCCACGGCCTTCCCGTGGAGCTGGAAATCGAAAAGGAACTGGGCCTCAGTTCCAAGCGAGAAATCGAGGAATACGGCATCGAGAAATTCAACCAGCGGTGTCGAGAAAGCGTCTTCCGCTACGTTAAGGAATGGGAGGCCCTTACCGACCGCATCGGCTTCTGGGTTGATATGGACGATCCATACGTCACCCTGCACAACGATTTCATCGAGACCGGTTGGTGGATTCTCAAGCAGCTTTGGGACGACGGCCTGCTCTACGAGGGCCTCCGGGGCACGCCCCACTGCCCCCGTTGCGAGACCAGCCTCAGTTCCCACGAAGTAGCCCTCGGCTACCAGGAAAACACTCCCGACCCGTCCGTCTTCGTCAAGTTCCGCGTCACCCAGCCCGCTGAGGGCCTGGAAGTCAGCGAAGAGGCTCCCACCTACCTGCTGGCCTGGACCACCACGCCCTGGACCCTTCCCGGCAACACCGCCCTGGCAGTCGACGCCGACGCCCGATACTCAGTGGTGGAATTGGAGGCCGACGGGCAACGGGAACGCCTCATCCTTGCGTCGGAACTCCTGGGCGCCAACATCCAGGGCGAACATACTGTGGCGGGAGAGGTGAATGGAGCCGACCTGGTAGGTTCCCGGTACGAACCCCTCTATTCCCCTCTGGAATACGGCACTGAAATCCGCAAATTTGTCCAACGCGCCGGCCCCGCCGGTTCCACCGTCACCGACCTGGTATCGACCCAGGATTTTGACCCCCGGGTCGTAGCCGGCGACTTTGTTTCCATGGAAGACGGCACCGGCATCGTCCACATCGCCCCGGCCTTCGGCGACGAAGACCTGGGCCTGGGCCGCGATATGGAACTGGCCTTCGTCCAGCCCGTAAACCTGCAGGGCCTGCTAACCGGCAACTACCCCTTTGCGGGGAAGTTCGTCAAGGAAGCCGACGAAGACATCATGCAGGACCTGGCCGGCCGTGGTCTGCTTTACCGCCGCGACATTTACCGCCACACCTACCCCTTCTGTTGGCGCTGCGACACGCCCCTCCTCTATTACGCCAAGTCATCCTGGTACATCCGCACCACTGCCCACAAGGACCGCCTTGTGGACGGCAACAGCGCCATCAACTGGTACCCTGACTACATCCGCGAAGGCCGTTTCGGCGAATGGCTGCGCAACAACGTCGACTGGGCCATCTCCCGCGAACGCTACTGGGGGACCCCCATTCCCATTTGGCAGTGCCAGGACTGCGACAACCGCATCTGCGTCGGCAGCGTGGGCGAACTGAAGGAACTATGCAACGGTAGCGGCAGCGCGCTTGACGACCTGGACCTGCACCGCCCCTACGTTGATGACGTTGTCATCCCCTGCTCCCAGGAAGAATGTGGCGGAGAGATGCGGCGCATCCCCGAAGTAATGGACGCCTGGTTCGACTCGGGCGCCATGCCCTTCGCCCAGTGGCACTACCCCTTCGACAACTCGGCCATTTCCGACGATGGCCGCTATCCCGCCGATTATATTTGCGAGGCGGTCGACCAGACCCGCGGCTGGTTCTACAGCCTTCACGCCCTGGGCACTCTCCTTAAGGGTGAGCCGTCCTACAAGAATGTGATCTGCCTTGGCTTGATTCTGGACAGCCGCGGCCAGAAGATGAGCAAGCATGTTGGCAACGTGGTTCAGCCCGCCACGGTGCTGGACGCCCACGGCGCCGACGCCCTGCGCTGGTACCTGTTCACCGCGTCCCATCCCGGCGAACCCCGGCGCTTCTCGGACAAGTTGGTCAACGAGACCCTGCGCCGGGTGCTCCTCACCCTGTGGAACGTTTACTCCTTCTTTACCAACTACGCCAGTATCGACAAATTCCACCCCGACCAGGTCCCGGCCGACTGGAAGCCCGAGAACGAACTGGATCGCTGGATACTCTCCGAGTTGAACGTCCTCGTTGAACAGGTGGACGGCTACATGGAGGCCTACAATCCCACCGACTCCGGCCGCCGGCTCCAGGAGTTCATCGACCAGCTTTCCAACTGGTACGTCCGCCGCAGCCGACGCCGCTTCTGGAAGAGCGAAAACGACGGCGACAAGCTATCGGCCTACGCCACCCTCCACCGCTGCCTGGTAACCGTAGCCCGCCTCATGGCGCCGCTTGCTCCCTTCATGGCCGAGGAGATCTACCAGAAACTGGTCTGCGCCGTGGACTCTTCTGCACCGGACAGCGTTCACCTTGATTCCTACCCTGTGGCCAACCAGGCCCTCATCGACCGGGAACTAATGGCGGCCACCCGTCTGGCCATGCAGGTCTCCAGCATGGGCCGTGCCGCCCGCTCCCGGGCCGGCGTCAAGGTCAGACAGCCCCTGGCCGAAGTCAAGGTCTGGGGCCACGCCGGTCATATCAGGCAGGTCCAGTCCCAGATACTTGAAGAACTGAACATTAAGAAACTCACAATCGTGGAAGACTTCGAGGATGAAGTCTGGAGTTATCAGAATGAGATGAAGAGCTTCATTGATCAATTGAGTGAAGCTGCAAGGACCCAACACGGGGAACTGGTTAGCAACGACAGCCTTCGCCTGAACGAGGGCGTTGCTGCGCCGGATAGGCAGCAGGCAAACAGTGATGGCCTTCACCAGGTCGGTGACTTCTGGGTTAACGTTGAATCGGGGTGCCTGGTCGCCATAAACACCCATATTTCCCCCGAACTGGCCGACGAGGGCATGGCCCGCGAAATCGCTCACCGCATCCAGGGCCTGCGCCGCAACGCCCAGTTCGACCTCACCGACCGCATAGTCACCTATTACCAGGGCCCGGAGGAACTGGGCCGGGTGATGCAAAGCCATGCCGACTACATCAGCCAGGAAACCCTCAGCGAACAGTTGGTCGCCGGAACCCTGGATGATGCTGAAGGCAGCGAGACCCAGAAAGTGGAGGGAATGGAAGTGACCCTGGCCGTGAAGCGCCTTTAGTCGGCGGCCCTCTTTCTGCCTCCTGAAATCTAAACCAGGGTCTGCCGAACTAGCCCATGCCCGAACTACCCGAAGTCGAAAATGCCCGGCAAGTTCTGCTTCGCGCAGAGTTGCCGGGTCGTACCATCACCCGGCCTCAGGTGGGCTGGGCGCCCACCGTAAAACTGCCTTCTCTGGAAGACTTCGTCCTTGGCCTGCACTCAAAGCGAGTGATGGAAGTTAACCGCCGTGGCAAGTACCTCCTTCTTCCCCTGGATTCGGGCGATACCTTCATAATCCATCTCGGCATGACCGGCGGCCTCAGTGTCCAGCCCGCCTCCAGGGAAATCGACCCCATGGTCCGGCACACTTTTTCCCTGGACGACGGTCGGGCCCTGTGGTTCCGCGACCCCCGCAAGTTCGGCCATCTGTGGCTGACCTCCGACCTTCAATCCGCCCTGCCTTCCCTGGGTCCCGAACCCCTTTCCGGTGACCTTACCGCCAACCACCTGGCCGAAAAATTCCGCGACCGGAGCGCGCCCGTCAAGGCGCTGCTGCTCGAGCAATCGGTAGTTGCCGGCCTGGGCAATCTGTACGTGGACGAGTCACTTTTCCACGCCGGAATCAACCCTGCTCGTCAGGCGGGCAGCCTCACCTCGGCGGAACTGGAAACGCTGAAGGACTGCATCGTCGCCTGCCTCACCACTGCCGTCGGTATCTACGACCGGGCCCGGGACAAACATTGGCCGGATCCGCCTTCCGCCCTCCACACCTGGGCCATTCCCCGGAAGGAAGGTGAACCCTGCCCCCGCTGCACCGCCCCCATTGAATCAACGCGGGTCAGGGCCAGGGGCACCTTTTTCTGCCCAACATGCCAGCCTGCCGCCGGTTAGCGCGTCAATTACTCTTGCGACTACCCTTCTCCCTGTCAGCCCCCCTAGCCGTCCTGCGTAACCCATATCCACCATTAAGAGGACTGACCGTGCAGCATGAAAGCTAGCGCTAACTGCCTCTCCCTGGGACAGACCTGTGTGTCTGCCCTGTCCCGGGCCAGGTCAACACCACCGGCTAAATCCCCCATCGCCACTGGGAAAAGGGCCGGGGTAAGGGCAAATGGGACAAAATGGGACAAAATGAGACGATAATCAAAAAATTCCGCCTTCGTGGACCTTTGAAGACAGAGTGCTGCCCCCGCTTTCAGGAAGGGGGCCGGGGACGAGGGACAACCCCTCCAATCAGGATCACCCAATGGCCCGTGGTGCAGTTGACGCTTTTCGACACCTTGAATACAATTGTCCTGTTTGGCAGCCTGTAGTATCTGCCGCACTTTTGTTTGCCGAATTCGGCAAGACCGGAGTCACAATTTGGAGGCCTTTACAGGCTTAAATCGGTTTCGGGCCCACCGCCCGCAAACCAAACTCGGAAGGTGATTTTCAATGGCTGACTATAGAAAACATGAGGCTCAGGAGTGGGCGTGGGGGTTCCTTAAGGACCAGTGGACCACCATTATGACTCCCTTTACCCCTGACAACCGCATCGACGAGGAAGGCCTCCGACGAAACATGCGCTACATCCAGAGCCTGGGCACCCGGGGTGGTGGCTGCACTTGGGGTATGGGCGAATTCTGGAGCCTGACCTTTGACGAGCGCACCCGGGTTATGGACGTGGTGGCCGAAGAGGCCGCCGGCCGCTGGGGCATCGCCGCCCACGTTACCCACACCTCGGTCAAGGACATGCTGGCCCTGGCCGACCGCGCCGAGTCCGATGGTTTCGACCTGCTGGTAGTGGCCCCTCCTTATATGGTGGCCAAGACCGAGGACGTCGTCTACGACTACGTTAAGTCCCTGGCCGACCACACCAATCTGGCCATCATGTTCTACAACTCCCCCCAGTTTGGCATGTTGATGAGCCCCCAGGGTCTGAAGCGGCTCTGCCAGATCCCCAACGTGGTTGGCGTCAAGGAAGCCAGTTTCAACCAGCAGACTTCCATCGAGACTCACCTCCTTGTCGGCAAGCAGGCTATCATCAGCACTCCCGACGAGTGGATTTACCCCAAGGCCAAAGAGCTTGGCTTCCACCAGCAGGTGATGTTTGCCAATACCTCCGACTGGCGCTTCGACACCCCCGAATGCAACAACTACGTCCAGTTCATCAACCGCGCCAGCAAGGGCGACTTGGACCTAGACTTTTACGCCGAGCACCTAAAAGACCTCAAGGCCCTGTCCGACAAGTGGTGGGGCGGCACCGTTCAGAAGTCCGGCGGCGTCCTGCCCGCCCCCATGTGCAAGTACTGGGGCGAACTCATGGGCATGGCCGGCGGCCACGTCCGTCCCCCGTTGATGCCGCTGACCGAGGAACAGAAGGCCGAATTGAAGCGTGAGTTGATGCCCCTGATTCCCCGCCCCCAGACCGCCAAGGCGCCCGCCCAGGCCAGGACTCACGCCCCCTGGTTGAATGAAGGCATAGGCAGCGGGGCGGAGGGCTCCGGCATGATGCTCCTCGTCAGCGTCCAGGACATGCCTGAGGCGCTGGAGGCCGACCGGGGCGGCGCCGACATCATCGACGTCAAGAACCTGCAGGAAGCCCTGGTGGGTTCCGGCCACCCCAACCTGGTGCAGGAAGTCCGCCGGCGCATCCCCGCCCACAAGCACGTCAGCGTTACCCTGGGCGTGGTTCCCAACCAGGCAGGCACCGTCGCCATGGCCGTCAAGGCCGCCGGCATGCTGGACGCCACATCCGTCAAGGTCGGATTCTGCGAGGCCGACTATGAGGACGCAGCGGAAATACTGCGGGGAGCCCGCGAGGCGCTGCGGGGCTACGACACCAAGCTCATCGGCTCCCTCTTCGCCGACAATCACCTCTTCAAGGGCGGCCTTGACCCCGACCTGATGGTCAAGCTCGCCATCGAGGGCCAGTGCGACGGCTTCCTGATCGACACCCTGACCAAGGACGGCCGCAATCTGTTCGACTTCATCCCCGAAGCCCGCCTGCGCGAGATGGTGATGGAAGCCAAGCAGGCCGGCCTCAGCACCGCCCTTTCCGGCCACCTGAAGCTCGACAACCTGGATGAACTTGCCCGCGTCAACCCTGACATCGTAGGCGTCCGCGGCGCCGTATGTTCCAGCGGCGAGCGCGACCGGGCCGTGGCCTGGGAAGCGGTTGCCCATTTCAAGGAACAGTTGGACCTGCGCAAGTCCGGCCAGATTGACGTCCGCCGCCAGCCCGTAAGCGGCAATGGCAACAGTAACGGCAACGGTCACCACGGAGGGTGGGCCGTCATCGATGGACGCGGCAAGAATTGCGCGGGCGTCATCGCGGCCCTCAGCCGCCAGATGGACGACGACCGTGGTTCCTTCGTCGAAGCCATCCTGCACGACGCCCTGAACATCTATGATGTCATTTACTGGGCAGAGCAGGCCGGCCACAAGCTCTTGACCCAGCGCAAGGACGACGATGGCACCCTCCGGGTACTCATCCAGCCCTTCGGCAGCAAGTAGCACGACCTTAGGCAACACAGCAATCACCCCTGCTACCCAACGGCAGCAGGGGTGACTCTTTTCAGCGACGACCCGGCAGCGAGGTGAGAGTCTTGACTACGGAAGAACGGTGGAGCCTCAAGGGCGACTACTTCGAGAACTGCAACTGCGAAATCCTTTGTCCCTGCATCGTGGGCGGCGGCCCCGCCGTTCCCACCGAGGGTCATTGTGACGTTGCCTTTGCCTTCCACATCCAGGAGGGCGAATACCAGGGTGTTGCCCTCGACGACCTGAACTTTGTGGTGGTCGCCTACACTCCTGGCATTATGGGCGACGGCGACTGGACGCTCGCCAACTACATCGATGAGCGGGCCGACCAGTTCCAACGCGCCGCCCTGACCCGAATCCTGTCTGGCGACATCGGAGGCCCCTCGGAGCGGTGGATGCGCCTTACTTCCAATTACCTGGGCATCCAGTACTGCCAGATAGAGTTCCGGGGCGAAGGCCACAGCCGCAGCGTGAACATCCCCGGCATTATCGACTTCACCGTGAATGGCCTGGTTGTAGGACGAAGGGCCGAGGCTATGACCCTGGAGAATACCGGCCACCCGGTAAGTTCTTCCCTTGCCATCGCGAAAGGCGCCAATAGCACCTACACCGACCACGGCATGACCTGGGACAACTCGGGCAAGAACGGCCACTACTCCTCTTTCCAATGGAGTTGGCCTTCTTAGAGCACCCGGACCCCAGACCGCCAAATGGGAGTCACGCCAAAATGTGCCGCAGCATCAAGACCCTACGCGCCCAGGAACCGCCGGCAGCCGAAGAAGAAATCAACGCCGCTGCCCTGCAGTTTGTCCGCAAGATCAGCGGCTACCGGGCCCCGTCACGCACCAACCGGGAGGCCTTCGACCGGGCGGTTGCGGAAATCGCCGCAGCCTCGGAAAAGCTGCTGGCCTCCCTGCATACCCGGTAGAACAACCCGGGCAGGCGTCTCTACGAGACGTTTCCGCCGTAGATGTGCGCCGGCACCACGATTATGGCCGACCGCTTCTGGTCTAACATTGCCTGGTCGTACTCATCCCAGTTCGGGTGTTCAGTCGCCGCCGCCGTGCGGAACACCTCCCGCAGTGCCATCCGAAGTTCGTCCGCGTCGGTGCTGTCCGCCGACAGCAATCGTGCGTTACCTTGCAGAACGATGTAAGCCGACCAGTTCTCCCGCGCCACCATCAGCGAGCAGCGCGGGTTGCGCCGCAGGTTACGCAGCTTGGCCCGGTCCTCGGTGGTGCTGAACGCCACCCCGTCCTGCAGCGGCCCGCACGTAATGATGCTCATCTGCGCCGAACCGTCCCGCCGGAAGGTGGTCAACACCCCCCTCCGGTTCTCGGCCACGAAGCTCTTCAAGTTGTCGTCCAGCATAGCGTCTCCTGCGAATGGTTTAGTATCGGTGATGTAGGAACCCTGACTGTGTAGTAGCAGCCCTTGTGGCTGCCCTGTCTCCCTAACGAGCCTCCCCAAAGGAATCGAAGTATTGTCCCGCTCTCGCCAGCAATCAGCCTAACTCAGCCAGAAGGTCGAGCCGTTCTCGTCCTTCTGCACCTCAATACGCACCGGGAACATATCCTTCATGTCGTCCAGATGGGTAATGACTATGATCTTGTCAAAGTCATCCTCAATTGCGCTGATGCAATCCAGGATGCGTTCCCGCCCGGAAGCGTCCTGTGAGCCGAACCCCTCGTCAATGAACAGGGTCGGCAAAGGAGCACCGGTACGCTGGGACAGCACCCGGGACAGGGCAATACGCAGCGCCAGGTTCACCCGGAAGGCCTCACCCCCGCTGTACATCTCATAGCTGCGGGCGCCCAGTTCATCGCTTACGTTTATCTCCAGCGTCTCGATGGGTTCGCCCGACCCGGACCGGCGTTCCCGCTGGGTCTCCAGCTTTACGTGCATCCGGTTGTCGGTCATTCGACCCAGCAACCCGTTGGCCTCCTCCTCCAGCCGGGGAACTACCGTCTCAATAAGCATTGCCTGGATTCCCTGCCGTCCGAAGGCGCCCACCAGTTCCTGGTAGACACCCTGGTCTTCTTGTGCCTGGTCCAGGGCCACGCTGCTTTGCGCCAGTTCCTTCTCCAGGTTGGCCAGCCTCTGTACCCGGTCTTCCAACAGCGCCTTCCTGGCCAGCGCGCCCTGCAGATCCCCCTCCAGGGCGCCGGCTTCCTTCACCAGGTGTTCCAGCCTGGCCTCTGCGGCCGGCATTTGCGCCACCGACTCCTCTGCCTCCACAACCTGCCGCTCCAGGGCCTCCAACTCCACCGCCAACCTTGCCGCCCGCTCCAGGTCTTGCGCCTGGGCCTGCTCCTCGACCGGCAACTGGGCCCTGGCCGCCTCCAGCCGGTCCTTCAACTGGTTGAAGGGTTCCAGCTTCCGTATCTGTTGCAACGCCTGGCTGTAAGCGTCGTCATCGTAACCCAACGCCTCCAGTTCCCTTTCCACGTCCCCGAGCCTGACCTGGCTATCCCGGGCATAGGCGTTGTTCTTTAGAGCAGCGGCCAGTCCATCAAGCCTGGCCTGGGCTTCGGTCACCTCAAGTGCCGCGGCCCTCGCCGCTTCTATCTGCGACTCTGTACGTCCGATTTCTGCCTGGAGATGGTTGGCTCTTGCGTTGTGTTCCCGCTCGCGTTTTGCCAGGTCATCCTCCAGTTCCGACTTCTGGGCCTCCAGGCTTTGCAGGTTGTTCCGATTGGCCCGGTACAGGTCTCGCTTCTCCTCGATTTCGGCCTCATAAGTTTGGGCCAGGCGCAGGCAGCCGTCCTCGCTAAGTGGCGACTGGCAAAGGGGACAAACCACACCGTGCGGGTCGGCCTGCCCCAGAAAGCGCAGCTTCTCCCTGATCTGCTCGCCCTCCGATTGGTACCGGGTTGCCAGCGTTTGGGCCTCACCGATGCCCCCGGCCAGCAATTGTACCTTCTGTCTCTTCTCTACAAGCTCAGCGGCAATATCTGATAGACCTGCCAGCTTGACCCGGCTTTCCACGAGCGATTCTTCCAAGGCGGTTTCCGACTCGGCCAGCGGCGCCAGGTCCCCGTCAATACGCTGGTGCAACTGTCGCACCTCAGCCTCCAGTCGAGTCCGCTCGACTTCAATAGCCCTGGTCAGTTCGTTTTGCTCTTGTCTGAGGGCGTCGTGAGACTGGCGCGCTCCTTCCAGCCGGGTAAAGCGCTGCTGGGCCTCCGCCAGCCGTGACGCTCCAGCCTCAATCTCTCCGGCCCTGGCGATTACTGCTTTGCACTCCTTTATGCGTGCCGCCGCCGTTTCTACGTTTGCATGGAGCCTGGAAGACTCCGCGCCCATGTCTGCCTGGCGGGTCTTCTGCTCGGCCAGCACGGCGAGAATTGCCCTCAAACCGGCCAGTTTCGCTTGCATCTCACTGGCATCTTTCCTCAATTGGGCCAGTTGCCTGGAAACTTGCTCAACCTGCTCGTTGGCGGCCAATAACTCTTCGCTCGGGTCGCCCAAGGCTTCCCTTTCAGACTGGATTTGCCTGACCCGTCCGGTCAGCCGGTCCAATTCGCTACGCTTCTCCGCAACCCTTTCGCGGGCCCTGACCTGGAACCTGTCGTAGGCCTCCAGTCCCAGAATGGAAGACAATACGGCTTTCCGTTCTGCTGGCGACTTGCTGGTGAATTCATCGGCCCGTCCCTGCAACAGGAAGGAAGAATTGATGAATGTCTCGTAGTCCATCCCCACCAGTTGTTCCACCCGAGCCTGTGTTTCCCGGATAGAGTTGCCTGAAACAATTTGCGCTCCCTCCCCATCTCTGGCAAGCGTCACCAGCTGCAGGTCCGAAGCTCCTTGCCGGCGGCGCCCGCCACCTCGACGCCGACTCCGCACGACCTTGAAGCGACCTTCACGCACCAGGAATTCCAGCTCAACCCTGGCCTCCTCGGCGCCGTACGATACCAGGTCGTCCTGTACCTGGCCGCGGGCGTGTCCCCACAGGCACCAGGTAATTGCGTCCAGCAATGCCGACTTTCCGTGCCCGTTGTCCCCGCAAAGGCAAGCAACATGCAGGCCGGTGAAATCCAGAGTTGGCACATTCTCCCGGTAGGACAGAAAGTTTCTTAGATTGAGCTTTACGGGAATCAACGGACGCTGGCACCTTTATTTGCAAATGTGAGGAAGGCAGTGAAATTCTAGCACAGGCGCAGTTGCCATAATGAATTGTCAACGCTGTCAACATGCGAAGGCGTTTGGTATCATGAAATGGCAGAGGCCGTAATGATTGTATTGCTGCGCCACTCCCTTAACCTGGAATAGGTTGACGAAGGGCGCACCTGGCCCAGGAGCTTGGGATGTTTGAGAGCCTGACCGACAAACTAACCGGAATATTCAATCGCCTTTCCAGCAAGGGCCGCCTGACCGAAAAGGATATTGACGACGCGTTGGGACAGGTGCGTCGTTCGCTGCTTGAAGCCGACGTCAACTTCCGTGTGGCCCGGGACTTTGTGGCCAGGGTCAAGGAACGGTCCATGGGCGCCGACGTCCTGGAAAGCCTCACTCCCGGCCAGCAGGTGGTTAAGGTAGTCCACGAGGAATTGACTGAAATGCTGAGCGGGGGCGACCACCGCCTGACGCCTTCCAGCCAGCTTCCTTCGGTGCTTATGCTGGTGGGACTACAAGGTTCCGGTAAGACCACCACCGCTGCCAAGCTGGCCTTGCAGCTTCGCCGTCAGGGACACACCTCTTTATTGGTCGCCGCCGATTTGCGTCGCCCGGCAGCCATATCCCAGTTGGAGACTCTGGGCCGTCAACTGGACGTGCCGGTTTATTCAGAAGATCCTAAGGAATCCACCGTGCCCCAGGTGGTTAGAAACGGCGTGGAGCGGGCCAGGCAGCAGGGATTGACCTGGGCCATCATTGATACCGGCGGCCGCCTGCACATCGACGAAGAGTTGATGGAGGAACTGGAAGAGGCCCGGGCTGTAGCTCAGCCTCATGAAACCCTGCTGGTGGTTGACGCCATGACCGGTCAGGACGCCGTCAACGCCGCCCAGGAGTTTCACCAGCGCATAAACTTGACCGGTCTTGTGATGACCAAGATGGACGGCGATGCCCGCGGCGGCGCGGCACTGTCTGTCACCCGAGTTACCGGCGTTCCTATCAAGTTTATGGGTGTGGGCGAGCGCTCCGACGGCCTGGAACAGTTTTATCCCGACCGGCTGGCGTCTCGTATCCTGGCCATGGGCGATGTCTTGACACTGATCGAGAAAGCCCAGGAAGCGGTGGACGAAAAGCAGGCCAAGGAACTGGAGCGAAAGTTCCGCCAGGCCACCTTCGACCTTGATGACTTCCTGCAGCAGATTCAAAGCGTCAAGAAAATGGGCTCATTAAGCCAGATAATGGAAATGATTCCGGGCATGAACAATATGACCAGAAAGATGCCCACCGACTTTGACGACGACCAGATCAAGCGCGTAGAAGCCATCATCCAGTCCATGACTGTCGAAGAGCGGCGCCGGCCGGAGATCCTTAACGGCAGTCGCCGCCGGCGCATCGCCCGAGGCAGCGGCACCACGCCCGCAGACATCAACCGGCTGATGAACCAGTTCAAGCAGACTCAGAAGCTGATGCGCCAATTCTCCCGCACCCGGGACCCCAAGAGCCTGATGCGAATGTTTCGGTAGTCCCGCTGGAAGTATTGCCGGCCCTTAAGGGCCGCCCGGACTAAAGCAAACCTTTAGCCCGGCGTATAGACCCGCTGGCCCGATACGGTTACGTCCTGCCCGCGCCCCGTCCTTAATGCTGCAAACAAGTACGAAGTAGCCAGGGAGCGGTGGGGCGACCATCGCCGGGAGTACTCGCCCAGTTCCGCATCCTTCATAGTCTCTCCGCCGAAGTACAGTTGGGAAACGATCCTTTTCAGGGCCAGGTCTCCAACCGGGAAGGCGTCGGGCCTGCCCAGTGCCCGGGACAGCACCCACTGGGCCGACCACATTCCCACTCCCCGCAGCGCGGTTACTTCCCTGATGACTTCTTCGTCCTCCAGTTCATGGACGTGGTCGAGGCCGCCCGGAACTGCCAGTTCCGCCAGGGCCAGGCCGTGCAGGTACTCGGCCTTGCGCTGGCTCAGCTTCAGACCACGCAGTTCCTCAACTGAGGCGGCGGCTATGGCTTCGGGCCGGGGAAATGCGTAGTGAGTCTCCCCGTCCAGCTCCAGCCTGGGTCCGTAGGTCTCCACCAGCAGCCCACGAATCACCCGCGCAACGCTGGCCGACAATTGCTGGCCCAGGATCGCCTGCCCAATGGTCTCGAAGACCGATAGGGACAGGGTCTGGTGCATCCCGTAGAAGGCCTTAACCAGATTCGCCATCACCGGGTCGCCATCCGCAAACTCGTAGAAGGGTCCCAGGTCCTGCTCCGTGCCCAGCAAACGTTCAATTTGGGACCTGGCCAGTTCCACGTCGCCCTCGATTAGGTCATCGCCCTCCAGGGCCACTTCAAGCGCCGGTTCGTCAACCTGCCCGTTGAACCTGGCGGAAGCCAGAACCAGCTTGCCCCCCAGGTCCAACAAACGCCGGTAAAGAAACGTGGAGGAATCTTGTCCTTTCCGAAAGTAAGGCTGGTTTTCGGCAGTGGACTCAAAATCGAACGGAGGCCTTGGGTGAATAATGATCGTCTCGGTCGTCATCCAACTCCTACTCTTCTGCCGCCAGCGGTTTAACGCCGATTGAATCGTAAATGGCGCCGTTAGGGGTCAGGGTACTGCGGATGAGGTGAATTTCTTGTGACTCCCAGCCATGCTTGCCGGCAAGGCTGGCCTGGCCCACTGCTTCACCAATTCTTCTTCGTTCATGCTGGCTGACCTGGTCGCGCACGCGAGCTAATGTAAGATGCGGACGGAAAGGACGGCGCTCCCTGGCAAAGCCCAATTCGGCCAGCTCCTGGTCCACCAGCGTTTGCAGCCGTCCAAGCGCCTCCAAATCGCCCTCCACGCCGGCCCACAGTACGCGCGGCTCCCTGGCGTTGGGGAAGACGCCCAGGCTCGACAGGATCAGCGGCAGCGTGGAGCCCTCAAACGCCCCGGTAGCCCTTTCCATGGCTGTCAGCAGGGCATCAACCTTCCCGGTATCCACGTCTCCCAAAAACTTCAGGGTGAGATGAATGCCCGAAGGGTCAACCCAGCGGATGCCGGAGGGAAGCACCTTAACCAGTTCTTCAACCGTCTGCCGCAGAATCTCCTTGGCCGTTGCCGGCAAATCCAGGGCAACAAACACGCGGACAGTCGGGGATCTGCTGGTCATCCGATTAACTCCGACCTGAATTCGGCCAGTCTCCGGTACCAGCCAACCAAGTCGTCCAGCGAGTACTGGGCATTGGCCGGGCTGGGGTTGGGTATTACGAACACACTGGCGTCGCCGATGGTCCTCTCCTGGAGACCCAGATCCGGCCGTTCGTCAACGCCCTCACCGTATTTCAGGTATGCCTTATAGCCGGTCATGCCGTGAAAGCAGGCAATACGTGGTCGGAAATGCTCAAGCTTCTCCCGCAATACAGGCGCCCACTGGCGGTAGTCGCTGGCTCTCAGTCTCGAGGCCTGGGGAGTGGGCCGTTTTACCACATCGGTAAACCCAATTCCGTACTTGGCAAGCTCGTGGTCCCTCTCCGGACCCAGTTCCTCTTTCACCAGGCCGGAACGGTTCAGGGCCGCCCAGAAACGATTGCGCGGGTTGGCAAAATAGTGCCCTACCCGTACCGAGTATGTGGAAGGGTTCAGGCCGACAAAGACAATTTCCAGCCCCGGCTGCAGAAAGTCGGTCAGGGTCTCAAAGTTTGCCTCTTGCGGGTCTTCCAAAGCGCCCCTTTCTGTCACCTTTCGCGGGAAGATATGAAACTCGTGCTCTCTTCCAGCCCCAGCAACCTCGCAGCGTTGCCTCCCAGAATGGCAGCCTTGGCTTCCGAACTCAGGCAGGACTGTTCTACCTGCCCGATCAGCCTCCCATGTTTGATCAGGGGGAAGTCGGTCGCGAAAAGAATCTTGTTCGACCCGATTGTTCTCGATACAACGTCAAAGATATCTTGCTTGTAGAGGAATGGAGACACCGCTGTATCAAAATAAACATTGGCCAATTCTGCCGGCACCTCCGGCATCAGGCCGTAGAATGGCAGGCCGCCGCCCCAGTGGGCACAGACAATGGTATTGTCGGGAAAGTTGCGAATCAGGCTGTACACCCGGTCGGGTGTAGTCTTCCCCTTGCCGGGATACTGATGTCCCACCGGCTCCGAGGTATGAATGAGTACTGGCAAGTCCAGGTCTTGCGCCATTTCCATCATGGGGGCCACTTCTGCGCGATCGGTAATGTCAAATCCCTGGCAGTCGGGGTGAAGCTCGCCAATTCCCCTGAGACCCGCGGCTGCGCAACGTTCGATTTCAGATCGCACCCGGTCTTTGCCCCACACTGAATTAACCGAACAGAAGCCAACCAGTCGCGCCGGGTATTGGTTGACCACCTTTATAAGGTAGTCGTTAGTCTCCCGCGCCATTTCTTCGTTTTCCCATCCAAACCCCATTACCACTGAAACCGCAACCCCCGCATCATCCATTGCCTCAAGCAATGATTCGGCAGTTGCCGCCTTGCCGCCGGCCTTGGGAGACAAAGCAGCGTAGGTGGCGTCCAACTTCGTCAATTCAACGTGCCGGCGAGGGAAAGAAGGCGGCAGAATGTGGCAGTGGAAGTCGATTATCATTTCATTCCAGGACGGTTACGTAGTTGCAGGACAGTAGCCCCACACGACTCTGTAGATGGGATATGTTGAGCTCCCGATTTACTATATACTAACCCGTTCGCCTAGACACCCTCAAACAGGGCACTTATAATTCTGGGCGGCTATCAATTGATTGGGCGGGCCCGCTGTGGATCCCTGTCCATTCCGAAAATACAACGGGAGAACAGTAGTATCGTTATGAATGGCGGCAGCGCCCCTGGGACGGGGCAAACCTACAGCGTTCCCGAATTGCAGGCACTGGCCAAGGAACTGCGGCGGGACATAATTCAGACTATCTACACCGCCGGAAGTGGGCACCCCGGCGGTTCTCTTTCTGAGCTTGAAATCCTGATTGCCCTCTATTTCCGGGTAATGCGTTACGACGCCAGCAATCCCGGCTGGGCCGACCGGGACCGGTTCATTCTCAGCAAGGGCCATGCCTCTCCGGGCTTTTACGCGGTCCTTTCACGTGCGGGGTACTTCCCACGGGAGGAACTGGCTACATTCCGCCAGTTGAACAGCCGCATCCAGGGGCACGCCCACCCGATGACCCCGGGGGTGGAGATGAACTCCGGCTCCCTGGGCATGGGCTTGTCCTTTGCCCTCGGCTGCGCCCTGGCCGCCCGCCTGGACAACAAGGACTATATGGTCTATGCGCTGCTGGGCGACGGCGAATGCGATGAGGGCGAAGTGTGGGAAGCGGCCATGTCCGCCGCCCACCACAAGGCCACCAATCTGGTTGCCATCGTGGACCGCAACCGCATCCAGAACGACAGGTTCACCGACGATGTGATGACCCTGGATCCCCTGGACCGCAAGTGGCGGGATTTTGGGTGGCGGGTTATGGAGACCGATGGTCACAACCTGGAGGAATTGTTGGCGACGTTTGAGAGAGCCCGTACTCGTCGCACCCGGCCAACGGTGATAATCGCCCATACGGTAAAGGGCAAGGGCGTCAGCTTCATGGAGAACAACCCCGGCTTTCACGGCCGGGCGCCCAACGCGGATGAGTTTCAGCAAGCAATGGAGGAACTGGCCTAATGGTGGCGCAACGCAGAATGGCTTCGACCAGGCAGATTTATGGCGAAACCCTGTTGGAAATGGCCGATTCCTTCCCCGACATCGTGGTGCTGGGCGGCGACCTGAATGTGTCCGTGTTTACCCACCTCTGGCGCGACAAGTACCCGGAGCGGTTCTTTGACTTCGGCCCAGCTGAACAGAACCTGGTAGGCGTGGGCGCGGGGCTGGCCGCCAGCGGCAAGGTACCCTTCGTCAGCACCTTCAGCGTATTCGGCGTGGGACGCCCCTTTGACCAGTTGCGGGTGCTGGTATCCCAGGCTGGACTGAACTTCAAGCTGGTATGCACTCATGCCGGCATCCTCACCGGCGAGGATGGAATGTCGGCCCACGGCATTGAAGACCTGTCCCTGATCTGCTCCCTGCCCAGCTTTACCGTCATTTCCCCGGCGGATACCGTGGAAACGGTGCAGGCGGTGAAGACGGCGGCCAGCGAGGACGGCCCCTTCTACATTCGTCTTTCCAGGGCCGCAACCCCGGTGGTGCACGACGACGATTACAGCTTTGAACTGGGCAAGGCAGAACAGATACGCGACGGAGACGATGTGACCATTGCCGCCACGGGTGTGATGGTCTCGGTCAGCCTTGACGCGGCGGAGATGCTGGCTGCCCAGGGCGTACAGGCCCGTGTCCTCAATGTCCACACGCTCAAGCCCGTGGACGAGGAAGCAATTGTGGCCGCTGCCCGGGAAACCGGCGCCGTAGTATCTGCAGAGGAGCACTACTTTCACGGCGGCCTGGGCAGCATAGTGGCCCAGGTGGTGGGCGGCAACCATCCGGTCCCTGTGGAGATGGTAGCCCTGCAAGGTTACAGCGAGTCTGCCAGGGCCGAAGAATTGATGGTGAAGTGCGGCCTTACGGCGGAAAAGGTTAAGGAAGCCGCCCTGAAGGCAGTGTCACGGAAGTTGTAGGCAAAGCTAAGCAATCGAAGGCCCAAAAACGATAAGGGGCAGGTCAGCAGCCTGCCCCATATTTCTTTTCGAATGACTGGTCTTCCGTCCCTTCCTTCCGTCCCTTCAGCCGCAACCCTGACTCTGGTGAGGCTCATTTGCTCGGCGCAGCGAAATCACTCCCGTATCTGTCCGTTTCCGATGATGACCCACTTGTACGAAGTGAGTTCCCGCAGCCCCAGCGGGCCCCTGGCATGGAACTTCTGGGTGCTGATGCCAACCTCTGCGCCCAGCCCCAACTGCCCCCCGTCAGTGAACCTGGTGCTGGCGTTTACGATCACCGCCGCCGCGTCCACCTCCAGTTGAAAGCGTTGGGAGGCGCCGGCGTCATCGGTGATTATGGCCTCGGTGTGGCCGCAACCGTAGGTCTCTATATGTTCAAGGGCTTCGTCCAGTGAGTCTACAATCTTGATGGCTGCGGTTAGAGACAGAAATTCTTTACCCCAGTCGTCCTCGTTGGCTGGCCGGGTGTTCAGCCCTGATTCAGGTCCGAGAATACTCAGGGAACGGTGGTCGCAGTGCAGTTCCACACCCGCGCCGGACAAGTCTCGGGCGATGTTAGGCAAGCAGTTGGGCGCAACCTCCGCGTGGAGAAGGACAGTGTCCAGCGCGTTGCAAACGGTGGGGCGCTGCACCTTGGCGTTGAAAATAATGTTGGCCGCCTTTTCCAGATCGGCGGTTCGGTCGACATAAGCGTGGCAGACACCCACGCCGCCGGCCACCACCGGCATGGCAGCATTGCCAGCTATGAAGTTAATCAGGCCCTGCCCGCCCCGAGGCACCAGCAGGTCAATATAGTCCTTCATCTGAAGCATCACATTAACCAGTTCCCGGTCAGGGTTGTCCACAAATTGGACGGTATCGGGGTTAATTCCCGCCTCTCCGATAGCTCGCCGGAGCAGCCCAACCAGCGCCTGGTTGGAATTAAGGCTTTCCCGACCGCCCCGCAGCAGGCATGCGTTCCCAGACTTCAATGTCAGCGCAGCTATGTCGATGGTCACGTTGGGGCGGCTTTCATAAATACTGCCAATTACCCCCAGTGGGACACGCCGACGTTCCACCTCCAGGCCGTTGGGCAAGGTCCTGGCCTCGATTATTTCGCCTATCGGGTCAGGAAGTGAGGCAATTGTCCGCACGTCGCTGGCCATGGCTTTCAGCCTGTCGGAGTTCAGCAATAGCCGGTCCAGCATTGCCTCGTCCAACCCGGCCGCTTTCGCCTCCTCACAGTCCGCCCGGTTTGCTTCCAATATGGGCCCCTGCTCACTTTCTAGAAGGTCAGCGACGTTGGCGAGGGCATGGTTCTTGGTCTCCGCGGTTTGGCGGGATAGCTCCCTGGCCGCCCGTTGCGCGGTTTTGCCCAGTGCTATGAGAGACTCCCTGTCGGTAACGGTTACCATTGGTTTCTCCTTAATCTGCCCCTTGGCTTTTGGCCGTACCAGCGCTTCAGATGAGTACCAGGTTATTGCGGTGGACTATTTCCTGCCCGTAGTGGTAACCCAGGATGGCGACTATGCCGTCCGACTGGAACCCGCGAATGCGGGCGATGTCCTGGGCATCGTAATTGGAAATGCCGCAGGCTATGTGCCGGCCGGGTTCGTCCACTATATAGACAATGTCTCCCCTGTGGAAATCGCCCCGCACGCCCCGCACGCCAGCGGGCAAAAGGCTGACGTGGCGATTAAGCAGGGCATCAGCGGCCCCGCCGTCTATTTCAATCTCGCCCCACTTCGAGTCCTTCACCCGGTTCAGCATCCAGCGCTTTCTGGCTTCCAACTTCTCGCCGGCTGGCCTGAACAAAGTGCCCACCGGTTCGGCCCGGGCCGCCCGGAGAATGGCGTCGTCTGCGCGGCCGCTGCAAAGCACCATGGCAATGCCGGTGGCGGTTACCAGGCGGGCGGCCTCAATCTTCGTGGGCATACCGCCCCGAGCCCAGGGGTTGCGGTGCGCGCCAACCATGGCTTGAATTCGTTCGTCAACCCGGTCAACCACGGGAACCAGGGTCGCGTCCGGATTGCGGTGGGGGTCGGCCGTGTACAAGCCGTCAATATCGGTGAGAATTACCAGCAGATCGGCGTCTACCAGGCTGGCTACCAGCGCCGACAGTCGGTCGTTGTCACCAAACACTTCCCCGATTTCGTCCACGGCAACCA
Source organism: Dehalococcoidia bacterium (assembly GCA_963664725.1). Taxonomy (GTDB): domain Bacteria; phylum Chloroflexota; class Dehalococcoidia; order Lucifugimonadales; family UBA3495; genus Bin22. Next base: position 107,531 of record OY761558.1, read on the forward strand.
CGTCATTTTCGTTCAGGATAGGGACAACGCCAATATCCAGGAGCGCAGTGAGCGTGTTCCTTACATTCAGGTAGGGCTGCCGTTCGGCCAGGTCATTAATGGTGAGCAGGGCCTGGGCCACATGAACACCATAAATCTCGAACATTTGCTGGTAAGCATGAATCAAGCGTCCCTGCCCGATGGCTGCCAGGGCCTGGCGGGAAGGAATGTCCCGTTCCGCCAGCTTCATGTCCGCCTGCCGCAATTCCTGCCGGCCTGCAGCAATGGCCCCGGAAGTTACGAAGATAACCTCGGCGTTCAATTGGGTACGCAGATGACTGATTTGCCGGACCAGATCCACCATCACCGGCATATTTAGTCCACCTCCGTTCTGAGTATCGGTCAGAACGGCGGTACCAACTTTTACCACAATCCGATGGTAAGGAACCTCGTTACAGCTTTCGGATGTCGCTCCGCGAGAGCGATGTGAGTGCGGGGAATTACTCATGCTTTTGACTGTATTCTTCCAATTAAGACCGGATTCCAACGTATAGCTGGCAAGCTGCTGGTAGCCTGGAAATTATAGCACGGCACGTTAACCTCCTCTTCCAAGCACCTGCCGCCGTGCGGCTGTCTTTCCCGCAGAGCGCCATTGCATTCAGACTCATTTGCCCGCAGCTTCCGCTTAATCCAGGAATGGGAAATAATTTAAAAACCGTCTCATTCTGTCCCATTTTGTCCCACTTTTGATGGGTCCAGTCATATCCATTCCTTCAGCAAGCTCAGGACAGGCTCTTACCTTTTCCCTCAAGGGGAAGGGACCCAGGGGTGGGGCAGACCCGAATGTCTGCCCAAATTAATGTGAAGTCAGGTCGTTTATATGGTCTTATTGTGGGGACAAGTAATGCCAGCCTGCAAGGTGGGAGTTGTCATCGAGAACATCGGCGGTACGGGAACGACGGGCTGCCCAAGAATCTGATATGCGATTGCCCTGGTCTTGCCCGTCTTTCCTCTTGTGTGGCTCAGCCTGTTGGCATAAAATCGTAAATTGTTCGGGGCTAACGGCGGCCGTTAGCCCTTTTGCCTGTTGCATTACGTTTTTGGTCTTGGAGTCGGGCGAGGGCCTGATTTCCACGGAGTCTTTGACAATGTCGTTGTCCGGTCTTTTGTCCTCGCTAGCTGAGGACTTCCCCGGCTGTACGGGCGGAAAAATTATTGGAACCGGCCCGGAAGTGCACCGGTACGCTGCCCGAAGGGGCGTCCGGCCGCTTTACGTCGCATCGCTGTGGCTTCGGTCAAGGGCACCCACCCTGGTGTTGACCCCGCGGGCTGAAGATTCCCGCCGGCTTCATGACCAACTCCTCACCTATGCGGGGGAATCCGCCCCGGTCTACCTGCTGCCCGAACCGGAAGTGCTTCCCTTCGAACGCCTGGCCGTGGACGCCAGGACCGTAAACCAGAGGCTGGTGGCGCTGTCGTCGCTGGCTGCCTGGGAGCAGGATGATGCGAGCGTTCCCCTGGTGGTCGCTTCAATTGCTGCGGCCATGCGTTTCACCCTGTCGCCTGGAGTGTTCGATGTAATCGAGTCAGAGAGTGAGTCATGCCTGCGGGTGCGGTTGGGGCAGCGCGTAGGAAGTACTGAGGCTCTTCTTGGCGCCTGGGTCAACCTGGGTTACCGGCACGAGCCGGTTGTGGAAAGCCCAGGAACCTTCAGCATGCGAGGCGGCATAGTCGACGTCTTCCCGCCGCATGCAGATAACCCCTTCCGGCTGGAATTGTGGGACGACGAGATTGACACCATCCGCGCATTTGACCCATACACCCAGCGTTCCCTTCCAACAGGTGAAGGCGTTGCTCCGGTACAGCAGGTTGACATAATTCCCGCCCGCGAACAGTTGCCCGAGGTGGCTGACCGGGTTTCCGTTGAAAAACGCATCGGCGACATGGACTTTTCGGAATGTACCCAGTGGTCCAGGGAGCGTTTCGAAGAAGAACTGGTCGAACTCTTCGCAGCACCCAACGTGGAGACCCTGTCCTTTTACAACGGCCTGCTGAACCGCCACAACCTGCTGGACTATCTCCCATCCGACGGGCTTCTGGTTCTGGACCGGGAAAGCCAGATGGAAACAGAGGCGCAGGACCTGGAAGAAAAATTCTTCCGGATGCGCGAGAGCAGGGAAACCCGCGGTGAATTGCCCCGCAATTTCCCCTCGCCATATCTCTCCTGGGAGCGGTTGTCGGCCCGAATTCGGGAACACGCCCGGCATGCCCGGATGGAAAGCTGGCTGGCCGAAGACGCGGACATTACCTTCCGGTCTCCCAAGTCTTACTTCGGTCAACTGGGCCAGTTCACCGACGAGGTGGGAGAAACAGTACCTGCAGGAAGGACTTACGTTGCCATTACCCAGCACACCATGAGGCTTTCCGAGGTTCTGGGAGAAGCGGGCATAACCGCCAGGGTCGTTGACACCCTGGAACTGCCGCCTGAACATGGGCAAGTTTACCTGGTGCCCGGGTACCTGAGTGAGGGATGGGATGTGGACGGCAACGCCAATCGTCCGCCCCTGACCCTGCTCACCGATGGAGAGTTGTTCGGGACGGTGAAGGAGCGGCGCTACCGTCCGGTGCGCAACCGGGAGCAACTGGGCGAGGACATTGTCCTGTCGGACCTGATTCCGGGCAGTTACGTCGTCCACGTGGACCACGGAGTCGCCCGGTTCGCCGGAACAACTTACATGGACGACGACGGCGAGGCCAAGGAGTTCCTGGTCCTGGAGTACGCCGAAAATGACAAGCTCTACGTACCAACCGACCACCTGGACCGGGTGGGCGCCTACGTGGGAGCGCAGGACCAGCCTCCGACCCTGACCCGGCTCGGTACTGCAGACTGGGCCCGCATCAAGGAGCGGGTTAAGGGCTCGGCGCGGGAGATGGCTGAGGAGCTTATCAAGCTCTATGCGTCCCGGCAGGCGGCCGAGGGCCACGAGTTCGGCCAGGACACTGTCTGGCAGCGGGAACTGGAAGACTCCTTCCCCTTCCTGGAAACTCCCGACCAGATTCGGGCCATCGAAGAAGTAAAGCTGGACATGGAACAGGGCAAGCCCATGGACCGGCTGATTTGCGGCGACGTTGGTTACGGCAAGACGGAAGTGGCCCTGCGCGCCGCATTCAAGACTGTCTCGGACGGGATGCAGGTGGGCCTTCTGGTGCCGACCACCGTTCTGGCCCAGCAGCACTACGCGACCTTTAGCGAGCGCCTGAGTCCCTACCCCCTTCAGGTGGAGGTGTTAAGCCGGTTCCGCACGCCAAAGGAACAACAGGAAGTGCTGGCGGGCCTGGAAGCCGGCGCGGTGGACATAGTAATCGGCACCCACAGGCTGCTCCAGAAGGACGTGAGATTCAAGAACCTGGGACTGGTTGTAGTTGATGAAGAGCAGCGGTTCGGCGTGGGCCACAAGGAGACACTGAAGCGATTGCGCAACCAGGTCGACGTTCTGACCCTTAGCGCCACACCCATACCCCGCACCCTGCACATGGCCTTGACGGGAATACGGGATATGAGCGTAATGAATACGCCCCCAGAGGCCCGGCTGCCGGTCAAAACCTTCGTTTCAGAATACAACGAAGAAACTATTCGGGAGGCCATCCTTCGGGAAATTGAACGGGGCGGCCAGGTGTTCTTTCTCCACAATCGGGTGCGCACCATTCAGCAGACCGCCGCGGAACTGGCGGAACGGATTCCGGAAGCCAAATTTATGATCGGCCACGGCCAGATGCCTGAAGCGGAATTGGAAGAAGTAATGGAGGCCTTTGCTGATGGCGAGGCCGACGTATTGGTCTGCACGACGATAATCGAGTCCGGGCTGGACATGCCCAACGTCAACACCCTGATCCTGGACCGGTCAGACCGGTTTGGCCTTTCCCAGCTTTACCAGTTAAGAGGCCGCGTTGGCCGGGGCGAACACCGGGCTTACGCCTATCTACTCCTGCCGCGCGGGCAACGCGTCACGGAAGCCGCCGAACAAAGGGTGCAGGCCATCCTGGAGGCGTCGGAACTGGGATCGGGTTTCCGGATTGCCATGCGGGACCTGGAAATTCGGGGCGCGGGGAACCTGCTGGGCGCGGCCCAGAGCGGCCAGATTCACGCCGTCGGACTGGAACTGTACGGGCAGTTGCTTGACGAGGCGGTTTCGGAGCTAATGTCCGGAAACGGCGACGACGGAAAACAAGAACCCGAGTCCGGCCCGGTGGAGTTGCCACGAATTGAGCTTCCGGTGGCGGCCGGCATTCCCGAAAGCTACATCCCTCACACTCCCACCCGGCTGGCCCTTTACCAGCGGCTGGCCCGGGCCAGGGACCGGAATGACGTGCCCGGGTTCCGGGAAGAGATGCGGGACAGGTTCGGCCCTCCCCCGCCGGCAGTGGAAAACCTGCTGACGCTGGTGGAACTGCGAATCCTTGCCATCGCCGCCGGCGTGGAGTCGGTCATCCAGTCCAGTGGAGGCATTACGCTGGGACTCCTGCAGGATGTGGGCAGCGCCAAGTTGCCGCTGCAAAGGGCCCTGGGTTCGTCGGCCAGCGTTGGAAACCGCCAGATCCGGCTGTCCGCCAGGGCCATGGGAGACCAATGGCTGCGCCGTCTGACCCAGGCACTGGAACGTATGGCCATTTTCCAGGAACGCCTGAGGAGCCTGGTTAGCTGAAGGCAGCCAGCAGGCGCCTACTAAGCCGTGCAGGGCATCCACCGGCCAAACCAGCTGCCGCCTCCATTCGTACTATTTGGTACAGGGTGGCGGAACAGGAACAATGGCGGTTGCGGCGGGGAGTCATTGCGCAAGCCCTCACACTGATTACTAACACAATTGAGAGGTCATTCTCTTGCTTTGGAAACTTACCCGGCCCACCCTCTTGTCCTTAGCGTTTGTCCTCACGCTGGCCCTTGCCGGCTGCAATGGTAACGTGACTGACCAGGCCCCGGGTGAAGCAGATGACGCGGCAGAGACAGTTGCCGACTTCTCCATTACCCTGTACCAGGGGCAGGACGAACTTGGCGGCGAGGAGGTCCTGCTTTCGGATCTGCAGGGCATGCCCCTGGTGATCAACTACTGGGCCGGCCTTTGTCCCCCTTGCCGGGCGGAAATGCCGGAGTTCCAGGAATTCAGGGATGAATACGAGGGCAGAGTTACATTGGTAGGAGTGGACCTGGGCCAGTTCCTGGGTCTGGGTTCCAAAGAGGACGCCCAAAAGCTGCTGGACGATCTGGGAGTCTCCTACGCTGCCGGGTTCACCGACGACGGTGCGGTGGTAGAAGCGCACCGGGTTCTAGGACTGCCCACCACCATCTTTGTAAACGCGGACGGCACCCTTCACCGCAAATGGGACGGAGTGTTGAACAAGGCGAAACTGGCCGAGCTTTCGGATGAGATGCTGGCGGGGAAGGAAAGCTAAAGCGGGAAAGAAAGGGATTTGCAGGAGCGATTTCCCAGAGCGCAGACCATTTTCCATAATGTTCGGTTTGCGACACAACACTTCTGACTCTTTCTACCTGAGGCTTACTTACATACTGTATAATGGAGACCGTTGCTTATCCATACCGGTTCAAAGCAATGAAACTTGGGTCAAAGGGTCGGCACGGAATGTGTCTGCCTGAACCCAGGCGAGTTTTCGGGGTGTAGCGCAGTGGCTAGCGCGCTTCGTTCGGGACGAAGAGGTCGGAGGTTCGAATCCTCTCACCCCGACCATACAAAGGCAGGTTTCCTGGAATTGCCCAGCTTGATCATAACCTGATTTAGTCCGCTGGGAAGCCATTTTGCCTGCGTTGGCAGTCTACCTCCAAGGCGTTGCCCGCGAATTTCCCGCTCTTCAACTACGCATTTGGAATAGACATTCCTCACTCCATTCTCCTCATAGACTTGACCCGCACTCTGGCGCCGGCGCCTTCACCATTATCCGCCGAGTCCAATATGAACAGTCCTGCTCTCTTTCTCCGGTTATCCGACTCTCTCACCCGGCGATCGGCCACCCTGCGCCTGGGAGCAGAAGACCAGGTCCTTTCCACTGGCAGGCTGCTGGCAAAATACCTTTTGTGCCTGGATGGACAACCTCTGTTAGACCAAGGAGCAATTACTCTTGAAGCGCTGCTTTCGCTTCAAGCTATACAGGACCTGGCTTATGCCTGCGACGACCAGGGGGCTCTCACTTCCATCTATTCGGGGACGACATTCCGACAAGAAGGGATGACCCTGGCGCTGGACGAAATACCCCGGCCCATTGAGGTTCCGGTTGGAGAAGAAAGTGCACTGCTCATTGAGATTGCAGTTGACCGGATGGATGTAGGGTATGATCGCAATTGGGTGGGCTTTCACCGGAGACGCTGGGAAAAAGAATCTGCCCTGTTTGAAAGTTTCGTCGCTACAGCGATGGAAGATAATTTGGGGTCGTTCGGAGCAGATAAAGCGATGAGGCTGGACAGCCATGAAGGCCGGCTGATGTTCCTGGATTCCCTGGCGCGAACTATCTGGGAGAGTCAGTTCGAGAATTATTCCAGGTTCACTGGCCCGAAGCTGATGTTCAAAACCGGCGACGAGACGGTGCGGAACATCGTCGCCGGCGCCGGCGGAATCTGTACCGAGAAAGTGCAGGCCTTGAAGTTCCTCACGGACCATTACGGGTTCGAATCCGAGTACCTGATAGGCGGCGACGGAGCCATGGAGCCAGCCCCAGTTTCAAAGCTCAGGGAGATGCTTCGGACCTTCGACTTCCGGTTCGCCCGCCGGTTCATGCGGTACTGGCAGCATGCCGCTCTGCTTTATGACGTGGACGGAGTCCCCGTCCTGGTTGATGCCACCAATGGCAACATCCCCTACTTGTTCCTCAGTGGAGATGAAGCAGAACGTATCCTTGGCTATTGGGACAAGCCTTCGGTACCGGTCAGGATGGTTGAAGCCGAGGAGAATTACTACTACCACCGCGTCCCCCAGGACATTCCCCAGGATCTTTTCTTTGCCATGGAAGGGTGGCTGGGGGACACGGACATGGTGCAGGTGTTCGAGAATGAACTGGGCCTGTATTTGTCCCGGGACTACTACGTCACGCCCGTACCTTACCGCAGCGACCAGGAATTCAGCCGCCTGTTTGCTGAGTACCTCGAAATTGGCAGGAGGGCAGGGTTCGGGTGCCAGGTAAGCCAGGAATGGAATCTCGATGGCGAATTGGGCCGACAGTTCGTGCAGGCTCATCCCGGCGCCGCGGAAGGCATACTCGCGGCAAAAGACCATCTCCTCCTCCGTTATAATGGTTGGGACGTCCCGGGTCACGATGCGGGACTGGCAATCATGCGAATGACCTGATCCTGACCGCCATTCTGTCCTGCCTGGCAAGGTATATGACAATCTTCAGCAGCCTGGCGAATCGCCGTCCCTGTGTTCCCTTCTTTCGACTGCCGGCAGCCGTACCGGGTCGAGCGCGATTGTGTGCCAGGAATTTATTGGTCCGCTCGCCTGCGCCGGCCGGGAAACGTGAGAAAAACTTGGTCCATCGCATTCGCCGCAGCCACCATCAATGGGGCCTGGAGGGTTGGTCCGACCTGGAACTGAAGGCGGCCATCCAGAAGGAAAGGCTGAAGTGTCTCAGTGAGGACAAAGTCCAGGATGCTTCTGAACAGGTGGTGAAGGTCTTCGCGATTGTCAATGAGGGCCTGAATCGTCGGCTGGGGGCATGGCGCATTCTTGGAGCAGATTCCCAGCAAGGCGGATCGTCAGTTTCGCCCCAGGGCGCACAAGCCGACTTTGCCGGCATGGGAGCGTCTTCGGACGAGGAACTAGTTGCAAGAGAAATAGAGCAGGCGAAGGCTGCCGGCCAGGGACGATTTGGCCCTGACCTGTTGCTTTCCGCTGAATTTTACCGGGCCGTGCGCCGCCTTGATATTGCCGGCCATTACCGTTTCCTTCCCACCGACCAGCAACTCCTGGCAGGTCTTCACCTGCTGTCCAGCAGGATCGTGGAAATGCAGGCGGGCGAGGGCAAGACCATCGCCATCGCCTTCGCTGCGGTGATGCAAGCCATTCTGGGTTACCGGATCCACATCCATACCGCCAATGATTACCTGGCTGAACGGGACTGCCACCTGCTGGCGCCCCTCTACCGTTCGTTGGGAGTGACCACCGGCGTGATCCTTGAGTCTATGGACAATTCGGAACGCAGCGCTGCCTATGCCTGCGACATTGTGTATGGCACGGTTAGGGAATTCGGCTTCGACTACCTGCGGGATAACCTGGCTATGGACGAAGGGGCGCAGGTCCAACCCATTTTGCAGGTCGCAATTGTAGACGAGGCGGACCAGGCCCTGATCGACGAGGGCGATACTCCTCTCATCATAGCTGGTCCTCCCTCCCAGGCTGTACACCCCTGGCGCCGGGTGGATGACGCGGTAAGGGAATTGGTGGCGAAGCAACGGGCCCTTTGCCAGGAGTACATCGACAACCTTGATCGGCTTGATCCAAAGAGCGGCGAATATGCAAGGCTGTTGAGCCTGGCGGTGCTGGCTTCTCCCCATGACAAGACATTACGGCGAATGGCCAGTGAGCACCCCCGCGCCTACCGCCGTGGGCTGGCGGTCCTCTTCCCAGACGGGGGCGATGTTGCCGACGAAGCCCTGGCCGCCGATCTTTATTGCCTGGTGGACGAGAGGGAGCGGTTTGTAACCCTGACCGAAAAGGGTTTAGCTTTCCTCGGGGAGCGGCTGGGTGATTTCTGCCCGCCGGCGCGGGAAGGCAGACAATTTGATGGCGCGGGTCAGGCCCTTTCCCGCAAAGCGGCCCGCCAGCTTCAACTGGCCAACCAGGTGTATCAGTCCCTTCGTGCCCACCTGCTGTTGGAAAGGGACCGGGACTACGTGGTCAGTGACGATTCAGTCGTAATCCTTGACCAGCACACTGGAAGAACGAAGCCCGACAATCTCTACCGTCACGGGCTTCAGGCAGCGCTGGAGGCCAAAGAGGGAGTGAGTGTCCGCCCCGACTGTGAAAGCCTGGCCCAGATTTCGGTGCAGGGGTTCGCGAATCTCTACCGGTCTGTTTCAGGAATCACTGGCACGGCCCAGGCCGCCGACCAGGAATTTCAGCGCCGCTACTCCCTGCAGGTAGTCTCCATTCCCCAATCTCGCGAAACCCGGCGGGTTTCGCTTCCTTCCCGGATTTATGATTCGGAAAGGCAAAAGATCGACGGTGTTGTTGAAGAAGCGCGCCGGTGTCAGCACTTCGGCAAGCCCGCCTTGATCGGCACGCAAAGCATTAACTCGTCCCGCGAAATCAGCCAGGCGTTAACCAGGGCCGGAATCAGTCACCGGGTCCTCAACGCCGTCACCTCCGACGGGGAGGCGGACATAGTCCGCAGCGCCGGCCAGGTGGGGGCCGTCACTGTAGCAACTAACCTGGCTGGCCGGGGAACCGACATCGTCCTCGATCCCAACCTGGACCAGGTCATTCTCAACCGCTGGATACGCTGGATTCTAGATGAAGTACCTTCGGCGACTGGTCCGTTGGGGATAGTCTGTTATTCCTGGGACGAGGCAGAAGCGCTGGCAAGGGCGATGGAAGGCCGCCGGGAATTGGCCGTTACCCGATACCGGCAAGACGGACGTTATTGTTTCTCGATAGGCGATGTGGAGCGAGGCCCGTTCTCGGGCCAAACCGATTACGATCCCCCCGTGTGGGACTTCGGGCTGGGGCTGCACGTTATAAGTGCCGAATTCAGTCGTTACCCGCGCGTTGCCACTCAACTGGGAGGGAGAAGCGGCCGGCAGGGAATGTTTGGCTCAGTCAGGCAGTCACTATCCTGGGAAGACCGCTGGCTGCTCCCGCTGACCCAGGGCAAGCCCAAGCTGGGAAAGCCGCAGCGTCAGGACGGCAGCAAAGCAATCTTTCAGGAAGGAAGTTCCACGGAGCGTTACCTTTCCTGCCGCCAGGATGAGGCCGAGCGGGAGGCAGCCACAACCCGGAGCGTGGCCAGCGACTATACGGCGGTTAGCGATGCTCACGCTTCAAGCTACTACCGGTTGCGTCGGGACATGATGAGCAGTTCTGATATTGACGGTTGCTTCCGTACCGCTGCGGAGCATTGCGCGAAGGGGCTAGTCCATGGACGTTTTCCAAACCTGGATACCGAAGGCTATGAAGGCCGGTTCCGCTCCCTGGCAGAGGATGCCCGGTGCCTCTACGGCATTGAGGTCTCGCCCCTGGCCGGCGAACCGCTGGACAATTTGCCGCAATTCATTGAGCAGGAATTGTGGTCGAGACTGGAAGGAATAAGGGCGCGGCTCAGCAATGAAGCCCTGCAGTCATTGGCTCGCAGCCTTTTGCTGGAATGCGGGGACCGGTGCTGGCGCGACCATCTGGCAAATCTGCAACAGGCCGTCCATAGCTCAGCAGCAGGGGGGCACTACCACAAGGCAGCGGTCGCCGATTACATCCTCCACGCCAGCGACATGTGGGAAGACTTTCATGCACGGCTGCAGGAGGCGTTTTGTTCCAGGCTTTTGACTTTTCCGCTGGAACTGCTGGCAGCACATGCAGAGGACGCGCAAGAAGAGGAGCACAGTAGCCAGGAACTGCTTGCCCTCATGGCGTAGGTGATCGATCTGCCTTAGATCTGTTCAGGAAAACAAAGGGCAATTCTTCCTAACCTTTAATCCGGGCCGACTCGATTTTGAAGGAGTCAACATGGCACCAAGACTGAGAAAACTAAGCACTGCCCTGTTTGCCGGCGGAATGGTGGCCGGTTCGCCGCTGATAGCCGCCTGCGGTGGTCCCTCCTACGATTCATGGGCCGCCACCGACGGCGCTGCAGGCCGCATCAACCTGGATGATGTCCAGGAGGCGTTTAAGGAGTCCAAAAGCGCCACTGACTTCGAGGCCCGGGTCAACCAGATCTACGAAGGTGATGGCATCATTCTTATCCGGGCCCAGCAGGACGGGGACCGACTCACGCTGGAAGGGTGGGAAGACCTGAACGGCAATAACGAAATTGAGGACGCCAGGGACGACCGGCTTTTCAGCATCGTCAAGCAGGACGACCAGCACGAAATGAGGGGATACAACGCCAACAGCTATTACCACAGCAGCTTTGGGCCGGGGAGTTTTCTCTTTGGGTATATGGTGGCGACCGCCTTCATGCCGGGCCCGTATTTCTACTCCACCCCCATTCACCGTGGCCCGGCCATCCGTCAGGGGAGGGCAACCTATCGGCAGTCCAGCAGGTACGGCTCCCAGGTGGCCCGCAACAGCAGATACACGACACAGCAGCAGAGCTTCGCCGGGTCCAGGTACCAGGACTCCAGCCGCAACCTGAGTTCCAACCGCCAGAGCTATCAACAGACGCAAAGAAGCTCCGGAGCCTTCCGGTCCAGCAACGCCATTTCCAGGGGCAGTTCCGGTTCCGGCTTTGGTTCCGCTGCACGAGCCCGCAGCGGCAGCTTCAGCGGCGGCGGCGGCCATCTCAACTTGAGGACACGTTAGGCCTGAGTTTGCAATCGTGGGCAGTCTCACAACCTTTTCGTTGCAGCTTTCCGGGTTGCCGGCCGATGCTGTCCTTGAAGTGCAGCTTCCACATGAACCGGGGAGAGTCGGACTCGACGACCTGCTGGAGCGGATCTTTCCGCCTGATGAAGAGGACCAGTCCCTCGTCCTGGAGTCTTTTGATCTGAAGGAAAACCCCGACCTTCCGGAAATCTACGAGAGCTTTCTGGCAGTGATAGAGCAGAGCAGGTCCGGGTTGTGCCGTATAGAGTTGTCGGATGAGCCCGCCAGCGGCGTACCGTCGGAAGAGGGCGAACGGATTCATACGGGGCAAGAATTAGTCATAAATGCCGCCAGTGTTTCCCTGTTGCTGACTCCGGTCTACGACGCCCTGTCATACGCGGCGGAACAGGGGTATGACGCAGGGGAAACAGATCTGATGGAATGGCTACAGCTTTGTGCGGCTATCTACTTTCTGGACAGGCATGAAGCGCCCTTGCCCACTCCGGATTCCCTGGGTGATCAAGGCGATCTCAAGCAGGTGGTGGAACGGATCCTCACCCTGAAGCTTGCGGGACACTCCGAAGACGGGGAAGGAAGTGTCATTACCGCCGAAGGACGCAGGTTTATAGGCCACTTGCTGGCGGAAACGGAGACCTATATAGACCGATACGATATCTTGAAAGATGTTGTGTGGGACGAGGAAACCGGGCAAGCCCTGTTCGGCACCGGTCACGGGGATGACTTGCGGGTGGAGGCCTTCATCGCCGAGGCCGTAGACCCGGTTCGGGCCGTGTTCCTGCTGCGGCTATACGACGGAACGCTGGACGCACACGCCGCAGATTGGGAAAACCTGGTCTGCAGCCGAGGCTTCTATAACGGGATACTGGAACCGGTCGTAGATCGCAGCGTAACCCCCGTTGAATTGCTGGACGAAATAGTGGATCAGGGATTCTCCTTACTTGAAGACTCCCGACAACTGGAAGCGGAAATAGAATCTAACGCGCGGATCGCCCGCAGGATGGGCGACATACTTGAAACCTCGCCCGAATAGATGCGGCAGTTCTCTGGCCTCACACCGGGCTGTCTGGCCTTCTGACCGGTTCGCCTTGCCTCCGCCCAGCCGTCAGATGGCGAAGAACAATATGAGGGAACAACTGATGACCACCGCGCTCTCCACCAGCGCCACCCCAGCGTTTCTTTCGACCGTCATCTGCTGGGAGACGTTCACCCGTGGAAGCACCAGCAAATCAACCAGCAGCCTTAGCAAATAGAGGAGAATGAATCCGACAACGGCAAAAAGTACGAACTCAATAATGCTCTGTTGCCAGCTAAGGAAGTCACCGGAAAGAGCCTTCAGCATTACAAACCCGATAGCGATCAGGTTGCCACCGAAGGCCACACCTACCGCGGCGTTGTCCCGCTCAATCTCGTCGTGCACATCGAAGGACGTAGTCAACTGGTAGAAGAGGGCAAACAGGATTAGTACCACCTGTCCCAGAATCAGAAATACCAGCGTAGTCATCGCTTCGAATAGGTCTCCGCCCCCAGCGGCGCCGGAAAGGGAGCCCGCGATCATCAGACCGGTGGCTACGTTTATGCCAAACTCCACCGCTCCAGTACCGACGTTGCGATCCTCTACAATTTCCTTTTCGACGTCGAACTTGTAGAGGACCAGCTTATCCATGGATAATCTCAAGATGTTGAGGACGACTATCCCCGCCAGTGAGTAGAGAAACACCCGAAGCACGTCCAGGCCGAACTGGCCGTCGAACCCCAAACCGGTCTCCAGCAGGGCCAGGTGGGCGGGCTGGTAAACCGCTCCCACGAACACCAGAACAACCCCGATCAAGTAACCGGAAAGCCGCAGGGCTTCAGCCAGGTTCTGGCGCTGCACCACTTCCTCGTCTTCCTTGTGCCTGGTAATAGCGCTTCGCACCACCTTGGCCAACAGCAGGACGATTACGCCCAGGACGACGTAAACGAGACCTCGGGGGAAAAATACCAGCGCGTCAACTAGAGTTTCCATAAGCTATCACCGGCTCCTTTGCTCTGGCCTCTCCCCGGGGTAAAGCAGGACGTTCTCTGAAGGAATTATCTCCGCGAAGTGTGCCTCGAAGGGCACGCCCTCGAACTTGGTAATGGAAAGGGCCTTGCTTTCGTCTTCTGCCAGGAACTCCCAGAGGTAAAAGCCTTCGCCGTCGGTGGGCCGGTTATCTCTGAAAAAGAAGGCCTCAAAGCTGTTCCGGTATATGTAGCGCAGCCCGTCAATTTCTATGGAACGGTCTATAGACCTGCTCGAATCCATGTCTAACAGTTCGGACTCGGCCAGGCCTATGGACTCCAGGCCAACGGGCCGGCGATCGTCGGTGGCGGTAACGTGCAGGCCGGAGTCGTCCTCGGACCATTCAAGCCAAAGCCGATTTTCCGAGTCCGCTACCACTAGTTCGTACCAGGCTATTCCGCTCCCGCCATATCTGTGAACATTTTCAACCACGAAATAGCAGTCGTCATATTCAAGGGCAAACCCTTGCAGGACCACCACATCCCCCACCCGGGCATCCCGGATGGTGCTCTCTATTGGTGTTGAGGCAGGCGCCTGTCTCCTTCTCCCTCTGCCAAACAGCGAGCGAAGCATGAGTTGTCATCCCCTTGAATCAATGTCGGACGCCAGCACGGCGGCGGCAGAATTCGGCGTTCTGCTCTACTAAGTCAGGCAAACACTGCGCCGACTATTAAACACCATTCTTAACTGCCATTACATAATAGCACGGGGGGAAGACGCCAAGGGCCGTACAGGCAATGCAGATTCTCTAGAAAGCCAAACTTCCGCGAACTTGGGACAGGAACAGGCTTAGGAGCCGAATGGAATAACTACGGCTAAACCGGCAGTCGTCACTTATCATCTCCAAAAGACGAAACACCCACATTCGCAATCAACGTGGCCAGAAGGCACGCCTGACCTCTCGACCCGCGATTGTCCGCAAGCAGTTACCCTTGACCCCCAATGGCGGGAAAGGTATTGTTGAGATAGAACCAGCGGGCGCGGAGATTGCAAAGTGAGCGATAACCTGCCCCGAAGATTGCGGTAGATTGTATTGTGGTCTCGGGTCATTTCAGACATTGCAAGGAAGCTTAAACGGTGCCCCTGCCTTCGGGAGCCATCTACTCAAAGGGAACAAATAAGTGACGTTTATGGGATCGTTTAGCGGAATCGGAGTAGCAATATTCCTGCTCATCCTGGGAATACTGTTGGTTAGCGGTATCCTGAATTTCTTGCTTTGGATACTGGGAGCCATCTGCATCGTCCTGGGGTTGATTGTGGGAGCGGTAGCCCTTTTTGGCAAGAAAAACAGATATTGATGCAACTGTCCGGTCCCGCCCTGCAGGAGTGCAGCCAGCGGGCCCCAGCAGCCGACAGGCCGTTCATATCGGCGCGTTGGGCGGGCAACTAGAAACTGGGAGGTAGTACCTATGGGAATGTTCTCAAGGATGTCAACCATAGTAAAGTCGAAGATGAACCGAATGCTGGACCAGGCGGAAGACCCGCGAGAAACGCTGGACTACTCCTATGAAAAACAGTTGGAAATGTTGCAGAACGTTAAGCGGGGCGTGGTCGAAATGGTAACCGCCAAGCGCCGCATCCAGCAGCAGGCGTCCAAGGTCCGGGAGAACATCGAAAGGCTGGAACGCCAGGCTAAGCAGGCCCTGGAAGCCGACCGGGAAGACCTGGCCAGGCTGGCCCTGCAACGCAAGCAGAACGCGCTAATTGAGCTTCAGGGCCTCGACGAACAGATTGAGGGAATGGAGCAGGAACAGCAGAAGCTCACCATTGCCGAGCAGCGGCTACAGGCCAAGGTGGATGCCTTCCGCAACAAGAAGGAAATCATCAAGGCCCAGTACACCGCCGCCCAGGCCCAGGTAAGGATCGGTTCCGCCCTGGGCGGGATTTCCGAAGAGATGAGCGATGTATCCATGGCCATGCAGCGGGCCGAGAACAAGACTGACCAGCTAAAGGCAAAAGCCGGGGCCATCGATGAACTGGTGGAAACCGGAGTGCTGGACGACTTCAACGGCCCCCGGGACGAGATTGAGCGGGAACTGGCCCAGATTTCCATTTCCCAGGGTGTCGAGGAAGAGCTTGCGGCCCTTAAAGGAACCGGCGGCGGCGCTACTGCCCTTCCTTCGGGCCAGTCCGATATCGATGCCGAACTTGATGCCCTGCGAAATCGGGGCTCCAGCCAGTCTCAGGGATAGGTGGCGAAACTATGATTGTTCGAATTCTGGGAGAAGGTCAGTTCAATTTGCCCGGCGCTGCCATTGACGAGCTGAACGACATAGATAACCGAATGGTGGAAGCGGTGGAGGCCGAGGACCGCGACGCCCTGCATTCCCTGCTGCTGGAAATGGAGACCCTGGTCAGGGAAAAGGGGGAACCCGTCCCCCTGGACGAGCTGGTGGAATCGGACCTTATACTGCCGGAAACCGACTTGACCCTCGAGGAAGCGGAAAGTATTTTTGTTGGCGAGGGTCTCATCCCTGGCTAGGGCGGTCCACACATAGAGCATTAAATTTAAGGGGACGCCGTCGCGTCCCCTTTTCCTGTCTCCCTTCAGGCGAAGCTGGAAAAATCAGCTTCCACCGCCCCAATGGTAAACCGGCGCCGGTCGAATGGGTCGCCGCACTGCGGCCGGGTCTATGCCTGCCTTTAGTGCTGACATTACTCCGGCCGCCTCCCAGTAATTCTCTACCCGGTAAAACTGACCCTGTCGCCAGGGCAGGCGGTCCAGGTCATTCTGCATAAGATTGCGGTTCTCCGTCACCGCGATTACCTTGATTCCCTGTTCCAGCGCCGCCAGAACCGGTATTCCCAGGCAGCCGTCGGGTATCACAAGGCAGGAAATGTCGGCGGCGGTGATCGTGCCGGAATGGTTTAGGGCCGCTTCGCCGGTCACAATGCCCGGGCTGCGCTGCAACCCCTTCAATACGCACTGGATCAGGGCCAGCGAGACCGCCTCGGCAGCCATTCGGGGATCGACGACGCCGGGGTCCGAGTTGGCAATTTCCTGAGTCTCCAGCATGGGAGCATGGGCCGAGGGTACGTCAAAGACCGTGGAAACGGCATGAGTCAGCATTGCTTCCACCCCGCCCCAGGGATTCACCATTTCGCCGTTGCTCTCGAAGTACTCGGCGTGATAACCGGCGGGCACACCTATCTGGCTGGAAATGGCCACCGCATCAAACTCCTCCCTGCGCTCCTCCAGAACGCCTAGGAGGGAGTCCAGGCCCCTTATACAGCCGGCCGCCCGCCCGGAGTGCATATATTCCGACTCCATCTCAAATTCGGAGCCCAACCGTACAATGGAGGGCACGGCCAAACCATAGGTAGCCCTGGCCGCGTTGACCGAATTTATGGCGGCGTTCACGAAAAGCTCGTCGTCGTGGTGGCCCAGAATAACAATCATTCGGTTGTTGCGGGTCCGCTGCAGACCAACGACGCCCATCAACAGGCGTGCGATGACGCTGCCCTCCACGTAAAGCGAGTTGGCCGGAATGTCGATAATGTCTGAGGCATTCACCACGTTAGGGTGGGTAATCAGGGTGTCGCAGGCGGCAGCCAGCAGGGCAGCCACCGGCGAGGCATCGCCGGCGTGACCCCCTATTTCCGCTCCCACTCCCGTGGGGACCAGCAGCACACAGTTGAACGCCGTGGTGTTCTCAAGGGGACGACGGGCAAACTGGAAGATGGAGGGAAACGACGGAGCCTTCAAACCGTCCGCCAGGCCCACTTCGCAGCGGTATTCCCTCGTCGAGGATGATGTGACGGCCATGCGAATGGGGACTTCTCCGGCCCCCAGCGCCGCTTGTATACCCCGCTCCACTACGGCCAGCGCGCTGGGTCCGAGGTCGCCGGCCGGAATGGTTACTTCCCTTTCATACAGGACTGCGGACATTTGTCTCCCACCGGGCGGCGTAGTCTTCGTAGCCGAACTGCTTCACCAGTCGTGTCGTGCCCAGCTTGTTAATTGCGTAAACGTCAGGCAGGTTAACACCGTTGAAAGTATGGGCCTTCACCAGGGAGTAGGAGCCGGCATTGAGAATCACCACCCGGTCGCCCACCTCAATGGGGTGATTGAACCGATACTCGCCAAATACGTCCCCCGCCAGGCAGGTGCAGCCGGCAAGAATGTATGGCCAGGCGCCATCGTCGTCATGGCCGGCCACATCGGGTTCAAAATCGAACTCCAGCAACTCCGGCATGTGATTGACCGTGGTATCCAGCACCACCACTTCCTTGCCGCCGCTGGCAAACCTGTCCAGCACCGTGGAAACTATATACCCGGCCGAGCGGACAAAAGCGGCTCCCGGCTCCAGGAAAACTTCCACACCATAGTGCGCCTGCAGGTATCGGACCGTCTGACGCAACGGTTCCAGGTCAACACCTTCATTGAAGAGATACCCGCCCCCCAGGTTGAGCCAGCTAAGGCGTGGCAGGACATCCGCAATCTTATCCGCAAGGCAGTCAACTGTCTGTTGCAGTTCGGAGAAATCCGTAGACTCGCAGTTGGAGTGGACCAGAATTCCCTCGGGGTAGGGAAGGGTGGTACTGCCGCCGGCCAATACACAAGCCAATTCTTCCAGCGGTACGCCCAGCTTGGAATGTGGGCGGGAAGGGTCATAACGCTCGTCGTCAAGAAAAGACAGACCCGGGTTGACGCGGATGCCCAGGCTGGTCCGGCCTGAAAATTCGGTTCCATGACGGCGCCACTGGCTCAAGCTGTTGAAGGCAACGTAATCACAGAGAGCCGCCAAATCGCTGACGTCGCTGGGACGGATGCCGGGACTGGTGAAGTGAATGGATCCGCCCTCTCCCAGCGCACTTCGCGCCAGTCTGGCCTCAAAGGGCGAACTGACCGCGAAACCCGACAATTGCGGGGCCATCAGTTCCAGCAAAGGCGCCAGGCATAAGGGCTTAACTGAATATAGCGCCCGGCAACCTGTGTCCGCTTGCAGCAGGCCGACTATGTCCAGCACCCGCTGCACCTCGGCTTCATCGTAGACAAAGGCCGGCGTTTCCACGGAATTAATCAGGCAATCAATCGGCATCTAAGGCAAATGGCTGAAAAAAATGCGCCCCTGGCATATCCAAAGCATACACCAGGGGCGCGCAGAAATCGAAGGGGAACCTAGCGCATGGGGGAGAAGGATGCCGGAATCAGGATCTTGTTCTCCTGCCTGATGCGGCCCGGTGCGCCGGAGGGCCAGTTGGGCGTACCGCCGGCAGCTTTCCGCACCTCTTCGCGATGGTTAAGGTCATTGTAGGGCCAGATGTGCATCCAGCGGTTCAGCCCGCCCAGTTCGGAGTGCATCGCCGCGGCGCAGGGCGAGAACTGTTCCCGCCAGGGGAGAGCCTTTTCCCAGCGGTTCAGAAGTTCGGGAATGGAGCCGGGTTTGTAGGTGTAGACGCGCATTTCATAGACATTGCCCAGTTCCTGTCCGCCGCCCATGGGGCGCATGAACGAAGCGGGGTTCCAGATTTCCGACTCCATGGTCATGATCATGCTGGTGTCGCGGGGCGGCCAGTTGGGATCCTGGGCAGCCTCGACCCGGATCTGCTCCCTTTCCAGCAGATTGTCATAACCCCAAACATGCACCACCTGGTTCAGCGTGCCAATGTCGGTGTGCCAGAAGGCAGCGAGGGGAGAATACTTCTCGCGATGGGGCAGCGCCTCGGCAAAGCTTTCCTCGAATTGGGGAACCGTGCCGGGTTCCAGGGTGTAGGTCCTGACTTCGTAGATCATGGCTTCTCCTTTTTCTGTCGTATTCCGGGCAAATTAAGCCCCACAACGCAAGCACTTTGTCCCGGTAGCCTATTGGCGACAGTCGCCCGGGCTATCGCCTTCAGCCTAGACTCCCCGCCACTGCCGCCGGTCTCCGACGCGAACGAAATGACCGAATCCAGGGGCAGGAAAGTGGCCGGCCGATACCAGGATGCCTTCGGCCTCCAGCATGTCCAATACCGAGTGACGCGTACTCCGCGCTATGTCCGGCTGGACATCGAAAATTGGATTCCAGTCGGTGTAATGGGCCTGGGCCGGCGTGTGGGCTACGTCTCCAAGAATATAACCCCGTTCTCCCTGGGATGCAATCACGATGGAAACGTGGCCGGGCGTGTGCCCTGGTGTGGAAACCGTGGTAAGTTCGTCGGTTACCCGGTAATCATCATCCATCAGGTCCAGGATGTTCAGTTCACTGAGTGGCAGCACCTGGCTGGAGATGTGGGGAACGCCGGCTACTACCTCGGATTGGGTCCAGTGGTCCCAGTCCCGGCGCGGCACCAGGTAGCGGGCGTTGGGAAAGGTGGGCTGCCCATCCACCAGGTTCCAGCCCACGTGGTCCGGATGCAGGTGCGTAAAGACCACCAGGTCCACAGTATTCCGGTCCACGCCCTTTCGTTCCATGTCGTCCAGCAGGGTCCCGGAACCGTCGGGAGCCTGCAGGCCCGTATCGACGATGATTAGCTTGCCGCTCGAACGTACGGCGGTAGTGCCATACCTGCTGCGAGTCTGCTCATCGCTGTCCAGCAGATGGGGAAACTCCCGCCATTGTTCGATGGTGGTATCAGGAAAAGGCATGAAGGGAGAACGGATGGGTTCCCCGTCGCTGAGCGATACCAGTTCCACGTTTCCTACGTTGATCGAATGACCGGGCATTGCACGCCTCCTCTTCATCATGGCCGTCGCTTCTGTCAGGCTGTTCCAGCAGTCGCTTCCCAGTTTCCTTGAATCTCTCTAATGGGCCAAAGCATCGCCGGATCGAATATCAGCTAGACCTGTCAATTGGCGTCAGAGCGCCAACAACCGACATCTGGCTGCTTATAGTAGTGCGCGGAAGAAACCAGGGCAACGGGTAAGTGTCATTGACTCCACATCCTTCCTGATATACTGAAACAAAGGGGATATGGAGGTTCGTGCCATGCCGGTTCGTACGGGAGAAGAATACCTGCAGGGGTTGAGGGATCGGCCGCCTGAGGTCTGGGTAGGCGGTCAGCGAGTACGGGACGTTACCTCCCACCCGGGGTTTGCCAACGGGGCGCGCTCGGTCGCTGCACTGTATGACATGCAGAACGACCCGGCCCTTCTGGATGAAATGACCTACCAGTCCCCCACCTCCGGTGAACGGGTGGGCATGTCCTTCATCATGCCCGAGAACCTGGACGACCTGGAGCGCCGCCGGCGCATGTTCTACCGCTGGGCCACCTACCACGGCGGCATGATGGGCCGCACGCCGGACTATATGAACGCAGCTTTCGTGGCCATGGCATCGGCGGCCCCCTACTTCGACCAGGATCGTGAAGGCTTTGGCGAAAATGTCCGCCGCTATTATGAGCTAATCCGGGAACAGGACCTTTGCCTGACTCACACCCTGGTCAATCCCCAGCGCAGCCGTTCCCCCCAGCGTTACATAACTGACAGTCTCGCCGAAGATGTAGCTCTTAAGGTAATAAAGGAGACCGACGCCGGCATTGTGGTGCGGGGCGCGCGGGTGCTGGCTACCCTCGGGCCCCTGTCCGACGAGATCGCCGTTTACCCTTCTCGGTCCCACCATACGGCGGACAACGCCCACCAGTACGCCGTCTCCTTTTCCATCCCCAGCAGCACCCGGGGACTGCGCTACATCTGCCGGGAAAGCTTCGACTACGGCCGCACTCCCTTTGACCACCCCCTGGGCGCGCGCTTTGAAGAGATGGACGCGGTGGCTATCTTCGACAACGTGCTGGTGCCGTGGGAGCGGGTCTTCCTGATGGGAAACGTGGAAAGCTGCAACAACATGACCAGCCGCACGGGCTGGATTTACCACAGCTTCCACCAGGTGATCACCCGGCTGGTAGCCAAGACGGAGTTTCTGCTGGGCACCGCCTCCCTGATGGTGGAAACCCTGGGTTCGGGGGACCAGGCCCACGTTCAGGAACGCATCGCCGAAATGATCATGAATCTGGAGATTATCAAGGCCCTGCTTCGGACTGCCGAAGTGGATGCGGCCCCGGACGAGTGGGGCCTGGTAACACCGGCCCGGGTCCCGCTGACCGTGGCGGAGAATATGTACGCCCGCAGCTTTTACCCGCGGATGATCGAAATTATGCAGTTGCTGGGTTCCAGCAGCATGATGGCCCTGCCCGGCCAGGCAGACTTTGACTCGGAAATAGCCCCCGACATTGAACACTACCTGGCCACCGACACTGCCTCGGCCCTTGAACGGACCAAACTGTTCCACCTGGCCTGGGACATTTCCTGCAGCGCATTCGGCGCCCGCAGCCTGCACTACGAACGGTTCTTTGCTGGAGACCTGGTGCGAAACGCCCAGATAATGTACGCCACCTACGACCGTTCGCCCCTGATGGAGTCTGTGCGGCGCTTCCTCGAACGGGAAGACTAATTTGGAGACAATGCCCTTCCTACCTGCCGAATTGGTGGTAGTTAAGCCGGAAGTGGAGAACTTGGTGGCGTCGATAAACGAAGGGCTGGGGACTGCTCTCCATGTTGAGGATACGCCTTACATTTGGGAATTCAGGGAGATGCTGGAGGATTTCGGTTAGCAGTTCTTGGCCGCACCTAAACTAAGGCCAGAGTTTGGATGTACCTTTCCACATTGGAGTGTCAGGCCTCCGCACAAGTCGTCAATCCCTGAAACTGTCATTGTGAACAGAGCGAAGAATCTATGATTCTGAGAGCTTGAAAATTTCTTCAAGCAAGGGTTTCGGATTTTTCACTTCACTCGGATCGACATTCTTACCCGCAATAGGTCACCCCTTTGTACACCCCATCCTGGCGTTGGTTTAGCAGGCTTGCTAGTCTCCCACTATCTCCCGCACTTGGCGAAAAATGTCGTCAAACATCTCCACCGTAAGCTTGCCCGTCTGGGTATTCTGCCGGCTGGGGTGGTATGAAGCGATCAGCGTAATGCCATCACTCAATTCGCAAGTCGCCCCGTGGCCAAACTTGGGTAATGGCCTGGGATTTACCGCCCCCGATGCGGCCCGGCCGTGCAGGTAGGCGTCGAAAGCGAACTTGCCAAGGGCCACGACAACGCTGACCTGGTCCAGCAGTTCCAGTTCTTTGACCAAAAACGGTTGGCAGGCCGCCTTCTCCGCAGGGGCCGGCTTGTTGTCCGGAGGGGCGCACCGGACGGCGTTGGTGATGTAAGCCCCCTTCAGCGTCAGCCCATCGTCCAGGGAAGTTGACTCAGGTTGGCTGGCAAATCCGCTCCGGTAAAGGGCCCGGTAAAGCCAGTCTCCGCTGGGGTCTCCGGTAAAGGAACGTCCGGTGCGGTTGCCGCCGTGGGCCGCCGGCGCCAGTCCCATAATCAGGAGTTTTGCCTTGTAGTCGCCAAAGGGAGGCACTGGCTTGCCCCAATACTCTTGATCGCGGAAACGGGCCACCCTTTCCCGAGCCACCCTTTCCCGGTGCTCAACCAGCCTGGGACACAGCGAACATTCAACTATCCTGGCATGCAGTTCCGACAGGGAATGGGAATTGCACAAATTCAATTACCGCTTCATTTCCAGGATTTGAAGACCGTAAACCCGATCAGGCCACACTTTCCTTGGCAAAGTGGGGCATTACCTGCTCGGCAAAGAGCCGCAACGAGTTCAGCGTCTGTTCTTCGGACAAGGTGCCGAAGAAGAAGGAACCAACAAAATAATTGGAGCCGGTGATGTCCATGTGTTCCCTGAGGGTACGAGTGACAGTTTCCGGGGAACCTACGATGTGGAGACCATCGGCCAGCCGTCCCTCGAAATCGGCCAGGTAGTTGGTACGTCCCGAGTCATCACCGTTCAGAATCCGCAGGTGGTTGAAATTAGCGACGAAATCGGCGAATGCAGCCTTGGCTTCCTTCAATGCCTGCTCATCGGTTTCCGCCACGTAAATGTGGCGCGTAATGCCGAACTTGGGCTCGGCCTCATGGGCGTTCATCCGGTCCGGCCGGGACCGGTTCTCATCCCACACCGACTTGTACAGTTCGATGTGTTCCCGCATCACTTCCATGGGTGGGTAGTGGGTAACGGTGCTGATCCCCTCGGCGGCAAGCCACCGGATGGAGTCGGGATTGGCGGTGGGATACCACAGCGGCGGATACGGTTGCTGCCAGGGCCGCACCGGCAGCGTCACGTCCTTGAACGTGTAGTGTTCGCCCTCGTAGGTAACCTTGCCCGTCTTCAGGCCCATAATGACTATGTCCAGGGCTTCGCGGAACATACCCCTGGACTCTTCCACGTCAATATCGAAGAAGTCCAGTTCGTAAGCGGAAATACCCCGTCCCACGCCAATCTCCATCCGACCCCTGGTCAGCTGGTCCAGCATGCAGATCTCTTCCACCAGGCGCAGGGGATTGTAGAAGGGCAAAGGATAGACCAGCGGCCCCAGCCGGATGCTCTTTGTGCGCTGGGCCGCTGCCGACAGAAACACGCTGGGTGAAGGCGCCATACCCAGGGGCGTACCCTGGTGCTCGGCCATGTGATAACAGTAGAACCCGGCAGCGTCGGCATACTCCAGATATTTCAGCCGCTGCTCATACAGGTCAGCCGCGTTATCGCCGTTGGAATCTATCCAGTCGAAAATGCCGAAACGGACCGGTCCCGACTCGATAGGATTCTTACCCGATTCTTGCAATAGACGCCCTCCGTCTTCTGATTCGAACCCCGGCTTTACCTTACTCGAAGGGAGTGGGCATGGCCTGGACGGGAACCTCGATCAGGGTGGGAGCATCTACGGACAGGGCTTCCTGCAAGGCTGGCCCCAGCCGGTCCGCCTCCACCCTCACTCCCCTCGCGCCATAGGCTTCCGCCAGCTTCACGAAGTCCGGGTTGTGCAGGGCTGCTCCATACACCCGGCCCTCAAACCGGTTGACCTGGTCCCGCAGCACATTGCCGTAGGCGTTGTCGTTGAAGACGATGACCACGGCATTGATGCCGTACTGCACCGCCGTGGCCAGTTCCTGGGAATTGAACAGGAACCCGCCGTCACCCGACACGGCAACCACGGCCTTGTCGGGCTGGGCCACCTTGGCGCCCAGGGCCACCGGATAGGCATAACCCAGGTTGCCGGCATACGAGGATGTCAGGAAGCTGCGCGGTTCGTACACTGGATAAAAGGCCCGGCTGTAGTACCCGATCTGGGTCATGCCCGAGATAAGGATTCCGTCGTCCGGCATAACATCCCGTATTGTAGCTATTATGGAGTCCTGGGGTTCAACCCTTCGGGCCGATTCGGACCGATGCTGGCGCAGATTCTCAAACTCGTCGGCCCGGCTCTCGCGAGCAGGGGCAAGCTGGGTCAGGTTCTGGAGCATGGTTTCCAGGGTCTGGCGGGCGTCCCCCTGGATGCCAAAGGTGTTGTCGTAGTTGCGGCCCAGTTCCTCTGGATCAATGTCTATCTGAACAATGCGCTGGCCGCCCAGCCAGGCGGGGTTGGCCATGCGGGTTCCCACTGCCAGGATGGCATCGAAGTGCGGCTCATCCCTGGCTATGGGGTCGTTGCGCAGCCGCTGGGCTCCCAGTGACAATGGATGCCGGTCGGAAATGGCGCCTTTGCCCTCTGCCGACGTGATTACGGGTGCCTGCAGATGTTCGGCCACTCGCAAAAGGGCTTCCTGGGCCTCAGAGTAAATGACGCCGCCGCCGGCCCAGATAAGGGGGTTAGTCGCCTCCGACATTATCTGGGCGCCGGTCCTCACCGCCGCCGGATCCGCCGCCGGGTGCGGGTATTCTTCCGGTTCTCTCAACTCAATATCAGCGACTTCCGCCAGCGTCTCCGGCGGTATTTCAATCTCCACCGGCCTGGGCCGGCCCGTCTTCAACTGGTGAAAGGCCTCGTGAACCGCGTCGGGCACTTCTGCCGGGTCCAGGATTCGCCTGGCCCACTTGGTGACGGGGCGTATGGTCTCAAGCTGGTCATTGACTTCGTGGAGGATGCCCCGATCCTTGCCAATCAGGTCGCGCTCTATCTGGCCGCAGACCACCAGCATGGGCGTGGAGGCAGCGTAGGCGGTGCCGATGGCTGCTGAGGCGTTCTGCAGGCCGGGGCCAGGGACCATCATTGCCGTACCCGTGCCGCCTCCAGCCCTGGTAAACCCGTCGGCCATGTATGCCGTCGCCTGCTCGTGGCGGGTGGTAATGAACCGGATGCCCGGCTCGCCCTGCAGTCCGTCCAGGGCGTGGTAAAGTTGCACGCCAGGCAGTCCAAAGATGACCCTGACTCCCTCGAGATACAGCGATCGCGCCAGGGCCTGGCCTCCGGTCATCTGCGGCATAACTTCTCCTCTTTCACAATAGGTTCCAAATACGTTGGAAAGGTTTTTCTTGGGGTACGGCTACGCTCATAGAGCGTATTGAAGCGGATTGTAGTTGGGGGTATAGATAGCGTCAAGTTTCTTCCTGGAGGCCGGTAGCGCACCTGCGAACATGGTTTGCCTTTCTTATGGGCAGTCCCGTAACCCGCCCTTGCTACCAGGGCGAACGCATCCAAAAGGGCTGTCTTACTGAGCGAAGCCGAAGAATCCAAACTCCATCCCACAGCCAGGCCTTTGGACCCGAGACCGGCTTGGCAGCAAGGATTTTGAGGCCCTTAAGCATGTTGAAGGCGAAATGATTTCTGGCTTTAGTGGAAAGCGAAGCCAAAGTTGCGTTTGGCCCGCCCATGCTGCCAAGAGCGGAAGTTCTCCTGCGTATGCCCTTTGGCATCGAACCCCATTTACGAAGCCTGCTCCTTGCACCCCTGGGCGACACATCACTACCATAATTCTTGATCTACTCTGCATCTATCTCCAGAACTAAATGGGCAGATTCGGCAACAATGGCAGACCTGATGTTTTCCCAGGCGAGTGGCCAGAAACTGCCCCAATTTTGCTCATTTCGGGTTCCACTCATATCTGCAAGCCGGTGCACAGGAGGTCCACCCAGTGCCCAGCCCGCTCCCTTCTTCAAATACAAAAGACCAGGAAAATGGCACAAAATGGGACAAAATGGCACGGAAAATAAAAAATCCTGCTCAGCAGTCAATTGAACAAGCCCTTGCCCCTTGATGGAGGAAGATAAGGGCATACCGAACCAATGCCTTTGACTATATGACAATGTCGCGGCAGGGGCGCCCTGACCTGAGACCGGCCGGCCCAATGTGGGAGTGCACGTCCCACCTTGGCTCTGGTTTAGTATTGAAGCTGCTTCTGGCACGCAAAATCAATGACGACGGTCAATGTTGCGACAATCTTGCCGGATTCCCGCAAGTTGGCGAATTTCATGCGAAAAATAGACGTTGCACCCACTATTTGATAAACTTGCGCCCAAACCACCTGGCAAATCAGCGATACTTCCTGGAGTGGAGGCCGGCAGCTATGAAGAAGGTGATCAGCGAAATCAACGGAGCCATCTTTAGCTTGCCCTGGCTGGTGGCCAGGGACGAGGGTCTGTTCGAGGCCGAGGGCATCGACATGGAATTCGTCACCGCCGTCAGCAGCGGGCAGGTGGAGCACACCGAGAACCCCGAGGAAGTGAATCCAGTCCTGGGCCACGTGGCCTTCGAGGATGCCAAGGTTTCCATCTACCGCGCTTGAGAAGAGGGTCAGGTCCGTCGGGCCTATGAAAGCAAGCAGGGAGCCAGGATCATCGCTCTTCGTTCCGCGGTAGCCAGCCAGGCCATCCTGGTACGTGGGGATTCCCCCCACTACTACCCCGGCACCCTGGGCAACAAGCCGGTCGCG
The DNA here is from genome assembly GCA_963664725.1 of Dehalococcoidia bacterium. Lineage (GTDB taxonomy): Bacteria > Chloroflexota > Dehalococcoidia > Lucifugimonadales > UBA3495 > Bin22. The sequence continues at coordinate 134,779 of OY761558.1, forward strand.
GTGCAATTCCACGCCGGTTCCCACTACGTGGCCCTGCGTCTGCTGTCCGGGTACCTGCCCGAGGAAAAGCTCAAGCTTGTCCACTACGGCTCTCCCCAGTACCGCTTTGAGGCGCTGATGAAAGGCGAGGTGGACGCCGCCGCCCTGATGGAGCCCTGGATTACTCTGGCCGAAAAGCTGGGCTGCCGTCCGGTCTGCGAGGGCCATTATCTGGGCGCCGAGAACGCCAGCGACAACATGGACGAGGAGACCTTCACGGCAATCAACCGGGCGGTAGTCAAGGCCGTGGACATGATCAACGCCGACAAGCGCAAGTATCTCCACTACCTGATTGATGAGCCCAGGTTCGCTTCGGTGGCGGTTAAGTACGGCGGCATTACCCCCGAGGACTTCCACCTGACCCGAATCCGCTACTCCTACAACACGCCTTACAACGACGAGATTGTGGAGGATACCTACCACTGGATGGTCAAGTGGGGCCTGTTGACCGATGCAGCCTGCAGCGCGGACCTGGTCGACAACCGGATCGCGGAGCCTGTCCCCGCCGACGATTAGGCTGCTCAAAGCCCCAGAAACTACACCGGCCGGTTGGGACTTCCCGCCGGCCGGCTTTGTTTCACTCAAGCCTTTTCCTATGTCGAAAACTAACCCTTGCGGCGGTTGGCTATGAAATACGACGTAGTAATCGTGGGCGCCGGTTCCGCCGGCTGTGTGCTGGCAGCCCGTCTGTCTGAAGACCCTGGCCGGTCAGTACTGCTACTGGAGGCAGGGCCGGACTACCCGGACTTTGAACATTTGCCCGACCAATTGAAGTATGGGTTTGCCGCCGCCCCGGCGCCTCCCTTGTCCCGCACGCCCAGCGGTCACCCGGATTGGCTGCCCACGGACGAGCACAACTGGCAGTTCACCGCCACTTCAACGGACCTGGCCCCGCCTATGCTGGTGCCGCGGGGTAAGGTTACCGGCGGCTCCAGCGCCATCAACTCGTCGGCCTTCTATCGCGGGACGCCGGACGACTTCGACGCGTGGGCGGCCAGGGGCAACGACGCCTGGAGTTACCAGCAGGTGCTGCCCTTCTTCCGTCGGCTCGAGACCGACGCGGACCACGGGGACGACTTTCACGGCACTGAGGGACCGATTTTCGTCCACCATTCCAACCCTGATAACTGGCACTCCACCCAGCAGGCCTTCTACGCTGCCTGCATTGCCTCCGGGTTTCCGGCTACTGAGGACCACAATAACCCGGACTCCGCCGGTGTGGGGCCAGGCGTATCGAACAACCACCTGGGCATACGGTGGAGTACCGCCCTGGGCCATCTGGACCTGGCCCGCCACCGCCTGAACCTCACCATCCGCCCCAATTGCCACGTCAAGCGGATACTCTTAGACGGAAAGAAAGCCACCGGGCTGGAAGTGGAGTCCGGCGGCGATACTTTCACCGTTGAGGGATCGGAAATAGTTCTGTCCGCCGGCGCCGTGGGTTCGCCCCACTTGATGCTGCTGTCCGGCCTGGGCCCAGAGTCCCACCTGGCGGAAATGGGCCTCCCTGTAGTCCATAATCTGCCCGGGGTTGGCCGCAACCTCAAAGACCACCCAAAGGTCTATCTATCCTGGAACATCGCCGAAGGCTATCCGCTGCAGAGCCGGGCTGCCCCGGGCGGCGCCGCCCTGCGCTTCACCGCGCCTGACTCGGACCTGAAGAACGACCTGAGCGTCAGCCTGGGATGTTTCGTGCCCCCGCGCTCGGGCGACATTCAAACGGCCCCTGAAGACCCTGAATCGGTGCCACGGTCAGTGGAGATGATGGTTGCCCTGCTATTGCCAGTCAGCCAGGGCGAACTCAAGCTGACATCCGCCGACTACCGGGTTCAGCCAGCCATGCACTACAACTACCTGGCCGACCCCTTTGACCGGGAACGGTTGCGGGCCGGCGTGAGGATGGCGGCGGAGCTGGCTGGCCGCCCGGAACTGAAGGAGTTCGTGGGGGAGATGGTGGACCCGCCCGTAGGCGACCTGGCCTCTGACGATGCTCTTGACCGCTGGCTCTTGCGGGAGGCGACCACCTATTCGCATATATCCTGCACCTGCAGAATGGGGCCGGAGGGCGATGACCAGGCTGTTGTAAACCAGTTTGGCCGCGTTTACGGCGTGGAGGGACTGCGCATCGTGGACGCGTCCATTATGCCCGATTTGGTGCGTGCCCCCATCAATCCCGCAGTAATTATGCTGGCCGAGCGTATAGCCGAAGCAATGCAGGCCGGTCACTAGCGCTGTTGGGACAAGAAATCCTCTGCCTTTTTCATAGTATGTTCACATCCTGCTATAATTGGGGTGTCCGGTGTTCCAGTGATTCTATAGCCCGGACACTATCAAAGAATCAATACAGGGAGGAACGCTGAATGGCCGATGAGTTGTTAGTCCTCCACGAAAAACCGGAAGGAAAATACCTTATTGCTGGTTGGCGCCGCCAGTGGTCCAATGGCGGGCGAATATCCAGCGGGCTGCCCCGCTACCTGGTGGAAAAGCTTGGGGCACGGCACATCGGCCGCCTGGGCGACCGGGTGTCGGCCATGTGCTATCCCTTCCAGGTGGCCGGAACCCATGACACTTTCCGGCCGGCCGCCGCCTTCCAGGATGGCCTGCCCTCCAGCCCCATGACCCGGGAGAACGACTTTTACGACGCCGGCAACGGCCTGATAATATTCATGGGAGAAGAACCGTGGGCCCGGATAGACATTTACGGCGAGGGCTTTTTCCAGGCCGTTCGGGAGTTGGGCATTGAGCAGACGGTGGCTGTGGAGGGGGTCAACGGACCGGCGCCTCCGGAAATGGAACGCCGCATTAACTGCGTCTACAGCCGCCCCGAAATGAAGGAAAACCTGGAACGGCACAGCGTCATAATGTCCAGCCGGGGAACTGAGGGACGTCGGGGCCCCACCATTGGCATGGCCATGGTTTCATTGGCCCACTTCGATTACCCCGACGTACAGATGTTCCGCCTGGGGGCCATGGCTCCCATGTACCCCTTTGTCGTTTCAAACAACGAGCAGTTGGGCATATTTAGGGACCATCGCTCCTTCTACGATATCATGCGGCGTCTGAAGTCCATTTTCAAACTGGACATCGACCTTGGCGAATTGCTGGCGTTGGGGGAAACCGAATCCCGTGAACTGCAAGCCAACCTTGATCGCATAGCCGAAAACAACGCCGAAGCCAAGCGCATTATTGAGCAGGTGCGAGCGGACTACAACGTTACTCCCTACGTGGAACCGGTGGATCTGGACCCGGCCTTGGACCGCACGCTCGAGGACATTCTGCTGGGTATGTCCGATTCGACGGAGGACCAGCAATAACGGAGTTGACAGCGCCATTGACTCTCATAGCAATTGGGGCGGGTAAATCTCCCGCCCCATTGCTGTCTGGCTCATGGTGTGTAGCCCAGTATTGGAACTAGGCGTGGCCCGCGGGCATGGCCGGCCGGTTACGGTGGGACTGGGCATCCCTTGTCGTGTTCAGCGGCCCGTTGGCCGAGTAGTACTTCACTCCCGCCACCATTAGTTCCTCCGCCGGGAACCTGGTTATGACCTGGGGACCGTCGGCGGTTACCACCACTTCTTCCTCAATCCGGGCCGCCGACCAGCCATCGGCTGCAGGCCAGAAGGCCTCCAGGGCAAACACCATGCCCTCCTCAATGGGCTGGGGATGCTCCAGGGAGAACAGTCGGCTGAAGATGGGAGCCTCCCAGATGTTCAGGCCCACCCCGTGGCCGTACTGCAGGGCAAATGCCGCCTCCTCGTTGGCAAACCCGAACTCCTCGGCCCTGGGCCAGTGCTGGACTATGTCGGCAGTAGTAATTCCTGGCTTCACCGCGTCGATGGAGATGTCCAGTATCTCCCGGCACTTCTTGTAGGCGTCAATCTGGGCCTGGGAGGCGCTGCCGATGGCCAGGGTGCGGTAATAGCAGGTGCGGTAGCCCATGTAGCTGTGCAGAATGTCGAAGTAGACCTGGTCGCCTGGCCGGAGAATCCGATCGGCAAAGAGGTGCGGGTGTGGACTGGTACGTTCGCCACCAATGGCATTCACTCCCTCCACGAACTCGGAACCCAGCTCATACAGGACCTTGTTGACCAATGCCACGCCATCGTTCTCGCGAATGCCGGCGCGCAATTCCTCATAGAGAACGTCATAGGCGGCATCCACCATGGCGCAGGCGGTGTTCAGCAGGGTTATCTCGTCCTGGGTCTTGATTCGGCGGGCCTCCAGCATGATCTGCTGGCCATCCACCACGTTGATCCCCTCTTTCTGCAGGGCGAACAGGACCACCGGCTCAACCACGTCCACGCCGATGGGCTCGTTTTGCAGGCCCCGCAGCTCCAATTCGGTCTTGATCTTCTTGGCCACGTCCTCGGCCAGGTTGGCCGAGGGAGGAGTGGCGCCCCGCAGGGTGGAGATACCGGCGCGAGATCGTTCTCCCAGCCAGGGGCAATACAGCTGATGGTGGCGGGCGGCAGAACCGAAGTCCCACAGAATGGGCTCGTCGTTCTGGGGGAGCAGACAGAACCGCACCAGCTTGTCCAGCGCCCAGGTACCAATGATGGTAGCTGTGAGATACCTGATGTTGTTCATGTCGAAGGACAGGATTGCTCCCAGTTCCGACTTCTCAAGCAGGCCCTTGATCCTGTTCAACCGCTCGGTGCGAAGGCGTTCGAAATTGACGCGCTCCTCCCAGTCGACGTTCATAGTCCCAAAGCTCTTGATCTGTGTCACGGTATTCCCCTTTCTTGATGATTGTTTTGATGATTGAAAGGAATCGCCGAGGCCATCTGGCGGCGTGTCCCGAGGATTGCGGAAGTTTAGTTGGGGAGGCCAACGCTGTCAACCAGCAGCAAACGGGTGACGCATAACTCATCTATAATGAAGCGCCGCACGGCCCCGTTGCCGGCGTACATCCCAATGATTCTGGAGGAAACCGATTTGACCGAGCGAATTGAAATCATCCACACCGCCGAACGCGACCCTTCTGTGAACCTGCCCTACGCCCCGGCCGTCAAGGTAACGGGCGGTTCCCTGCTGTTTCTGGCAGGGGTAAACGCGGCCAAGGTATACCATAGCCACCCTCACATAGAGTCCGAGTTTGATGACATACCTGAGGACATGGAAGGGCAGACACGCATGGCCCTGGAGAACGTTCGAAAGGGCCTGGAAGCCTGCGGGGCCACCTTCAGCGACGTGGTGCAGGTTACCAGGTACCTGACCAACGTGGATGAGCAGGACCAGATGAATACCGTGTGGTGGGAATACTTTGGCGACCACCGTCCCGGCACCGCAACCATCGAAGTTACGCGGCTGGCCACCCACGAAAAGCTGAAGGTGGAGCTAGCGGCCATCGCTGTAGTGGACTGAATCGGGCGCACTACGGAAGAGGCGGCCCAGACCAGGATACCTGCCCGCCGATCCGGTCCGGTTCCGGGGTTCAGAAGTCGTCTGATTGGTGGACTGTCCGGCCGCCAAGCATCGTCAGGTGGGACTGAATGTTGGGAATCTCCGACTCAGGCATTCCGAGCAGATCATCAGACAGGACAGCCAGGTCGGCCAGCTTGCCGGGTTCCAGGCTGCCCCGCCGGTCCTCGTCAAATGAGTACTTTGCTCCGCCCACGGTAAAGGCCCGCAGCGCTTCCAGTCGGGTCAAACACTGGTCGGCGCCTAATACCCGGTCCGTTACTCTTTCACGCCTGGCTACGGCGGCCCAGAGGGTGGCGAAGGGGTTGTAAGGCTTGTTGTCGGTGCCGAAGCTGAAGTCCACGCCCCGCTCGAGGTAGCGGCGGTGGGCCACGGCGGTGTCGGCGAGATCGGGGTTGTCCAGATAGGGCGTACCCCTCAGCCATAGCTCGGTTAGGGGAATTGTCTCCACCAGCAGGCCCATCTTCTTGATTAGTTCTAGTTGTCTGTCAGTGGTCTGAAGCACGTGGGCCAGTGTCCACCTTCTCCCCTTTAGTGGGATGTCCCGGTCTACCGCCTCGAAAACATTCAGCACCTCTTCAAGGGGTTCACGGACCAGGGTGTTGACCCTGATGTTGTTTTCTGCTGCCAGCCTGACAGCATCCGAGAAGAAGTCGGGAGAGTGGTAACTCTGGATGAACCCGGCCCAACCGGTGTAGGGCAGGAGGGATGAACGGGCCTGGGCCGTATAACGGTTGCCCCCATATTGGATAAAGTAACCGCTGACGCGAAGAAATTCGTCGCCAAAACCTGGGCCCGAAAATGAGTGGCCCCAAGACTCCATTTCGCGTGCTGCCTGTTCAATTGATGCCCAGTGGGGGCTCACCGTGAGGTTGGCCCGGACAGTCATCTCGCGGGCGTCCCAAGCGGCCTTGTAGGCCTGCAAAACCTCGGGAGCAACCCCGTGGCCCTCGTAGGTGCCCGTTGTGCCCACCGAATTGTAAAGACGCATGGAATCTTTCAGGGCTTCAACCCGCTGCGACATCGTAAACCGGGGCACCGCCTGCATCAATGTAAATTCCACCGAAGGGTAGCGGCCCGTATCAATAAAGACGCCTGTTGGTTCGCCTTCAGAGTCCTTTTCGATGGTGACGCTGGAGTCGGGCGATTCAGTATGGCGGTCAATTCCGGCCAGACGTAGGGCCGCCGTGTTTGCTATAGAAACGGATGGCGGCACGTTCCAGGGCGTCCAAATGCCCTTGATGTATACGGGGTTGTCGGGAGCCATCTCGTCCAGGTCGTGGCGGTTTGGGAATCGGCCCTCGGCCAATGACTGAGGCATTTCGGCGTAGTTGGGTGGATCACCGATGGGCATGGTTACGACCCACTCACCCGGCGCATTGGCCGCCGCCAGGTCCCTGATACGTTCCTGGATTTCCGAAATGGAACGCAACCCCTCAAGCGATGGATAGATGGACTTCAGGCCCTCCCTGTCCAGGTGAGCGTGAATGTCCACGATGCCCGGGATGACGGTGTGTCCCCGCAGGTCAAGGGTCACGCTGTGAGGCCCCGCGAGCGGGAGAATGTCGGCGTCGCGGCCCACCGCAAGTACGTGGTCCCCTCGAATGGCGATGGCCTGCTGAATTGAATCGCCCGGGTCAACGGTTATCACTTTTCCGTTGTGGAGGATAGTGTCCGCAAATCCAGTGGGTGTTGCAGCCATGTCGTGGACCCCCAATTTAGCCACCATGCCAATTGCACGCCTGGGATTTGCGGCCAGTCCTGTTTCCGCCGCTTCAGGTGGCAGTCATCCGAGACTATACACTATCAGCCAAATTGACACCCCCAGACCGCACAATTAGAATCAAGCCAAGCAATAATCTGGCGAAAAAGGGAGGGAAATATGACTCAATTGCTGGGAAGAGTCAGCCCCGAAGAGGAAGAACAGTTTTACGGGAATACCGAGGCTGCCGGCCTGCGGGCGGCATGGATGGGTCGCCGCCTCGAGCGAAAACCCCAGGTTGAACCCTTTGCCTGGCGTTGGGCCGACGCCCAGCCGCTGGTACTGCGCAGCGGCGACATCGTAACCCCCGACCGGGACGTGGAACGGCGGGTGCTGAGGCTCGCAAACCCCGGGCTGGCCCACGGAACAACCCATACCATTTCGGCGGCGCTTCAGTTGCTCCTGCCGGGCGAGAACGCTCCGGCCCATCGGCACACCCCCACGGCCATCCGGTGGGTGCTGCAGGGCACGGGCGCTTATACGACGGTAGAGGGCGACAAGTGCTACATGGAGCCCGGCGACCTGGTGCTCACGCCGTCTTGGACCTGGCACGACCACAACAACGAGGGCGACGGGCCAATGATCTGGCTGGACGGCCTGGACACACCGCTGGTCAACAACCTGGAAGCCACCTTTTACGAACAGTTCCCGGAAGATCAGCAACCCATCGTAGGAACCGGCGAGTCGGTGCGAAAGTACGCTTCCGGCGCGCTGCGGCCGGCATGGGAAGAAAACAACCTCCCCTATTCGCCCCTGTGGCACTACAAGTGGGAACAGACTCACGCCGCCCTGCAAAGCCTGGCAGAGACCGACTGCAGTCCCTTCGACGACGTGGCAATGGAGTTTTCGGACCCGGCCACGGGTGGGCCCGTACTGCGGACAATGGCCTGCTGGATTCAGCTGATCCGGCGTGGGGTGAACACCAAGGCCCACAGGCATACCAGTAGCGCGGTGTACCAGGTCTTTCGGGGCCAGGGCCACAGCGTCATCAACGGGCAGCGGTTTGAATGGGGTGAAGGCGACTTCCTTGTGGTGCCGTCATGGGCCTGGCACGAACACGCCAACGACGCCGACGACGAGGCCATCCTCTTCTCCATCCAGGACATACCTGTCATGAAGTCCCTTTCCCTTTACCGGGAAGAGCCCTACGCCGAAAACGCAGGCCACCAGCCCATTACCTCAGTATTTGAGCGATAGGCACGGCGTTAATAGCCAAAATGGCAGGGGGCGGGAATGATTCCCGCCCCCTTTCTCGTAGGCATATGGCAAAGAAGAGCGGGGCAGGCCTTCGACCTGCCCCGTTCTTCCTGGTTGACTGATTCCGTGTGGTTAAGGCTTGAACAGGGCCACACACTTATTGGAATTAAAGATGTAGGACTCCACATACTCCACAATCTCCGTCTTGTAGTCCAGTTCCTGCATAGCGCCCGCGATGCACATCCAGTTCAACAATTCCTGCTGGCCGGCATCCTCGACCTGATCAATGGAGATTCGGCTCCAGGCAGCGTAGTCGCTGTCCTTCAGTTCCTCGAAGCGCGCCCGGTCGGACTCGACGTCGGGGTAAAAGCGGTGGTGCTTGTCGGTCAGGAAAGCGTGCGACCAGCTTGAGGATGCGATCAGGGCCACCCGGTATGGGCTGTCCTTAAGCACTCGGCCGACCGCGGCCCCCACTTCCATGCAACGCTTAGGTGAAGGACCCGGGGGATCAAACTCCTCCTCGTACTGGACGGCGCCGCCTCGGTTCCGCACCACCCGGCTGCCATAGCAATTGACCAGGAAGGGAACCACGGGATAGTTCCAGCCCTTGCGGTCGTAGTCCAGATAGAGCAAGGTGTTGAGGATAGCGTGGCCCAGGCCGCCCTTTTCGTGCAAAGGCTTGTAGGCATAGGACATGTCGATGCCTTCCTCGATGAGGCCGCGCACCAAGGCGCGGGCGGCGGAGCGGTTGCCCTGGTATTTGAAGGTAGTGTCGCCGGGCTCGTTCCAGACGTTCAAGCGGGTGCCGCCGTCACCGGTCTGGAAGGGCTGGCACTCCATCTCATCATAGGCCATGACGCAGAAGGGCGGGATGATGTCTTCCTTGAAGTTCTCGTACTGGTCGTCGCCCCAGATAACGACGAAATCGGGATTGAATGCGTCCAGTTCCTCACGGAGCTTGCGGAATCCGTTAACCAGCCGCTCCCTGGCTTTGATGGCCGAAGAGAGACCCTCGTCCTCGCCAAACTCTATGCGCATGGGTTCCGGCCAGTTGGAAGGATTTCTCAGTTCTTCAGGCAGGTTGGGGTTTCGCAAGCTGCGGAATACGGAATAGTCTTTCTCCTCGTCAGGCTTGATCAAGGACGGAGAATGAGTGAGCCCAAGGCCCAGTATTTCTGCCATATTGTGACCTCCTGTCAGCAGTTTAGGCTACCTGTATTTGGGAAAACTATACGCCTTTCGACCTGATTTTGGTAGTCTTGTCGCCTTTCTCTTGCGGCCTCCGCCGCTGTTGGCAGATTGCCCTTGCCAGCGCCACTAGCTGACGCTATTATCCGACAAACTGCAATTGCCAACTCTCTCCGGGAGGTTAACCCATGCCACAAATGACTGGAGCGCGTTTCCTGGTGGAAACGATGCAGGCTTATGGCGTGACCCACGCCTTTTACATGCCAATGGTGGTAACCAGAGCCCTGGTTGAAATGGAACAGGTGGGCATTGCCCGGATAATGGCTCACAGCGAGAAGGCGGCGGCCTATATGGCTGATGGCTATGCACGGGCGGCCAGGCGACCCGCGGTCTGCATGGCCCAGAACGTAGGAGCGGCCAACCTGGCGGCGGGTCTGCAGGATCCATTCCTGGGCGGCGCGCCGGTGGTGGCTCTGACCGGTCGGGGGGCGCCCTCCCAGCAGAACCGCAACTACTACCAGGAAGTCGACCACGTCCAGCCCTTCAACGCCGTTACCAAGTTTAACGCCCTGGTAGACAATCCAAATGAGTTTCCCAGGCTGTTGCGTCAAGCTTTCCGGGAGGCAACCGCAGGCGCGCCCGGACCTACCCACCTGGATTTACAGGGTTCATCGGGAGCGCTGATTGTGGACGCGGAGGCGGACCTGGAAGTATTGGTGGAGGCGCCCTTCACCCACGTGCCGCCCTTCCGGGGCGAACCGGAAACGGAAATGATCATGGACGCGGCACGGGCCCTGACGGAAGCGCGACGGCCCGTAATCGTTGCCGGGGGCGGCGTTAGGTCGTCGGGAGCGCAGCAGGAAGTGGTGGAACTGGCGGAGATGCTGTCAATTCCCGTTGCCACATCGCTGAACGCCAAAGGGACCATTCCCGACGACCATCCCCTGTCGGTGGGGGTCTGCGGAACATACTCGCGGTGGTGCGCCAACCGGGTTGTGTCGGAGGCGGACCTGGTCTTTTTCATCGGCAGCCACACTGGCAGCCAGGTAACCACGGAGTGGCAGATTCCGAAGCCGGGGACGCCGGTGGTCCAACTGGACATTGACCCCACGGAATTGGGGCGCAGCTACCCTATTCAGGTGGGACTGCAGGGCGACGCCCGGGCCTCGCTGCGCAAGCTGATTGAACACCTGGAACCCATTGGCAGTCGGGGTGATTGGGTCGGCCGGGCACAGCAACTGGTAAGGGAATGGCGGGACGAAGTTGCGCCCTTGGCCAACTCGGACGCCTCTCCCATCCGTCCTGAACGGCTGTGCAAGGAGATATCCGAATTTCTGCCTGACGACGGGGTACTGCTGTCCGATACGGGCCATTCGGGCATCTGGACGGGGACGATGATCGACCTGTACAAACCGACCCAGACCTTCCTGCGGTGCGCCGGTTCCCTGGGCTGGGCCTTTCCCGCCGCGTTGGGCGCCAAGTGCGCCGTGCCGGACCGGACGGTGGTCTGCTTCACCGGCGACGGCGGCTTCTGGTACCACCTGAGCGAATTGGAGACGGCGGTACGCTACGGCATTAACACGGTATCAGTGATTAACAACAACCATTCCCTCAATCAGGAGAAGCGTGGCAACGAGCGGGCCTACGAGAGTGTGGGAGCAACCGGGAATGTAGATGAACTTTGGGTTTTCCCGGACACCAACTTTGCCAAGCTGGCGGAAGACATGGGCGGCTTTGGTATCCGGGTGGAGCGACCAGAAGACTTGCAGGCTGCCATGACCGAGGCCGCCAATTCGGGAAAACCGTCGGTGGTGGACGTGGTGACGGACATTGAGGGCATCGCACCGAGGGCGTGGGTGGGATAAGAAACCTTACCGGGGCACTAAATCAGCAATTCGACGGGGTGACAATGGTCGAATCCCTTATAACCGATGAAGTGCGGGCGCTGGTGGGTACGGAAACTGAACCAGAACGGAACCGGTTTCCCATCAGCGAGGAGATGGCCTATGACGTGGCGGATGCCATAGAGGACGGCAATCCCCTGTACCGGGACGCCGATTACGCCAGCAAGTCCCGGTTCGCCGGCATCGTGTGTCCGCCTTTGGCTACCTGGAAGGACATCGGGCCGCCAATTGGTTACTTCGGAGCAGGGCAAGAGTCGCATTTCCAGGTGCCATTGCCCTTTAACAGCTACGGCCTGAACGGGGGTAGCGACTGGCAGTTCCTGCGGCCTGCATATGTGGGTTCCTGGATAACCCGGCAGTTCAAAGTCCTGGACATTTTTGAGAAACAGGGCCGGTCGGGACTGTTGGTCTTTGTGGTCAGGCAAGAGACCCAGACCAACCAGTTGGGGCAGACAGTCAGCCTGGCCAAACGGGTCAGCATCCACCGCAGCCTGCCCGACCAGGACACTGCTGATTCAAGGGAAATTTCGGGCGCCGTGGCCCTGGAAGCGGTGCCCCTGTCGCCCCCCGGCTCCGACATAATCCTCTCCAAGCCCGAGCCGGTTTCAAGCAACCAGAGGTTCTTCGAGGACGTGTCCGTGGGCGACCATCTGCCGCCCGTGGTAAAGGGGCCCATGACTACTACCCATCTGGTACGGTGGGCGGCGGCCAATGGAAACTACGCCCGTATCCACTGGGACCTGCCCTTTGCCCAGTCGGAACAGGGACTGGCTAACGTGGTGGTGAACGGTTCGCTTAAGAACCAGTACCTGGGTCAACTGCTCATCGACTTCGCCGGTGAGGAAGGCTGGTTCAAGCGGTTCTATGTCCAGCACCGGGGCATGGATTTCCCCGGAGACGTTCTAACTGCCTCCGGCGTCGTTACCGGCAAGTGCGAGGCCGACGGCTTCGGGCTGGTGGAATGCACCGTGGAACTGACCAACAGCCGCGGCCACCTGACCGCCGCAGGCCAGGGCACCGTTATATTGCCAAGGCGGGGGCAGAACCTGCCTCTGATTTGGCTAGAGGAACCCTGGTAGGAATGGACCTGCTGGATGGTATTCGAGTACTGGAGCTAGGCGGCGACACCTCCGCTCCTTTTTGCGCGAGGCTGCTGGCCGACTACGGGGCAGAGGTCGTCAAAATCGAACCTCCCGGAACCGGCGATCCAGCCCGGCGCAAGGGACCCTTCGCCGGCGACGACCCGCATCCCGAGAAGAGCCTGCCTTTCCTCTACCTCAACACCAACAAGCTGGGGCTTACGCTAGACGTCTCCTCCAGCACTGGCAAACGCATTCTGGACCGACTGGTAGAAGATACCGACATAGTGGTCCACAACTTCACCCCTTCCGAGTCGGAAGCCTTGGGGGTGGACTATGCCTCCCTTTCCGAACTCAAACCTGCCATCGTCGCCGTCTCAATCACCCCCTTTGGTTTGAGCGGCCCCCTGCGGGACCGCCCGGCTACTGACCTTGAGGTGTTCGCCTACAGCGGGCACCTCTTCCATTCCGGCGACTCCGACCGGGAACCATTGCGCAATGCACTGGATCAGTCCTGGTACGTTGCCGGAGTGAACGCCGCTACTGCCGCCACAGCAGCCTTGTTCCAGCGACTCTTTACGGGCACGGGACAGCAGGTCGATGTTTCGGCCGCCGAGTGCCTGGCAACCCACATGGTGCAGGCAGTTCCCTACTACGATTACATGGGCGCCATCAAGGGCCGGCGACCGGTACGAGGATCCGGTTTCGAGGAGTTGATGCCGGCGAGGGACGGGCACGTGGTCCCCTCGGTGCAGGGTTCGCAACCGTGGGCTGTAGTCGCCGACCTGATTGGGCTGGAAGAGCTTAAAGATGAGAAATTCGCCAGCGGGGCGGGACGCATTGAACACGGCGAAGAACTGATGGAGTTGCTGAAAATGGGTCTGGCTGAGTGGGACCGTCGGCCCCTGTTCGAGGCCTCTGGAGAACGCCGTCTGGTATTCGGCATGGCCCAGGACGCCGGCGACTTGTATGACTGCCCACACCTGGCGGAACGTGATTTCTTCGTAGAAGTAGACCACCCGGAGGTCGGCGCGGCCAAATACCCGGGCTTTGGGCCACTATTGCACGCTGAATCCTATCAGGTCCGGCGTGCCGCCCCGCTACTCGGAGAGCACAACCGCCACGTCTATTGCGGCAGGCTGGGCCTTTCAGATGAAGAACTGGTTCAACTGCACGCCAATAAGGTGATTTAGGTGAGCAACGCACCACTGGCCGGAATACGGGTTGTCGACCTAAGCCGCGTCTTTGCTATGCCTTACGTGGGGGCGTATCTGGCCGACCTGGGAGCCGAGGTAATCAAGATTGACACCCACCACGCCGCATTTGTGGATACCACCCGGACCCTGACTGGCCCATACCCCAACAACGAACCAGGCGAGGACTTCTGGAACCGGGCCGGCACGTTCCAGACGCTGAACCGGGGCAAGCGCAGCCTGACCCTGGACTTGCGGTCAGAGGACGGCATGCGACATCTTCTGGACCTGGTCGCCGTCAGCGACGTGGTGCTGGAGAACTTCACTCCACGAGTTACCCGCCGATTTGGCCTGGACTATTCCAATATGAGGATGGTACGGCCCGACCTGGTTCTGGTGTCCAACACAGGCTACGGGCACAGTGGGCCCTGGAGCGCGTTTGGCGCCATGGCTTCCGCCCTTGAACCCACCCACGGGTCCGGAGCGTTCATGGGTTACCTTGAATCGGGCAGAGATGGCAAGCTGACCGGCAGTACTACACCCAACAAGATAGGAAACTCTTACACCGATTTCCTGGCCTGCTGGTCGGCCCAGCTTGCCATCCTGTCGGCGCTGTACCGGAGAGCACTCACGGGGAGGGGGACGTGGGTAGATCTGGCCATGTACCAGACCGGCGTTTCTTTCTTCGGCGAGGGCCTGCTGGACTTCGCAAGCAACGGCCGCCGTACGCGCCGCCTGGGAAACCGCCACCCATCCTTTTCACCCCACGGGTGCTACTCCTGCCAGGGAGATGACTGCTGGGTGGCACTGTCCGTAAGGGACGACGAAGATTGGGTTTCGTTCTGTAAGGCCATTGGGCAGCCAGGCCTGGCCGCCGACCCCCGCTTTGCAGACCCGCTGATTCGGTACGAGAACCAGGACGAACTGGACAGAGTTATTTCCCTGTGGACCTGCGACCAGCCCCAGGACGCAGTTGTAGCCGCATTACAGAAACAGGGAGTTCCATCCGCACCAGTGCAGAACGCCGCCCATTTGCTAAGGGACGGACATCTGAGGGAACGGGGACTCTTCGAAACCGTGGATTTTCCTCAATCCAGTGACATGGGTTCCCGTTCGTTCCTGGGCCGGGGCTGGCAACTTGGTAATGCAGATGTCAGGGTACGTGGCCCCGCGCCGGATATGGGGGAAGCAAACGACTATGTGCTGGGCCAGGTGCTTGGTATTCCTCAAGAAGATATCCAGGAACTTCGTGAGGCACAAGTAATCGGCGAGCAACTGATTGGCGGGTCCACGCCCAGTGTTGTACCGCTGGAGCGACAGTTAGAGTTGGGCTGGATTGCCGGGTACGAAGCAGAGCGCCGCTAGGGAAGTGTACCGGGCTGCCGATTCAGTGGTCCGTTGCGAATTTTCTTGACAGACCCCACAGGTGTTATACTCCCAGCATCGTACGAAAACGGCGCTGACTCAACCTGCACAGGACCAGGGTTAACTGCGAACTCCCGCAGCTAAAGTCGGTCTCTTCAAGGACTTCCGGGAGGTCAGGCTATGGCAAACAAGGAACTGGCGTTGATGGCCCACCTTATGCGGAGGGCCGGTTTTGGCGCAACGCGGGACGAGTTGGACACCTTCCTCGCCCAGGGCTATGAAGCAACAGTGGATCAGTTGCTTCACCCGGAACGGGCCCCGGTGATGGATGAAGACCTGGTCCGCCGGTACCACATCGACCAGAACAGCCTCATGCTGATCGAGAGTTCCCAGGCGTACTGGCTATACCGGATTATCAACACCCAGCGGCCCCTGGAAGAGAAGATGGCCCTCTTCTGGCATGGTCTCTTCGCAACTGCCTACGGCAAACTGAACCACGCCAAGGCGGTGGTCAACCAGACCAACACATTCCGGCGTTGCGGACTTGGCGACTTTCGCACTCTGCTGCTGGAGTTGTCCCGTGACCCGGCCATGATTTTCTGGCTGGACAACAAGGACAATCACAAGGACGCCCCTAACGAAAACTACGGCAGGGAACTTCTGGAGCTCTTTTCCATGGGCATCGGCAACTACACGGAGGACGACGTTAAGGCCTGCGCTCGGGCTTTTACTGGATGGACCATTGCCAATGCCGACTACATGAGCATCCGCGCCTCCCGGGACTCCATCTGGCCGCACGGCCGGCTGGACTGGCAGTTTGTCTACCTCCCCGAGGACCACGACGACAGCGACAAGACTTTTTTGGGGCACACCGGGCCCTTCAATGGCGAGGATGTTATTGACATAATCTGTCAGCAGCCAGCTACGGCCTGGTTCGTCGCTTCCAGGCTCTATGACTTCTTCGTCTCTGACACTCCCAACGAGGGGGCGATTCAATACCTGGCGGACACCTTTACCGAGTCCAAGGGCGACATTCGGGAAGTAATGCGCGCGCTCCTCCTCTCCGACTTCTTCAAGGGGGATGAGGCGAGATTGGCCAGGGTCAAGAGCCCCACCGAACTGGTGGCCGGAACCGCGCGGCTGGCAGGCAGCTACCAGTTTCCCGAGTGGGGCATCGTCAATCTGGCCATGGATGTCAGCTTTATGGGCCAGGAAATACTGAATCCCCCCACTGTGGAGGGGTGGCACACTGGGCGGGAGTGGATTGATACCGGCAACCTAGTAGAGCGTGTTAATTCGGCAGCTTTGGAAATGGGCGACCTGGCTCGCCCCGGCGTGCAAGCCGCGCTCTGGAGGGTTAGAGAGGCAGGCGACAGCCTTGACCCCGAGGAGTTTGTGGACGTATGCCTGGATGCCCTGGGCTTGTTCGATATTACGGACGCTACCAGGAACAGCCTGGTGAACCACGCGGCGAGAGACGGGGCATTGGAATTCAGTGAGAGGGGCGCCGCCGATTGCTCGGACGGCAGAGTCGCCGAAATGCTTCAGTTGATCGTAGCCACCCGGGAGTACCAGTTGGCCTGAGGACATACACCAATGACGACCATAGCGCGCCTCCAGTACAGCCACACCCTGGGGTTCATGGCTAACCAGGGCAGAGGCTTCAACAATCCCGTTGATTTGGCAATCAATTCCAGGGGCAATATTTTCGTCCTAAACCGGGCAGGGCCCGAGGTAGGCGTGAGAATCGCCTACAAGCGAATTATGCGCTGCACCCCGGCTGAGGAATACCTGGGAGAGTTTTGCACTGGCGGAACCGGCGACGGCGAGCTTTGGTGGCCCAGTTCCCTTGCATTTGATGATAAGGACCGCCTGTACGTGGCGGATGAAGCGCTAAACCGCATTTCAGTCTATGACGAGGACGGCAATTTCGTTAGCAAGTGGGGAGTTGGAGGCGCCGGAGCAGGCCAGTTCAACCGGCCTTCCTTCATAGCCTTTGACCATGAGTACAATCTGCTGGTCGCAGACAGTCTGAACCACCGCATACAAAGATACACGAGGGAAGGCCGTTTCCTGAGCCAGTGGGGGGAATACGGCGGTGGTAACGGGCAGTTCAACATGCCCTGGGGGCTGGCGGTCGACTCCGAAGGCCACGTCTATGTTTCCGACTGGCGCAATGACCGCATTCAGAAGTTCGGCGCTGACGGGGCTTTCCTGGACACCTTTGGCGTTCCTGGACAAGAGGCTGGAAAATTCAACCGCCCTGCAGGGCTTGCAGTGGGCCCGCAGGGCGACATAATCGTGGCTGACTGGGGTAACGAAAGGGTCCAGATCATGGACAGCCAGGGAAGATTCGTGGCCTCCTTCCGGGGAGAGTCCCGCGATTCCCTTTGGGCCCAGGATTACTTTGCAGCTAACCCGGACGAAGCGAACGCCCGTGGGGCTGCGCACCTGGAACCGGAAATCGGAAACCGGCCAGAATACAACCTCCAACGGGGATACGAGTGGGAGAGGTCAGCCAACGTGGAAAAGCTCTTCTGGGGTCCGACGTCGGTAAAGGTGGGACCCGAAGGCCTAGTGTACGTGGTGGACAGCCTGCGGCACCGGATTCAGATTTATCGGCAAACGGGTTGATCCATCCGAATGCCGGGACAAAGTAAGGACGGGGCAGCCAAGGTGGCTGCCCCGTTTTTTCCAGTTATGCGAGCCTATACGGGAAGCAGCTTTTCGTCCCGTTCAGGAGGAAGCTCGGTGTCAAAGGCGTTGATGCAAAAGGCCAGGGCGGCATAGTTCCCCATAACCAACGTCAGTTCAATGATTCCCTGCTTGCCAAACTGTTCGTAGGCGGCCTGCCAGGCGCCGCGGCTGACGTGATGGGTGCGGTAGAATTCCTGGCCGTAGTTGACCACGGCCTCTTCGTCCGGGGCCAGGTCAATCAGTTCTTCGCCTTCTCGCAGCGCGTCTACCAGTTCGTCAGGCACACCGGCCTCGCGGGCGGAACCGGCGTGGGCGTTCCAGATATGCTGGCAGTCAAACTCGCGGGCGGTTACCAGCATGGCCAGTTCCAGAATCTTGTCAGGCAGGCTGGACTCGCGGCGAAGGTAGTTGTTCAGCGAAGTCAGACGCTGGGCAGCTTCAGGCACGTGGATATAGACGGATCCGGGGCCGCGATTGGGCACTGGCCCATCACCCACCAGGGTATCGAAAAGGTCGCGCTGGTTTTCCGGCACATTGTCGCGGGAAGCCAAAGGCAGTCTGGGCATTTTCTTTCCTCCACTAATTGCGATGCGTTTTGATAGCCAGGTTAAGCCGGGCGGGGACCGCTAACGTACCTGCTGCTGGCGGGTCTTGCCGGTCTTCTCCTCGAACAATTTCCAGGTAAGGTCGTTGAAGGGATAGTACTTGCCAGGGGAGCAGCGTTCCACCTCAAGCTGGGCCTTGATCACCCCTTCCACTTCCTCACGTTCATGGGCGATGGCAATGACCTGGTCAACTGCGGCTCGAGGCACCACCACTGCTCCATCGTCGTCGCCGACAATGGCATCGCCGGGCCGGACAAGGACGCCCCCACACTGTATAGCATCGTTGACCTGCCAGGGCCAGAATTCGGCCGGTCCCTGTTTCGCGGTAGTGGAAGCTGAATAAACGGGGAAGCCGTACTCGATCAGGGAGTTGCTGTCCCGCACCGCGCCATCGGTTACCAGGCCGCCCACGCCGCGCTGGTGCAGGCGCATGAACTTGATGTCGCCGCCGATGGAACTGTAGGTCCAGCCCATTGCGTCGATTACCAGTACCTCGCCGGGACCACACATTTCATAGGCAACATACTCGGCAGACTGGTCTCCCTTGGGCTTGTCCTGGGCCAAGTCAGGACGGTGGGGGACAAAGCGCAGGGTTACGGCCCGGCCCGACATGCTCTGGCCCCGCTGCAGGGGGCGGGCGCCCTCGATGTAGCTCATGGGCCAGCCCATAACCCAGAGGCCGTCAATAAGGGTCTGGGTGGGAATGTTACGCAAAACCTCCAGGGTTTTGTCGGAAATGGGTTCGCGAGTTGACATGGAACACCTCTAAAACAGTTGAGGGAGACCTGCATGGGCCAACCCTGCGCCATTATAACAGGCAAGAGGAAGGGGACGACCCTGAAGATCGTCCCCTTTAATGCATCTCCATCATTCGGTCTGACTATTGGTCGTCTGGCCAGCCCTCGGGGATTGCGTCGGATTCCAGAGCGACCTGGACTTTGGCGCCTGCCACCTGTGTAACCCACGGACCCCAGGTATCGACGTTGTTGTCCAGCCACCAGAGCGCCGTCTCGTTGACCCCTGCATCGGGGTTTTCAGCCCGCCACCCCACTACGGAACCATAGATATCGAGATTGAAGTCCCACTTGCGAAGCATTGCCACCACTTCGGGAGCGCGGGTGAGCAGGTCGGGGTCAATGGCGATCAGGATTGTCGCATCCTCGTAGGCGCAGGCCCTGGTCGTGTACCAGCATTCGTCGCTGTAGGCCGGTTCCTCCAGTCGGACCAGGTCAAGTAGCAGGGCAGTGTCGTTGGTGCCCCATTGGTAGCCCAGCCAGGGGGCCCGGCTGTCGTAAGCCTTTAACAAATCGGCGTTAAGCTGATCGCCGTCAACTGGATGTTCAATTTCGACGTGGTCAGACAGACCGTAGCCCTCAATCTGCCTGTCGTTCACTGGCTCGCAGGACCAGCCAACTACGCAGGAAACAAGACGGGCCCGGTCGCCGGTGTCAGAGGACCTGAACAGGTCCTTGTACTCCTGGACCTTCAGGTCTTCGACGTGGTCCAGTTCGGGGTATTGTTCCTGAAGATATGCGGGAATCACGAAAGCAGACTGCCAGTCCTTGTCCAGGCTGGCGCCCACCGACAGTATCTCACCGGCCGCCCGGGCCTCGTCCCAGGCCGTGTTCTGATTGGGAATCCAGACTTCCATGGCAACGTGGGTTTCTTGCCGGCGCAAGGCCTCGAACAGCGGCAAAGTCTCCCCGGGTATCACGTCGGTGGCGTATCCATATCCAAATTCAGTAATGTACTGAGCGATTCTGTTTTGAATCAGTGCGCTGTCCCAGCTCAGGTCCCCAAACACTATTATCTCCTTCGGGGTTGTTAGAGCCACAGTTTCTCGCTGGCAGGCCAGTATCAATGGCAGCGCAAGCGCAAGCAGGGCAAGCGTAAAAGCCCGGGAACTGGATAACAAGACAGGAACCTCTTGAAGCCTGTTTTCAACGCGATCATTAGCCAACGATTACTGTAATACGCTAAATGGCTTCCGACCACTAAAGAGGTAACCAGGAAAGTGAACAATTTGTGAAATTCGCGGCCCGCGCCTGTGTTTCCCGAGCCTCACACGGCAAGTGAGAATGTTATTTCCTTTTGCTGGCAGGCAGACTGGACGTGCGTATGGCGTTAAGGAGGGCGAAAGATCTTGTGCACCTCCCTCCTGGCAAAAAAAGGGGGACGACCCCGCCGGTCGTCCCCAAATCAGCCGAGTTTGAACTGTGGTTCTTTACTTATTCCTCGGGCCAGCCTTCAGCGACTTCACCGGCGGCCAGGGCGGCCTGGATAGAGGCCATAGCATCGTCGGTCACCCAGCCGCCCCAAATGTCGGGGAAGCTGTTAAGCCACCAGAGGGCGGCATCCTGCGGGTCGGTATCGGGGTTATCAAGCTGCCAGCGAGCAACCTCTTTGTAGACTTCAATATTAAAGTCCCAATTCCTCAGCATTTCCACCACGTCGGGCGCATTACCGGGCAGGTCGGGATTAACTGCTATAAGGACAGTGGCGTCCTCGTAGGCGCATGCCTTGGTCGTGAACCAGCACTGATCGCTGTAAGGTGGCTCTTCAAGACGGACCAGGTCCAGTACCAGGGCCGGGTCATTGGTGCCCCACTGGTAGCCCAGCCACGGTTCCTGCCGTTCGTAGGCGCCGTAGAGATCTGCATTGAGAGCAGAGCCGTCACCGGGATTGATAATCTGCACGTGGTCGTCAAGCCCATACCCGGTAACCTGCTTGGCATTTACCTCCTCGCAGGCCCAGCCGATGATGCAGGAAACCAGCCTTGCCTTATCGCCGGTCTCGGCACTCTTGAACAGCTCCTTGTACTGAGGGTCCTTCAGGTCTTCTACACTGTCCAGATCGGGATACTGCTCTTGCAGATAGGCGGGTATGACAAAGGCGGACTGCCAGTCATTGCCCAGGCTCTTGCCGACGGACAGAACGGCACCTTCAGTGCGGGCTTCTGCCCAAGCCTCGTCCTGGTTCGGAAGCCAGATTTCCATGGTCACATGAGTATCGCCCCGCTGCAGACCCTGGAAAAGAGGAAGAGTGGCTCCAAACTTAACGTCTGTGGGGTAGCCGTAGCCGTGCTCTACAATGTACTGGGCGACACGGTTTTGGAGCAGGGCGCTGGTCCAGTTAAGGTCACCGAAGATGATTGTTTCCTTCGGCCCTTCCGGCGCCATAACTTCAACAATCCTCTCGACCTCGACAACCCTTTCTACCTCAACCTCAACCTCAACCGGGACTTCCCTTTCAACAACCCTTTCAACTTCGACAGGGACTTCCCTCTCAACAACCCTTTCGACTTCGACAGGAACCTGCCTCTCGACTTCGACAACCCTTTCTACCTCAACCTCAACCGGGACTTCCCTTTCGACCTCGACGATCCTCTCGACTTCGACAATCTCCGGTTCAGCCTGGCAGGCCACCAAAGCGAAGATGGCAAACAGGGCCGCCATTAAAATGAACAACCGGTACTTGGTAAACAAAGCTACTACCTCCTTAAATATGGTCTGAAAATTGCGCGCATTTGACGATTCCGTAAATGCTCGCAAATGGTATCAACGACTCTCGTCACTGTCAAACTTTGGTGAAAAATGTGTGAACGAGCAGCCGCCCCCTTCCTCTACCCCATTCCCATGGACTCCTGCCGATTCCGGGCCGCCGATTGGGTAAGACGGTCGATGACAATGGCCAGGAAAACGATGGCAAGCCCGGCTATGGCGCCAAATCCTGCATCGTTCTTTTGCAGGGCCCGGAGCACCGGTTCACCCAGCCCTCCGGCAGCCACCAGGCTGGCGATGGTAACCATGGCCAGGGCCATCATGGTTGTCTGGTTGATGCCAGCCATTATGGTTGGCAACGCCATGGGAATCTGTACCTTGGTCAGAACCTGTGTTGGAGAGGCGCCAAAGGAACGGGCAGCTTCAACCGCCTCGCTGGAAACCTGCCTGATACCCAGATTTGTAAGGCGGATAACCGGCGGCGCCGCATAAATCAAAGTGGCGAATATGCCGGCCGGCTTGCCCAGGCCGAAAAACAGAATGCCCGGGAGCAGGTAAACAAAGCTGGGCATGGTCTGCATACCGTCCAAAATAGGCCGCATCAAATTGTCTGCCATCCGATTGCGTGCGCCCAGTACCCCCAATGGCAGTCCAATCGCCATGCAGATCGCTACCGCAACCACAATCAGAGCTATGGTTTCAATTGCCGGCGACCATAGGTCCATGAATCCGATATAAAGCAACGCCGCACACGTGAAAGCAGCCAAGCTCCACCTGCCCATGGCGAATGCCAGCAATGTCAGGCCGATAACCATGACCGGCCACGGAACCCAGATCAGGCCCTTTTCTATGTAGATCAGGGCATAATCCACAACTGTGGTTATACCACCAAAGAGCCAGGCAGCCTCCCTGGTAATCCACTTTACCCCGTCATTGATAGTGTCAGTGGTTGCCTGCCGCAGGGAGCGCTCGCTAACTATGGAGCCGCCCCCTACCGTTTCCAAAGTGGACCGGGAAACCGTGGTGGGAAACTCCATAGCGGGTCCCCAAACAACCAGACACGCGACTAGGACAATTATCGTGGCCGCCAACCCCGCTGCCCACTTGTACATGACCGGGAGGGAAGCGAATGTAGCCAGGGGGGACGTCAGGCCCCTTCCCGACTTCGCAACTTCGGACGTAGATGGCTGTTCAGGGCTGCCCTCTGTGGGCGCGCTGTTTCGAGTTAAAGAAGCCATTTCGCCTCCATTATGGGTGACTTTTTGGCGCTTTCACATCAACTTCAGGAGCGTTTGGATGCCTAAAGGCGCCAACATGGATGAAATCCGGAATAAGGTGCTAACTTTCGTTCTCTTCGTTCCCCGCGGCAATTGCGGCGTTCATGGCCGCGTTGGCCAGATAGTCTGGGTCCACCAACGAAGTTTCAGCCAGAGCCTCGGCCAAAGCACTGCGATGTACCTCGCCCACCAGGGTGTTGGTAGAGTCCACCACGGGTATAGGGAAATCGCTCGACATCGCGATGGGGATCAAGGCGTCAAAAGTAGTGGTTGGCGACACCGGCAGGTACTCGCGGTCCACGTATTCCCACGCTTCGTCAAAACGCTTCACTCCGGCCCGCAATGCCCTTTCCGCGCTGGATATGGAAAGTAACCCCATGAATTTTGAGCGGCTATCCACTACCCAGGCTACGTCACCGTCACTCTCGCCTATAGTGTGCAGTGCAGCCCGGGGGCCCTGCCTACCCATAAGTGTTGCCTTCGGAGTGACCATAACCTTGGTCGCCGTCAATACACTTTCCAGGCGCACATCCTGGGTAAAATCACCCACGTATTCGTCCTCAGGCCGAAGCACTATGTCTTCCGGTGATCCAATCTGGGCTACGGAACCGTCGTGCATAATGGCGATATGGTCACCCAGCTTGAGGGCCTCGTTAAGGTCATGCGTAATAAATACGATGGTTTTCCGCAGTTCGGTTTGCAGGTTCAGCAGTTCGTCCTGCATTTGGCGGCGGATCAGCGGGTCAAGTCCACTGAAGGGCTCGTCCATAAGAAGGATGTCGGTATCCACCACCAGCGCCCTTGCCAGCCCTACCCGCTGCTGCATGCCCCCGGACAATTGACGGGGATAGGAGTCTTCCCAGTCTGCGAGGCCCACGAGAGCCAAGGTCTTCCGCGTGCGCTCGTAACGCTCTTCTTTGGCCACGCCCTGCACTTCCAGGCCCCAGGACGCATTGTCCAGCACATTGCGGTGGGGGAGGAGACCATAATGCTGGAAGACCATGGCGATCTTGGCGCGCCGGAAGGCTTCCAGTTCCTTGTCGTTCATCTTGGTGATGTCCTCACCATCAATCACAACTTCCCCGGAAGTCGGGTCGATAAGGCGGAGCAGGCAGCGGACCAGGGTTGACTTGCCGCTGCCGGAGAGCCCCATAACTACGAAGGTCTCTCCCCTGCGTACATCAAAATTGACATCGCGAAGGCCCACCACATTCCCGAATTCGCTTTGGAAAAAGGACTTGTCCCTGTCGGCGTACTCCGGTTGCAGAACCCTTTCCGGGTTCCTGCCAAATACCTTCCAAAGGGACTTCACCGAAATGTAGGCGGATTCGTTCTCCAAACCCTGCGCTGGCGCCTCATCAGGAGAGGATTCCCCGGGATTCGGCTGGGAGCTTCCCTGGCTTTGCATGTTTCGATCCTCCTGTCTGGTTAATGGCAGCGTAAGGCAAGAGCTACGGCGAGTATGCGCCCTTGGATGTAGGACAACCGCCAAAAAGGCTGGCAAACAGGGGACGCTCGTTTGAGGGAATTGACTGCAGATCTGGACCAGTGGAAAAAGAGGATTTACATAATCTATCCGGGGATTGTCCAGAATCTCTTATGCAGTCCCTGGGTAGCCCGGAACAATGTAGAAGATCAGTTTGCGAATAGCAGCTCTGGGCTGGCATTCTGTAATTACCCCTTCGCTGTCGCTATGGATACCCTACGTTTCATGCCCTGATTTGTCAACCCTGCGCGACACATGCAAAACCCTGACGATTCAGCTTGGCTGACTATCTGCTGATAAGCGAGTAAGGCTATGGAAAGGATTGAGCCAACGGGCTGCTCTCGACCTGATTTAGAGAGGAGCCGATGGTTTGAGATGAGGTTTGGCTTGGGCTGAAAATTGCCGAGCCCAGGCCCTGCAGCTAACCTTCACAGTTCTTCAATCAAGCTAGAGGGTTGTGGTATGCCCGTTCCGCAAGTTCAGGTTAAGGAATTTTCACCCTGCCAGTAGCCAAGGAACAAAAGATGCGCACTGGAAAACAGCCCGATTACCGACTGTAAGAGCGCCCCACAAGAATCCGAAAAAAGTAGCAGAAGGTTTCCGCTTCAGGTTTGGGAATACCGGTTCGCCTCAAGGCACAGGAATCTCTATTGGGGGCAGTTCAATATCCTTACTGGCAAGGGAAATTTATGCTATTCTACATCCTGATTGGAGCGGAAACGCAAATTGGTAGCCTGGGCGAAAGGAAGGATCACGGGTTGAGGATGGGGGCGTTAATTGAATGAAAGGATATTCATAGGAGTTGCCTGGCCCTACGCCAACGGGCCACTGCACTTGGGCCACGTGGCTGGCTGCTACCTGGCCGCCGACGTCTTTGCGCGCTATCACCGGATGCGGGGCAACGAAGTTCTGATGGTGTCCGGAAGCGACACTCATGGCACACCCATTACGATACGGGCTGACCAGGAAGGAATTACGCCCGCCGAGGTGGTGGAACGGTACCACGCCGAGTTCCTGGAATCCTGGAATCGGCTGGGAATTTCTTTCGATCTTTTCACGCATACCAATACCGAAAACCACCAGCGGGTCGTCCACGACATTTTTCTTTCGTTACTGGAACAGGGGTACATCTATACCGATGACATGCTTTTGGCCTATTGCCCGGGCTGCGAACGCTTCCTGCCCGACAGGTATGTAGAGGGAGTGTGTCCCCACTGCGCTTACAACCGGGCGCGCGGCGACCAGTGCGATCAGTGCGGGCGGACGCTGGACCCACAGGAACTGCACGAGGCGTTTTGCATCCTCTGTGGCGGGCCGCCGGAATTTCGGGAGTCGGAGCACTTCTTTCTGAAGTTGTCTGCTTTTGAACAACCTCTGCTGAAATGGATTCGTGAGCAGCCGCACTGGCGGTCCAACGTATCCAACCAGACCAGGAGTTTTCTGGAGGGAGGCCTTAAGGACCGGGCCATAACCCGCGATCTGACGTGGGGCGTCCCCATACCCCTTGAAGGATACGAAGGCAAGCGGATATACGTCTGGTTTGAAGCGGTTATCGGCTACTTGTCTGCGGCGGTCGAATGGGCGGCCAACTCGGGGCAGGAGGGCCGATGGGAGGATTTCTGGAAGGACCCGGATACCCGCAGCTATTACTTTATCGGCAAGGACAACATTCCCTTCCACAGCATAATCTGGCCAGCGATGATCATGGGGTATGGCAATGACCTTAACCTGCCCTTTGACGTGCCGGCCAACGAGTTTTTGAGCCTGGAGAACCGCAAATTTTCCACCAGCCAGAACTGGGCCGTCTGGGTGCCAGACTACCTGGACCGTTACGACCCTGACCCGCTTCGCTACCTGCTGTCCATCAACATGCCGGAATCAGGGGATGCCGACTTTTCGTGGGCCGAGTTTGTCCGGCGCAACAATGAAGAACTGGTGGCGACCTACGGGAACCTGGTGAACCGGGTACTGTCCTTCACCTACCGCAACTTCGACGGCCAGGTGCCTCCGGCCAGGGAACTGGATGAGGTAGACCGACAGGTCCTCGATTCGGCCCGTTCCGCCCTTGAAGAAGTGGGACGAAGCCTGGAGGTCACCAGGTTCAAGGCAGCCATAGGGCAAGCTTTTGGGTTGGCCCAGGATGCCAACCGCTACCTGGATGCCAAAGCACCATGGAAGGCGATCCGGGAAGACCGGGCGGACGCCGCAAATACTCTGAATGTTTCCATTCAGGTGATCAACTGCCTGAAAGTGGCGCTGGCGCCCTTCCTGCCCTTCAGTTCCCAGAAGGTTCACGAATACCTTGGATTCGATGGCGCCGTGGAACGGGAAGCGTGGGACTTTGAAATTCTGGCAGGAGCCATCAAGGGCGGTTCACCGCTCAGGCAGCCTTCCCCCTTATATACCAAGCTTGACCCCGAGGTTGTCCAGCAGGAAACCGGGCGGCTAGGCCACTCTGAATCTTAGAGGCTGTTTTGGTTCAGGGACTGGATAAACGTGCCCTCGCAATTTACTTCCCCATTTTGGAACAACTGTCCATGGTAGAGGACCGGCTTCACGATTTGGCGGATACCAGCATCCCCGAACTGGAGCCTCTGCTGGATCACGCCCTGTCCCACGGAGGCAAGCGGGTTCGTCCGGCCCTGACCCTGTTGGCATCTAACATCTGTCCCCTGGGCCGGGAAAACCCGGTCAAGATGGCCACCGGTGTCGAGTTGTTGCACCTGGCTACGCTGATTCACGATGATACGGTGGACGACGCTGACACCCGTCGCGGCCAGGCATCAGTTAGCGGCCGTTGGGGCAAAGAGGTTGCCGTTCTGCTGGGCGACTACCTGTTCGCCACTTCCGCCACCCTGGTTTGCGACACCGGCAACCTGAGGGTTGTGCGACGCTTTGCGGAAACCATTATGGAACTGGCCAGCGGTGAACTCATCGAGTATTTCAACACCTTTAACCCGCAGCAGGAACTGGACCGTTACTACGACCGCATTTACCGCAAGACGGCTTCCCTTTTCCGAACAGCATCGGAAACGGGGGCGGTACTGAGCGCCGCGTCTGAAGAGCAGGTACAGGCCCTTAGCAGCTATGGCTGCAACATCGGTATGGCATTCCAGGTGGTGGACGATTTGCTGGACATACTTGGTGACGAGGGGGAACTGGGAAAGCCGGTGGGAAACGACCTGCGGCAGGGCGTTTTGACCCTCCCCAGCATCATGCTGTTACAGCGGTACCCGGAGGACAATCCCATTCCGAGGCTGTTTCAGGAACCTGGATTGGACGGCGAACTCGAGCGCGCGCTGGATATGATTAGAAACTCGGCCATTGTGCCCGACTGCTTCGCAATCATCAGAAACTACTGCGATGAGGCAATCGAGGCCCTTGAAACCGTTCCAGAGAATGCAAGCCGCAATTCCCTGGAATCAATGGCCGCATACATCAGGGAGCGAAGCCGCTAGCCTGCCTTGCGTGGCGACTCCCTCCCAACGGCTTCATATTTCCCCGTCCCTCCAGGCAACTTTCCCACCGACAACGGTTAGACGTGACCTCGTATCGAGGATTTCGGATCTGTGCATTTCACTTACCGGCCTGTCCAGCAGCGCCAGGTCAGCCAGCATTCCCGGGCGAATCATACCCTTGCGGTGCGCCATGCCCTCGGCCCTGGCTCCTTCCAGGGTGTATAAGGACAATGCCTGAAAGGGTGTGAGGCCATTAATTCCCTTGGTGGATGAGTTTTCCTCCTCACCAAGAGAAGGAAACTTTCGACTGGCCCTGGTCATACCGGTAACGGCGCTAAAGATGCCAGGCCAGGGATTTGGATCTATGACCGGTGAATCTGATCCGAATGCCACCGGTATCTGATGTTCCGTCAACTGTTTGACGGAATAAAGGTGGGGCAGGAGTTCATTTTCGACGCGCTCCAGATAGGTATCTCCCCGCCAGTAGATGAACCCAGGCTGGGTAACTACCATGGCCCCCGAACGGGCCAGCCTCTTCATCAACTGGGGAGGGCACTCGGCGCAATGTTCAATCCGGTCTTTCGCCCGGGATTGGACCGTCAGGTTGGAAGCGCCTTCCCTTGCCTCTCCAACAGACCGGGGATTCAAGGCTGCAATCCGGATTGCTTCCTCAACCGCCTCCTGTTCAATTGCGTGTACCGCTATGGGAAAACCCTTCTCCCCCGCCTGAAGAGCCAGTTCAGTCAGGTCTTCGGAGGAAGGCATCAGTTGGCCGGTGGTGCCGGTGAGCATTATCTTCGCGTGGCCTACCCTCAACCGATTATTTCCGCTGCCCCAGCCCAGACCGGCCTCTGTTAATTCGCCCAGCTTGTATATGCCGGCCATCATAGTTACACGGGGTTGGAATATCCGGCCGGAAGTCAGGGACTGGAACGCTTCCCATTGGTCGGCGCCGTTAGTCGGCCCCGCATCTTGAACTGACGTAATGCCGTAGCCGAGCATAGTCTCACTCAAGCGAGATACTCCGGCAATAATTTCATCAGGAGAACGGGTCCTGCCCAGCCTTTCCCGCAAGTGGGCGCCCATCTCCAGCAAAAGCCCCGTAGGTTCTCCGCTTTCATCCCTTTCAATTGCCCCGTCCGGCGGGTCTGACGTATCGGCGTTAATTCCTGCCGCAGCCAGGCCTCGGCTGTTCAGGAGGGCTGCATGTCCGCTGGAGTGCTCAAGGCGGACCGGGTTCAGGGGCGTAACGGAGTCCAGTTCCTGCCGAGTGGGGTATCTCTCTTCGAGTAGCATGCCAGGCTCCAGGCCATAGCCCCGTATCCACTGCCCCGACTGGAGGTCAATAGCCCTGTCTCGAAGAATAATCAGCAGTTTGCCCACGGAGTCAATGCCGGGAGAACGACAATCCAACGCCGAACGTGAGGCTGCGGTAGCCAGAACATGGGTATGGGCATCGTTGAGGCCAGGAACAAGAGGCAGGCCCTTACAGTCGATAACCTCCGTTTTTGCCCCCCTATGGGCGCAAACACAGGCTTCAGCGCCAACCGCAGCAATACGCTCACCGGTAATGGCAACCGCTTCGGCACGGGGGTTCAGCGGGTCAAGAGTAAGAACCCGAGCATTTGCCAGGATGAGGGTGGCACCATTCTTCATGGGGACCTGAGATTGGCTCCGGCGTTTATGCGATTAATGCAAACAGGAGGAGCTTACACATTGAGAACCGCAGCATCATGCTGGACGTCGGCATGGTATGAACTTCGTACCAGCGGTCCCGACGCGACGTGCTTGAATTCCAGTTCTTCGCCTATTCGCGCCAGATCAGCAAATTCAGTGGGATGGTAAAACCGGTCAATGGCAATGTGCCTGGCTGAGGGGCGGAGATATTGCCCAATGGTCAACAGGTCACAGTCCACTTCCCGGAGGTCTTTCATGGTTTCGACAACTTCTGCTACGGTCTCGCCCATGCCCACGATTATGCCGGACTTGGTGACGGCCGCCGAGTCCAGCTCCTTGGCAGTGGCCAGCAACTCAAGGGAACGCCGGTAGTCGCCCTTGGGCCTGACCCGGGGAAATACCCGCTTGGTAGACTCAATGTTGTGGTTCAGCACGTCGGGACGGGTTTCCATAACCCGGGCCAGGGCATCGCGTGAGCCCCCAAAATCAGGAATCAGGACTTCCACCTTGCAGTCGGGCGTTTCCTTCCTGATCCGGTTGATGCAGGCGGCAAATATGAACGCCCCCCCGTCGGCCAGGTCGTCGCGGTTCACCGAGGTGATCACGCAGTAACGAAGCCCCATCTTCTTCACGGTTTCCGCCAGGCGCCCCGGTTCCATCAGGTCTACGCCCTGGGGACGGCCGGTGGTGACGGCGCAGTAGTGGCAGCGACGAGTGCAAATGTCGCCGAGAATCATAAAGGTGGCGGTGCCCCGACCCCAGCACTCCCCAATGTTGGGGCAGTGGGCCTCTTCACAGACGGTGTTGAGTTGGTGGCCCCGCATCAACTGCTTGAGCTCCAGATACCGCGGGCTGCCCGGCATCGAGACCTTCAGCCATGGTGGAAGCTTGGGGCGAACTGCTGTTGGGGTACCTTCCTGGGAAACCACGATTGACAAGTCCTCTTGTACAAGAATAGGACGCCGTAGTCTTGCACTTATGCAGATTCAGTCCAGCTTGACCCTTCTGGGCGACACTCGGCACTTTTCGGCAACGATGATAGCTTCGATATCCGCTACGGCCTCTCCCAGGTGACCTTCACGGTTGATAACGCAGTAGTCGTACCGGTCCATCAGGGTGAGTTCCTGCCGAGCGATAGCGAGGCGGCGCGCTGCCTCCTCCGGGCCTTCGGTTTGACGCTGGCCAAGGCGGCCCGCCAGTTCCGCGAACGAAGCAGGCGCCAGGAATATCAGGACCGCTTCAGGCGCCAACGCCTTGATGGTCTCGGCTCCCTGAACTTCTATCTTGAGGAAGACGTCCTTGCCCTGCTCCAGCGCATCAGTTACCTGGCTGCGTGGCACACCGTACCAGCGCCCGGAGTACTCGGCAGACTCCAGCAACTGTCCGGTTTCCCTCATATCAAGGAAGGTTTCCGTGTCGAGAAAGATGTAGTCTTTGCCGTCTATCTCGCCGGGCCTGGGTGAGCGGGTAGTTGCTGTAACGGTAAAGTGCCAGGGTCTGTCCTTTTTTCTGAGTTCTTCAATGGCGGAGTCTTTGCCAACTCCGGACGGGCCACTGATTACTACCAACAGCGGAGCCGATTCTCGCTTCGTCTCAACGTCCTGTATCGCGTCATCCCGCCGTGAAACCGACATCAGCGCCTGTTTTCCTCGTCGCGGCCCCCTCGGAAGAGCCGTCGCTGGGCATCCAGCAGCCTTCGACCCACGAACATGTCCCCCATACTTTGGGCGAAAGTGGGCAATTCAGTTTGGGGATTGTACTGGCGAGCCTGAGCACCGTAATCGCCGGCCAGCCACCTTGCCCGGTCGTCTCTGGCCTTCACGAACAAGTCCATGATGGCTTCCCTGTCCAGGTTGTCCGAATCGACCAGCAGTTGCCTGATGCCGTAGAGTTCCCGGATAAAGCTGTCTATCCAGGACACTATGGGTTCAGGGTTGGTGACGCAGATGTCCCGGTGCATGACAGTATCTCCCGAGGCCAGGCGCGTCAGATCGTGGTAGCCGCTGGAAGCAACCTTGGCGATGTCGTCCCAGTTGGGACTTCCCGAGGTGCAACCCACCAGGGCAACGGAGAGCAGGAAGGGCAGGTGGCTTACTGCAGCCACGAAGCTGTCATGTTCCTCGGCGCTGATATAGTAGGGTGTGGCCTCCAGGGCTTCGACCATTGTAGTTATCTCAGCTGCGGCCCGCTCCGACGCCCTGGAACTAGGGATGACGCAATAGGTCTTGCCCTTGAACATGTTGGGGTCGGCATTTTCGGGGCCTGGCGTTTCCCTGCCGGCCATGGGGTGTCCCCCCACGAAGTGAATACCTTCAGGGAGATATTCGTCAGCCCAGGCTATGACAGATTGCTTGGAACTGCCCACGTCAGTCACCACGCAGCCATCGGGCAGGTGGGGGGCTATCACCTCGAGCAACTCTTTCATCGCCCCAATAGGGGTTGCCAGGACTACGATGTCTGCGCCTTCCACGGCATTCAGCAGGCGTGTTTCCATCCGGCTGAATGCCCCGGTTTTCTGCGCTCCCGACCGGGCGCCACCACTGGAATCGGTGCCCACCAGTTCCAGGTTGAGCAGGGGAGAGTTTTTCAGGGCTAACGCCAGCGAGGCGCCCATGAGTCCGGTGCCGACAATCGCTATTCTAGGCATTGTGTCCCTCCACCTTCCGGCTGCTCTCTGCGCTGGGATAGTATCAGGCTTGTGTGGCCTTTAATCTTACACCATTGCCAACCGGAGGCAAATGCGTCCAGGTTAGAGAGTGGAGCGCCAAATGTATCTGAAAAGAAATGCCGTCACGCTATTGACCGGTGCATTGCAGGATGGGCTACTGTCCCGCAACCTGTACCAGGCCAAGTCGCCCCTGTGCGAAAAAATGCCATATTATCTCCTTATCTGTGGAACACGACAAAACTGTTCCGTTTTTCGTTAACAAGGTGTTGACAGGAATTGGTCTGACTGCTAGTATTTCACCCGGTTGAATTTACCGCTGTGATAGGGAGTAATAAGAGCGCTCTGTCCCCAGAGAGCCGGCGAATGGTGAAAGTCCGGCGACAGTAAGGCTCCCAACTCGCCCTGGAGCGGCCCGCCTGAATGGAGTAGGGCGCGGCGGTTGACCCCGTTAAAGGTTGAAAAGAGCTGTTCCGGCTTCCCTGGCAAGGTCAAGGCGCCACTGGCCGGAAAAGAAGGGTGGTACCGCGGGTTAATGTGTCATTAAGCCCGTCCCTTCGGGGACGGGCCTTTTTTTATTTGCGGCGTTTGAGGAAGAGATGGAATATACGGGCGCAGAAATTGTTTGCGAAAGCCTCCTCAAGGAGGGGGTGGATGTTATCTTCGGGCTGCCCGGGGGGGCGGTCCTTCCCTTTTACGGGGCCCTGAGCGGCTACCCCCAACTGCGCCACGTCCTGGTGCGGCACGAACAGGCCGCTGCCATGGCGGCGGATGGTTACGCCCGTGCCACAGGCAAGGTAGGGGTCTGCACCGCCACCTCCGGCCCGGGAGCCACCAACCTGGTTACGGGAATTGCCGGCGCGATGATGGACTCCATACCCATGGTGGCCATTACCGGGCAGGTTCCCCGACCGGCCATTGGAAGGGATGCCTTCCAGGAAACCGACATCACCGGCATTACTCTCCCGATAACCAAGCACAACATGCTGGTTATGAACGTGGACGACATTGCCGCGGCGGTCAAGGAGGCTTTCTATATCGCCCGAACCGGACGCCCGGGGCCGGTCCTGCTGGACATACCCAAGGATGTGCTGGCCGGAGACCGGCGACCCTTTGTGTGGCCCGAATCGCTCAACCTCCAGGGATATGAACCGCCCGGCGAGGCCGACGAGATCCAGTTGAACCAGGCTGTGGAACTGATTAACCAGGCCGAGCGGCCCGTCATCCTGGCCGGCCACGGAGTCCTGATTTCACACGCCTATAACGAACTGAGAGAACTGGCTGAAAAGGCCCAGATTCCGGTAATTACCACGCTGCTGGGAATCAGTTCCTTCCCGACAGACCATTTTCTGCACACCGGTATGCCGGGGATGCACGGCATGGCTTACGCCAGCCTGGCCATCGACCGGGCTGACCTGCTGATTTCCCTGGGCATGAGATTCGACGACCGGGTGACTGGCCGCATATCTGACTTCGCCCCCAATGCCAAGGTGGTGCACGTGGACGTGGACCCTTCGGAGTTCCACAAGAACGTGCAGGCTACTGTGCCGGTGCTGGGCAACCTGAAACAGGTGCTGAACCAGATGCTGCCGCTGGTGGACAGGAAGACCCACGTAGATTGGCTGCAGTACATCGATACGCTGCGTGCGGAACATCCGTCCCTTTACATACGGCAGACCGACGAACTGCTTCCCCAATTTGTACTGAAACAGCTTTCGGACATCACCGAAGGCAGCGCCATCATTGTAACCGGAGTGGGACAGCACCAGATGTGGGCCGCGCAGCACTACGCCTACAAGGAGCCCAACTCGCTGCTCACTTCCGGCGGCCTGGGAGCGATGGGATTTGAGGTCCCCGCTGCCCTGGGCGCCAAGGTGGGCCGACCTGACAAGACAGTCTGGTCGATTGCCGGCGACGGCGGCTTCCAGATGACCCTCTGCGACCTGGCCACAGCGGTGGAAAACAACATCGACGTAAAGTTCGCCATCCTGAATAACGGGACGCTGGGGATGGTCCACCAGTGGCAGGAGTTCTTCTATGACAAGGACTTCTTTGCCACCGTCTACTCGGGCAACCCCGATTTTGTGAAACTGGCCGAGGCTTACGGCATTACCGGGATTAGGGTAACCGACAAGGCTCAGGTTGATGCCGCCATCCGTCAGGCCATGGAAACTCCGGGGCCAGTGGTGGTTGACTTCATAGTCAAGTCGGATGAGCAAGTATATCCGATGATTCCGGCCGGCGAGTCGGTAAATGAAATTATGGAAGAACCCATTCCCGAGAGGATTTTCTAAATGAACGGTAACGGCCGGCATCACACCATAATCGCACTGGTTCAGGACAAACCGGGTGTCCTCACCCGAGTGGCCGGACTGTTCCGGCGGCGGGGATTCAACATCTCCAGCCTGGCAGTGGGCAACAGCGAGCAGAAAGGGCTGTCCCGGATGACCTTTGTTGTTGACGGGGACCAGTACACGGTGGACCAGGCTACCAGGCAACTTGACAAGCTGATTGAAGTAGTCAAGGTAGCCAACATTTCTGAAGAGGAAATCGTCTCTCGGGAGTTGGCCCTGATAAAAGTAAAGGTCACCCCGGAGACCCGTGGCGAAATCCTGGAAATGGTCCACCCCTTCCGCGCGGAGATTGTTGACGTGGGCGCCAAGTCCATGGTTATCGAGGTTACCGGCAGCGGGGACAAGATTCAGGCCCTTTACGGCCTGCTGGAACCCTTCGGCGTGCTGGAACTGATGCGCACCGGCCGGGTGGCCATGGTGCGCGGCCAGTCCGAGGGCCGGGTCAGTGATGACCTGGTGCTGGACTACCACGGCGACCATCTCAAGGTCAACGGAGCCTACGAAGTGGGTTCATATTAAACAATCATGCAGAGAGATCCGGCGGGGTCCGGAATACAGTTAGTACAAGGAAGGAACAAGACAGCAATGGTAAACGTTTACTACGACCAGGACGCAAATCTGGGGGTGCTGGAAGGAAAGACCGTTGGCATCATCGGCTATGGCAGCCAGGGCCACGCTCACGCCCTCAACCTTCGCGACAACGGACAAAATGTAATGGTGGGTCTGTATGCCGGCAGTCGCAGCCGAGAAACGGCCGCAGCCGAGGGATTGGCAGTGGCCGACGTAGCCGAAGTTACGGCGGCTTCCGACGTGGTCATGGTCCTGATTCCCGACCACGTGCAGGGCGAAACCTATCGCAACGAGATAGCCCCCAATCTACAGCCAGGGAATGCCTTGATGGTCGCCCACGGCTTTAGCATCCACTACCGGGAAATCGTTCCGCCGGATAACGTGGACGTAATGATGGTGGCTCCGAAGGCGCCAGGCCATCGCATGCGCGAACTGTTCACCGAAGGTGTCGGTGTTCCCGGCCTGCTGGCAGTCCACCAGGACGCCACCGGCAACGCCAAGCAGATCGGCCTGGCCTACGCTAAGGGCGTGGGCTGCACCGGCGCCGGCGTGCTGGAAACCACCATAAAAGACGAAACGGAAAGCGACCTGTTCGGCGAACAGAGCATTCTCTGCGGCGGCGTCACAGCCCTGGTTAACGCGGCATTTGAGACCCTGGTAGAGGCCGGTTATCCCCAGGAAATCGCATATTTCGAGTGCCTGCACGAACTGAAAATGATTGTAGACCTCATGTACCAGGGCGGCCACAACTACATGCACTTCTCCGTCAGCGACACGGCCGAGTATGGCTCACTGAGCCGCCGGGAACGCATCATTGACGAGCACGTCCGCGAGAACATGCGGGCCGTGCTGCGGGAAATCCAGGACGGCACTTTCGCCCGCGAGTGGATTACCGAGAACCACGAAGGCCGGCCCCGGTTCGGCCCCATGCGGGATGCGGCACAGAACGCGCCTATCGAAAACATTGGCAAGGAACTGCGGGCCATGATGCCCTGGATGGACCCGAAATAATCATCCGGACCTTTGATTCAACTTGCGATGCACCCAGGAGGCGGAGGAAGTCCAGAAACGGCGGTTTCGCGCTTGTCACCGGACTCCCCGGCAGGAGGAAAGAATATGAACGCGGAGGTAACTTGCACAGCAGTTCACCATCGCACGCTGGTCTTGGCTGGGCTGGCTGCGGTGGACTGCGGGGCCCTGTCCTCCCTTTCGGCGCCAATTGCGTAACCCCATATTGCCAACTAATCGAAAAGAAGGAAGGGTAAGGTTATGGCTAACGAAGTTGTAAGGTTCCTGGACACTACCCTCCGGGACGGAGAACAGTCTGCCGGCATTGGCATGACGGTGGACGAGAAGATCGAGATTGCCCGCCAGCTGGGCAAGCTCAACGTTGACATAATTGAGGCGGGTTTTGCCGCCAGCTCCCCTGGCGACTTCCAGGCGGTAAGCACCATTGCCAAAGAGGTGAAGGGACCGGTGATCTGCTCCCTGGCCCGCGCCCACCCCAATGACGTGGACCAGGCCTGGGGCGCCGTCCAGCACGCCGAGTCACCCCGTATTCACGTTTTTCTTTCCTCGTCGGACATTCACGTGCTGCACCAGCTTCGCAAGAACCGGGAAGAGGTCATCGAGATGGCCGTATCCATGGTAGAGCGGGCCAAGGGCTACTGCAGCGACGTGGAATTCTCTCCCATGGACGCCACCCGCACAAACCCTGAGTATCTGTTCCAAATGCTGGAAGCCGTAATACGGGCCGGCGCCACCACCATCAACGTTGCCGATACGGTGGGCTACGCCATCCCGTCGGACTTTGCGCGGCTGCTGAAGGAGGTTCAGGAAAAGGTTGAAGGCATGGACAAGGTTACCCTCAGCGTCCACTGCCACAACGACCTGGGCCTGGCCGTGTCCAACAGCCTGGCCGCCGTGGAAGCCGGCGCCCGCCAGGTAGAGGGCTGCATCAACGGCATCGGCGAGCGGGCCGGCAACGCCTCCCTGGAAGAGATCATCATGGGGCTGGACACCCGCAAGGATCTGTTCGGCGTTGACATCAACGTTGACACGACCCAGCTTTACCCGACCAGCCGCCTGGTCAGCCGCATCACCGGCATGTCCGTCCAGGCCAACAAGGCCGTCGTCGGCGAGAACGCTTTCCGCCACGCCTCCGGTATCCACCAGGACGGCGTACTGAAGGACCGCTCCACCTACGAGGTAATGCAGCCCGAGCGCGTCGGTGTACCTGGCAACAGCCTGGTGCTGGGCAAGCTCAGTGGCCGCGCCGGCCTCCAGGCCCGCCTGGAAGCCCTTGGGTACCGTCTGGACCGCGAGGAAGTCTCCAACGTCTTTGAGTCGTTCAAGGAACTGGCCGACAAGAAGCGAGAGGTTACCGACCGGGACCTGGAAATCCTGATGGACGAGGAAAAACGGAGCACCAGCGAGGCTGAAAGCTACATACTGGACCACATCCATTTTTCCAGCGGCGACCACGACATTCCCACCGCCACAGTGCGGCTTATTGACGGCGCCGGCAACCAGTCCACCGACGCCTCCACCGGCAACGGCCCGGTGGACGCCGCCTGCAAGGCCATCGACCGGGTAATCGGCTGCTCCTCCAAGCTGGTGGACTTCAACGTCCAGTCAGTAAGCGAGGGACTGGATGCCATCGGTACCGTCACCGTGCGCATCGAGAACGGCGGCCGCACCTTCTTTGGCCGCGGCGCTTCCACCGACATCATTGTGGCCAGCGCCAAGGCCTACCTCAGCGCGGTCAATCGCATGCTGGCCGCCGACGAGGAAGCATCCCTACCCGCCGTCGGCACCACGCCCGACTAGGGAAAGAGGTCTGACCACAGGCACAATTCAGGGGCGGGTGATTGGCACCCGCCCCTAATTCTTGGGGAAGTGAATTGTTGCATACAAAAATAGTCTTTATCATTCATTGGTCCAATACCTTCTTAACTGTCAACCAACATTTGTGTGACTCTTTTAACTCAGACACAGTGAATCTTTGAAACACAGCTTGAGAGAAGAAATAACTGTGGGTTTCCCAACAGACGGGCAGAAAATTCGGATGTGGGTCAAGAGGTAATCCTCCAGTCCACTCCCTACCCATTTCCAAGCTGTAGTAAGGGTCGCCAGCAACTGTGCCTAACCCAACAATTTCTTTCAATCCATACCGAGCTATTACAAAGTCTCCCGGTTTCATATCGAGCCAAATGCGTTGCAAGCCGACGTACCCGCGACCTCTCTCGTTCCCGTACGCATCCAAGTACTGATTCTTAATCTCCTCCCTTGAGGCACCGGAGAGATCACCTGCGAGGTACCATCCGACTGCTAATACAGAGTGCGCTTTATCGTATTCCCAAGCCTGTTCAAATCCTTCAGGATGCCAAGTTCGTGGCCCTGGTAGGGTTCTTTGATTGCGATAAGGAGCGGCTACCCAGTACCTAACCATTCAAAAGTCCTCCCCTACACCAGCTTCATCTGAAACCCGCCGTTGTCTGTTTGCCCGTTTTTTCGGTCCAGGTGTACGGCCGGGTAACCCAGCCCCCGCAGGTGGGCAGCCAGGTCTGGGAAGCCGTTCACGGTGTAGACCCGCTGGGGCTTCACCTGATTCACATATCCCACCAGGTCGTTGAAGTCGGCGTGGTCGCTAAACGCCAGGCTGGCGTCGCCGCGGCGGCCCCAGCGCCGTCCACCTTTGCCTGAAGCCCACCCAGTCATTTCCATGTAGCGCTTCCCAAAGGCCAGGTTCATTTCTGACGACTTGCGGAAGCCGGGAGGGCACACCAGCACCTGCCCTTCCGCCCAGTGGCCATTGAGACAGGAAAACTGGCCGGGGAACTCCACCCCAGCTTCCTGGTAAGCCTCCGCCACCCGGAAAATACCCTCTTCCACCACTAGCTCAAAACCCTGCCCCAGCAGATAGTGCATAATTTCCTGAGCCTTGCCCAGCCTCCAGCCCTGCACTACGGGACGTTCGCCCTTTGAAAGCCACATGCGCAGCGTTTGGTAGGCGGTTTCCAGTACCGTTTCCTCGGAAGGGAAAACATACTCGGGCTTGCCGTAAGTCGACTCAATGACCAGGGTGTCACATTCCACCGGCGCCAGGGGTTCGTTTATGGGGCTGGACCGGGCCTTGAAGTCGCCGGTATAGAGCAGTCGCTCGCCGGTAGCCTTGCTGGTAATCAGTGCCTGGGCCGATCCCAGGCAGTGGCCCGCCGGATACAGGGTCAACGTATAGTCCCCCCGATCCAGTGGCTCTCCATATTCCAGTGTGATGGGGTTGGAGCGCTTCAGGTAATCGGTCAGCAGAAGACGGGTGTTGGGAGTCAGGACCGGCTGCACATGACGGGCCGTATGATCGGAGTGCGCATGGGATATAAGACCGAATTCCTTCTTGCGCAGCGAGTCCAGCCAGAGGTCCAGTTCGGGGAGGTAAACGCCCCGGTCGAAGATCACATCCATTGCAATAATTTACCACAACTGCGCAAATTGAAAGGTTATGGAGGTTCTGCAAATGCAGATATTTCGCCTGCAGAATACGTTTGACACTTCCCGGCCTAGTGCCTAGACTAGCGCCATCTAACCATTTGCCAACGTTTCCCAGCTTTCTTTCAGCCCATTCAGGCAGAGGAGGTTTTCCATGACAACCACCGCCGGAAACAGATATAACGTGGTGGGCACTCGCCCCGCGCGTCACGACGGCTTTGACAAGGTAACCGGCGCCGCCCGCTTTGGCGCCGACCTGAACCTGCCCAATATGCTTCACGGCAAGATTCTGCGGAGCCCCCACGCCCACGCGCGTATTCTCAACATCGACACCAGCAAGGCCGAGGCCTTGCCCGGGGTGATGGCCGTGGCCACCGCGAAGGACTTTGCCATTGTCCAGCAGCGCCCAAATATCGACTACGAAAATGCCAACCAGAACCCTCGCATTATCGCCGAGAACATTCTGGCCGACAGGAAGGTTCTTTACCGGGGCCACGCAGTCGCCGCAGTCGCTGCCACCAATCCCCACGTGGCCGAGCAGGCGCTGGACCTTATTGAGGTGGAATACGAGGTGCTGCCGGTGGTGCTGGACCTTCACGATGCACTGAAGGAAGACGCGCCGCTGCTGCACGATGATATGACTACCCGCTTCCGGGTGGAACGGTTCGGCCCAGGCGACGACACCGGCGAGCGCAGCAACATCGCGGGCCACCTCCAGCATAAGCTGGGCGACGTTGAAGTGGGTTTCGCCGAGGCTGACGTTATCATTGAGCGGGAGTACGAAACCCAGACAGTTCACCAGGGATACATTGAACCTCATGTCGCCACATCCCAGTGGTCCACGGATGGCCGCCTGACCGTCTGGACCAGCACCCAGGGCGCATTTGCCGTCCGCAACACTACCGCCGCAATCCTCGCTATGCCCGAGTCCATGGTTAAGGTTATACCCATGGAAATCGGGGGCGGGTTTGGCGCCAAGGGAGTCACCTACCTGGCCCCGGTTACTGCAGTGCTGGCCAGGAAGGCTGGCCGGCCTGTGAAGATTGCAATGAGCCGCAAGGAAGTATTCGAGGGCAGCGGGCCTGCCTCGGCCACCTTTATGCGGGTCAAACTTGGCGCCAGGCGGGACGGCAAAATCACTGCTGGACAGGTTCATATGGTTTACGAAGCCGGAGCCTTTCCCGGCGCACCTGTGGGCGGCGGCGCCATAACCAGCTTCGGCTCGTACAATATTGAGCACGTCCTGGTGGACGGGTACGACGTGGTCTGCAACAAGCAGAAGGCCCAGTCATACCGCGCTCCGGGCCAACCGCAGGCCGCATTCACTGTGGAGTGCGCCATAGACGAACTGGCCGACGAACTGGGCATTGACCCCATGGACCTCCGCCTGACCAACGCCGTCAAAGAAGGCGACCGGATGCCCAATGGGGTGCCCCATTCGGTCTTTGGCTGCATTGAATTGGAAGAGGCTATGAAGAACCACCCCCATTACAACGCTCCCCTGGGTGGACCCAACCGGGGCAGGGGCGTAGCCGTGGCATTCAGGGCCCAGGGCGGCCAGACTTCCTCGGCCACCATCAACGTCAACAACAACGGCACCATCAACCTTATTACCGGGTCGGTGGACATCGGTGGAACCCGTACTGCGATTGCCATGCAGGCTGCGGAAGTACTGGGCATTTCCTCGGAGGACGTGAACCCCTCGGTCGGCGATACTGACAGCGTGGGCTACACGGCCAACACGGGGGGCAGTCGGACCGCCTTCGACACTGGCCTCGCCGCTATCGCCGCTGCGGAAGAGGTCAAGGAAAAAATGAAGCAACGTGCCGCTTTGCTCTGGGAAGTGGAGGACGAGGACGTGGACTTCCAGGACGGCGCATTCGTTTGCGCTAAGACGGAAGACCGCCTGACCTTCAGAGAACTGGCCGGGAGGCTGATGCGCACCGGCGGCCCGGTAACCGCCTCATCCTCCGCCGCCTCCACGGGAGTGGGCCCCATATTCGCCGGAAACATCGTGGACTTGGAGGTGGACCCAGATACCGGGAAAGTTGACATCCTGAGGTTCACCGCCTTCCTGGACGCCGGGCAGGCGGTGCACCCCAGCTTCGTTGAAGGCCAGATTCAAGGA
This sequence comes from Dehalococcoidia bacterium, assembly GCA_963664725.1. Taxonomy (GTDB): domain Bacteria; phylum Chloroflexota; class Dehalococcoidia; order Lucifugimonadales; family UBA3495; genus Bin22. Next base: position 176,832 of record OY761558.1, read on the forward strand.
GCAACCGTGCAGGGTATTGGCTGGGCGCTGAACGAGGAGTATTTTTATACTCCCGACGGCACAATGGCAAACTCCAGCTTTCTGGACTATCGCATGCCCACTACCCTGGACATGCCGATGATTGATGCGGTAATTATCGAGGTGCCCAACCCACGCCATCCATTTGGCCTGAGAGGAGTGGGCGAGGGACCCATAATTCCGCCCCTGGCGGCCGTGGCCAACGCCGTGTACCACGCCACCGGCGCACGGGTCCGCAAACTGCCCATTACCCCGGGCGCGGTGCTGGAGGCTATGGGGAAGGGTGAAGGATAGTAAAGGAGTGCCTATCTAGCGGGATCAAAAGTACTGGGGCGGGTGATTAACCCGCCCCTTCTTCATCATGAATTAACGACTTGTCTTTTGGATTCTCGCCTACCTCACCGCCGCCGGTTCCATTGCTTCCACCTTTGCAATAAACTCCTGCAACTGCGCCGCATAGAAGGTGGCCTTCATGTGATAGCGGTTGGTGGCCGCGATCCCCGGGAAGGTGTGGTCGTGCTGGCCTATGATGTCCCACTCCTCGTGAGTCCAGGCCGAGGGCCGCAGTTCCGAGTTGGGAATCAGGCGGTGGGCAGCCTCCGCCGCCGACTTGTGATGCACCTCGTCCGGCGTATTGCCCTCAAACAGAACCACCGGGCAGCCGATACCTGCCAACTGTTCCTCGGTAAGTTCACCCACAGGGTTGGGCACCGAGTAAGTATCCCGCCACCTGGTCATAACTGCAATGAACTCGGCCGTGTCCATGGACAGCAGCTTTTCCTCATTGGCCGGGTTGTCCTTGATTCGCTGGGCAAAATACTCCGATTCTGCAACCGCCTGCATTCCGCCCTGCTGCGCCGCGTTGATGAACTGGCCGTAATAGTTGGGGGCCGTTTCCGCCGCGCTGTTGGGGCCGCCGCTTACCTCCCAAACAAACACACCCTTTACCACCTCGGGCCGGAGCGCTGCCACCGTCAGGCTGGTGCGGGAACCCGCCGAACCGCCCGAAAGATAAGCCGGGGCTGCATCCAGATGCAGCAGCAGTCCGGCCATCTCCTTTGCCCAGCTGTGCTGTTCTGAAGGCTCGTCGTCGATAACCACATCGGATTTCCCGCAATTGCGCCGATCGTGCAGAATTACGCGGCATTTCGCGGACAACAGGGCGGCGATGGGGCGCAGGCCGTTGGTGTCATTCCTGCCTCCGGGAGTGAGCATTACGGTTGGTCCCGTCCTGGGGCCGTGCTCTTCGTAATAAATGTTTATTCCGTTGATATTGGCGTAAGGCATTGCAGTCCTCCAGTTCTTGTCTTTGGACCAGACCGGGTCTACCCGGCGACGTAAGGGTTCCCGAAGCGGTTCCGGTGGGCGATCTCCTCCAGGGGCTTCCGGGGCACGCTGGGCCGGCCGGAAGGTTGCCCGGTTCGGTAGCCGTATGGCATCAGGGTAATCAGGTGGTAGTCCTCGGGGATGCCCAGGATCTCCTTAACTGCCACCTGCTGTTCCTCGGCGCGAACGCCCACAAAGCAGGTGCCCAGACCCTCCTCCCAGGCCACCAGTTCCATCTGTTGCAGGGCCCTGCCCGCGTCAAGCTGGGGACGCGGCGCATCAGGCGCCATTACAATGGCGAATACCAGCGGCGCCTGGGCGATGAATGGGCCCTGTGTGGCGGCTTCCGCCAGGCTGGCGATTATCGCAGGTTCCGTTACAACCACGAAGTTCCAGGGTTGGGAGTTACTGGAACTGGGGGACCAGCGTCCGGCTCGCAGGATTTTTCGGATCACCGACTCAGGCACCGGATCGGGCCTGTACTGGCGCACCGTCCGGCGAGAGCGGATGCACTCATAGACGTCCATACCTTCCTCCACGAACTGTTGCTTCCTTGGCTGGTCTGCATTATGGCACGGGGCCGTCCCTTTGGGTAGCGATTCAATCAACGTGCTTGCGTGCTCCTTCACTGCCATTAGAATACGGGCCCTTGATAAGGTATAATCGCCTAGGTTCCCCGTGAAGGGGAGACGACGCAAACTGCGAAACAGAGGTGAGGTATGCCAGCAGAAATTGGCGATGTTGCGCCGGACTTCAAGCTGCCCTCAGTGAGCGAGGGCGATTTTACCCTTAGCCAGTTCAAGGGCGAGAAGAGCGTAGTACTGTCCTTCCACGTCTTTGACTTTACAGCTGGTTGAACTACGCAAGCTACCGCCTTCCGGTCCTTTAACGACCGTTTTCAGGAGGCGAATGCCCAGGTGCTGGGTATCAGTTGCGATCACGTTGCCGCCCACCGGGCCTGGAGCACGGCTATGGGCGGGCTACCCTACCCCGAACTGTCGGACTTTCACCCCAAGGGCGTGGTAACCACCGCCTATGGGCTGTGGAATGAGGAGCGAGGAGCGGGTACACGAGCCGTCATTATTGTGGACAAGGACGGAATCGTCCGCTTCCGCCAGATTTATGCCCCGGGGACTCTTCCCGAGCCCGACAGGATTCTCGAGGAATTGAATAATCTCGGATAGTGTCACTTGAACCGGTCCTGAGGATTCAGGCCCGAAGCTATGCAAAAGAAAGGGGGTGAGCTGAAGCTCACCCCTGATTCTTTGCCGTACTTTGCCCTCCAACTGCGTTGGACGATAGATTGGAGCCCAGCCGAAAGGCAATCAGGCGCCGATCTTTTCAATCAGGAAACTCACAGTTCCCTTGGGGACGTTAATTTCCACCGTGTCTCCTACCGTTTTGTCCAGAAGGGCCTGGCCCACGGGAGAAACAGTGGAAATCTTGCCAGACTTGACATCGGCTTCCCGCTTGTCCACCAGGGTGTAGTTGATTACATTGCCGGAGGACACGTCCTTTATGGTGATATTGCTACCCACTACCACCCGCTTGCTCGGGTTGCCGTCGACGTCCCCGGAAAGAATCTGGGCATTGGTCACTTCGGATGTCAGTTCACGAATTTTGGCGACTACGAATCCCTGGCGCTCCTTGGCCGCGTCCAAGGGGGCATTCTCCCGGAAGTCCTTGCCCGCCATCGCCTCCTTGACTTCCTCGTCGGCCTTCACCTTTTCCACCTTGTACTTTTCCAGTTCCTCAACCAGGCGCTCATAACCTTCCTGGCTCAACCGGGGGCCGCTGGCCTGCCCGTCGGCCGCCGTGGTTTGCCGCCCGGTTCCGGTACGGCGGGACCTGCTGGCCCGGAGGTGCACCGAAAGGTTAATCTCGATCCAGTTCATCTTCTTAAGAAATACGAAGAACTCTTTAACGGGAACAAGGCGTTTCTGGGCCTCGGATCCCCTCTGTGAGAATTCCCGCGCGTATTCCTCCACCAGGCTGGGCGAAAGGTCGTTAATCTTCCGGTCCCGGCCGTACCAGTCTATGAATCTGAGAATTTCCTGGTGCCCATCCATCGACTTCTTGGAGTTCTTGAGATTCTTTTTCTCAATTACGAACAGCCCAAGAGCTTCGTGCAGGTTGTCGGGCGTCGCCCGTTCGGGAGGTGGCGCCGAAACAACGGCAGTATCGGTAGCAGAGTCATTGGGCGTAACCAAGGCGAATACCTCCTGCGTGCTTTTGGCCGGACGGCCCGAAATGGCAATCAATTGGTAAGGACTGCGACTGGCCGACCGAGCCTGGAGAATCAAGATAGAGCGGTTGGGGTAGCCGGGTAATCCCGTCCCGGGGTTGCCCCTGGCACAGGGCCCTCGAGGTCGAATCGCTATAGCGGCGGAACATTACTGGAGCAGCGGGTGAAAAAAATCTGCAAAGGGTGGACAGATTGGATGCGCCAGCTTGCAGTGGATGCAGCCCCTGCAAACCGGACCAGTAATTTGGCGGGAATTTTCTCACGACCCTGATTTCCTTCTCCGACAACATGGGAAAGCTGAACGGGGGATAATTCAGCCGGTCAGCAACTATGGTAACAGCATTCGTGAGCACTGGCAATCTGGTATGTACTGCCTGTGACCTTACGCTACAGGCAACGCCCCAAAGGGCTCCGCAGGATATATTCCCCTGAAGACAGGAATGCCAATCTGGCTCACGGATGGGTAGCTTAAGGACATTGCCAGGCCAGCCGGAACGTCCCTTGCTTTTCCTGATGTTATACTAGGCCTGCGCCGCCGGGTGGCGTACTTACCTTGCATTTAAATGAGGAGAAATCATGAAAGCGGTTCAGATTGACGAATTTGGCGGCCCGGAGGTTATGCAGTACCGGGACGTGACCGATCTGGCTCCCGGCGACACTGAAGCGCTGGTTGAAATCCAGGCAGTAGGAGTCAACTTCACCGACATATACAGCCGCGCTGGGATCAACCCGGGGCCGCCCTTGCCCAGGACCATCGGAGTGGAGGGCGCCGGGGTTATCCGATCAGTGGGTTCCGCGGTCAGCGACTTGAAGGAAGGGGACGTGGTGGCGTACAGCAGCAGCCAGGGTTCCTACGCCGAACAGGCGGTGGTGGCCGCTTCTCGCCTGGTCAAAATGCCCGAAGGGCTGGACGCCCGGGACGGCGCTGCCGCCATGCTGCAGGGCATGACGGCCCACTACCTCTGCCACTCCACCTACCCGGTTCAGCAAGGCGACCGGGTATTGGTTCACGCCGGTGCCGGAGGAGTCGGCCTCTTGCTCATACAAATGATCAAGCGGCTGGGCGGGTATGTCTTTTCCACAGTCTCAACCGAGGAAAAAGCAGCCTTGGCTCGAGGCGCCGGAGCGGACCACGTCATCCTCTATACCCAGGAAGACTTTGCCGACGTGATTAAGGTCGCCACCAACGGGGAAGGCCTGAAGGCAGTGTACGACGCCGTAGGGCTGACTACCTTCGACAAGAGCGTCAGTTGCCTGGGCCGACGGGGCTATATGGTGCTGTACGGTCAGGCCAGCGGAGTGGTGCCGCCCACGGACCCCAGAATCCTGGGCAACGGATCCCTCTACCTGACCCGGCCGGGACTCGGCGACTACACGGCAACCACCGAGGAACTGCGCCAGCGGGCCGGAGACGTGCTGGGCTGGGTCCTTTCCGGAGAACTAAAGCTGCGGGTGGAGCATATCTTCCCGCTCTCCGAGGCGGCGGAGGCTCACCGGCAACTGGCAGGAAGGGCCACCACGGGCAAGTTGCTGCTGCTACCGTAGCGTTCGACAATAACTTTATGCCGGGTCGGCGCCTTTGCCATGGCGGACAGCGCTAGAGTCGGTTAAAGGTGCAGCCGACCCACCGCAAGCGGTCACCCTTCCGGCAAGTTCAGGCCGGAATGAATGCCCGCGGCGGGACTTGGGACCCCTGGGAGAGCCGTTGGCCCGGTTACGAATATCGTTGACCTGCCGGGCCGCGTTCCATATACTGAATCCAGTCCAACCGGATAAGGAGGCAATATGCCCACCGAAGTATCTAGGGAAGAAGTCTACCAGGCATTGAAGACCGTCTATGACCCGGAAATTCCAGTTAACGTGGTGGATCTTGGCCTGATTTACGATGTCCAGGTGTCCGACGACAGCAATGTGTTTGTCCAGATGACCCTTACCTTCCCCGGCTGCGGAATGGGCCCCCACATTGCCCAGCAGGCGGAATGGGCCATCCAGGACCTGGATGGTGTGGAAGAGGTCGAGATTGAACTCACCTTCGACCCCCCCTGGTCGCCCGAGATGATCAGCGAAGAAGCCCGCATGATGCTGGGCATCTAGCCCAAAATTAAGAACGATACCGCGCCGCCTCGATCACCCAAAATCCCGCAGGCGGCCCGGGCTGAGAGGAGATATGTCCACGCCCCAGGAAAATCCACGGCTGGAACAGATACGCCGAAGCTGGCAGCAGCGGCGGCAAATTACGGAAAGGCTGTCTTCCATCAAGACTACGGTCGGCGTTTACAGCGGCAAGGGGGGAGTGGGAAAGACCACGGTGGCCGTTAACCTGGCCGCCACCCTGGCCCAGGACGGCCTTAAGGTGGGCCTGTTGGATGTGGACATTGACTGTCCCAATGTCACCAAGGTGCTGGGCATCACCGATAAAGCCGACTACGTCAACGGCCAGATCGTTCCGGCGGAAAAGTGGGGCGTAAAAGTAATTTCCATGTCCTTCTTCCAGGAAAACGAAGAAGAGGCGATAATCTGGCGCGGTCCCATGATTCACAACGCCATCAACCAGTTCCTGCAGTCAACCGACTGGGGGGAGTTGGATTACCTGATTGTTGATATGCCTCCCGGTACGTCAGACTCACCCCTCACCGTGATGCAGACCCTGCCCATGGACGGATTTGTGGTGGTCAGCACGCCTCAGGAACTGGCAAACATCGATGCCAAGCGCTGTATCAACATGATCCGCAAGCTGAACTTGAACGTGATCGGCATCGTGGAAAACTACACGGGGGCCATTTTCGGGCAGGGCGGTGGCGAACACCTGGCCCACGCCGTGGATGCGCCCTACCTTGGTTCCCTGGAGTTGAGGGCGGCCTACCGGGACAGCAGTTGCCCCACGGCGCTGCTTGATTCGGAGGTAGGGGAAGAATTCGCCAGCGTGGTGGACGGAATGAAACAGAGCCTCAAGGCGTTGGGAAGGGACCCAGCCTGACAACCTGAAGAAAAGGAAAAATCAAGCCGGAGACTGGGAGCAACGCTAGTCAACTTCCAGCGGCATCGCAGGGGCTTCGGGGGTTTTCTCCGGAGCCCTTTTTCTGTTGTTCCTGGTCGCCTGGGCTGTGCGGCGGGTGCCCGCAGTAATGCGCAGCAGCAGTTCGACTTCCCGGTCCATGGCCTCCTGGGAATAGGCGCTGGTCTCTCCCATCTGCCGGAACTTTTTGTAGCGCTCACCCAGCAGTTTGCTTCTGGATCCCTTGGACACTTCCTTCAGGCAGCGGTATATTTCCGCCTTCAATAGCGCCGCCCCCTCCCTGGGATCGTTATGGGTTCCCTCTTCCGGTTCGGGCACTATGGCATCAATAATGCCCAGTTCCAGGCAGTCCCTGGCAGTCAGCATCAATGCCTCCGCTGCTTCCCGGTCCAGTTCCGGATCAATGAAAGGGCCTCCGGGCGCGCGGTTCAGGGTAATGGGCGAAAAGACGGCATACTGCTGCATTATTATGCGGTCCGAAATTCCGAGGGATAGCGCCCCTTCGTTGCCACCCTCTCCGATGATGGCGGCCACTATGGGCACGGGAGCTTCCAGAAGCAGGGAAAGTGTGGTGGCGATGGCATTACCCATGCCATGTTCTTCCGCCTCCAGGCCCGGGTCGGCCCCCTGGGTATCGATGTACGAAATAACTGGCAGGCGGAAACGGGTAGCCAGCTTTATCAGCCGCTGGGCCTTCCGCAAACCGTCCGGGTTCACATGGTACTTGGCTCCATCCAGGGAATAGGGTCGTTGCTGCCCCACCACCGCCACGGGCTGATCGTAAAGGTAGCCAACCCCGGTAACTATGGAGCCGTCATCTCCACTCAGACGGTCACCATGCAACTCAAAGAACTGGGTGAGCATGCTGCGGATGTAGTAGGTGGCTGAGGGCCGCTCGCCGTGGCGGGTAACCGATACTGCTTCCCACACTTCCGGGTCGGGGCCCAGGAGCCGGCGGTTTCTGGGCGGGGCCTTGAATTCACCCTTGCCCAGCTTCTCGACCGTCAACAGCTTAAGCAAAGCCGAAAGGCGGGACTTCAGTGACTCCCGGTCCACGACATTGTCCAGCAAACCATGTTCCAGATGAGATTCGGCAGTGTGGGCGTCCAGGGGCAGGGGAGTTGCAGACAACTCGCGCAGGGCCCGCAGGGGCGACAGGCCAATCAGGGAACCTGGTTCTGCCAGCATAACGTCGGCCAGGTTGGCAAAACTGGCGTATGCCTGGCCGGTGGAGGGGTTAGCCAGAACTACGACGAAGGGAAGGCCCTTCTCCTTGAAACGGTTGGCCGCCGTCACTGTTTTGGCCATCTGCATCAAAGAAAGGACGCCTTCCTGGATGCGGGCGCCGCCGCCGGTCACCACCGCTACCAGGGGAAGTTCCTGTCGGGCCGCCTCCTCAAGTCCAAGGGCTATCTTCTCTCCCACCACGCTCCCCATGCTGCCACCCATGAAGCCAAAATCCAGGACCACCAGCATGGCCCGAACGCCGTCAATGCGGCAGGAGCCGGTTACCGTGGCCTCGGTCAGGCCTGTGCGGTTCTGGTCCTTGCTCACCAGGTTCCGGTAAGAACCCCGCTGCGAAAACGTGATGGGCGCAACTGAATTCAGGTACTTGTGTGTTTCCCTGAAGCTCTTGCGGTCAGCCAGTAGCTGGATTCGCTGGCGGGCCGACAGGGAATAGTGAAAGCGGCAGAACGGGCAGATCCTGTAGCCCTGGTATGAGGTAGACTCCCGAATTTCCTCATCGCAATAAAGGCAACGGTCATGGACCGACGAAGGAAAGATGCGGTCCATCTTCCCCTGGCGGCTGAACAAATGAACGAGAAGGTTGCCGAGATTCCTCAACTCTACTCCATGCCCTGTCGAACTACGTCAGTCAGCGCCGTTATCGATTCAACCAAACGTTAAAAGTACTTGTATGCGAAAGAAATTTTGCATAAATGATACTACTTCCCCGGCGCCACGAAAAGGTACGACTCCAACCTGTAGAGCCTCGTTGGCGACCACCCTCCAGGGCGTGGGCATCAACAGCGCACATTTTCCGCATTAAAGGCGCTCGTTCAGGACACTCTCGGGCGCTGCGATGGTCCTGTCCACGCCAATGAAAGCGCTATCCTGCAGATTCGCAGGGGTACCGGGTGGGGCACGATCATTGTATAATGGGCGGGCCTTCCCCCAGCAGGCAGGCGAATTATTTTTGCCTGACAAAGGTGGGTCAATAATTCCGAAAATGCCAAAGTGTGAAGGGAGGATGTCAGCGTTTTCCTGCAGAGAACCTGAAACCCTCCGGTCGCTCATAACCCACTGCATCACAAGTACGATCTGCGCAGATTACAATCGGCCGGGCCTCGAGGCTGTTGTGGCATTACCCCAGGCCAAGGCCGGTAAAGCTTAATCGCTAAGGAGTGGAAAATGGCAGAAGCCGCCAAAATAATTTATACCGAAACCGATGAGGCGCCGGCCTTAGCCACGCATTCGTTGTTGCCGATTCTGCAGGCCTTCACCAAGGGCACGGGAATCGAACTGGACACTTGGGATATATCCCTGTCCGGCCGCATAATCGCCAACTTCCCAGACAACCTGACGGAAGAACAAAAGCTGCCCGATTACCTGAAAATGTGTGGCGATTTGTGTCTGGAGCCATCCGCGAATCTCGTAAAACTGCCCAACATCAGTGCCTCCATCCCCCAGCTAAAATCCGCCATCGCCGAACTGCAAGCCAAGGGATACGACGTTCCCGACTACCCGGACGAAGCTCGGAATGACGAGGACCGCGAGATTCAGGTGCGATATTCCAGGGTTCTTGGGAGCGCTGTCAATCCGGTTATTCGAGAAGGGAACTCGGACCGCCGTTCCTCCACCGCAGTGAAGGAGCACGGCAAGCGCAATCCCCATCGCATGATGCAGGACTGGCCTGAAATTTCCAGGACCCGTGTTGCCTACATGTCCAGCGGCGATTTCTTCGGAAGTGAACAGGCCGTAACTACATCCGTGGCTGGCTCGGCCACCATTGAATTCGTGGGCAACGACGGCAGTACTGCTGCGCTTAAGTCTGGCATCCCCCTCCAGGCCGGCGAAATTATTGACTGCGCCGTGATGAACGTCCGCGCCCTGCGCCAGTTTTATGCCGATGAACTGGCAAAGGCCAATGCCGACGACGTACTGATTTCCCTCCATGTTAAGACCACCATGATGCGGGTGTCCGACCCGATCATATTTGGGCACTTCGTGTACGTGTACTTCCAGGACGTATTCGACAAGTACGCGGCGGAACTGGCCCAGGTGGCGGTAGACCCGGACAACGGCGTCGCCGAACTTCTGACCAAAATCCAGGGACTTCCCGAGCAAACCCGGGCAGCCATCGAGGCAGATATCCAGGCCGTCTACGACAAGCATCCAGGGCTCTCCATGGTGAACTCCAACCGGGGCATCACCAATTTGCACGTATCCAGCGATACCATTATCGACGCTTCAATGCCGGTAATCATCCGCGATGGTGGCCGTTCCTGGGGCCCGGACAATGAACTTCAAGACACCATAGCGCTGATCCCGGACCGCTCTTACGCCACCATCTACCAGGCTGTTATTGAAGACTGCCAGGAAAACGGGGCGCTGGACCCCGCCGCCATTGGGAGCGTTGCCAACGTTGGCCTAATGGCACAGGCGGCCGAGGAGTACGGCTCTCACGACAAGACCTTTCAAGCGCCGGGCAACGGCAGAATTCGGGTGGTAGACGCCTCCGGCGCCGTCCTGATGGACCAGAGTGTTGAGACAGGCGACATTTTCCGCATGTGTCAGACGAAGGACGCCCCTATTCAGGACTGGGTCAGGCTCGGAGTTGCCCGGGCCAGGCTGACCGGTCAGGCCGCGGTTTTCTGGCTGGACCCCACGCGGGGCCACGACGCCGAACTGCTTAAAAAGGTAAATCAGTATCTGCCCGATCACGATACCAGCGGGCTGGACATCAGCTCCATGGCTCCCCTTGAAGCCATGGAAGCTACACTGGAGCGGAGCCGGAAAGGCCAGGATACAATCGCTGTTACGGGCAATGTGCTCCGTGACTACTTGACCGACCTGTTTCCCATCCTGGAACTGGGCACCAGCGCCAAGATGCTGTCGGTAGTACCCCTGCTCAATGGCGGCGGCCTGTTTGAAACCGGCGCGGGAGGGTCTGCCCCCAGGCATGTCCAGCAGTTCGTTGAAGAGGGACATCTGCGGTGGGACTCCCTTGGCGAGTTCTGCGCCATGGTCGCTTCCTTCGAGCATTTCGGAGAAGTGAATAGCAGCGACAAGGCCAGACTCCTGGCCGATACCCTCGACCAGGGTATCGGCAAACACCTGGACAATAATCGGGCGCCGTCGCGCCGCGTTAACGAACTGGACACCAGGGGCAGCCACTTCTACCTGGCCCTTTACTGGGCGGAAGCGCTGGCCAGTCAGGACAAAGACCCGGAGATGAAAGCCCGCTTCACCGAGTTGGCCCGTCAGTTGGTAGAGGACGAGGAGAAGATTGTCCAGGAACTTAATGACGCTCAGGGACAGCCGGTGGACATCGGCGGTTACTACCGCCCCGTCAGTGATACGGCGGCCCGGGCTATGCGCCCCAGCCCTACACTGAACGCCATCCTGGATGCCATGTAGAATCAGACCAGCCGGTTGGGGAATAGCCCATCCGGAGGAAATAAACAGAGGAGCACAAGCCAGATGAGAAGCAAAGTAACCGTAGTGGGAGCCGGTAATGTGGGTGCCACTGCCGTTCAGAGAATTCACCAGTTGGGTTATGCCGATACCGTTCTGGTGGACGTGGTAGAGGATCTGCCCCAGGGCAAGGCACTGGATATGCTGGAATCGGGCCCCGTCATCGGATCCGATGCTATGGTAACCGGCAGCAACGATTACGAGTCCACCGCCGGTTCCGACGTGGTGGTCATAACCGCCGGCATTGCCCGCCGCCCCGGCATGAGCCGGGACGATCTGCTGCTGACCAATATGAACATCACCTCCGCCGTCACCGAGCAGGTGGTCAAATACTCGCCCAACTGCATCATTCTGGCCGTCACAAATCCCCTGGACGCTATGTGCCAGAACATCCTGGAGTCCAGCGGCTTCCCCCGCAGCCGCGTCTTCGGGATGGCCGGCGTGCTGGACACTGCCAGGTTCCGCACCTTCATCGCACAGGAAATGAACGTTTCGGTGGAAGACGTGCAGGCCTACGTGCTTGGCGGCCACGGCGACGATATGGTGCCGCTGGTCCGGTACACCACAGTGGGCGGCATTCCTATCAGCGAACTCCTGCCGGCGGAAACCGTGGATGCCCTGGTGGATCGGACCCGACAGGGTGGCGGCGAAATCGTAGCTTTGCTGAAAGCTGGCAGCGCCTTCTACGCGCCATCTGCGTCCATCACCCAGATGGTGGAAGCCATCCTGCTGGACAAGAAGCGTATTCTCCCCGGTTGCGCCTACCTGGAAGGCGAGTTCGGAATAAATGGCCTTTGCGTTGGCGTTCCCATCAAGGTCGGCGCCGGCGGCATGGAACAGGTTATCGAAATAAAGCTGACGGATGAGGAGCAGAAGGCCCTGGAAGCGTCCGCCGCCAGCGTTCAGGAACTGGTGGAAGTAATGAAGAATTCCAAGGCGGACAAATCCTAATACAACCAGGCACAATTCCCTGGAGAATGGAGCGACCTTCCCCAACCTGCTGCAGAATTCCGGGACGTTCGCATAAACCCGGCTGAGATGTAAACCAATGCCAGCCATCGGCGGCTTCAAACAGCTATCTGTTTGAAGCCGCTTTGCTTTGGGCAGTACCAATTGGCCCCTGGTATTGTAAAATATTATCAGGCGGGACAAATCTATTAAGATGGAAAGGGTGGAAAAGTGGTGAATCGAAGTTCTCGGGAAATGGAATTACTCGAAAAGGCGTCCCGGTACCTTCCCGGCGGAGGCTCGGGCAATACGAACTTTCCCGATTCGGTGAACTTCCTGGCACGGGAAGGGCGGGGCTCTCACGTTTGGGATGTTAGCGGCAACGAGTACGTGGACTGGCTGATGGGTTCCGGACCCATGGTGCTGGGTCACGCCCACCCTGCCGTAGTTGAGGCGGTGCAGGAAGCTGTGGGCCAGGGCAGCACCTTCTTTACCACCAACGAGAAAGCGGTCCTGCTGGCCGAAGAACTGGTCAATTCCGTACCCTGCGCCGACAAGGTGCGCTTCACGACGAGCGGCACCGACGCCTGCTTCCAGTGCATGCGGGCGGCCAGGGCCTACCGCAAGCGCGACAAAATCCTGAAGTTCGAGGGTGGTTTTCACGGCACCAGCGATTACGCCCTGATGAGCGTAACGCCATCGGCGACCGAGGAATTTCCGGTGGCCGTGCCCAACAGCGGCGGCATTCCCCGTGCAATCCAGGACTTGATGCTGATCGCCCCATATAACGATCTGGAAACCACCGCATCCATAATTGACGCTCACCATGACGAAATTGCTGCCGTGATTGTGGAACCAGTGCAGCGGATCATTGCTCCCAGGCCGGGTTTTCTCCAGGGTTTGCGGGACCTGACGCAGCGGTACGACATTCCCCTGATTTTTGACGAAGTGGTCACCGGTTACCGACTGGCCTACGGTGGCGCCCAGGTCTATTACGGTGTTACTCCCGATCTATGTTCCATGGGCAAGATTATGGGCGGCGGCTATCCTTTGGCTGCGGTCTTGGGCCGGGAGGACATAATGTCGGTGTACGACCAGTCGCTGGTGGACTCAGACGACTACGTAAACCAGATCGGCACCCTGAACGGCAATCCTGTAGCCTGTGCCGCCGGCCTTGCGACGCTGGCGGAACTGCGGAAGGAGGGTGCCTACGAGCGAATCTGGGACACCGGCCGTAAACTGCGCGAAGGGTTGATGGAAATCTGTTCCGAAAACGGCCTGACCGTCCACAGCAGCGGCGAAGACCCCATTTTCGACATCTACTTCACCGACAAGCCAGTTCTTAACTACCGGGACGGTCTGGCCGCCAATGGCGCGCTGATGGCCCGCCTGAACCAGGGCCTGCTGGAGAGGGGAATACTCAAGGGCTGGCCCCAGAAGTATTACCCATCCCTGGTACATACTGATGAAGACGTGGAAAGGACGCTGGACGCGGTTCGAGAGGTTGCGCGTACCCTGGCAGGATGACTTTCGGCGATAGAGAGTGGTAAAGTTGCGGAGGAGAAATCGAACTCGAAACTGTACTCTGAAATGGCCTGAACTCTCAAAACATGATTGCCTCTGAACAAATACCTTTCGAATATCGGGAAGGCTACAAGAAGGCTCGCCTCTTAGACGAAGCCGTCGCCGATAACTATGTCGCCCACACCCTGATAGGCGATCCTGTTATGGATGCGTTGTTGGAGGAGCTTGCCCCACTGGACCAGGCAGAAGTGCACCGGTTCATTCACGCTGGAATGCAGGAAGACCAGGAAGGAATGAAGGATGCTCCCCAGGCCCTGCGGGACTTCTTCACAATTGTTGCAGAAACTGAACCGGACTGGCTGGACTACGACGATTTTGGGCCCGGGATTCGGGCCTTTCAAAGAAACTCGATACCGGTGCTTTCGGCATTTGTAACCGGTGTGCTGATTGACGGCTTTGCCACCCTAATCAGCACATCTTTTGTCCAGACCGGACGCATCTTTGACAACGGAGTTTGGCGTCTCAAGCAGAATAACCGACATCAGATGGAGATTTTCTTTCCCGGTGGACTTCACCGGCAAGGCGACGGCTGGAAACTATCGGTGCGTATCCGATTCGTACATGGCCAGGTTCGCCGGCTGCTCGCACAGACCCCCGAGTGGGATCACCAGGCAATGGGCGTGCCGATCAGCGCCGCTCATTTGGGTTACGCCGTAGCTTGTTTCTCGGGTCGGACCGTCAAGCATTCCATGGCCCTGGGGGCCCATTACACGCCGGAAGAGCGAACCGGTTTTCACGACGTTTGGCGCTATGCCGGTTACCTTATGGGAATACCGGAGAGCATCTTGTACTCCGACGAACATGAGGCCGTTCAGTTGTATCGGATTGGTTCAATCTGCGAACCTCCGCCGTCAACTGACGCAGTAATAATGACCAATGCGCTGATTAATTCCGCTCCCCTGGTGGCAGGGATTGAGGACCCGAGGAAAGGACCAATCTGGTCAATAAGGTTATCTACCCGGTTTCCCGGGGACTGTTCGGGAACCAGTTGGCTGACGAACTGAATTTTCCCAAGGGCAGATTGCCCTTCCCGCTGTTCTGGTATCGGCTCGATCAGCGGGTCAAGCGATTGAAGTCACATATCAACAGGACCCATGCTGACAGTTTTTCGACGCTGCTGGAAGCGTCGGCTTACGACGAAACCGGCCTCTCCTACCGGTTGCCGGACCACGTCCACGACGAGCGCAGCGTCAGTTGGTAGCTGGAAATCGGTTGATCCGGAGCCTCTGTTGACCAAGTATTGCCAGAATATGCAACAAGGACCTTTTGTCACTTCATTCACTGCTATCTTCTTCTCAGTGTTCGTGCATTGATTGTCCAGATAAGAGGAGCGTCGAACCCCCATCCATTAAGTACGTTCACTAGCCGCCACTCCAGGTTCCCCTTCGACACCTCTAACCCCACGGCTCGTTTATCAGCACCAGTTCAACCAGCGCCGCGTGTTCGCAACCCAGGACCTTGCCACTTTCCCGGCTATGGGCAGTGAGAAACCTATAGGTTTCCTCCGCGGACGTCTCCAAATTGTCCAGGTAGGTCTGGTGCTGCCTTAGCGAGTCCAGACCGCGCTCCCAGTACCCGGAAACATCAATGCCGTGCCGGGCAGCGACGGGATCGGCCCCCATGACTGCAACAAAGCGCACGCCGTTCCAGGGCTCCAGACCCTCATTTATCAACTCCGGGAAAATCCAACGATTTCCGGCATCCCGGGCAGCGTCCAGGATCGCCAGGCCAACGTTGCGGTGATCGGCCATGTTCAGGTGGCCGGAAGAGAATTTAAGCCCGTAATTGATGGTAACCAGCACATCAGGGCGGTGCCGGCGGATGGCGCGGCTCAGATCACGGCGCAAAGGCAGGCCGTACTCGATAACACCGTCCGGGTAGCCCAGGAACTCCACCACATTCACACCAACAGCGGCGGCGGCGTTGATTTCCTCTTGTGAACGCAGGGGCCCAACGACGGAAGGGTCCATGCTTTCTATGCCGGCCTCGCCCCTGGAAACCATCAGGTAAATGACCTCTTTGCCCTGGGAGGTCCACCTGGAAATGGCGCTGGCCCCACCATACTCCAGGTCGTCGGGGTGGGCCACAATTGCCAGTGCTTTCTGCCAGTCTTCTGGGACCCGAAGGATTGAATGTCCTTGTTGCTGCATTGGTCCTATTAGCCTCCGTCGCAAATACCGCGAAGCTTCACGGCTATACAGAAAACGGCGGCGCAACTGTGCGCCGCCAACTATTACTACAACCTTGGATGATTTGGGGCAGAAACGGCCGATTACCGCCGCGCGCCCAGCTTCACGGTCAAAGGCTGGGTGCTCATGATGTGCTTCTGCAGGCCCAGTTCCTGCGGGGAAATGCCCATGGCCAGTCCGATGGCCTGGGGCAGGTGCAGAATGGGCAGATCCACTTTGCGCTTAAGCTGAGCGGCGGCCTTGGGCTGGTAGCCGTCCAGGTTCAGGTGGCAGAGGGGACAGGGGGTGACCATAGCGTCAGCGCCCAGGTCCTTGGCCTCGGACGTATGCTTGCCCACCATGGCCATTGAATTCTTCTCGTTGATGGTGAGAATGGGGAAGCCGCAGCAGCGGGTCTTGCCCTCAAAGTCCACCACTGTGGCGCCCAGGGTTTCGATCAGAGTCTCCAGGGATGTCTGCCGTTCCGGGTGTTCCTCGATGTCCAGAGCCTCGGTGGGACGGACAATGTAGCAGCCATAGAAGGGTGCCATTCGGATGCCGGCCAGTGGTCGGGTTACCAGTTCCGTAACCTTGTCCAGCCCAATGTCCTCGATCAAAATCCACAACAGGTGCCTGGGCTGAGCGGTTCCCTTGTATTCCAGCCCTTCCTCAGCCAGATGGCTGTTGATTTCGGCCAGGTACTCAGGGTCCTTAGTCATGCGCTTGTTAGCCTGGCTCATTACACCCTGACAGGTGCTGCAGATGGTCAGGATGGGCAGACCCATCTGCTCCGCCTTGGCAAAATTGCGGGCGTTAAGGGTGTCGGCAAAGAACTGATTCTTTTCCTGCATTACGCCTGCGCCGGTACAGGTCCACCCTGGAATCTCCTCCAACTCAATGCCGATGCGCTGGCAAATAAGCACGGCGGCGGGGTACAGTTCCGGCGCGGCTCCCTGGGAAACGCAGCCGGGGAAAAAGGCGTACTTCACTGTTAAGTTCCTCCTGTAATTGCTCCCCTTAGGAAAGGGGAGTGGCCCGTCGGCCATAGACCTCGAGACGAACTAGCCGAAGGGAGAATTCTTGCCGATTTGCGGTCCGGACAGTTCGGGTTCCAGTTTGCGGAACAGCCGGCGCACGTTCTCCACGTTTTCCACGTTCTTGTGGCGGATGGGTGGCATCTTGCCGTGGGTAAGGGCCCGCCAGCCAATAGGTGCATAGCTGATCATGGCCCCGATGTTGGTCACGCCGCCAACGGACTTGATGGGAAGCCTCAGCTCGTCCAGCCTGCCGCTGTGGCCTACTGACTCGGTAAAGGCGCTGGTATGTCGGGCCCCATTATTGTTGGTAAAACCGGCCTGGACCGCCTGCTCACGCAGGGCCATGATCCGGTCCATGGGGGCAACGCCCTTGGGGCAGGCCTGAACGCACTCGTTACAGCGGGTGCAGTCCCACATTCCCGTGGCCTCGCTTAACTCCCGCAACCGCTCGCGCGACACTCCTTCGCGGTTTCCGTCCCGAGGGTCGGCGGTGAAGCGGTAGGCCTTGGCCAGGGCCGCGGGGCCCAGGAAGGTGGGGTCCACTTCCAGGACGGTGCAGTCGGAAACGCAGGCGCCGCACATGATGCAGGCCGTCACGCCCGACAGGTGGAGCATGGACTCGTTGGAAGCAATGTATTCCCCTTCCGGTTCCGCCCCCGCAGGCTTCAGGTAAGGTTCCACGGCACGAATCTTGTCCCAGAAGAGCTCAAAGTCCACCGCCAGGTCCTTGATCACCTTCATTACGCCGGCGGGTTCAATGGTAACCGAGTTGTTTTCGTCAACGGCCAGGGCCAGGGCAGTCTTACAGGCCAGGCCGGCGTGGCCGTTAATCCGCATGGCGCAGGAACCGCAGATGGCGCTGCGGCAGGAGCAACGGAGCGTCAGCGTGCCGTCCATCTCCTCCCGGATCTTGATGAGCGCGTCCAGCACCGTTGCATTGTCCGGCACCGAGACTTCGAAACTCTCCCAATAGCTTCCGGGTTGCTCCGCCTCAGGGTCGTATCGTCTGATATTGATGGTAACGTCCATTGGCTAGTACTTCCTCTCTTCGGGCTGCCACTTGGTAATGGTTACGGGCATGTAGGACAGTTCGGGACCCACCTCGCCCTTCCTGGCAACAATGTGCTTCAGCCAGTTTTCGTCGTCCCGCTCCGGGAAATCGGTACGGGCGTTGGCGCCGCGGCTTTCCCGGCGCTCCAGGGCGCTGAACGCTATGGTATCGGCCACGTCCAGCATGTACCCAAGCTCCAGGGCGAACACCAGGTCTGTATTGAAGGTGCGCCTCTTGTTCTCAACCGGAACCGTGTTGTAGCGTTCGCGCAGGTCGGAGAAGTCCCGAATCGCCTCGGCGATGGTCTGCTCGTCGCGGAAGACGGCCACGTTGCGCACCATGGACTCCCCCATGGCTTGCCGGATGGCGCCCCAGCGGTCGCCGTTGTCCGGACGTTCCATCAGATCGGCAATGCGGCGTTCCTCCTTCGCGACTACCTCTTCTTCGTTGAAGTCTACGAAATTAATGCTGCGGCAGGCGTCGGCGGCGTGATTTCCGGAGCGTTCGCCGAAGACGATGGTGTCCAGCAGTGAGTTGGCGCCCAGCCGGTTGCCCCCGTGAACGCTGACGTTGGCGCACTCACCGGCGGCGTATACGCCCGGGATGCTGGTCAGGCCGTCGATATCGGTCTTGATGCCGCCCATAATGTAGTGCATGCCCGGTCGGATGGGGACCGGTTCCTTGATCATGTCCACGCCGGCCAGGTCAATGCCAATCTCGCGGATCTGGCTGAGCTTCTCCATGATCAGGGCTTCGCCAAGGTGGGTGCAGTCCAGGAAGACGCAACCGTTGACCCCGTTGCCTGCGTTGATCTCGGTCTGCTCGGCCCGTGAGACCACGTCACGGGACGCCAGTTCCATCATGTTGGGGGCATATCGTTCCATGAACCGGTTGCCGTTCTTGTCCCGCAGGTAGGCGCCCTCACCGCGGGCTGCCTCGGACAGCAGCACGCCGCTGCCCGCCAGGGTGGTGGGGTGGTACTGCACCATTTCCATGTCCATAAGCCCGGCGCCGGCGTTGTAGGCCAGGGCCATGCCGTCGCCAGTGACAATCAGGGCGTTGGTCGACGGTTCGAAGATGCGGCCGCAGCCGCCGGTGCAAAGGATGATGGTCTTGGCCCGTATAGCGTGCAATTGGCCGGTACGAATCTCCAGCGCCATGACGCCAGCTACCTGACCCTCTTCCTCGATAAGAGAGGTAACAAACCACTCTTCGTAACTGCGAACGCCCGACTTTATCAGTTGCTCGAACATCACGTGGAGCAGGGCCTGTCCGGTGAAGTCGCCCACGAAGAAGGTGCGGGCGCGGCGCTGACCACCAAAGGCCCGTGTTCCCAAACGGCCCTCGTCATCCCGGTTGAAGGTGACGCCCATGTGTTCCATGTCGATCAGGGCACGGCCCGCCGAACTGCACATCACCTCGATGGCGTCCTGGTCGCCCAGGAAGTCGCTGCCCTTGATGGTGTCATAGGCGTGGTCTTCCCAGTCGTCCCCCCGGTCGAGCAGGGCGGCGTTAATGCCACCCTGGGCCGCGTTGGAGTGGCTGCGAACCGGATGAACCTTACTGATAATGGCAGTGTTGGCGCCGTTCGCGCTGGCGGCAATGGCAGCTCTCATGCCCGCCAGCCCGGCCCCAATTACCAGGACATCATGCTCAAGCATAATCTATTCGTTCTCTCCCCATATTCGGCACAGCAAATTGCCACTGCCGATTTTCTCGCCTAATTATCCACAGAACCGGCGCCCCCAACAACCCGCATGGCCTGCAGCAATGCGGCAATGCTCTTGGCGTCCTGGATCTCACCCTTTTCGATCAGTTCCAGGGTTTCGGCCAGGGGGACGCGCCTGGTCTCCACCATTTCGTCGAAGTCCTGTTCCAGGTCCGAAGGCCGAAGGTCGGTAGCCAGAAAGGTGTACATGTACTCGTCGCACCAGCCAGGGGCCAGCCAGAAGCCGGCCAGCGGCGTCAAGGTTCCGGCCACGTGGGACACTTCTTCCTGTAGTTCACGCATGGCCGCCTGCTCCGGGGTTTCGCCCTCCTCGATTCCGCCGGCAGGCACCTCCAGCAACGCGGACTCGGTGGGCTTGCGGTACTGGCGAACCAGCAGGACGTTGCCGTCGGCGTCCAGGGGCACCATGCACACCGAGTCGGAGTGCTCAACCACTTCGCGCACGGTGATGCGGCCGTTGGGCATGCGCACCTGGTCCTTCCTCAGTGTCAGGATTGTGCCCTCATAGTGGGTGGTAGACTCGATAGTGGTTTCGGTAAGGTCTTGTTCCATGGTTCCCCGGATGCGTCGTTTCGTCTCTATTGCCACTGAGGTAAATAATGCAGCGCGTTCTTGATTATTGCCCCCGTATGCTGAACCCCAGACGGCGGGTCAGAGTGGCGTAGAAGTGGTTGCTGGGATACGCCCGAAGGAATCTGGCCTTCAGCGGGCTCTGCTCAACTTCTACCCGATCGCCGGGTTGCAATTCCCGTTCAATGTAACCGTCCACGCTCAGCACAGCTTCCTGCGCGCCCTCCAGGTAAAGGCCAACCTTGGTCTTTGGGCGGAGCACCAGCGGCGCTGACATTCCCACGTGGGCCGCCACCGGCTTGACAATCAGATCTTCTGAAAGGGGGTCCAGGATGGGGCCGCCGACCGCCAGACTGTAACCGGTGCTGCCCGTGGCGGTAGACAGGATGATGCCGTCGGCCCGCAGAGACGCCACCTCAGCGCCGTCAATGGTGGTGCGGATGGTCACAACCCTGGAGACGGATCCCCGGGAAATAACCACGTCGTTCAACGCGTGGTAGGGGCCCTCCATCTTGGGTTGAGAAGAGTTGGCGTGACGAACAACCCGGGCGCTTATCATGTTGTGTTCATCCACCCGGGCGTGGCCATTGTAGTAGGAGGGAAGCTTTTCAAGGGCGTCGTGCACCTGCAGTTCGGTCATGAATCCCAGGCGCCCCATGTTGATACCCACCATGGGAACGCCAATAGGAGCGGTAACCTGTACCGCTCGCAGCATTGTCCCATCTCCCCCCGCCGTAACAACCAGGTCAGTCCCCTTAACTTGTTCCTGCAACTCCTCCAGGTTCTCCGCCGGAGAGATCCAACTGCTCTGCACCAGGGATAATTCATTAACTATAGCGTTGCTCAGATCCAGCGCCTCGGGAATCCGGGCGTTGTAGATAATGCCGACGGTTCTTATTTGGCTGGACAAGTTGACCGACCCTATGAACGTATTTGGTGGTTGCTGGGCCAGGATACAGCAGTCTAGCATTGCACCAATTTAGTGTCAATTGGCGCCGAATTGCGTAACGTCTTAGACGACTTCGTGCCATTCTCCGGTGCAACAATTTGAACCGGTTCAGCATCGATCCTCAGGCATAGATCGGCTCACCTGGTTGCCTGAAATGCCGTTGTTCGAGTTCGAGACTGACCAGTCCGGTGATCACTGCAGCAGGATACCCGGCAGCGCCGAGACCGCTCCTTCCGCGGCCTGTACCACTGGGCCGAACAGGATGCCCAGCGTGACGGTTGCCGCCAGGGTAAGCGCCAGCGCCACCAGGGTGAATGGTGAGACCCGTGCTCCCCTGGACTGAATGCCGCCCAGTCCCACTGCGGCCACCGCCTCTGACTCCGGGGCCAGGAACATAACCCGTATGATCCTGACGTAGTAGTAGGCGGAGATCACGCTGTTGATGGCGCCCACCAGCGCCAGCCAGGCCAGTTCGCTATTCATCGCCGCCAGGAACAGGTAGATCTTCCCTATGAATATGCCCGTGGGGGGCACGCCGATCAGGGCCACCAGGGCTACGGCCAGGGCGATGGCCAGGAAGGGGAAACGCCGGAACACGCCGCCGTAGTCTTCAATCAAATCGCTGCCAGTACGTGAATGGACTGCCAGAATGGCAAAGAAAGCCGTCAAATTGGCCGCTGCATAAGCCACCAGGTAGAAGAGAACGCTGCTCGGGCCAAAGGTGGTGAATCCGAAGTCCCCGCCGCCGGCATTACCCTCCCTGACGCTGTGCAGAACCATGACTGCGTTGGCGGGAGCGTCGACTGTCGGAGACAGCGACCCAATTGCCGCCCAATCCCCGAAACCGCCCAGTTGGGCCACGGCGGCCACGCCCACCAGCAAATACCCGGCATGAGCGATGGTGCTGTATCCCAGCAGGCGGCGTATGTTGCTCTGGGCCAGGGCGGCCAGGTTGCCGGCCGTCATGGTTACAGCGGCCAACACGGCCAGCAGCGTACCCCAGTCCCCATAGTAGGGCAAGAGGCCGCTGTACAGAAAGCGCAACAGCAGGGCGAAGGCCACCGCCTTGCTGGCCACTGAAAGAAAGGCGACCATAGGAATGGGCGCCCCTTCGTAGACATCCGGCACCCACATCTGGGAAGGAATGGCGGACAGTTTGAAGGCAATTCCCACGGTCAGCACCGCAATTCCCACCAGCACGGCGTAGCTTCCAAAGGGCACATCTTCCCGAACGGGACCGCCCAGGGCCAGGGCAATGCCTTCAAGGGTAGTGCTGCCGCTGAAGCCATAGAGCAGGGCCATGCCGTACAGGGTAAGCGCCGAACTGATGGCCCCTATGACTAGGAACTTCATGCCGGCTTCGCTGGACTTGGCGTTGGGCAGGAAGGCGGCAATGGCCACCAGGGGCAGGGTGATCAACTCCAGGGCAACATAGATGGTGATTAGTTCCTGGGCGGATGCCAGCAGCATCATTCCGCTGGCCGACAACAGCATCAGGCCGTAGAACTCCCCCCTCAGTCGGGGAAGGTCCAGAACGTACTGGATCGATGCCAGAAAGACCAGGGCCAGTACCGGCACCACCAGCAGGTTAAAGAAGACGCTGAAGCGGTCCACTGCCAGGCTGTCGTACAGGATTCCAGTCTCCGGCACCAGGTTTTCCGCGCCCGACCCCAGGATGCCGCCGGGTAGGCCGAACAACTGGACCAGGGTGAAAGTGAAGGGCGCCACCAGTCCCACCAGGGCCAGCGCGCTCACCCATCCCTTGCGCGGTATGGTTAGGTCGGCAAGAATCACCAGCACGGCCAGGGCAGCCATGCTCAGTTGCGGCGATATCAGGTACAGGTCGTGCAGCGACATAGGGGCGCTTTTCCGTTACCTTACTTCGGCCAGACCGGCGGCATTGGCGTTAATCACGTCAACCATCGGAGTTATGGCCGTGTTAAATACTTCAGTCAAGAATGCGGGGTAAATCCCCACCAGAACTATGCTGACCACCAGCAGGGCCAGCGGCACCGCTTCCAGCAGGGAAGCGTCGGTCAAGTCCGCGAATCTCTCCCGCTGGGGCCCGAACAGGGAACGTTCCAACATCCACAGAATATAGCCCGCGGCCAGGATGATCCCCAGCACCGACAGGATCGTCATTATGGGGAAGGCATGGAAGGCCCCGAAGAACACCAGTATTTCTGACACGAACCCGCTGAGCCCGGGCAGGCCCAGGGAAGCAAACCCCGCTATGGCCAGGGCGGCAGCCGCCACCGGCATCCGCGCAGCCAGGCCGCCCAGGTCGGGAATGTAACGGGTGTGGGCCTTGTCGTAAATCAGGCCAACAACTACGAACAGCAGCCCGGTAATGGTGCCGTGGGTGAACAACTGCATGGCCGCGCCGTTCAGCCCGGCACCGGTAACCTGGCCTGCGGCCGCGCCCACGGAACCAATGCCTACCAGCACCAGGCCCATATGGCTGACGCTGGAAAAAGCAATCAACCGCTTCAGGTCAGACTGTCGGATGGTGACCACCGCACCGTACAGTACGCTGATTACGCCCAGGAGTATCAACAGCCAGGCGAAGGTGGTTACTTCGCCGGGGAACATCCCAACATTGACCCTTAGCAGGCCGTAACCGCCCATCTTCAGCATCACGCCGGCCAGCATAACGCTGGCGGCGGTGGGAGCGTCCGTATGCGCGTCGGGCAGCCAGGTGTGGACGGGCCATGTCGGCAGCTTGACCGCGAAAGCCGCGAAGAACAGCCAGAACAGCAGGGACAGGGGCAACGCCGCCGATGCGCCGTCCAGCATGGAACCGGGTTCCAGCAGCAGAGTCATGTCGAAGGAACCGGTGGTCTGGCTGGCTGCAATCGCCACTATGGCCACCAACATGAAGGCGCTGCCCAAAATGGTGAAAATCAGGAATTTCATGGCGGAATAGGTCTTTCGCCCGGTGCCCCAGTTGGCGATGAGCATGTACATGGGCAGCAATTCCAGTTCCCAGAAAAGGAAAAACAGCAGGAAGTCCAGGGACGTGAAAACGCCCATCACCGCGGTTTGCAGCAGCAGGAGCCAAATGAAATACTCCCGAACCCGCTCTCGGATGGACCAGGAAGCGATGATGGCGCAGAATCCCAGCAGTCCCGTCAGCAGCACCATGGGGGCGCTGAGACCGTCCACGCCCAGGAAATAACTTGCATTAAAGGTTTCCGCCGAAATCCAGGTGATGCGGTCCACCAACTGGAACCTGGCAGCGCCTTCCCCCCGGTCGAAGGACAGGAAAACTACGGCTGAAAGCAGCAGATCCGCCAGCCCCACCAGCAAGGCAAAGCCACGTACAACTCGGTCGCCCCGGACGGCTACCAGTATGGCCAGGGCCCCCAAAGCGGGCAGGAAGACGGTTAATGTCAGCAGAGCCGGAAAAGACAACACCCGACTACTCCCCAATCCCCGCGCCGAAGGCAAAGTAGCCAACCAGGATGAGTACCGCCCCCAGGACAATTACCGCGCCATAGAACTGGACCTGGCCGGTCTGGAATTGGGCTACCAGGCGCCCAAACTGCCGGGTAAGCCAGGCCGACAGGTCCACAATGCCGTCCACCAAGTTTCGGTCCAGCCAGTCGGTCAACCCGGCGAATAAGCGGTAGAAAAGACGGCGCACGAACAGGCCTTCGTACAGTTCGTCTATGAAATATTTACGGTACAGCAGGGTATAGACGGGGCCGCCCTTCGCCAAGGGTTCCGAGAGCAAGGGCGCAACCATTATTGGTTCATGTCCGTGTGCAGCTTCAGCGACCAACTCGGCGTGTTCATAGGCTTCTTTGGATTCAACAGCTTCGCTTGCTTCCGACGCACCGGCAGATTGCTGGGCCAAAGCCGACTTCCGCCGGCCGTAAATCAGGAAGGCCAGGCCAATGCCCACCAGGCCCACCGCGGTGGAGATGCCGGCAGCCGCCCAGTTGAAGGGCGCCGTTTCGGTATGCCCGTAAAGCAGCGCAGACTCAACATAATAGGAAAACCAGTGCCCCGGGATGCCAAGCAGGCTCTTGACCCATTGCGGATTAGCCAAGTACCCGGCAATAATCGCCGCGATTCCCAGTATAAACATGGGAGCGACCATTACCCAGGGCGACTCGGCCAGATGCACTTGGCTAGTCACGGCAGTGGGCGCCGGCTGACCAGCGTTTTCCGCGTCCTGCAACTCTTGCGCACCGCCGCCTCGGAACTCCCCGTGGAAGGTCAGGATAATCATCCGGAAAGTGTAGAAAGCAGTCAGCAGGGCCGCGGCGACCAGCAGGCCAAAAACAGCCTGGGCTACCCATGGCTCAACCGGCCCGCCGCCAAGCAAGGCGGCAGTTATGATTTCGTCCTTGCTCCAGAATCCGGCCAGGGGGACGATGCCCACCAGGCTAAGGCCGCCCACCAGCAGCAGCGCATAGGTCCAGGGCATGTGCCGGCGCAGGCCGCCCATGTAGCGCATATTGAAGGTGCCCGTGGCGTGGTTGACACTGCCGGAACCCAGAAATAGCAGGGCCTTGAAGAAGGCGTGGGTGAACAGGTGGAACAGGGCGGGGCCAAAGGCGCCCAGGCCCAGGGCAGCCATCATATATCCCAACTGGCTGATGGTTGAGTAGGCCATAACCCGCTTGAAATCGTCCATCACCAGCCCAAGGGTTGCGGCGGCAAAAGCAGTGAAGCCTCCCACCAGGGCAACCACCATCATTGCGTCCCTTGCCTGTTCGAACAGCGGGAAGAACCGGGCCACCAGGAAAACGCCGGCCGCCACCATCGTGGCAGCGTGGATCAGCGCGCTCACCGGCGTGGGACCTTCCATGGCGTCGGGCAGCCAGGAATGCAGGGGGAACTGGCCGGACTTCCCGGCGGCCCCGGCAAAAATGCCCAGACATATCAGGGTCAGCGCGCTACCACCCAATATGGAGGCGCCGGAAGCCAGGGGCTGGGCTGCCTGCCAGATGTCGGGGATGTGCAGGGGATTCAATCCCTGGGCAGCGAACTGCGGCCCATGGTAGAACAGGTAGATGATCGCCAGCAGGAAGCCGACGTCGCCTATACGGGTGATTATAAAGGCCTTCTTGGCGGCAGCGGCGGCTGAAGGGCGGTCGTGCCAGAACCCGATGAGCAGGTAGGAAGAAAGACCCACTAGTTCCCAGAAGGCATAAAGTTGCACTATGTTTGCCGACAGCACCAGCCCCAGCATGGAAGCCGTAAACAGGGACATGTAGGCGAAGTAGCGGGACACGCCCGGGTCTCCCCGCATGTATCCCAGGGAGTAAATCTGGACCAGCAGGCTGACTCCCGTGACTACTACCAGCATGATGCAGGTAACCGGGTCGAGCAAAAGCCCGATCTGGATGGCTGCGTCGCCCAGGTCTAACCAGGTGTGCGGTACAAAGGCCAGGTCTGCCCCCTGGCTGCTCCTAAAGAGTACGAGGAGCGCAAGCACAAAGGAGACTGCCAGCGCCGCTATGAGCAGATGACCGCTGACGGTGGCGTAGCGGTTGAAGAATGGCCGTAGGACCAGGGATATAAGCAGAAATGACAACAGGGGCAGAAGAAAAATTGCCCAGGCCAGTGACTCGGTGACCATCTAAAGTTTCCTCAGTATCTCTTCGGCCACGTGCTCACGGCCCTTGGGTACGTAAACGGAAAAGGGGACCCTTTCTCCCCAGTCGCGAATGTCGCCATCTGGGAGGATACGCGCTGGAAGTCCCTCGCCTTCCAGAACCTCCTTCCACATTTCCGCCATCATCAGGTTCGGCGTTTTCTTGAATTCAACCCACATATTGTCTGTCTGTTTCAGTAAAACCGGCGCTGGTCCCCGGCCTAGTGCCGCAACTGGTTGGCCTCGGTCAGGGTAACGGACTCGGTGTTCCGGTACATTGCAAAAACTATCCCAAGGCCCAGGGCAATCTCCGCCGCCGCTACGGTGATGATGAAGATTGCGAAGACCTGGCCCGTCAAGACGCTGCCGATCTCCTGCCGCAGCGCCAGTGGAGCCACGTATTTGGCAAAGGCGACCACCGTCAGATTAACGGCATTAAACATTATCTCAATGGACATCAGGACGGCGATTACGTTGCTGCGGGCCAGGGCTCCGTACAGACCAATGGCGAACAGGACCGCCGCAACTATCAGCATTGATTCCAGCGACATGGCGGCTAAGTCCCCCGGGGCCGGGCCAGGGCAAGCCCGCCAATCAATGCCGCCAGCAACAGCAGCGACACCGCCTCAAAGGGCAAAACAAACTTGCCAATCAGCAGGTCGGCCAGCCCGGTTGCGGCAACCTCGCTCCCCGCTGCGGGGACGGCGGTGATGGCCTGCGTTTGGGCTGCGTCCACCATTTCTACCGCGGCCTCGGGTATTGGGCGCCAGTCCGTGTTGACGGCCGCGACAATCAGGCCCACCAGCAACAGGGCCGACACTGATATGGCCGGTATCTGCAGGCGGTTGGGCAGATTGCCCTCCCTCACGTTTCGGGTCAACATAATCGCAAATATGAACAGCACCGATATGGCGCCAACATAGATCAAGATCTGGACCACCGCCAGGAACTCGGCGCTCAAAAGCACGAAGAAGCCGGCCACGGCAATGAACACCACCGCCAGCAGCAGGGCGGACCGGAACAGGTCCTTGACCACCACCACGCCCAGGGCGGCGGCGATGGAGACCACCGCCAGCAGCCAGAAGACCACGTCCTGAGCCGCTACCATGCGGGAGCACCTGTAGCTGGAACGCCGTACTCGAACCGCATACCCATAATTCTCGCCGGTAACCTAAACATTGCCGCCCTGCTCTGGAGCATTCTCCTGGACTGTCTCCGCTGCTTCCACTTCCTGCTCCAGGCGCATGCCGGCCTTTTCCTTCTGGTGCCACCGCCAGGCCTCGCGACCGACTTCCCGCCATCCCAGGGGCGGGCCTCCCCGGGGATCGTAGGTAAACCTTGAGTCGCCCTGGGCAATAGTGGGCGTTCCCCGGCGAATGCTGGTCTCGCCCTCGTAACCCTCAAGCTGGGGCCGGAACCAGGTGCTGGGGTGCTTCTCGGCATTGCGAAGCTGATCTATGGTGATGACCATGTTCTTGCGGCTGTACTGTCCCTGCTCAAACCCGCTGCCCATGAACAGGGCATCGTAGGGGCAGGCCTCCACGCACAAGCCACAGAACATGCACCTTTGCAGTTCAATATCGAAGACTTCCAGACGATATTTGTCTCCCTGCGGTATCGCGCTGCCGCTGGGCGACGTTTCAATCTTGATGATACCCAACGGGCAGTACTTGGCGCAGGACGCGCAACCGGTACAACGCTCCTCGTACCAGACGAATTCCTCGCCACGGAACCTGGGATGCTGTCGGGCGCGCTCCTCCGGGTACTGGATCGTAAAGGGTTTCTTGGTCAGGTTCTTCAGGGTCACCATCAGGCCCTTGACCATTGCCAGTCCGTACATGCTAGCTCACCTCGATGGTGGGCACGCCCGGCACTGCCACATCCTGGGTCTGGCGAGCCCGGAAAGTTACCCGGTCCCGAATCATGTTGCCGAACACCCATACTGATATCAGCGTAACCACCACGTTGATAGCTGCCATAATACCCAGATCCGCCGTTGTCAGGGTACCGTCGTCACCCCGCAGGAAAAATACTTCCAGGGTTACCACCGCCAGATTGATCATGCTCAGGGGCAACAGGAACTTCCACGAGAAAGCCATTATCTGGTCGATGCGCAGGCGGGGGTAGGTGGCCCGGAACCAGATGAACAGGAAAACGACAATGCCTGTCTTTAACAGGAACCACAGCCAGCCCAGGTACTCGGACCAGGGGCCGGACCAGCCCCCCAGGAACAGCGTTGCCGCGATAGCCGCCACCACGCCCACGCCGCCAAACTCGGCCGCCTGGATCAGGGCAAACTTCACGCCGCTGTACTCGGTGTGGTAACCGGCGATAATCTCGGATTCCGCTTCCGCAACGTCAAACGGCGACCTGTTCAGTTCGGCGGACATACCCGCCAGGAACACAAAGAAGGCCATGGGCATCACGATAATGAAGGGCAGGCTCTGGGCTTCTACGATGTTGCCCAGGGACATGGAAGCCGCCACCATAACCACGCCCAGCAGGGACAATACGACGGGCACTTCGTAGCTGATCAACACTGCCACGGCCCTGGCGGCCCCGAACATTGCATAACGGTTGTTTGAAGACCACCCGGCCATAAATATGGCTACGGAAGAAATGGAACTGACCGCCAGGATGTAAAGGACACCAACGTTCAGGCTGGCCAGGGCCGTATTCTTGGCAAAGGGTATCACCGCCGTCAGCAGGATCAGAGGCGCCACCATCAGGATGGGGACCAGGGCAAACACGATCCTGTCCGCTCCCTGCGGTCTCAGGTCTTCCTTGGTAAGGAGTTTCAGCAGGTCCGCTATGGGCTGGAACATGCCAAAGGGACCCCACCGATTAGGGCCCACCCGGTTCTGAAACCGGCCAAGCAACCGACGCTCTCCCCAGGTAATTACCGCCGCTCCCAGCAACACGGCATTGACCAGGATGAATACGATAACCAGGCCAGCGATTACGTATGCCAGCCAGCACGGCAGAAAGCTGCCGGCCAGGTTGTAGATAACGCGGTACAACCCGTTGGCGTACAGGACGCTGTCGGATGCCAACTGGCAGTTCACCGGTCGACCTCGCCCATATTGATGTCAATGCTGCCCAGGGAAACGATCATATCTGCCAGTTTCCAGCCCACCAGCAGGTGGTCGATAATGGTCAGGTTTATCAAGGATGGTGACCTTATCTTACAACGGTATGGCGAAATGCCGCCATCACTGACCAGGTAAAATGCCAATTCTCCCTTGGACGCCTCCACACGGCCATAGGATTCGCGGCCGGCTTCCGGCCTCAGCACCAGGGGCAGGTCCAGCCGCACGGGACCCGGCTCAATCTGGGCGATGCACTGCCTGACAATTCGCAGGCTCTGGTGTACCTCCTGCATCCGCACCCAGAAACGGTCGTAATTGTCCCCATTGGAACCGATGGGGACATCGAATTGCACCTGGTCGTAGGCGTCGTAGGGTTCCTGCTTGCGCCAGTCCCAGTTGATGCCGCTGGCCCTCAGCACGGGACCGCTGACAGAGCAGTTAATAGCGACGTCAGCGGATATGGGGCTCACTCCCCTGGTACGCACCATTAGAATCTCGTTTTCCAGCAGAAGCCGCTCTATCTCTCCCAGTTCTTCCTCGAAATCCTCGAGGAATCGGTCCAGGGCCGGCCAGAAATCCCTTGGCGCGTCGGCAAAAACGCCACCAGGCCGCATGTAGCTGACGGTGACGCGGGCGCCGCAGAGCATTTCGAAAAGGTCCAGTATGCGTTCGCGACTGCGGAAGCTGTACATCAGTGGCGTGCCGAAGGCCCCAAGTTCCTGCACAAAGAAACCGACCGCAATCAGGTGGCTGGCAATGCGCTGCAGTTCGGCCGTAAGCGTGCGAAGGTATTTGGCCCGGGGCGGTGGTTCTACTCCCAACAGTTTCTCAACAGCCAGGCAGTAGGCCTGGTTGTTGATCATCGACGAAGTGTAGTCCAGCCGATCGGTAAGGGTAACTACCTGAACATAGTTACGTTCTTCGGCCAGTTTCTCAGAACCCCGGTGCAGGTACCCGAATACGGGCTCAACTTCGACGATGTCCTCGCCGTCAAAGGTAATACGTACCCGAAACACCCCATGCGTACTGGGATGCTGGGGACCCACATTGACGGTCATTGGTTCAGTGCGGATGGTCATAGGAGATGGCTGCTGGTCAACTTCGGCAATGCTCGAACTTTGGTTACATTTCTATCTTTGTCGCCGCGTAATGGAGAAAAAACACTCACAATCACAGAAAATCCTTACGCAATGGGTGGCCCTCAAAGCCCTCCCACAACATAATACGTTTCATATTTGGGTGGCCGTTGAAATAGATACCCATCAAGTCCCAGATTTCTCGTTCCTGGAAGTCCGCCCCTCTCCATATCCCGTACACTGACGGTACACTCAGCTCTTCGCGCCCGTAGATCCTGGCCTTGAAAACTGCGGTGCTGAGTTGGCGCAGGGAAGTAAGGTGGTACACCAGGTCAAAGTACTCAACGTAATCGACGGCGCTT
This sequence comes from Dehalococcoidia bacterium, assembly GCA_963664725.1. Classification (GTDB taxonomy): domain Bacteria; phylum Chloroflexota; class Dehalococcoidia; order Lucifugimonadales; family UBA3495; genus Bin22. The sequence continues at coordinate 208,306 of OY761558.1, forward strand.
ATGGAGTTGAGAAACTGGAAGTCCTGGGAAGGGTCATCACGGAGAAATTCGGCCACCGCATTGACCCGTGACGGCTGTACCGAAACAACATTTGCGTCAAAACCCTGCACCGTGCCTGGCAGGGCACTGTTCAGGGCTTCAGCAAGCTCCTGTCCCGAAACCTCGCGCAAAGCCATTAGCCAGTGCCCGCCTCGCCGGTTTTGCGCAGGTGGTGATATTTCTTGATCTTGTCGTGCAGTTCCATTATCCCGTACAACAATGCGTCAGGGCGCGGGGGACACCCGGGCACATAGACGTCCACCGGAATGATGTGGTCGACACCGGGCACCACGCTATAGGAGCCGAAGTACGGGCCTCCGCTGGTAGCGCATACGCCCATGGAAATCACCCACTTGGGTTCCGCCATCTGGTCGTAGATTCGGCGAATGGGCGGGGCCATCTTCCAGGTAACGGTCCCGGCAACGATCATCAAGTCGGCCTGCCGGGGCGACGCGCGGAAGGCTTCCATACCGAACCGGGCAATGTCAAATCGGCCCATGGCGGTGGCCATCATCTCAAAGGCGCAGCAGGCCAGGCCGAAGGAAACTGGCCACAGGGCCGACTTTCTGCCCCAGTTCACCAGGGCGTCTACCGACGTAACCAGGAGGTTGTTCTTCAGGTCGTCGGGAACTTCAATGAAGGGGACTTCAATGGGTTCGACGGAAATGGAGATTAGGTCATTGACAATCTGACCCTCTTCCCGGTCAATGCCCCAGGTGCGGTCGTGCAGCGGACCCTGTCCTCCCGAAAGTTGCATGGCCTAGTTCCCCCACTCCAGGTCGCGCTTGCGCCAGGCATAGGCAAGCCCCACCATCAGTATGGCCACAAAGATGGCCATCTCAATCATGGCAAACAGTTCAAAGCTGATGAACTTGGTGGCCCAGGGATAAAGGAACACAACCTCTACATCAAAAATTACGAAGAGAATTGCGTAGAGGTAATAGCGGAAGTTGAACTGGTTCCAGGGGCCGCCGATGGTCTGTACGCCGCATTCGTAGGGTTCCAGTTTCACCGGTGTGGGATTGTTGGGGCGAATCCGGAAGCGGGAAAGGAGCCAGGATACGACAATGAGGCTGGTTGGAACCGCAAAGGCCACCACAGCGAAAATGGCAATCAACCCGTATTGCCGAAAGTAGTCGTCAAGCATAGAGCTTAGCGGGACCTCGAATCTAGCCGTCCCGGCGATTATAGCATACCGCTGGCAGAGCCGATAGTGAAAATCTGCACAATCGAGATTTCGTGGTTCCTTGAACGCCTGACGAGAAGTGGATAAGCCTGGAAACTGCCGCTAGAATAGCCCCAGTAAAGCCACGGCTGGAATTAAGAATGTTCATGGGTCCAGCCATATGGCCTGGGATAAGGGTTTTGCAGCACGGCGACCGCTACGTTAATGCCAACGGAATCACTCACCATTACCTCGAATGGGGTGATTGCAACAAGCCTCCCCTGCTCATGGTGCACGCCACCGGGCTGTCTTCCCACACCTGGCTGCCCATCGCCAGCGGTCTTGCCGCCGATTACCACGTAATCGCGTTTGACCAGCGAGGCCACGGCGATACCGACGTTTCGGACTGTGGTTACTCCTTCGAACTAGTCGGTCAGGACCTAGCCGCGTCCATCGAGGCACTGGGCCTGAGTGACGTCAGTGTGGTGGGCCACTCCTCGGGCGGCCTGGCTACAATGATCGCGGCTTCACTGCTGCCGGGCCTCATTCGCCAGGCCTGCCTGGTGGAAACCCGGGTTGGCGAGAGGCCATCCAACGCTCCACCCGGCGAACTTCTGCAACGAGCCCAGCGCACCAGGCAGAAGCGGCGTGTGTGGGAGAGCCGGGAGTCCATGTACCAGGCCTACCGCCAGCGGGCCGCCTTCCGCGATTGGGACGAAAGGGCATTCCGAGCCTTCATAGACGGAGCGACCAGGCTGCTTCCCAATGGCAGGGCGGAGCTGAAATGCCCGCCCGAAGTAGAGGCTATATTCTACGAGGTAAGGGAAACGCTCCAGGTGTCGCCCTACCTTAAGGGCCTGACCGGAAGATACCTGCTGCTCCTGGGCAGCTACCCGGAAGCTCAGACACTGCAGGACACGGGGGTTCGTCGGTTCCTTGAGTTGGTCAGGGGGGCGAAGGTGAAGCCTCTGGGCGTGGGATCCCACTTTCTGCCCATGGAACACCCCGAACTGGTGCTGCACGAAATACGATCCTTCTTCCAGGATGAATGATAAATTGACCGCTGAACAATCAAACCAGGATAACGGCGCCGGCGGGCGATCCGGCCCATTAAAGGGCCTTAAGGTGCTCGACCTGTCCATCATCGTTGCCGGCGGAACCGCCAGCAGTCTTTTGGCCGACTTCGGCGCCGAGGTCGTGAAGGTGGAGCGACCCGGCACCGGCGACCCCCTGCGCAACTGGGGCCCTTTCGCCAACGGTGTTTCCCTTTGGTGGAAGGTCCATTCCCGGAACAAGCAATCCCTGACCCTCGATTTGGGCAACGCCGAAGGTCAGGCCCTGCTTCTGGAACTGGCCAAGCAGGCCGACATGCTGATCGAAGGCTTCCGGCCTGGCACCCTGGAAAGGTGGAACATAGGGCCTGAACAGTTGCACGAGGCGAACCCCGGTCTGGTAATCTTGCGGTATTCGGGCTTCGGGCAGACGGGGCCCTACCGCGACCGCCCTGGCTTCGGTACCATAGCCGAATGCATGAGTGGCTACATTGCCATGACCGGATTTCCGGAAACGCCCCCGGTGCTTCCACCCATTCCCCTGGCTGACGAAATCGCCGGAGTCTTCGGAGCAATGGCGGGAATGATGGCCCTGTACCGCCGGGAAGTGGCCCAGGATTCAGGAGAGGCCGCCGGTCGAAATAAGACGGGTCAGGTTGTCGACCTGAGCCTATTTGAACCCCTTTTCCGCCTCTGCATTCCCCACATACCGATGTACGATCTCCTGGGCATAGTGCGGGAGCGAGTGGGCAACGACTTTCCGGACGCCGCCCCCCGCAGCCTGTATCAAACGGGCGACCAACGTTGGCTGGGCCTGTCCGCCACATCCCAGAGCACTTGGGAAGCACTGGCGAAGGCCATGGGACTGTCCGATTACATCTCTGACCCCCGTTTCGCTGACAACGCTTCCCGCCTGGAAAACAAGGATGAGTTGAACGTCATTCTCCAGCAATGGCTGGGAAACCGGTCCCAGGAGGAAATCCTGGACCGGTTGGTGCCCGCCGGCGGCGTGGTGGGCCCGGTCTACGGCAGCGCCCAAATAGTAGACGACCCCCACTACCAGGATCGGGAGGACGTAATAGAAGTGGAAGACCCGGAAATCGGCTCCACGCTGATGCCGGGCATCATCCCCAAGTTCAGCGACACGCCGGGGGCAGTGGAACACGCCGGACCTAGCCTGGGTCAACATAACGCGAAGGTACTGTGGTCATGGCTGGGCTACGACGATCAATCCGTGGCCGATCTCGCCGATAGGGGGGTCATCTAAGTGGCAAACGCGTGGGGCCAACCTCCGTTACAGCCCACGCTTGACTTGGTTTACAAAATCACAACCAGCGAAAGAATCCTCAGGAGTCCTCTTTGATTCGGAAACAACTACTGGTCGCTACCCACAATCTCGGCAAGGTGAGAGAGTACCAGCACTTGCTGCGCGATCTTCCGGTGGACCTGGTGTCCCTGGATGACTTGGGCATAACTCACGACGTCGAGGAGACCGGCGACACCTTTCACGAGAATGCCTGGCTCAAAGCCCATGCCTATTGTGGCCTGGGGCAGATGCTGACCCTGTCTGACGACTCTGGACTGGAAGTGGACGCATTGGGCGGAGAACCGGGGGTGCATTCGGCGCGCTATGGTGGGGACCTGTGCCAATCCGACGATGAGCGGGTCTCGCTGCTTCTGTCCAACCTGGCAGGCGTGCCATGGAATAGGAGAACGGCCCGATTCCGGTGCGTCATCGCGATCTGTGCCCCTGAAGGAACAGAGGTGTCGGTGGTAGGGTCTGTGGCGGGGATGATACAATACGAACCACAGGGTAATGAAGGATTCGGCTACGATCCGGTGTTTTATCTTCCCTCTTTTCGGCGCACCCTCTCCCAGTTGACTATGGAAGACAAGAACCGGATCAGCCACCGGGGAGATGCGGCCCACCGCGCGGTGGCTGCATTGAGGCGACTCTTTGGAGACTGCTAATTTCCAGGCGCAGATTACCCAAGTCTAACTAACAGGTTCTATTGATTGGTATTACTGGACTTGTTTAACCGCCCATTGCGGGATTTGAGGATATCCGTAACCGACAGGTGCAACTTCCGGTGCACCTACTGTATGCCGGCTGAAATTTTCGGCGAGAGCTACCAGTTCCTTCCCAAAGACGAGATTCTCAGCTTCGAGGAAATTACCCGCCTGGCCCGCACTTTCGTGGGCCAGGGGGTGAACAAGCTTCGCATAACCGGCGGCGAACCTCTGTTACGTACCGACCTCCCTCAACTGATTGCTATGCTCTCAGGCATAGACCCAACCGTCGACCTTACCTTGACCACCAATGCTTACCTGCTGCCACAGCAGGCCCAGGCCCTGAAGGATGCTGGACTGCAGCGCATTACCATCAGCCTGGACACGATGGACGACGAAATATTCAAGCAAATGAATGGGCGCGGCTTCCCGGTGCAGCGGGTTCTGGACGGCATTGATAAGGCAACCGAGGTGGGCCTGGCGCCAGTAAAGATAAACGCCGTCGTCCAGAAAGGGGTTAACGACCACACTGTCGTGGACCTGGCCCGTTACTTCAAGGGCACGGGGCACATTGTCAGGTTCATCGAATACATGGACGTGGGCAACCGCAACGGGTGGAAGTGGGACCACGTCGTTTCCGCTGCAGATATTGTCCGTCAGATCGATGCGGAACTGCCACTGGAACCAGCCGAGAGCAACTATCGGGGCGAAGTTGCCAACCGGTACCGCTACCAGGACGGGTCGGGCGAAATCGGCGTCATTGCTTCCGTAACCATGCCTTTCTGCGGCGACTGCACCAGGGCTCGCCTGTCCACGGACGGGAAGCTCTATACCTGCCTGTTCGCTTCCGATGGTCTGGACCTGAGGGACTATATTCGGGCAGGCGCATCCGACGAGGAACTGGAGCGGCGTATTCAGGGAATCTGGTCCAGGCGTTCGGACCGCTATTCAGAGGAAAGGGCGGAATTGGCTCCATTTCAGAATGGCCGTCAAAAGGTGGAAATGTACCACATCGGCGGGTAAAGGGCGGTGGTCAAGAATTGTGTCGCCATTGACCTAACGGTCGTCTCCAATGCGGGGAACAGGCCAAATTTACCGCCGATTGCAAATAATAATCGGAAGCCTCCGGAGGTTTCAGGATGATTCAGGACCGTGAAGTACAGGACTTGTGGGGTGCGGTTGAGGAAATCCGGAGACGGGTAGAGTCACTGGAGGGTTCGCCAACTGATGAGGCGAGCGAATCCCCTTACGTGGCCAGCGCAACCTCCAACCGAAAGACGTTCCACCTTCGTGGCTGCAAGTTCACCCGGGGGTTCATGAAGGTAGCGGACGGCTACAGCGAATACCACACCCACGACGAAGCGGTCGCCGCCGGTTTTGTCCCCTGCAAGAACTGCGGAGCATGATTCCGTGGTATCGCGCAACCTGGCACCAGAGCCCATAGCCCACTGCGACGACTCCGGCAGAATTAGCGAATAGCGAGGAGCGCTTTCATGGTCGAGACCAGCGGACAGCCCATAGCCCCCGCAGCCACCACCCTGACCCACCTCGATGAGCAGGGTCGGGCCAGGATGGTTGACGTGGGATGGAAACCGGTCACCGATCGGGAGGCCGTGGCCCGGGGTTCGGTGCGAATGCAGCCGGAGACCCTGCGCCTGATTATTGAAGGCCAGGTGAAAAAGGGCGACGTCTTCACTATTGCCCAGCTTGCGGGAATTATGGGAGCGAAGAGGACTTCAGAACTTATCCCCCTGTGCCACCCGCTGCCGCTGAACAAGGTGGACGTGGAACTGGAAGCGGACGAGACCAACGACTCGGTAAACATAACCGCCATCGCCAGCACGTCGGGTAAAACGGGGGTAGAAATGGAAGCCCTGACGGCGGTTTCCGTGGCGGCCCTCACCATCTACGATATGTGCAAGGCGGTCGACCGGGGCATGCAGATCGGCTCCATCCGCCTGGCAAGCAAGCGGGGCGGCCAAAGCGGGGACATCAACCTGGAGTAACGTATCCAGGCGATGCGGTCATCCCCCGCGTCTTGCCAGTTCCTGTGCCAGAATTTGCACGGCCGCGCTGGCGTAGGCAATATACTCCAGCGGGGTCAGGTCCAGCGGCTGAAATTCCTCTATCTGGTCCGTTTCAACAATCCCCGCAATGCCTGATATGGCAGTAATGTCGAAGCGGCAAAGTTGCCCCTTTGGGTCCACCACGACGCAGCCCAGGTCTCGGTCTGGCGCCAGGGACGGTTCCACTTCCACTGCCTGCACCGAAGTCATTCCCAGGAATGCGGGGAATGGCGTGAGTTGACCGGCCATTTCCGTCAGCACGGTTTCCAGCCGCAGAGCCGCCTCGGCAAGAACGGCCTGGGCATCCTCTTCCAATTTGCTGCTATCGTAATTGGTCATAAGGACGGCTGCTTACCCCTTCCACCGGTCGCTTGCCAATTGACAGTTGCACTTTCGCACCTTTAATATTATTGGCCCAGGCAACACTTGGCGGCTGGTCAGTGTGCCTGTCCGGTGGCGACGTAGCTCAGTGGCAGAGCGGGCGCTTCATAAGCGCTAGGTCGTTGGTTCGAATCCATCCGTCGCCACCAATTACCCTCTGTCCCGCCCTCACCCACACAGGCTTCCCCTTCCGCCAGCGTTCCTACTCTAATCCCGCCACGGAGACCAGAAATGCCGTCTTTTCTTGCCCCGGGGCTCAGTCCGCAGGAAGCCAGCCATATCTGCATGAACGTCTGCCGGGCCATGTGCTGTCGAGGCCCGCTGATATTGGAACTGGCTGCCAGCGAAGTGGAGAGTTTTTTGGCCAACAGCCAGAAGCTGCAGGTACAGGCTGAAGTGAATTCGGCGGTGGATGGCCGGGGCTGGGTCAAGTTTGCCGACCACCCGGGGGAGATGTGCCCCATGCTGGATGCGAAAACCTTCGCCTGCAGAATTTATGAGTCCAGACCGCAGCGGTGCCGTGAATTTCCCTCCCGACTCACACCTGGCTGCGCTATCTCCGGGGGCTGAAACGCTTGCAGCGATGCTCATACTGCTAAAAACAAAAGGGAACCTGAAATATGGTTCCCTTTCGCCTCCAACCTTCCACTTGCGGGCCTGTTACTCTTCGTTCTCCATCTGCTGGCCCAACTCGCTCAGGAACCGTTCTATCTCTGGGGAAAGGTTCACCTCCGTCGGAGTTTCCTTGCCCGAAGATTCCTCCTCGTCTTGTTGAGCGTCGTAGTAGGCCTCCATCTGCTGGATCAGTGTCTTTAACTCCGAATTCCGCTCCACCGCAGAACTCAGCTCGCGATATTGGCGCTGTCCCCGCCGCACGGGGGCCAGGTCTGTCGGGATGTTGGGATATACGGCGCTCAGGCACTCAATCATCCTGGAAGTACCGGTGTAGTCTTCCTCCAGTTGCAGGTACTGGGGCAGGTGGACCATGAAGTTGATGGTCTCGATGCCCAGACTGTCTATGCCTTCCGACACCAGATTCATTATGGTGGTCGGGCCCTGGTAATTGCTGCTTCGCAATTTCAGGTTCGGCACCGGCTTGTTCTGGGGTACATTGCCCAGGGAACCCGTCACCAGCAGGGGCCTGGTATGGGGTACCGCGTCGTACATGGCCCCCAGGCGGCAGTAACGCTTCACACCAAAGTGTTTAACTACTTCCAATATCGAGTCCGTGTAGTCCTCACTGCTGGCGTGGGGCTCCATCATGTGCAAGAACAGGTAGTCCGGACCGTCGTCCGTAGTGGCGTAACGAAGTTGGCTGTTGGGGATAGTTACCCGACGCTCGCCCTGCACCAAACGGATATTGGGCCGATAACGAGTGAAGTCGAAAAAGTTGCCAGGACGGGCCAGCTTGCCCAGGTCCTTGGAACCCAAGTAACGTTCCAGGCGACTGAGCGTCAAAGTCCCGACACTGCCCACGTCCACCCAGGGACGAATCATGGCAAAAGCGTGCGGGTCCCGCAGCTCAGGTACAGGTTCTACTATTTCAAAAGCTCCAATTCTCATGCGCTCATATTGCCAGAAAAGGGCCGCCAATTCAACCCGTGAGCACTGGACCACCCTGCGGATTATATACATCTAAGTACATATCTTCGCGGGAATATGGATGCCGCGCCGGTCCACGAGAGCGGAGAGTTGTCCGCCACTTCTTGCCCTGCCCTGCTTCCGGGCGTATTCTTGTCTCCGTTCCTGCCCGCTTACCGAGCTCATTCTTTCCTACTCAAGGATCGTCCCCCTTGGCCAAAGCGCCCTTGTCCGACAGCCTCCGGCGCCGCAGAAGGCTGAATTCTCCCGTGGTCAGAATGGCCATTGCCCTGCGCTATGCTGACTTCCGCGTTCTGTGGCTCTCCACCGTTTCCAACCAGTTGGGCTGGGGCATGCAGCAGGTACTGCTGGGCTGGCTGGTGTTCGATATGACCGGCAACGCGGGTATGGTGGGCGCCATCTTTGCTGCCCGCTCGGCCCCCAACTTGATAGTGGGGTTGGTGGCCGGCTCCATAACCGACCGATTCGACCGTCGGGTTATCATGCGTATCTCCTGCGCCATCATGCTCGCCCTCTCCCTCCTGGCCTCCTGGCTGCTGTTCGCCGGACACCTTACTATCTGGCTGCTGATGCTTATAACCTTTTTGCTTGGAGCGGCCCAGGCCTTCTACATGACCTCCCGCCAGGTATATGTCTACGACATCGTCGGGGGCCACCGGGCCATCAACGGCATCGCCCTGGTATCCCTGGCCCAGTGGATTGGCGGGATAATCGGCTCATTGGCAACCGGAGCATTAATAGCCTGGCAGGGTCCGGCAGCGGCCTTCCTGGTCATGGGCCTCACCTACTGCGCCGGTGTTGTCATAATGTACTGGCTTCGGCATGCGGGCGGTTCGGCGCCCCTCGTGCGGGAGCCCATACTGGAAAATCTGGTCAACTATTTCCGGGCCCTGAAGAATAACCGGGGCATGCTCAGCCTGATCATTTCCACTGCGGGGGCGGAAATTCTGGGATTCTCCCACCAGGTTATGCTCCCAATCCTGGCTAAGGAAGTGCTGGGCGTGGACGCCTTTGGCCTGGGCCTGCTCACCGCTTTTCGTTTCCTTGGCAGCGCCATCGGCGTGTTCACCGTGGCCGCCATGGAGCGAGTGCGGCGCAAGGGCGTCCTGCTCCTTTGCATTATCGGCATGTTCGGCGTGGGGGAAATCCTGCTTGGCCAGGCCCCCTTCTTCTGGGTAGCCGTAGTCTGCGTAATGTTCATCAACCTGCTGGCCTCGGCCACCGACATCCTGCATCACACACTGCTGCAACTGAGCGTATCCAACGAACAGCGGGGAAGGGCCATGGGTTCCTGGATTTTCGGCATCGGCATGGCTCCGGTGGGACAACTGGAAGTAGGCTTCCTGGCCGGCGAGACCAACTCCAGGACCGCTCTGCTGGTCAACGGAGCGGCCCTGATCGTGCTGGCGGTTGTGATGGGGACTCTGATGCCCCGCCTGCGTCGTATGTAAGCCCTGCCCGCCTTTCCCATTCCTGCCCGATAAACTATAATCGCGCTAACGCAATCCAACAGGAGGCGCGACATGATTACCAAGTTCGACAGCCTTTACGCCGGCCACGTAGATATGGACAACGTTGGATACGGCGGCATCCCGGTGAACGACCGCTCCTTCTCTGACGAATACCTGGCCACCGTATTCGACAAGGCTACGGCCATCGCCCAGACCATGGACCGCTTGGGCTACGACACCATGTGGATGGCGGAGCATCACTTCCAGCCCGAGGGCTATGAGTGCATCCCCAACCTTCTGATGCTCAACGTCCACCTGGCCCACCTGACGAAGAACCTGAAGTTCGGGTGCGGCTTTAACATTGCTCCTATGTGGAACCCTCTGCGGCTGGCCGAGGACTTCGCCACTGCGGACATCCTGACCAAAGGACGCGTCATCTTTGGCGTCGGACGGGGCTACCACACCCGCGAGGTGGAGACCTTCGGTTCACCCTTGCTGGATCAGCCAGCCAACCGAGACCTTTTCGAGGAGCAGGTTGAAATTATCCTCAAATCATTCAACGAACGGGCGTTTTCCCACCAGGGTAAGTACTATACAATCCCGCCGCGGGTCCCCTATCGGGGCTACGAACTGGAGGAAATCACCCTGGTGCCGCGCCCACTAACCCTGCCGGTGGAGACCTGGCAGCCCATCCAGAGCGCCTCACCACGGGCCCTTGATTTCATGGCCAGGCACGGCATAAAGGGCATGATCGGCGGCGGCGTATCCGAGGGCGGGGCCATCTACGACGTCATAGCTGCCTATCGCGACGCGGTTGTGCGGTCGGGCCGAGAGGACATCCAGCTGGGCGAAGACCTGGCCATCGGCTTCCACTTCTTCCTGGCCGATACCCAGGAGGAGGGCATGCGGGAAGCTGCCAAGTACTACGAGGAAAACCTCAAGATGTTCGGCCCACTCCGCCTGGTACGTTCCCTGACAGATGAGCAGATCGAAGCCATGGGCGACCCCAGCCGGGCTCCAACCGCCGGCCTGCCTACCATCGAGCGGGCCGTGGAGCGCCAGGGCTTCCTGTGCGGGCCGCCGGAACTGATTATCGAACAACTCAAGGAACTGGAAGAGCAATATCCCGGCCTGGATCGGGTGGGCATGAGCCACCCCGTGGGCACGCCGGAAAATGTGATCCTGGAACAGCTGGAATGGCTGGCCCGGGACGTGATGCCCGCCTTCACCAGCAGGGTGGCGGAACCTGTGCCGGCCGACAATTAGCGGGCGGCTCCATTTAGCTTTGCATTGAACTGAATGCCACCAAGGGACGGCCCTGGGAAACCGGTCGTCCCTTCATTTCGTAATTGGTACTGGCTAAAGGCAAAAGGAAGTCATAGATAGTGAAACCCGATTCGGGACCCGGAATCATGCGGTGGCTGCCTTTATCGGCAGCGGCCGCCACCATAGTCATCCTGGTAGGCCTCTTCTGGGTTGTATCGACTCCGTCCGCCACTCAGGAAAGTGTCGTATCTGCAGAGGTCACGGAGCCCGATCGGGTGCAGCCCCGCCCAACGGCGACCCTCAGCCCCGCTCCCACACCCTCCGTCGTTACCCCCGCCGGAACGGATCAGGCTCCCGACTTCCGCGGCATCGTCCGGTGGCTCAACAGCGAACCACTAGCCATGGAAGAGCAGCGGGGGAAAGTGGTCCTGATCGACTTCTGGACCTACACTTGAATTAACTGCAAGCGTACCCTGCCGTATGTAAGGGACTGGTATAACAAGTACACCGACCGCGGCCTGGTGGTAGTTGGAGTCCACTCTCCCGAGTTTGAGTTCGAAAAAATAGAGGAAAACGTCCGCGAGGCCCTGCCCCGGCTGGAGGTTACCTGGCCCGTGGCCATGGACAACGACTTCCGGACCTGGCGGGACTACAACAACCGCTACTGGCCCCGCAAATACTTGATTGACCAGGACGGAATCATCCGTTTTAACCACATCGGCGAGGGCGCCTACCTCGAAACCGAGCTTCACATCAGAAATCTGCTGGTGGAGGCCGGTGCAGACGTGTCGGATATTGCCGTTGGCGGGGCACAGCCCCAATGAAATCTGGCAACCCAACGCCAGGGATACCGAATGGCCGCTTTCAACAAAAACTGTTAAGCGGCTTTCTTCATTTTTCAAGTACGAATTCCAGGAGGTTATGCCCCAATGTCGCAGACTACTTCAAGGGAAACTCCGCCCCTGATCCCCCGCAGAGTTTTCTTCGGTAACCCCGATAAGGCTTCCCCGCAGGTCAGTCCCGACGGTACCCACATCAGTTTTCTGGCTCCCGTGGACGGTGTCCTCAATGTGTGGGTGGCTCCATCCGACGACCTGTCGTCAGCCAGACCCGTAACGCGGGACACGGCACGGGGAATCCGACGGCACAGCTGGACCTTTTCCCCTGACCGTATCATTTACCTGCAGGACTCCGGCGGCGACGAGAACTGGCGCCTGTACACGGTGGACGTGGCTACGGGAGACAGCCGAGACCTTACTCCGCTGGATGGCGTGCAGGCCCAGATCCAGCGTGACACCCTTAAGCATCCAAACCACATCCAGGTAGGCCTGAACGACCGCGAGGCCCAGTTTCACGACCTGTACCTGATTGACCTGAACACCGGGAGTCGGGAACTAGTGCAGCAAAACGACGGTTTTGCCTTCTTCGTCACCGACGACGACTTCACAGTGCGTTTTGCCGCCCGCCTCACGGAGGACGGCGGCATAGAGTTTCTAAGCCCTGCCCAGGACGGCCAATGGGAACATTCCTTCATCGTAGACTCGGAAGACTCGGTCAGCACGGGCCCCATCGAATTCAGCAAAGATGGCCAGGCTCTCTATATTACCGACAGCCGAGGAAGGGATACCGCCGTGCTCGCCTCCCTGAACCTTGGCACTGGCGACGTTACCCCATTGGCCTGGGATGAACGCGCCGACGTCGCAGATATTCTTTTGCATCCCACTGAGAGGACCGTTCAGGCTGTAGCTTTCAACTATGATCGAAAGTCCTGGCAGATAATGGATGACGCTGTCGCGGCAGACTTGGAATTCCTGGCAACGGTATCGGCCGGAGATATCGAAATAGTCAGTCGTACCCTGGACGATTCCTGCTGGATCGTCGCCTACCTGCTGGACGACGGTCCGGTACGCTACTACCGGTTCCTTCGCAACAGCAAGGACGCCCAGTTCCTGTTCACCAACCGTGCGGCCCTGGAGGGCTTGCCGCTGGTCAAATCCCACCCTGTGGTGATTCCGGCCCGTGACGGGTTGGACCTGGTCTGCTACTACTCCCTGCCCCTGGAAACCGACCCGGACCAGTCCGGCAGTGTTTCCGAACCCCTTCCCCTAGTGCTGTTAGTGCACGGCGGCCCCTGGGCGCGGGACTCCTGGGGATACAATTCCGCCCATCAACTGCTAGCCAATCGGGGCTACGCCGTTCTCAGCGTCAACTTTCGCGGTTCAACCGGCTTCGGCAAGAATTTCGTAAACGCAGGCAACCTGGAGTGGGGCGGCAGAATGCACGACGACCTGGTGGATGCTGTACGGTGGGCTGTCGAAAGAGGAATTGCCGACCCGGCCCGGGTGGCGATAATGGGAGGTAGCTACGGCGGCTATGCGACCCTGGTGGGCATGACATTCACCCCGGACTTGTTCGCCTGCGGCGTGGACATCGTGGGCCCCTCCAACCTGATAACTCTAATGGAGACTGTGCCGCCCTACTGGCAGCCAATGATCCAGCTGTTCACCAGCCGGGTGGGGGATTATCGTACCGAAGAGGGCCGAGAGTTTCTCCTGCAGCGTTCTCCCCTGTCCTTCGTTGACAATATCCAGAAGCCGCTCCTGATTGGGCAGGGAGCTAACGACCCAAGGGTCAAGCAGTCCGAGTCGGACCAGATAGTCAAGGCCATGCAGGAAAAGAACATCCCCGTAACCTACGTCCTGTACCCGGATGAAGGTCACGGTTTCGCCAGACCCGAGAACAACCTGTCCTTCTTCGCCGTGGCCGAGTCCTTCCTGGCCCAGTGCATGGGGGGCCGCTGCGAACCCATTGGCGATGCCCTCAGCGGCGCATCGATCACCGTTCCTGAAGGCGCAATCCATGTGCCGGGGTTAACCGGCGCATTGAACGAATCGGGAAGTTAGCCCAAAGGAAAAGGGGCAGGTCTCGGCCTGCCCCTCGCCACTTACCGCCTTTCTTGCTTTTCCCTACAGATTTATCGCCGCCTCCGCGTAGTCCCGTTCCTTGGTGTAGACCTGGATGCGGTGGCGAACGGCTTCGGCCACGTATAGGCGATCTTCAGCGTCCAGATGGACTGCAATGGGACGGTTGAACCGCCATTCAACCTCCATATTGGTGCGGCGGCGGGCCTTGGCCACGTCCGGGTTGGCGTCAATATAGTCCTGCACCCACGGCGACGGATTTTCCGCATCGCCCACCAAGGAAGCTATGAACTTGCCGTCGGGCTCGTATATCTTTACCTGGTGGTTGCCCCAGTCGGCCACGTAAACGTCGCCATCGGAGTCCACTGCAACGCCGGTGGGCCGGTGTAGACCTCCCACACCTCCCGGTGTTTCCTTGAACTCAACCAGGAACTGCCCATCGGCAGAGATCTTCTGCACGCGGTCGTTCTTCCAGTCGGCCACGTAAACGGATCCTTCCCCGTCCAGGCACAGGCCCCAGGGCTTGCTTAACTGGCCCGGGCCGCTGCCCTCGCTGCCAAAGCCGGCCAGGTATTGCCCGTCCTTGGTGAACTTCTGGACTCGGTTGTTCTGGCTGTCCACCACTAACACGTTGCCGGCGGCGTCAACGGCAATGCCCGCGGGGCCGCGCAGCTGTCCTTCACCGCTGCCGACTTCGCCCCACTTGGCCAGGAACTCCCCATCCTCATCCATTACGGTAATCTTGTGGGTGTTCTCGTCGGAAACGTAGATGTTATCTTCGGAATCCAGGGCGATGGCAATGGGCCAAACGAACTGGCCGTCCGCCATGCCGAAACGGCCAATGTCGGTGATAAACTCGTGATCCAGGGTACATTTGCTGATACGCAGCGTGATTTCGTCCACGCCCCGGTTCAGCACGTACATGGTGTTGTTGCTGCCTATCGCGAAGTCCATAGGCACCAGGAAGCCGATGCCGGAAGTGGAATACATTCCCATGCAATGGCTGTAATCGAAAACTCGCCCGGCGGCGACAGTGGTAAGCATCTCTGCCTCCTCAATAACGTAAAGGAAGAATTGCCAGGTTACATTGGCTTGCTATCCCCGTAGGGGCGGGTTTGAAACCCGCCCCTACGCTGATTGACTGTCCCTGTGCCCAGTGGCTTACAGGAAGTCCATTTGTTCATATTCGCCGCCGACGATGGGCTTGGCGTCCAGGCCCAGCCACCGCTCGGCAAAGGTGGAGTAGAAGCCCCGGAAGTCGTAACTGGGGACCATGTCCCCTTCAAACAGGTCTTCCGCCTTCAGGGAGGGATATTCGCCGTACATGCCCGGGTTGACCGCATCGCCCAGGGCAAACGCCACGCCGCCCCGGCCATGGTCGCAGCCAGTGCCGTTGTCATGCACCCGGCGGCCGAACTCGGTAAAGACCAGCATTACCACGTTGTCCGACGCGTCATGCTCCCTCAGGTCGGCCAAGAAGTCGTTGACGGCGCCGGAAACGTCGGTCCACAGTTTGGAGTGGGCCGGAAGCTGGTTGAAGTGGGTGTCGAAGCTGCCGTATTGGGTATAGAAAACCTGGGTTCCCAGGTTGGCCAGGTGTACCTGCGCCACGCTCTTCAGGCTCTTGGCAATGGGGTTGTCAGCGTACTCGATGGAGGAAGAGTACTGTTCGGGGGCCGTCTTTATAATGTCGGCGCCCTTGAGGGCGTCCCGGCCCGTCTGGCCCAGGTAGTCCATCACCGCTCCCGTTCCGATGGCCGGGGAGTAAACGCGGGAGAAGAGCTCCAGCATCTGCTCCCGGTCTTCGCCGCCGCCAATGGCAGGGATGTCGGTCAGCACGCCATAGGAAGCCAGGTCGGACACTGACGTGACGGGAACACCGCGCAGGGCCATCGCCCGGGGGAGCCCCTGGCCGAAATTCACGCCCTTAAGGACGTTCTCGCCGGTGGGGTCCAGGTCACGGATTACGCGACCCAGCCAGCCCTCGGTGCCAACCTTGTCCGGCTCGCAGGTGTGCCAGATGTCCATTGACCGGAAGTGAGAGCGGGACGAGTTTTCGTAGCCGATGCCATGGATGATAGCCATCTGGCCCTCATCCCACAGGTCCTTCACCGGCCCCATGGTGGGGTGGAAGGCCAGGTCATCGGTGAACTTAATCAACTGGTTTTCGGGCAACCCCAGGTTGGGCCGGTTCTCCCAGTACAGGGGGTTGGTAAAAGGTACCACCGTGTTCAAATAGTCGTTGGCGCCGGAAAGCTGCAAGACCACCAGCACCGGGTCTTTCTTGGTCGAAGCCATTTCCTTGTCCTCCCGATTTGGCTAATGTGGCCGGCTGATAATCGCCGGCTTAAGCAAACTGAAATTCCCGGGTTGCGGCGATCAACGCCAGCATTACGCCGGTGCGCTTTTCCGATTCGGCGGCCGCGTCTTCCGTGTCCCAGCTGACGTCGCCGCCCTCCTGGGCGTGGGTCAGCAGTTCCTGGAAGGTGCCGTCGTCCACCACCACCGGACCCACCAGGTCCAGGCAGGCGCGGACGAACTCGGCCGGACTCAGGGTTCCCCGTTCCTTCAGCCCAGCCACAATAGACTTGATGCCAGGCAGGGAAGTGTCGGACAGCAGCTTGGCGGCAAAATTGACCCGCCGCACCAGGGCGCCGCCGTCAATCCACTCGGAGCCGGTGTGCCAGCTTTCAACGCTGGGCGGATTCATCAACTCCTGGCCCTGCCAGCCGCACTCGAAGGCCAGCAGCGGGAACCCGGTGCGCGGCTGGTTGTAGTTGCCGGCCAGGCGGACCGTGCTTACAACCAGCTCAGCGGGACTCTTGACGTGCTCAAAGCGGGCGTTCTTGAAGAAGTCGGAGTTGAACAGGGCCCGCATGATTGACTTAATATCAGCGTCGGAGTCCATGTAGGCCTTGACCAGCGCATCGATGGCCGCCGGATCGTTGGGCGGAGTGATGCTCCACGCGGGAACCTGGGGTTCGTCGGCCACAAAGAAATTGTAAAGATGGCGGGCAAGGAACCGCGCCGTATCTTCCTGCTTCACGACGATGTCGATGATGTCATCACCATCAAAATTGCCGGTGTGGCCCAGGAACTCCTTTTCACCGTAGTCGTGGTCTTCCGGCTTGAACTCGAAGCTCCAGTAGAAACGACCCACGGGCTGGCGGGGCGGCTTCGTCCCCAGGGTCCAGCCGGTAAAGGCGCGGGACGCTTCCTTGATGTCCTCCTCCGAGTAGTGGCCCACACCCATGGAGAACAGTTCCAGCAACTCGCGGCCCCAGTTCTCGTTAATGGCACCGTAGTGATTGCCGTTGTTGTCCAGCCAGTAAATCATGGCCGGATTCTGGGCCAGCTTCACCAGCAAGTTGGGGAAGTTCGTCAGGCCCTCCCGGCGGAACATCCCTATCTGGGTCAGCAGTTCCGGCGGGTTGTCCACCTTGGAATTGCCGGTGGCGAAAAGCTGGTGCCAGAACAGCGCCATCTTTTCCTTCATCGGCCACTTGGTGTTGACCATGCGGTAAACCCACTCGGTCTGGGCCGCCACCGGCGCCAGCGAACTTTCAAACTGGGGGAAATAGCGGTAAAGCTCATCCTCGTCAATGCCGGAATCGTCTCCGGGGTTGAGCAGTTCTTCCACAGTGGCTTCATACCCCCGGGCGCACCGCTCCTCCAGTTCGGCGCGGGAAGCGCCAAAACCGGCCCGACGCATCAAATGAGCCATCAAGGCAATGTCTTCCTGGCTCGGCATACCTTCTCCTCCGTAGTCTTCAGCGATTGCTTTCTGTTTCCAGATTCAGTCTGCAGCCTCTCCTACCGGGCGGCGGCAGCGGCTTGCTGGGCGGCCATTTCCTCGTCCCAGGGACCCGGGAATTGGCCGGACATGCGTCCTTCACCCATGAAAACGTTCTCTTCGCGGTTCCACTGGCTGCGCGGCAACTCGTAAGATACTTCCACACCGTTGCCGTCAGGATCGTTGAAGTAAATGCCAATGGAAATGCCGTGGTCGGAAATGTGGCCTATGGGGACGTTCTTTTCCTTCAGCCGGTAGTACATTTCCTTGAGATCGTCCAGGCTCTCCATCATCCAGGCCATGTGGTTCAGGCCAACCTGCCGGTTCTGGATGCCCGGGGCTTCCTCGCCCACTTCTATAAGGGCGACTTCGTGGGACTGCTCGATGTCGGCGGACATGAATGCCGCCCGGCCCGGCCTGAAATCATAAGTGTGCAGGCCCAGGATGTCCTCGTACCATTGCTGGGAGCGCTCGGCGTTGCGTACGAAAAGATTGACGTGACCCAGAAACTTGGGCTTGTAGCTCATAACATTACCTCGCAGTTAGCATTATGCCTACGAAAATCTAGCCTAAAATTACCACAAAGCCACTTGGGGCGCAAGAAATTCGTATCTGGGAATCATTGGAATGGATTGCCCTGTCAATTTGGTCATCCGCCTTGCGGCGCGTAAGGGACAACTTCCCCTTGAAACCGTTCCATAGCCCCGAATTTGTCGGCGAAGGACTCCCCCGGCATTTCCATGATTATGTGCCCAACGCCGGCGTCCCCGTAGTCATTGATGTCGCCGATAATGTCTTCGACGGAACCCTGAAGCGCCCCGCGCTCACCGCCGGCAAGCTCGTCGTCGAAACGCAAGTTGCACCGGAAAGACAGGTCCGGCGATATTTTCCTGCCAATACGCTGGCAGTATTCTCGCATGTACTCCGCGTTAGCCTTCACTTCGGCCGCGGGAATCTGGACTGGATGCCAGCAGTCGCCGTACCTGGCAGCCCGTCGTGCCCCGGCACGGCTGCGGCCCCCAATCCAGATTGGCGGATGCGGTTTCTGCACCGGCATGGGTGAAAAGGTAACGTCTCCGAACTGAAAACGTTCCCCGCCAAACTCAGGCCGTGGATTAGTCCACAGCTCTTTCAGCAAGCGCAGGTACTCGTCGCTGACCGCTCCCCGCTCCTTGAAATCGGCGTTAAGGGCCGCGAATTCCCCCTCCATCCAGCCCACGGCGGCGCCGAAAATTACTCGCCCGTTGGACAGCACATCCGCCGTGGCAATTGCTTTGGCCAGGATTACCGGGTTGCGGTAGGGCAGGATGATGACGCTGGTCCCGATGTTCACCCTGCTGGTAACCGCCCCCAGGTGGGCCAGCAGGGTAACCGGTTCCAGCATATCGTGGCGGTACACAATCTCCGGAGGCCGGTCGGGAAGCACGTCAGGCACTATGATGTGGTCCGTCACCCACACCGAGTCAAACCCCATCTCCTCTGCCTTCACCGCCATTTCGGTCAGGGCATTTACTTCCAGGGGCCTGCCGTAGTGGGGAATGCACACTCCGAACTTCATTGCTGCTGCCCTCCACTGATCAGATTATTGGCTGTGCCCGACTTTCTCTGCTTCAAGGGGCGCCGCGGCCTGTGGCGACCAAGCAGTCTCGATAACCGTCATACCGGCGAAAGCCGCTATCCGGAGGTCTCACTGGCGCTTTCTTACGCCGGGTAGTTCTCCAGCCACCACCGGGCAATATCCAGCCTCCTCGCAAACCAGACTCCCTCAAACCCCTTGGCGTACTCAATGAACCGCTCCACCGCCTGGGAGCGGGACGGCCTCCCCGTGATGCGGCAATGCAGGCCCACCGACATCATCTTGGGGTGGGTTTCACCTTCCCGGTACAGACAGTCAAAGGAGTCCTTCAGGTACTCATAGAAATCGCCGGTGCTGACCAGACCGCCACGCCAGAAGCGGGCATCGTTGGTCTCAAAGCTGTAGGGAATGACCAGCCAGGGTCGGTCCGCCACGGTAACGTAGTAAGGCAGGTCGTCGTTGGTGGCAAGACTGTCGTAGATAAACCCGCCCTCGGCCACCGCCAGTTCCCGGGTGTTGACGCTGGGACCGTACCGGGTAAACCAGCCCAGGGGCCGCTCTCCGGTTGTGGCCTCTATAGAGGCCACAGTCTTCCGCATATCCTCCGCTTCTTCCTCGCGGGACATGTGGTGCACCTCGGCCCACCGGTAGCAATGGCCGCAAGGTTCGTGGCCCTGGGCCGTTATTTCCCGTGCCAGTTCCGGATTTCGCTCCAATGCCTGGGCGCAACAGTAGAACGTTGACTTCACCTGGTGGCGGTCGAACATATCAAGCAGGCGCCATACGCCCACCCTGCTGCCGTACTCGAAAAAGGACTCGTTATACAGGTCCCGCTGTCCCGGGGGGATGGGTGACGGCACCTCGTTGTTGCTCTCGTGGTGGTCGTCACCGTCCAGCAGGGAATACTCGGAACCCTCTTCATAGTTGACCACAATGGAAACCGCTATCCTGGCCCCATTGGGCCATTGGATCTGGGGCACGTTCTTGCCATAGCCAACATAGTCGCGTTGCGTTGCCAATTGAATTTACTCCTGCGGAATATGCTATCAAGGGAAACTGGGGCCAATTATAAGCCCTGTACGAAGGTTGGCGTTAATGGTGGGGCGTTGGTTTCGGACCCTCGTTGACACTGTCAGCCCCCCTGTTTACACTCGCCAAAACTGAATGCTGAAGGGGAAAATGATATGCCTAATTTACAGGAACTCTTCGCCCAGGTTGACTCTTCCCTGGACGATATCATTGCCCTGGAACAGGCCATGGTACGGATTCCCTCGGTAAACACCGGTTTCATGCCCACCGGCGACGAAACCCCCGTCTGTGAACTGGCCCGGGACTTCCTCGCAGAGGACGGCATCCCGTCGGAAATCCTGGAATCGGCCCCCACCCGCGGCAACCTCATCGCCCGCATGGAAGGCCGGTCGGGCAGGGCGGGCCTGATGTTCATGTCCCACACCGACGTGGTTCCGGTGGAGGACGAGTCCAAGTGGCAGTTCCCGCCCTTCAGCGCCACCATCCACGATGGTCGCATTTTCGGCCGCGGAGCCTCAGACTGCAAGGGCCTGCTCACCTGTCAGCTAATGGCCGTCCGCCTCCTGAAACGCAACGGTATTGAGTTGGAAGACGGCCTGATCCTGGCTGCCGGCGCCGACGAGGAACACGGCGGCCGCTATGGTTTCGGCTGGCTGGCCGAAAATCACCCGGACAAGCTGGCCGCGCCCTTCGCCGTAAACGAGGGCGGCGGGACTCCGGTGCGGGCCGCCGGCGCCCTCACCTACATTCTGGGCGTCGGGGAGAAGGGCAGGTTGCAGGTGGAAATTGACATAAGGGGCACCAGTTCCCACGCTTCCGTACCCTGGCAGGGCACCAACGCCCTCTACCGTCTCAGCCAGGCCCTGAATTCCATCGAGGGCTACGACGCGGAAAGGGACACTTCCACCGCTATTTTCGACCACCTTTCCACCTTCGCCATCGAGGACCGACCCTCGCCGGCCAACGTGGATGCCATCATTGCTGATATCGAGTCGGACAATCCCCGCTTTGCTTCCATGCTTCGTGCTCTCTCCCGCATGACCCTGACTCCTACCATGGTGAGCGGTGGAATCAAGTCCAACAGCGTTCCCGAGTCCATCCGCCTCACCTGCGACGTGCGTACCCTGCCCCACCAGGACGATGAGTACGTCCGTCAGCAGTTGGACGAAGTGCTGGTCGATGTCCCTGGCGTTTCCTACGAGATTGACTATATGGCCCGGCCCAACTCATCACCCTTCGAATCCCCCTTGGCATCCAGCCTGCAACGGATCACGGCCCGAGCCCTGGAGCGGGACGACATCCAGTGGGTGCCGGCCATTAGCAACGGCTTCACCGACTCCCGCTTCACTCGTCCACTGGGAACCGTTACCTACGGTTTCACGGGTTCCCATCCTGACGATGACCCGATGCTGAACTTCACCCACGGCACCAATGAGTCCGTCGGAATCAAGAGCCTTGTCAGCGGAACCAAAATCATGCTGGGCCTGGCATACGATATGCTGGCAGTCAAATAGGTAACTCCCAGCCAGCGGGGTAGGGTTTCGTTTCAGGTGGTATGGACAATCGGAACTGTAGGGGCAGACCTGTGTGTCTGCCCTGGTCTCACAGGTAAAACCACTTATATCGGAACGCTACCGCAGCGGGGAACTTTGTTGACAAAGGTATGGTGGTTGTATAGAGTCAGCTAAATCTCCGTACCATAGTCTGCCAGGTTCGTCGGAATCTGTTCTCATCTTTAACGATGGTGGCCAAATATGGCGGCAGTTGAGTCGGGAAACGAAGTAGTCCTTGAAGTAGAAGACCTTCGCACTTTTTTCAGCACCCGATGGGGGACGGTAAAAGCCGTGGATGGTGTCAGTTTCGACCTGCGCCGCGGAGAAACCCTGGGCATTGTGGGCGAGTCGGGCTGCGGTAAATCGGTGACCATGCTCTCCCTTATGCGGCTGATTCCCTCGCCGCCCGGTGAAATTGTGAGCGGCAGGATCGTCCTGCAGGGCCAGGACATTCTCCAGCTGACCGAAAACGAGATGAGCAGGGTCCGGGGCAGCCAGATTGCCCTTATCATCCAGGACCCGATGACTTCCCTGAACCCCGTGTTCACCATCGGCAACCAGGTCAACGAAGCCATCCAGATTCACCAGGACATTCCCAAGCGCACTGTCCTGCAGCACACCCTGGACGTGCTCCGCAAGGTCAATATTCCCGCAGCCGAGTCCCGGGTGAAGGACTATCCCCACCAGTTGAGCGGCGGCATGCGCCAGCGCGTGGTAGGGGCCATCGGCATATCATGCGAGCCGGCCGTTCTCATTGCAGACGAGCCTACCACATCCCTGGACGTTACCATTCAGGCCCAATACCTGAAGCTGCTCAAGGACCTGCAGCAGCAGCAGAACCTGGCCCTCATTTTCATCACCCACGACTTTGGCGTGGTGGCAAAGATGTGCGACCGCGTGGCGGTGATGTACGCTGGAAAGATCGTGGAAATGGGCGGTGTGAGGGAGATTTTCAACTCCCCGTCTCACCCTTACACCGAAGCCCTGCTGGCCTCTGTGCCCAAGCTGGAAGAGGACGTTGACCGCCTGTACGCCATTGAAGGTCAGCCGCCCGCCCTGCACGATCTGCCTCCCGGCTGTCCCTTCGCAGACCGGTGTCCCTACGTCATGGACCGCTGCCGGGAAGAGTACCCGACTGTCTTCCAGGTTTCCGAAACCCACAAAGCAGCATGCTGGAGGTTGGCATGACCACTGCGTCGCAACCCGCCGCAAATGTCGAACAGAATTCTCCCCTGCTGGAAGTCTTCGACCTGAAGAAACACTTCGCCGTTACAAAGGGCTTGCTCTTTTCCAAGACCACGGGTTACCTGAAAGCAGTGGACGGAATCTCCTTCCAGATCGAGCGGGGCAAGACCCTTGGAATTGTTGGAGAGTCTGGATGTGGAAAGAGCACCACGGCCAAGCTCTTGCTGATGCTGGAAGAGCCCACCGAAGGCAGAATCCTGTTCGAAGGTGAGGACATTCATCACACCGACGCGAACCACCGCAAGGCCTACCGCAGCAACGTACAGGCCGTCTTTCAGGACCCGTGGAGTTCCTTGAACCCCCGTATGCGAGTGCGCGACCTCATCGGCGAACCAATGATAATCAACTGGGATGTGCCCAAGCGGGAGATCGAGGAGCGGGTGCAAAAGCTTCTGCATGACGTGGGCCTCAGCGCCTACCACGCGAACCTGTATCCCCACGAATTCAGCGGCGGGCAACGCCAGCGTCTGGCCATTGCCCGCGGCCTGTCCCTGAACCCCAAGATGATCGTCCTGGACGAACCCGTATCCGCCCTGGACGTGTCCATCCGCGCCCAGATCATGAACCTGCTTAAGGACCTGCAGAAGGAATACGAGGTCAGCTATATGCTGATCGCACACCACCTGGCCACGGTGCGTTACATGTGCGATTGGGTGGCGGTAATGTACCTGGGCCAGATTGTCGAGTACGCCGAAGTCAGGGAACTGTACAACAACCCCTTGCACCCGTACACCAAGGCCCTGATGTCTGCTGCCCTGCCATCCCACCCGGACACAGAGCAGGACGAAATTATTTTGTCAGGAGAGGTTCCTTCACCTCTCAACCCCCCGTCGGGATGCCGGTTCCACACCCGCTGCCCCTTTGCCATGGACCGGTGCGCGGTGGAGGTGCCGGAAACCAAGGAGGTGGCCCCGGGCCACACTACCTCCTGCCACCTTTACTGAAGCAGGACAGGGAATGGATTGAATCATGGGGCCGCTGATTTCGATAGCGGCCCCATTACTTTCTGGTCACGGACCCTCGGCATAGATTCCGAAGGTAAATGCATATACGGCCAGCCCTCCCGAATTGACGCCAAGTTCCAGTTTCCTGCGTTGCGAATATGCCGGCATTTCCACTACACGGTACATGCGGGCCTCATCGACCATGAGATAGCTCTCCCCATCGGCGCCGATGATTACGTCCGCGCCCCGTTCCTCTTCCGTCAGAAAACTGTTATCCACCTTCACTCTTACTTTCACCGGTCCCGCGTCATCCGAAGACATGACCACGTTTACCGTTCTGGCCGAATAGACCAGGGCAATATGATCCTCAAAGTCCGAGGCTCTTCCTGAATAAAGGGCCCGCTGGCCCTCGTTGAGCCACGCGCCCTGAAAATAAAGCTGGTCCGGTTCCAGGTATTCGGGCGCCTCCAGTTCCAGCGTCCGGTTCGGCGCCTCATAGTACTCATGCTGCCCTACATATCCAACTCCGTAATACTCCCGCTGAAAGTCGCCTCTGTCGTACCCGGTGTACAGTTCCTGCGTGATGTGCTTGTCTGGAGCCTCCTCATACCTGGCGTCCAGCAAATGGTCCATTGCCAGGGTGGCCGGGTCATCTGACAGATCACCCCGTGCCTCCATGAGCAGCGAGCGCATTTCATCTTCGAGGATCTGGTAGTTTCCCTCCCCGATAAGGCGGTATCTCAGCCTGCCCCGGTGGTCAATCAGGTACTTGGTGGGCCAGAAGATGTTTTCGAAGTTGTCCCAGGTCACGTAGTCGTTATCCAGCGCAACGGGCCAGGAAACACCCAGGTCCTGGGCGGCATTCAGGACGTTTTCGGGGTCCTTCTCGAACTCAAACTCAGGGGTGTGTATCCCTACGATCCGCAGGCCGTCGTCGGAGTAAAGGTCATGCCAGTCCAGCAGTTGGGGAATAGTTCGCAGGCAGTTAATGCAGGTATAAGTCCAGAAGTCCACCAGGACTACATCGCCACGAAAGTCGGAAAGGGCTACAGGTTCGCTGTTCAGCCAGTGAGATATGCCGTCGAATTCGGGAGCTTCCGGAAACCGGTCGCCGGCGCGCAGTTCCGCCAGTGAAACCGGTTCGCTGCCCAGGCGGGGAGCAAATGCCAGAACGGCGACAGTAAGCGCCATCAGGACCAGCCCGCACAGCAGGAACGGTCCAGGCAATCCAGCCTTATCAGGGCTTCTGCCCGTGCCACCGGAGATGGAAGGGTGATTTGAGGCCATAAATATGGAAACCGGGTTGGCCCTGGGTAGGGCCAACCCGGAGTCTAAACGGGATTAACCGCGATGCTTATCTGGGCACCAGATTGGGGGTGGCGGGCCCGTCCATCACCGCGACTTCGGCGTCCGGCTGCAGCTCGCGAGCCTTGGCTTCAAGAGAAGGCAGGATGGAGTCGATCAGTTCCTGGTCGATGTCGGCGGCTACGCCGGGGTAACCGGCCCGGGCGATCATGTCCTTCAGGTCCTTGTTCTTGAACCGGTCCAGAGTCCATTCCAGGGTGTCAGGAACGAGAGTCCTGTCCCAGAAGATCCGGTGGTTCTTGTTCCGGGGGCCGTAGTGGTAGTGGGGAGCGTCCCGGAAGCAGTCAAAGGCCAGAAGTTCGGTCTCTTCGGTGTAGGTGCGGCCAGGAGTCCCTGCCAGGTCGGACAGAACGTGAATGGCCAGGCCACCATCGCCGCCGGCCTGCTTTCGCAGTTCCAGCCCGAAGCGGATGTTGCCAGCCTCGAAGATATCGTGACCACGGTTATGCTTCACGGTGTTTCGGCCGGTGGCATAGGTCTCGCGAGCGCAGGACTCAACCTCGCCCAGGACCGACTCAACCTGACCCATGTTGACCTGGCTGGCTACGTCTTCATAACCGGCCTCTTTCAGCATCACGGGGAGGTTGTTGCGGATCTGCTTCACTGACCACATGATGGGGTTGCCGTCTACAACGGGGTCCATCCGGCAAAGCTTGTTCTTGCTCTCCGGTCCATAGACGTAGCTCTTCTCGAGGTCGAAGCAGTTGAACCTAAGCAAAGTAGTGTCATTGGCTTCCACCAGGATTACCACGCCCTGGTCGGAGTGGTCCTGAAGGTTGCCGTCCCAAAGCTCGTGCTGTACGACGAAGCTAACAGCCCCGGCGTCAATCTTGGTCCTTGCAGCCTGCTGCATAACTGGATTACCTCCTTATGATTTTCTTCCTTAGGAACCAAGGATGCGGGGATAGATTACAACACTGCGGCAATTCCCGGCAAGTCAGCCTTTCCTCCGACCTCAATGGCCCGATTCCGGCGACCTGAAAGGTTGAATGTCGCGGGAAGTTGCTATCTTTTCCAACTCCTGTTCCCGTTGCGCCAGATTATATCACGCAATACAAGAGGGATTGCAATATTCTCTGGCAGACTTACGATCCATCCTTGTACCTATTGCAAATCACCCCGATAGGCGCGGTACGCCATGTTGGTAATCAACCCGACGCGGTCCTGCCCCAAGTACTCGGTAAACTTGCCCAGGTTGACCCCGGCCGCCGTTTCATCTTCAGACTTGCCTTCATCAAACCCCTTGCGGATTTCGCCGTGCAGGTGGGCCATCAACTCCCTGGCCTCGTCGAAGTCCTTCTTGGTGCCCACGGGCCCGTGGCCAGGCACGATGGTTTCAAAGTCCATTTCCCTGGTCTTGTCCATCACGTCCAGCCACTTGGTGATGTGCCCATCGGGGAAGGCGGGAAGCACCCGGTGGAAGGCGATGTCCCCGGCGTACAGCACCCCATCCTGCGGCAGGTGCAGCAGTATATCGCCAGCGCTGTGGGCCCGCCCCAGGTAGATCATGTTGATCTCCCGGTCTCCCAGCCGCAGGTCCATCCGGTCGCTGAAAGTAACGTCAGGCAGGGTCATTCGGATTTGAGACAGTTCGGGAATCAGTTCCGGCCGCCCGCTGGTATAGCGGTTCATGTTGGCATCAAACTTCTCGATAAGCTCCGTCCGGCAATTTTCATGGCCAATGATGGGTGCAGGCACAAAATACTGGTTCCCGAATACGTGGTCCCCGTGGTAGTGGGTGTCCACCAGGTATCGGATAGGCGCCTTGGAAACGTTGCGAATCTCCGATAGCAGACGGGTCGCCAGCGAGGGCGTCATCAGCGAATCGATGACGATGATCCCCTCTTCGCCGACGATGAATCCGGCATTGGTGGCCCCGTTGGGCTGGATAAAGGCGTAGGCGTTGGGCGCCGTCTGGATAACACCGGTGTCGTAAGTTTGGGTGGTCATGACTTTCCTCCTCAGCTAAGGCTGTCCAGGTAGTGTGCAGCAGTCTAAAGACGACGAGAAGACCCGTCAAACCCCTGTGCTATACTTCGCCAAACATATCTGAGACTGTCGGTGAACGGAACATGGCGACACTATTGGAAGCCTCCACCAACCCCTTCGGCGGAATAATCCCCAACCCGGCCAACCTTCCCCCCGATCCGGATGACTTCAGGGACGGCCTGGCCTCGTCCCTGATTGCGTGGCGGGAGGAGGGATACAAGGTGGTGTGGCTGGAAGTCCCCATCGGTCTATCGGCTCTGGTTCCCGTGGCCGTGGCGGCGGGATTCTCATTCCACCACTCCGGCGAACGGCCCAACCTCTACTCCCCGGGCATGGAAAACGACCAATACCTGATGCTGACCCTGCAATTGGAG
This sequence comes from Dehalococcoidia bacterium, assembly GCA_963664725.1. GTDB lineage: Bacteria > Chloroflexota > Dehalococcoidia > Lucifugimonadales > UBA3495 > Bin22. The sequence goes on from OY761558.1 coordinate 236,127, forward strand.
GCAGGGGCGTTCATTCCGCCTTTTGCAACTCACTACATCGGCATTGGCGGTGTGGTGCTGAACGAAGACAACGAACTGCTGGTTGTATGCGAAAGGCACCGCAACCCGGGCCAGCCCCCCTTCTACAAATTGCCAGGTGGCGCCGTACACCCCGGAGAACATCTGGTGGACGCGGCAATTAGGGAAGTGCTGGAGGAAACGGGCATCCACACCCAGTTTGATGCTCTGGCCTGCTTCCGCCACTGGCACGGCTACCGTTACGGCAAGTCGGACATTTATTTCGTCGCCCGCCTCAGCCCCCTCAGCGCCGACATCACCATGCAGGAAGAGGAAATCGAGGAGTGTCTCTGGATGCCGGTGGCGGAGTACCTGGATTCCGAGGCCACCAGCATTTTCAATCGCCGCATCGTGAAGGCGGCGCTGGACCACCCCGGCATAAGAACGGAAAGCCTCCAGGGGTTTGACGACCGGGAGCGGGAGTTCTTTATGCCCCCGCTGCTCTGAGCCAAGAACCCAACGAAAAGGAAAGGGGGAGAACCTGAATTCTCCCCCTAAACTTTTGGCTGGTTGGTACTCCCTACCACGCCGCCGCGTGGCCGTCGCCCCTCGGGTCGGAAGCCCCCTTCAGCACTCCCGTCTTAGGGTCCCGGATGATCAATTGCACGATCCCGTCGGTAGTTCCCTGCTGCCGGCGCACCACCTTGTGCCCAAGCTCTTCCAGGTCCTTCCCTACCGACTCAGGCATTCCAGCCTCGATTCTCAGTTCAAAGGGCGTCTTGATGCTGGCCGGGTCGGTGCCGGGGAAACTCCACCAGCGGGGCGCCTCCACCGCCGCCTGCGGGTCCATATCGTAATTGATCAGGTTGGCCAGTACCTGCAGGCCGCACTGGGGCTGATAATCCCCGCCCGGCGTGCCGCCGACGATGACGGGTTCTCCGTCTCTGAAGGCCATGTAGCAGTTCAGGGTGTGCATCGTGCGCTTGCCCGGCTCAATGACGTTGGGGTGGCCGGGTTGCAGGCTGAATCCCCGCCCGCCCCGGTTGTTGAACAGGACGCCTGTCCCGGCTGCCACGAACCCGGAGCCGAAACCGTTAGACAGGCTGTGAATCCACGACACGCAGTTGCCCGCCCCGTCCGCCACGCAGAAGTAGGTAGTGTTGCCATCGCCGTCTTCGGCAAAAGCCACCGCCCCGTTGTTGGCCCGGGCAGCATCTATCTCCGGCCGGCGGCGGGCAGCATATTCCTTGGAGATTAGTTCCTGAAGCGGCCACTCCACGAAACGGGGGTCGCCGGCCAAACGGTTGCGGTCACCATAGGCGATCTTCTTCGCTTCCGTCATCAGATGTATCGCCTGGGCGGAATTGTGGCCCAGGTCGCCCAGGTCAAAATCCTCCACCAGATTCAACATTTCCAGCAGCAGGAAGCCCTGTGTAGGAGGCTGGGTCTGGTACACCGTGTAGCCATGATAACTGGTGGAAATGGGGTCGTAGACGTCCGCCCGGTGATTGGCAAAGTCCGATTCTGTGAACAGGCCTCCGGCCTTTCGCAATTCCTTGACCATACGGTGGGCCAGATCGCCCCGGTAGAACTCGTCGGCGCCGCCCTGCGCCACCTGCTGCAGGCTGCGGGACAAGTCCGGGTTGGACAGAATTTCGCCCTCGGCCTTCATTCCGCCGTTGGAGGAATAGATGGCCGCGCTGGCGGGAAACTGGGACAGCTTGGCCACGGCGCCGGCAAAGCTGCGCCCAATGCGCGGCGACACCGGGAACCCCTCTTCGGCGTACCCGATGGCGGTCTCAAGCAGAGTAGGGAAGGGCATGGAGCAGAACCGGCGGTGCAATTCTTCCCAGGCAGCCACTTCGCCCGGTACCGAAATGGCGTGGGGCCCCTCCAGCGGCATTTCCTCGTACCCCCGGGAGCGGTAGTATTCCGCCGTCGCCCCGGTTGGGGCCGCGCCGCTGCTGTTGATGCCGGTCAACTTCCCGGTCGCGGCCTCGTAGGCCAGGATGAAGGAATCGCCGCCCATACTGGACAGGGGCACCAGGGTTACTGCCTCGGTGGCGGCCACCGCCAGCGCGGCGTCAAAGGCGTTCCCGCCCTCCTGCATGATCTGGACTCCCGCCGATGCCGCCAGGGGCGAGTTGGAACAGACAATGCCCCGGCTGCCATACACCAGACTCCTGGAGAGGTTTCCATTAGCCATACTGCCTCCCTTTCGCCCGCCTCGGCCGGGCGCCGCTGTTTCAAATAATGGAGACCGGGGTTCCCTGTGAAGGTATGGCCGCTATTCTTCCTTGAAGGCGTTGCAGGCGGTGGTCAGGGCCGCCGTGCCGCCCATGACGAAAGCCACCCCTACGGTTTCGGCAATCTCCTCTTCCGTGGCGCCCACGGCACGGGCCCGGTTGGCGATGCCTCTTACGCCGTCCGGGTGGGCCATTATGGCGTCGCACAGCATGGTCATCAGCACCTTCACCTTCAGGGGCAAAGCGCCGTCCGTCAGGACGTGGTTCCTCACGTCCATAATCTCCTTGTACAGTTCGGGCGAATTGCTTTCCAGCTTGGCCTGCCACGCCCCTGGATTGGGTAGTGTCATAACTGTTCCTCCAACTAGCGAATGCGTGAGTTCATCAAAGCCTGGTTAAATGGGCGGCTTTCGATTGTGCCAGGGAGTAGCCTGCTCGTAGGCGTAGGCCACGTTGAAGACGGTAACCTCGGCAAAGGGCCGCCCCGCGATCTGCAGCGCCAGCGGCAGCGCGCCGTCACCATCAGACGTGTAGCCGCACGGAATGGACAGGGCCGGCGCTCCGCTCAGGCTGTAGGGTCCACGGAAGCTCCCCTCCGCCAGGGCCCGGGCCGCTTCTTCCTTGCTGGCCACGCCGGTAGTGAAGTCCAGCTTTCCCGCCGGACCTGACGAGGTGGGCTGCACCAGAACGTCCACTTCATCCAGCAGGTCCAGCACCTGCCGCCGGACAATGGCCCGCAGCTTTTGGGCCTTGTAGTACACCTGGCCCGGTATCAAGTTGCCAGTCATGAAAGCGATTCGCGTGTTGACGTGGTAGTCCTCAGGCCGCTCACGCAGCCATTCCGGACGCAGGCTGACCCGCTCGGTATGAGTTATGGTGCGGACGATAACGCCGGTTTGATGGGCCAGGGGCAGGGAGACTTCGCGCACCTCCGCGCCCAGTTCCGCCAGCACCTGGATTGCCGCCTCCACTGCCTCCCGTGTTTGACTGTCCAGGCCCACGGCCGGGTCCATCAACTCCTTGACCACGCCCACCTTCAGGCCACGGATGTTCCCCGTCAGGGCAGCCTGGTAGTCAGGCACCGGAACCCTGCCCGTGTACGGGTCGTTGGGGTCATAGCCGGCAATCGCCCCTATGGTGGCGGCGCAGTCGGTAACCGTTCGGGATATGGGGCCAATGGTATCTATAGACCAGCAGGCTCCGTCGACGCCATAGCGGCTTACCCTGCCCCAGGTGGGGCGGATTCCCACCAGGCCGCAGTTGGCGGCCGGTCCGCGAATGGACCCTCCGGTGTCCTCGCCCAGCGAAGTGGCGCAGAGGAATCCCGCAGTGGCCGCCCCTGAGCCGGTGCTGGAGGTGCCGGGATTTCGTTCCAGGTCCCAGGGATTGTGGGCCGCGCCGTAGTAGGAGCTTATGGGGTCGCCCATGGCGAATTCGCTCATGTTCAGCTTGCCCAGGATGACCGCCCCGGCCCGGCGCAGGTTGGCCACCACAGTAGCATCGAAATCGGGCACGAAATCGGCCCGGATCTTTGAACCGTCGGAATTGCGGACTCCCTTGACATAAATCTGGTCCTTCACGCCAACGGGTACCCCATGCAACGGTCCCCGAGACTCGCCCCGGGCGATTTCCTCGCCGGCCTGCCGTGCCTCTTCTCTCGCCTCGTCGGCACGGACGGTTATGTACGCATTAAGTTTCTTGTCCACTTCGCCGATGCGGGCAATATAGGCGTCTACCGCCTCCAGGGGACTGATTTCCCTGTTTGCGATACGCCCGCCCAACTCTGTGGCGGACAGGTAGGGAATTTCGTTAGGACTCATCCTGGGCCTCCGGGCTGGGAAGAATCAGGGGCAGGGGTTCAACGCTGTTGACGCCGGGAACGTCGATACTCGCCATGGCTTCCAGTATGGCGTTTAGCCCATAGCCTACCTGGGTCAGTTCCGGTTCCTGGATGTCCAGACCCACTGACCTTCCCAGGGCATGTATCTCTTCGTTGGACAGGTCCGGCATGCTAACCTCCCGTCAATACGCCAAAAGGCTGGTCTATCATGTAGCGCAATGGTAACATACGCCGGAACTTTTGGGCGTACAGGTTGTCTGTTTAAGGTCCCCTGCGGCAGGCGATGGATGGGTCCAACAAAACTGTGCAGACCTTTAAGGAGTCGTCGTAGTCCATGTCGGCGTAGTCCATGATGAAAAGGGGCAGCAACATAGCGCTTGCCGTCGCTGCCCGAACTTTCGGAGGAATGCCTTGATTGACCAGGCCGTTCGGCCAAGAAACTATCTTTCCCGCGTGCGGGGCGTGGCCCTGCTGCCGGAAGAAAGGGTGGCGAGGGTCTTTTCGCTGGAAGAGGGCCTGCTGGATGAACCCTCCGGCAGCGGTCAGTTGCTGATTGCAACCACCCAGCGGATTCTGTTTTTCCGCGACGACGGCAGGGCCAGGGAAGCCACCATGCTCCCCGTCGAAGAACTGAAGGGAATCGTGGTTGACACGGCCCAAAAGGGTACCATGTCTCCTATTCGCGGAATCGTGACACTGGTGGCCGCCCTCGGCTTTTACCTGTTGGTGGCCTACTGGATGGCGGGGCAATTCGAAGGGCCCGGACTTCCCGGCATCAACATGGACTTCGTACCCTTCATCCTGCTGGCCGGGGTGCTGGTGGGCGCCTGGCTGTACTGGAGGCACAACGTACGGCGGGCGGGCGGAAAAGTCACCTTGCAGGGTTCCAACTGGAACCTGTCATTCTCTGTCCTGGGCGCCGAACGGATACCTGACATTGATAACGTGGTTGAATGTCTGTTCAAGTGCCGCCAGGACCGCTGGGATGAATTGCTCAAGCCCCAGGACTGGAGAATTCACCAGGGTGGCCTCTAGCTCGCGCCCCTTCGCCACGAGGGTGTGCAAGGGTCGCCAACTAAGTGTCCGATACGTTCACTACGGAGGGACTCAACCCCTCTCCGCCCAGGCAGCGACCACAGGCTGTTATCCCAGGGGCAGCGCCGGGTCAATATCCAGATCCAGCCCGAACTCTTCGCCCCGGTCGTACTGGAAATAAGCGCAGGCCGCTATCATCGCGCCGTTGTCAGTGCATAGCACCGGGGGCGGAATTATCACCGGCAAGGTGGACGCACTCGTAATATCTGCCCGCAGCCTGGCGTTCGCAGTCACCCCTCCGCCCAGAACTATGCCCCTGGCCCCGTAGCGGCGCGCCATTTCCAGTGTCTTGACCACCATGACCTCTACCACCGCTTCCTGGAAATTTGCGGCCATCTCCCCCACCAGCCGGTCAATCTTCTCCTGAAACGCCTCCGTCTTTTCCGCTTCCGGGTCGCCCGGGTACAGGCCTTCACTCTGTGCCAGGTGGAGCAGGGCGGTCTTCACTCCGCTGAAGCTGAAATCCAGCGTATCCCGCATCCACGCCCGGGGCAGGGCCGGAAACTCGGTACCATCGTGACCCTGGGACGCCTTCTGAATTTCGGGCCCGCCAGGAAACCCCAGCCCCAGTATTCGGGCTGCCTTGTCAAAAGCCTCGCCGGCCGCGTCGTCCCGCGTACGGCCCACAAGGCGGTAAATCCCGTGCCCCTCCATCAGGATCAGGTCCGTATGCCCGCCCGAAGCTACAAGGCACGCCAGCGGAAAGCCCGGGGCGTCTTCGGGATGGTCTTCATCTCCCCTGGCCAGCCACGACGCATAAATGTGGCCTTCAAGGTGGTTTACCCCGACCAACGGTTTCCCCAGGGAAAGGGACAGGGCCTTGGCCGTATTCAGGCCCGTGATCAGCGATCCGGCCAGACCGGGGCCGTAGGTTGCCGCCACAACATCGATGCTTGAAAGGTCCACGCCACTGTCTGCCAGGGCCCTTTCCAAAGCCGGCGCCATATCCCTGATATGCTGCCTGGAAGCCACCTCCGGTACGACGCCTCCGTAAGGGGCATGCAGCTCGACTTGCGATGACACGATATTGGATAGAAGTCGCCGCCCGTCTTCCACCACACCCACCGCCGTCTCATCGCAGGAAGTCTCAATGCCCAATACCTTCAATGCCATGGTTTGTCCTTTCGTTACACAAATGGAGTCTCATCCGCCGGCGGGAGCAAGGGCAATTCTCTCTCGGAAGCCGGCGCATTGAACACGTCTATCAACCCGAATTGAATTCATACTAAGATCACTGGTGGCGACGGTCAACTTTACATGCAAATTGCCTCAATGCTATCATCCATTCCGTTGAGGCATTATCGCCTTTATCCAGGACACTAAACATAACTATCAAAGTTTCAGGAGGCCTAAGCGTTTCAAAATGGAGTCTGAGGATTTAGGTAAGTTAGCGCTCCTTTTCCTTTGCCTGGGTTTATCCGCATTCTTTTCCTCTTCGGAGACCGCCTTCATCGCCCTGTCCAGGGCCAGACTGCTTCACCTCATCAGCATCGGCCGGCGCAACGCCACGGTTGTGGAACGCCTGATATCCCATCCCGAAAGGCTGCTCGCCACGGTCCTGCTCAGCAATAACCTGGTAAACACCGCCGCTGCCTCCCTGGGTACCGCCATAGCCCTCAATATGATCGAAAACGAGGGGGTGGCGGTCATAGTCTCCACCGCGGGCGTAACCCTGCTTCTTCTCATTTTCAGCGAGACTTTACCCAAGACCGTGGCCTGGAACCGGGCGGAAATGCTGGCATTTGCCTACGCCAGACCTCTCACCATGGTGGAATTTGCCCTTTCCCCCGGCGTACGGATACTCCAGGCCATCACCAACGTGTTTACCCGCATTATGGGCATCACCAACTCCACCGCGGAAGTCAGCGAGGGCGAAATTCGCACCCTGATTGAGGTAGGGGCCCAGACCGGCGCGGTGGAACAGACCGAGGCCGAACTGCTGAACAAGGTTTTCCGGTTCGGCGACCAGAAGATCCAGGAAATAATGACCCCCAGGACCGAGATTGTATGGGTGGAGCAGGGAATGTCCCTGCAGAACTTCCTGGCCCTGTACGCCCAGTACAACCACACCCGCTTCCCCGTCTACGCCGGCGATACGGAGAATGTCGTCGGGATCCTTTCCAACAAGGACGTGCTCCTGGCCCTGGGAAGAGGCCAAATGGAACTGGAAGACAGCGTTACTGAACTGCTGCGGGACCCCTATTTCGTTCCGGAAACCAAGACGGTCGCGGACACCTTCTCCGAAATGCAACAGGGCGGCCACGGTCTGGTCCTGACCGTGGACGAGTTTGGCGGCATCGCCGGTCTGGTAACCCTGAAGCAAAACCTGTCCGTAATTGTCGGCCAGGTTGACGAAGAACGCGATGAGGAGGCCGAGGAATACTCCGAGATTGACGAGAGCACCTATCGCCTTAACGCCAGCATGACCATCATCAGCGCCAATGAACGACTAAACCTGGACCTGCCCGAGGGTGACTATCAGACCGTCGCGGGCTTTATCCTGGACCAGCTGGGTTACATTCCGGAAGCCGGCGAAATTCTCGAATATGGCAGCCTTACGCTTACGGTCCGATCCATGAATGGGGTCAGGATTGAAGAAGTCCTGGCGCAAAGGGTGCCCACCCTCACGACCGGAGAGACGTCGTGAAGTTCTACCTGGTCCGCCACGGCGAAACCGAATGGAACAAGCTGGGCCGTTTCCAGGGCCAGTACGACACCCAACTCAACGCCGCCGGCGTTGAACAGGCCAGAATTATCGCCCAGGCGGCCAGGGAGTGGGACTTAACCGCCGTCTATGCCAGTCCCCTGACTCGGACTATGCAAGTAGCCAACGAAGTGAGCGGGCCCCTGGGACTGCCCGTCAATGCCCGCGAAGGGTTGATGGAACTTGGCTTGGGAGAACTGGAAGGCGTAACCGGCGCAGAAATGCGCGCCGGCTGGCCCCAGGTGTTTGATACCTGGAACAGCAATCCGGAACGGGTTTGCATGCCCGGCGGCGAATCGCTGGCAACCCTTGAGGAACGTTCCTGGCAGGTCATCCTCGAACTCCAGGAATCTCACGGCCCTGAGGACAACCTGGCCATAATTTCACACAACTTCACCATCCGTGCCATCTGCGGCAAGGTTCTGGGAATGCCCTTGTCCAACTTCCACCGAATGCGCCTTGCCCTGGGCTCCGTCAGCGTATTCCAGATTGATGCCAGGGGCCCGTGCATGCTCACCTACAACTCCACCTGCCACCTAGAGCGGCAGAATCCCCTAACCGACTAGCGGCCGGCGACAATGCCCGTCGTTGCCCAAGTTGACCGAAGAGTGGCCGCCGCCCTGGAACGGGCCAGCTTGGCCGGCGCGACCCTGGTGGTTGGGGTGTCCGGAGGAGCCGATTCTTCCGCCCTCCTCTACAGCCTGCACCACCTGCGCGAATCTCTGCGTCTATCCCTGCATGTTGCCCACCTCAATCACGACTTCCGCGGCGAAGAAGCCGACGAAGACGCCCGATTCGTTGAAGCCCTGGCCCGGGAACTGGACCTCCCCTTCAGTGTGGAAAAACAGGACCCCACTGCCTACCAGAGCGAGAACCGCATCTCCTCCTTCGAGCTAGCGGCTCGGGAGATGCGTTACCGGTTCCTGGCGGAAGTGGCGGAGAGAGTTGGCGCGCCGGCCGTTGCTGTCGGCCACACTTCCGACGACCTGGCGGAAACGCTGCTGCTTCACATTTTGCGGGGCGCCGGCCTTCACGGCCTGCAGGGTATGACGGAGAGTGCACCATGGCCTTGGCCCACCGGATTGGATACTCCAACCATCTTCCGCCCCCTTCTCGAAACTTCCAAGACGGAAACTGTGGAATACTGCAACGAACTGGGCCGTTCCTACCGGCAGGATAGCGGGAATCTCCTGTTCAAATTCACCCGCAATCGCGTCCGGCAACAACTTATGCCCCTGCTGGCCGCTGAATACAACCCGCGGGTCCAGGACGCCCTGGTTCGCCTTGCAAACACCGCTTCCCTGGACCTGGACTACCTCGAATCGGAACTGGAGCGAGTCTGGGAAGAGTTGCTGGCGCCGGCACGGACCGGTGACGGAACTCGCGGCCAGTCCTCTGCTGTAACCTTGCTCCGGGTGGCCTTTGACAACCTTCACCCCGCGCTGAAGCGACTGGCCCTTCGGCGGGCCTACGTTGCCGTCAAGGGCGACGCCAGGAGGCTGGGTGAAAACCACCTGCGGACCATGACGGAGTTCGCATCGCCCCATCAAGCTCCTGGGAACATCGACCTTCCAGGGGGCATTTCCCTCCGTTTGTCCACCGATGGGATTTCACTAACAAGATCGGATACGACTGCAGAATGTCCCTTTCCCGTGCTGGAGGACGCCCATCATTTACCGCTAGGCGCTATCACATCAACCAATAGCGTATATTTTGTTGGAGAATGGCAAGTGGTTTTAGAACCACTCAAGGCCTCGGAAATTCCCGACCTTAGACAACCTGACCACTTTACCGCCTATTTTGACCCGGCAGTCATGGGCTCAAGCCTGATAGTGCGGAAAAGGGAAGAGGGTGATCGATTTCAGCCACTAGGTATGACCGAAATGAAGAGATTACACAATTTCTTCATCGACTCAAAGGTACCCCGGGAATGGCGGGACAGGGTACCCTTGTTAGTCGGAGACCAGGGAATTGCCTGGGTGGTTGGTTATCGCATCGCCGAATGGGCCAAAGTGCCCGAAAACAGGACGCCGGACACCCCCGTGCTCCGGGTCCGCTTCACCAAAGAACAAGAATAATCCAGTCCGGTCGTTATCAAAAAACTAGGGCCTAGGAATTCAGCTGCTCGGCCAGAGATTCGGGGTCCGTGACGGGCAGTTGGCAGACATAATTCTGGCAGACGTAAGCGGTAGCCCTGCCGTCAACCATCCCACGGTCCGCCAACAGGGGCACCTCATACCTTCGAGCAGTGCCGGCAGTCTCGCCGCTCTCAATCCCACCGGTTGCCCCTACCACTACCTTGTTGGGCAGGTACCGGCGGTGTACAACATCCAGAAGTGCGCCCGCATCAGCGTCGCCCAGATCCCCGATTATGGCGATTTCCTTGGGCAATGAAACATAGAAGTCCAGCACCCCAAGCCAGTATGCTGCGCCGCCAGGGGCCTGGGTCATTAACCTGCCGAGGGCCCGCAGGGGACGCGAGGCCTTCAGGTTGTAGTCTTCGTCACCGGTAACCACTGCCAGCTTCAGCAACACTTCCGACGCCACCGATCCGCCGCAGGGCTGGGCATTGTCAAATACGTCCCGCGGCCGGGTAACCAGGGCTTCGTGTTCGGAACCCGTGTCGTAGAAGCCTCCGACACCTTCGTCCCAGAACAGGTCAATCATCCGGTTCGCCAGGGCCACCGACTGGTCCAACCATTCCTGCTCAAGAGTGGCCTCGTAGACTGCCAGGTAGCCATCCGCTGCGCAAGCATAGTCCTCTAGGTAACCCGGAATCTTGGCCTGCCCTTCTCTGAAGGTGCGTAGCAGACTCCCGTCCATCATCATTTCCTGGCTCAGGAAACCGGCGTTGGCCTCGGCAGCCTCCAGGTAGTCAGAGCGTTTCAGGGCGGCCCCTGCCTCGGCAAATGCCCGCAGCATCAGGCCGTTCCAGGAGGAAATCACCTTATCGTCTCGGAATGGATGGATGCGCTTCTCCCGTTCGTCTAGCAGCTTCGGCTTGCCTCGGGCAATGAGTGCAGCCAGTTCCTCCTCGCTTATGCCGTGCTCCACCGAAAAGGCTTCCGGACCCTGGGGAATGTTCAGGATGTTGGCCCCTTCAAAGTTCCCGGCGTCGGTTACGCCGTAGAAGCCGCCCAGCATATTTCCGTCGTTCTCTCCCAGCACTTCCCGTATCTCGTCGGGCGACCAAACGAAAAACTTGCCTTCCACTCCCTCGCTGTCGGCGTCCTGGGCCGAGTAGAAGCCGCCCAGCGGGTCAGTCATCTCCCGCAGCACGTAGTCCAGCGTCTCCTCGGTAATACGCCGGTAAAGATCTCTGCCGGTAATCTGCCAGGCGTGCAGGTACAGCCGGGCCAGCAGGGCGTTGTCATACAGCATCTTCTCAAAGTGGGGGACCAGCCAGTAAGCGTCGGTGGAGTAGCGGTGAAACCCTCCGCCCAACTGGTCGTACATACCGCCGTAAGCCATCTTCTCCAGTGTCATTTCCACCATTTCCAGGGCGCGGGGACTGTGGCCCTGATGGTAGTAGCGCAGCAGGAACTCCGGCGTCATGGGCTGGGGAAACTTGGGCGCCGCGCCAAAGCCCCCATTCTGGTAGTCGAAATTGGCTGCAAGGCGCGAATAGGCTTCGTGGAGAGTGTCCGCCGACAGCAGTCCGGTTCCCTGGGGAAGCTGCCCGGAACGGCCCATCTGTTCCGTCAGTTGATTCGTTACCCGCTCGACCTCGCCCCGGTTGGTGCGATAGGCTTCGGTTACCGCCAACAGCAGTCGAGGAAGGCCAGGCATATTCATCCGGTCCGTGGGCGGGAAGTAGGTACCGCCGTAGAAGGGCTTGCCCTCCGGAGTGAGGAAGACGGTCATTGGCCAGCCGCCGCTGCCGGTCAGCATCTGCACGGCTTCCATGTACACCGCGTCCAGGTCGGGCCGTTCCTCCCGGTCCACCTTGACGTTTACGAAGTTGGCGTTCATCAGGCTGGCAATGGCCTCGTCCTCAAAGGACTCCCGCTCCATCACGTGGCACCAGTGGCAGGCGGAATAGCCAATGCTCAACAGGATGGGCTTGTCCTCGTCCCTGGACCGGGACAAGGCTTCTTCCCCCCACGGATACCAGTCCACGGGGTTGTGGGCGTGCTGAAGCAGGTAAGGGCTGGTCTCATCAATCAGGCGGTTGGGCATGAGTCTCCTATAAGATAATGGGAAACAATCCTCGCGGCTGCTTCCCTGTGCTCATCATTAGATTGGCTAAAGTGAATTTCCGTCTGAAATCTGGGCCATTGCCCCATCCTCTGGCGTATCAAGAATACCGCCTCGGACTCCACAGCCTTAACATAATCCAGATTTCCGGAATCTCCACCCTCTTGGAGCCAAACATCTACAATTGCACTCGATAGATGCCTGCGCCACGCATATGTGTATTTGCTTCTAAATCCCACATTAAGCCGTTCTTTCATACCTTTGTTAGCGGAGCCTACATATACTGGCCTGTGATCATGCGATATCACATAGACTTTTGGCCAACGGCATTTCACTTCCGCGGAAAAGTTTTCTTGGGTAATTCTCTCGGGAGTAAACTCTATCCTGCATCTATGTAGCCTAGACAGTGCCATTTATTTGTCTCCATTCACAAGAAGGCCGCTCGCGCCATATCAAACCAGGCCCCGACCACCCCAAATCTTCATCCGTCCATTCCGTTGCTCGAATAACGCTGTCAAGGGTTTTCCTGGTGATTGTTTCGCCGCCGGTATGGTAATGAATCGGCAGGGATCTTTCGTCTGGATGTCCGTACAAAATCCACCTGTCCGCGCACGATTGTTTCCAATAAACCCGTCCCGCTCTAGCGCCTAGTCTAATTCTCGGACGGGTACGTTCCGCAAGAGGTGAACTAACTGCCAGTGCCCCTCATATACTGACGGTGTCAGCTTCTGGACCGGGCGTCAACTCCTTCCCCTGGAAGACTTCTCATAACTCTATGCCATCGGGGAACTGGTCGCCGTGCTCTACTAGCACTTCGAAATAACCATGCGTTGAATCCTGCAAATTCCCCTGGGCTTCCTCCTTGGTAAAACCCCAAGCGGCACATACTGGAACTGCCGGAATGTCCGCGCTCAAGCGTACGTCTTCTTCCTTTTCGAAGTCTACCGAGAAGACATAGGTCTTTTGGACTCGCGTACATTACTCCAAAACAGTCCCTCAATATGATCTCCAGGCTGATTCAAACTGCACCGACTTATTCCAACTCCTCTGCCAGCCTCGCCAGCAATTCGTCCAGGGGCATCGCTCCCAGGTTGCCGCCCTCCCGGGTTCGGACGGCTACCGCGCCGTCCTCCTGTTCCCGGTCGCCCACCACCAGCATGTAAGGCACCTTCTGAAGCTGGGCGTTGCGTATCTTCAGGTTCATTCGCTCGCTGCGGCCATCCACCTCGGCCCGGAAGCCACGGGACTCAAGCTGCGTCTTCACCGATTCGGCATATTCCAGGTGCCGGTCAGCAATGGGTATAACCGTGGCCTGGGTAGGCGCCAGCCACAGCGGGAAGGCGCCGGCATAGTGCTCAATCAGCACTCCCAGGAACCGCTCCAGGGAACCCAGGATGGCCCGGTGAACCATGTAGGGACGGCTGCGTCCGCCCTCCGCATCCATGAAGGTCAGGTCGAACCGTTCCGGCAGGTTGAAGTCGAACTGCACCGTGGTGCACTGCCATTCCCGACCCAGTGCGTCCTGAATCTTGATATCCACCTTGGGGCCGTAGAAGGCTCCGCCGCCCTCGTCAATATCGTACGCCAGGCTACGCTGTTCCAGGGCTCTACGCAGGGACTCGGTGGCGTGTTCCCACATCTCCGGTTCACCCGCGTAGCTGTCCGGCCTCGTGGACAGGAAAATGGAATAGTCGCTGAACCCGAAGGCGTCCAGCAGTTCAAAGGTCAAGTCGAGTACGCCGCCCACCTCTTCTTCCACCTGCTCGGGCAGACAGAAAATGTGGGCATCGTCCTGGGTGAATCCCCGCACCCGCATCAATCCGTGCAGCACCCCGCTGCGTTCGTACCGGTAAACCGTGCCCAGTTCGGCGATGCGCATGGGCAGTTCCCGGTAGCTGCGCAGAGCGGACCGGTACACCATTATGTGGAAGGGACAGTTCATTGGCTTCAGGAAATATTCCTGCTCGTCTACTTCCACCGGAGCGTACATGCTCTCCCGGTAGTGGGCCAGGTGACCGCTGGTCTGCCACAACTGGGCCCTGCCTATATGCGGAGAATAAACGATACTGTAATCGTGACGGTAGTGGATGTCCCGCCAGTAGTCCTCCACCAGGCTGCGAACCACGCCGCCCTTGGGGTGCCAGACAATCAGCCCGGGCCCAATCTCTTCATGTATGGAATACAACCCCAACTGGCGGCCCAGGGTTCGGTGGTCGCGCCTCTCCGCCTCCTCCAGCCGGTTCAGGTATTCATCCAGGGCATCCTGGCTTTCCCAGGCCGTCCCATATATGCGCTGCAGCATGGGACGATGCTCGTCTCCCCGCCAGTAAGCGCCGGCGATGTTCAACAGCTTGACCGCCTGTATCTCTGCGGTGCCGTCCACGTGCGGACCCTGGCACAGGTCAATAAACTCCCCGTGCCGGTATATGCTCAGGGTCGTCTCGTCGGGCAAATCGCTGATAATTTCCAGCTTGTAGGGCTGGTCGGAAAACAACTCTTCCGCTTCGCCCCGGCTGACCTCCTCCCGCACAAACGGTTGCTGGGCAGAAATGGTCTCCCGCATCAACGTTTCAATCTCCACCAGGTCTTCCGGAGTAAACGGGCGCGAAACGTCAAAGTCGTAATAAAAGCCGTCCTGGGTGGGCGGCCCGATACCCATCTTGGCTTCGGGAAAGATACGCAGCACTGCATCGGCCATTACATGGGCCGCCGAATGGCGCATCCTGTGCCGCAGGGCATCCGTGGTGTTGGCATTTGAGTGGTCAATGGCTCCGTGGTCCAGCATAGAGTTGTCCTGCACTAAATTGGGTTATTGACAGTGGAACGAGTGGGTCGGCCCGAACGTTACAGGCCGTGCCCCGCAATTATAACCAACCTGCATTGGGAATGATAACGGGAGTACTTCAGCCCGCCGACAACCGCAGGTGGCGGGGCCGAAAGTGGGATCAAGACCCGTAGAACGCCCGCCTCAAGCTCTTCTGCCGGAACGCTTCCAGCAGTTGGCCCCGGATGGAAATGCCGTAAACCACCGCCACAAACAGTGTCAGCCCCAGGCACAGAACAAACTGCTGCCACCCCGGAGTCAACACCAGCCATTCCAGGTTCAGCAGCCAGGCAGCCAGGTACAGAACGTTCGCAGTAGCACAGCCAACCACCAGCGCGACTATGGCATTCTTCGAGAGGAACAGCATAATCACCCCGGGCAAAATGCCTATCATCGTCGCGGACGGCGCCAGGGCCAGGCAGATCCCGATCAGGCACGCGGCGCCTTTGCCGCCCCGGAACCTCAGCAGCACCGTCCAGTTGTGTCCCACGATTACCATGGGAGCGGTAACCAGGACCGCCCAATCCGGCAGCCCAACCCACATCGGCAGCAGCGTGGCCAGGGCCCCCTTTCCCGCGTCCACAACAAAAACCAGCATGGCCCACCAGGCCCCCAACTGGTGATAGCTGTTCAGCGTGCCGGCATTGCGACTGCCGACATCCCTGACATCAATGCCCTTCAGGTAATGCACCAAGGTGTAGGAAGGAGATATGCAACCGATGAGATAGGCGGCCAGGCCGAGCAGAGCGATTGAGATTAGTTCCAAGGGGCTCCTCTTAATCCCTGGCGGGTATGGTATTCTGGCCCGCCAGGTCTTCCAGGGTTGAAAGTGGCGAAAACTAAGCCATTCTACCAACCCCTAAATTTGAAGGCAATTCAATCATCCCCTTACTGTAATTTCTGGCCAACTGGCAATCCGCTGTCGGCATCCGTATAATTGGACGCAAGAAATCGTAATAACAACCAGGGGCGACGCCACCGCGTCGATCGTCCCGGTTCAGGAGACAAGCAATGGAAGACCTGAGACAGGAACTGGGCGCCCTGGTACAGAAGATTGATTCCGTCGTGGAGCGTCTTTGACCTCCCCGATAAGGAAGCCGACATTACCCGCCTGGAGCGGGAAGCGTCCCAGCCGGGCTTTTGGGACGACCCACGCCGTGCCCAGCAGGAGATGCGTACCCTGGGCCGGCTCAAGGACACCGTTACCCTTTGGCGGGATATGGCATCCCAGGCCACAACGCTCCTTGAATTGACCGACCTCGCCACCGAAGACGGCGACGAAACTCTGCTGGAGCAGATCGAAACCGACACCCTCCAGCTCTCCCGAATCCTTTCCCGTGAGGAAATAGCCCTTACCCTGGCCGGCCCCTACGACGACCGACCTGCCATCGTTTCAGTCTATTCCGGCGCCGGCGGCACAGATTCCCAGGACTGGGCGGAAATGCTGCTGAAGATGTATGCCCGCTGGGGAGAAATTCAGAAACGCCCGGTGCAGGTTATGGATATGGCTTACGGAGACGAAGCCGGCCTGCGCAGCGCCACCCTGGAGATAGGCGGGCCCTTCGCCTACGGCTATCTCAACGCCGAGCGGGGCGTCCACCGCCTGGTTCGCCTTTCCCCCTACGACCCCAACAACCTTCGCCATACTTCCTTTGCCCAGGTGGAAGTCCTGCCCACCGCCGCTGAGGAGGAGGAGGTTGTGGTCCGCCCGGACGACCTGAAGATGGACACCTTCCGCTCCAGCGGCCCGGGGGGCCAGAACGTGCAAAAGGTAGCCTCTGCCGTGCGCCTGACCCACGTTCCCTCCGGCATCGTGGTTTCCTGCCAGACGGAGCGTTCCCAGCACCAGAACCGGGAATACGCCATGCGCATCCTCACCGCCCGTCTCCTGGCACGTCAGAACGAACAGCGGGCTGAGGAACTGGCCAAATTGCGGGGCGAGCGCATCGCCGCCGAATGGGGCAACCAGATCCGCAGCTACGTTCTCCACCCCTACAAGTCGGTCAAAGACCACCGCACCAACTTTCAGAGCACCAACCCGGACGCTGTTCTGGACGGCGCCCTGGACGACTTCATCGAAGCCTACCTGATCTCCCAGGTCAGGTAGTGAATCACCCCGAAACAAAGAGAAGGGGCAGACCCGGCCGGGTCTGCCCCTGATAAATTGATCTAGTGAAGGTAGGCTAAGAACAGGAACCCAGGATGTGCCCCATCCTCATGCGCTTGGTTTCAAGGTAGCCCCGGTTCTCCTCATTAGGCGGCACCTCAAGCTGGACCCGCTCCACCACATCAACCTCAGACCCGGAAAGGCCTATCAGCTTCTTCGGGTTGTTGGTCAACAGCCGCACCCTCTGGATACCCAGGTCGGCCAGGATCTTGGCCCCTACCCCATAGTGGCGGGTATCAGGGTCGAACCCCAGCATCTTGTTGGCCTCAACGGTGTCCACGCCCCCATCCTGAAGAGAGTAGGCCTTGATCTTGTTGTGCAGGCCAATGCCGCGGCCTTCCTGGCGCATGTACAATAGGGCGCCCTTGCCCTCCTCGCCCAACCGTTTCAATGCCAGCTCCAGCTGTTCACCGCAGTCGCACCGCATGCTCCCGAAAACGTCGCCCGTCAGGCACTCGCTGTGAATGCGGGTTAGCACCGGTTCGTCGGGCTCCCACTCCCCTATGGTCAGGGCAATATGCTCACCGGGATCATAGGGACTCTCGTAGGCGTACGCCTTGAACTCGCCATACTTGGTGGGCATCCGGGCCTCGGCCACCTGCGTGATCTCCACCTGGTAACGGCGGCGGTGGGCTATGATCTGCGCGATGCTCACGATTTTCAGGCCGTGCTCGGCTGCGAATGTTTCCAGGTCTGGAAGGCGGGACATTGACCCGTCATCGTTCATTATTTCGCACACTACCCCCGCCGGGTACATGCCAGCGATGTTGCACAGGTCAACAATCGCCTCCGTATGGCCGGGGCGGACCATAACGCCACCGGGGTGATATTGGAGGGGGAACAGGTGGCCAGGGCGCGAAAATTCCTCGGGCCTGGCTTCAGGGTCAATGAGGGCCTGGACCGTGGCGGCCCTGTCGTCGGCGGAAATGCCGGTGGTCGTCCCTACCTTGAAGTCCACCGACATGGTAAAGGCGGTGGGCATGTCGTGGACGGCATTTTCGCTGTCTATCAGCTTGATGCCCAGTTCATTAAGCCGGTCTTCCTTCATGGGCATGCAGAGGAGTCCCCGGCCATAAGTAACCAGGAAGTTGACGGCCTCGGGGGTTACCATTTCCGCGGCCATCACCAGGTCGCCTTCGTTTTCCCGCTTCTCATCGTCCACGACTATGAGAATCTTGCCAGCTTTGAGGTCTTCCAGGGCCTCTTCCATGCTAGATAGAGGCATAGCGTCTGTCAGTCTCCTCTGGTTTTCTGGTTGTGAAACCGCCCCTGCCCTGACCCCTCTTAAGCCGTACCTGCCTGCTGGGACATCAAGCTTTCCACGTATTTGGCCAGGATGTCCACTTCCAGGTTAACTCTGCTTCCCACCGACTTGTCCTTTAGGTTAGTGTGGGAGAGCGTGTATGGTATCACAGAAATAGTGAAGGATGCAGCCCCCCGCTTTACCACGGTAAGGCTGATTCCGTCCACGGCAATGAACCCCTTTTCCACCACGTAGGGCATCAACCGCTTGGGAACCCGCACCCGGAAAATGTGGCAGTCGCCCTCCGGTCTGATGGACATGACACGCCCGGTGCCATCTACATGCCCCTGCACTATGTGGCCGCCCAGGCGGTCACCGGCGGCCAGGGGGCGTTCCAGGTTGGCGACGCCGCCCACGGACAGTTCGCCCAGGGAGGTGCGGCGCAGGGTTTCGGGCGCCAGGTCCACCCGAAACTGCTCTCCGTCGAGTTCAACCACCGTCAGGCAAGTGCCATTTACGGCAATGCTGTCCCCCAGCTTCAGGTCTTCCAGGACCAGGCTGGCCGATACGGTCAGCCCGTACTCGCTGCAGGCCGCCACAGTCCCCACTTCTTCCACAATTCCGGTAAACATAAGACTGGCACCTTAAATGGTATCTCTATTGTCTATTCCACATAAGTTGGGGAAGGTCATGACGGGGGTGACGCCCGTCTCCCCCTGCGCCTGGCACAGACCCGGAACTCCCGGCGCTTGATCTAAAGAACCTGACTGCCGCCAGCGTCCCTGCCGGGATAGCCGGTTATCAGCCAGTCGGGTCCTATCTGCCGGATTTCAGTCTGCTGAACCCTCCAGGCCTGGGACATATACTCCGGGCCGTGGCCCTCGATGGGCGAAGCGGCCAGCATGCCCCCGATTATAACGGGGGCAACGAAGACCTTCACCTTGTCCACTAAACCGTCGTCAAAGAGGGACCCCAGCGTTAACCCTCCGCCTTCCACCAACAGATTGACCACTCCGCGATGCCCCAGTTCCACCAGGACTTCCCCCATTTCCAGCATACCCGGCTCGTGCAGGGGACTGGTCCAGGTTTCCGCCCCAGCCTGCCGGAGCCGTTCAATCTCGCTGCCCGGCGCGTCGCTGGAAGTAACTATAAGCGTCGAACCCGGTTCCCGCAGCATTCTGGCCGCTGACGGCGTCCGGCAATGGCTGTCCAGCACCACCCGAAGGGGCTGCCGCTCCAGGGGCAGGCCGTCATCATCCCGGGCCGTGAGTTGCGGGTCATCCGCCAGCAGCGTGTTTATTCCCACCATTATTGCGTCGCATTCACGGCGCATCCGCTGGACTTCGGCCCTGGCCAGGGGACCGGTGACCCACTTGGAATCGCCGGTGTAAGTGGCAATCTTGCCGTCCAGGCTCATGGCATATTTGGCAGTAACGAAGGGCAGCCCGGTGGCAATGTGCTTTTCAAAGGCCTCGTAAAGTTCTTCCGCCCCTTCGGCCGGTTCTTTGGTGACTGCAATTCCCGCCTCACGCAGCTTTTCCACGCCCTTCCCCGCCACCAGCGGGTTGGGATCTATGACAGCTACCGCTACATCCTTAATGCCAGCGCCGATGATGGCATCAGTGCAGGGGGGCGTTCGACCGTAGTGGCAGCAGGGTTCCAGCGTCGTAAAGAGGGTGGCTCCTTTGGCGAGATGACCTGCCTGCTCCAGGGCCCCGATTTCGGCGTGGCGCTGGCCTGGCGGCAGCGTATATCCTTCCCCTACCACCACGCCATCCCTGACGATCACTGCTCCCACAGCCGGGTTGGGACTGGTGCTGCCCAGGGCCTGGCGCGCCAGTTCAATCGCTCGCTGCATAGGTGATGTCTCGCTCATCGTCAATCAATGATTCAGGCACTGTCAGAATGTGGGTCTTAAATCTCTTGGAAGAGGTTTCGGGCACTCAGAGGGAAGGCTGGGAGCCCGTCCTTCCTCCCAAGTCGGAGGTTACATCATGCCATGTAATCTGGTTTCGAATTACTCGGCCGGTCCAAAATCCCGGTGAAAACGGCTGGCGGTGGGTTCCGTCTGTCCTTGGTACTTGCTGCCCAGCGACTCTGAACCGTATAGGCGTTCCGCTGGCGTGGTCAGGGTCAGGAAGGAAATCTGCCCGATCTTCATCCCGTAGTAGAGGGTTATGGGAAGCCTGGCGAGATTGCTCAATTCCAGGGTCAGGTTGCCCTTCCAGCCCGGGTCCACGAACCCTGCCGTTGAGTGAATCACCAGGCCAATGCGCCCCAGTGAACTCTTGCCCTCTAGCCGGGCCACCAGGTCCTCCGGCAGTTCTATGTGCTCCACCGTGCTGCCCAGCACGAAGTCGCCAGGGTGCAAGATGAATGGCTTGTCCTCTTCAATCTCCACCAACTCGCTCAGGCTGTCCAGGCTGTCCTTGACGTCAATATACGGCTGCTGGTGGTTCGTGAAAACGAGAATCTTCCGGTCCAGGTGCAGGTCAACGCTGGCCGGCTGTATATCCTCCGGATCCACAGGATCAATGACGATCCGACCCTCGCCCAGCGCATCCTTTATTGACCGGTCACTCAGTACCATGTTGCGCCCTGTTTTTCAGAGACCTTCGCAATACCATCATTCCGGCAAACCCTGAATCCATAAGCGCCCGGAACCGATATTGCAGCGGACTCGATTGTGCCACAAATCAGGTCATCTGCCGATTTACTCAGAGACATCTCTTCCTTGAGGCCCCTCCGGACTCTCCAATCAAAAGTGTGCCCCGGCAGTTTCCGGGGCACACTGATTCTAAAGCCTCTTCGGTTGCAAAAACAACCGTCCGACCAGGACCACTCTCGGTCTATTCCATCACTCTCCACTGGCAATCAGGAATTGCCCAACAACGTTCACTGCGACGGAAACCTCGCCCGGCGATATGGGGGTCGCGACACCGCCAGCGGAGTCGGCAGACGCCCTGGCTAGAGCAAATTCAGCCCTGACTACCGGAGGTTGGTACCCGCCCGTCTCTGTCAGATACACCAGGTCGCCCAGTTCAACCCCCGCCAGGCCGGCCAGTTCCCCTGCCTTGGCTTCCAGGTCTGAGACGGCCAGGCTGCGGGCCTCCGTTTCCAGTTCCGTTGTGTCTTCCAGTGAGAAGGACAGGCCATTAAACCGGATGTTGTCCTCCCCGGCGTCCACGGCCCCGTCAATCACGTCATCCACCGTTTCCAGGTCCCGAACCAGCACCGTCAGGTTGTTGCTGACCTCGTACCCCGTAATAACCGACCGGTACTCCTGGAAGCATTCCTGGGCCCCGGGTTCGGCCATGACTCCAATAACGGCAGGACCTTCCATAGTCCCTTCGCTCTTAACCTCAGCATCCTCTGAACCGTCGGCCTCGACGCACCGGGTAATCTCCCGGCCGGTGTAGCGGGGCTGAATGCTGAAATACCCGGTCTGGATGTCCTTGTCCTCTACGCCGTCCTCCTTAACCGAAGCCATAACCGCGGTCATCGCTTCAGCGGCGGCGGTGCGGGCCTCTCCTACTGTGGCCTCAATTGCTTCCACTCCCAGCCTCAGGGTCGCCAGATCCGGTGCTGCGCTGGCCCTCCCCGAACCCGATACCACAATGCCTGCGGACCCGTTCTTCTCAGCCAACTGCGGCTGGAACTCTTCGCCGACTGGCATGGTGTCGCCCGATGACTCGCTGGCGGCCACATTCGTGCTGCCTTCGCCCGCTGGCGTGGACTCCACTTCCGCAACCACCGCGGCGGGTTCAGTAGCCGATTCCTCCGGGGCCTGAACTGCCGCCGGAACCTGGCTTGACGACGTGGTCCCGTCTGCCTCTGCCACCACCACGGCAGCTTCCTCACTCGCCTGTGCGCCGCTCACCGTAGTACTCACCGGCACCTGGGATGAACAGGCCAGCGCCAGCAGCGCAACTACCCCCAGCATCGACAATACGAAAAAGTGCTTGAACTTTGATGTGACCATTTCCCTTCTACCTCCTCAATTCTCCAGTCTGGGACGATTCACTAATAAGGACGAATCAGGCTCCTGATTTGTTCCCGGCTGTTCCTTACTTCTGCCGCCGTGTCGGAGACGCAGTAATAGCACTGTCGTCAAGGCCAGATTCAACGCCCCTGCCGCCACAGCTATCAAAGCCGTAAGGGCAAGGCCGTCCGACAACAACCTGCCGGCCGTACCCGCTGGACCTTGTGGACCTTGTGCGCCCCGTGCGCTCTCCACGCCTGCCGCTCCAGGGTTCCCTT
Source organism: Dehalococcoidia bacterium (assembly GCA_963664725.1). GTDB lineage: Bacteria > Chloroflexota > Dehalococcoidia > Lucifugimonadales > UBA3495 > Bin22. The sequence goes on from OY761558.1 coordinate 258,700, forward strand.
GCGGACCAACTGGACCCGTGGCTCCTACCCCACCTGCGGGCCCAGCGGGCCCGACGGGGCCGGCAGGACCGGCAGGACCGGCAGGACCGGCAGGACCAAGGGGGCCGGCAGAACCGGAGGGGCCGGCAGGACCTGCAGCGCCGGCCAATCCGAGCCGCCCCTGCTGTCCTGTGGTGCCGGAAGGCTCCCCGGGTTCAACTCCCGCGGACGCCGCCCCTATTCCTGTGTCCTCACCTGCGGTGGGCGCTTTATCGCTCGTGGCAGGCTCAGGCACAGTCTCGGTGCTGGCAATGGCCGCCACCGTCGACGTAGGCGCAGCAGTAGTCGGCGCGGGAGTTGCAACCTGGGGCGTTTCTTGAGGCATGGGGGTGGCAATCGTCTCTTCAGGCACGGGGGTTGCCGCCAGCGCCGGCGGAACCAGATCTCCTCCCTGAACTATATGCGCAGGAGTGGGCGTTTCGTCTACCTCACCCGCGCTCGATGCCCCCTCGCCAGCCGGCGTTGCGGGAACTGTATCGACCTCAACCTTGACGGTTGGCGCCGGAACCCCGGCGTCAGCGTAACCAGTAGTATCCTCCGGAACTCTTGCTCCCATTTCCGCCTGCCCCTCCCTTTCAGGTTCCACAGCGGTGGCCTCCTGTGCCGCAACAGGCGCCGCAGTTGGACTGGGCGCTTCCGCCATGGCCGCGGCCGGTGGTGCTCCAGCCGCTACTGCAATGGCAGTAGGGGTGGGGGGGGCCGTCTCAGCCTCCACAATCCTCTCCACCTGGACTTCCTTTTGCACCTCGACTTCAACAATAACTTCTTGAACAATAACTTCGGGGGCGGCCTCCTGGCGTTCCACAGAATCCCCCAGCGGAATTGGCGCCGACTCCGGTGATCCACCCTCGGCGGCCATTGACTGTGCTACCGCGGATTCTGCCGGTGCTGCCGGCTGTGCTTGCGGCATTGCTTGCGAGACTGGCTCGGAAGCGGCCCTTTCCATGGAGGAGGTGGAAGCCACGCGGTCGAACTCATTCTCGCTTCCCTGGGGGAGCCAGGTCCCGAACCCAACGCTTAGGACAAAGGCAATCACCGCCACCCCGGCCACCGCCGCTGCTCCGGCATAGGCCCACCCCGGCATTCGAAACCCCGGAGCCGGGACCGGACGATACCCTTCGGTAACAGCCGCCGCCGGGGCTTCCGCGAAAACGAAACTGCGCGTCAGCGGTTCCCGGGGCAGGGCCTGCAGCAGCGCGCGGGTCTGTTGCAGCGACTCCAGTTCCTCCCGGCACCGGGCGCACTCCTCTACGGCCCGTTCCAGCCGCGCCCCTTGTTCCGAAGACAGGCGGCCGCTGACGTAGTCGCTCAGCCGGTCCTCGCTCAAATGCCTATGTCCGCCAAATAGCCACATATTCCTACTATTCCTGACGGAACCCGGAAGGTAGAAGTTCCCCCGTTCCTCTCAAAAAATCTCGCAACTCCCGGCGCCCTCGGCTTATGCGGGATTTTATGGTCCCCACCGAGCAGTTCATCGCCGTTGCCGCTTCCTCGTAGCTGAACCCTTCAACGTCTACCAGCAGAATGGCCATCTTTCGCTCCTCCGCCAGCGACTCCAATCCGGCCTCGATGGTACGGCGAAGCTCCCCGCGCTCCGCTGACTCTTCGGGGGACTCCTGGTCTGAGGGTAGGTTCGCGGCTGTCATGGCGCCGTCATCCGTATCCGGGTCGGTGGCCACCGGGTCAAGAGGAATTGAAGGACGGGAACGGCTGGCCCGCAGCATATCCCGGCAGTTGTTGGTCACTATTCGCATTAGCCAGCCCCGCAGGTTATCGCCCCGAAACTGGCTGAATGATCGGTATGCGGAGGTGAGGCTTTCCTGCACCGCATCCTCTGCCAGGTGCTGGTCGTTCATGATGCGGCGGGCGACGCTGTAGGCCTGAGCCTGGAAGCCGGTGATTATGCAGTTGAAACAGTAAGAGGTGCCCTTCCGGTCCTTGATGGGGAGCGGGGGATGGTCGGAACAAGTTTGGGACAGATCTTGCAGCCTGTAGTCTGTGTTCGCCATCTACCCACTGAAGAGGTCTCTAACCTCTCCACCCCTGCCCCACAAACCTGCGAAAAAGCCCGTCCCCAATCGGGTATCCCCTTGCCGCGATGACCCTCTAGCCCTGGACCGACTAGCCCTGGAAGGATACCCGTCCATCCAGCAACCCCCGCGCCATCACGAACTTGTGAATCTCCGAGGTGCCGCCGCCGATGCGGGCGTGGCGCAGCAGGTGATACCAGTGGGGAATCGGCATATCCAGGGTTTCACCCATTCCGCCGAATACTTGCATTATCTTGTCAATGCTTCGGCAGCCCCATTCCCCGGCACAGTACTTGATCATGGAAGCTTCAACCCGGACGTCTTCGCCCTGATCGGCGCGGGCGGCGGTCTCGCGGGTAACGGCCCTCAGGTTCATGATGTCGATGTAAACATCGGTCAGCATCCACTGAATCGCCTGGCGGTCGCTGATCGGCCGTCCGTAGGTAACCCGCTGCTTGGCCCAATCAATTGCCATTTCCAGGGCCCGTGTAAGGATACCCAGCGCCATGGACCCGCGCAGCAGCCGATCATGGTGGACCAGCCATTGCTGGCCCAGTGAGAACCCCATCCCCACTTCCCCCAGCACCTGGGTCTGGGGCACCCGCACTTCGTCCAGATTGACCATGTACTGCTGGGCGCGGGTGGGCACAATCCACACCCGAATGGGGTCAAAGCTCAACCCGCGCGTGGGGTTGTCCACGATAAACATGGTGATGCCGCCCCGCTGGCGCTTCTCCTCATCGGTTACTGCCTGTACCAGCAGGAAGTCGGCAGTGGCCGCCCCCGAGATGAACATCTTGGATCCGGTAATCACCCAGTCGTCGCCGTCCCGCACCGCGCGCGTCTGCATCATTCCCCCGGGGTCCGAGCCTGCCTGGGGTTCTGTCTGGCCGAAGGCGTAATTCAGGTCTCCCTGAATAGCCGGGTACAGGTACTTTTCTTCCTGTTCGGGCGTGCAGGAGCCAATCATCATCATCGGTACGGGGGAAGTTGGAAGCTGTACAACGCTCTTATGGATCTCCTCGTCCATCACCACGTGGCCCAGGGCCCCCATGCCGCCGCCGCCGTACTCCTCCGGCACGAACGATGTATATATGCCGGTGTCCTTGGAAATCCGGTTCAGCCTTCCCCACTTTTCGTGGTCCAGGGTTCCCACTATGCCCATTACAGTCTCGGCAATCCCCTTGGGGCCGCCGTCATCAACGCCTTCCTGGGGCGGGTTGGCCAGGTATTCGGATTCGAGGGGCACGCATTCGTCTCTTACGATTTGACGGATCATGTTCTTGAAGCCGTCAAGTTCGGGGGGAAGTCCTGGTTGCATGGGTAAGCTCCGACAAAAGTTGGTGGGGGAATGGCCTGGACGCCAGGTCTGACGCCGGGTTATGTGGTTCAGGGAAGGGTCAAATGCGAAGCCCCCTCACGGGGGGCGAAGGTCTAGTGAAAGGGTCAAACGTAGGTGAAGGCGCGGTATACGCCCGTCTGCTCTTCTTTGTTCGCCAACCCTGGCAGCGTCTCCATCTGCGGGACCGCCATCGAGTTAACGTTTCCCGGCCCCGTTCCTGTGTAGGTCTGAGTCACAGCGCCCACCGCCGCCAGGCTCACGGCGACTGACAGCACCACGAATACCGAAACTCCGACTAACGTCCCTTTCATATCGACCTTCCAGGGGACCTCTCTTGGGGGCCCTGCCGACCTTACAAGACTAAGGACCTATCTCAAGCGTCCCTTCCCTTTTGATTAGGCCAAGTTGGGATTGGGGTGATGCCCAACGAATTGTTGATGCAACTGCTGCCAGCTAATATTACCGGCGGTTTTGAGATAGCCATTCAGAGGTTCCAGCCACAATCATTCTAATACTTTCACGGCAACTTTGACAATTCAATCAAGGCGGTGGTCAATGCTCTTCCCGGCAATCCACATCCCGTTGCAGCGCGAAGTCATGAAATGCTGGATTTGCTTGACAAACGGAATCTTCCCCTCAAGACATGGCTCGGCTCCCCGCCCAGGTCCGGTCATGGATTTAGGTCCTTCCAATGCATTTATTCGGAGTCTCGCCGGCGCGCTAACAGCGGTACTACTGTTCCTTAGCTCGATACCCCGTACTTCACCCTTCACCCTACCCCGCTGACACTTCCCCCTTGCCAGCCTGCATAACTCCCCACCATCCTTGGAAGACATAACAAGAATATTACCCATCCAACTGGTCCCGTTAAATTCAAACTGCCCACTACCCAAATATGATTGGCCCAATCTGTCCCACATTGTATCTGGCCGGCGGTCTCAATAATGCCCCAGGCCCCGCCTCCCTCCCATCTCAGTCAGATACAGACCCTCAAGCAAATGGGACAAAATGGGACAAAATGGCACGCAAATTAATTTTGTTCTCAGCGCAGCCCGAGGGGAGACAGCAACGCCTGGAGCATTGCGTTATTCAATCTGAAACGCGCATGAATTTCTGTCAAACGGCAAAGCCTGCAATTTGTCGTGAAGGCACGAAAATTCTGCGGCAGCCCGGTACAACTTGGGGTGGTGAGTGGAAATTCAACCCAATTGCCCTGCGACTCTTAATCTCAGGGCAATTGCATTATGTCTAAATTGTCATTCTGAACGGAGTGAAGAATCTAAACTCCATCCCACAGGCCGACCAGGAAGACCCGTAACCGGGCTGACATGGCGGATTTTAGCCCCTTCGGCAAGCTCAGGGCGGCATGACTTACGCATGGCGGATCTCTGCCACCAATGGTCTGAACCAAAACAGGAGTGCCCTGTTAAGAGTCGTTATGCAGGCGGCGCTTGCTTGCTTTCGTGTTAAAATCAATAGCTGACTATAGGAGCGCCGCATCAGCATTTGACAGTCTCTCCCTTAGGATGGTCTGACCGATTGGCCCCCATTTCTGAAGAGGTCTTTGCAATTGACCCAGCTTCGCAACATACCCAGCGTGGAACGGGTGCTGTCCTCCGACACCCTGGCTTGGGAATTGAAAGCCTATAGCAGGGAGTGGATCCTGTCCCTCGTCCGCCAGGAACTTGACCGCGCGCGGGCCAGCGTCATGAGGGGCGCCGATGCTCCCACCGCCGAAGACGTGGCACAGGCAGCGCGGCAGGTCATTGAAGACATGAACCGCCCGGCTCCCCAGCCGGTCATCAATGCGACCGGGGTGGTAATCCATACCAATCTTGGCCGGGCGCCGCTGAGCAGGGCCGCCACCGATGCGGCCATTAACGCCGCCCAGGGCTATTCCAACCTGGAGTTTGACCTCGACAACGGCCGTCGCGGTTCCCGTCAGGCTCACCTCCAGAACCTGCTCCAGGAAGTAACTGGCGCGGAGGCTGGCCTGGTGGTCAACAACAACGCCTCCGCCGTATTGCTCGGCCTGTCTGCCCTGGCCGCCGGGAAAGAGGTGGTAGTCTCCCGGGGCGAGGCGGTGGAGATCGGTGGCGGCTTTCGCGTGCCCGATGTTCTGTCCCAGAGCGGCGCGATTCTGGTGGATGTCGGCACCACCAACCGCACCTACGCTCGAGACTATGAGACCGCCATTTCCCCGGAAACCGGCGCCTTCCTGAAAGCCCACGCCAGCAATTTCCGCGTGGAGGGCTTCACTGCCTTTGTGGAACCCGCCGAATTGGTCGCCCTGGGCGCCAGGAGCGGCATACCTGTCCTCCACGACGTCGGCAGCGGCGCCCTCCTGTCAACCGAGAATTATGGCCTGGCCCACGAACCTACACCCCAGGAAAGCGTTGCCGCTGGCGTGGGCTTGACCTTCTTCTCCGGCGACAAGCTCTTGGGCGGACCCCAGGCCGGAATCGTCGTCGGCTCCCGCGACCTGGTCAATCGTCTGGAGCGTCATCCCTTTGCCCGCGCTTTCCGCATCGACAAAATGAGCCTGGCATCCCTCATTGCGACGCTTATGCACTATCTGCGGGGCGAAGCCGGGCGGGAAATTCCCATTTGGCGAATGATCTCGGCGCCAGTGCAAATCCTCGAAGAGCGGGCGGAAACGTGGAAGAAGGCAGTCGCCGACCAGGGACAGGCTTCAGCCAGCGTTGACGCCAGTCGGTCTGCCATCGGCGGAGGCAGCCTTCCGGGCGAAACCCTGCCCACCAGGGTCCTTTCCCTGGATTGCAGTTCCATCCAGGGGGGTCCGGAAAGTCTGATGCAAAGGCTCCGCGCCGCGGACCCGCCCGTCATAGCCCGCATCGAAGACGACCGCGTCCTGCTGGACCCTCGAACCGTGCTCCCCGACGATGAGGGGAAATTCCTGAACAGCCTGCTGCGGTCCCTGGCATAGAAGGCCTGCCTTAACCGGTCCTGGGTAAAGAAATTGACGTATCAGATCGCAGCCGGTCGCCCCGCGCGCCTAATCGTCGTTAACCCTTCCCTGGAGTGAATTTTCCACGGCATGACCGATTTTCTGATAGTACACGACGTCGGACAGGGAGCCTGGTTCTGGAACAAAGTGTGGGGCAGCATTACCGCCCCGGCAGATCACCCTCCCAGGCTTTACACGCCCCATTATTCCAGCCAGTTCTACATCCTCAACCTCCCCGGCCACGGCGATGATGAGGAGGGAGACACCGGCCAGGTCCGCCTGGATGAGTGCGTCCAGGCCATCGCCCGGGCCGTGGAACGCCGTGGAATGACAGACCTGGTTCTGGTCGGTCACGGTGTCGGCGGTATGATCGCGGCCCAGGCCGCCAGTCTGTTGCCCCAGCCACCCAAAAGGCTGGCCATGATCGCCGGCGTGGTGCCGGAAACAGACGGAACTCCCCTTTCTCTTCTGCCCCGCCCCGTGCGCAAGTGCTTCTCGCCCGGCATAAGCTTGAACAGCATGCTGGGCCGGGATGTCAGGCTTACACCGTCGGTCATTTCCAGGTACCTGTGCAACGGCATGGAACCACGCGAAATCAATCGGGCCCTTGGCTACTTTGGCCCCCTTCCCACCAGGCTCATGAGGACGGAAGTTGATCTCTCCCTCTCCGACTTGCCCTGCCCGGTCACTTACGTGATCCTGGACCGGGACCGAATGCTTCCGCCCACCCTTCAAGTGGCCATGGCCAGGCTCATACCCGACGTTGACATTCAGCACCTGGATTCCTGCCATCAGGCCCCCCTCCACATACCCAACAAGACGGGCGAACTCCTCCTCTCCCTCTCCCGATAGGGAAAGGCATCCGTCAAGCGATACGGGGCCCCGGCTATGCTAGACTGGGGAATGTCCTTCGTAGCAGACCTTCACCTCCACTCCTCTTACGCCTACGCCACCAGCCCTGCCCTCACCCTGGACAACCTTGCAGCCTGGGCCCGCCTCAAGGGCATCCATCTCCTGGCCACTGCCGACTTCACCCACCCCATTTGGTTCCAGCAGTTGAAGGACAGCCTCAAGGAAGGACAAGACGGAGCCTACCACTACGGCGGCGTCAACTTCGTGATGGGTACCGAGGTAAGCTGCGTCTTCAGGCAGGACGGCCGGGGTCGAAGGGTCCACCTCCTGGTCTACGCCCCCGACATGGCCACGGCTGAAGCGCTGACGGCAGAGTACGCCAGGTATGGCAACCTTCAGTCGGACGGACGGCCCACGCTCTCCTTATCCGCCGGGGAAGCCGCCTGCCTTACCCTGGAGACCAATCCTGACTGCCTGGTCGTACCCGCCCACGTCTGGACTCCCTGGTACGGCATCTTCGGCTCCAAGTCTGGCTTCGACAGCCTCTCCGACGCCTTCGGAGACATGGTTGACCACATACCCGCCATCGAGACCGGCCTCTCCAGCGACCCAGAAATGAACTGGAGAGTGCCCGACCTCGCAGACAAGGCCATCGTCTCCTTCTCCGACGCCCACTCCCTGCCCAAGCTGGGCCGCGAGCTGACCGTCTTCCAGGGTGAACCCACCTTCCAGGGCCTGCACCAGGGCCTCACGCGCAACCGAGTAGAGTTCACCTTGGAGATGTACCCGGAAGAGGGAAAGTACCACTTCGACGGCCACCGCAAGTGCGGCGTCAACTGGCACCCCGACCAGACCCGGCGTGAAGGAGACGCCTGCCCCGAGTGTGGACGCCCCCTTACCTTGGGCGTGCTCCACCGCTCCCTCAACTTGCAGGCCCAGAGTGGCGAAGTACGATCCGACAGAGACCAGCTTTGCCCCAGCACCGGTACCGACTCCCTTCCCGCCAACTCGGTTCTGTCCGACGCTGGCCGGCCTCCCTTCGTCCGCATGGTCCCCCTCGTTGACATAATCTCGTCCGTAACCGGGCGCGGCCCCAACACAAAGGGCGTTCAGCGCGCTTACGCCGACTTAGTCCGCGCCACGGGCTCCGAACTTCATTCCCTTCTTTGGGCTACCAAATCCGAACTGACCAGGGCCTGCGGAGAAACCCTGGCCGCGGCCATTGTCAGGGTTAGAAACGGCGAGATTCAAGTTGAACCAGGCTACGATGGTGTCTACGGCAAAGTCTCCATCCCTACCTCTTGCTAACGGAACCGAAACGAACAGGACAATCAGGACCTGTTTTGAAGAGTGAAAGCCCCACCTTGGCGCAATGCCGGCCCGCGCAAGGGCCCCCTGTCCATCTTCAGAATCCGCCATCCTCAATTGCAATCACAAGCGCCTATGCTAAAATTCGGCAAACCCCACTTTCGGGGATGTGGCCCACTCTAGCAGCAGGGTTAGTTGCAATTATGTACGTAGAAGTCCGCAGGATGACGACGGATGACATCGAACAGGTGATTGAAATCGAGCGGGAAGCTTTTGCCCCCCTTTTTATGGGCGCTTCCCTCAAGCGCGACGTTAACAACAGGTATGCCCGGTACCTGGTGGCGTTTCAGCCGGAAGCCGAGGGCTCTAATCCGGATGAGATTCACGAGGACCTCCCTCAGACGCCCGTCGGAGCAGGGGACGAATCCCTGTGGGGCAGAATGGTCAGGGGCGTCAGGGGGATGGTAAGCAGGCAGCCAGCCACCGACTCCCAATACCGCGATATTGCAGGCTATGTCGGCCTCTGGTTTCAGGGAAATGAAACCCATATCACTGAGATCGCCGTCCGAGAGGAGATGCGCGGTAACGGCATCGGTGAACTGCTCCTGATTGGATCCGTCCGAGTTGCCCTGGAACACGGGTCAACCGTCCTCACCCTGGAGGCCAGGGTATCCAACTTCATCGCCCAGAGGCTGTACGAGAAATATGGTTTCAAAGAAGTGGGGATCAGGAAGAATTACTACTCGGATAATCGGGAAGACGCGGTCATAATGACCACCAGCCCCATCCATGCTGTCGATTACCGGGAAAAATTCCGGCAATTGCAGGAGGCCTACCTGGACCGCTGGGGCGAAATGAAGATTGAAATATGACACCGTATCCCTGTCCACGTAGGATGCCAGCGCCATTTGGTCCCGCAGAAGAACTCAACCTGCCCTCACAAGGAAAGGGATTACCCCGCGGACTATTTCTGTTTTGTGTACGCCGCATTGCGTCAACTTTGATTAATGCCTGCCAAAAGCCTATGAGTCGCCAGTGCCATGGAGCCGTCAGGCAAGGTTGACCCATAGTTACCCCCTTGTTAGAATTGCCGGAGTGTTTTCGAAAATGGGGCCTGAATGTTAGTCATTGGCCTGACCGGTGGAATCGGCACCGGCAAGACCGAAGTTTCCAGGTTGCTGGCGCAGCTGGGAGCAACGGTAATCAATGCGGACCAGGTGGGACACGAGGCCTACACTCCCCATTCCGAGGCCTGGCAGGAAGTAGTCAGGACTTTCGGTGAGGATATTCTCCAGGATAGTGGTGAAATTGACCGCCGGAAGCTGGGAGGCATTGTCTTCGCAGATCCCGAGCGGTTGGCGACCTTGAACGGGATAATGCATCCTCGAATGGCCGCAATCGTCAGGGAAAAGCTGGAGGTCTTGGAGAGTCAGGGAACAGATGTTGCCGTGGTTGAAGCAGCGGTGCTGTTTGAAGCCGGTTGGGACGCACTGGTTGGCGAAGTCTGGACCACCGAATCCTTGGTTGATACGGTGGTGGAAAGGCTACAAGAGCGGAACGGTTTCGCCCCCGAGGAGATTCGCAAGCGAATTGCCTCCCAGATGCCCTCCGAGGATCGGGCCCGACGTGCCGATGATGTTATCGAAAACGACGGCGAACTGGAAGACCTGGAAACTGCGGTCCGGGAAGTTTGGAAACGCAGAGTAGAAGGAAGGATTGAACGAACATAATGGTAGAAGCGGTTGAGTCCGAACAGAATGAACCCCAGTATAAGGAATATGCTATCGAGGAGTTCCTGGTTCGAAGTGAACCTTATTATCGCGCGGTAGGCGATGAACTGGAGCTTTTTACGGCTGCCTATAACCAGCACATCCCGGTACTGCTCAAAGGGCCTACCGGTTGCGGTAAGACCCGTTTTGTAGAATATATGGCCTGGAAGCTCGGGCGCCCGATGACCGTGGTACGTCCTACGGATGGCGGCCTCCCCGCCCAGGAACTGGGGGAGGGCGAAGTCCGTGTACCTCTGGTTACGATAGCCTGCCACGAAGACCTTACCGCCAGTGATCTGGTGGGGCGGTATCTCCTGGATTCGGATGGGACCCGCTGGATCGACGGGCCGATGACCAGGGCAGTCAAGGCCGGAGCTATCCTCTATCTGGACGAAGTGGTAGAAGCACGTAAGGACACCACGGTGCTTATCCACCCCCTTACGGACCACCGCCGTATTCTACCGGTGGAAAAAACGGGACAGATCATTGAGGCCGACGACCGGTTCCTGCTCTGTATTTCCTACAACCCGCACTATCAGAGCGCGCTGAAAGACCTCAAGCACAGCACTCGCCAGCGGTTTATTTCCGTGGAGTTTGACTATCCTCCCGCCGACATCGAGGCGGAGATTGTCCAGAAGGAAAGCGGCTGCACTGAAGAGCAAGCCAATGCTCTTGCCAAGCTGGGTGAGAAGGTCCGGAATTTGCGGGACCACGGGCTCGCTGAGGGCGCCAGCACCCGTCTCTTGATCTACGCCGGGCGCCTGATGAGGGAAGGCATTCCCGCCCGCCGCGCCTGCCAGGTGGCCATCGTCTGGACCCTAACCGATGAGGCCGAACTGCAGCGCAGCGTGGAAGAGGTGGTTTCCTCCATCTTCGAATAGAGGTTTCGATGGGTTTATCCATCCCCGACCTGGTTAAGCAGGCACTGGCGCGTCGGTCCAAGTGGAGTTTGACCGACGAAAGCTTGATGCCTGCTGCCGTTTTGATCACCCTGTACCCCAAGGATGGAGAATACTGCGTCCTGCTCAACAAACGGTCGGAACTGGTTGAGCATCACAAGGGGGAAATTTCCTTCCCAGGCGGGGCCAGGGACCCGGAAGATGCTGACTTTTTGGCAACCGCCCTGCGGGAAGCTCACGAAGAGATGGGCATTAGCCCTTCGGATGTATCTGTCCTCGGGGAACTGGACGATGCCGTAACCCGCAGCGGGTTCGGTGTTCGGGTGTTTGTGGGCGAAATACCCCATCCATATCCCTTTGAGCCCAGCGACCTGGAAATCGCAGAAGTCCTGGAAGTCCCAATCCTGAACCTTTACGACCCGGCTAATATCCGCTGGGAAACCCGTTGGAACGGCGAGGGACTAACTACGGTCTATTCCTATGTCCACGAAGAGCACGTGGTCTTCGGCGCCACTGCCAAGATTCTCCAGCAGTTCCTGGACATAATGGAAGAGCCTTTGAAAAAGGAGGGGCTGACGTCTTGAGCAACGCTCCCTTTGATGAACTGGAAACCGAACTGGCTAAATTCCCCCCTGCGGTTCTGGAAGCCTACCGTGAAGCCCTTGAGGCCATGGAATCGTCTTTTTCCTCCGAAGAACTTATCCTGTGGGCCAAGGAAGGCGCATCCATCGCCGGCCAGACCGTGCGTTCCTGGGAATCGGCGGTAGAGTATTACCGGGTCTGCCCCATGGTAGCCCGCTCCCTGGCCTTTCCCTCGTTTATGCAGTGGGCCAGGTGCGGTACCTACCTGTCCCAGGACTCTCCGGCCTTGGCCGTTTCCTTCTTCAAGGCCAGCCCGTCCATAGTTTCCAATTTGCGCCCCCAGTACATACCCCGCTGGGCGGGCCTGGGCCGCAGCCTTTACAAGGGCACCTGGAAGTCCAGCACTCTGTCCAGCCGATTCTTCGAGGTCAGCCCTGACCTGATTCGCAGTCTGCCCTTCTGGGACGTGGAAGTGTTCGCCTCGCTGGTTGAGGCTCTGTCCTACAAGTCCTACGACATTGCGGTGGAATGCCTGACCCTTGGAAAGGACGTTCTGCCGGCCATGGGCCGCGAGCGGGAAGCATTCCTCGCCATGTGCCGCGCCCTGTCCGACGGTAACTGGCGCGAGGTAAAAAGCTGTTTCGAAGTGGCTCCCAAGGCTCTTCAGCAGGTTGACGAGGGTCAGACCAGCCGTTTCCTGAAACTGGGTGAGAGACTGACCAAGGTGGGGATTCGGGATACGTCCCGCTTCCTGACTGATGGAAGCAATGCCCTGAGCCAGATTCCCACCGGGTCCCAGGCCCACATCCTGGATCTTTGCGAGGGCCTTCTGGCCGTTACGCCTGAGGCGGTACCCTGCTTCCTCAAGAGCCTGGACAGCGTAACCCACCGGGTTACCCTCAACCAACTGGACACCTGGTTCCACCATGGCGTCCAATTGCTCAAGGACAACCCGGAAAGCGGCATCGCCTTCTTCAAGGTGGAATCCAACACTTCCGAGTCGCTGCTGGAAACCCTTTCGTCCAGCCTTGAACTTGACCGCGTCAAGGGTGTGGTGCGCCTGTACTGCCGGGCCCTGTCCGGTTCGCCAATAGAAGTGATGAACACCCAGGAACTGGTTCGGCGAAATATTGGCTGGGTGGACGAGGATACGGCTTCCACCGATGGCACCAAGGTTTTCCTTCCCCCAGTGGTTGACCATTACCAGGACAAGAGCCAGAACTTCTCCTGGTTCAAGGTCGTGGCCACCCACCAGGTGGGCCACTTGGAATTCGGCAGCTTCTCTTACGACTTCAGCAAGCCTGCCCTTCAATTCGAGGAGGAGCGGCGTTACGCCCTGGAACGCGAGCGAGGAGCGCAGCAGATCAACGACGATGTGCTGCTTGGCGACCTCGATCCAGACGGCCAGGCGCGTGCCTATACCGACATTGGCCGCTTCCTCAGCCTGTTCGACAACCGCCGGCTGGCCTTCGACATCTTTACCGTCCTGGAGGACTGCCGGCTGGACTTCCGCATCAAGGCGGAATACCCCGGCATCCGGCGAACCGCAACGGACGTACAGTCGGACACCCTTGCTCGACGGCCGGAGGTGGAGGATCTGCCCCTGCAGGAAGCGCTGGTTGAGTTGCTTATCAGGATGAGCCTGGACCAGTTCAACAATCTGCCTGTACCAGTCGATTTCCGTGAAGAAGCCACTATGCTGGCCCAGATTCTTTTCGTGCTGCGCGACGTCGCAGCCAACGTTGAGGACACGGCCGAGGCTTCCCTGCGCGCATACGAGATTATTTCCAGGCTTGAGAACGAAACCCAGCCTGAAGACCAGTGGGAACCCGAAGACATGGAGGAACCGGGCGACTTCTCCGAGGAGGAGTTCCAGTCCCTGCTTGACAAGCTCCAGGCTTCCCAGGATTCTTCCGGCGACGCCGGCGAAGGCGACCCCTATGACTCTCCGGAACCCGTGGACTATCGCGGAGATTTCAAGCCGGAAATGGTCCAGTTGCTGACCAAACTACAGATGGACCAGAACCAGCAGGGCGAGGGCGAACCCCTTTCCCAGGAAATGCTGGAACAGCTTCTGCAGGACAGCGCCGAACTGGAACTGGATGCGGAACAGGGCGACATAAACAACAGTTCCAGTACCTTCGCCCAGAACATCATGAAAGAGGCTGGCGTTCCGCCTCCCAATTCCCAGCCGGGTCAGGGCTACGGGCCACTGCTTCACGACGATGACCAGGGCGGCGAGTTGGAGGCCCGCGAACCCAGGACTTACGTTTACGACGAGTGGGACTTCCGTGCCAATGACTACAAGCCCCGCTGGTGCGTGGTCAAGGAGAAGTCTCTGGATGAGGGCGACTCAAACTTCTATAACGACTCTCTGAAGAATTACTCGACCCTGCTCAACCACATCAAGCGGCAGTTCGAGTTGATCATGCCCGAAACCTTCCGGAAGATCTACCGGATGATTGACGGTGAGGATATCGACCTGAACGCCGCGCTGGAGGCAGCCGCCGATATCCGTATGAAGGTGCCGCCTGACGAAAAGATCTACTGGCGCCGTAACAAGATCGAGCGCAACGTGTCTGTGGTATTCCTGCTGGACATGAGCGCTTCCACCGCTGAGGCCATCGACGAGGGTCGCCATACGGTGGACGACCGGGATGCTCCTGACGACCCCGTGGAATACATGGTCTGGCTGCGCCGCCGACGTGAAGGCCTGGTGCGCCGCCACTACAAGCGCATCATTGACCTGGAAAAGGAAAGCACCGCGCTGCTGATTCATGCCCTTGAGTCCATCGGGGATAACTACGGCATTTATGGCTTCTCCGGTTACGGTCGCGAAAACGTGGAGTTCTACGTGATCAAGGACATCGAGGAGAGCTTCGGAGAACGCATCAAGCGCCGCATCGATAAGATCACGCCGCTCCATGCCACCCGCATGGGCAGCGCCATCCGCCACGCCATAACCAAGCTGGAAAACCAGGACTCACCGACCAAGATAATGTTCCTGATCAGCGACGGGCGTCCCCAGGACCGGGGATACAGCCGTGAAGGCGTGGAGAAGGAATACGCAGTCCATGACACCCACATGGCCCTGCTGGAGGCCAAGCGGAAGGACATCACCCCCTTCTGCCTTACGGTGGACAAGGCAGGCCACGACTACCTGCAGGAAATGTGCGGGGATATGGGGTACGAAGTGCTGGGCGACATCTGGGCCCTGCCTGAACGGTTGCCCATGCTCTACAGGCAGTTGACAGCTTAATCCTGCCACGGCAACGGAACAGTTAAAAGCGGTGGGGCAGGCTTCGTGCCTGCCCCACTCTTGTTCCTCCGGCCGGGAAGAAACAGGCCTTCGCCCCGGTTCAGCCGGCATTCTCCAAGACGACCAGCTTTCTCAATTCAGTTAGGGCGGTGTTTGCCACTCTACGTTTAATGACTATGCGACGCGGTGGAGTGCGGAACTGCAACTCCCGAGTATCCCTTCTGCCCGCTATAGCCACAAACACCTGCCCCACCGGTTGGTCTTCCACCGTTTCCGGTCCAATGACGCCGGTGATGGCGATGCCGTAGTCGGCCGTCATTCCTTCCCGAGCGGCGAGAGCCATGGCCATAGCCGTTTCCGCGCTCACCAGACCATGTTCTTCCAGGATGTGGGAAGGCACTCCACCCGCCAGCAGCATCTCCGAATTGAGGGCAATGACGCCCCCCTTGTAATACCTGGAACTATCGGGAATATCCGTAATGCTATTCGCGAGGAATCCACCACTGCAAGACTCCATTGTTGCCAAGGTTAAGCCGTACTCGCCAAGAACCTGCCCTGCAGCCTGCTCCGGTGTCTCTGAATCATACCCCCAAATATATTGGCCCAACCGCTCGGTGATGGCCGACTCAACCGGGGTGATCATCCCGCGGGCTGTCTCCTCGTCCCTGGCCCGCGCAATAACCCTGAGGTGTATCCCGTCCGCCTTGGAGTAGATACCCAGGTAAGGATTTTCGTGCCCGAAGAACTCGGAAATCTCCTCGTCAATGGCCGCCTCGGACATCCCCAAGGTCTTGATATTTCTCGTGATGGTTACCTCGTCCTCCACCAACTCCCTGAGCCTTGGCGCAACTTCTTCGTGCCAAATCGGCTGCATTTCCCCCGGTGGACCAGGCATACAGACAATAACCCTCCCATCGCTCTCCACCCACCAGCCCGGGGCGGTACCATTGCGGTTGCGCACAAACTGGGCAGACGGAATCAAGTGGGCCTGCTTAATGTTGTGGGCCGGCATGGTCATGCCTCTGCCGGCAAAGTACCGTTCCAGGTTTTCCACTACCTCCTGCTGCACAGTGGGAGTCTCGCCCAGGGCGGCAGCCACTGCCTCTCGGGTCAGGTCGTCCTGGGTAGGGCCCAGTCCTCCGGTAGTGAAAATGAAATCGGACCGTTGCAGCCCTCGGGAAAAGGCTTCCGCCAGCGCCGTCAGGTCGTCACCGACTATGGAAATACCCTGGAGCTGAATGCCAAGAGGTGGCAGTTGGGTGGCAATCCAGGAACCGTTGGTGTCCGTCAGTTCACCCATCAGCAGTTCGGTTCCAATGGAAAGGATTTCAGCCTTCAAGGTTGGTCCTCCTTAGCCAGATTGCCAGCAACAGGAAGCTCGGGGCAGGGAGTGGCCGCCGGGTGGCGCTTCGGAAGAACGCGAGTGCGCCGCTCTAGGTTCCCTCATCGGTGGAGACCAGCGGTTCGGTGGCCAGCTTTTCTATGGCGTCAGCCCAATCCGCGGGAACGGTGAAAAGCTCGGCCTGTCCCGAGGTTACGGCGTAGCGGTAGTTCCCGTCCGGCGTGGGATCCCCGATATAGAATTCGTGAGTCTGGTCAGCCACAGTGGCAAGCCACACGCTGGTTCCCGCAGGGTCCAGACCGTAATTCTCAGGATCCTTCAGGTTCTCGGAAACCGTATCAATGACATCGGGACTCTCCAGCAGCACATCGGCGTCAGTCCAAACGTCCGCGGGAATGGGAATTTCCCTGTCCTCGCCGGTGGCCTCGTCCACCTCGATGATGAACCAGTTGTTTTCCACATCGGCCCCGTAGATTACCTGCTCCCCATCCACTGTAACTTCGAAGTAAATGACGTCCTGCTTGCCAACGTTCAGCAATTCCCGGTCCTCAATGTCCGTGTCATAGAGACGGGGATAAGGAGGCTGAAAGACCAGCCTGTTTACCACCCGGGCCCAGATTTGAGGGACACTGAACAGCTTCGGGGATCCCACCAGCCGGGCGTACTGATTCTGGCCGTCGGGGGTTTGCAGTCCCAAATGCGCCTCATATTGCCGTCCCGTGCGCTCGGTAAGCCGTACAACGGTTATGGGCGGATCCAGACCATATTGGGCGGGATCTTCCATCTCGTCGGCAAGCGTGCGATTTACCCGGGGGCCGCTCAGCAACAGGGGAGTGCCGCTCCATTTGTCCTGGTAAACCTGTCGCTCCTGATCTTCCTCGACTATGAACCAGCGTACGCCGCCCTCCTTCTTGCGATATTCGATGGTTTCTCCCTCGAATGTAACCAGGATATTAACCAGTGAATTGTCGTCCACCCTCCACAACCAGGCCTGTTCCTGCCGCGGTTCAGGATCCCTGGTAAGGATTACACCGGCGAAGGTACCTCCAAAGAGGAGTAGAACTATTATCAGGAGAATGGTGAGCCGTATGTTCATTGAAAGTTAACCCACTGCTGGAAGCAAAGAAATTCATCGAAAGAATACGGAGTCAGGGTCCGACAGGGATCGGCTTACTGGTAACGCTCCCGGAAAATCTTTCCCGTCCCGTCAGGGCCGCTCCAGAATTACCGCCGCACCCACCATACCATTGCGGCCATCAGACCCATCAACCCGGGCAGGAGCAACCAGGAAGTGAACTTAACAAAGTTCTCCTGGTTCCGGTCTACGTTGAACTCCCTTACGGTCAGCGCCTTGGGCCGCAGGGAGACTAGGGAATGGTCTCCAACCAGGTAGTTTACCGAATTAAGAAACAGGTCTGCCCCTCCACCCCGTTCATAGAAGCTGTTGGCCAGGAAATCGGAGTCCCCGATGACGAACATCTGGGCAATCCGGTTCTCCGCCAGCGTAGCAGGAGCAGTAGAGCCATCGCTACTGAGGGACCCTGGACTCCTGTGATATACCATCAGGGGGAAGGGTCCTTGGGGATCAGCGTTCTCCGCTCCGCCCGTCCTGGCTTCTTGCCGGTCAACGTCATCGATCAGATAGCTGGCCTCTGAACTGATGGCCAGCGGTACCAACTGCCGCTGGGGATTCCCGTCATGCCGAATATCCAGGGCGGTGGTGCCGGGCATGGTAACCTGCCCCAGGGACCTGCCCTTGGGCGCGGTGATGCCCAGCAAAGCCTGCCACAATTCCTGGTAGCTGCGGGCGTCGGAAATCTGCTGGTTGATGAAAAAGGCAAGCTGAGGAGGCATATTGGTATCGTCAAATACCGTGAACTGAAGATTCTCAGGACTATCCGGTAGGGACGCCGCCTCGTCATATATGTAGCCATTCCGGAGAATCACACCCCAGAGGGCCAGAAGCTGCCGGAAGGTGTCGGGAGTATCCGGTTCTCCGAGGAAGATGAGCCTGCCAGCCTGTTGACGGTCGGTGCCGTCCGGATTCTTGCCCTGCAGATAAAGGTGCAATACCTCAGCGTGGGCATCAGGCAACTCATTGGTAGGTCGTGCAATTACCAGGATTGCCGCATCGTCAGGTACACTGACATCCTGCTCGTTGCTGGCCCAGCGCAGAGTCTCCACCCTGTAATTGTCTTGCTCCAGCCCTGTGCGTGTCTCGCCGTAACCGTCGGCCCCCGTATTGTTGAGACTTCTCTCACCGTGCCCGGACAGGAAATAGATGGCTTTCCGTTCCTGGCCCGTTACCAGCAATATGCTGGTTACCAGGT
Organism: Dehalococcoidia bacterium; assembly: GCA_963664725.1. Taxonomy (GTDB): domain Bacteria; phylum Chloroflexota; class Dehalococcoidia; order Lucifugimonadales; family UBA3495; genus Bin22. The sequence continues at coordinate 277,420 of OY761558.1, forward strand.
CCTGTTCCAGGTGGCTGTAGCTGGCATCCCTCGGCTGAATCACGTTCTGCACGTCCCCGTCCTTCAGCTTCACCACAATGGACTCGTTGACAAAGGTAATGGGGGTCGTACCAAAATACTGGTTCACGCGCTGTGGATTAACGTCAGGGTCAACCAGCGAGGTTTCGACCTTGGTCGGGCGGGCCGCTTCAAATTCCCTGAATGTCTCAACAACTTTGCTCTCTCTGTTCAGAAGCTGGTAAGCCGCGTCGGGGTTTCCCTGGGGCCCCAGAGAAACCTCGCTCTTGTAGAAGGCGATTATCTCTATATCGTGGTCCAGGTTGTCTAGAAGCTGCTCCGTGCGCTCCGCAAGGCTGTACTGATTGGTAGCAGTCTGGTCCCAACGGGCGTTATTAGTAAATGACACGGCATTTGCGACGATTATGATGCCGAGGAAAGCGGCCAGCATAATCAGCGAGTTAACGCCGTAACGCCCGGTGCGGCTGATGAAAGCAGCTACCACGGAACTTAGGGAGATAAGGCCAACCAGCACTAGCAGGGCGACGCCAAACCCCAAGCTGATGAAGCCGTAGAGGCGCATGGAACTGACGAAGGCGACCAGAACGGCCCCCGCCACTATGGCCACAATGCCGGCTATTACCAGCGGGGCGCCAAAGGAACCGATGGCGTTAATTGACGGTTCAAGGAAGCTGAACAAGGTCCGAGACCTGAGTTCGCCCTCGTCCGGTTCCCCATCCTCGACACCTTCCAGGTCCTGGGCTTCGGGTTCCTCCTGCCGGCGCGCTCGGCCCCGTCTCCCTTGCCGCCGCCAGTCCCCGCCGGCGTCTGTAGGTTGTTCGCTCATTCTATCTCCATCTCCGGAATTCCAGGGCCCTGATCGCCAGGAAAAGAAATACCGCGGTTACGCTGAGGAAGTACACTACGTGCTTGGTGTCAATAACTCCCCGGCCAAAGTCCTCGTAGTGTGCCTGGAAACCGATTTCGCTGATCAGCACCGAAGCTATACCCCCGACAATATCGGTGCTGAAATGCACTACGTAAAGGGCCCCGATTACACCAATGCCTACGATGAGGGCCACAATCTGGTTGCTGGTAATCGTGGATGTGAGCATCCCGATGGCCAGTGCCGCTGCACCGTACAGAATCAGTCCCAGGTAGCCCGCATAAAGGGGGCCCGGGTCAGGTTCGGCAAAGATGTAAAGCAACAAGGGATAGTAGAGAGTCAGAGCCAGCATCGCCATCAGAAAAGCAAAACTGGCAAGATATTTCCCCAGAATGACCTCCCAATCCCTTACTGGAGAAGTCAAAAGCAACTCTATGGTTCCCAGCTTCTGTTCCTCCGCCAAAAGGCGCATGGTCAGGGCCGGCGGGAGAAATATCAGGAAGAGGGAGGTCCAGGAAAAAAACGTATCCAACGTGGCTTCAGGGAAGGGGTTGTTCTCGCTGGGCACCACGCCAAAGGCAAACACAATGCCCGTCAGGGCCAGGAAAATCATTCCTACTATGTACGCCGTAGGTGTGCCGAAATAGACTTGAATCTCCTTCCAGGCCACTGCCTGGATTGTCCGCATTTTAAAGCTCCTCGTGGGTGGTCAGCCGCAGGAATATGTCCTCCAGGCTCATGCTCACCAACTGCATGCTCAGCAGGCTCCAGCCATTGCTGACTATGGCCCGGGAGATTTCGTCCCGCAGGTCCCGGCCCTGCTGTACCTGGACTACGAATACGTTTCGGCCCTGGTAGTATCGCTGGGTCACTTCGGTTACACCCGGCACCCGGCGCATTACGGACAATACTTCCTGCACCGGGCCGCCAACCTCCACTTGAAGCTGGTCGACGCCCTGGAGCCTTTGGGCCAGGTTGCCTGGGGTATCCTCTGCCACTATGTGTCCTTCGTGGATGATGAGCACTCGCTCACAGATCATGTTTACTTCGGGGAGAATGTGGCTGCTCAACACCACCGTCTGTTCCTTGCCCAGTTCCTGAATTAAGCGCCTGGTCTCCACCACCTGTATGGGGTCAATTCCTATTGTGGGCTCATCCAGCACCAGCACTTCCGGCTCGTGAAGAATGGCCTGGGCGATGCCAACACGCTGCCGGAACCCCTTGGATAACTTGCCTATAATGGTCTTGTGGTAGTCCTGCAGGCGGCAGACGTCAACCACATCGCCAACACGGCGCTTTATTTGCCGGCTCGGCATACCGCGCAGGGTTCCCATGTATTTCAGGTAATTGGTAACTTGCATCTCCGTGTGCAGCGGCACCGTTTCCGGCAGGTAACCAATTCGCTTCCGAACTTCAAGGGACTGCTCGACCACATCGTAGTCGGCCAGGGTTACCTTGCCCTCCGTCGGAGGCATAAACCCTGTCAGAATGCGCATCGTAGTAGTCTTGCCAGCGCCGTTGGGTCCAAGAAAGCCAAGGATTTCGCCCCGCTTGACACCGAAGTTTACATCCTCGATGGCGGGTCTGGGCCCGTAGAAGTGGGTCAGGTCCGTCGCCTGAATCATAATGTCGTTTGTGTTTTCGTCTTCCATATAGCAAAGGGCGTAGGGAGAGCTTTGCCTTAATTTACCTGTTATTGAGTCAGACTCCCCGAAGTCCCCCTATCCCCTCCCAATTTACAGCGTTGAAGAAAAGCATTAGTGATGATATTCTATACTTCGCTATTTGCCAAGACATAGGACGGGGGACGTAACTGTCCCCCGCTTAATTTTTCACTATCGGAGGCGAAAGACAGGAGAAATGCACCTGGTTATTGACGGATATGCCGGCGACACCGAAAAAATGTGGGACGCGGAGCTTGTCAGGAACTTTCTTACCAACTACCCCGACAATTTGGGGATGACGAGGATAACTGAACCGAACGTACTGGAATACAATGGCCCCAAAATTGAGGATGCCGGCGTTTCGGGGTTTGTCATCATTGCCGAGAGTCATATCAGCATTCATACATTCCCCTATCGAAATTACGTCAATATCGACATCTTTTCCTGCAAGTCTTTTGACAACGACCAGGCCTCTCGGGATGCCAGGGACTTGTTTGACCTGAAGGACATAAAAACCTGGCTGCTCGACCGGGGCCTGGAATGGCTGAACAGCGATCAGGGCCTCAGCGAAACCCAGGAACAGCGTTCGGCCCTGCTTTCATAAGGCGGAGCTTCAGGCTATGGCCGGGATAAAGGACAACGACTTGCCCTGGATTCCGGCTAACTTTTTGGCTTTGCCACCCCACCAGAGCGACCTCTCTACTGCCGGCGCAGTGGTTATTCCGGTTCCTTGCGACAGCACCACCTCAGTCCGCAGCGGCGCTCGCCTGGGCCCTGCGGCCATTCTCGAAGCCTCCTATGCACTGGAAGATTACGATTGGGAACTGGATCAGGATGTATCCCGGGTGGGGATTCATACTACGCCGGCCCTGGAACCTCATACGGGCGACCCCGCACAGATGGTAGAGAGGGTACGTCAGGCCGTTGAACAATACATTTCCCCCCGCCGCCTGGTAGGCGTGATTGGTGGCGACCATTCCGTGTGCATCGGTTCGGCTCAGGCCCACCTTGAGCACTACCCCCGAATGTCTGTGCTTTACCTGGATGCCCACGCCGACCTGAAGGACGAGTACCTGGGTACTTCCTGGGGCCACTCGTCCGGCGCGCGCCGTATACACGAACGCTGCCCCGTAACCCTGGCGGGCATTCGAGTCATGGCGCCCGATGAGCGTGACTATCTAAGGGAGCGGACCATACCGGCCTTCGGTTGGCCCCCTCCTGCCGGCGAGACGGCAGAGGACTTCGCGGAGCGAGTAGTAGCCCACCTGAACCAGGAGGTTTACATAAGCCTTGACCTCGACGTTCTGGACCCATCTCTGATGGCAGCCGTAGGTACTCCGGAACCGGGCGGTATGTTCTGGAGCGACATAATGGCCGTACTTGTTCGCTTGGCTGCCGATCACCGGATAGTAGGTTTCGATGTGAACGAATTGGCGCCCCGTGAAGGTCCTCCTGCCTGTTCTTACACTGCTGCCAAGCTCATCTACAAGATAATTGGCCTGACGGCGGCATCCAGCCATTCACCTGTTTCTTCAAGCCTGCCCTGACCCACCCAACCCCGAGGCTTCCCAGCCTGCAAACTGTCTAATTCAGTCCCTTCCGGTTGGTTGCCCTTGCCAAGGCGGATGACGGTCATTCATTATCAATAGACGAGTTCAAGAAATATCGCTTATATCAGCAGTGCCACGGCGGAATAGACCCCCAAAATTCGCCAACGGAAAACCGGCTCAGATTCAATTTGACTGGAAATGCGCGGAAGTGGCAGGAAAAAAGCAATTTTTCAGTCCGCTGGGGGCTGGAAGGCTATCCGTACCTTTGGACCTGTCGTTCCCTGGCGCTGGAGAATTACCCGTCTACCAATCGCAACCACAAAAGCGGGCGCAAGAATTCGGCAAGAGGCAGTTGAAGGGATTCATGGCGGAATGTTCGCGCCAATTCGGGCGCCGGGTAGATTCTTCACCATGACTGCAGGATAAGGCTTCCTTCCCCTGGATCGATTTGGCTGGCAATTTCGACGGCGGTCCATGTATGTACCGACCGGTCAACGCCCAAACCAAATCTGTGGATAGCCTGGTCCTCGTATGAACATATGAAAGCGAGCGGCAGTCCGCTCGCGGGCGTAGCGAAAGTACTTTCGACGCTGAAACGATTACCCCCAGTGGATGCGACCCCCTTCAAAGGAGGGTTCCCCGAACAATATGGACTCTTCAATTCGCTTGGGAAAAATTTTCGGCATTCCCCTGGGCATCAACTATAGCTGGCTCATAGTCTTCGTCCTGGTAATTTTCCTCATGTCCTCTAATTTCCAGGACATGTATCCCCGGTGGACCACCGAATCTCGATGGGCCGTTGCGGTTCTCACCACGGTGCTCTTTTTCCTGTCTGTTCTGCTGCACGAATTGTCCCACAGCCTGGTTGCCCTGGCCTGGGGCATACCGGTAAGGGGAATTACTCTTTTCATCTTTGGCGGAGTTTCACAGTTGGGTCATGAAGCCCAGCGGCCCCTTACCGAGTTCCTGGTCTCCGTGGTGGGCCCGGTAACCAGCCTGGCCCTGGCAGCAGGACTCTGGGCAGCCTGGGAACTGGTCGGACAGTACAACTCCCACCTGAACGCTGTCCTTTTCACTCTGTTTGCCATCAATCTCTCCCTGGGCATATTCAACATGCTGCCAGGCTTTCCCCTGGATGGTGGGCGGGTGCTCCGCGCCGGCATATGGGGAGCCACGGGCAATTACTGGCTGGCCACCAGGCTGGCGCTACACGCAGGACAGGGCATCGGCATCATTATGGTGGCAGGAGGAACATTCTGGGCCATGACCGGGAATTTCCAGGCTCTATGGCTGGCCCTCGTGGGGGGCTTCCTGCTCTACGTAGCGACCTTCAACTACCGGCAGGAATCAGCTCGGCAAGCCCTCCGATCCCACCGAGTGGAGGAAGCCCTGTCCGGGGTCTGGCAGCCCCTGCCCGGCCACCTGTCGGCCCTCTCCTCCGAAGCCCTAATGGCGCTGTTCGTGACCGGATATACTGGCATACTGGTCGATGGACCACCCTACGGTGTAGTTACGGGGAGGCAACTTACATACGTAAATCAACAGGGTCTGCAATCCGCCACCCTGGCAGAAGTAATGACGCCACTTTCAGCCTTTCCTACTGTTGATGCGGAAGCTCCCATTTTCGATGCCCTGGAACTCATGGACGAATCAGGAGAACAGGTGATTGCCCTGGTAAAGGATGGCATTCCGATTGGGCTGCTAAACCGTATCGAGATCTCCGAGCTGATCAGGACCAGTCGCCGGCGCAGGTAGAGCGCAAGTGCCTGGCCAAAACTACCAGGCTGGGGGTCAAGTTGGGAGTCAAGAAGAATCCCACAGATAACCTCACAGTCTGGCGCTTGCTTTACCCATTTTCCGAACCTCCCTGTGCTAAAATGTTGGGCAGGCCAAATTCGAGGTTGCTATGTCTTCTCCAGGCTTGATCTACCTGGACCATGCGGGAACCACGCCAACTGACCCTCGCGTACTGGAGGCCATGCTTCCCTACTTCACCCAGTTGTACGGGAACCCCTCCAGTGTTCATACCGTGGGACAGGAAGCGCGCCATGCATTGGACACCTCTCGTGAGAGGGTGGCCAGGATCCTGGGTTGCCGTACCAGCGAGGTGGTATTCACCAGCGGAGGTACGGAGTCAGACAACGCGGCCATCATCGGCGCCGCCACCGCATTGCGGGAAACCGGAAACCACATCTTAACCTCCAGCGTAGAACACCATGCCGTGCTGCACACGTGCCAGTACCTGGAGAACTTGGGGTTCGACGTTACTTATCTGCCTGTGGACCAGTTCGGAGCCGTCAGCCCTGAACAGGTGTACAATGCCACGGATGCCCGGACCACGGTGGTCTCCCTGATGTACGCCAACAATGAGATTGGCACCATCAACCCGATTGCCGAGATTTCTCAGGTCGTGAGACAACGGGCCAGGGAATTGGACCGGACTGTAGTGATGCACACGGACGCAGTGCAGGCGGCCGGATTCCTGGATCTGAGTGTCCGGAGCCTGGGAGTGGACATGATGAGCCTGTCCGGCCATAAGTTCTACGGTCCCAAGGGCACGGGAGTTCTGTTTGTGCGGCGAGGCACTCCCTTCCTGCCTCTCCTGCTGGGGGGCGGCCAGGAACGGGAAAGGAGATCCGGCACCGAGAATATTGCTGGAATAGTGGGGCTGGCAACAGCCCTGGAGTTCGCTCATGCAGGACGAGAGGCGGCCAGCGAGCACTGCGCCGTATTGCGGGATAGAATTATCAATGATGTCATTGCATCTATTCCAGATGCCAGACTGAACGGACACCCTACCGACCGCCTGCCCAACAACATAAACTTTTCATTCGAAGGGGTGGAAGGCGAATCAATATTGCTCGGGCTGGACATGTCAGGCGTGGCGGCTTCCAGCGGAAGCGCGTGCAGTTCGGGGTCCCTGGAACCTTCTCACGTGCTGTTGGCGCTGGGACAGACCGCGGAACAGGCCCGCAGCAGCCTGCGCATAACATTAGGCAAAGAAAATACAGAAGAAGAAGTGGACTATCTGATGGGAGTTCTGCAGGACCTGGTAGCGCGCTTGCGGCAACTTCCCACGTTAACAACCACCGGTTCCTAGAGAGGATATGAAAAGGTTTTCCAAGCTAACTACAAGACTGTTTCGACCGTTGCTCCTGGTTGCCCTGGCCGTACCATTATTGGCGCTGGTTGGGTGCGACGATGTTTCACCCGCCCTCGGCAAGTACTACACAGGCCGTACGCTGCACCTCAGCGTAGTGGCGATGGAAAGGGAGCCCGAGTTAATCTACACCCTACCACAGTCGGGCGAGGCGCCCACTTACTACCGCATCGCTCCCGCAGAAGAAGACCAGGAACTGTTGTTGCTCCGGGTAAAGGTGGAGAACCACAAGGCAACCAGCGCCATCGTGGACATAGATCAGGGGGCCGCCGAGGTGCGCGATTTCTTCCACGACAAATACTTTCCAATCGACGTGAAGGAACGTCCCGAGGAAATTGACGCGCCTGAGAATATCTCCGGGCAAAGGGTCGCCAGGTGTCCCTTCCAGCATCCCGCAGACTTGTGCTTCCTGTGGAATGCCACCTACACCGATGGTTCGACCAAAGCTTTCGAACTGCAGCAGGGATTCGGGGTGGACGGCTGGCTGATTTTTGAAGTTCCAAAGGACGCTGAAATTCGAGAGTTGCGTTGGCGGGCCGGCGATGGCCTGACAATTGAATTCTAGAGTTTACTCTGCTTCTCAAACCTTGAGCTGCCCCGTCAGGATTAGCGCTGCGGGGCGGTACTATTTTTATGAGCCGCGTATGTGGCCAGGCGGGACCCATTGTTGACGGTGGATGTAGACAAGGGGCCACCCTGGCCCCGAAGACTGTTTCACGCTGCGGTGGGGACGGCAATTCCCGTAATCGCCTATTTCCTTCCAGACCCGCTACCAGTTCTCCTGATAGGGATCCTGGCGGCAGGAAGCCTGGCCCTGGACCTTGTTCGCTTCAGAATTGCCTGGCTAAACCGCCTGTTCCTTTACTGGTTGAGCCTGCTGCTAAAAAAGGAGGAAGAAGCGCGCATTACTGGTGCTACCTACCTGCTAATCGCCGCCTGCATCTCCTTTCTGATCTTCGACAAGGAGATTGCGATTGCAGTCCTGCTTTTCCTTTCGCTGGGGGACCCCGCCGCCGCCCTGATCGGCAGGCCGATACCCGGCCCCAGGATATTAGGGAAGTCGCCGGTGGGAACAGTAGCGTTCGTCGGTGCTTCGCTCCTGGTCATAGCCGTGCTGACAACCACTGGTGTACTGCAATTTCACTGGGTTCTGGTAGCCGCGGCCGTAGTTGCAGGTTTGGTCGAACTTGCTCCCTTACCCTTGGACGACAACCTGACAGTGCCACTGGTCTCAGGAGCTTGTGCCCAATATCTGCCGCATTTGTGGAAATTGCCGGGACTCTCTTAGAGTCCTAGTTAACAAGAGAAAGGGCGCCCCTTCGAGGGCGCCCAGAAAAGATCACCGCAAGCTGCTGCTGCTACTGGGCGCCATCAAACTCTACCACTTCGGCCCGTTGGCGCTGAAAACGCAGGTAACCTTCCTTCTTCATGGCGGGTCGGTGCGAGCTTATTACTTCCCTGGCCCTCTTGGCGTCCTCTGCCATAAGATCGATAACAACCATTGCCATGATTTTCGCCGGGCTGATTACTGCGGCCTCGTAGTCTGTAACCAGGTATTCCTTGCTGTGGCCCGATCCAACCGCGCCTGCTGCATATGGGTGGCAAACGGGAATCAGATGACTCAAGTCTCCCATGTCAGTAGAGCCGCCGCGGTTTCGTCGCCCGGGAATTACCAGAGTCCGTGACTCACCCAGCAGGGAAGCGGCATTCTGCCGAAACAATTCCTGCAGGTGGGTGTCGTGTTTCATAGGCAGATAACCAGGGATGTTGGTAATCTTCACTTGGGCGCCCACCGCCAGTGCGCCGGCTTTGAAGCACCGGTCCACAATGGCTGAGTTCTTGACCACCGCCTTGGGTGTTGCGGAACGAACCCGCCACTCCAGGCGGACGTCGGCCGGTACGGCATTAACCGCCTCTCCACCCTTGGTCATTATCCCGTGCACGCGCACGGTGTCTTCTCCCCGGAACACTTCCCGGTTGTTGTGGATGGCCTGAAGTGCAAAGGATGCGGCATTGAGAGCATTGATGCCCATATGTGGGGCGCTGCCAGCATGGGCGCCCCGGCCCAGGAACTGGACGTACTTAACCACGTGACCGTTGCTGGTGCCACCGACCGCAAACTTGTGCTCACCCATGTCGCTGGCGGTATGGCACATCATCGCCATATCCACGTCGTCAAACTCGCCCAGGCGGATAAGCTCCTGTTTGCCGCCCATGAACTCGAGCTTTCCTTCCTCCCGCAGCTGCAAGCGCCTGGCTACTTCGATGAATTCCTCGGCTGGCACAGCAAAGGGAACCAGTTCGCCGGACAGTTCGGATAGCACATCGGGTTGAGTCAGGCCTCGGACCGCTCCCAGCATCATCCCGATCTGGCAGTGGTGGCCACATGCATGGGCGGCGCCGGTCTCCCCGTCGGCATGGGGGTGTTCGTTAACTATGAGCGAATCCAGTTCACCAATAACCGCGACCCTGGGGCCGGAACCTCCACCGGCCGAGACGTGGCCCTTAACGCCCGTCATGGCCAGACCTCGCCGGTATCCAATACCCATTTCGTCGAACTTGTCGGCAACAAGCTGGGAGGTCTTGTACTCACTGAAGCCAGGCTCCGGATTATTCAGAATCTGGCGGGAAACACCAATGAGTTCGTCCCGGTACCGATCTATGGCGGCACAAGCCCGTTTCTTCAGTTCCTCTCTAGTTGACATTGTTTTCCGCCTCGAAGGTCTGTTCACTGGCCAGCGACCGCATGAACGTCAGATATTCAGATCGAGTCATTTCCGGGCGATGCTCCGCCACCACCTTGTTGCCTGCGCTGGCGCCGTCTGCCAGCAGGTCGACCACCGTGGCGGCCATAGCCTTGGCGGCCGTGATCACAGCCAACTGGTAGTCCTGGACTACATAATCTGCACCGTGCCCAAGACCGGTCGCGCCACCCACGTATGGGTGAATGGCCGGCATAATTTGGCTGATGTCTCCCATGTCTGTAGAACCGGTCCGGTGGGCAACGTGCCCTACACCCTCTGCGCCCACCAGTTGGGCTGCGACGGGTCTGAAAAGGTCGTTCATCTGGCTGTTCTGTGCGAGGGGCATATAGCCGGGGATGGTCTGAATTCTCACGCCAGCCCCCACCGCCATTGCCCCGGCTCGCAAGGCTCGGTCCACCTTCTTGTTGGCATCCATAATGGCGTCCAGTGTCTTTCCCCGTACAAAGGTCTCCATCCGTACCTCGGCGGGAACGGCGCTGACGGCCTCACCGCCCTTTGTGATAATGGGATGGACCCTTACAGTGTCAGCATCGCGGAAAGTTTCCCGGTTATAGTGAATGGCGGAAAGCGCCAACGTCGCAGCGTTAAGGGCGTTGATACCCAGATGGGGAGACCCGCCGGCGTGGGAACCCTTTCCCAGGAACTGAATCTTCTTGGCCACTGTGCCGTTGTTGGTCCCGCTGATGCACAGTTTGCCTTCCTCAACGGTACTGGTAGTATGAACCATCATTGCCAGGTCTACATCGTCCAATTCGCCCAGTTTGATTAACTCCGGTTTGCCGCCAAGGAATTCGATCTTGCCATCCCGGCGAAGGGAGTCTCTATATTCAATCTCGATGTATTCTTCAGCTGGTACGGCGATGAACGAAATGCGGCCGCTCAATTCGGCAAGAACGGCGGGCTGGTTCAACCCTACCGCGGCGCCCAGAAGCATGCCGATCTGGCAGTGATGGCCACAGGCATGAGCTGCGCCGGTGGCAGAATCTGCAAAGGGATGTTCGTTGACAATGAGGGAATCCAACTCACCCATCAGGGCCATGGTCGGCCCAGGGCTGCCACCCAGAATATCGGCGCGCACGCCGGTCAATCCCAAACCGCTTCGGAAAGGAATTCCCATTCCCGCCAAAGTGTTGCAAACCAATTGGGAGGTCTTCACTTCCCTGAATCCGGGCTCAGGATTATTGAGAATGGTTTGCGCCAGGTTTACCAGTTCATCGGCACGAGAGTCGATGGCTTCAAAAACCTGGATCTTGAGTTCTTCTCTGGAAGGCAATGAACGACCTCCGGTTTCACTACCTGACGGCAATGTGAACCGATTTTAGCAGAGAGAGGATAAAATAGACATAGCACTCTAACTAAGGTGGAGAGCAACAATGAGGATAGTAATCGCACCCCAGAGCTTCAAATCCAGCGTTTCAGCATATACTGCCGCCCAAGCTATCGAACGGGGCGTCAAGAAGGCCTTGCCTGACTGCGAGACCTTCCTGGTACCCGTAGCGGATGGTGGAGACGGCACCCTTGAAGTCTTGGTCAACAGCACCGGCGGGCAGATTTTCCGCACCATAGTTACCGGCCCCCTGGGTCATGCCGTGGAGGCCGACTGGGGTGTTATGGGCGATGGCCAGACGGCAGTAATTGAGATGGCTCGTGCCTCAGGCCTGGCTATTGTGCCACACCGGCGACGCAACCCCAGAACAACAACCACTTTCGGGACCGGGGAACTCATCAGGCATGCCCTGGACCGTGGCTTTGACAGAATCATTGTGGGAATGGGCGGGAGCGCTACCAACGATGCCGGTATGGGCATGGCTTCCGCCCTGGGGGCGAAGTTTCTTGATGGGAAAGGCAATACTCTACCCAAGGGCGGCGCCGCCCTCGCTCAGTTGGAGCGAATTGACACAAAGGGACTGGATACCCGGCTGGGCCAAGTGAACATTGTAGGCGCAACCGACGTTACCAACCCCCTTTGCGGGTCCACGGGAGCATCCGCCATTTACGGGCCCCAAAAGGGGGCAACACCGGAAATGGTGATGGAACTGGATGGAGCCCTGGCCAACTTCGCCAGAGTAGCCCACAGGGACTTGGGAATAGAATTTATGAACGAAGAGCACCCTGGGGCTGGCGCAGCGGGTGGCCTGGGCGCCGGCCTAATGGCCTTTACCAACAGTCGGTTGCAGTCCGGTATAGACCTGGTGTGTGAAGTGCTGAACTTTGAGGAACATATCAGGGGAGCAGACCTGGTCCTTACTGGGGAAGGAAGGGCGGACCTCTCTTCGATCTATGACAAGGCCCCCGTCGGTGTGGCACGGAAGGCGGCGCCCCACGGGGTTCCTACGGTAATTCTGGCGGGAAGCCTGGGGGACGGCTATGAAGAACTGTACCAGCACGGCATAGCAGGGGTAGTGTGCATCGCGGACAGACCCATGAGTTTTGAGCGAAGCCTGGCCCGTACCGAAGAGTTGCTGGAGGATACTGCAGACCGGACTGTACGTCTGATACAGAGTGGGAAGAGTTCCTGATTATCCAGTTACGAAAGCCGCTCCTTAACGAAGTCAACCACAGTTGCACCCAAGAAGAGAGCCCGCTCTGCGTCCGCATCCTCAAAAGCCTCGGAGCATATGCCGCCCGGAAGGAAGCCGGGATAGCGGGTGATCTCGTAATACTTATCCAGCTGCCTGGCTTCGCTTTTAACGGTGTCAAAGAACATTTCGAAGATTTTCGCATCCTCGCAGAGATCAACCAGCGAATGCCCCCAGACGTCTTCCGTGCCCCGGTGGTAAAGGTAGGCCTTGACCGCCTTTTCCGCAGCCTGCTGGCACAAAAAGCAGGCAAGATTATACCGATGACCTTCCCGGTTAAATTGGGCGTCCAGCAGGTCTTGCTCGGCCTGCCTCAGCCACCTCGACCCTTCAGCCAGATTATTCGGCACTGTAAATCACCCTTCCGTGCTTGATCGCCGTTACCAGCGCAGGCAGCGTATCCTGGAGTTCTTCAAATTCCTGGGGGGTATATACCTGGCAGTCCACCGCCACCATGCTGCTCAAGTGGTATGAAAAGAAGTCTGCCCGACGCCCAAAAGTTCCATCATTGTCGTGCACTACGATCAGGTCTATGCGGCTGTCGGGTGAGATATCCCCCGTTACCATATCTCCCGTGACGTACACTTTCTCCACTCCCAGTTGCGGCAGCAGGCTCATGATGTTCTCCATTTCCTTTTCAAGCATTTGCCTGCGAAACTGGGTAAAGCCAATCCTTACGGGCATTCACGCCTCCGAAACCGTTTCAGAATTACCGCTACGCCAGCAACACCAGGTGGACTTCCCTGGGGCCGTGAACCCCAACCACGAGCTTCATTTCGATGTCTGCAGTGCGGCTTGGGCCCGTTATGAAGTTCAGGTAGCTTCCCATGTCTCCCCCATTCCGAACATAGTCCAGCCTTCGAAACAGGAACACATCGTCAATACTCTCTACCAAATCCTCGGAACGCACGATAGCCAAGTGCACCGGCGGCACCAGGGAAACCAGCCTACTCAGCCCTTTCCTGGGCATTACAACCACTGAACCCGTTTCAGCCACCGCATAGTCAGCGCCCGTAATTCCCAACCCCGATTCAATTATCTGTGCCCTGACTCGCGTCCGATCGGCCTCCTCGTCATGAGCCGCTACAAATAAATCGACTCCGGCGTTCTGTAGAGCTGAATCGACCGCCATTTCGGCAAACACGGGTTGGTCTGCCCTGGCAGCCTTGGAAACACCCAGCCTGCCCGCCAGGTCCGTAATGTAGCCGACTGCCTCCTCTACATTAGTGGTCCTGAAAACATTCCAATTGCGAAGCCTGGCCGTATCCTCAAAGCGATCCGCCAATTCGGGCCGGCTTTCATCCAGGCGATGCCTTGCAGACGCCGCTCTTGCTTCAATATCGGCCGGATTTTCTGTCAACGGAGCGTGGGAAGGGGCCGGTTCCGGGGGCTGGAGGCGACCGAGACTTCTGCGCACGTGGTCTAGGAAGTCATCCTTGGGTACCCCTAGCGGAGTCAAGTTTTGTTTTTCGACCATGGGCTTGCCTATTTCCGTAATTAAGCTTCGTTTTCCAGGTCTTGCGCCCAAATTTCGTGGAACGTTCGGCGGGGTATGGCCGGCAGATCACGACCCTCAGTCCACTTGGAAATCAGGGGAAGGGGTACCCTTTTGTTGATTTTTCCGCTTGACGTGAAGGGTTTCTGCGCCAGCCTCGCCACTTTTGTGGCGGCCGTAAGGGCAGCCGGGTTGCTCATCAACCAGGAATACGCCTTGGCCGCCTGTCTTTCACCCGTAGTTGTCGAATTCTCGGTTTCCACGGGGCTCTCGGCCAGCCGATGGCGCAGGTGCAGCAGCATTCGTGGGATGTTTATCCTTACAGGGCACACCTCCCTACACGCGCCGCAGAGGCTGGAGGCTTGAGGAAGGTCTTTGGCTTCCTTTAGGCCCACCAATGTCGGGGACACAATCGCACCGATCGGACCGGGGTAAACCCAACCGTAGGCGTGGCCGCCAATCTTGCCGTAGACCGGGCAGATGTTCAGACAGGCGCCACAGCGGATGCAATAGAGGGCTTCCCGCAAGTCAGGATCCGCCAGCAGCCGGGACCGGCCATTGTCTACCAGTACCAGGTGAAACTCTTCCGGGCCATCCTCATCATCACTTCGGCGGGGGCCGGATACCATGCTGACGTAGCTGGTAAGCCGCTGGCCGGTGGCCGAGCGGGGAAGCAGCCGCAGGAACACGGCCAAGTCCTGCAGGGATGGTATGACTTTTTCCATTCCTGTGATGCCGACGTGGATTCGGGGCGCTGAAGTGCACAGGCGCCCATTTCCCTCGTTGGTGATGATCACCAGCGTTCCAGTTTCGGCTATCAGGAAGTTTGCGCCGCTTATGCCCAAATCGGCGCTGAGGAATTTATCGCGAAGTACTTGTCTCGCCACCCGGGCCATTTCCTCAATATCATCGGTCAGGGGGACACCGAGCTTCTGGTGGAAGAGTTCCGATACCTGCTCCTTGGTCTTGTGCAGGGCGGGGGCCACGAGATGAGAAGGAGTTTCCTCTGCCAGCTGAATTATGTACTCGCCCAGGTCAGTCTCGTAGACATCAACTCCGTTGGCTTCCAGGGTGTGGTTCAGGCCCAATTCCTCAGAAACCATGGACTTGCTCTTGGTGGCAATCTGTACGCCACGGGAACGGGCAATTTCCGCCACTATGGCATTTGCCTGGGCAGAATCCCGGGCAAAGTGAACATGCCCTCCCGCCGCAGTTACCCGGTCGTGAAGCAACTCAAGGTAGTAGTCCAGGTTTTCCAGGGCGTGAATCTTGATGCGTCTGGCCTCTTCCCGCCATTCTTCCCAGGCTTCCCAGCTGACTTCTTCAATGGCGTCCAGCCGGGCATCATTGAACCCGCCACCCACCTGTCGCAGGGCGCGCCTCAAATTGGCGTCCTGCATGGCAGCATCGGAAGCCGAAACAAAGTCGCGGGTCTTGACTTCAGCCAATAGACTGACCTCCTTCGTCAGGGACGCCTTCCAGCACCTCGGCTATGTGGCGAATGCCAACTTCATGCCCTTGACGGCTAAGGCCACCACCGATATGCATCAGGCAGCTCATATCGCAGGACACCAGCAAGTCAGCCCCGGTTGAAAGTACATTGTTCACCTTGTCTTCCATCATTCCCTGTGATATGTGGGGGTACTTGACGGAAAAGGTGCCGCCGAACCCGCAGCAGGTATCTGCCTGAGGCAGCGGGACAATCTCAAGCCCTTCGACCTGCTCCAGGAGATCCAGTGGTTCCTGACGCACTTCCATTTCCCGAAGGAGATGGCAGCCGGAATGGTAGGTAGCCCTGGCGGGAAAGTGGGAACCCACGTCGTCAACATGCAGCACCTTTACCAGGAACTCTGAAAACTCGTAGACTTTGTCTGCCAGTTGGGCGGCACGTTCCTCAAGTTCCGGATCTCCCGCGAAGAGTTCAAGATAGAAAACCTTGAGCATCGCTGCACATGAACCGGAGGGAACGACCACGTAATCGCTGAGAGCAAAACTGTCGAGAACTCTGATGGCCAATTGCCTAGCCTTCTGCGTGAAACCGGAATTGTAGAGAGGTTGACCACAACAGGTCTGGTCTTCAGGAAAATCAACTACAGCACCGTGTCTACGCAGCACCCTTACGGCACTCACTCCCACCTGTGGATATAGCTGGTCAACAATGCAGGTTACGAAAAGAGATGCGTGAACTTCGTCGCGTTGGGCCAATGCAATCCTCGAAGAAGACCGGGAACTGGTCAGTTATTTGGAGGAGGGTTCCCCACCGAATGAGAAACCCATTGACGAGTGCATAGGTAGGGTAACAGACACGCCAACCCCGGACAAGCGAAATGACAATGGCGGAACAGACCTACCGGTCAACCCTGATTCGGAAAGAATTACGCAAGGGCTCAGTTGAAAAGCCCGGCATTACATCCACCGGGCTCATTCGATAATCAATACTTGCGAGGAAAGGTGGCGGGAGTGCGAGGGAGTCGAACCCACCTACCCCGCTCTTCACGAGGCACAACGGATTTGAAGTCCGCAAGAGCCACCGGGCCCCTTCCACTCCCCTGATACCCTTCCCCAGAGGGTAAAGAGACGGTAGCTAGCTTTCCAACACGGAATCAATCTTCCGCTTTAGGGCTCCCTTGGGAACTGCTCCGACTACCTGGTCGACAGGCTGCCCATCCTTGAAAAAGATGAGCGCCGGAATGCTGCGGACGCCGTACTTCATCGCGATGTTCGGGTTGTTATCCACGTCTACCTTCGCCACGTTGAGCTTGCCGTCATATTCCAGGGCAAGGTCGTGGACCGCGGGCGCAATCATCTTGCAAGGGCCGCACCATTCGGCCCAAAAATCTACCAATACGGGCAGATCGGATCCCTCAACTTGATCCACCCACGTGTTTTCATTAACGTCCATTGGTTCCGGCATTTGTTCCTCCGGGGAACCCTTATTCCCCACTAAATTGCTTATATCCTTCCGTTTGCCTGAACTATGGCGCAGCTATCAAGTCACCACGGATGGACTACCTCCAGTTTAGCTTTTGCATTCCATTCCGGTCAACCTGAATCAATCCGCCTGAATTCGGGCTTTCCATCGCCCTTTAAGCCTGTCCAGCCTGATTGGAGAATCTCTTCCAGTGCAACCTTTCTTGGATAAAGGCGGTCCCTTGGTTTATAGTGTGAGCAGGTGGTTAATTGGTTGAGCAGAAATTTAGCATAGGTCAAGAGATCGAATTGTACCTGGCGTCTTGGGGTCGCCTGGGCGAAGCTATGGCCTGCCACGAAGGGCAGGACATTTTCGTGTTGGGTGGAATCCCGGGCGAGACCGTGGAGGCGGAAATAGTCAGGATAAGACGAAAGTACATGGCAGCCCGGGTGGTCAACGTACTGACCCCTTCACCGGACCGGATTGAGCCGCCTTGCCAGTATTACGGACAATGTACCGGTTGCCAGTGGCAACACCTGGACTACCAGGCTCAATTGACAAACAAGCGCGAAAAAGTGGTAGATGCACTGCAACGGGTAGGCAGCCTCAATGATATCAAAGTCTTGAACACCCTGCCTTCTCCCGCCGAGTATGGATACCGCAACCACGCCAGGTTCACGGTGGGCAAGGCCGGCGACCTGGGTTTTGTGAACCGGGAGACGCGCAGGTTCGTGCGCATTGACCGCTGTATGCTAATGCACGACGGAATTAACCACATCTTGGATAAACTGCAGGACCGGTGCGGGGAGACCACCCAGCTTGCCGTCCGAGCCGGCCGTGATACCGGAGATTTCCTAGTCCAGCCACCACTGAAGAATCCAGCAGTTGCCATACCCACCGGGCAGAAGCACTACAGTGAATCGATAGGTAGTCGACAGTTCCGCGTGGCATCGCCTTCTTTCTTTCAGGTCAACATCGACCAAGCCTCCCGTTTGATCGAAGTCGTGCGCGAGGCAGTTAGCCTGTCGGGTACGGAAGTCCTGCTGGATGCTTACACCGGGGTGGGGACCTTCGCGGTGTTGTTGGCCCCCTTTGTCAAGAAGGTTTACGCCATAGAGGAGTCATCGGCGGCGGTAGCAGACGCGAGGGAAAATGCCGCCGGCATCGTGAATGTCGAGTTCCTGCTGGGCAAGACTGAGGAAGTCCTGGCCGACCTGCCCCAGCCTCCCGACGTAGTCATCCTTGACCCGCCCAGAGCGGGATGCCAGACTTCTGCTCTCGAAAAGCTGTTATACCTGAAGGCGCCCCGCCTCGTCTACGTTTCCTGCGACCCGGAGACCCTGGCCAGGGACTTGAAAGTCCTGTGCGAACAGCATTATCAGATAGACCGAATACAACCGCTGGATATGTTCCCGCAGACCCACCACGTGGAATGTGTAGCCGTGCTGAATCTGAAACAAACCCTGCCTCCCCTGGTTCTCGCCTCCGGTTCGCCCCGACGCCGGGAGTTGCTGACTGAACTGGGCCTTGACTTTGTTGTAGAGCCTTCCAACGCCCCCGAGGAACCACTGGATGGCGAGACGGCAGAAGACATGGTCAGGCGGCTTTCCCGGGACAAGGCCATGACTATTGCGGAAGGCTTGACCAGTGGATACGTCATCGGGGCAGACAGCACGGTGGTGTTGGATGGACGATCCATCGGCAAGCCCGAGGATGAAGACGACGCCCGACGGATGCTGCGGGAATTGAGGGGAACGGAACACCAGGTTACTACAGGCCTGACTGTAGTGAATGTTTCCACTGGGAGACACCTTACCGACCATATGACGGCTGAGATCGTTATGCGCGACTTCACTGATGAAGAAATGGAAGCTTCGATTGCGTCGGGCACGCCAATGGACAAGGCCGGCGCCTATGCGGTGCAGGACACCGTATTTCAACCTGCAACCCTGCAGGATGGATGCTATACCAACGTGGTAGGCCTTCCCCTCTGCCGGATGATGGAAATGTTGCAGAAGTTGGGATACCCACCGCCGGCCGAGGTTCCTGCTGGGGTGGGCGGAAGATGTTTGGGGTTCTGCCCGTTCCAAGACGGCAGCGAGGTAGATCCATGAACGTCTTTGGCGTAGGAATGCTGGAACTTGCCGTAATCTTCCTCATCGCGTTCCTGGTAATGGGGCCGACCAAGGCGATAGAAATGGCCCGAACCGCCGGCAAGCTGATAGGCGAGGTTAAACGAAGCGTCAATGAATTAACCGCCGCCACCGACTTGAATGAGCAGCGACGTCCCGCCTCAACGCAAGCAAACGAACAGTCGTCCAAGCCGACTAATCCACCCCCCACGGGAGCAGTTCCAACCACTGGAGCCGGAGAAGGAAATGAGCAGCAGTCGTGAACTGACGCTCATTGAACATCTCGGGGAATTGAGGCGACGCATTTTCATCTGCCTGGTGGCCCTCGTTATTGGCGCCATGGTGGCGTTCCTTTTCTGGACCGACATTGTGGATTTGCTGAAGCGTCCAGCTCAGGAAGTCAACGACGGCCAGGGCGTTAATCTCATCGCCACCCAAGTTACTGAGCTACTCTCTACCAGCGTAAAGGTTTCCCTGGTGGGCGGATTCGTGCTGGCGCTTCCCGTCATTCTCTACCAGATAATCCGGTTCGTTGCTCCGGGTTTAACCGTATCGGAGCGCCGGTACCTGCTACTCTTTATGCCGGGAGCCCTGCTGGCCTTCTTCGGCGGGCTGGCATTCGCCTACTTTGTTCTTACGCCTCGGGCCCTGCCATTCCTGTTGAACTTCGGAGGAGGAGTGGCGGACCCATTGATCAGGATCAGCAACCTGGTGGACGTAATGCTCCGCCTGCACTTCTGGATGGGGCTGTCGTTCGAGACGCCGGTGATAATGTACTTGCTGGGACAGCTGGGCATAGTGACCGCCAGGATGTTCTCAAGATTCAGGAAGTATTGGATAGTAATCGCTTTCATCCTTGGCGCCATCATCACGCCAACTTTCGACCCATTAAATCAGACTCTGGTGGCGGCCCCCCTGCTGGCCCTGTACGAAGTGGGGATATTGCTGGCGTGGCTGGCAGGACGAGCCCGCCAAAGAGCCAGGAAGGAAATGACGTCACTGCCTGAAGGGCAATGAGAAAGGACGGCGTGGCGCCGTCCTTACAACAAGAAAACCGGTTATCGATGGGACTACTTCTTTTCTTCTACTGAGTCTGTAGACTCACTGTTGACGGTCGTGGTCTTGGCCTCTTCTTCACCGGTCACCGAACTCTTGAAACTCCTGATGCCTTTTCCCAGCGACGAACCAATTTCCGGCAACCGTTTTGCTCCAAAGATAAGCAGCACGATTAAAAGAATGATTAGAATCTGGGGCAATCCAATAGGCCCGAATCCCATTTTTCCCCCTGAAATCTTGATTACTACAGCAATGTTAGCACGTTTGTTGTTTGTTTTACAGACTGGGGCCAACGATTCGGTGTAACCCGAACCCAGTGACCCAACGCTGTCAACCTTGTTTGGCAGTTTGCCTCTGGGTATAATCGGGCCATTCTTGTACCTTTGCAGGTGGTGATGGACGGGGAATACGATCTGGTAGTAATCGGAGCCGGCCCGGGGGGTTATGTGGCCGCGATCAGGGCCGCCCAACTGGGCCTGAAGTGCGCCGTGGTGGAAAGGGATGCATTGGGTGGCGTTTGCCTCAACTGGGGCTGTATTCCCAGCAAAGCCCTGCTCAGAAACGCAGAAGTGGTTTCCTACTTTAAGCGTGCTGAGGAGTTCGGGCTTAGTTTCGACAACTTCACCGCCGATTATTCGGTGGCCATTAAACGGAGCCGCAGGGTAGTGGACCGCAATGTGCGGGGCGTGTCCTACCTGCTACGCAAGAACGAGGTTGATCACATTACCGGCGAAGCCACCCTGGTCGGCAACGGCGTCATAGAAGTCGCCCCCGATGGCCAAAGGCTCCAGGCTAAGAGCATTATTATTGCCACTGGCGCCAGGCCCCGTTCCATACCCGCGCTGCCGGTCGACGGAAACAAGATTATAACCAGTAAGGAAGCCATAGTATTGGCGGACTTGCCGGAATCCATGGTCATAGTAGGCGGCGGCGCCATTGGCCTGGAGTTCGCCTACCTTTACCGGATGTACGGCGTTGACGTTACCATTGTCGAATTACTGCCTCGTCTGGCGCCCAACGAGGACCAGGAGATCAGCCGACAGGTGGAAAGGTCTTTCAGCAGGTACGGCGTTAACATTATAACGGGAGCCGGTGTGACCGGGGTCTCCGAAGCTGGCAGCAGGCTTCATGTCAGCGTTTCCAGGAACGATAGCGAACAGACTATCGTCTGCGATAAAGTGCTGGTGGCCATCGGAGTACAGGCCAACAGCGAAAACCTGGGTTTGGAGTCTTTGGGCGTGACCACTGAGGGCGGATATGTGCAGGTAGACAACACTATGGCTTCCAGTGTTCCAGGTATCTATGCCATTGGTGACGTCACTGGAAAGCTGGCCCTGGCTCACGTGGCGTCGGCACAGGCAACCGTGGCCGCTGAGGCCATTGCCGGCCTGGAAACTCAGCCCCTGGATTACGCTATGATGCCCCGGGCCACCTACTGCCAGCCACAGATTGCCAGCTTTGGCCTGACCGAATCTCAGGCTGCTGAGGCGGGCCACGACGTTAAGATAGGCAAGTTCAATATTCAGGCCAACGGCAAAGCCCTGGGTATGGGCGAGACTGACGGCATGATCAAGCTGGTTGTCGATTCCCGCTACGGCGAAATTCTGGGTGCTCACCTGGTTGGGCCGGAAGTCACCGAATTGCTGGGAGAGCTTGCCCTGACCCGTCTGCTTGAAGGCACCACGCTGGAACTGGGTTGGCTGGTGCACGCGCATCCAACGATATCTGAGATAATTAAAGAGGCCGCGCTGGCTGCCGAAGGTCGCGCAGTCCACATGTAGCAGCCCGTTCCCCTCAACGGAACTGTCAGGAGGCTAAATTGGCAACCACCATTGTCATGCCCAAGATGGGCTACGATATGCGGGAAGGCACGGTAGTACGTTGGTACAAGCAGGAAGGCGAAGATGTGGCCCGGGGAGAGGTGATAGCCGACATCGAGACCGACAAGGCCACCGTAGAATTTGAGGCCTTTACCGGCGGCGTCCTCCAACGCAGGGTAGCCCAGGAAGGCATTCCGGTAGCAGTTGGCGATGCAATTGCGATTATCGCCGATCCCGGCGAAGCTCTGGGTGAGGAACCTGTTCAAGCGCCGGCTCGGCCCCAGGAAGCTTCCGCACCTGAAGAGGACTCTGGTAGCGTCCATGCTGTTGCCGCTACCGCCTCCAGACAGGATGGGGAGGTTCGCGCCTCTCCTATTGCTCGCCGGCTGGCTAGGGAACGGGGGATAGACCTTGCGTTGCTCACCGGCACGGGGCCTGGTGGGAGGATCGTCGAAAAAGACGTACTGGAGTACGTCCCGTCAAGTAATGGGAACCAGTCTAACGACTGGGTAAAGGCGTCTCCCTTGGCGCGCAGGCTGGCTCGGGAAAGCGGAATTGAACTGGCCCAAATCACCGGCACTGGTCCCGGAGGCCGAATTGTCGAGCAAGACGTTCTGTCGTTCTCTATGGTTGCCGAAGCGGAAGAAGTCGCAACTCCTGTAAGTCCGGTTACTGAAACCGTACGGGAGGCCGTTGATGTGCCGGCGACAGATGCGGAGGCCGGTTCCGACACGGGACGGGTGGAACTGTCCCGCATGCGCCAGGCCATAGCCCGGGTCACGGTGGACAGTAAGCGGCAGGCTCCCCACTTCTACGTTACCTCGGACATCGACATGGATAAGGCGATGGGGTTGCGCCGGGAAATTAACGACGCCCTGCCTTCGGAAGGTCGAGTCAGCGTGA
Source organism: Dehalococcoidia bacterium (assembly GCA_963664725.1). Classification (GTDB taxonomy): domain Bacteria; phylum Chloroflexota; class Dehalococcoidia; order Lucifugimonadales; family UBA3495; genus Bin22. Next base: position 300,338 of record OY761558.1, read on the forward strand.
ACGACCTGGTGGTGCGAGCCTGTTCCATAGCGCTGGGAAGACACCCCAAGTTCAATGCATTTTTCCAGGAAGACTATCTGCAATTCAATAGCTCCATCAACATCGGAATTGCCATTTCCCTGGAGTCGGGACTGATAGTGCCCGGCATCAGCGATTGCGGCGACAAGTCCCTGGCGCAGATTGCTGCCGCCAGCAAGGACCTGATCTCCAGGGCCAATAACGGGTCGCTGCGCAACGAGGAATACAGCAGCACTACCTTCAGTATCAGCAATTTAGGCATGTTCGACGTGGACAGTTTTGCGGCCATAATATTCCCTCCCCACGCCGCGGTGCTGGCCGTGGGCACCGTCAAGGAACAGCCCGTGGTTCGCGATGGACAGTTGGCAGTAGGCCAGGTGATGAAAGCCACCCTATCCACCGACCACCGGGTAGCCGACGGAGCAGAGGCGGCCCGTTTCCTGGTTGAAGTGAAGGACCTGCTGGAAAAGCCGATCAGCTTGTTGCTTTAGTCCCGAATCAGCTCATCCAGGGCAAGTGAAAAACCACTCATAACCTTAATCAGAATGGGAAAACCTTACGGATAGGGTAAACCGTCCGGCAGGAGTTGATCCCATGCAGAGACCCCATGCAGAAATTTCAGTCCACCTTTTATTCTCCCCTCGTTTACCCATTGGACGCGCATGACCTGACTGAGGAGGAGATCGCAGTCACATTCGCGATGACCTCACGGCGGGAAGAACCATTCGACGAAATCGCCGAGCAGGTTAGCCAAGAGAAGGCCGCCGACTTCCACGAGCGCTGGGTGCTGGGCTACGGCCACGCTTCGGTGGCGGAGCACGCCGTGGTGCATCTGGCAGTAGAGAACATTTCCCGTCTTGCCTGTGACTCCCTGGAAGATAACCGTTTGGCATCCTACACGGAAAAGTCCTCCCGCTACCAGGTAATGCCTTCGGACTACTTTCACGTCCCCGAAGAGCTGGAAGGGAATTCGTCCGCCAAAGCTGCTTACCTGTCCACCTGCCACGGCCTGTTTGCCGGTTATCACCAGATGCTGGACCGCTGTACTGAATACTTGAGAAGGACCCGACCTCAACGGGAGGGGGAGAGGGACGGCGCCTATAACCTCCGGCTACGGCGTCTGGCGACCGACGCCTGCCGTTCTGCTCTGCCGGCCGCTACGTTGACCAACGTAGGCGTCACAGCCAATGCCCGAGTGCTGGAACACGCCATTTCCAAGCTGATGTCATCTGAACTGGCCGAGGAACGGGCTCTGGGTTACCAGATCAGGGAGCAGGGCCGGCTCATAACTCCAACCCTCATAAAGTATGCGGACCGCAGTGATTTCCTGGAGGATGTTCACCGACGCGACTGGCAGTTAGGGCTACCCGCTCCTGAGATTCAATCAGGGTCGGCCGCTTCAGTACGTCTTGCTGGCTTTGACTCCCAGGCGGAGGAAAAGCTGACTGCTGCGATTCTGTTTCGCCAATCCTCGCACACCTACGATAGCGCCTGCGAACAGGTCAAAGAAATGAGCCAGGAAGAACGGCTCCGGCTTATGGACACACTGATGGGGAATTTGGGAGATCACGACGCGCCCATCCGGGAATTTGAACTGGTGGACTACACCTTTGAATTTGTGATGGACTACGGTGCATTCCGAGAATTCAAGCGCCACAGGATGCAGTCTTATTTTCCGCAGAACCTCAATGTTAACCTGGGCTGCAAAGTACCTGGTCTATTGATTGATGCGGGTCTTGAGAACGAGTTCCGTTCCGCCATGCAAATGTCTGAAAAGGGGTTTAACGATGTTGTCCAGGTTTCTCCACCAGCGGCACAGTACCTGGTAACCCACGGTCACTACCGGCGCGTCCTGACAAAGATGAACCTTAGAGAGTGTTACCACCTCTTCAAACTGCGTTCATCCCGCGATGCCCACGAGTCCATCCGTGAACCGACATTGGAGGCCATGCGTCTGGCGGTCGAGGCACAGCCGCAGCTTTTCCGGTGGCTGCGATTGCGGGAATATCCGGACTGGTGGCCGTTCAGCCGATAGCGGCAATGGCATGACCACAAAATTAGCGGGCCCTTCAATTTGGGGGCCCGCTACTTGCGTCGCTGATCTTAGGTGGAGTTGTTACGCTAGACTTCTACGCCCCGCTGGGTACGCATGAAGTCTTCCAAGTCTTCCAGGTAATCAAGGCTCGGGAAACGCTCCCCGTTCCTGACCTTCATGCCGTCGGTAAAGATTTCCAATCGGTTGCCGTCAGGATCACAGAAGTAAAAGGATCGACTGCCGCTGCCGTAGATGTTGTTGTCACTTTCGATGCCGTGGGTGGTGGGACCGTTTATGATCTTGACCCCGTTCCTGTGCAGGTGTGCCAGTGCACGCATGAATTCGTCCCGGTCTTCCACCTGGAATGCAATCTGCTGTACCAGGCGGGCGTTGGCAGGGACAGCTTCGGATACATCAACCCCTTCCGGAGCACTGGCAATAACGACGTCATGGTGGGTCTCGTCGAAACGCAGGAACGCAGTTTCGGCGCCGTTCGGACGCTTACGGTGGTTGGTAACCTTCAGCCCAAGGACCTCAGTGTAGAACTTGAAAGACCGATCAAAGTCAGATACCAGGATACCCACATGGCCGATTCCCTTGATGTTGATACCCATAGTGTCACTCTCCTTTTCCAAGGTGTTGTTTTTCCGTCTCGCAAACGTGGGGATGTTCGCAGCCCGCAAGTAGGCAAGGCCGATGCTACGTGCCAGTATAGCAGAAGTGGGAATCGTAGCAATACTGGGAATTCTGCAAGTAGGGCAGGGCTGGCGTCGGAGGCCGACTACGGATCAGAGCAATCCCGCGTGAACCCGCAGTTCGGGCAACTGATCTTGCATTGGCGTTGTATCATCTGGGCGCCGCAGATTTCGCAGGTCAGGTCGCTTGCGCCAACGGGCATTCCGATTCGGGGGAAAAATGAAAACATGAAGAAGTCCTGCAGTCTCACTCTCGACGCCCCTTTTAGCGGAACTATCGGTCAGCCGGCGAAATAATCCTGGTCTGCAGGATCATCTCACTGCCGCCGCCCACTTCCGTATCAGGCTTGTCCACAGTCAAGTTCATCCAGTCATAACCGTACAGCGACTCGGGAGGGTTCAAAGCCATGGTTCCCCAGCCGGAGGAATCAACCGAAATTCGGCCCACCGGAAGATGCTGCCCATTACGGGCCAACCAGACCTGGTATGCCTGGGAGGACTGGGGCGGGTCCATGTTGGCAAGCATTAGAATGGCCTTCTTGCCGTCGTTGGTAACCAGAAGCACTCCCTCGGAGTCGCCTCCGCCCTCGGTAGGCTGAAGCAATAGCGGCTGGGTAAACGGCCTGGCCATCAGATAGCTGGTCTCCATAACTTGCTTCAACGCCGAATCGGTTTCGTGGTTTTCCACGGCCAACTGCGCGATGCCGGCATTGGCTGAAGCGTGACCTCTTTCCAGCCCTTCCAGCCTGGAATTTGTTTCCAGTCGTTCCTGCTCCAGGGAATTCAGTCGGCTTGTTGTTACAACATTCATGAGCAGGGAAGCCGTCAGCAGGCCGATTACCAGGGCAGCAGCCAAAGGCATGGCAAAGCTGCTGAAGGTAAAGCGGGATGCCGAGTCGGACCGAGCCGAGGACGAAGTTTCCTCCCTTGCCTGGGGAACAAATACAGGCGGCAATGCGGCGACGGCCTCCATAACCCTGGCCTGCAAGCCCGCAGGGGGCATAGCCTGTGGAACGGCGCCCGCCAGCAAAACCGATGCTTCCTCAAAATCGGCAAGCAGGCTGGAGCAATGCGGGCAGGCATCCAGATGTGCCTCTACCCCGTCTCGCTCCCCTTCCTCCAGGGCACCGAGAGCGAAGGCTTCCAGCAAGTCTTCCGGATGTTCCGGAGGATATGACATTGGGTGCTTATTCATCGTCATCTTGCCGTAATTCTTCCCGAAGTTTCTGCAAGGCCAATCTGGCCCTGGTCTTTACCGTACCGAGGGGTTGCCCCAGCTTGGCGGCGATTTCCGACTGGGACAGGCCACCGAAATATGCCAGAGTAACAACCTCTTGCTGTGCGGCGGGCAACCGTTCAAGGGCCCGGCGGACCCTTTCGGCTTCCAGATTCCTCACGACCGCCTCGTCGGTGCTCACTTGGTCCGAAGGCAGCAGGTCCAAGGTCTCGTACTCCTTGGGGTCGGAAATTGCCTCAGCTCTTCGACGGGACCTGATGATGTCGATAATCTTGTGGTGCGCAACACTCATTATCCACGTCTTGGGCTGCCCCCGCGACGAATTGAAGCTGGAGGCCTTGAGCCAGATGTTAAGGAACACGTCCTGGGTGGCCTCTTCTGCTACCGCCTCAGACCGAAGCATATATCTGGCAAGAGAATAGACCGCCGACGAATACCGCTCGTATATGGCCTCGAGGGCATCCTTCTCTCCGGCAGCGATTCGAACTAGCAGTTCCTGGTCCTCCAGGATCTGGTAGTCAGTCACCGTTACTCTCCCGATGCCTGGAATCGACAGGCCATACGCTCAAGAATACGAAACCAAATGCCAACCGGATTGCAGGACGGACCGGCCGCCGGGCTATCCATCACGAACAATGTGCTCAATCATGGTCTGAGCCGCCGCCACGTCCCTTTCGCTGGTGGAAACGCTGATCAATTCCTCCAGCGATCGTACTGCGGCTGCGTTATCACCCTGCTCGACATGACAGATCGCCAGTTCCCGGCACAGCGCCACGTTAGGTGGGTCTATGAGCATCATACGTTCCAGCACGCCCACCAGCCGGCCAAGATCTCTTCGTTGAGAATATATGATCCTTAGATTGTTGAGCATTCGCGAAAGGATTGTGATGGTTGGAGTGGGCGACAGGAACCGTTCGTCCCACTCCAGATTCGAACCAAAGAGTTGCTCAGCCAGTCGCCGGCAATCTCCAGACGAAAGAAGCTGCCCTCCGTTAAAGGGGTCAACATACAGGTCCAGCTCTTCAATCTTCACCAGGAAATGCCCGGGCATCCCAACACCATGGCAGGTCAGGGTTAGACGTGCAGCAACCCCCAGGTACAGGACGGACAAGGTTATGGGAATACCGATGCCGGTTTCCATAACCCTGTTCAGGAAACTGTTGTCAGGATCGTAATAGTCGCCGGTGTTTCCGGAAAACCCCTTCGCGTCGAAAAGGTAGCTGTTCAAGGTCCTGGCCAGCTCATCCTTCCCGGCGAAATCACCAGCCAATGACTTTGCTTCGGCGGCCATTTCGTCCATTCGACCCATGAAGTGGTCTATTTCCATAGCGGGGTACTCCTCGCCCGCCAGGTACAGCGCAGCCCGCTGCAGGTTGAGATGACCTTCCGGAAGGCGCACTTCTTCTGCAAACAGGGCACGAAAGTCGTAACCGGAACTGGATGTCATTCCTGGACCACCTGCAGCACGCTCTCTAAACTTCCACAGCATCCAGCAGTCGAGTCATGTCAGGTTCATCGTCTATCAACCAAAGCAGATTAAGAGCTTCTGAACATTGCTGCTCTGACAAGACTGCCGAAGCCAGGTTGGTGAATTTTCTGTCCACTTCCCGGTCGCTCAAGGGATTATGCTTGTGACCCTTGGGGTAGGATGTGCTGGCTTCCCACTTCTCTCCCCCTGAAGTGGTTACTACGATCCGACAGTTGTACTGCTGCGGATACCTCTCCGTGAAGCCCGGGCCTTCGGCCATTGTCATCTTGGACATAAGCGCACGGAGGGAAGGATCGGCGATTCGTTGGGGAGTGAAGCTGCCCGGGGTGACCGCTCCGTCCTGAAGGGCCATTGCCACCAGAAAAGGTATGCTGTGGTCGGCAGTTTCTCTGGTCTGTGGATCCCATTTTTCCGGTTCGGTATCGGGACTGCTGACTCCCGAACTGTAGGACTCAATGGTTATGGACTCGATATCCTGGACCTTGACCCTGCCGTGAAGCTCAACGGCAAGGCCAATTGGGGCCTGGGTGTGTATCTGGGAAGGGTAGAATTTGAAAGTAGTATCATTTATCAAAAATTGTTGGCCGCCGCCGCCAAATTCCTCCAGGGTAACCTTTTGAGTAACCCCTGCCTGTTCCCACAGTCCCCGGCGGCCCTCAAAGGGTTCGCTGGGTCCAGCCATGCCCTGGGACGCCAGTTGGGCCGAAAAGACTGCGGCGCGAGTGGCACTGGCCGTGGCGCAGCCCTTCCACATGGACAGTTCGCCGGTTCGCGTAACGCCCAGCGGCAAGTTTGGCGCCAGAGCCAGGGAAATGGCGTGGGCCATCTGCTCCTGGTTCAAACGCATCAGGGCGCCGGCGGCGCAGGTGGCCCCCACGATGCTGAACATGCCCTGGTCCCAACCATAATCGCCCGTTACAACCTGATCAGACAGGCGGCAGAAAACTTCATAGGCCAAGGTCGTAGCTGTTATAACATCGCGGCCGCCACGGGCAAACGCCGCCGCCACGGCCAAAACGGCGGCAATCATATCACTGGGGTGCCCTCCGCCTGGCGAGAAATAAGAGTCGTTACAATCCAAATAACGAATCATGCACCCGTTGGCGAAGGCGGCCATATCCAGAGAGCTATAGCCACGAGTACCCAGTACGCGGGCCGAAGGACTTCCTGTAATTGATCCCGCCATGGTGCGAGCGATTTTGGCCGGTTCGGACAGATATCCACCCATGGCGCACCCAAGAGTATCGATCAGGGTGCGCTTCACCTGGTGAATCGTGGCCGCGTCCAGATCCTCATATCCCAGGCTGCACGAGTATTCGCTCAACAGGCTGGTGGTCTTGTCCATTGGTCTCTCCTGGATTTGAACCCTCGTTCAGGGCGGACTAGTTGTCCGCGGCCTGGGCTTCCGGCACTCTGCTGGTTAACTCCACGTAATGATCGGATGCCTGGGAGACCAGCAATTCAACGTCTTCGGAGAGAACGTAACCCTTGCTGACCAACTCCTCAGCGGCCGCCCGTATTTGAGCCAGATAGTCTTCCCTGGAAGAATACCTTTCTTCGATCGAAAGCCGGGGATCACCCGTTGCCTCCCTATCCGCACGAGTGGCCGGGAAAGGAATGGTGGAGCCAGCCAGGGTCCCACCGGTGGCGCCGCCCGAAGACAGGATCTGGCCTTCACCGCCGATTTCCCCGTGTCGCAGGTTCCAACCAGTGTGAGTTGCCAGGGGAACGGTGGTCAAGGGCAGACGGATGCCCGCTTGCTCGTTGCCGTCTTCGTCCACGGAAGGCACCAGCAGAGGATATGGCTCACCCATGATGGCCGGCACGTTGGAGGCAACCCCGGCTTCGGGCCCAAAATCCATGCGGCGGAAAAGGCGGTAAGGATCGGGAGTGTTTACACCAGGTATGCGACGCAGGGACGCGGATACCGCGTCCGGGTCTTCCGCAGTGCCGTTATCTAGGCGTGGATGCTGGCTGGCTGGCGCGGGTATTCCCTCGGTGACCCAGCGATCCAGGTTCACCAGCGCCGCCCGGAGCAGAGGCCGATAATCCAGGCAGTTGAATGGCTGCTGGCCCCTGCTGCCGTTTCCCGGGTCGCTGTCTCTCAAGTAAGGAGTGCCCAGGGGATGCTGGGCGCCACCAAAGTGATAGACCCGCACCTCTTCTGGAACTTCCAGGTCGCGGGAGCCATTAATGTCGATATGGACCATAGCTCCGCCGCCGCCCCAATACTCGGAGGATGTATAGGTGTTCATAACCTTGGGCAAGGGGCCCTGGGCTGCAGAGCGGGTAAGGACTCCGTTGGTCTTCCCCGTCACCGGGTCGGTCTGTTCAATGTCGCTGAAGGGGAACATGTTGTTAGGGCTGCGGCTGGCCTGACTTGAAGGCTGGGCAAACCGCTGGTTAAACTCGCCGTGCTTTGCGCCGGCTACATGGGGAATCAGGCCGTCGAATACCCGGCGACCCTGTTCATCGTAATTGAGCCCGTAGTAGAGCAAGTCGCGAAGGAAACGGCCGCTCTGCGAAGAACCGAAGCTGTAAGCATACTCCAGGGCGCCGGCACAGGGATTTCCTTCGTCCTCGCTACAGTGGCGGAGGAATGAGGCCAGTTCCCGGGTCGCCAGCAAACCGGCGCCCACAATGGGCGCGCCGGTAGTGGAATATATTACCTGGTAAACTTTGCCGGGCTCGAACCCGGACTCCTTGTAAACATAATTTGCGTCGGGCACCACCTGCCCGTCGGTCATACGGGCAAAGCGCCACTGCTCCCTGGGAATCACCGTCTCCGGCCCGTCTTCATGATCCTGTACGGTCATGTACGAGTCCCAGTCCTCCAGGTTGTTGGAAGGATAGGGCCTGTGATTGCGGTCGGAAACGAACACCTCGTTGATGGGTTCGTTAGGTACAAAAGTGACTACCAGTTTTCCAGAGATCCGGGTGCCGTCGTTGTTCCTTGCTTCAGGAGGATAGAGGCGGAGAACGCCCGGCACATCCGGGGCGTCGTGCTGCCAGCCACACCATGCAACCGTATAGCCCTGCCGCATCAGGAAGCCGTTGCCCGCCTCCAGCGGAACGTCGGGAGCCAGGTCCGGGGCGTTATTGAAGTTGCGGAGACAGGGCCCCCTGCCGCGGTTGAGAATATCAAAGAACAGCCTGCCATTTCCCTTTGCCTGGTTTACAGGCTTCAGAATCCTGAAGTCGGAATAGAAATGGACTTCTCCGGTGTTGCTTCGAGGAGCTAGCCGCAGGTCGGTAACCGTTTCGTTGAAGGGATTCACTGGGTCGACTGTGAAATAAACCGTACCGTCCAGTTGTTCATAAGGGCCGACGTCACCAAAAGACTCGCCATTGGCGAAGGATTGACGGGAGGTAATTTCGATTCTGCCTATTGCCATTTCGTGCCTCCTTATCTGACCTTAAATATGGGAAGTGCGGTTGTGAAACTCTGGTTGCAGCTCGGGTGACCTTCAAAGGAGGTAAACCCGTGATTTAGTATTAGATTCCCCTTTTGGATATGTTCTAGAGGATACCGCTGGCATCCACGTCCAGGTCCGCCGGCGCTTCGTCGCCCGTAAAATCCAGCCACCAGCGGGCGAAGTCCTCTTCTCCGTACTTGTCCCGCAGGCGGGCCAGGTGGGCCTTTACCTGCACCATTACTGGCAGGTCGTACTCGGTAACCAACTGGTAGGTACGGGCCGTCCACTCCAAAGCGCCGACGATATTGTCCCGCTCCTCGGCAACCATACCCAATTGGCCGTAGGTACGGGCAGCCCGTTGCACGTCGCCCATTTCTTCAAATATTTCCCGAGCCTGGTGGTACCAGTTCTCCGCCTGGTCGTAGAGCTTTTGCTCATGGAACAGCACGCCCAGCTGGCGGCATTCGTCGCCGGCGCCCCGGCGGTCTCCCAGCTCTTCCCTTCGCTCCAGTGCAGCCAGGAACCATTCCTCGGCCTCTTCGTAAACTATGCCCCGGTCCTGCTCCAGCAGCCCCAGGAAGTGAAGCTCGGTTGCCATCTGGGCCTGGTTGCCCAGACGGTCGCTGAGGCCAAGCGCCTGCTGATACCAGTTCTTTGCCTCATCGAAGTTGTACTGGGCATGGCAAACAGTTCCCAACTCGTGGTAGACCTGCACCGCCGTTTCCTCGTCCCGACTCTCTTCCACCATGTCCCGAGCACGGTGATACCAACTTTCGGCCTCTTTATGCTCAAACTTGAGCTGGGTAACCAGGCCCAAAGCCCGATAGTCCTTGACCATTTCCTCTTCGTCGGGAAGGCGCTGGTGAATATCCAGGGCCTTGCTGAACCACTCTTTGGCCTCAGTATATAGGCGCTGGTACTGGCGCACCTGGCCAAGGGCGAAATAATCGTCGGCCACGGACGCCCGGTCGTCACCGTTTTCGATAATGTCCAATGAGCGTTGGAACCATCCGGCGGCCTCGTCAAGCCTGCGGTAAAGCAGGGCAATGGCGCCGAACTGGTGATAGACGGAAGCGACCCTCGGGTCGGTGTCTGCTTCCGGCTGAGCGGTCAAATAGTCGGACAGTTGCTGATTCAGTTCCTGCGCGCGTCCCACGTCTCCCTGTTCCACGGATTCGCTGACATCGGTGCCCAGCAGGTATAGCCAAAGGTCAATGGCGCCCGCTTCCACAGCCGTATGGGCGTTGCCGCCAATTGCTTCCAGCAGTTGTCCACGGAGACGACGCAACTCGGGAATGCGCCGTTGCATCCGGTATACCTGGGCCAGCGGTTGGAGAATTAGCTGAGCGTCGTCCCACCGCCTGGCTTCCAGGGCCAACCCCAGGCTCTGATTGAGGTTGCCTTCCTCCGCCAGGACGGCGGTGGCGCCGGAGTCTTGGTTTTCGTAGAGTGATTCCATGAAGTAGTCGGCAGTGTCGGCATATACGCGCACAAATTCAGCCTCGAGGCGGCTTATGGCGTCCCCTCGCAACTGACGCCCCAACTTGGATCCCAGGAATCGAGGCAGAGCGGGGTGAATCTGGTAAACGCTGGGAGAAATGGGCTCCAGGTAACCCGCCGCGAGACCAGACCGGAGCAGGGTACGGCAAGCACCCCAGCCCAGTTCCTCTCCCATAGCGCCCCGGTATTCTGCTTCCTGGGTAATGTGGGTGAGAATGTCCATCATAATGCGCCGCTGGAAGAGGGACAAAAAGGGCAAATGAGTGCGGCTGCGGTGGGACATCTTGGTCCAGGAGTATTCCATCAGGGCGGTCAGAAAATCGTCCCGACCCTCTTCCCTGGCCGATTCAGGCAGCTTACCCAGACCCTCTTGCAGTTCATTACGAATTACCGAGGCAGGGACTTCCTTAAGCAACGGAACCGCGATCTGGCACGCCAGCGGGTGGCCCTGGATATCGTCCAGCAATGCTGAAACGTCCTCGCTGATGCGGTCCTGTGCAATAGCGGCTTTAGCCAGGATGGCACCAGCCAAGTCGTTTCGGTCAAAACTGTCCAAGCCACCCAATGAGAGCAGGCCATAGGGAAGACTCAGCCATTCCTCGATTATATTTCTGCTGGTCAACAGGACATTGCTGGGGCCCGAAATAGCGACTTCTTCAATAAATTCCGCCAGTTCTGCCTGCTCGCGCTCTTCCAGCAAACCCGGGGAGCCCGTCGGAAACCCGGCAATGTTCTCCACGCCATCGAGAATCAACAGGGACGGCTGCTCCTTAAGGTATTCAACTACCCATCCTCGCTGTCTTTCCGCATTAAGGTCTGCGAATCTCAGGCCCAGCACTCCGATCCCAATCTCGTGAATAACTCGTTCCAGGCTGGCGGAGTGGGCCACATCAAAGGGAGTGTAGAAAATACCCCCGGGGTAAGCTCCACGCCCAGTCTTGTTGAGCCACCGCGCCAGTCCCAGCGCCAGTTCCGTTTTGCCGACTCCCGTATTACCCGAAACTACAACCACTGAATCTCTCTGCAGTTGCCTTTCCAGTCCCGCCATTTCAGCCTGTCGCCCTACAAACCCGAATTGGCCTGCGACGGGAAATTGACCTTCAGCTTCCTGTTCGGGCTGGGCCTGTATGACCGGCGCGGCCAGGGGATTGGGCCGTTCTGCTTCAATGGCAGGCGGGATATAAGTTGAACTCTGATAGGTGGTCGGGGTGATCCAGTCCCAGGAAACTAAGGGCCCTGCTACAGTTGGCCGGAGGGGTTCCTCCATCATCCAGGCCCGGGCTGACGCCAGTGCGGCGCCCGCCTCGGAACCACCAGCCAATCCCTGATAGAAGCGGCGCAACAAACCCTCGGCCGTCCCGGCTCCACGTACAAAGTGTGGCAGGATAACAGCCACCGGTACTCCGACGTCGATCAATTCGGTCCCCAGCCGCTCCCAGCCTTCTCTTCGGACTTCGGGGCGAGCCCCCCGGTCGCCGGCCGACAGGACAACCAATGGTATACCTGACTTTGCCACTGCCTCAGCCAGCCGAGCCGGAGCCACGGCCTGCACAGAAGAGTCCAAATTCTCCAGGAGAATGTCCCCCTCCGCGTCAAACAACAGCCCGTCAAGGTGGAGCAGGTGGTAATGGGATGGGTTGGCTTCTGCGGCCTGCACCAAGGCGTCCAGGGAAGGCGGGCGCACAAAGTCCAGTTCTACCTGAACGTCCAGTGACTCCAATACCGGCAAAAGCGAAGGAGCCAGGCCACCAGCGAAATTGGCGCCGGTTGCCTGGGCAAAAGGCGCCAGTGCCAAGACGTTCATCTGCTGGTTGCTGAGGGAAAGGTCAGTAATTTCCGGAATCAAGTCGACACTCTGTCGAACCACGGAGCCCAGGGACGAGGACAAATAGCCCGTTTCCGGGCTATTTAGCAGTTCCCAGGGGAGGGAGTGGAACTGGGACTGGCCAGAGACTATTGCCAGTTGAAACTCTGCCGGATTGTCTTGCATTGCCGAATTCAGCAGTTCCCTGGCCGGACCCTGGCTGAACACAATCTCAAACAGAAGTCGGCCCAGGTTGCGAAATCCGTTCTCCACAGCTTCCGCACGTTCCCTGGCGGGGCCAAATGGATGCTCGGGAAATTCCTGGAAGTACCAGGAAATTTCGGAACGGTCTCCTGCCTCCAGTGGAATGCGAAACGGTACTGGCGGGGCAATCTCTAAACCATCGTCAGTACGGAGGGACAACTGCAATTGACCGGACTCGGGCAGATCGCGAATTTCCAGACGCTTAACCAACAACTAACTCCAGCAAATCCAAATTTGGAGGACGCGCTTGCGGTAAACCACCGCACGCAACCCTTTTCGTGGAGGGGAAGCTTCAAATTCAACCACTTTGGCAATTGGCCCGCATTATACTATATTTGTACCTTACTCAGACCGGATATTCGACTTAGGCGCGCCTGCCGATCAGGAACGCCCAAACCTTGCAGGGTGGTGACGAAATGATTTACCTGGACGACCAGATGCGGGAACTTTTTTACACTGCCATGGATGACCGTTGCACTTGCCTGCTGGGCACTGCCACGGCGGACGGGCGACCCCAGATCAGCATGAAAGGCAGTGTGATGGTTTTCGACCGCGAGACCCTGGCCTACTGGGAAAGGGCCAAGAGAACAGCCCTGGAAAACGTGGGAGAAAACCCAAACGTGGTGATCTTTTATCGAAACTCGCCACTTCGAATTACCTGGCGTTTCCATGGCAAAGCCGAAGTTTACGAATCCGGGGCGATAAGGAACAATGTGATGTATCGCACGGTGCAGGCTGAACTGGACCGTGACCCCGACCGTCTTGGCGCCGCCGTCCTGGTCAAGATAGATCACATTACCGACTTGGCCGGAAACGTACTGCAGCAACGGGACTGACCGGGTAGATGCCAAACGAGACAAGGCCCGAAGGAAAGTCTATGCCTTCGGGCCCCACAATTAGTCGACTGCCAGAACTGCCATGAATCGCCGCCTGGGCTATTCCCTGAAGATGGCCAGCGCATCCACCGCCTTCACGCCTTGTCCTTCGGGCAATACCATCAAGGGATTAATGTCCAGTTCCGCCAGGGCGCCTTCCAGTTGGGCTGCCATTTGGGAAACCCGAACGAGGACGTCGGCAAGGGCATCCACGTCGGCCGGCGGAGCGCCCCGGAAACCCTTCAGCAGGCGGGAGCCCTTGACCTGATTGATCATCCCAAGCGCATCTGACCGGGTTATAGGGCAGTGGCGAAGGGCAACATCGTTATACACTTCTACCATCACGCCACCGGTGCCGAACAGGAGAACTGGGCCCAGTTGATCATCGTAGGATACGCCGACTATTACCTCCACTCCGCCCGACACCATTTCCTGTACCAGTGCCCCATTGACTTGTGCCCCGGGAACCGCCTGCCCCGCACTTTCCATGATTTCGTTGTAGGCGGCAGTAACTTGATCAGCATTACCCAGGCCCAGGCGAATTACCCCCGCTTCCGTCTTGTGCAAAATGTCCGGCGAGTCCACTTTCAGGGCCACCGGATAACCAATTTCCTCCGCCAACCGTACCGCATCCACGGCATTTTCGACCAATAACTCCCAAGTAATGGGTACCCCCCAGCCAGAAATCAGTTGTTTACTTTTGGATTCCGACAATGAAGCATGGCCTTCACTTCTTAAATTATTAATCAAGGCTGATTGTTCGTCTGTAATCGTTTTGAATGCTCCAAATCCTTTCGATACCTTTCCATTTAACCATTCGTGATAGCCAAGTAGGGTCTTTAGTCCCAGGGCCAGTTTATCCGGGACATAAAATATGGGTATCCTCGCTTCTTTCAGCTTCGAAAGACCTGCAGTTGCGGAACGCGTACCGGTCCAGAGGAAGGCCAACCCTCGTTCGCTGTTGTCCCGCTGGGCAATCACCTGCTCGGCCTGGATATCGGAGCCGGCGCTGGCCACCACAAGGGTCCCGATCTGCGGCTGTTCACTCATGTGGCTCATGATTTCGGGGAAGGAATCGCTGTTGGCGAACCCGGTAACATCGGACGGATTCGCCGCCCAGCCAAAGCCCTTCAGAACGTCGTTAATTCCATCCCTGGCCTCGTCGGTGAGGGGCGGCAGGTCCAGGCCAGCTTGCCCGCACATATCCGCAGTCAGGGAACTGATGCCACCGGAGTGAGAAACGACCGCAACGCCGGGCTGGGCCGGCCTTCCGGTGTGCGCCAACAACTGTGAAACTTCCAGCAGTTCGTCGTAGTCCTGTACCCGGGTGATGCCGTATTGGGCAAAAATCTCGTCGTACAGTACGTCGGAGCCAGTCAGGGCAGCCGTGTGGGACCGGGCGGCCCGCGATCCCAGGTCGGAACGCCCAATCTTTATCAGGACGATGGGCTTGCCCCTGTCTGCCGCCGCCTTGGCCACCTCAATCAGCTTTCGCGCGTCCTTGAAGCCCTCCACAAAACCGGCGATAACATTGACCGAGTCCTGATCCAACAGGTATCGGGCAAAGTCGCAGAAGTCGAGGTCGGCCTCGTTACCGGTGGAAATAATGTGACTGAGGCCGATCCCCTCTTCCACGGCGCGGGTCAAGAAGGGCCCGAAGGCCGAGGCGCCACTCTGGCAGACCAGTCCGATAGGACCGCTCAAACCGTCCGAGCCCCGGGACGAGGCGGAAGGCCAGATGTCCGCTTGTACGTTGGCAACTCCAAGGCAGTTGGGCCCACAGATTCGGAGGCCCGATTCCCTAGCAAAGTCTCCCACTTCCGCTTGAAGGTCCCGACGGTCGTCAATGTCCCGTTCGGAGAACCCGGCCGAAATTACGATGGCGGACTTGGCGCCCTTGGCGTGGCTTTCCTGCAGAACGTTAAGAACCTGGTGATAAGGCACCACTATCCCCACAAGATCGGGCGCCTCGGGCAGGTCCGAGACGCTGGGGTACGACCGGAGGCCCATAATTTCATCGTACCGCGGGTTTACAGGGTATATGTCGACCCTGTCCTGGGCCTTCAACATGGCGTTCAAGAAGCGCCCGCCGTATTGCATGCGGGGAGTAGCGCCAACGACGGCGACGGACTTGGGATTGAGCATCTTATCTATGGAAAACATCTGGGCATCGGTCCAAGTTGCCATGGGAATCCTCTCTTTTTGGCTTATTCGCATGAATGGGAAGAGCCAGCTCAGCGCCAGGGCCAGCATAAAGGGCAATATACCCAAATTCGCCGATGCACTCAATCTCCATTCTCCACAGGCCAGTTGCAATCAAACTCAAGAAAGCGTCCTCTTCATAACTGATAGCCCAAGAAAAATGGGGCAGGCCTCCTGCCTGCCCCAAAATTGCGCTTCTACCCTGACTTGGGTTCTTCGCCGGGAATGTGTCCGACTAAGTCTCCCCTGCCGTTCTAAGGTCGGCGCGCCAGTCGTCGGGAGATGGTCCCTTGTCGATTATCACGTCGATAACGGCCGGCAGACCGGAAGCCTGCGCGTCACGGAGGGCGCCGGGCAGGTCTCGAGAGTCGCTGACCTGCACCCCGAAACAGCCAAAACCCCGCGCCACCGCGGCATTGTCCGTCTCCACAAACTCAGAAGCGATGCGCCTTCCTTCCGGTTGGTGGTGGCGCACCATGCCGAGTGCGTTGTCGTTGAATACAATGCAGATAAGCGGCAACTGGTACTGCATTGCGGTGGAAAGGGCGTTGACGGTCATCATGTAGCCGCCATCGCCGGTGACTCCCACCACGGGTCGGTCGGGGTATACCAGCTTCAATGCGACGGCCGCCGGAAGCCCCCAACCCATGCCGGCGGTGCCGCCCGGCGCGAAAAAGGTGTTCGCCTGGGCCGACTGGTAGAAGTGCGCCATCCAGGTGCGGTTGTTGCCTGCGTCAAGGGCATACACGGTATTGTCGGGCATCGTCTCCCGCAGCAGGGCCACCAGGCGCTGGGGCATTACCGGGGAGGAATCCACGTGCATCGTCGGGTCTTCAAAGAATCCTGCCTCTTCCTTGCGCCTGGGCACACTGTCCGTCCATTCCCGGCGGTTGTCGGCCGAGGCCGGTGCGGCTTCCCCGGAAGCCTCAACCAGTTGATTGAGGATACTCCCGGCATCGCCGATGAGGCCCAGCTCGATGGGGAAAGTCCAGCCCGCATTGCGGTCGTCAATATCTATCTGGATGATCCTCTGCCGGTGGGGATCGAATACATAGGGACGTTCGCGGACCGTGTCCTGGGGACTAAGCTTGGCGCCGACTATTATCACTGTGTCCGCGTCCCCGACGGCGCGGTTGGCCGCATCCTGCCCGTAAACCCCCGCCATTCCCACCGAAAGAGGATGGGTCTCGGCGATAGCGCTCTTTCCCTTGTAGCTGGTGGCCACGGGGGCGCCCCACATTTCTGCCAGTTGCTGCAGCTGGGCGTGAGCCTTAGCCTGGTGTACGCCGTTGCCAGCCATAATGACCGGTCGGCGGGAAGAAGATAGAATCTCAATCGCTTTTTCTATATCCTGGGGGGCGCTCTGGGGCTTGGCAGTATTCAGATACCCGGACGTATTGTGGATAAAGGGCGGCGCTTCTACGTCAACCTCGCCGGCGATGGATGCGGAACGCATTACAACCGCCGCCGGACCGGGCCGTCCGCTAGTGGCATGTTTGATGGCCAACTGGGTGCCCAGGGCAGCCTCCTTTGGGTTCGTTGCCAGGGTGGTGTACTTGGTCATGGACTTCATAATGGTCGGAAGGTCAATACTGCCGTACTCCCCCGCGCCTGACTGGTTGGCAGGGTGCTGGGCGGAACCGCCGTCGGAAGTGTCGGTCAGTACCAGCATAGGCGAACTACTGAGCATGGACTCCATGATGCCGAAGCTGGCGTTGGATCCGATGAAGAGCCCTTGCCCCATAACAGCGGCGGGCTTACCGGTGGCCCGTGCATAAGCATCAGCCATGATGGCGGCGGTTTGTTCGTGACGGCAAAGAATGGCCTTCACCCGGTCCTCCCTGCCTACCAGAAGGTCATAAATCTGGCCCGTTCCCCCGCCGGGAATACCAAACACATACTCTATTCCTGCCTCTTCGAGGAACTGTACAATCAACTCGCGAGCTTGCGGCATAAGGCCCTCCATCGTCGAGAGTATACGGTGGGAAAGTAAAGGAGGAACGCCGGCCCCGTATGTGAATCGCGGAGAGGCGCACCTTCCCTGCAGTTGCTGGGATGATAACCTTGCCCTAAAAGGCGGTCAAGCTGACCGGCAACCCGCCGCACCTAAGAGACCTACGCGGGCGATCTTCAATACTGTATGATTCCGGCAAGTCCACGGCCCCTGACTGCGTCTTTCCCTGGACACGCTTACCGGCGGAGGGGCTGAAAAAGAATCCCAGCATTGTTTTAATTCTTCAAAGCTTTACATAAGGCGGTTGGCAACATGCAAAGTGTAGAAATAGACCGCAGCAAGAGACTTAAGGAGGAGCCGGCGAAGGGCCACAATCGCTGGCATCCGGACATACCCCCCATCCTGGAGGTAGAGGAAGGGGAGGAGGTAGTGCTGGAGACCCGAGACGCGTCGGACTGCCAGATTCAACCCGGAATGACGGAGGCCGATCTGGAGGGACTGGACGCCAAGGTAGCCCATCCCCTGACCGGTCCTGTATTCATAAAAGACGCCGAACCCGGCGACCTGCTGGAGATAGAATACCTGGACGTTGTTGCCCAGCCCAGAGGATGGACCCGGAACCGCCCCGGAGCGGGATTCCTGAGGGCCATTTTTACCGAGCCATTCCTGGCCCACTGGCAAATTGAGGATGGGTGGGCTACCTCTCCTCAAATACCTGGTGTCCGAATTATAGATGGTTCCTTTATGGGTACCGCCGGCATCGCCCCTTCTCACGAACAACTGCAAGCATGGGCTGCGCGGGAGGCGGACCTGGTCAACCGAGGGGGACCCGCCGCCCCACCGGATCCCGAAGACGCTATCCCCTCCGGTGGACAGATAGCGCAGACGGGGCTTAGAACTCTGCCTCCAAGGGAAAACTGTGGCAATGTGGACGCCAAGCAACTGACCAAGGGTTCCCGTTTGTTGATTCCGGTTAACGTGGATGGGGCGCTCTATTCGGCAGGGGACGGCCACTTTGCCCAGGGCGACTCTGAATGCTGCATTACCGCCATTGAAATGGGGGCAACTGTGGCGGTGCGTTTCAGGTTGCTAAAGGGCGAGGCCGCTCGGCACAACATTCGCTTCCCCAGGTACGCTCATCCGGGTTACTTCCTGCCTCCGGAATGGGCCGCGCCCCGAAATTTCATTGCCACAATGGGCATGCCAATCCGCGCTGACGGGACCCAGGAAGGTGAAGACCACCTTACGCTGGCGGCCAGAAATGCGCTGATAAACATGATTGAACTACTTCAAGAAAGAGGCTGGAGCAAGGAACAGGCCTACATTATTTGCAGCGTGGCCGTGGATCTGAAAATAAGCAATATCGTTGACCTGCCGAACGTCACCGTGTCGGCATTCCTGCCAGAGGACATTTTCCAGGATTAACGGAGGGGCAGAGCGATACATTTGGAAAACGCAAAAGAGTAAACATAAATGTACCATTTTTGCCCGAGTGGCGCAGAGCGCGGTTTTTTGAGCAAGAAGGGTATACCAACATGCCAATGAGCCGCAAATCAAGCCTCAGAATCCGGCCTTCGGAGACCGGCGATTGACATAAGTCTAAATCAGTTTCAAATTTTCCCCACGTACCGGATGGCCACCCAGCGGACCACAAAAAAACCGCCCGAGCAAATTGCTCGGGCGGTTTGCTTCGTTAGTTAGCAGCTCGTACAACCCTTCTCATCACAGCCACCACCTGGGCATATTTTGGTCCTACCGATTCCGGCGATATGCCAGGCCGGAAACTTTTAGCTTACTCGTTTAACCTCCAGGGTTTCGCCAGGGGCCAGCGCTACACGGCGCACGCTGATCCCGAGCTTGAGGAGCCAATAACCAAGGGTAGCCTTACTCACACCCAGTTCCTCGGCTGTACTCGACAGTCCCCTTTCATTAACCATCTCGGGAAGCAACTTTTCCAGCGGGCGCTGGTGTTCCTTTTCTACACGTTGCATCAATTTGGTCTTCCTTGCCATGGTACTCCTCCTCTTCAACTGGTGATGTAGTGCTGAGTGGTAAGATGTACTAAATTGTACTCAGTGTTCCGGCGAATGTCAATACTTGGTTATTCTATTTTTTAAACTTTTCTTAGAAATAACTGGAACGCAATATTAGCTACGAAAAAGGGCAAAAGGAGGCTCTCAACACAGGAACGGGGAGCAAAATGTCCTTAAATCGCCTCTCAGAGCAACGTTTCTTTGGCGCGGATTGGGACGCTTGAATTGCGGAACGGCTTCAGGCGGTTACATTCAGTCCTCGCTCCCCCCTCTGCCAATTAAGAGACCGTCACCGAGACCCAGTCTGGCGTTACACTGCAATACTTCAGGGCCGCGGTGGACTTTCCAGTTTCAGATCATTCCATCAATGCCGTTACATGGGGTCGGCAGGTCAATAGATATTCGGAGGAGTGAGTTACACCAAGCCCCACACACAAAAGGCGCCTGGTACCCGCGAGTAGTACTGGCATTTGGCGCGCCCCATCTGCCCACCGTTGAGGAAAGCGGCCGATCCAAGCTGGGGTCTGGTATACCTGGTGTGGGATGCAGGCTGGTTTGACCGCCCATGGCGCCTTTGTTAGTCTGGCCCTGGTCCGGTTTGCTATCTGCCGGGACTCTGCCAGTGCACAAACAAGAGAGGAATGATGATTCAGCCACCGACGCTTAGAGATGTCTACGAGGCGCGCAAGACCATCGCCCCTCATTTAGCCAGAACTCCACTCCATTACTCGGCCGGGTTGAGCCACCTCTTTGAGGCGGACATTTACCTGAAGCACGAGGAATACCATCCATTAGGGGCATTTAAGGGCAGGGGCGGCATAAACTTTCTGGCCCACCTGAGCGAGGAAGAGCGCCGGAGAGGTGTCATTACCGCTTCAACAGGCAACCACGGCCAATCTATAGCTAACGCCTGCCAGATATTCGGTGCTCGGGCGCTGATCGCACTTCCGGCCAGGGACCCAAACCCACTAAAGGTGGCGGCCATGCAATCCCTCGGCGCGGAGCTTGTTCTCTACGGGGAGAACTTTGACGAAGCCAAGGCCCACGCGGAAAGGCTGGCGCGCGAGGAGGGCTATCGGTACGTACACCCCACCGACGAACCCTTGCTGATAGCCGGGGTGGCAACGCAGGCATTGGAAATAATCGAAGACCTGCCCGACGTGGAGGTCATGTACCTGCCGTTAGGCGGTGGAAGCGGCGTATCCGGAGCATGCGTTGTGGCCAAGGGGATTAATCCAGAGATTAAAGTCAGGGCAGTTCAGGCCGAGGGAGCGCCTGCTGGGTACCTGTCATGGCAACAGGGCCAGTTGGTACAGGCGCTTATGGATACCTTTGCTGAAGGTATAGCCACCATGAACGGCTACGAATTGCCGCAGCGGATAATCCGGCACTTGCTCGATGACTTCGTCCTGGTAAGCGACGACGAGTTGCGCTATGCCATGGGACTACTGGTGGAGAAGGCTCACACCCTGGCGGAGGGAGCGGGGGCGGCGGCTACCGCTGGCGCCCTGAAGCAAAGGGAATCCCTTAAGGGAAGGAAAGTCTCCATAACTGTAAGCGGCGCCAACACGACTGCGGACCACCTGGCCACGGCACTAAAAGTGTACTTCGGCAACCCAGAAATGTACTAAGTGCACATTCGGAAAGGTAATGTTGGAGGAGTGAAACAATCCGAGTGTACTAGCTTTCCCAATCTCTAAATTATTACATTTTTTGAGAAATGTATCGCGCCAGTTCGTCCCTGCTGAACTCTGGCAAGGGGACCTCACCTTCATAACCGACCATGATCAACCCTTCTTCAGGAGCGATCACCTGCCCGACTTCGCAACCAAAGACTCCCGATTCTTCCAATGCCCGTAGCAAAGTGGGCGCCTGGGCGGCTGGTAAAGTTATGAGCAGGCAACCCGACGCCAGCAGTCCAAGGGGGTCTATGTCCAGGACCTGACAAATCTCTTCGCATTCCGGCAGTACGGGAATACTGCTCTGCTCAACCGCTACTCCCATACCGGAGGCATGCGCTATCTCCCTAAGCCCGGTTACTAACCCGCCTTCCGTGGGGTCGTGTAGGGAATGAATGTCGGCAACTAAACAGGCTATTCGCGCCGCATTCACTACACTGATCCCGGGCTTGTGGAGAAACTGAACGGCAGCGTCAATCGTTCCCCCTGAAATACCGGCAGATATCAATTCTTCTCGCCGTTCTCTTGCCAGGATCGCCGAACCTTCTATGGCTATTCCATTGGTGATGACGATGCTGTCCCCTTCCTGGGCTCCACCGGTTGTTATCAGGTTGTCTGCCGCCACTTCACCCAGCATGGTGCCTGCCACGAGCGGGCGGTCAATCCCATAGGAGACCTCGCTATGGCCGCCGATGAGTGCAATATCCAGGGAATTACACGCCGCCAGGATCTGGTCATAGACAGCCTCGGCCTGGTCTTCAGTAAAAGACCCGGGAACCAGCAACGTAGCTAGAAACCACCTTGGTACACCACCAGTACACGCTACATCATTTGCGTTTACCTGGACCGCGTACCAGCCGATATCGTCCGTAGCGAATGTAATTGGGTCGGATTTCGCCACCAGCAGCCGGTCCCCCAGTTTGACTACCGCGGCGTCCTCTCCAACTTTTGGCCCTACAAGCACGTTGGGATCCCGAACCCCCTCTTTGCACAACAGTTTCTGCAACAAGTGGGGGGGAAACTTACCAATATCCAAAGTACATCACCCTTACTCTTTCTTGCCTCGTAATGGAGTTTGACGGAAGTTTAACAGAGAGGCTTAGTGCCACCCACAAGACCCTCCAGCAATTCTGCCCTGTGGGGCTGGAAATTGCCCGGCAAAATAACACATACAGAGTGGCAAAATAAGGGCGATTTCACTGTAGAAAGGTATCCTGATACCCCTACAGTCGGCATTTCGCCTCTCAGCGCGATCCTGGCGGCCAGGTGGGACAGTCTGTGCTTCAACAAAGGTGGCACTGCCGTTCTCGTGGGGTTTGGGTTTATCCTCGACCCATCTGGAGCGGACGTGCTAAACTCTCAATCAATCGCAAACTGGCAATCGCAAACTGGCCTGATACGACGGCATTGAACGCTCAAAGCTCTGACACCAATCCTGGCCCCGACCTGGCGCCTCCAGCCCCCCATAGCATTTCCGAACTGAAAGGCGCTTTGCGGTGCCTGCGCGAGGGGGGTGTAGTTGCCATTCCCACCGACACGCTGTATGGCCTCGCCGCAGATGTGGGGAACGAAGAAGCCCTGAACCACATTTTCGAGGTTAAGGGCCGGCCTGGCAACTTGGCCCTCCCGGTTCTGGTCAGTTCCTGGGAGCAAGTGGCTACGGTGGCTGTTGCTGGTAACGATGCCATCAGGCAGCTTGGTACGTCGTTCTGGCCCGGTTCCCTCACTCTGGTCCTACCCAGGCAACCCGGATTATCCAGCCTGATAACCGGCGGCCGCGACACCGTGGCCGTAAGGATGCCCGCTCATTGGATACCTCTTAGCCTCGCTGCGGGGCTGGACCGCCCAATAACGGGTACCAGCGCCAACCGCAGCGGTAGTGAGAACCTGAACAGCCCACAGGATATCCGGGAAAGCCTGGGAGATTCGTTAGGTGAAATCGTTGACCTGGGCCCTGCGCCAGCCGGGCTCCAATCTACTATCGTGGATATGACGGGAAACTCCCCCGTTTTGCTTAGGGAGGGGGCGACCTCCTTCTCCGAAGTGCAGCGGGTTTGGGAACAGGTGAACGCGCCCGCCCGGGCAGGTGACAAAGGGGGTGGACGACATTAATTCTCAAAGCAGACTAGACCTTTACGAGCAGGGACTGGAAAGAGAACTTAAGGACATATTTTCCAAGCGGGAGGGCTTTCTTTACAACCTGCTCCGGTACCAGTTGGGTTGGGCCGACCAGCACGGAAATCCTGAAGCTCAACCCTTCAGGGCAAGCTTTCAGTCCTTGATTGCTCCCGCAGTATGCAACGCCCTTGGCGGCAATTTCGAGAGGGCTTTTCCCGTAGCGGCCGCAGTCGAATTGCTGCAAAGTTTTGCCCTGGTTCACGGCGACGTGCAGGCAGGGCGGGTGGATGCCGATTCCCGCCCCAGCATTTGGTGGGTATGGGGGCCGTCCCAAGCCATCAACGCCGGTGACGGCTTTCATGCTCTCGCCCGCGTGGCAATAATGCGAATGCTGGACATCGGCTTCTCCTCGGATATAGTTCTGGAAGCTACACAACTGCTGGACAGTTCTTGCCTGTCTATGTGCGAAGGGCAGTATGCCGATTTGGGTTTCCAGGACCGACTGCTGGTTACCGCCGGCGAATACGATGATATGATTGCCCGAAAGGCGGGCGCCCTCGCCGGTTGTTCGGCGGCAGGGGGCGCGGTCTCCGCCTGCTCCGATAGCAGCACAGTAGCTCAGTTCAAGGATATTGGTATCAAACTTGGTATGGCCTGGCAAATTACTCAGGACCTTGCTGACTACTGGGGTTCCCACGGCGACGGCATCACCGCCAGCAATGTGTTGAACAAGAAGAAGAGCCTGCCATTGATTTACACCATGGATCATTGCAGCATCGCCGCCAGGCGGGAAATCGGGGCGGCCTATTCGAAGAGGGTACTCGACCCATCGGACATCGCCCGGATTGTAGACATAATGGAAGAAGTTGATGCCAGGAACTACTGCCGACAACGGTCGGAGGCACTGGTTTCCGAGGCCATGGGCATCGTGAACAAAGAGAGCATTCCCGATCACAAAAGAACGGGACTTGGTGAACTGGCGGCGGTGGCATTAGGGTCGGGTCCCCGACCCGCAGCAGAAGCAACGACTCAGCCAGGAGCATAGACACAAAATGGCGAAACGGGTACTGTCTCAACTGGACGTAGCAGGCAAGCGGGTACTGGTCCGTGTTGACTTTAATATTCCCATCGAGCAGGGCATTGAAGTAATCGCTTCATACGACCAGCGACTTCGGGCCACCCTCCCTACCATACGATACCTCCTCGATCGTGATTGCCGGATTATCCTTTGCTCCCACCTGGGACGCCCTGGCGGCAAGGTAGTGGAAGAATTACGGCTGTTCCCTGTAGGAGACCGCCTTTCCCAACTCCTGGGCCATCCGGTTAAGAGTCTGAATAATTGCATCGGGTCTGACATCGAAGAGGAGATCAATTCCACTGAGCCGGGGCGTGTGATACTTTTGGAAAACCTGAGGTTTTACTCGGGTGAGGAGAAAAACGACTCCGACTTCATTGCGGGCCTTGGCAGACTGGCAGATTGCTTTGTAATGGACGCCTTCGCAGTTGCTCATCGCGCCCACGCTTCCACCGTTGGTATAACAAATGTGTTGCCTTCGGCCATGGGCCTTCTCGTCCAGCGCGAAGTGGAGCAAATGGGCAGGGCCCTGGAATCGCCGGCCAGCCCTCTTGCCGCTCTGATGGGGGGCGCCAAGGTAAGTGACAAAATATTGGTGCTGGAAAACCTTCTGGACAAGCTGGACCATCTTTTTGTTGGCGGTGGTATGGCCGTAACTTTCCTCAAGGCCCTGGGGAAAGAAACAGGAGCCTCCTCAATCGAGTCCGACCGCCTTGAATTCGCCAGAGAGGTAATGGAGCGGGCAGCTAAGAAGAACATTTCCGTTCACTTGCCCCAAGATGTTGTCATCGCCAGCAGCTTTGAAACCGAACCCGACGAAACCCGCACGGTATCGGCTGAAAAGGTTCCTGATGGCTGGTACATAATGGACGTAGGGGAAGAAACGGCCGCCCAGTATGCTAGAAAACTGAAGGAGTGCCGCACCATCATCTGGAACGGCCCAATGGGGGTGTTTGAGATGCCCCGTTTCAGCCAGGGAACGCGTACTGTTGCCAATGCCATTGCCGGGCTCCCTGGAGTTACGACCGTCGTGGGTGGAGGTTCCACCGCCGAGGCCGTGGAGGAACTGGGACTTATGGACGAAATGACCCACGTATCCACCGGCGGCGGGGCATCCCTGGAGTTCCTGGAGGGTCGGGAACTGCCCGGGATCGCCGCCTTGCCAGATGCCTGATTCCCATTACATTAACGTCTCTTCGGCTCCGATAGCCGAATTTTACATAAAGTGTGAGCGAGATGATTGACCAGGAACTGCTACATGATTGCTACGTTACCAACTCTTCGAAGATTGTCCTGCTGGTGGTAGATGGCTTGGGTGGTCTGCCCCACCCTGACACTGGAAAGTCGGAACTGGAAACTGCCAACCTACCCAACCTGGACTCCATGGCGAATGAGAGCGCCTGCGGCATGACTACGCCGGTCCTTCCCGGCGTAGCACCCGGCAGCGGCCCGGGGCACCTGGCCCTTTTCGGTTACGACCCCCTCAAGTACATCATCGGCCGTGGCGCCCTGGAAGCCCTGGGAATAGACGTGGAGTTGCGACCTGGCGACGTGGCCGCCCGGGGCAACTTCTGCACTGTAGACACCGACGGCAACCTGGTTGATCGGCGGGCTGGCCGAATACCAACCGAGTTCAGCACACCCCTCTGTCACCGTCTGGACACTATCGAGATTCCCGGCGTCCAGGTTGACGTGTTCCCGGTCCAGGACTATCGCTTCGTATTGCGACTGAGGGGGGAAGGCCTGTCAGAAGCCGTCACCGAGACGGACCCACAGATTTCGGGCGTCCCGGCAATGCCGGTTCGAGCACTGGACCCATCTGCTGAGAAGACAGCGACGCTGGTTAACGAATTTGTCACGAAGGCGGCAGGCTTGCTGGCAGAAGAGGAGCGGGGAAACATGGTCCTGTTGCGCGGATGGGCACAGTTGCCGTCCCTGCCCCCAATGGGAGATGTGTACCGGCTAAACCCGGGCGCAATTGCCGCTTATCCCATGTATCGTGGTCTGGCGACCGTTGCCAATATGCGCATCATTCCCACAGGCCGCACCTTCAGCGACGAGATTGACACACTTCAGCAGGAGTTTGACAATCACGACTTTTTCTTTATCCACTACAAGCCGGCGGACGCCGCCGGTGAAGACGGGGACTTTGACGCCAAGGTAAAGACCTTGGAAGACCTGGATGTCCTGATCCCCAGGATTCGCGAGCTGAACCCCGATGTATTCATGGTGGCAGGCGACCATTCGACACCGGCCATTATGGCTGCCCACAGCTGGCATCCTGTCCCCTTTATGCTTCACTCCAAACTTACCCTCGGCGAGGGGGTACCTGCATTTAACGAGCGCGCCTGTAACCTGGGATCGATAGGCAGTATTCCCGCCACCAATGTGATGCTGCTGGCCATGTCCCACTCTGGAAAACTGACCAAGTACGGCCCTTAGGATTCAAAACATCTTCCCACGAGGAGCATTGAAGGAATGCCAGCTACCGTAATCGCCGGAAACTGGAAAATGAACACCACCCTGGAGGAGGCCCGCACCCTGGCACAGGGCGTAAAGGCGCTGTCAGGTCAGGCTCCCGGGGTGGAGGTCATACTCTGCCCTCCAGCCATTTCCCTGGCGGAAGTAAGGGCCTCCGTTGCCGGTTCTACGATCAAAGTTGGCGCGCAGAACATGCACCACCTGGACTCGGGCGCCTTCACGGGCGAGACTTCTCCTACCATGCTGGTGAACCTTTGCGAGTATGTGATCATCGGCCACTCTGAGCGCAGGCAACTCTTTGGCGAGACGGATGAGTTGGTGAACCTGAAGGTCAAGGCTGCCCTGAGTCATGGCCTTAAACCCATACTGTGCGTGGGTGAGACCCTGGAACAAAGAGAATCTGGCAGGGCCGCAGACGTGATCTCCAGCCAGGTCAATTTAGGTCTGGCAGAAACCGGGCCTCTTGACATAATCGGCCTGATAGTGGCTTACGAACCGGTATGGGCAATTGGCACTGGCCAGGCAGCTACACCCGAAATAGCTGCAGAAATCATGGGTGGCCCTGTGGCTGAAACCCTCGGAATCCTATACGGTGGGGGCGCTGAAAATATACCCCTTCTTTATGGCGGCAGCGTCAATGCCGGCAACATCGCAGATTTCGCAGCGCAGTCGTGCATCCACGGAGCACTGGTGGGCGGGGCAAGTCTTCGGGCCGACTCCTTCATGGAAATCGCCCGGCTGGCAGGGGAAGCAAAGGGCCGGCCAGCTGACAGGGCATGATTTTCGACGCCGGTAGATGTCTTCAGAAGACCCCTTCGTCCTCTACATAGTTGGCCCCACAGCCACGGGCAAAACTCAACTCGCAATATCCCTCGCACAACAACTTGGCGGAGAGGTCATCAACGCCGACAGCCGCCAGGTTTACCGGTACATGGACATTGGCACCGCAAAGCCCACTCAAGAAGAGCGCACCCTGGTTCCACACCACCTGTTTGACCTCCTGACCCCTGCGGAGAACTTCTCACTGGGGAATTTTCTTACCCTGGCCAGGACAGCGATAGATGACATAATTCGCCGCGATGCCCTTCCAATCGTTGTGGGCGGAACGGGCCAATACATTTGGGCGCTGCGGGATGGCTGGGAAGTTCCTGCCGTTCCCCCAGACAATAAGTACCGCGCCGAATTGGAGAGCGTGGCGGCGGAACGGGGAAGCCAGGCCGTTTTCCAAAGGCTCCAGCTCATCGATCCGAAGCGGGCCGGAGAACTGGACCCCCGGAATGTTCGCAGGGTTATCCGCGCCCTGGAAATTCACCACGTTACCGGCATGATTCCCTCAGATATCCAGGCGGAGTCCAGCCATGGTATCAAGGGTCAAGTCATCGGACTGACTTTGGCACGCGACCTCCTTTATGACCGGATTGACCGACGCGTGGACCAAATGATGGCCAACGGCTTCCTGGACGAAGCCAAGAACCTGGCGGCATTGGGATATACCCTGGGCGAAGGCTGCCTGGCGTGTCCGGGATACAAGGAACTGGGCCAATACCTGAACGATGAAATGTCCCTAGCCGATGCCATTCTGCGGACGAAGTTTCAGACCCATCGCCTGGTCCGGCGTCAGTACACCTGGTTCAAGCCCAACGACTCCAGGATCAACTGGCTGGACAGTCTTGACTCCGAACTGACCCCAATTGCTTTGAACCTGGCTACACAGATCGCCTAGATCCTCCCCAACCCTTTCCCGATTAACCGCTGTGGTAAAATACCGGCAATCTGAACCCAGAGGACCTGATGAAATTCACCAAGATGCACGGGGCAGGTAACGACTACGTCTACATAGATGCCCGAGGAATGGAAGAGGACTGGCCAGCGCTGTCAAGGACGATGAGTGATCGCCATTTTGGCATCGGCGGTGATGGAATCATTCTTATTTTGGATTCGGACCATGCAGACCTGCGAATGCGCATGTTCAACGCCGACGGCTCCGAGGGAGAAATGTGCGGTAACGGCATCCGCTGCTTCGCCAAGTACGCCATTGAGCGGGAGATCGTAGCCCCTCCTCACGAAGGTCTGACTGTCGAAACCCTCGCCGGAATCAGAACCGTTTACCCTATATACGGTAACGGCGGTGTAGACGGGGCACGGGTTTCCATGGGCCTGCCGCGCCTTAATCCTGATGACATACCTGTGAGCCTCGACCCTTCCATGAACGCCAGCGCAGGGCCGGTGCTGAAATATCCCATCCATCCTGGTGACTTTCGCCTTTACCTGGCGTTCATCTCCATGGGCAATCCCCATGCCGTTACCTACATCGACCAACCCATAGGAGAATTTCCCCTGCACAACATTGGGCCCCTGGTAGAGGGACACCCCATGTTCCCGCGTCGCGTAAACTTTGAGATCGTAAACCAGGTGGATTCCAGCCACCTGAACGCCCGTGTGTGGGAACGCGGCTCGGGCGAAACCATGGCCTGCGGTACTGGCGCCTGCGCCATCGCCGTCGCCTCCCGCCTTCAGGGCCTGACTGAAGATCGCGTTGACATAACTCTCCCCGGTGGAACACTAACTATCGAATGGGACGGTGAGGGCGAAGTATACCTGGAAGGGCCCGCAACCGAAGTTTTCACCGGCGAGTGGTGACCCTGATGACAAACCCCACAACCAGGAAGCTGACATTTTAAGCCTGAACACAGGTCAATGACCGTCTTCAGTTTTCAAAAACGCTCTATTCCGCACTTCTACCAGGGCTTGAACACGATCTGTCCGAGATTTTCAGCAAGCTCTAAAACTTAATTCTCCCCAGGAGTGGCAAAGTGGAATTTTCCAGCAGACTTGGCAAGTTGGCCCCGTATCCCTTCGTTGAAATCTCCCGCATCATTGCGGAGAAGCGGGCGGCCGGGGCAGACGTGGTTACCTTCGGTATTGGCGACCCTGACATACCCACGCCGCAGCCCATTATCGACCGGCTCTTGACCGCTTCCCA
Source organism: Dehalococcoidia bacterium (assembly GCA_963664725.1). Taxonomy (GTDB): domain Bacteria; phylum Chloroflexota; class Dehalococcoidia; order Lucifugimonadales; family UBA3495; genus Bin22. The sequence goes on from OY761558.1 coordinate 330,196, forward strand.
GGACCCGCCAAATCATCGTTATCCTGAGACGGACGGCCTGCCGGAAATGCGGCGAGCCATCGCCCAGTGGTATGACAACCGGTTCAGCATAGGTCTTGACCCGGATAAGGAAGTCCTGCCGTTGATAGGGGCCAAGGAAGGGATTGGGCACGTGGCCTTCTGCTTCCTGGACCCCGGCGACATTGCCCTGGTCCCCGATCCCGCCTATCCCGTTTACGGTGTCGGCACCATGTTCGCCGGAGCCCAGAGTTACATAATGCCCTTGCTGGAAGAGAATGGGTGGCTTCCCGACCTCTCCGCCATCCCGAACGACGTAGCTCGGGCCGCCAAGGTGATGTGGCTCAACTATCCCAACAACCCTACCAGCGCCGTGGCAAGCGCCGAAGACTTGGCTGCTTACGTAGCCTACTGTCGTGAATACGACATTGCCCTGCTCCACGACGCCGCCTACAGCGAAGTAGGCTACGACGATTACCGAGCGGTTAGCATGATGCAGGTGGAAGGCGGCAAGGACGTGGGATTGGAGTTCCACTCCCTGTCCAAGAGCTATAACATGACCGGCTGGCGCATGGGTACGGCCGTGGGCAACGCCGACATGATTCGAGCTCTATTCCAAATCAAGGCCAACCTGGATTCGGGTGTTCCCCAGGCAATCCAGGAAATGTCCATGGAAGCTCTCACAGGACCCCAGGACTGCATCGACGACAACCGGGTCATCTACCAGCGCCGCCGCGACCGGGTGGTGGAAGCCCTGCGAAAGATGGGGCTGACGGTGGCGGTCCCCCAGGCCAGCCTTTATATCTGGGCGAGGGTGCCGGAGGGCTTCACTTCCGCCGATTTTGCCGCTCGGCTCCTGGAGGACATCGATATAGTTGTGACCCCGGGTTCCAGCTATGGCCAGTACGGCGAAGGTTACATAAGATTGTCCCTTACCACCCCTGACGAACGGGTGGAAAGCGGCTGCCAGCGTCTTGAATCCTGGACCATACCGGCGCCGAGGGAGGGATAGACTTATTCCCAGAAAGACAGTCACCACTGAGCCTGAAAGAGAAAAAGCCATCCTGGTAGCGGTCGAACTTAAGAGCCGGGACCATCTATGGGAGTTGGACGACACCCTGGACGAGCTGGCCTACCTTACTGACGCCGCCGGCGCCCAGGTGGTCGGCAGGGTAACGCAACGCGCCGACCGGCTCACACCCAGCTACGTGGGAAAGGGCAAGCTCCTGGAAGTACAGGACCTGGTAGCCCAGGAGGGGGCAGAAACGGTCATCTTTGACGACGAACTGACTCCCACTCAACAGCGAAACCTGGAAGCCGCCCTACAGATCAAGGTCATAGACCGCACGGCTTTGATCCTGGATGTGTTTGGACGTCACGCCCGCACCCACGAGGGCAAACTGCAGGTGGAGCTTGCACAGCACCAATATCTGCTGCCCCGCCTGGTGGGCCAGTGGTCTCACCTGGAAAGGCTGGGTGGTGGCATTGGCACCCGCGGGCCCGGCGAGACCCAGCTGGAGACTGACCGGCGGCTTATCCGCCGCCACATCCAGCGAATCCAGGCGGAACTGGACAAGGTCAGGGAGCGCCGGGCCATTTACATTGGCCGTCGCAAGAAGGCCAGCATACCAATGGCCTCCCTGGTCGGATACACCAATGCCGGCAAGTCCACTCTGTTCAATGCGCTGTGCAACGCCGGAGTGGAGGCCGAAAACCAGCTCTTCTCCACCCTGGATCCGGTAACGCGCCGCATCAGGCTGCCTTCCGGCGACGAACTTCTGTTGACCGACACGGTCGGGTTCATCCAGAAGCTTTCGCCTATGGTGGTGGCTGCTTTCCGCGCCACTCTGGAGGAACTGGCCGAGTCGGACATTCTGCTCCACGTCCTGGACATTACCCACCCCAAAGCGCCGGAACAGGCTGAGGTGGTTGAAGAGACTCTGGAAGACCTGGGCTTGAGCAATAAGCCCCGCCTGCTCGTCGTCAACAAGATGGACCTGCTTGCCGAACAGGACAACGGCGACGTGGCCCTGCCGCCGGCCGGGCTTCAGTCCTATCCCAGCGTTCTGGTCTCCGCGGCCAGGGGCTGGAACCTGGACCTGCTGCTGGAAGAGGTCGAAGCTCAACTGGTGGAGATGGACGGGCCCATGACGGTATTGCAGTCAGCGGCGGGAGACTGAAATCAATTCAGTCACATGCCAAGAAACAGAGCTTCCGGTGGCGCGCTCACAGAAATCGCTCCGGAGGCCATCCCTGCTCCCCGACAGGTTGGTTCGCACAATAGACGTTATGTAACGTCTGGAAGGGTCTTCGCCTGGTTGGTTAACATAAGCGATATTATTCTGGGCCCTGTCCCCTTTACCACAAATGCCGGAGTCTAATCACTCGGGCTGTTTCGAGCAAAGTTCAGACCCTGGATGGTGATCTCATGCGAGTAGAAGGCAAAGTAGCACTCATCAGCGGCGGCGCGAGGGGAATTGGCGCCGCGACTGCCAAACTCCTGGCCAGCGAAGGTGCCGCGGTGGTGATTGCGGACGTGCTCGAAGAAGAGGGGCGGGCCACCGAGGCTCAGATCTCTGAGGCCGGCGGCCGCGCTACCTTTATGCGACTGGACGTGACCGACGAGAAAAACTGGCAACGGGTAATTGACGCAACCGTTGGCCTTTACGGAAAGCTGGACGTAGTGGTAAATAATGCCGGCATCAGCGGCCGCACGACGGTGGAGGAAACACCAGCGGAAACCTGGGACCGAGTGATGGCCGTAAACGGCAAGGGAGTCTTCCTGGGAACCAAGCTGGCAATTCCGGAACTGCGCAGGGCTGGCGGCGGGTCCATCATAAACATCTCCTCCATATACGGAATCATCGGCAGCGAGACCTCCAGCCCCTACCATGCATCCAAGGGCGCAGTCCGCATTTTCACCAAGGCGGCGGCCATCCAGTATGCCTCGGAGGGCATAAGGGTCAACTCGGTACACCCCGGCTTTGTAGACAGTCCCATGACCCAGGCGTCCCACGCCGTCCAGGAAGTCCACGATCTGCGGGTCGGGCGGACGCCCCTGGGCCGTATGGGAACGCCGGAGGACATTGCGGCGGGAATCCTCTACCTTGCTTCCGATGAATCGTCCTTCGTCACCGGCAGCGAACTGGTGATAGACGGTGGTATGACCGCGCAGTAGATGTGTGAAGCGGGTATCACTCGTCACTGGGACAGGCCCGAAAGCCGCCCTCGCCAGAACCAGATCACCTTTGCTTCAGTCCTTCGTTGGGTAGAAAAGGGTTGCGCCACCGCATTGGTTTCCCTATAATTGCTCTTCCGACGGAACTGATAGGGCGGTTAGCTCAGTGGTTAGAGCGCCTCGTTCACACCGAGGAGGTCGGAGGTTCAAATCCTCCATCGCCCACCACTTGGCATAGCTCACTATGTGGGCTTTCCCGGTAGAGGTTTCGTTGTTGCCGTGCCGAGGTGGCGAAACGGCAGACGCGCTGCGTTCAGGGCGCAGTGTCCTTATGGACGTGTGGGTTCAAATCCCTCCCTCGGCACCAGTTAGATTCAGGCTCCATTTGCGCTTGTAGCTCAGTGGATAGAGCGCTGCCCTGCGGAGGCAGAGGTCGTGGGTTCGAATCCCGCCAAGCGCGCCACCCTTTTCAGTTTATGTAAACGCCCTTTGTTCGCAGCCTCGCCAACGCCATTGTCCGCCACGGGCGGTTAGCTCAGATGGTTAGAGCGCCTGCTTTACACGCAGGAGGTCACTGGTTCGAGTCCAGTACTGCCCACCATTTCCCCGCCTTCTTCCCGTTTACCCACGATTGGACACTAATGTTCGCCAATGTGGATTTTGTTGTTTCCGTCCCGTTTCGTCTCATTCTGTCCCACATTTGCCCACCTCCGACCATTTTCCAGAAGGACAAATATTGGTTGATCAATGAAGGGCCCAATGGTCTGTGCCGGGGGTTCTTCCTGGGTTAAGTATCTAATGGTGGAGGAGTGCAACCCTTTAAGGCAAGTGGGATAGTGATTCCGAGCAGTCTTTCAAGCTTCCCACCGGCCTTGTGATACAATATTTTTCGGAAGTACGACAGGTGTGCTTTGAACTGGTTAACCGGCTACGATATGAGGCTAACCAATTAACCCCCGGGCTATGAATTCCCTTGAAAAAATAACAGTTGATGCCGTGATTGCGGGAGGTGACATTTCATATGCTGAGATTCGTTGAAGAGATTCTGTTGCTTCTCCTGCGCGACGAAGATGGCAGATTCATCCAGGTTCCTACCTGGTCGGTTGACTACGCCCTGGCCGGATCCGTCCTGATGGATCTGGCAATGGAGAACCGGATAGATACGGACCTGCAAAATCTCATCTTGATTGATGCCACACCTGTTGGCGACGACATCCTGGACCCGATTTTGGCTGAGATAGCCGAAGGAGGCAATCAGGATACGCGCTATTGGGTGGAGCAGGTCTCCCGCCATGGCACCGAACTCCGTGAGAAGTCGCTCAATCGTTTGGTGGAAAAGGGCATCCTAGAGCAGCAGGATGACCGCTTCCTTTGGGTCTTTCGTTCCAGGCGATATCCTTCGATAGACGGGTCCGTCGAACGAGAAGTCAAACTGCGCATCTTGAACGTTCTCTTCAGCGATGAAATTCCCGACCCCAGGGACCAGATGATAATCTGCCTGGCCGACGCCTGCGGCATTTTTCCCCGTCTCCTTTCCCGCCAGGAGCACGCCAGGGCGGCAGACCGTATCGCCCATGTAAGTCAGCTTGACCTGATTGGCCAGACCATGTCCCAGGCCATTCACGACATCCAAGTGTCGGTAGCCGTCTCCTGCCAGGGGCACATGATCTAGCCTGGCGGGACACTGGTTTCAAGCAGGACTTCAGGGAAAATGCGGTTTCCTTGACATACCGGGGGCGGAACCTTACGCTTTGCCCTGTTGTAATCCTGTCTTCCACCCACGCTGATTCCTAAAGCAAGTCAGTTCGGTCCAGGAAATGCTTATGTCATCCCGCTTACTCGACAAAATCGACTCGCCGACAGACTTGAAGGGCCTGAGCAGGGAGGAACTGGATCAGCTTGCACAGGAAATTCGGGAAACAATAATTTCCGTCATTACGGAACGCGGTGGGCACCTGGCCTCCAACCTTGGCGTGGTCGAACTTACCCTGGCCCTGCATCGCGTGTTTGACAGTCCCAATGATCGACTGGTCTGGGACACGACCAACCAGATGTACAGCCACAAACTGGTTACGGGCCGCCGCGCTGAATTCAAGGACATTCGCCTTGCCGGAGGTATCTCCGGCTTTGGTGAACCTACCGAGAGCCCCCACGACACGCTGTGCGCCGGTCATGCGGGCACCGGTCTTTCCATAGCCCTGGGCATCGCGCAAGCCGTGGAAACGCGCGGCCAAGACTCGTGGACCGTGGCCGTGGTTGGAGACGGCGCATTGACGTCGGGCTCCAGCTTCGAAGCTCTGAACAACATCGTGCACCTCAACCCCGAAAAGCTGATCGTCGTGCTGAACGACAATGGGATGTCAATTTCTGAGAATGTCGGGTTTCTGACCAACTGGCGCAAACGGGTGATTACCCACCCCGAATACCAGGCAATGATTGGCCGAATGCGAGCCCTGTCCAAGCGAGTCCCCACCGGGGACGCCATTTACCGACTGGTGAAGCGATTTAACGACAGCCTGGATACATTTATTCTTCCGACTGTGTTCTGGAACGAACTGGGATTTCAGTACCTGGGGCCCGTAGATGGACATGACCTGCGCCAGCTGGAAATGACCCTGGAGCAGGCGAAACTCACGGCAGGTCAGGTGCCTATAATCCACGTGGTGACCCATAAGGGACACGGCTATGAACCCGCGGAAGACGATCCCGTAAAATTTCACCAGCCAAGCTCGCCCCTTGGCGCAGGCTCTGGCGCGCCGACCTATTCCAAGGTTTTTGCCGACACCATTATGAAGCTGATGGATAGAGACGATTCGGTGGTGGGCATTTCGGCGGCCATGCTGGAGGGGACGGGGCTGGAAGAGGTGCGCCAAAGCTTCCCCAATCGGGTCTTTGACGTGGGAATTGCCGAACAGCACGCCGTAAGCATGGCGGCTGGCATGGCTTCAACCGGTGTCAAACCCTTCGTTTCAATCTATTCCACCTTTCTGCAACGGGCCTTCGACCAACTCGTCCACGACGTTTGCCTGCAAAACCTTCCCGTTACGGTGATCGCAGACCGGGCCGGCGTAGTGGGAGAGGACGGGAAGACGCACCACGGTTTTCTGGACATTTCCTATTTGCGTTGCCTGCCCAACGCCGTGGTGGCGGCGCCAATGGACGAAAATGACCTTCAGCACCTGATTTACACCGCCTATAACTATCCGGGGCCCTTCGCCATACGCATTCCCCGCGGGACCGCGACCGGCTGCACCATGGACGAAGAAGTGAGAGAGCTTCCCCTGGGGAGAGGCCAGGTGATCCGAGAGGGCAGCGACGTGGTGATATTCGGATTGGGGAAGGCGGCCACCGCGGCACAGGAAGCCGCCGACCTGCTGGCAGAGCATGGCCTGGCCTGCGGAGTTGTGAATCCCATATTTGTGAAGCCGCTGGACCTGAATCTTCTGCTGGATTCGGCCAGGAGCACAGGGCGCATAGTCACGGTCGAGGAGAACGTGCTGGCCGGCGGCTTCGGGTCAGCGGTGCTGGAAGCACTTTCCGAAGCCGGAATGGATCACGTGGCGGTGCACCGTATCGGCATGCCCGATTCATTCGTGGAACACGGCACTGCGGTAGACCAAAGGCACAGCCTGCAGCTTGACGCGGAAGGAATCGCTTCCCAGATTCTCCAGGCTTTCTTCCCTGACCGCGTGGCCCTGAGCGCCGCTTCCGATTAGATTTTCCCCATGCAGGAGGCCCAGAAATGAAGATTCCCAGGATTTACACAGGCGACGACGGCCAGGCTCACATCGAAGAAATCGACGTGGACAGCTTCCCCAACCCTGCGTCCCTTACAGAGATCACCGGCCTACAGTTTCGTGTTCAGCAGGCCGGCCGGTTTGCCGACTGGCACGTGGAATCCCGCCGAAACTACATCATTACCCTGTCTGGCGAGGGCGAGATTGGCCTGGGCGATGGATCCCTTCACCGGTTTGGACCGGGCGCTGTGGTACTTGTGGAAGACTTGACAGGCCAGGGCCACACCACCAGGGTCACCAGCGACATTCCCCGAGTCACTATTGCAGTGCCACTGGCCAACCAGACGCCTGGCACCTGATCCATCCTGTTCCCAAATGCCTTTCGTTTCCAACAACGGCGTAAATATCTTCTACCGGACAGAACCTTCGAGCGACCCCCACAATGACGGTGGCCAGACTCCTGTGCTACTGGCACACGGCTTTATGCAGCGGTGCGACGACTGGATAGATGCTGGTTATGTAAACCAACTGTCCCAATTCAGGCCACTCATCCTGGTGGACTTCAGGGGCCACGGCCAAAGCGATAAGCCCCATTCGGCGAATGAATACCGGATGGAATTGCTGGTCGAGGACCTGGTTGCAGTCCTGGACTACCTGGAGACCCCTGCCGTTGACTTCATGGGTTACTCCTTCGGAGCCTGGGTGGGGTTCGGAATGGCAAGTTTCGCCCCCGAGCGCCTGCGTTCGCTGGTCCTGGGAGGTATGCATCCCTACGTCCGCGACCCAAAGCCCCTGCAGCGACGAATCGACCGCTTCAGCAGCACGAGGGACGCGCTGGCGGCAGGCGGCCACCATGCGGAACTCGTCCCCGACCACGTGAAGGCCCAGTTCGCCGAAAACGATATTGGGGCGCTGATAGACTTGACCACCGCAATACGGGACTCGGAAGGCTTCGAAGATGCCTTGGACACCCTGCAAATCCCGGGCCTGATTTACGCCGGAGAGGAAGACCCGGCATACTCACTGGCCAGGCAGTGCGTTGAAGGGAAAAAGAACCTGAAATTTCTGTCTCTCCCGGGCCTCGGCCACATGGAGGCCTGGCACGAGAGAGAGGCAGCACTTCCCCACATAATCCGCTTTCTCAGGGATGTGAAATAACGGCCCCCTTAGCCGGTGACCTCTACCTGATCTCTCCCCGGCTCCTTTCTTTTCAGTTTGATTTAGCCCCCTTGGTAGCGTAGAATAGCGGAGCAAACAGGGCCGGCCTGCCCTCAGGAGTTTTTCCATGCCCCAGACCACAGAATTGAACCTTCTTTGCATGTCCGGCCAGGGGTCGGTGCAGTCCGGAGAAGCCCTGGCCAAGCTCTATGCCAACCAGGGCTGGTTTGTATCGGTAAACGTCTACCCGGGCACCCGCGCCCGCAGCGGTCCCGTTATCAATTATGTCAAGATTTCGGACTCGGAAGTTATGGCCAGTTGTGCCAATTATCACCCTTCCGAGGTCATCGTATTTCAGGAAGAGCTTCTGCTCACGGCCAAGAATAATACTCACGAGCTGATCGCCGACGCCATTGGCCGGATGAAACGGGGCACCCTGTTGGTGAACTCCCCGAAGCACCCCCAGGAAATTGACCTGCCCTTCGACCTGGAAGGGGTGGTGGCCACGGTGGACGCCACCGGCATCGCCGGCCGCCTGCTTCGTCGCAACCCGCCGCCCGTTGGCCTGACCCTGCTCGGGGCCTATGCCCGCATCACCCAGGCCATCGATATGGATGAACTGCTCGCCATTATTAGGGAGACTTTCCCCGGGGCCGTGGGCGAACGCAACGCCGAGGCCACAACGGAAGCCTATGAGACGGTGCAGGCTATTGGGGGAGTGAAGTTCCAGGTTGACCGGACACCGGCCCGCCTCGAACACACACCCGTCGAGAATCTGCCCCAGTATTACCAGTTTGACCGTTATGACAAGCTGCCCGGGTTCAGCGGCGGCAGTCCTTTCGTTTGGCGGGACAAGGTGCCAGTTTGTGAAGACAACAAGTGCATTTGTCCGGGCGTGTGCATCAGCGAAGTGATGTGTCCCGACGGCACAGGGTTCATTATCCGCCAGGACCTGCCTCACCAGGGCTACCGCATCGACGTTGACTTCTGCCGGGGCTGCGGCATCTGCGCCGAGGTTTGCGTGGGCAGCGCCCTGACCATGGTAGATGAAGACCAGGTCAAACGGGACAACCCGGAATACACCGACATTACGGCCGCTCCCCACAGGCCGGAGATTTCCACGCACCAGCGCATACACCTGGACATCTAGCAACCCTCTGGAATATTCAGGAGACTATCGATGACCACCCCCACTCCCACCAGACGCGAGGCGCTGACCGGCAACAAGGCGGCGGCCCACGCACTCAAGCTGGCCCGGGTTCAGGTACTGTGTTACTTTCCCATCGGCCCCTCCGACGAGGTAGGCGAGGAGCTTTCCCGCATGATCCAGCGGGGAGAATTGCCTGCAGAAGTGATTGAACTGGAACACGAGCGCAGCGTGATGAACGCCCAGATCACCGCCACCCAGTCGGGCGCCCGCTGCTCTTTCGCCACTAACTCCGAGGGTCTGCTGATTGCGGCACAGCAGTTGATTTTCGCTTCCTACGCCCGTATACCAATGGTGGTAGTGGTTGCCCACCGGGCCCTGGAACCCCCCGCCATTGTCCGGTCCGACGACCAGGACACCATCATGTACCGCGACATCCACTGGATGCACTATCACTGCGAGAACGCCCAGGACGTCATGGACACGGTCATCCAGGCATACAAGGTCAGCGAAGACCCCGACGTGCTGCTGCCGGCCTTTGTTACCTACGACGGTTGGGAGGTTTCCCATAACAGCTATCCCGTGCAGACACCCAGCCAGGAGGCGATTGACAGCTTCCTGCCGCCCTATGAACTGCCGGCGGAAGTTGATTTCATCAAGAACCTGGACTTTGCCGCGTATTATGGTGGCCAGAGGATGAGCGGCTACGGCTATATTGACGTGGAACGGGAGTACATGGAACGCCGGTTCCAGTTGGACGAGGCGCTCAACGTGACATCCAAGACCAGGCTGAAGCAGGCCCACCAAGAGTACGTGAACCTGGTTGGGCGTGGTTATGGCGGTCTAATCGAGACCTACCAGATGGAAGATGCCGAGGTGGCCATTGTGGCCATGGGTTCCCTGTCTTCCACTTCCCGTCTGGCAGTGCATCACCTTCGCGACCAGGGCAAGAAGGTCGGGCTGGTTAAGATAAGGACCTACAGACCTTTCCCGAGCGAAGACCTGATCGAGGCTTTGAGCAACGTCAGGGCTGTGGTGGTGCTGGACCGCAACACCGTTGCCGCGGTTTACCAGGACCTGCGCAGCGCCCTGTTTGGGCAGCCCAAGCCGCCAGCGGTTCTGGGCCGCATTATCGGCCTGGGAGGCCGCGACGTTACCCACTACAATGTGGTCTATGCCGCCGAGGAGGCCCTGGCCGCCGCCAACGGCAGCCCCGTTGCCAAGCCGCTCGACTGGCACTTTGAAGTTATTGAAGACGAGGAAATGCTGAACCGCGTGCTGAACGGTTAACGATATTCAGGCAATTCTTTCGACTCACAGGGAGAAGAGACAATGCCCATAAAGATGATTCAGGACACCCCAGACCAGCGGGTATACATGAACGTAACCGCCAATCAGTGTCCAGGCTGCCCTGAAAACCTGGCGACCCGCCTGGTGATGCACATCGTCTTCGACCACCTGCGGGATGAAGACCCCATCATCTTCGGGCAGGGCTGCGGGATTGGCCGCGACTTCCTGCAGCGTAGCGGCCTGGGCACCCACGACAGTGGAATAGCCGGCATGCTTACCGCCATGAAAGTTCGGAACATTGACCGGCCTATTACGGTCATCGATGGCGACGGCCAGATCGACCTTGGCCTGGAGGACCTGGCTACCAGCTTCCAGCAGGGGTACAAGTACCTCCATGTCGTCTGCGACAATCAGGCCCACGCCGCCAGTGGCAGCCACGCCACGGGCAGCACAGCGCCGATGGCCCGTACCAGCGTCCGCCCCTCGGGCAAGTTGCGCCATCCCAAGCACTTCGCCCTCATGCTTATGTTCAGCGGCGCAGAGTACGTGGCCACCGCATCCACCTCTCACCCTCAGGACCTGGAGCGCAAGATCAAGGCTGCCTGCGACCGGATGCCGGCGTTTATCCAGATACTGACACCCTGCAACCCTTCCTGGGGCTACGACGACAACAAGGGTATTGAAGTTTCGAGACTGGCCGTCGAGAGCGGCATCTGGCCCCTCTACGAGTGGAAGGACGGCGTTTTCCAGCGGCAGAACATTATGCGAAAGTCCACCGTAAGGGACTACCTAGGTTCACAGAGGCGCTACGCCCACCTGGACGATGTGGGCATCCAGCAGATGGAAGAGTACGTGGCTGACCTGAACCGCATGATGATCCAGCTTGAAACGGGTTTCTCCCGCCAGGGGTAGTTGCGGCATGGTTTCTGACCCAACACCTTGGCTTAAGTCCTATTCGCCCGGGATGCCGTCCACGCTGGACTACCCCCGGGCTCCCCTTTACCACTTTCTCCAGCAGTCGGCGTCTCTTTACCCCGACCGGCCGGCCATCATCTACCAGGACCCATCGGAAGGGCAGGGACCCATCGCCTGGACCTACCGTGATTTGGACGAAATGTCAGACCGGTTCGCCGCCGCCCTGATCTCCCTCGGGGTCGCAAAGGGCGATCGAGTGGCCTACTACATACAGAACTCTCCTGAACTGATTGCCGGCTTCTACGGCATTCTCAAGGCCGGTGCCGTACCAGTACCCTGCAACGTCATGTACCAGGCTGAGGAACTCGCCTACCACCTCAACGACTCAGGGGCACGAACCCTCTTATGTGAAGCCAACCTTTATCCCACAGCGCAAGCCATCCTTCACGAAACCCCCGTGGCTCGCGCCATAGTTGCTGGGGGCCAGGTGGAAGGACAGGCCCTTTATTGGGAGCAGGCCCTGGCGGATGCGCCTGCTATGAGCGAATTACCGGCCATTGACGTCGAGCGGGACCTGGCATTGCTGCCCTACACCGGTGGCACCACCGGAATACCTAAAGGAGCTATGCTCACCCATGCCAACCTGGTGGCCAACGCCGTGCAGTTCCGCGACTGGTTTGGCTACGAACCTGGCGGGGAGGTTTTCGTTGCCACCCTGCCTCTGTTCCACATCGGGGGCATTGCCGGGGTGATGAGTGTGCCCATCTCCTGCGGCGGCACCATCGTCCTGTTCCGCCGGTTCAACGCCGAAAGGGTACTGCGGGCCATTCAGGACTACCGGGCAACCCGATTCCTTGGCGTCCCCACCATGTATATCGCCCTGCTGAACCACCAGGATGCGGGCAACTACGATCTGTCGTCCCTTCGCCCCAGCCGTACCAGCGCCGCGCCGCTGCCCAAGGCGGTGAAGGAGTCGTTTGATGCCCTGGTGGGCCGGGACGTGCTGGTTGAGGGCTATGGTCTTACCGAGACATCCCCGCTCACGCACGCCAATCCTGTGGACAGCGCCATCGCGGGTTCCATCGGGGTGCCCCTGCCGGACACCGACGCCCGCATTTTTGACGCCGACGACGGGATGGTGGAAATGCCGGTGGGAGAAATCGGCGAAGTAGTGCTGCGGGGCCCGCAGGTGATGAGGGGCTACTGGAACCGGCCACTTGAAACCTCGGAAGCAATACGGGACGGATGGTTCTACACAGGCGACCTGGCCTACATGGACGAAAGGGGCTATTTCTTCATCGTCGACCGCAAAAAAGATGTCATCAATGCCGCCGGTTTCAAGGTCTGGCCCAGAGAGGTTGAGGAAGTCCTGTACCAGCACCCATCGGTGCGACTGGCGGCGGTGCTGGGCGTTCCCGACGATTACCGGGGAGAGACGGTGCGGGCAGTAATAGCGCTTAAGGAAGGCCACGACTTCCCCTCGGAGGACGCTGCGCGGGAGGATGTCCTGGCCCATTGCCAGCGGCATTTGGCCAATTACAAGGTCCCCCGGATCGTCGATTTTCGGGACGAACTGCCCATGAGCGCAGCGGGAAAGGTACTGCGGCGCGTCATGCGGGACGAGGCTGGCGGTCCTGAGCAATAGGAAAGTCAGGTTATCCGAGAGAAAAAGGGGGCGGGTCTGAGACCCGCCCCTCTTTTATGCCATTTGCTCGTCTAAATCCCTTGGGTACACCTACTTCACGTGGGGCAAAACGTACTTGGTGAAGCGGTTTAGCTGCTCCATTTGGTTCGGCGATGCGAAGCGGACTATAAAATAGGTAACCCCTGCCTCTCGAAAAGTGTTAATCGACTCTGCACACTTATCTGGAGGACCGAAAACGCATAGAAGTTGCTTGCTTACCGCCTCATAAGGGCGACTATAGTACGATTGCATGAATTGGTCGCCTTCGACCAGCGCATCTGCCTCTTCGTTAAGATTTACGGATATATAAAGGGCCCGGGTCATCTCGCCGGCGTCCCGACCGACGTTCTGGGCGTTCTCCTGGACCCTGTCCCAGCAGCGCTCAAAAAGGTCGATGCTCGGGACGTTGGTAATCCAGGCATCGCCCATCTCGGCGACACGTTTCAGGCCCCGGCGCACCCAGTTGCTGGAAATCCAGATGGGCAACGGATCCTGCAGGGGATGGGGCTCCAGGGTTACGTCGTTCAGGGGATAATAGTCACTCTCGAAAGTTATGTCCTCCCCGGACCAGAGGGCCCGCATGATGCGGATACCCTCCTCCATGCGGTCTGCCCGCTCCTGGATGGGTATTCCCACCACCTCGTGCTCGTCCACGTACATCTGGTTGTCGCCACGACCAGCGCCGGCGCCCAGGATGGTACGCCCGTTTGAGATGTTGTCGATGGTTGCCAGGGCGTGGGCCAGGTGCACAGGGTGGCGCAGGGCGGAGAGCATTACTGCGGTGCCGATGCGGACCCGCTGGGTGCGAGCAGCCAGGGCCGACATTATGGTAAGGGGTTCCAGGCGAGGCTTGGACGTTACGCTGTCGCCCACCCATACCGAGTCATACCCCAGGCGCTCCACGGTTTCGGCCATTTGCCAGTTCAGCTCAACCCTGGGGCGGCCTCCGTCGGCGTACACCAGCACACCGCGAGTAGGCAGCAGGACGCCAAAGTCATTTATCAAGTTCATTTCGACCTCTTATAATCGCGAATAATCGGTTTGGCTACTTCCGCAAAGGCTGAAAGAAATAACGGCAGGGCAATCTCAAATCAGTTTTGGGTGCGAGCCGTCGTTCCCGCCTTCGCGAGAACCTCGAAACCGGGCCAGGGATACCGGCGAAGGCATTTCATGTGCTATAGCCCTGGAAATAGCACTCCCGAGAATTACACTACCGGCCAGCGAGTGGGATAGGATACGCCTACCCGCCCCAGCAAGTCTTCTCCCAGTTCCTGGACCTTCTGCACTAGCGCCCATTCATCCACAAAGAGCGGCAGATGGTTTTCCACCCGTACCTGGCCGTCCACGATTACAGTGTGAACGCTGCGGCCGTCGGCGTTGTAGACCAGGTTGTTGACCGGATTGAAGAGAGTGCGCCACTCGGCGCGCCGGGTGTCGAACAGCACCAGGTCCGCCTTCTTGCCTTCCTCTATGGAGCCGATTTCGTGTCCCAGGCCCAGGGCGTTGGCCCCACCAATGGTGGCCAGTTCCATGGCACTCTCGGCTGGAATCATGCCCACGTCCCGGCGGGCGTCTTTGTAAAGCACCGCCACCAGGTACATGGAGCGCATGGTCTCCAGCAGATTGGAGTTATTGCCGGCATCAGTACCAAGGCCAACGGTGGCGCCGGCCGCCAACAACTCGGGCAACATGCCTTCGTGGGCCACGCCGGAGCCCCCCTTGATGGCGGCAGTGGGGCACATAATCACCGATGCGCCACTCCTGGCAATGGAATCAACCTCTGACTGGTCGATGCCCAGCCCATGAGCCAGGGTCAAATTTTGTTTCAGGATTCCCAGGGATTCCAAGTATTGGGTGGGGCGCAGTCCATATTGCTGCAGGCAATCCTCTATGTAGCGGGAACCGTTGTTGAAGTGCACTGTCATGCGAGTGTCGTATTCGTCAGCCAGGGAACCGGCGGACCGCAGCAGTTCTTCCGAGCAGAAGCCAGGGGAAAAAGGCATGGCCCAGGCCCGAACCCGGTCGTCAAGGCGATGGTCGTAATCCCTGAGGACCTGCTCCATCAGCCGGATAGCTTCGGAGGTCTCATAAACTGGCAGGTTGATGGGATTAGGCCGGTCGGTAACCTGCCAGCCCACGGAAATGCGACAGCCCGATTCTTCGTAGGCTGCCATACAGGCTTCCAGGCTCTTGGTGCTTCCCGGCTCGACGAAACAGGTGGTGCCATGCTTGAGCAATTCAGTGATGGCCAGCAAAGAGGTGAGGTATTCCTCTTCGTCGGTCATTGCTGCTTGAAGCCTGAAGACGTTGGACAAATAGGCCGGGCCCAGATCATCGGGGAATACGCCCCGGGTGGCATGGGCGTAACTGATATGCATGTGGCCGTTGACGAACCCGGGAGTCACCACCATTTCACTGGCATCAATAACCCGATCAGCGGGGACATCGGCCAGTTCGGCGGTCTTCCCAACTCGGGTAATCCGCTGTCCTTCGATCAGGATGGCGCCGTCGGTAATGATCCTGCGCTCGGGGTCAACGGTAACCAGGAACCTGGCGCCTTCGATTTTCAGAGTGGGATTAGGCATGGACCTGGCTCACCTCTTGGTACTGCTGGCAGAACATGGGGAACGCCGTATACGAAGGCATATTAGATTCACCCACCGGCTTTGGCAACCCTGTAACCAATGTTCAGCTTGCTATAATTGAATAAAGGAAGATACAGGAGGCGGAATACCATGCCTTACGCTGGACTCAGCCTGGAAGGAATGACGGCGCTCGTTACCGGCTCGGGCCGGGGAATTGGCAGCGCCCTGGCTGTGGGCCTCGCCCAGGCAGGGGCAAACGTCGCGGTTTCCGACGTTTCCGAGCAGATGGAGGGCGCGGAAGATACGGCGGCCCAAATTCGCAGCGAGGGGGTGGAAAGCAGGGCTTATGTGCTAGACGTGCTGGACCTAAGCAACATCCGGGACACCGTAAGCCGAATGACCCAGGACTTCGGAAGGCTGGATATCCTGGTGAACAATGCCGGAATCAGACGGCGGCAACCGGCTTTGGACGTAACGGAGGAGAATTGGGACGCAGTAATTGATACTAACCTCAAAGGGCCATTTTTCTGCGCCCAGGCTGCCGCGAAACCTATGATCGAACAGGGATTCGGGCGGATTATCAACATTTCCTCCCAGCTTGCTATCGTAGCCGGGGAGAATCGGGCCGCTTACTGCGCCAGCAAGGCAGGACTGGCCAATCTGACCAGGGTGCTTGCCCTGGAGTGGCTGAAGCACGGCATCACCGTTAACGCCATTGGGCCCGGTCCCACGGAAACACCAGGGCTGCTGGTGGCGGACACACGTACGGACGACGAACTGGCGGCCGACCTAAGGGCTCACATGCCGCTGGGTCGAAGAATGACGGCCGACGAACTGGTGGGAGCAGCCATTTACCTGGCCAGCCCGTCCGCCGGCGCCACCACAGGCCAGTTGATTGTCGTTGACGGCGGGTGGACCATTATCTGATAGCCACGAAATTTGCAATAAAGGAGGGAGCTTGAATTCGGAAATCACTATACGACGCGCTATCACCACGGATTTGCAGACGCTGGTGGGGTTCAACTCTGCCATGGCCAAGGAAACAGAAGACAAGGCATTGTGCCTGGAGTCGCTAAGGCAGGGAATCTGCGCAATGCTGGAGAATGATTCGCTGGGCTTCTATCTTGTAGCCGAGGCCAACGGCGAGCCGGTAGCGCAGTTGATGGTTACGACAGAGTGGAGCGACTGGCGAAATGCTCATTTCTTCTGGCTGCAAAGCCTGTACGTCACGCCGGAATATCGCCGTCAGGGCGTATTCCGGCGCCTGTACGAATATGTTGAGCTTCTGGCGCGGGAGTCGGGCAACATCTGCGGTATCAGGCTGTACGTGGAACGGACGAACACTAGGGCGCAACAGGCTTATGTCAACCTGGGAATGTCCCACTCGCATTACGATATGTACGAGGTAGAGTTCTGACGGCTATGTTGTAATAGTCTGGACTTGCTCTGACATTCAACAGACACTGTGCTTAAATGTCCCCATTGCAGGGGAAGGAGTGTCAGCTGTAAGATAATTCCCTTGTGTCAGATGCAGTCTTGACTCTTACGGCTCAGGGATCTACCAGACTTCCCCCTTGGCGAATACCATCTTCGCGGGCCCGATCAGCCTCGGGTCAGTCTCTGAAACGCGCTCCGCGACCCCGTCGTCGTACTCCAGGCTGTGCAGCAGGTAGCTCATGGAGTTTAATCGGGCGCGCCTCTTGTCGTCTGACTTCACGACGACCCAGGGCGAGGCCGTCGTATCGGTGGCTGCGAACATCCGGTTCCGCGCCTCTGTGTACTGGTCCCACAGAGGCAACGACCTGATGTCGACATCACTCAGTTTCCACTGCTTGAGATCATCGTGTGCGCGAGACATCACCCGCCTGAGCTGTTCCTCCCGGCTCACCGAGAACCAGAACTTGTACAGCCGCAGCCCTTCGTCAATAAGCATCTCCTCGAACAGAACGGCGTCGCGAAGGAAGCGGTCCGTCTCGGCCGGTGTGCAGAAGCCCATCACGGGCTCGATCACAGCCCTGTTGTACCAGGAGCGGTCGAAGAAGACGATCTCTCCCCTGGTCGGCAGGTGCTGCACGTAACGCTGGAAGTACCACTGCCCGCGCTCTCTCTCGGAAGGGGTAGGCAGCGCTACCAGTGTAGTGCCGCGGGGATTCAAGTGCTCCATGAAGCGCTTTATGGTGCCGCCCTTGCCGGCGGCGTCTCGCCCCTCGAACAGCAGAACGACACGCTCGCCGGTCTCCTGTACCCACCGCTGCATCTTCACCAACTCGACCTGCAATTCGGCCTTCTGGCGCTCGTACTTGGCCCGCGATAGCCTGGTGGGATAGGGATAGGAGTCGCTGATGACCTTTTTGCGAGGGGTGTCCTCCACCTTACGGAGAACCTCCTCAGGAATGCCCTCAGTGGGCACCAGGAGACGAAGGGGGCCCCGTTGCTCGGTCGACTCTGCCATGGCAGGTATCGTACAGCGAAGAGCTACTCCAGTCAATTTACGCCAGTGGACGGTAGAATTCCGATTCAGGTGGTTTGATTTATAAGCCACCTGATCAACGAAAATTAGTCTAGCCGGATTGTTGGGTTAACAAGAACGCTTCTTAATTGACGCCTCATTCCACAGGGATTATCTTATGGGCACCAACACAATCGGTCTAAAGCCACGTAAGAGAGTCTATGCCCGAATCAGCCTCAGAGTATGACTACCTGGCGCGGGGGCAGATGTTCCTGCAACGGGGCAACTTCCCAGCCGCCATTGACGACTTCGACCAAGCCCTTTCCATCAATCCCACCTTTGCCGCTGCCTATTACTACCGGGGAATTGCCCAGCGCAATTCGGGCAATTATTTTCAGGCCATAGCAGACTACACCTCAGCGGTGGAAACTGAACCCGACTACCCGGTAGCCTTCTACGCGCGGGGCGTGGTGCGGCGTCATTTGGAAGAGTATGAAGCAGCCATCCACGACTACGACCAGGCCATTGCCCTGGAGCCTGAGGATGCCGATTTCTACTACGCACGGGGCGTCGCCCACGCATCCCTCAAAAACTATGACAACGCCATCGCCAACTTCCGACAGGCTCTGGAGCTTAACCCCGAAATGCCCAACGCATGGTATAACCTGGGGATCGCCCACCGCGACCTGGGCAAGTTGGAAGAGGCGGAAGAGTTCTATTCCACCGCGCTGAAAATACGGCCCAACGACGCCGACTATTGCTACGCACGAGGCAACCTTTACAGCGACCTGCACCAATACGAGGCTGCGGTGGAGGACTACAACCGAGCCCTGGCCATAGTGCCCACGTTCTCCAACGCACTGTACAACCGGGGAATTGCCCTGCGAAACCTGGGCAAACCAGCGGATGCCATCGCCAGCTTTAATGAGGCTTTGCGGTTCGGACCCGAGTTTGCCAGCCTGATCATGAACCGGGGAATTGCCCTGGCAGACCTAGGCGATCTGGCTGCCGCCATGACTGACTTGAGCCGGTCCCTCGAGATGGACCCTCGCCTGGCCGGGGCATACCGGGCGAGGTCCGGGGTGCACCGGGCGCTGGGAAACGAGGCGGAGGCCGACGCCGACTGGCGCGAATTCGAACAATTGAGCGATGAATGACCTCTCTATCCCGCAATCCGCAGGGGATACCCATTGGCGAACAGCTCGGGTTCTTGGAGTATTTCGTCAACGACGATAACCTGTTGCTATTCAGAAAGGCCATCGACAATAGCGATAATGTTTTTCCGAATATCGTCACTAGAGAACATCTGATAATCCTTTTACAGAAAGACAATTCGGGGTCGTTGGAAAGTGTTACCCATATTGACCGCTATTTGAGGCCTCCAGTGACCGGTAGAAGGGTTCAGGTTACCGGCTGGACCAGGGAAAAGAGGCAGGAAAGAGGGTCTGAATTATTGGTAGTAGAAACCTTTGCCGTCGACGAAATCGGCACTGAGATTTTGCGGAGCCAGCACGTCTTCAGGCAGGGGTCAGGGCAAACTCCAGCGCGGTTGGGGCGACGTCCGGCTCGCCGCCGGTCAGCCGACGATGTGGAAATTCTTGCTCCCGTCCATAAGCGGGTAACGGAAGAGACTATCGAGAACTTTGAGGCCGCCCATCGTTCGCTGGTTGGCGAGGCGGCGGTGTTCAGCGGAACCAACCCGGGCAACGTACACACCAGCGCAGGCTTGGCCAGCGACATGGGACTGGCAGCCATGGTGGCGCCGGAAGAACTCGGCCTGGCTTACCTGCACGAAATGTTGGACGCTCGGTTCGGCATTGACTTCCGGCAGGGGGGAAGACTCACCGTCCACTACCGCCGCCCCATTTACGCCGGCGACAGCCTTGCTGCCCAGGGAATGGTAACCGGCAGGGAACGAAACGGGAAGCGGGCCGTGTGGAACGTGCAGGTGTGGGTGGAAAATGGACGGGGTGAGTCGGTAGTAACCGGAGACGCGCAGGTTACCGTGCCCAGCCCGCTGACTTAAGCGGGGGAGCGGGACCATATAATCGGTCAGAAGGTGGAGAGGCAGGATATGCCATCATTCAGCGAACTATTGAAAAACGAAGCGGAACCCATATGGAGGGCTATATTCACTCATCCGTTCCTGCGGGAAATCAAGGATGGAACGCTGCCGTTGGAGAAATTCCGGTATTACCTGACCCAGGACTATCAATACCTGGAGGGTTTTGGCCGGACCGTGGTAATGACCATGGCCAAGGCCCCCAACTCACAGTCCCTGGAAGCTCTTGCCCATCGAGTGCTTACTCCCATAGAACGCCCGCTGCACCACAAGTTGCTGGAAGCCGCCCAGGTCTCTGCGGAATATATCAGTGAGGTGGGCCGGTCTCCCACAAATACCGCTTATGTCAACCACATGCTGACTACTGCGTCAATGTACGGCCTGGGTCCCGCGGCTGCGGCGTTGCTTCCCTGCCCGTGGACATATCACCTCCTTAAGGACGAAGTCGGAGCATCGGAACACCCGCTGTACAGCCAGTGGACCCAGTTTTACGTGGCCGGGTTCCTCGAAAACAGCGTAACTGCGTGGCGGGGCTTTGTGGATGCCGCCGCCGAGGAGGCCGGCCCGGAAGAACGGGAGGCCATGCGCCAGGCCTTTATGATCAGCAGCCGCTACGAGTACATGTTCTGGGACATGGCGTACCGAATGGAGCGTTGGCCGGTGTAGGGGACTTTCCCAATACAGGTCGCCGTGGGACGGGAAAATGGGGCAGGTCATGAACCTGCCCCACTATTGTCTCTCCAGGACCGACGTCGCAAACTTACGGCGCCATGCGGGCAGGCCCCCAGTTGTGGGGGATGTTGATCAGGTTGGATTCCAGATTCGTCGCTGAGGTCTGTCCGCAGACGGCCAGGGCCCGGTCAAACTCGGAGCGCAGCAGTTCCAGGACTCCGTGGACTCCCTCGGCGCCATTCTCCGCCAGCCCCCAGTAGAGGGGACGGCCTACTCCCACTGCCTTAGCGCCCAGGGACAGGGCCTTGAGCACGTCGCTGCCCCTACGCACGCCGGAGTCCAGGTATACCTCGCAGTTGTTGTTGACCGCATCAACTATCTCAGGGAGCATTTCCACGGCACTCATGGTGGAGTCAATCTGCCTGCCGCCATGGGTGGACACCAGGATTCCGTTGACGCCGCTTTCCGCCGCGATGTGGGCATCCTCGGCGGTCCTGACCCCTTTGAGCACCAGAGGCAGGCCAGTCAGGCCGCGCAGCCAGTCCAGCTCATCCCAGGACAGAGGCGGCACCTGCGAAGGCTGCCAGTTGGGCGCCTCGTCGGTGCCACTGACTTCCGCCAACCGATCCGGCGTAGCACGGAAATTGGCCAGTTCAGCCGGGTTCACGTATTGGTTGCGGACGTCACGCTCCTTGGCCGAAGGGACCGGTGTGTCCACCGTCAATACGATGGCCTTGTAGTTCGCTTCTTCGGCGCGACGCACCAGCATTTCCGTCAGGTCGTGGCCGCGATGGTAAAGCTGGAACCACATGGGCCCGCTGGCAACGGCGGAGACCTCCTCCATGCTGTAGTGGGAGGACGTGCTGAGCATCATCAGGGTGTTGGACATGCCGGCGCCGCGAGCGGTGGCCAGTTCGCCGTCGGGGTGGGCCAGTTTATGTCCACCCGCGGGGCAGACGAACACAGGCATGCTGATTTCCTCGCCCAGCATGGTCGTGGACAGGTCGCGGTTATCGATGTTGCGGAGAAAGCGGGGGCGGATGGTAAGGTCCTCAAAGGCGGTGCGATTGCGGCGGGTCGTGAACTCGTCCATGGCCCCGGCTTCGATGAACTCCCAGTTGTTGTGGGGCAGCTTTGCCTTGGCTCGGGACTCGTAGTCGTATAAGTTAATGGGATCCATATAGGGACGCTCCTTTACTGAAGTGTTGGGAAAAGTGTCCTTACTTTAAGACTTGGGGGGTGTTTAGGCAAGGGTGGCATAAGTCCATGAATTGTGAGATTCTTGCGTAAATTGCAGGCCAAAATGGATGGATCATGAAGATAGAAATGGGTGAATCCCTGGGTTATTCATACTTGCGGCATGTTAAGAATTGCTGGTTGGTCCAAACAAACTGGAAGGCGTCGAAACACTGGGAGAAATACCTGTCCGAGGAAGATCTGGAGTCTGTTTTTAGGTCAATGCGGCAGACATTTGACCTAGGCGGCAGTGTTTTCAAGGGAACCAAAGACAGCAGTCAATTCCTCCGACAAGCTGAGGTTGACGTGGTGGGGGTAGCTCAGGATGGTACTATCCACGCAATTGACGTAGCATTCCACGAGGCCGGATTAAATTACGGCGGGGGAGTAGGAAACCGGGTGCTGAAGAAACTGCTGCGGACTGTTCTTGTCTTGATGGCTTATCATGAGCCGGAAATTCAGAGGCACATTTATTTTGTCTCACCCAAGGTTCATAGGGCAGCTCAACAGCCGTTAGAGAACATTTTCGACAGGCTTCAGAAGGAATATCCCACCATCGGCTGGCATCTATTTACAAATGAGACATTCGCGACCGAAATGCTGGCTCCTACTTTGGAAAAGGGTGGCTCGGTGGCGGATTTGTCGGAATTGTTCCTCAGGTCGTTCAAGCTTCTTCAGCTGGCCGAGATACCTCAGCAGAGTATACAGCCAACGAGCACCTCGCCAAACGGTGAGTCGGCCAAAGTGGCCTCAGATAGTCAGCTCGAATACATCGAAAAAGGAATTGTGTCAGCAGGCAGCAGCAGTCTGCAGGACATTGTCCGTGGGCTCATGACAATCCTTCTGGAAAAATTTCCCTCTTTGCTAACTGAAAGTGATCTAGAAAACATGAATAACGCAGACTATTGCAGGAATACATTGGGACTAAGCATTGGGAACCTTCCCCTGATCAGAGAATCAAATGAAGGTAGAGAAATCTCAGGACACAGCAGATATTGGCGAACGGTTTATGGAGGAAGGTACTTTGTATCTAGTCAATGGTGGAAAGACCACCACCTTTCGAACGCAAGAGGCTTGCAGGTTATGGTGTCACACTTGATGCACAGGAACGAAGGCCACTCTGGGATACCCGATCTACAAAAGCACTGGCACGAATTAAACGAATACATCGGAGGAAATCAATAGAAGAAGGGGCGCCGCTTTTGCGGCGCCCCTGGTGTTTCTAAAGAAACTTGATCTGGCTGCTTTATTCCTCGGGCTTCTTGAAAGGCACCACGCCCGGCAGCCACCACTCGTCCCAGCTTTCGTCCACGCGGGACTGGAAGAATTCCAGGTCTTCTTCGTTCAGGTGGGCAAAGCGACCCTGGCGCTGCAGGTATTCCTTGACCGGTTTGCGTGAGCGGACGCCGCTCTGGATGGCCCGGGAGGGGCCACTGAGAGTCAGCTCACCATCGGCGATTTCGTACTGGACCCACAGTCCCGTCTCCACGGCCAGCATTCCCAACTCGTGGGAGTACTTGGGGTCATAGTCCCAGCCCTTGGGGCAGGGATCAATGACGTGGATAAAGGTCGGGCCGCCGATGGTCAGTGCCCGGCGAATCTTGTTAGTGAAGTCCAGGCCGTAGGAGGCACAGGCAGTGGCCACGTACCGGCAACTGGGGTGGCCGGCGGCCAACATGGGAGCCGTGTTCTTCTTCCAGCGGCGGTTCATGATACGGTGCACCTTGCCTGGAGGGCTGAACGTCGAGTTGGCGCCCCAAGGGGAACTGCCAGACACCTGGATGTCGGTGTTGGCGTAGGACTCATTGTCGTAGCAGAGGATGAGCAGGTTGTACTCCTCGTGCTGCAGGGCGGCGGAAATTCCCGCCAAGCCCATGTCCACGCCGCCGCCGTCGCCGCAGAAGGCGATGACGTTAATGGGTTCATCCTTCATCTTGCCCTTGCGCATCATGGAGGCCAGGCCAGCGGCAGTACCGGTGGCGGCCGCGCCGGAAGAACCCAGCTGGGTATGCATCCAGGGCACTACCCAAGGGGTGCTGTAGTAGGTGGTGTTGGCCACGTACATGCAGCCGGTGCTGCCCACAACAATGGTGCGAGGGCCGGCGGCCTTGATCATCAGCCGCATGGTCAACGCCGACTCACAGCCCTGGCAGGTGCGGTGGCCGGAAGTAAACCCTTCCTGAATGGGTATGTTTTTTACACCCCGAACCTGGGGGAGATCCCGTACTAGCGTCATAATTCTTACTCCCTCACTCCGATCCAGTTGCATTCCTGGTCTATCTTACCAGTATCGATGGCCTTCTGGGTAATTTCCACCATTTCTTCAACGTCCCTGACGCGAACTTCGCGGCCACCCAGGCCGGCAATGAAGTTTACCACATGGGGCCGCTTCTCCAGCGGATACAGGGCAGCTCGGACTTCATTGAAGAGCACGCCGCCAAAGGAGGGGGACCCGAAGGAATAGTCGCGGTCCACCACGGCCACAGCCTTGGCGTTGCCCAGGGCCTGCTGGACTTCCTCGGTAGCGAACGGTCGGAAGAACTTAAGGCGAACGAAGCCCACCTTCTTGCCCTGTTCCCGCATGCGGCGAATGGCCACACGAACGGGCAGGGCCAGTGTGCCCATGCCCATCAGGACGATGTCAGGGTCGTCGTCCATCATATACTCTTCGATGAAGGGGCTGGGATCGCCTCGGCCGAAGACCTGCTTGAACTCTTCGTACACTTCCTTGATGACTGCAGGGGTCCGGGACATGGCCTCATTGGACTGACGGCGAATTTCCATCAGCCAGTCCTCGTTGACCTGGGGAGCCACGGTAATGGGGTTGTCCGGGTGAAGCTGCAGCTTGCCCCGATCGTATCCGGGAAGGAAGCTGTTGACCTGCTCCTGGGTAGGGACGTTTACGATAGCCTGGGAATGGGTCAGGAAGGACCCGTCGCAGCTCAGGGCCATGGGCAGGAAAGCCCGCGAATCCTCGGCGATGCGCCAGGACATCAGGGCCATATCCAGGGCTTCCTGGGCAGTGGCAACCCAGTACAGCATCCAGCCCAGGTCGCGGACGGCCAGGGCGTCGTTGTGCTCCACGCCGAAGGCGCCGGGGTCGTCCAGGGCCCGGTTACCCACCATGGCCACAACAGGAAGACGAAGGCCGGCGGTAACGGCAATGGCCTCGAAAGCGTAGAACCAGCCCACTCCGCTGGAGCCGCAGAAGGTGCGGGCACCCACGGATGAGGCATGCTTGACGATCTCAAACTGGGAGTGTTCGCTCTCGGCCACGATAAAGTCGCAGTCAAAGGCCCCATTGGCTTTCAACTGGGAAACATACTGCATCACCGTGTCGTATGGGCGAATGGGGTAGGCGGTGATCACGTCGACGTCGGCCAGGGCGCAGGCGATGGCCACTGCTTCGCTGCCGCTGATCAGCTCCTCTTTTTCGGTCATAAACAGTTGTTCTTCGACGGTTGTCATTAGTCCTCCGCAACCTCGGCGATCTCCTCGGCGTAACCACCAACGTGGTGGAAACCGTGGGTGCGATCAACCTGTTTCTGTTTTTCAATCAGGGAGGTCATCCACTGCGTGTAGCCTTCCTTGTCCTTCTGCCACATCTCGTACTGGCTGTCGTTGTCGTTAAACTCGGCCTCGGTGATCATGGTGACGCAGTCGGCCACCGGGCAGACCGCTTCGCACACACCGCAGCCGCAGCAGGACTCCAGGTTGGCGTCGTACAGTCCATCGGGGGTAACGTCGAAACAGGTGTCGGGGCACTGGAGCCAGCAGAGAGTGCACTTGATGCAGGTGTCAAAATTGACGATGGGGCGCATGGAGCGGGTGCTGTACTTCTTGAATACGGAGTTGCGGACGGGCTGGTAACCCTCTTCGCCGCCGCGGAAGCCGCCACCCTGCTCAATGCCGCGGATTACGATACCCTCTTCCATTGTGGTCCAGCCGGGCAGGTCGAAGCTAAAGGGTTCTTCCTGGTTGCCCTCGCCGGGCTCTACCGGTCGAGTCGTCGTGCGGTCGTATGTCCGCTCGGCAGAACGGACTTTAAGGTCGTCCCAGCCCTGGTCCTGGATGGCTTCGACCATGGACTCCAGGCTTACCAGCTGAGGGCAGACCTTAGCCAAGGCGCCGAGGATGCGGACGTCGGTGTGGTCGTCTTTGTAGACCCAGAGACCGGAAAAGCTGGGAATTGAAGTAATTGTAGATATGTTGTACGGCTGGTCCTTCTGGTGGATGTCCTCGATCAGGGCGTCCACGTCCTGGCGGGAGGTTACGATCAGCGTACCGCCGGCCTTGGTCAGGGCGTTGATGGGCTGGAGTCCGTACCAGGCCCAGGACTCGATGCCCTTGCACATGGTGTCGTCCACGTTGATAGTTACGTCAACTTCCTGTGCTTCGTAAACTGCCAGGTTTTCTTCCAGTTCCTCCGCGTCATCGGCGACGATGGCGAACTGCTTGGCAGGGATGCCGTTACGTTCCGGCGAGTCGCCGTAGCGGCCGAAAGCGGTCCCGTACTTCCCTTCCTTCCGGGCAGCAAACACTATGGAGCGGACGATGTTCCGAGCCAGGGTTTTCTGGAAAATACCCCGGTACACCACCTCCACAGCTACTGTGCTCATAAGGGTTCCTCCTGTAAATCTTGATCTTGATTTGGACCTATCTGGATTGGACTGGATCGAAAACTCCCCTATTGATCCTAATCGTCAGCCGGCAGGGCCAGGCGCTCCCGCTCGATGGCAGGCCGCGCGGAGGGTTCCACCGCGGTCAGGTGATGGTCCATGGCTTGCCGTGCCCCGGTAACGTCGCCCAACTCCACCATGTCCAAAATCTGGCAGTGGGAAGCCAGGGAACGTTGGGGCCGGCCGGGTTCCTGGAGGGAACGGTCGCGGGACATCTGCAGGATGTCCTCAATGGCGCTGACCACCTTGACCAGGGCCGCGTTGTGGGTGGCCGAAGCGAGGGCGAAATGGAAGGCGGTGTCGGATTCGACTCCCGTGCCACCGAGGTCTATCTCGCGCTGCTGCTCCTCCAAGATTTCCCGCATGGACTCCACTTCATCGGCGGTTGCCCGCTGGGCCGCGAGGGCCGCGATATGGGGCTCCATGAGGTGACGCATTTCAAACACGTCCTGCAGCGCGGCCTCGCCCACGTTCAGGTTGGCCGCCACCAAGTCCAGAGCTGCCTCGAGATTCTCGGTATTAATGAAAGTACCGGAACCTCGCCTGCTGACCACCAGTCCCTGCAGCTCCAGGGAGCGGATGGCTTCACGCACCGAACTTCGGCTGACTTTGAACTGCTCTGACAACTCGCGTTCGGAGGGCAGGCGGTCGCCGTGTTTCAGCGTTCCCTGGCGGATAAGTGCGTGGAACTGCTGCACGATTTCCTCGTACAACCTGCGGCGCTTAACGCTGTGAATGCGTTCCTGCATCTGCCCTGCCGGATCAAGTGGTCAGACCAATTCAAGACTGGGCCAATTATACTCCCGGAGACATGCTTGTCAAGCCTTCGAATTCCTCTTTTGCAGCGTCAACTCTTTGCAACACTTCTATTGCTCATCCTATTGCGAGAGAAGGATATGACCTGGTGCGGCTACCATTCATATGCGCCTCAGTTGTCCCACCCTTTCCCCCATTTATGCTAAACTTGCCCAGCGTCAGCGACCGGTGGAAATTGACGCCACAAATCATTGGAGGGCCCCACATTGTCTCCTCGAATTAACGCAGGCGAGGCCGTCATTGAGATGCTGCGGCAGGAAGGGGTTTCCCACATTTTTGGCATTGTGGGGTCTTCTTTCCTGGACATTCTCGACCCTCTCTATGACGACGATTCAATGCAGTTTGTGGGGGTGCGCCACGAACAGGGCGCGGCGCTAATGGCGGACGGTTTCAGCCGCATTTCGGGCGCACCTTCGGTGTGCCTGGCCACCAACGGCCCTGGCGTACTGAATCTAACCTACGGCATTGGTTCCGCTTACGTAGCCCATTCGCCGGTGGTGGTACTGGCGCCTTCCGCTTCCCGGGACCACCAATACCGTGACTCCACACAGGAATTCGACCAGGTGGCCCTGTTCAAGCCCATAACCAAGGCCAGTTTTCCCATCAACAAGATTGAGCGGTTGCCCGATGCCCTGCGGCAGGCCTTCCGAGTCGCCACTTCCGGGAAGATGGGACCGGTGCTGGTGGACATCCCACGGGACTTGCTGCCCGGCGCCGAGATTGAACTGGACCTGCTGCCGCCCCAGAATTACCGCTCGGGACAGACGCGTTCCAGGGGAGACAGGGACCTGATTGATCGGGCATGCCGTGCCTTGCTGTCCGCCGAACGTCCCGTCATCGTGGCGGGCGGCGGCATCCAGTGGAGCAACGCAGGGGAGGAGGTGGCCCGCCTGGCCGACCTGATTGGCGCCGCCGTTGTTACGTCTTATGGCCGAGCCGACGCTATACCCAGTAATCATCCTCTTTTCCTGGGACATCTGGGCCGGCTGGGGTCTGAAGAAGGGATTGAAGCCATCAGGCAGGCAGACGTAATCCTGGCGGCTGGCACCAGGCTCGGCCAGTCTTCCACCTTTTATGACAACCGGTACATCCCGGCGGATGCCCGTATCATCCAGATCGAAGTCGACCCCCAGGAACTGGGCCGTAATTATCCGGTGGAAGTGGGGGTCGAGGGGGACGCACGGTCGGTCCTGCGGGAAGTATTGGAGCAGATCAGGGAGCAGGAACCCCGACCCAACCAGCGGTGGGTTTCCGATATCCACGACTGGGCGGCCCGGCGGCAGGCCAGGCTGGACGCCGAGACTAAGGACAGTTCATCTCCCATGAAGCCCCAGCGAGTGTACGGAGAGTTGCGGAAGGTAATGCCACGGGACGCCATTGTGGCTCTGGACGCCGGCCTGGCCCCCAATTTCGGGCAAGACCGGTTGAATTTCTACGAACCCCGCAGCCTGATGACCTCCCTGGACCTGGGCGGGCTGGGTTTCAGTTTCCCTGCCTCCCTGGGCGCCAAATTCGCCGCGCCCGAGCGCCCGGTGGTCAACTTCAACGGCGACGGTGGCTTCCTCTTTAATGCCCAGGAATTTGCCACTGCCGTGCGTTACAACCTGAAGGTTGTGACAGTGATAATGAACAACAGTTGCTGGGGTTCGGAGAAGGCCTACCAGCGCTACGCCTTCGATGAGCGGTACGTGGGCGCCGACACCAACAATCCCCGGTATGACCAATACGCCGAACTGTTCGGAGGCCACGGGTTTTACGTGGAACGGCCGGACGACATTGGCGACGTCTTCCTGGCTGCCCTGAACGCCGACGGTCCCAGCATTATCGAGATACCCACTGACCCGGACGAAATGCCCCGACCGGCACGGCTCGCGGAAGTACGGGCTCCGGAGGGCCGGTCCTGATTTTGGCAACCGGAAATAACAAAGCTATCTGAAGTAGGAAGCAGTTGATGGAAGAGGCCGTTTTCCCCAGGGAAGTAGAAATTGAAGGCAGTTCCATTACCATCCTTTGGGATGATGGTCACAGGAGCATCTATCCACACCGTATGCTGCGGCTGCGGTGCCAGTGCGCCAGTTGCGTCGAGGAAATGACTGGCCGTCCCAGGCTGGACCCGGACACAGTCGCAGAGGGTGTAA
The DNA here is from genome assembly GCA_963664725.1 of Dehalococcoidia bacterium. Taxonomy (GTDB): domain Bacteria; phylum Chloroflexota; class Dehalococcoidia; order Lucifugimonadales; family UBA3495; genus Bin22. The sequence continues at coordinate 359,939 of OY761558.1, forward strand.
GGGCCATAGACCAAATGCCGGTCGGCAACTATGCCATCCAGTTTCTCTGGGACGACGCGCACTATACCGGCATTTATACTTTCAGGTTCCTGCGAGCTATTTGCGCCTGCATCCCCTGTAACGAGGCCCGCGCTCTGGATGCCCAGAACGGGAATCCGAGAGGCTAAGAGTTGTCTTGCCCCTCGACGGTGTAAGAACGCTTGGCGCCAGTGGCAGGCTTCAGCCTGGGAGCGGTGAAGGTGTTGGACTTGAATGAAAATGTAGAGAGTTGCCGTTCCCCGGGTTGGTTGCAGGTCTTGCAGGGAACCGGGCTATCGGCTTGGGACGCGGGCCGTATGGCTTCATACTCTACCTTACAGTTGGCGCAGTAATATTCGTAGATTGGCATTTTCCCTCCTTGCTATCAGGGCATTCTCCCCAATTTTAATGCATATCCTGTGCATGTCCCAACCCTTTTCTCCCACCAATTAGTTCGAGGAGCGTTTGGCGAATGACGCAGTCCAGTGAAGTTGTTATCGTTGGTGGCGGCGTGGCCGGTTGCGCTGCCGCCTATTTTCTGTCCCTCGCCGGAGTCAAAGCTACCATTATTGAACGGGAGGGAATAAGTTCTCAGGCATCCGGGTTTTCTGCCGGAGGCTTAAATCCCCTGGAGGGTTCATGCATCCCTGGTCCCCTGTCATCGCTGGCCATGGCGTCATTCAAGCTGCACAAGGAATTGTGGGGACCTTTGCGAAGAGAAACCGGCATAGACATTCAGAGCCGCATTGTTTCGCTCACGAAGGTCGCCTTTTCGGAGGACGAAGTTCCGGCCCTGCAGGAATCACTTACTCTGTTTGAGGACGCCCGGCTCGAAGGCTTTTCCGGGGAGTGGCTGCACCGAAGTGAAATCTTGAAGCTGGAACCCCGCCTTTCAGAGAAATCTATCGGCGGGGTCCGGCTATTTGGAAATGCCGCCTTGAGCAGCCTGCTTTACACCCAGGCTCTGGCCGAAGCGGCCCAGAAGAACGGGGCTATGGTTCGTGAAGGGTTTGCCAGGGGCGTGCGCCTGGACAACGGCCGGGTGCTGTCGGTAATTCTGGCTGATGACGAAATCGCTTGCGACCAGGTGGTACTGGCCGCCGGACCCTGGTCTCGGGAAGCTGAACAATGGCTGGACATTTCCGTACCCGTCGACCCGCTCAAGGGGGAGATCCTCCGTCTGGAATTACACGGTCCGGCCTTGGGCGGCGATTTCAATGGAGCCGGGGCATCGGTCTATCCCAGGGATGACGGACTGGTTTGGTGCGGCACAACCGAGGTGGACGAGGGATTCAACCGGGAACCCACAGAGGCCGCTAAGGAGAAAATCTGGGGCGCGGCCAGGGAACTGATACCGGAATTGGGCTTCGCCACCCTGTCCCGCCACACAGCCTGCCTGCGCCCGGTTACACCGGACTATATGCCCATCGTGGGTCGAGCGCCGGGCTGGGACAATGTCTACCTGGCCACGGGAGCAGGCAAGAAGGGCATATTGTTGAGCACCGGAATGGGCAAGGCGACCGCGGACCTTATGACCGCCGGAGTTACGGATGTGCCTCTGGCAGGCTGCGAGCCGGAAAGGTTTGCGCCAGCTACCCGTTAACTTGTTTCATCTACTTCGAGAAGGATGGTAATGCCTGAAGAGACTGGAGGACGTCGTCCTCTTACTGTGATCTATTGTCCCATCTGTAGCAAGGATTTGGACGAGGATTTCGGTGCCGAGTTCGCTGTCAATTATCCCGGCCTGGTTTGCCGGGAATGCGATGGCCGTTCTTTGAACAAGTTGGGAAATCCTGCCGAAGTTTCTGGGTGGGATGATGACGGAGATAATCCGGTGTTCATAGATGGCGAGAAATGTTGGCGGAGATACCGGTTCGGCGGGTGGGTCACCATGTTCGATCCTGACGATAGCGTCACGTTGGAGCAGTTTTATGAGCGTCAACATCCGAATTAATGCCGGAACGGTCAGTGTAGATGCGTTTCTCAATGAAACTGACACTGCCAGGGCCATTGCAAGCGCCCTGCCCATCGAGGCATCGGCCAACACCTGGGGCGATGAGATTTACTTCGATATTCCCGTTGACTCCGGCCTTGAGGATGGCCAGGAAGTAGTAGAACTTGGCGACCTGGGCTACTGGCCGCCGGGACACGCATTCTGCATCTTCTTTGGGCGCACTCCGGCCAGCCGAGGAGACGAAATCAGGCCGGCCAGCGCGGTTACTGTTATCGGCCGTATAGAAGGCGATGCGACGGTATTCAGGCAAGTACGGTCCGGCACTTCAATCACCATAGATAAGGTAGAGGGATAGATATGACCAGCACAGCAGACGCCCGGGAAACTGCCACCGGCGCCCTGCGGGGCTTGAAGGTTCTGGACTTCGGTCACTACATCGCCGGCCCATTGTTGGGAATGCTCCTTTCCGACCAGGGCGCCGAGGTGGTCAAGGTGGAGCGGCCCGAGGGTGACCCGGTCCGGAAGGAATTAGCCTTTGGCACATGGAACCGTGGCAAACGCTCGATTGTGCTGGACTTGAAGGACGGCACAAACCAGGAAAGGGCGAGGAAACTGGCCCGCCAGGCTGACTTGGTCATTGAGAACTTCCGGCCTGGGGTGGCGGATCGCCTGGGTATCGGCTACGAAAGGCTGGCCTCAGAGAACCCTGGTCTGGTGTATTGCTCATTGCCGGGGTTTGGCGAGAATCACCCGAACCGCGAGAAGCAGGGCTGGGAACCTATTATTGGCGCGGCCACCGGTCTGTATCCAAAGGTTGAGGGGTCGGACAGTCCCCTCTATTCACCTTTGCCCATCGCAAGTACCTTTGCCGCCATCGTGGCAGCGGTCGCAGTCACCATGGCCTTATGCGCAAGGGACCGGACTGGCCGAGGCCAGCGCGTTGAAGTCCCGCTGTACGACGCCATGTTTACCGCCATGGGCCGCCATCTGGTCAAGTTTCACGAAATTGAAGACCCCGACCCGAGAAACCAGCCTCGGCTTCCAATGCAGCGGCAGTACCAGTGCGCCGACGGGCGGTGGGTACAGAACCACGGCAACTACCAGCGTTTCGTTCACCAGTTCCTCGAGGCGGCGGGACACCCTGAGTGGGGCGTGGAAGCTGTGGGCGACTTCGGCAAACCCCTGGACCTGGAAACGGCGGATATGTGGGTTCAGAGGTTTACGGAGACCTTCCGCCAGCGTACCGCTCTGGAGTGGCAGGAGGCAATCAGCGCGGCCGGCGGCGCCTGTACCGTCTGCAAGACAGTGGAAGAGTGGCTGGACCATCCCCACCCGCTGGAAGCCAAGATGGTGGTGGAGGTGGAGGACGCCAGCCTGGGCAGGATGAAACAGCCAGGCGTCCAGGTGCGTCTGCGAGGAACACCCGGCGCAGTCCAGGGCCGGGCCCCCCTGCTGGGAGAGCATACCGGGCAAATTCTAAAGGAGTTGGAGAGAACTGAGGCAAAACCGCCTCAGTCGGTTGCAAACTCTGACATTATGTCAGGTAAAAATGTATTGCATGCACTGGAAGGTGTAAGAGTCCTGGACCTGTGCATCGTTCTGGCGGGCCCCACCTGCGGCCGCACTCTCGCCGAATACGGGGCAGACGTCATAAAGATTGACGACCCATCCCGTCCTTATGATCCCTCGGGCTCCCTCGACGTAAACCGGGGGAAGCGCAGCATACTGCTGGACTTGAAGCAGGAAGAGGGACGGCAAGTGTTCTTCAAGCTGCTGGAAACGGCGGACGTAGTGGTCGAAAACTACCGGAAAGGCAGCCTGGCAAAGCTGGGGCTGGACTACGAGAGCCTGCGCCAGCACAAACCAGGCCTGGTCTACGCTTCCCTGAACGCCTACGGTTACGATGGCCCGTGGAGTGAGCGGCCCGGGTGGGAGCAACTGGCGCAGGCTACCAGCGGTATGCAAGTACGCAGAGGAGGCCGAGATGACGCTCCCATGCTAATGCCATATCCCGTAAATGACTACGGTACGGGCATGATGGGGGCCTATGCGGTGGCTCTGGCCTTGCACGAGCGCAACAGGACGGGCTATGGGCAGTCCGTCGATAGTGGCTTGGCGCTGACGGCCTGCCTTCTGCAGTCTCCCTATTTCCTCGACTTTGAAGGACACCAGAGACAGGAACCAGAAGGCCGGAGCCTGCGGGGAAAGTCGGCCCTTTCGAGGCTGTATCCCGCATTGGATGGCTGGTTTTATGTTCACTGCCCCGATGAAAGTGCGGTCAGCCGTATGCTCTCAATTAACGAATTAGGAGTCCTGGTAAATACAACCGAAACCGGGAAACTACTGGACTCTCCGCTAGATGGAGAATTGGCAACTAAACTGGCTGCCATATTCGCTACAAGACCGGTCTCGTACTGGCTGCAAGAGTTTAATGACGCCGGAATAGATTCCGCGGAGAATATGGGAATTGGCGACTTCCGGGACTCGGCTCAGGTACGAGAGGCAGGACTTATCGTTACCAGAGACCATCCCGGCCAAGGCAGGGCCGATCACTTGGGCAACACGGCGCACCTTTCGGAAACGCCTATGCGAGTGGGCCGGACTACGCCGGTGCTTGGGTCAGACGTCGACGAAGTCCTGGCGGACGCGGGCTTATCATCTGAAACAATAGCTTCTCTCAAGGACCGGGGCGTTGTTGTCATGCCTCGGTAACGGCCGCCAGCAGGGCCTTACTTCTGCCGTCTTTAAAGCTGCGTTGACGGTCTTAAAAGTTGGATGCAAACCTGTAGCAATAATGCTAAACTTGGGACGATATTAACCCTGCAGGGGGCTATGGCGACGATATTGCGCCATCGTCCGCTTCCCAAACAGGGTTCAGGCTCCGCTAAGATGGTGATTCCCTTCGAACACCCGGGGCTTGTGAAGGAGGTTCTGGAGCTTTGCTGCGCCTTTACAATACCCTGACGAAACAGGTAGACGAAATCCACCCCATAGAACCTGGCAAGATCAAGATGTACACCTGTGGTCCCACGGTGTACCGCTATGCTCACATAGGCAACCTGCGCACCTACATGATGGCCGACTGGATTCGTCGAGCCCTCATGGTGCAAGGCTTGGACGTCTACCACGTCAAGAACATAACCGACGTGGGTCACATGCGCCAGGAACTAGTGGAAGCTGGCGGGGACAAGATGATAATGGCCGCCCTGGCTGAAGGGAAGACCATCCAGGAGATCGCCCAGTTCTATGCGGACAGCTTCTTCCAGGATGAGGAGCGAGTTAACATCCTGCCAGCCCACGTATTTCCCTGGGCCACCCACCACATACCCGAAATGGTAACCATGGTGGAACAGTTGGTGGTCAACGGGTACGCCTACGAATCCGGCGGAAACGTTTACTTTGATGTCCCCCAGTTCCCAAAGTACGGCGCGCTTTCCCGAAACTTCGGCGGAAACCTGCTGGAAGGCGTTCGGGCTGAAGCTGATCCCCTCAAGCGGGACGCCAGGGATTTCACTTTGTGGAAGGCTGCGGAACCTGGCCGGGATGTGAAGTGGGACAGTCCCTGGGGAGAAGGCTTTCCGGGTTGGCACATAGAGTGCTCCGCTATGGCCCACAAATACCTGGGAGAGCAGTTTGACATTCACACCGGGGGCGTGGACAACGTATTCCCGCACCATGAGGATGAAATTGCCCAGAGTGAAGGCGCATTCGGCGACACTCATGTGAATTACTGGGTCCATGGCCAGCATCTATTGGCCGACGGGGCAAAGATGGCCAAGTCTTCGGGCAATGTGTTTCTCCTTGACGACCTGGCTTCCCGGGGCATAGACCCTCTGTCTTTCCGCTATTTGTGCATGACAGTGCGCTACCGTCACCGAATGAACTTCACCTTCAACTCATTGAAGGCCAGTGAACGAGCCCTTTCCAAGCTGCGAAATCGCATGTGGGAGTGGAAGAGCTTGCCGGAGATGCGGGAGATTCCCGCCGAGGCGGAGGAGTGGCGGCAGAAATTCTGGGATGCGGTTAACGACGACCTGGACCTGCCTACAGCGCTGGCCCTGACCTGGGATATGGTTAGGTCAAGTTTGCCAGGACAGGCCAAGCTGGCGCTGCTGCTGGACTTTGACCGCATCTTCGCACTGGACCTGGACCTGGTACCAGACGCTTACCAGCTGCCGGAGTCCATAGTGACCGCAGCGACCCAGCGCAATGCCTTGCGTGACCAGGTGGATTATGACACTGCAGATACACTAAGGGAAGAACTGGTATCGGGCGGTTATGTGGTGGAGGATACGCCCCGCGCCACCCGGATCCGTCCCAAGACTGCTTTGGAACAGCAGGAGGAGAGGTGGGACTGGGTTTCCTCGTCCCGTGAAGTCGATTCTTCCCTGGACCTGCCGGACCTGTACGATTTCACCTTCATTCTTAACGCATATAACTATTCCGAAGACGTGCAGCGGTGCGTAACTGCCATGCGAAAACACGCCGCGGGCTATTCGGCAGAGATCATCACCATCGACAACGGATCAACCGACGACACGGCAGAATGGTTGGAGAGCTACAAGGAACAGGATGCCGACTTCCGCGTCGTGCACTGCGACCACGTCATTGGCGATGCTGCTGGAAAGAACATTGGAGTCAAGCTGAGCCTGGGAAGGTACATCGTCATGCTGGACGCCTCGACGGAGATAACGGGGGATGTGCTGGGAACTATAGCCCAGCAGTTATCGGACGAAACGGTCGGCATTTTCGGCCCCTACGGCTTGACCACGGACGATATGCAGCACTTCCACGAAGAAGTAGAACAGGGCGAAGCCGACGCCATGCAGGCCTACTGTATGTCCTTCCGCAGGGAAGCGGTGCGAACTGTGGGACTGATGCACGAGGGTTTCCGCTTTTACCGGAACTTGGACATTGACTACTGCTTCCAATTTAAGGAAAGGGGCTACCGCGTGGTGGCAGACAGCAGCCTGCCCATGGTGCGCCACGAACACCGCCAGTGGACGGAGCTGGACGATGGCCAGCGGGATGAACTGAGCCGGAAGAACTTTGGCCGCTTCCTGCGACGTTGGGGCAACCGCCCCGACCTGTTGATCGCCTCGGGCGCCCGCGGTTTTGAAACTGGCTTTCGCCACTAGCCTTAGCAACTGCACACGCACTTTCGCTCCGCCAATCCTGGCAGGTGACTCGACGGGATCTGCTTCCCGGTGGGTATCCCTACAGAAAATTGGCGGAGCTTTTTAGTTAATCCCGGTGACTTGTAGCGGTTACACCAGGGTCACATTTATAGCGGTGGGGCCGGCGTGCGACCGGGATTATATTGATTTTTGAAAAAGTATAAAATTAGTGAAAATAAATGGGGCTTTTCAGATTTTGTGTAAAAGTCGTAATCCCAGTAACGAATCTAAACGGTAGGTTACTGGGATTTGGCGGATTACAAAACAGACTGGGTGGGTAACCCCGCGAGTGTTACCTTGACGCTAAAATTTTGCCGGTGTTATGGTAATTGAAGCAAAGGTCACAGCCGGAGTCTCTGCCGGATGAATGATGAAGTAGCCAGGGTGACGGGCGGAGACCAGCGGGCAATATCCCGCACGATGACCTCGCTGGAACGGCGCGACCCGGCGGTGATCTCTGCTATCAAACAACTTGACCACCACACCGGTAATGCCTATTGCGTGGGCATAACCGGCCCGCCCGGAGTAGGCAAAAGCACACTGGTTGACCGCCTTACCGGGCACCTCAGAAAACTGGGACTGACCGTCGGAATCATAGCAGTTGACCCCGATAGTCCGTTCAGCGGCGGTTCAATACTCGGCGACCGCATACGTATGCAGCGCCACTACCTGGATCCAGGCGTCTTCATCCGAAGCGTTTCAACTCGGGGCCAGGGAGGCGGGTTGCCCAGGATCGTCAAGAGCCTGGTAAGGGTACTGGATGCCGCCGGCAAAGACGTCGTACTGGTGGAAACCGTAGGCGTAGGACAGACGGAACTGGGAATCATGGGCGTAGCCGACACGGTAGTCGTAGCCATGATGCCCGAATCGGGTGATTCGATACAGGCGTTAAAGGCGGGGGTCCTGGAAATAGCCGATATTTTCCTGGTGAACAAGGCCGACCGAGAAGGCGCCGACCGCATGGCAGCCAGCATACGTGCCATGTTGCATACTGCGGCGGAGCCCTCGCAGTGGGAACCTCCTGTGGTTCTCACCCAGGCTGACCGGGGAGAGGGCATCGAAGACCTCTGGACCAAAATTGAAGAACATCGTTTGAATTTAACAGCCCCCGCCAGCGCGGGGGGATACCGGTCTCTCCTGGAGCAGCGTCGCATGGAAAGGCGACGCGAGGAATTCATGGAAGCGCTCCAGGAGGAACTGTTTCAGCGGCTTAGTGCCCATATAAAGCGCGAACAATCCCTGCAATCATATTTAGAAGATATTGGAATTGGGAAGCTGGAACCCTATTCGGCGGCGGCGGAACTGCTGAACCGTCCGGATTTTATGGAAACCACCTTCCCGGAAAACGAGCGAAACCAATAACGAAATTCCTTTGGGCTTCCCTAAGGGGTTGCCCCCTCGTTATATCCAACTCTTCATGGAAGGGATGTGCGTATGCTTTATATGGGCGTAGACCTCAAAACCACCACGCGACAGCGCAGTTCGCTGGCTGTCATCGACTCCGACTCCAAGATTGTCTTTATGGGGTCCTTCTCCGAGGACAGAGAGCTTATTGAATCGATCGGAGAATATCGTCCCCAGTTTATTGCCATTGGAAGCCCCCTCACTCTACCCACTGGCCTCTGCTGCCTTGAAGCCACCTGCCAATGTCAGATGGATTACCCTGAGAATAAAGGGCGGCAGGCTGAGTTGGATCTGGCCCGCATGGGTATCAGTTGCTTCTTTACCAACAAGAAGTCAATAGTCACCCAACTTGTCTACCGCGCCGTAAAGTTGAACCGGCAGCTTTCGAAAATGGGGCAGCAGATTATCGAGGTGTACCCCCACGCCAGCAAGCTGCTTCTATTCGGAGACAAGCTTCCTCCCAAGCGAAACGCCAAGGAATGCCTGGGGTTTCTCAAAGACAGGCTCCCCAACCTGGTTGACGGGCTAGATGACTACATGATTGGTCTGGATTCCGGTTCTTGCGATTCCCTCATAAATGCTCACATAGCCCTGCTTCACGCTTCCGGTGAAACGGATGTGGTGGGCAGCGACGCCGAAGGCCTGATAGCCCTGCCCAGGCTGCTGAGAATGTGACCTGCCTGGATTGCCGGTGTTTGTCCTGTCGACCCCCGTAGACAGGACAAGAAGAACCCCCTGGCCCGCCGAAAGGCGCAAGCCAGGGGGTTCTATCTTGGCTTCACAGTACAGTGAAACTAGGTCTGCGAGTTTTCAGTGGTGCCGCCGTTATTGGTTTGCTGGTTGTTCCCCATTCCAAGGAAGGGAGAAAGCATCGAGGTGAACTCCATAGGAAAGATGAACTTGGTCGAAGGGCTGGCACCAAGGGATTTGAGAGTGTCAAAGTATTGTAGGCTCATTGTCTTGGCGTCAACGTTATTGGCGACGTTGTAAATCTGTTCCAATGCGCTGCTGAAGCCCTGGGCTCGAAGGACCGTGGCCTGTTGGTCGCCCTCCGCCTCCAGTATGGCAGCCTGCCGGTTGCCCTCCGCCTGCAAGATTGCTGACTGTTTCTCACCCTCGGCCCGGTTTATCTGGGCCTGCCGCTGGCCTTCGGATTCGGTGATGTCAGCGGTCTTAATGGCGGCCGCCGACTTTTCCCGTTCCATCGCCTGCTTCACACCCGGTGGCGGGTCGATTTCGTTGATGGCCACGTTGCGTACCTTCACGCCCCACCTGCCGGTATTTTCGTCCAGTGCCATCTGGAGCCTGCCTTGTATCCTTTCTCGTTCAGCCAGGGCATCAGCCAGGGTTATGTTGCCGATTATGGACCTTAATTCCGCCACTGCCAGATTGACCACCGCCGTCTCAAAGTCTTGAACGTCAAGAACGGACTTGCGTGGATTGTCCTCGTCGGGAAGCACCTGGTAATAGATTACGAAGTCCATATCTACGACCACGTTGTCGGTGGTGATGTACTTCTGGGTGGGAACCCGCTGAGTGCGCTCCCAGATGCCCACTTTGGTGCCATTGAATATTATAGGCACCAAGAACCGGAATCCAGGCCCCACCACCTTGTCGAAACGCCCGAACCGCTGGATGACCATCCGCTCTTGCTGCTGCACTATTACTATACCCGTTGCCATTGGTACCTCCTCGGGAATTATCTTCCCGTATTCCGGCTACCGGATTCCTTAGACCAGTTTAATTCGTCTCGTCCAAGGGTATAACGGTCAGAACCAGGTCGTCTACTCCCACCACTATAACCCTTTCTCCCTCAGCTATCACCTGGTCATTGTCGGAAACCGCCGTCCAGTTCCCATCCTCCATCCTTACCACTCCCCGTGGGGCCAGTTCGGTAATCACCGTACCCAGGCGCCCCATCAGCTGTATCGTATCCTCCCCTCGGTCTTCCTTCTGAGACTTTCGTATCGCCCATACCAGGTAGAGCAGGCCGCCTGCGAGGACGGACGCGGTCGCCACTATGAGCCAGGGATTCACTGAAATAGGTGCAAGGGTAGGGGAAGGCGTACCAAACTGGGCAAACAGCAGAAAGCCGCCCAGAATCAGGCAGATGCCTGCCGCAACACCCAGTACTCCAAAACCCGAAACCTGGGTTTCCAGAAAGCCCAGGGCCAAAGCCAGGATAATCAGCGCCACTCCAGCCCAGTTGACGGGCAGGCTGCCCAAAGCAAGGAAAGCCAGGATGAGCAGGACAATTCCTACTACTCCAGGTACTATCATTCCCGGGTTGAACAGTTCTATCACCACGGCCAGCCCGCCAATGGTGAGGAGCAGGAATGCCACGTCAGGGTTGGCCAGGAACTCCAGAAAATGCTCCAGCAGATTCTTCTCCAGGTCCCTGGCAGTAATTTCCTCCGTTTGCAGCGTCGAGGATCCGCTGCGGGTGGTTACTTCGCGACCATTCAGCTGCCTGATCAAGTCGTCCGTGTCTGTGGCTATAAAGTCGACCATGCCCAGTTCAACTGCCTCGGTGGCGGTAAAGGAGGCTCCCAACCGGACGGTTTCTTCCAGCTTCTCGCCGTTACGGTTGCGTTCCTCGGCGATACTGCGAATTAGAGCAGCGGCATCGTTGGTCACCTTGTTTGCCAGGGTTTCCCCTATATCTTCACCCGTCGCAGATACGGGTGTGGCGGCACCAATATTGGTCCCTGGGGCCATAACCGCCACATTGGCAGCTGCGGTCAGAAAGGTGCCAGCGGACCCGGCCTGGGCTCCGCCGGGAGCAACGTACACCACGATGGGGATGTCGGACTCCAGCTGCATTTCTACCATTTTCCTCGTGGAATCCAGCAGCCCGCCAGGAGTGTCCAGTCTCACAATCAACAGGGTTGCGCCGGAATCCCGAGCTTGCTGCAGGGCGCGTTCCAGGTACCTTTCCTTGACGGGATTAATTGCGCCCTCAATTTCCACTACCAGCGCTGTGGCGGAGGGAGCCTGGGCCAGCGCCTGCCCGGCCAGGCCCAGCAGCATCAGGGCACACGCAACGGAGAGAATAAGGAGTCTGATCAGGCCTGGCCGTATCCCGGTGCCCAAACGTGATCTTTGTGCGTTTGTGTTGGTTCCTGACGTGCTCATATCAGTTCAATCATCCTTGGCACTGCCCGCTGTGTCAATCGCCTGGACAGACACAGAATAGCGCCGGGTCACCTAACACTGGGCGAAAGTTCCAACAGCCCCTGAGATTCGGGTTTGACTACCCCGGTAGGCGCCCATACAATAGCGTCAAATTTGAAACGCTGGAATCCATCTTCTGCGAAGGTATGAAGGGGAAGCCAGGATCTGGAGGAGAAAATGGACTACGAATTCATCCTGGTGGAGAAAGAAGATGGCGTGGCCATTATCACTTTGAACCGGCCGGAAAAACTAAACGCCATGAACCGGCAGTTGAACCGGGAACTGCAGGACGCCGTCAGGGCCATGAACGAGGACGACGAAGTGGGCTGCATTGCGATAACCGGCGCGGGAGAAAGAGCGTTTTCCGCCGGCGGTGACATCCACGAACAGCGGGAGCGGGACAGGGAAACTGACCAGGAGGGCCGTGAACAGCAGGACCGGAACCGGGCCCGTGGCACATACGAAATCAGCGCTTCATTGAAGCCCGTAATCGGCATGATGAACGGGCTTGCCTACGGCGGGGCAGCGGTTCTTTCTTCTTCCCTTGATATGAGGGTGGGCTGCGAGCGCACCAGCTTCCGTTTCCTGGCCGCCGCCTATGGCCGGATCAACTCCACCTGGACGCTTCCGAACCAGGTGGGCTGGCCCATCGCCAAGGAACTGCTGTTCACCGGGCGAGTGGTGGACGCGGAGGAAGCCTATCGCATTGGGCTCCTGAATCACCTGGTGCCTGCTGACCAGCTTCGTGAAAAGACCATGGAGATTGGCAGGACCATTGCCCAGAATCGCCGGGAGTCAATAATGGGCATCAAGGAACTGCTACTGATGCACAAAGGTTGCGACCTGGAGCAGCAATGGGTTAACGAGCGGGATTTCACCACCAACCGGGTGCGCGGTTACAACGCGGAACAGGCCTTCCCCGAGTTCATCGCCAGGAAGGGACTCTAGCCCGCACCATATCGCAATCTTTCCAGCAATAGACAAGAAGTACGGGCCGCTGAATCAGCGGCCCGTACACTTTTACATTATTATGTGAACTTGACCTCTTTCAGCTATCCAGTGTGCCCTTGGTGCTGGGCACCTGTCCGGTAGCCCTGGGGTCAATCTCCACCGCATCCCTGAGTGCCCGGGCCAGCGCCTTGCACAGCGCCTCAGCCTTGTGGTGAGGGCTGATGCCGGTCAGAACCTTGGCGTGCAGGTTTATGCGCCCCTCCAAAGCAAAGGACTCGAAAAAGTGGCGCACAAGGTCTCCTGAGAGAGTCTCCACCATTGTATCGTCCAACGTGGTCTCCACCACCGCGTAGCTTCTTCCGCTGAGATCCAGAGCGACCATCACCAGAGTTTCGTCCAGGGGGACTATGGCGTGACCCATGCGGCGGATCCCTCGCACCTCGCCGAGGGCCTGGTTGAAGGCCCTCCCTAACAATATCCCCACGTCTTCCACCAAGTGGTGCCAACCCACGTGGACATCGCCCTTCGCCTGTAGGGTGATGTCGAACAGGCCATGGCGGGCGATCTGGCTGACCATGTGATCCAGGAAGCCATTGCCCGTATCCACCTCGTAACGGCCCTCACCGTCCAGGTTAACCGTCAGTGCAATCTGAGTCTCCGCAGTCTCCCGGTTCAGGGTTGCGATTCGGGCGCCCGATTGGACCAGCCCCGCGTTTACGGGTTCGATCTTCTCCACCATCACTCACCCACCAGTTCTTTGAGGGCCGCAACAACCTGGTCAGTTTCCTCGGGCAGGCCCACACTGGCCCGTACGTAGTCCCGAAGTTGCGGGGTGTTGAAGTAGCGCAGGAAAATGCCGCGCCGGCATAGTCCTTCGAATATTTCCTGGCCCCTTCCCTCGGGCAGACGACACAGGATGAAGTTGGCCTGGGACGGCCACACCTGGATTCCCGGAATACCTTCCAGCAGTCCTGTCATACGCTTCCGTTCCTGCACAATTGCCTGGACCCGGTTAAGCAGTGTGGGGCGGTCATTGAGTGAGGCTATGAGGGCCACTTCCGCCGCCAGGTTGACGTTGTAGGGCGACTTCATGCTCATCATAGTGCGGGCAACACCGGGCTCCATAACCCCCAAACCAATTCTCAAGCCAGCCAGCCCTGCCCACTTGCTGAAAGTACGCAGAACTACCAGGTTAGAGTATTCATCCACCAGGGGCAGGACTGAATGGCCACAGAATTCATAGTACGTCTCGTCTACCACCACGATCTTGCCCGTGTCCAGCAGGGCGCGTATGGACTCTTCCGAGGCCGCGTTTCCGGTGGGGTTGTTGGGCGAGGCAAGGAAAATGGCCTTGGTTTCCTCGTCAAATGCCGCGACGGTGGCTTCAATGTCAATGTCGAAAATTTCATTGCGGGGCACAGCCTTTACCTTGCCACCGCAGACTTCCGCCGAGAAGGCGTACATTCCGAATGTTGGAGTTGGAATGACGATGTTTTCGCCTGTCCCCAGGAACATGCGCAAGATCATGTCGATCAACTCGTCGCTGCCGTTACCGGCAACGATCTGCTCGGCGGGCACACCCAGGTATCCCGAAAGCGCATCCCGCAAATGGCGCTGGTCCGGGTCAGGATAATGGTTGTAGTGCTGAAAGCTGCCCAGGGCCTTCACCACCTCCGGCGAAGGACCGAAAGGGTTTTCGTTGCCGTTGAGCCGGATTACTTCTTCCGGGGGAATGCCGGCCTGCTGTGCCATCACCTCCATGGGGTCTACGCCATCATAGGTCTTCAATTGGCGGATGTGGGGCAGCAGGAGGTCTCTAACGTCGGTCATATCACTATTCCGGGTTAAGTTTGGGGTTTCAGCAGAAACTTACGGCAATGGAAACCTGGGCCTCTATTTGGGCAACCGCTTAAGCTTTGGCCTTCAGGCTGTCCAGACGAACCTCGATGGCTCCGGAATGACCGGTGAGGCCCTCGGCGTGGGCAATCTGCACCGCGGCCTGGCCCAGATCCTGGAAGACTTCGGGGGTCAGGCCTACCACCGGCATGGTGCGCATGAAGTGGTGGACACTCAGAGCCGAGTTGAAGCGGGCGGTGCCGCCGGTAGGCATTACGTGACTGGGCCCGGCGATGTAATCTCCCATAACTTCGGGGGAAAATTCGCCGAGGAACAGGCCGCCGGCATTCTTGACCTTACCGGCCCAGACCCAAGGGTCGGCGACCATCATGCACAGGTGCTCCGGGGCAATGCGGTTGGCCAACTCCACCGCCTCGTCCATATCCTCCACGAGCACGATACGGCCCTGACGTTCCAGGGCGTCCCGGGCAAGATCTCCCCGTTCCAGAGACGCCAGCCTCAGTTCCACTTCCTCCTCGACCTGGGCAATGAGCTTCCTGGAATCTGTTACGAGAATGGCTGTGGAGAGGGGGTCATGCTCGGCTTGGGCGATCATATCGGCGGCGCAGAAACTGGCCTGGGCCGTATCGTCGGCAATGACGATGGTCTCTGTCGGACCGAATATGCCGTCTATATCCACCTGGCCCTGTACCAGCTTCTTGGCATAGGCCACAAAGATGTTGCCCGGCCCGCAAATCTTGTCCACCCTGGGTATGCTTTCCGTACCATAGGCCATGGCGGCTATTGCGGGGACACCTCCCACCTGGTAGACAGCGTCAACTCCAGCAATGTGGGCTGCGGCCATAACCGCCGGGTTCAAGGGTTCAGCGCCACGCCGGGGGGTGGTCAGAATAACATCCTTCACGCCGGCAACCCGAGCTGGTATGGCAGTCATTAGCACCGTAGAAGGGTATGCGGCGGTGCCGCCCGGGGCGTACAGGCCCACGCGCTCCAAGGGGCGGACCATCTCGCCCAGTCCCTGTTCCAGATCAATCCAGTTACGCGGCAGGGTGGCCTGGTGGAAGTCGGTGATGCGCTGGGCCGCCAACTGCAAGGCGGACTCAAGCTCCGGTGAGATACTTTCGCGGGCTTTCTGCAATTCCGAGTCGCTGATTCGTAACTCTTCCAACTCGGCGCCATCCAGCAGTTTGGCATATCTGCGAACTGCCGTGTCTCCTTCTCTCCGTACGTCCCCCAGCATGGTGAGCACAGACTGTTCGGGGGTAACGTCTGAGCCAAAAGCCTGCCTGGTCCGTTCAACCACCGACTCGGGCAGGGAGTCCATGTCCAAGGGATCGAAGCGGGCCAGGACGCCTTCGGCCTCCGCCAGCCCTTCCACCACTCTAAGCTTCACCAAGATACTCCTTAACCTGCAACAAAGTCTGTTTTACCGCCGCCTCACGGTAGGCTTCGACCCTTTCCCTGGAAACTTTTTTATACACGGCATCCAGACTTTCGGGCATATCCGCCAGAAACCGGTCTACCATAACCTGCACGTCGCCGTTGTCGCGGTACATGCGATTCAGGGCACGTTTCAGGCGCTGCCAGTCAAATTCCCAGCCCATAAACCGCGCCACCCACTGCCGCCACTCAGCAAGCACGTCGGCGCTTATGAAGTCTATCTCAACCCCTTGATCGCCGTCGCAGATGGCCTGACTGACCAAGCTGAATCCGTCCAGTTCCTGGTGGGCCTGCCGGTCCATATCCAACTGGACTGCCCGGTCCCAGATCTGCGCTTCCTCGTCGGTCTCGGCCAGGGTATAGTCCCGGGAAAAATAAGGCCGAAACATAGTGGTGATCCATAGCTCATCGGCCGTAAGGTGGCTGACATATCCAAGCACGAAAGACCTGGTGGCACAATTATTGTTGCCTCGGTCGGCCAGTTCTGGATAAAGCTCGAACATGCGTCGAGTGCCGTCCCCCACCGATTCCAGGGACAGTGGCGCAAAGTGAGTCCGCTCCCGGTCCCACTTGGTCATCGCGCGAATGTCTGGCGTGGTGGAGCCCAAAAAGCAACTGCCCAAGTTGTCGTGGACAAATCCCCAGTCCAACTCCCTGGCCACCTGGCCGGCGATGTATATGTGCATTGGGAGATTAGGCACTATTGTCCCCCAAACTCCTGGCTGGCTGCGCCAACTTGTTGGAAGAGCCTGCTGAAGACCGAGGAATCTTCCCGGAACAAGTAACTCAACTGTGACGCCGATATCTCAATGCCGCCGCAATCTCGAAGGTGGTCAACAGCCTCCATAAGACGGTCTTTCCGCACCAACAGAGTTACCGCATACCAGTCCTGCTCTTCCACATTATATACCCGTGCGATGGTGGGGCCGCGCAAACCCGAAACCTCCGGACGGCTGAGCACCGTCGCGCTGACCTCTTCGGGAGAACTTCCCCGCACGTTGGCGGTGAGCCGGTAGTAGGGTTCCGCCCGCATATGGGACTCCAGCATCTCCACCAGTTCCCGGGCCAGGGTCAGCGCCTCCTTGGCTTGCATAAGGGTCGTCGTATTGGCAATCAGGCAGGATTGGGAACTGAGAATGGTGCCGCCCTCCAGGGTCTTCAGGCGGTTATCCCGCAGGGTAGTACCCGTAGCCGTCAGATCGGCGATTAAGTCGGCGTATCCGGCCACAGGAGCAGCCTCCAGGGCGCCGCTCACGGCAACCAGCGTGAAGTAGTTAATCCCTCGCCGGAACAGGTACTGGCGCAGCAACCTGGGATACTTGGTGGCGATCCGCAGTTGCTTGCCCTCCTGCCGAAACTCCAGGGCCAGGTCTGCCAAGTCGTCAATGGACGAGACGTCCAGCCAGGCGTCAGGTACCGCCAGGACAAAATCGCAGCGACCATAGCCCAGATCATCCATCAGGCTGATGACCTTGCGTTCGTCGGTGCGGTACTCCAGGTACCGGTCCAGCCCGGTAATCCCCAGTTCCGCGCTTCCTTCCTCCACCTTGGTGGTAATGTCTGCGCTGCGCTGGAACAATACCTCCGCCCCGGGCAGAGAGGGGATGGTAGCCGTGTACCGGCGCGCGCTTGGCCGACTGACGCGAACACCGCAAGAAGCCAGGTAATTCAGCGTGGGTTCATAAAGTTCCCCGTCGCTGGGAATTACCAGGCGAAGCGCCGATTCACGCCCATTGGTTCCATTTGTGGGGCTATTCAACATGGTAGGCTGCCTGCTGCCCCTTTGAATCCACATATACTACCTGGCCTATACCCCTTTGGGCGGCATAGACCAGCGCTTCCGATAACACACGAGTCTGCGGGTCTACTTCTACCAACGACCCTTCCTCTCTCAGTTCTCGGGCCACTCGGAAAGCCTCACCACACACCTTTTCTGATTCCGATGCCACCAGCACACCGCCATGATTGTCAAGGTTCTCATCAATGCCGTGCTGACGGTCAGCCAGCGCCAGCAGAGTTTCCAGGGTATAGGCAAAACCCAGGGCAGGGACGTTTCTCTCGCATCCCAGGGCGCGGGCCAGTCCATCGTAGCGGCCGCCGCCACCCAGGGGCCCGGACCATTCATGGTGCCGTACCTCGAAAACTATCCCATTATAATAGGCGAGACCCCGCGCCAGCCCGAAGTCTACGGTCACCTTTCCCTGGGTTTCGGTGCAGGACTCCAGCATTTCCACCAATGTCGAAAGGCGACTAATCGCAGCTACATTGGCGTCAGCCTTTTCCATAACCCGCCAGGCAGCATTGACTGTCTCTACCGGTTCCCCCTGCAGGCAAGCCAGAGAGGCAGCCAGTTCCAGCCCTCTTTCCAGTTGCCCGACGTCATCGCTTCCCTTCAATTTTCGGAGGAAGCGTTCAACAACCTGGTCCGGGTCGCGTTGCCCAAATCGGCGAAAGTCGGTACCATTCCACTGCAGAAAGCCTTGAATCACCTGCCTTGCCTGGTCGTCGTCCAGACCGGCAATAGCCGCGCCCAATTCCTGGTTTTCCGGATTCCGGTCGCCCAAGTGAAGCTGGTAAGCCCTTTCCCTCACCTCGGGCAGGGCAGCAGGCCCACTCTTGAGCTGGGGCACGGAGGCCAGGATGAAGCTCCTGGCGCGGTCTGACACCTGGACCACGTCCAGCAGGCTGTGAAACACATCCAGGTCGGCCAGATTAATACGGAACCCCGCCACACCGGCCCGGGCGGGAATTTCAGCGGCCAAGGCAAGAAGCTCCGCGTCAGCCACCACGCTGTCTGCACCGATCAGTTCAGCGCCTACCTGGGTGAACTGGCCGGAACCCTCGGGGTGGGCCACATCGTAGCGAAACACCGGTCCGGCGTACTGGAAGCGGGCGGGCAGAGAAAGTTCATCTCCCACCTCCAGGTAGTGGCGCATTATGGGAGACGTGAATTCAGGGCGCAGGCTTACCTGGTTGCTTCCAGCATCAACGAAACTGTACATCCGTGATGCCAGATCGCCCCCCGACTGCCTGAGAAAAAGTTCGGTGCCCTCGAGCAGGGGAGTCTCCAGGAAGCGGTAGCCGTAGCTGCCTATAAGCGATGTCAGGGAGTCCTGCATTCGCTGCTTGCGCAGCCAAGACTCCCTGGGCAAATCGTACATACCCCTTAGGCGGGTTACAGGTTGCATTGACATCGTGGGGTATTGTACCCCAGCGGAAAAGGGCGTTCAACGGGCCCGTAGCCGTAAACATGCCATCGCGCCTGAAACAATCCCTTTTGGATCCGCCGTTCTCACGTAGGCCAGAGGCTGATTGTTCAGAGGAAGGACGCGGCCATCAGGGATGGGCGTTGAGGCCCCCGTCCACGTATATGGGCTGTCCGGTAGTGTAATCGCAGGCCTCGGAGCACAGGTACACCAGCAGAGGCCCGATGTCACGGGGGTGGCCCTTGCGGCGCTGTGGGATGTAGCGAACCAACTGCTCCTCCCGCTGAATTTCCACAGGAACATCTTCGGCAATGGTCCAGCCAACGCCTATGGCATTGACCCGAATGTTGTGGGGTCCCCACTCGACAGCCAGGGAGCGGGTCAGCGCCAGCAAGCCAGCTTGGCTCACGCTGAAGGCCGAGCCATTCACCATCCCCCGCTCGGCGAGGCCTGAGATTATGTTAACTAAACGGCCGTATCCCTCCGCAATCATCCTGGCGCCGACTGTCTGGCTCAGTAGAAAAGTGGCCCTGACGTTCCTCGCCTGAATCTCATCCCACTCTGCCTGACCGATTTCCAACGCCGACCGGCCGAACATGCTGCGGCCGTCGTTGACCAAAATATCAATCTGGCGGCCACTTCGGTCAAACCCTGCAAGCGCGTCCGCCACCGCGCCCGCCGAATCAAGGGTCGCCACCACGCCGTCGTGGCGGCCACTGTTACCGGATATGGCGGCCAAAATAGCGTCCAGCCCACTCTGTTGCCGGGCTATGGCAAATACGGACGCGCCGGCCTCGGCCAATGCCTGGGCAAGGAAAGGCGCCTCGTCTCCGCCGGCCGTGTAAAGTATGGCCGCTTTGCCCGCGAGGCTGTATTGGGGTAGGACCGGCATCAGGCATCTCCGTGGGAGCGGCGCGAAATGGCCGAGCGACTCGCTACGGCTCCAGGGGTATCTCCGGGGCATGACCCGTGGGGGCCAGACCCGCCGCCAGCCCTCCTCCATCCAGGGTGAAAATCTCGCCCGTCATATAGTCGGAGGCAGGCGATGCGAGGAACACGGCCACCGGTCCAATGTCCTGGGGTACCCCCAGTTTGCCGGTAGGCAGGTAAGCACCCGACCGGGGCAGGGACTCGCGCATCTCCGTATCCGTACCTTCCGTGGGAATAAAACCTGGGACAATGCTGTTGGCGGTAATGCCGTACCGGGCCAGGCTGAAGGACAGGACACGGGTAAGCTGTATGATTCCGCCCTTGGTGCAGCAGTAGGTGTAAATGTCCCGGCCACCCCTCAGTCCAAAACCAGACGAGACGTTGATGATCTTCCCATTTCCCCGATCCGCCATAGACCGGGATGCGGCGCGGGCACAATAGAAGGCGCCAGTGAGATTCACGTCCAGAGCAGCCTGCCAGTCTTCATCGGTAAGATCCCAGATGGGAGTGGGTACACTGTCCGAGACGAGGGCGGCGTTGTTGATGATAACGTCAATGCGGCCAAAGTGGTCGAGGGCAGCCTGGACCAGGGCATTGGCCTGGGCCGAGTCACTGACGTCGGTGGGGATGGCGATGGCATCTGGGCCGGCGGCCTTTGCCTCAGCGGCCGCGCTTTCAATTGGCGCCACCCGGCGGCCGGCAATGACCAAGTTGGCTCCGGCCAGAGCCAGATGGCGCACCATTTCCAGGCCCAGGCCCGTGCCTCCGCCTGTAACTATGGCAACCCGTCCGTCCAGGCTGAGTTGTTCCAGCATTCTCTATTGAACTCTTCCTAAGGAGCCTGCCTTAACGACATGGCGTCGCCGGCTGCCAGAGTGCGTACCTGGCCGTTATCCTGCCGCAACAGCAGGCTGCCCTGGGTGTCCACGCCGTCGGCAAAGCCCACGTATTCCTCGCCCTGCCAGGTTACCCGTACTCGCTGCCCCAGGGTGTCCAGCAATTCTTCCCATTCCTCCACCGGACTGTTGCCGTGGTTCAATTGGATATAAAGGGCATCCAACTGTTGGAGAATCTCCCTCAACAGTTCGTCCCGTGGAATGTCCCCGGCGGAAGCGTGGTTTAGGCTGATTGCGCCGCCGGCAATCTCGTCAATCTCATCGGCATCCAACGCTACGTTGATGCCGATGCCTACGATGGAGTGATGCACTAAATCGCCGGCTATGGCGCTTTCCACCAGCAAGCCGGCCACCTTCTTGTCGTTCAGCAAAACGTCGTTGGGCCACTTGATGCGAGGCTTGAGACCACTGATGTTGGCTATGGCCCGCACCACAGCAACACCGCACAGGCTGTTCAGGTAGGGCAGCGTCTGAATAGATGGGTAGAGAACCACAGAGAGATAAAGGTTGCCGGAACGGGATACCCAGTTTCTGCCCTGGCGGCCGCGGCTGGCGGTCTGGGTTTCGGCCACTATAACTGTGCCTTCTTCGGTGCCCCGTTCGGCGCGAAGCCTCGCCTCGTCCATGGTAGAGCCTACTTCCTGGAAGAAGAGAAGCCTCTTGCCGACAATGCGGGTGAACAGGCCGCCCCGCAGAGTCTCTGAAACTACGTTTCCTGGCATTGCATTCTCCCTGTCCCTTTCCAATACGCCGGAATCTTGCCTGAAGGACAATGGGCCAAATATGTCCGGCAAACGCAGACCACTGCTGAATATCGTCACCACTGCCTCCTCCCCTCACCGCTAATGGCGATTTAGATTCTGTTCTGCGGCCTCACCGACACTGTTCCTATCGCCGCAGACATCTAACTTAAACTGATGCGCCGCTGTCTGGCCTTACCAACCGTGCTCCAGCTTGTCTTGCAGGATATTGACCAGGTCGGCGACTGGTACCCTGACCTGGTGCATAGTGTCCCGGTCCCTGATGGTTACCTGCTGGTCGTCGATGGTGTCAAAGTCAACGGTTACGCAATAGGGGGTTCCAATTTCGTCCTGGCGACGGTACCGCCGGCCTACGCTTTGGGCATCATCAAACTGAGTGCTGAAATGGCGCCGCAGCAGATCGTGGACGTTGCGGGCCGTTGGCGCCAAGCGGGCGTTACGGCTCAGGGGCAGCACCGCCACAGTGATGGGCGCCAGCTTGCGGTGCAGATGGGACACCACCCGTACGGCGACGCCGTCCGGTTCCTCGTCGTAGGAGTCCAGCCAGAAGGCCAGGGTGGCCCGGTCAACTCCCCCCGACGGTTCAATAACGTAGGGCAAATACCGTTCCCTGGTCTCTTCGTCGAAGTAGGTCAGGTCTTCCCCGCTGATTTCGGCGTGGCGGCCCAGGTCAAAGTCGGTGCGGTCTGCGATGCCCTCCAGTTCGCCCCAGCCCCAGGGGAACCGGTATTCGATGTCGTAAGTGTCCTTTGCATAGTGGGCCAACTCGTCACGGTCGTGGCGGCGCAGGCGCAGGTTTTCCTTCCTGATGCCATGATTCACGTACCAGTTGAATCGCTCGTCCACCCACTTCTGGAGCCATTCCTCGTCGGTGCCGGGCTTGACGAAGAACTCCACCTCCATTTGCTCGAACTCCCTGGTCCGGAAGGTGAAATTGCCGGGGGTGATTTCATTGCGGAAGGCCTTGCCTATTTGACCGATGCCGAAGGGCAGCTTCTTGCGGGAAGAATTGAGCACGTTCTGGAAGTTGACGAAGATGCCCTGGGCAGTCTCTGGGCGGAGAAAGACCTCGTGGCCGGTGTCTTCCACCGGCCCCATGAAAGTGCGGAACATCAGGTTAAAGCGGCGGGGTTCGGTGAACTCGCCGCCACACTCGGGGCATCTTTCCGTCTCCAACTGGTCGGCGCGGAATCGCAGGTGACACTCGCGGCACTCCACCAGTGGGTCCGAAAAGTTCTCCACATGACCGCTGGCCACCCACACCTGGGGAGCCATCAAGATGGCCGCATCCAGGCCCACCATGTCATCGCGTCCCAGGACTACCGAGTTCCACCAGGCTTCCTTGACGTGACGCTTAAGCTCTACGCCCAGCGGCCCGTAGTCCCAGGTAGAGGCCAGGCCTCCGTAGATTTCGCTACTCTGAAAGACAAAGCCCCTTCGCTTGGAAAGGGACATTATCTTGTCCATATCGGCATAGGGAAGGGCTCGTGGCAAGGGGCAACCTCGGGTGGACAGGGTAGGCCGGCTGCAGATGCCGGGCAAGTTTCAAAGTTACACGAAAAAGGTTACCAACTTAGTTATGTGATGTAAAGAAAAAGAGCGTGAAGGAAAGGCAATGACTGGTTTAATTGCCTTCACAACCGTATCCAATGCTAACGAGGAGCAAAGTGGAAACTCAAGCCAAATCTTCTGACGTCTGTTCAGTGAAAATTCAGGCTGTCGTACGCTTGGCGCATTTCCTCCGCGGTGACTTCGGGAGTATCGGATGCTTCCTCCATGCCGGAACCGGGCAGTTCGCGGCGGACAGCGGCGGCCAGGCTGTCTGCCCGCAGTTCTTCCAGTTTCAGGTAGCGGGCGCCCATAGACTCCGCCAGAGGACGGGCCATTGCCAGCTTGATGAAGTCCAACTCAGTATCTATGACCACGCTCGTAATGTGCTTGTCGTCGAAAATTGACGCAAAGCCCTGGGCTTCTTCCACGGCGCTGGCCCCGCTACCGTCCAGGGAAACGTTGGCCCTGCCGTCAGACAACACTACCACCAAAGGCAACACGTTTCGGTCCTTCATTCGCTCCGTCTCAAGGGTTTCCAGGGCAAGATACAGGCCCCGGGACAGGGGCGTGCGGCCGCCCGTGGGCAAATCCTGGAGATAAAGCTGGGCCAGGTCCACGCTGTTGGTGGGCGGGAGCAAAAGGTCCGCGTCGGTACCTCGGAAGCCGATCAGGGCTACCCGGTCCCGCCGCTGGTAGGCGTCCAGCAAAAGGGACAACACCGCGCCCTTGACGGCCACCATGCGGCGTTGGGCACCCATGGAACCACTGGCGTCCACCACGAACAGGATCAGGCTGCCCGTACGGGTCTCGCGCACCTTTTCGCGCACATCCCAGGGTTCGATTAGCAGGTTAGCCCCACTTGGATTTTCGGGCAGACTCTCCCGACGGCGCTGCTGGTGGGGCGCGGCGGCGCGGAGTGTGGCATCCAGGGCCAAGTCAGTTACCGGCCCTTGGGGCGCCTGGGCACGAACGTAACGGCCGGCACTGGAACCGCTGACCGTGCTGGCACGGCGACCGGCGGCCGGCCGCTCCCGCCGGTCCGGTGGGGGCAACAGGATGGACTGGATCGCGTAGGGATCGCCCGTTTCGAACCACTGGTCCTGGGGGCCGGCGCCGGATTCCGGGGACTCTTCCTGCTCCTCGTCACCTAAGTCAGGGGGGTCGGAGTCTTCCTCGTTCCGGTCCTGGGACGACGACTGGTCGTTGTCCTGCGGTTCCCGGCTGTGGGACTGACTCTGGTATTCCTCCAGCATGTTGTCCAGTTGCTCGGTAACCAGGTGGGGCTGCTGGAAGGGCTGGCGACGCTGGCGATGCAGCAGGGCCAGCAGCGCCGCCTCCCGCACGTCTTCAACGTCCACCTCAGTGCGGCCGTCGTAGGCGGCGATGGTGCTGGCCGTCTTGTACATGACGATGTCGCCGCGCAGGCCGTCCACCTGGTATTCGGCGCAGATGTCAGTAATCAGGCCGAGGATATCATCGCTTACCGACACATGATCCAACAATGCGCGGCTGCGCAACAGGCGTTCCCGTTCATGTTCTTCCTCAGTGTCCCATTGTTCCATAAAGGAAATTGGGTCAGTCTCGTAGGCCATGCGGCGGCGGACGACTTCCCGCCGCTCCTCAGCTACCATTATCCCGTCCACTTCCACCGCCAGCCCGAAACGATCCAGCAACTGGGGCCGCAGGTCACCTTCTTCAGGGTTCATGGTGCCCACCAGGATGAATTCGGCAGCGTGGCTGACCGAGATACCCTCTCGTTCCACATAATTTCGGCCCATGGCCGAAGCATCCAACAGAACGTCAACCAGGTGGTCGTTCAGTAGATTGACCTCGTCGATGTAGAGAATGCCCCGGTGGGCGGCGGCAATCAAGCCCGGTTCAAAGCTCTTGGTGCCAGTCTTGATAGCCTGCTCGATATCCAGGGAACCCACCAAGCGGTCCTCGCTGGCGCCCACGGGCAAGTCCACAATTCGGACCTGGTGGTTCACGGGTGGATTATCGTTGCTGCCGGACTCGCACCACTGGCACAGGCCCTGCCTCGCTTCCGGCGAACAACTGTAGGGACAGCCCTGCAGTACCGAGACCTGGGGCAGAAGTGCAGCCAGGGAACGGACCGCGGTGGACTTGGCGGTGCCCTTTTTGCCGCGAATAAGAACACCGCCAATGCGGGGATTGACGGTGTTCAACAACAGGGCCCGTTTCATGGCCCTCTGCCCCACTATGGCGGTGAAAGGAAAGGACGGTTCTCGGTTGGGCTGGGTCAAGGACGTTCCTCCGGGGAGATTTTGGTCACACTATTGCCTTGAAGCAGGTGTCATTCCGCTTTCCACCCCGCCTGTGGCGCTTATCCCCCGATCCTGGTACCTGGTGTACCCGCTAACGCCCAGGGCAATAATCATCCAAAGCATCAAGTGTCCAATGATGGAGAAGGTGCGGAACATTATGACCAGGGAATCAGGCATCCATCCAGGGATTGCATCGGAACTTCCGGGGATTGCTGTAAACAATATTATCGCTACGACAAAGTACCCTGCGGCGACACCGGCATACCCCAGAAACCGCTGGGACCCTTCCCAGCCCGCTTCGTGGATATACCTGACCACCAAGCCCGCGGCGACCACAGCTACCGCAGAAAGCAGTATGAACAGGAACTGGAATCCCTGCCGCGCAAGGAGAGAACTCTCCTCGCCGATGCCGGGCGGGTTAAGGGGATACTTCAACTGAGTGAATAGGGAAATGGACCAGAAGCACACAGCGCCCGCGATCAGTGCCCAGGCCCAGACGTTCCACCCTGGAAATGCCCGTCTCATGACGTGGAAAAACCCAGTGAAGATGGCTCCATATACCACGCCTAGGACGGCCAGGCCGAAAACCAGGCCTATACGCTGCGCGCCCAAGGAACCCAGGGTAGCGTAGAAGCCAGTCGCTCCTGCCTTTTCCTCGCCCGCGGGGGCTTCCGCCGCCGCCGCAGCCCCTTCCAGTTCAATAGCCCACTCCATTACGGGAACGTTGAACACGTTCACGAAACCGCCGACCAGCAGGCCGGCTATTGCGCCCATAATCAGGGCCAAGGGTAGCATGTTACGCATAGTTAAACTCCACAATTAAATTGCGTATGGTTAAGTTGCGCAAACACACCGCTCCCCCCTCCTGAATGGCAAGGCCACTCTGGGCAGCATGAGTAGCGTTAAAAGAGGGCAATGCCCCCGTCCGACGGGGGCACCGCAGCGACTATTGGTCTAGTGGCACATCAAGGCGACGTGGCGGGCGTGGTGGAAGAACTCGTGAACGGCGCCGAGCACGGCCGGGGAGCCAAGGGCAACACCGTGAACGCTGGCATCGACGTAACCGACCATGTACAGGACGGCGGCGCCCAAAAGCAGCCACGGAGCCCACACCGGGGCGGCGCTATCACCAAACATGCTTCTCAAGATTGTCAACATCTTATCCTCCCTCATATTTAGTGCCGTATTAAGCTCCGAAACCACGCAACTGAGCTGTTGGTTTCAAAGTCTATTACCAGGATGTAAGCGATTCAAGCTCTCTGACCGTGAGAACCGGCGGCAATACCCAGTTTCCTGCCCTAACGTTGAACGTAAACTATTGCCTCTTCCCGTCCAACGTATCGATCCCTCATTTCCAGGAACGCATCGTATTTGGCGGGCTGGTAGTCGACACGGTTGTTGTCGTCGTCCAGGTAAGGGTTCGGGAAGTAACACCGGACCAGTGTCTCCTCCCAGTCCTTGGAAAACCGGACGTAGAAGGACTTCAAGCCACCGTGGCTGTCCGCCTCGACAAACTGGATACCGTTGACGGAAGCCTCCGAAAGGTGAAAGTGCCAGTTGTCGGCTTCGATGGTGTACCAGCCGTTGCTGAAATCCGGCTCCTTGATCCCCTTGGACGTGTTCTCGCTAGCGACCTCGCCGCCTCCGATGACCCACATCATCTTGTCGTTGGAAGTCAATTCGTTAATCAGTTCGGACAGTGTTTCCATGCCCTGCCTCCCCGGCTTACCCGGTGCCTGTTGAGTTAGCCATTATGGGGATTGTCCCGCCTCTTGTCTAGCTTCCAGGTCGGTTTCCAGTTCCAGGTACAGTTCACGCAGTTTGTCCAGGATCTCCGGCGGCGGATTTTCCCACATGCCCCGCTGGATGGCCTCCAGAAGCCGCTCGATGATGCCCCGCATGGCCCAGGGATTGCTCTGCCGGAAGAACTGCTGCATGTCCTCGTTCAGGATGTACTCTTCAGTAACATTCTCGTACATCCAGTCTTCTATGACCTGCGCCGTGGCGTCGTAGCCGAACATGTAGTCCACAGTTGCGGCTAATTCAAAGGCGCCCTTGTAGCCGTGGCGCTTCATGGACTCCATCCACTTGGGGTTGACCACTCGGCTGCGGAAGACCCGGCGCGCTTCGTCCTGCAAATCCCTGACCCGAGATCGGGAAGGATCGGAACTGTCTCCGAAGAACTGGCGGGGGTTGCGACCGGTCAAAGCGCGTACAGTGGCAATCATGCCGCCGTGGTATTGCATGTAGTCGTCGCTGTCAAAAACGTCGTGTTCCCGATTGTCCTGGTTCTTGGCGGCCACCACGATCTGGCCAAACCGCTGCCGAAACTCGGGCCGGGCGCTGACGCCAAAGTCCCGCTGAGTGTAGGCATACCCACCCCAGGCGGTGTATACCTCGGCCAGGTCGTGGACCGACTCCCAGTTGCGTTCATCCAGCACCGGTAAAATGCCTGCTCCGTAGGTGCCTGGCTTGCTGCCAAAGATGCGGTAAAGAGAACCAGCGCGGTCTTCAGTTGCACCTTCCTCTGTCTCCGAAGCGCCTTGACGTTGAGCCAGGTCTTCCTGAAGATGCTTGACAACGAAATTCTGTTCCGTCGGTTCATCCACCGAAGCTACCAGTTCCACTGACTGGTCCAGCAGGTAGATCAGGTTGGGAAATGCGTCGCGGAAGAAGCCACTGATGCGGACGGTAACGTCAATCCGGGGACGGCCCAGTTCTTCCAGGGGAATAATCTCTATGCCGGAAACCCGGCGGCTTTCGGCCTGCCACACGGGGCGCACACCCAGCAGGTACATGATCTGGGCAATGTCGTCCCCGTGGGTGCGCATGGCCGACGTTCCCCAGACCACCACCCCCACCATTTCGGGGTAGCTGCCCTCTTCCTGCAGGTATTTGTCCAGCAGGGCGTCTCCCAGGTCCTTGCCCACTTCCCACGCCACCGGCGAAGGCAGCGTTTTCGGATCGACGGAGTAGAAATTTCGCCCGGTAGGCAGGACGTTTGCCATGCCGCGAGTGGGCGCGCCACTGGGCCCCGGCGGCACAAACCGGCCTTCCAGGCCTCGCAGAAGGTTCCCGATTTCGTCGGAAGTGCGCATCAGGGAAGGATAGATAAAATCGGACACGTAGCGGAGCACCATTTCGGTGGCCGCGTCTGAATGGCCCAGCAGGTCCGACACGATGGCCGGCACATCTTCCCGATTGAAGCCACCCACCTGCAGCCGTTCGTAGGCGCTGCGGCACAACGTTTCCAGGCGCTCAATCACATCTCCGGCACTGCGCAGGGGAGTTTCGGTGTCCTGTTCCACCAGGGCCACTGGCATGTTGCCGTTTACCGCCCGGCCCGGATCATCCAGCAGGCCGGCATAGTCCAGGCCCAGGGCCTCAGCCATAGCCCGGCGCAGGCTGGGAATGCCGCTTATGTCAAGTCGCGTCAACGCGGATAGCAAGCCCACCAATTGTTCTTCCGTAGGGGGTTCTCCCAGGGTGTGCAGGCCGTCTTTTATCTGCACATCCTTGATTTCACAAAGGTAGCCGTCGATTTCCAGCATGAATTCGCCGAAGTCGTCGGGCTGGTCTTCCACCCCCAGGTCGCGGTGCAGTTCCGCCTGCTGGACCATCTCCCAAATCTGGCTTTCCAGCATGGGCAGCTTGGCCGGGTCCAGGGTTTGACACTGGTAGTGTTCGTCCATCAACTGTTCCAGCTTGGCAATGTCGCCGTAGCTGTCGGCTGTGGTCATGGGCGGGATCAAATGGTCAATGATGGTGGCGTGGGTGCGGCGCTTGGCCTGGGTACCCTCGCCGGGGTTATTGATGATAAACGGGTAGAACAGGGGCAGATCCTGTAGGGCCACCTCTGGATAGCAGGCCTCGGAAAGGCCGATGCCTTTGCCCGGCAGCCACTCCAGCGTCCCGTGCTTCCCCACGTGCACCATAGCATCTGCCTGGAATACATCACGAATCCAGCGGTAATAGGCTATGTAATGGTGGGTGGGCGTCAGGTCAGGACTGTGATAGACGGAAATGGGATTCTCGCCAAATCCCCGGGGGGGCTGCAGACCGACAAAAATATTTCCCAGGTCCAGGCCCGCGATGGCCAGGGAATCACCGGTGCGGTACACCTGTCCCGGCGGGTCGCCCCAGGCTTCCTGCAATTGCTGCTGCACGATAGGAGCAAAGTTCTCAAACCAGCGGGCGTACTGCCGGCGGTCGACGTGGCCGGCGGCCAGCCTCAGCTGCTCTTCCGTCAACGAGTCCCGGTCGTTGCTGCACCTTTCGATGATGCGGTGTACCAGTTCATCGCCGTCGGCGGGGATGTCTTCCACCAGGTAACCGGCGGCCTCGAAGGCGTGAAGCAGGTTTATAACCGAAGCCGGCGTGTCCAGGCCCACCGCATTGCCGATGCGGGCGTCCTTGGTGGGGTAGTTGCTCATGATGATGGCGATGCGCTTTTCGCCGTTGGGCTTTAGGCGCAGGGCGGCCCACTTGGCCGCCAGCCCCGCCAGCGCCTCCATGCGGTCGGGGGCTGCCACGTAACGCTGCAGGCGCGGGCCAACAACACCATTGCCACCACTGCCGGCCGTTTCTTCCTTGAAGGAAATGGGCACGGTGATGATGCGACCGTCGAACTCGGGCAGGGCGATATTCATGGCCGTATCTATGGGACCCAGGCCCAAAGAGCTTTCCTCCCACTCTTCCCGTGAGCCGGTACTGACAATGCCCTGGATGATGGGAATGTCCAGCGCGTCCAGCAGGTCTACCGACCAGCCTGTTGCAATTGTGGGCCCCTCCTGGCTCAAATCGCTCATGGCCAGACCCATGGTGTTAATAATGCAGTCGACGCGGGGACTGCCGCCAGCGTTTGCCATGAAACTGGTCAGGGTTCGGCTGCGCTGCCCCTCTTCCTCGGGATTGTGCTTCAGGCTGTATGAATACACGGGCAGGACGTTCACGCCTTTGCCTTCCAGGCACCGGATCAACTCGTCAACGAATTGCAGGTTGCCGCTCATCCAGTGGGCGCGGTAGAAGAGCAAACCCACACTGGCTCGGCCGGGCTGGAAACGGGCCGAAATATATCGGTCCACGTCGGCCGTGTCCTCCGGGTTTGCGTCAGGATGGTAGATGCCCTCCCAAGGCACAGGCTCCGGCGCTTCGTGGCCGAACTCGCTGCCCAGGTAAGTATCGCTCAGAAACAGGAAAAGGTTGCGGAAGTTATCAATTCCGCCGCGCATCAGGTAGGAAAATGCGGTTTCCAGTTCGGCCACCGGGACTGAGCAGGCGGTAACCAGGTCTTCATCCCATTCCTGATGACCTGGGCAGGCAATCAGGGGTATGCCCCGTTCGTGGCACAGGCTGACCAGCGCATCGAAGGAATCAGGCATGGCCCGTTTTCCGCCCAGCAAGCGCAAAAGCACCACGCCAGCCCCTCCCGCTGAGTCCAAGAGTTCCTGGCGCGCTTCCTCGGTGTCCAGCCCCATGGGATGGTAAGCATGCACCTGCGGTCCGCCTTGAGGCAGGCCGGCCAGGGCACGGTCAGCGGTGAGGATGTCGGTATCGGCGGTGGTTACGAAAACCACCGGTTTCGAGCCGATTTCAGCTTGTGTGGTCAAAATATCGGTGCCTTCTAATCAGTGGCCCCCGTCGCCGGGACGGGGAAATACCATGATGGAAAGGTCGCTGAATTCCTCGGTTATGGCGGCGCATTCCGCCAGCGTGCCACTCCAGCCCTTCTCGCCCTCCAGGGTCAGCCGCTGGTATACGGTGACCGGCCGGTTTGCGGCAATGCCGCCGCCGACCAAGTCGGCTGCTATCTGGGCCGGCATTAAATCGAAGGGACGGGGCAGCAGGATTATGTTGCGTTTCCCCTCGCCCAGGTAGCGCTCCAGTTCGGACAGGGCCGATTCTGAGCCGTCTCGTCGGTGCAGGGTGATGAACAGGGACTCTTCCATGGCTATCCCGGAACGGGCGCAAGCCATTTGGATAGAACTGATCCCCGGAATGAGTTCTACATTTTCGGCTCGGCGATAGACCCGGACCAACAGTTCGGCGGCGGAGACATTCAAGTCTCCCCAGCAGCACACTACGCAATTCTTCCCGCCGGCGGCTTGCTTGGCCGTGTATTCCAGGACATCCTCCTGGTCTCGGTAGCTCATGGGCTTCATTTCCGCGTTGCCGCACCATTCGGCAACAACGTCCAGCACCGTCTTGAAGCCCACCACCAGGTCGGCGTCCTCCAGTGCTTGCCGGCCCCTCAGGGTAAGCATACGCGGGTCACCGGGCCCAACGGCCACCACGGTCATCGAAATTCCTGCGTTCTCTGCGGTCATCTTCTCCAAGTCCTGTTAATACGGGATTCAACAAATGCGAAATCCCACAAAAAAACCCGGGCACTGCAACCCGGGGATTCGGTAAATCGCCTGACTCTGGCAGGGCAGGCAGGTATACGCCGCCCACCGTGAACCGACTCCGAATGGCGCAGAGCTAAGGTCCCAAGTTTCCGGGGCAGGTCTCCTGGCTTGCGGATCTCCGCTCCTCCGGCGCCTTCCCATCCCACGCATTCCTATTCCAAGGTTCAGGAACTGCATATAGGACAGTGGCATTGTGCCGGGGGCTTCCCGCTTACAGTGGCGCAACCGCTGCGGATTTTCACCGCCTTCCCAATTAGGCCGTTACGGCACCCCGAAAACAACTAGTTTGTTAAGGTTGAAGCCGGACATCTGCCGGCTAATCGATAATTTAAGCCTGTCGGCAACTATTGTCAAGGGAAATAAACTGCTGCGGATAGTATTCCCGAGAGCGAATTCTGTCGTACTCGGGCTACCGGGAGCCATATTCCAATTATCTAGCGTCAGCCTCAACCTAATTGACACCTGCCCTGCCATTCCCTATCTTTGGCACGTTGACACTCTTTCGCCATTTGGGAGGTGCTCCTTGGCATTCGGTTGGGGAATTGTAAGCACGGGAATGCATCCGGAAAACAAGATTGCGCCGGCCATCAACGCTGCCAGCGACGCCCGCTTGGTGGCCGTTTACAGCCGCGACCAGGGCCGGGCCGACGCCTTCGCATCCCGCCACAACGCCCAGGTCGCCTACAGTTCACTGGCCGACCTGCTGGCGGATAGCAGGGTGGACGGAGTGTTTATTTCGTCGCCCAACTCCCTCCACGCGGAACAGGCAATCCAGGCGGCGGAGGCTGGCAAGCATATCCTCTCCGAAAAACCCATGACTACCACACTGGAAGACGCGGTGGCCATGGTGCGGGCCTGCCGGGAACATGGCGTAAAGTTGGGGGTAGGCTTCGAACTTCGCCATAACCCCGGGCATATTATGGCCCGCGACCTGGTAGCCGATGGCTCCCTTGGCAGGATCACCATGGCACAGGGCCAGTGGGGATTCGGCACCCGAGGCCAGGAGGTTTTCCCGCCCCGGGAAGGATTGAGGCAGTGGTGGGATGACCCTGAGGCCATTGGTGGCGCCTCCACTTTGATGGGCACCGGGGTCCACGTGATGGACCTGCTGCGGTTCGTACTGGACCAGGAAATCGTGGAAGTGGCCGCCATTACCGACGGCCAGACTACGGAGCGCCCCCTGGAACAGATTGCGGCCCTCTCCCTGCGCTTCAGCAACGGAACCCTGGGAACTCTGGTCTGCGGTCGACTGCTGCCGGACACCAGAAACGACCTGGCCATCTACGGCATAAACGGGCGATTCACCAGCCGGGAGACCGTCTGGGAGGCGCAAAAGGGTGACATCGAGGTGGTTTCAGACGCGGTGAACCGCACCGAATCCTACCCAGACAACTACCTGGGCAACTTCATCGCCCAGACAGATGACTTCCAGCAGGCTGTGGCCGAAGACCGTGAACCCGCCGCCACCGGAGTGGACGGCTTGCGGGTGGTAGAAACCACACTAGCCGCCATTGAATCGGCCCGCACCGGCAGGATAGTGAAGATAGAAGCGGTGAAAGTCTGATACCACTGAGTACCTTGCCCAATCAATGACGGGTTCA
This sequence comes from Dehalococcoidia bacterium, assembly GCA_963664725.1. Classification (GTDB taxonomy): domain Bacteria; phylum Chloroflexota; class Dehalococcoidia; order Lucifugimonadales; family UBA3495; genus Bin22. The sequence goes on from OY761558.1 coordinate 393,551, forward strand.
GACGCCGTTCCTCCGGTCCTAACCACCTGTCCGTCTCCTTGGGCGCGGCCTCCCCAGGGCGATGAGAAACATCACACTCTTGCCGGCGGCGTGGGGTGAGAAAAAGTCGGTCACGTCATCGTCAAAGAATGTTAGGCCCGAAGCCCCCAGGCGCAGGGCATAGGCGGCCAAGTACATCTTCCCCGCCCGTATTGCCGCCTCAGTCTGGGCCATGCGGTAGCCCCGGTTGCCATACCTTTCCAGAACGGCATTCAGGTCAGCTAGAAAGTAGACGTTGGCGCTGGCGTCAGCCGGCAATTCCTGCTGCAACCCAAGATAGCCCGCCTCCTGCCTGAACTCCCCCTCCTTTAGCTGCTCCAATGCCTTCAAATGGGGATGATAGACGTAGGAACCTGACGAAAGTCCGTCAACGTTATTGGCGATAATATATGCTTGAGTAACGCCCGACCCTGGGTGGTTGAGAAAATCGGCGGGAATGTCCTGGCTCCCACTGTTCAGGATGGTGGAAAGTTGGGCAAAGGTAATTGGTTCCCTCCGAAATCGCCGGCTGGAGCCCCTGCGAACTATTACCGACTCAATCAATTCGTCCGGTTCTTCCCCATCAGGCAGCGGTATCAACCGGCCCGTGGGGCTTTCACCGTCAACTACGAGTGGGGCGCCGCGCAACGCCGCCGCCTCGTCCGCAGTCTCCAGGGTGCCCGACTCGTGAGCTTCAATTATTTGCGGGTATTCAACCTCCCTGGCCGAATAAGAGGCGACCTCCAAGTCTAGCGGCGTCATCTCCGGCATCGCATTGGGCGCCGTTGTACTGCCTCGCCCCACCGGAACCAGGTGCAGCGCAGCCTCCCTTGCAGTCTCCAGCCCCAACAAGTGGTTGACGTGGTAATCAACGAAGCTGGTCACCACTTGAAGAGGCAATCCGTAGGCTTTCCCCGTTGCCAGCAGGTTGGCCAGCAAGGTGCCGCTGTCCCAGTATGAGTGCCGATATGCGCGACTCTGGTAATTCCAGGCGTTGCGCCAGTAAACGGAACTGGTAACCAGGATAGCCGGCGCCTCAGCGACCGCAGGTTCGTTGCCCGATGCATCGACCAGCGCCTTTCGGTAATCACCCTGGCGCATTTGCCGCAGGGAGAAGTCGTGGGGCCCAAAGTGATATACCCCTGCCTCCAGCCCCTCCATTTCGCCACACACCAGGTACAGCTCAATGTGGTAGAGGGCTCCGGTGCAGGCCGCCGCCCTGAAGAAGATCTGGCCCCCAGGCACAATTCCTCTTTTGGTAATCCCGGCAGAGTAGTAGAGCAGCCCGGCCAGGCGCCGCAGATCCAGGTCAGTGTTTTCCGTCCCATCCGGCGACGTCAGGGCTGACAATGCCGCCACATCGCTGGAAACCAGGTCTGTGGGAAGCCGCCGGCCCTCCACTGCGGGATAGATCTTGAAAGGCGATGGCTGGTTATTCCAGTCCAGGTAGTGGTTGGAGGTATGGATACTGTGCCAGGAATGCTTGGTGGAGTTATGGTAATTCCACGCCGCCTGGGTGTCTCTGTTCTTCGATGCCGTCGCCATGCTGCGCCCCTGTCTTATCGGCACTCTCGCCGGATGAATCGGCTCGCTAAAATAGTCGGGCCGGGCAGTGATGCCCGGCCCCATGATTCCTGAATTCCTGAACCAACTGTGGATCAGCCGCCGCCGATGGCAGGGAGAAAGTGCACCTCGCTGGTCTCCTGCACACGCTCCAACAGCCCAATCTGGCTGGCTTCACCATCAACTATTACGGCAATCCCTACCTGCAGGTCATCTTCTTCCTCGTCGTAAAGGACCGCCTTGACTCCAGGAAACTGATCCTCCAGGTTGTTGATGACCTGCCGGACCGTTCTCCCTTCAACCTGGACCCGGTTCTGACCACCGGTCAGGCTCTGCATGGTAGTGGGTATCCAAACCTCAGGCATGCCGTTCACTCGCTGTTAAGGTCTAGCTGGCGCCGTTTTCCTTGCTCCAAAGCGCCTCGAGGACGCTGCCAGGGTTCATCGGCAGGCTGTTCATTCGGACACCGATAGCCTGGTAGAGAGCGTTGGATATGGCTGCCATCGGAGGTACGATGCACACTTCGCCTACACCGCGCACCCCGTAGGGATGGTTGGGGTTGGCGACCTCGACGATCACCGTGTCGATCATGGGCAGGTCCAGGGACGTGGGCATCCGGTAATCCAGGTAGCTGGAATTAACCATGTGACCCTGGTCATTAATGAAGTACTCTTCGTTAAGAGCCCATCCGATGCCCTGCGCCACGCCACCCTGGATCTGGCCTTCCACGTAGCTGGGATGGATCGCCTTGCCCGCATCCTGGAGGGCGGTGTACCGGAGGATGGTAACCTTACCGGTATCTGGGTCAACTTCCAGGTCTACAATGTGCGTGCCGATGGCCGGCCCTGCACCGCCGGGATTAACGCCGGCGCTGCCCACGATAGGGCCCCCGGTGCCATTCTGGCGGGCAGCCATTTGCTGGAAGGTCAGCCTAAGTTCGGGATCGGACTTGTGCTGCAGCACGCCATCCACGTACTCCACGTCATCAATCGTTACTTCCCACAATTTGGCGGCGCGTTCCATCATCTGCTGCTTGATGTCCTGGGCGGCGGTGTAGCAGGCAAAGCCGGTCTTGAAAGTAACACCGCTGCCGCCGGTGTTCGAGGTAAAGCCAATAGAGTCAGTGTCGCCTATGCGGGAGCTAATGTCTTCCATGGGAATTCCCAGCACCTCGGCCATCTGCTGGGACACGGAGGCACGGGTGCCTCCGATATCGGGGGAACCCTCGGTCAGGCTGATCTTGCCATCGGGTTGAACCAGGGCCACCGCACTGGATGGTCCGGTGTTGTTGCCCCAGAATCCGCTGGCCACACCCCGGCCACGATAAGGGCCTTCAAGGGGTTCCGAGTAATGAGGATGGGCCTTGGCCGCTTCCAGGGTCTCAATGAATCCTACCCTGGGCATCAAGGGACCGGTTACGCGGCGGACACCCTCCTTGGAACTGTTGAGCAGGCGGAAGTCGATGGGGTCCATCCCGATCTTCTCGCAAATTTCGTCGATGGCAGTTTCCATGGCGAAGGCGGCGGCGGGAGAACCTGGCGCTCGATAAGCTGACGTCTTGGGCCGATTCACCACTATGTCGTAGCCTTCAACGAAGGCGTTGGGTATGTCGTAGGCCGACATCATGCACTGGGCGCCGCCGGCAACTGGTGAGCCGGGGAAGGCGCCAGCCTCGAATATCAGTGTGGCAGATGCGCCGGTAATCTTGCCTTCCTTGGTCGCGCCCAGCTTGACGGAAATGTAGGTGCCGGAAGTGGGGCCGGAAGCCTCAAAAACCTCGGTGCGATTCATGGACATCTTGACCGGAGCGCCTGCCTTGCGGGCCAGAAGGGCCGCCACAGGTTCCATGTACATGGTCAACTTAGCGCCGAACCCACCGCCGATCTCCATGGGAATGGCCTTGACCTTGGACACCGGAACACCACAAAGCCGGGCGGTGTATTCCCGAACGGTGAACTGGCCCTGGCTGCTGGACCATACGGTGAGGCTGCCGTCCTCGTGCCACTGGGCGGTGCCGCTGTGGGGCTCAATGTAGCCCTGGTGCACGGCCACGGTGGCAACTTCCTTCTCCACAACTACGTCTGCCTGGTTGAACCCTTCATCCGGGTCGCCCAGCTTGAATTCAAAGTGGTTGGCGATGTTGGTGCCCTTCGTGGCATCGTCGTCGTCCAGGACACCGCCAGCCCGAATGCTGGAGGTCGTCAATCCAGCCAGACGCTCGTGTACCAGCGGGGCGCCTTCCATCATTGCTTCCTTGGCGTCCATCACCGGCGTCAGGACCTCAAAGTCGACCTCAATCAACTTGAGGGCCTCTTCCGCCACGTGGGGATTGGCTGCGGCAACGGCGGCAATGGCATGTCCCTTGTATAGGGCTTTGCCATCGGCTATTACGTTGTTGCTGAGGAACTTGTAGTTGACCATTGCGCCCTCGGCAAGTTCCGAAGCCCGGCCGGAGGGTTTCTCGATATCGGCGGAAGTTACCACGGCCCGAACGCCGGGGAGGGCTTCAGCCTTGCTGGTGTCGATGGACTTGATTATGGCGTGGGCGTGGGGGCTGCGCAGCACTTTGCCGTAGAGCATTCCTGGCAGGTTGATGTCAGCGCTATAGTTAGCCTTGCCGGTAACCTTGTCGGCCCCGTCCGGCCTCACCGGCCTTGTTCCCACAACCTTGTATTCCTGTTCATCATTGGAAAGGACAATGTTTGGCTTGTAGTCGAGCATCTGTTCCTCCACCTTCCTGTGTCTGGAGTTTAGACAAGTATCCGCAATATGGCAGCAAATATCAAGGGCCGCCAATACACAGGCGCAATTCTAACACAGATTTAACCTGTCCCAACTGGTGTCCGCAGTCAGTCCAATGGGCGGCCCCGCCAGTATCGGGTGGGGTTGGCAGGCGAAGATGGAGGTCTCCCGGTTGGCAGTACAGGTTGCCCAGTCAGCAACTTGTAAACAGCTATAATTGCTACTCCGGCCACAAATCCGCCCACGTGGGCCCAGAAGGCAACGCTCACCTGGGCCGACACCCCAAATGCCAGCAAAGCCTGCACCAGTTGCCAGGCGAACCAGAATCCTAGCAGCCAAAACGCAGACAACCGTATAACCGTTATGAAATAGAAGATGACGAGCGAATTGATGCGGTTCCTGGGATACAACATGAGATAGGCGCCCATTACTCCCGCGATAGCTCCGCTGGCCCCCACCAGGGGAATGGGCGAAGAGGGCTCCACCAGCCAGTGGCACAACGCCGCCACAACCCCTGTTACGAAATAAAACAGTACGTACCATACGTGCCCCAGGCGGGCTTCCAGGTTGCCCCCGAATACCCATAGAAACATCATATTGCCAGCCAGGTGAAGCAGTCCTCCGTGGATGAACATGGACGTAACCAGGGTGCCCCAGGTCGGAATGGGAGTGTCAATATCTCCGGCGGACATGAAGGAGTCGTAGGCTATACCCTGGGTCAGCTCTCGCGGGATAAAGCCCCAGGTCAGAAAGAACAGGGTCAACTGCAGCCCGTCGGCGCCAAACAGAAAACCCAGCCCTCCCAAAACCAGTTCATAAATGAAAACCAGCAAGTTCAACCCAATGATGACCTTGTTGACCTGAGCAGCTGGCTTTAGCGGCGCGTCAGCATCGGAAAGAGGGATCATTCGGTAACAGCTTTTGAACTCGGCTCTCGGAAAGACAAGGCGACTACTCGGGTGAAGTCAGGGTCAATCCGGGCTCAGAAAGGCCTGATCTGATACGGCTTGCCGAGGCGAGCATAGAACGGGGATAAGGCTGGTGCGCCGTCCGACTAGGCCGGCACACCCTCGGGGGAATGCCTCATGTCTTCAGCAGCGTGCACCACCATTTCGGCCGCGATTTCTGGCCGTATGAGTGCGCCGTTGAGAATGATGTGGAACAGTTCCGGGTCGTTGGCGTTAACTCGGAAGAACTTGCGGAAGAAAGCTAACCGGGCCTCTTCCAGTTCGAGCACGTATTTGGTCGCCTCCTGGCGGTTGTAATGTTCACGAGTCATGATATTTTCTATCCTGGATTCCAGGGGAGCCAGCAGCCCGACATGCAAAACGCCGGGAAAGCCGGAGAGGATCATGTTGCCGCCGCGGCCGATAATCACCACATCGCCGGCGGTGGCCAGTTCTCTTACCACGGCACTGGTGGCATCAATAAAGGCCTTGTCGTTCACGGTCTGGGCAGAAGAAGGGGAATCAACCAGCAATTCCGTATAGGTCTCTGCCGGCAGCATTTCTGTTCCGTGGCCAAAGTAGGGTTCGCCACCCACTCCAGAAATAGCCGAACGTTCCAGCATAGTCTGCAGGAACCGGCCCAGGCGCTCACGGAACCGGATGATCCGCTGCTCCTTTTCCATAAGGTTGCCGACGGGGGAACCGATGCGGCGGGCTGCTTCCGCAATGACCATACGGTCCACATAGTTAATCCCCAAACGCTCTGCCACCATCTGGCCAACTTCAAAGCTGCCGCTGCCGATAGGGCCGTTAATCGTTATCACTGCCATGCCAATCACCTTGGTCAGGATATTGTGTACGGACCAAAAAGGAACCACGGGGCCTGCCCTGGCCCCCAGGCGGCTGTCGTTATGCGGCGCCCGATTCCATCAACCTGGCCCGGCGTCTCTCATATTCGTCTGACAGCAATCCCATAGCGAAGGAGTCGTACCAGGAATCCCCCTTGCGGCGGGTCTTGCGAAAATGTCCTTCCAGGACAAATCCCACGTGCCGGCACAGTCGGAGGGCATGCTCATTATATTCGGGCACGTCCACCCAAACCCTGTGAAGATCATAATTGCTGTATGCCTCGTCGAGCAGGGCAATAAGTGCCGAGGTACCGAAGTGGTGGTGCCAGAGGTCTTTACGCCCGATGATCAGCGAAAGCTGGGCCTCCAGCAGGGCCCATTCAAACTCCAATTGGCCCTCGCCGATGTGCTCCCCTTCCGTCGTATATACGGAAAATACTCTCCGGTACTCCTCGTCAGGAATAGATTCGTCCCACTTGTCCTCCGGCGCGTCGAGCACTTCACTCGGCGAGTAACCAATGTGAATGGGGTCCCCCTTCTCGTCCTCGCCGAACCACAGTGCATTCACTTCAGGGTCGTCCAGCCATCCGGCCACGCGTTGCACGTCTTCGCGGGTCAGTGACACTAATCTGATCTGTGGAAACATGGACTCACCCCGCAGAAATTTACGTCTATTGTTCATTCGTAGGGTTACGCAATTCTAGCCGGAACCTTCCCTTGAGGCTAGTATCTATCATTTGCCAGTCAAAATCAATTGGCATAATAGGTAAAATCATAAATTGCCAACTATAACCAGGGAAACGAGCCAAAAAGAAAGGACAGGCTCTTTGACCAAGCCTGCCCTACCCTTTGTGTCCATCTCGCCGTGTCCTGGGGCGGAACCAATACGCTCCTAGACGGTGGTTATGCGGGAACCGGAGAGCCCGACACTGCGCCCTTGACGGCCCGCACCTGGTCCATCAAATTGGCGAAGTTCTCAAAGGTGAGAGACTGGGGCCCGTCACACTTGGCCAGGTCGGGGTTAGGATGCACTTCGATCAACAGGCCGTGAGCGCCGGCGGCTATGGCCGAAAGCGCCACGGGAGTAACCAGATACCAGTGGCCGGTGCTGTGGCTGGGGTCGCCAACGATGGGAAGGTGGCTCAACCGCTTGATAACCGGTATGGCCGCCACGTCCAGCGTGAAGCGGGTGGTGCTCTCGAATGTGCGTATCCCCCGTTCACAAAGCATTACCGACTCGTTGCCGCCGGCCAGCACGTACTCAGCCGCCAACAGCCACTCTTCGTATGACGCCGCCAGGCCTCGCTTGACCATTACGGGCATCCGAGTCTCACCCACGGCGTCCAGCAAGTTATAGTTCTGCATGTTGCGGGCGCCGACCTGCAGCACGTCCGAGTATTGGGCCACGGTATCCACGTCGCCGGGAGTCATAACTTCCGTAATGATGGGCAGTCCCGTTTCCTGTTTGGCGGTGTTAAGCAGCTTAAGGCCGTCAATACCCATACCGCGGAAGCTATAAGGGGAAGTACGGGGTTTGAAGGCTCCGCCCCGCAGGATGCGCGCGCCGGATGCCTTTACGGACTTGGCGGTACTCACCATCTGCTCTTCGTCTTCTACCGAGCAGGGCCCGGCCATTACCACTGGCTCCGGACCGCCTACGGCAACATCGCCCACCATGACGATGGAATTTTCGGGACGGAACTCCCTGCTTGCCATCTTGTAAGGCTTGGTTATGGGAATTACTTCTGATACGCCGGGCAACAGGGCCATTTCATCCCGCATATCCGGTGTAACTGTGCCTATCACGCCGACAACTACGCGCTCCGCCCCTTCGGAGACCTGGGGTTCAAGGCCGGGGCGCCTGGAAATTCGGGCCTTTACTTCCTCCAGTTGTTCAGGGGTACTGTCCTTGGCCATTACCACAATCATTTTGCTGCACCTTCTGGTTTTGAGAATACCCCCAGTTTATCCACATATGGGGGTTTAAGTTCTAGGTTTTCCGCAAACCCATCCGGGTCGAATTATACTTGCTATGAAAAAAGACAAACGGCCCGAAGGCCGTAGAAGTAGCGGCTAACCAGACCGAGGTTTTCGATTTTTATAGATACAGGAACCAAATCTGACATTACGTGGTTTTCAATCCGTGAAGGCGGAGTACTTCCGTACCTTTCAGGTAAACATTATGTAATTCGTTGGCTTCCTTTTCGGTATTGACAAGTATAAGCACGCGGATGCAACTCGGCAAGGAGTCCGGCACGGGAATTTCCGTGGCGCACATTAAAGCAGTGCTGTTCCAACCCAATTGGCGGGCGGCAGCGGCCGGAAAGGCGGCGTTCAGGTCCGGCGTCACAGTGAAGTAGGCCATGGCCACGTCCCGCTCATCAATTGCATTGGCCTCGATCAGATTCTGCAGCATCTCCCTGGTTGCGCCGTGAATGTCCTCGGCCGTGTTTTTTTCGGCTTTGGTGGCGCCCCTTAACCCCCGGCACACCTTCATTGACTCTTCCCTCCAGCCAGCGGTCAACTTCTGCCCGCCAATTCCGCAACCAGTTTGCTGGCACGCGCCACCAACTGGTCACGAGGCGATTCTAGCATTGTGCGGATTAGGGCGCTACCCACCGCAGCGGCTTCAGCCTCCTGGCATGCCATTTCCACGTGTTCACGCCGCGAGATGCCAAATCCCAACGCCAGGGGCAATGCCGTATGCCGTCTCACACGCCTGATGAGTTCTATCCCCGGCTGGGACACCTGGTCCCGCGCCCCCGTGATGCCCGTCAGGCTGACACAGTAAATGAAGCCCGAACTAATGCCAACGGCCGTCTTGATGCTCTCTTCTGTACTGGTAGGGGCCAGCAGCGGCACGATATGTATGCCGCGGGGACGGCATTCCTCGTACAATGGTCCGGCTTCTTCAGCCGGCAGGTCCACGGGAATGACAGCGTCAATGCCGCATTCGGACAGTCGCTGGGCGAAGCTACTCAGGCCATAGGAACAAACAGGATTGTAATAGGTCATCAGGATCAGGGGCGTATCGGGGACCTTGTCCCTAACCTGGGCCACCAGATCCAGGCAGTCGTCAGGTGTGACTCCACCCTGCAAAGCAAGAAAACTGGACTCCTGGATAACTGGACCGTCAGCCAGGGGATCGCTGAAGGGAATGGAAATCTCTATGCCGTCGGCGCCTGCTTCGGCAAGCGCTGGAATCAATTCCAGGGTGGCTTCCAGATCAGGAAATCCGGTTGTAAGGTACGGAAGCAAACCCGGCCGATTTTCTTTCCTGATGACATCGAACTTTTCCTTGACTCGGTCCTTGGTCATTCTTGCCGGCCTGAAGCTGGATTGGCGGGATTAGCTGGACTGTCTGCTGGAATCAATCTCAGCAACCGCTGCCGCAGGAACTCTAGCCCAAGCGTCAATTATTGTCTAGCCCCCGTACATTATGGCCAGCAAAGCCACGGCATTCTGGCCGGCGTGGGCAATCACCGGCGGCCACAGGGAACCCGTATAGTGGTACAAGGCCGCAAGCAGCAGACCCGTGAAGAATATGGGCACCAGAACACCGGGATGCAGGTGAAACAGGGAAAATATCAGGGCGCTGGCCACGGCGGCGCCCGTTACGCCCCACCGGGCAACCAGACCCTGCATAACAAATCCACGAAAGAATAGCTCTTCCGTCAGTGGCGTCCAGCCCGCCAGTGCTTCAAAAGTCCAGATCACGGCATAACCGTTGAATACGACCTCCCTGGGAACTTCGGGGGGGAGAAACAAGTCTATTCCCAGCGGTTTCATCGCAAGGGCATACAGAGCCGTAAATCCAATGCTTACCGCCAGCGCCGCACCCGACAGAAACAGGGCTAAGGGCCAGGAGGTTCGCGGGCGCCGCAGCCCTAGGAAGGCAAGCGGCAGGCGGCCCTGACTATGGCCCAGCAGCCAAACAGAGCCCACTATGACCAGCCCGATGGCATGGCTGCCCAACCATGCGCCCCAGGCCAGACCGGCGCCCAGGCGTTCAAGGATCACCGTCCCACCACTGATGGCCAAAAAAGCGATCCCAACCAAAGCCAGCCCAAGGACTACCTGCCTGCCCTGCCACGGTACCGCCAGGGCTGCATCATTTTCGTGGGGACTTACGTCCAACCGCTCCCGGGTTGATTGCAAATCTCTGCCACACAGTGGGCAAAAGGCCCCAATCTGGTCAAGCCGGGTAGCGCAGCCTGGGCAAAACAAATGGTGCCTCCTGGAAACAAACACTCAGGCGGGATTAATTGCCTCGCTGGAATCTGTTCATCCCAGAACGAAAGCGGCAACTGATACTGGTCAAACACACTACCATAATGACCCAATAGTCACAAAGTCTGAAGGGGGGACAGGTCTTCAGTGTAGTCGCCGGTGCCTGGGAGAAATCCCGCCATTCCCAAATCCGACTCCACTGTTGGGCGACTGCCAGGCACCCCAGCGAATTGCCATACCAGGTTTTACAGCCGATAATGGCGGGGGGAATGGCCGCTACCCGCCCGCGAACATTGTTACTTCATGAGCGGGACGACTGGTTCACATTGGAGGTGACTGAATTGGATTCCGACAATGCCATCGATCGTCAGACCTTTGATTTCTTGGCCCGGGCCGCAGGCCTGAATCTAGAAGACACCCACATGGATGAACTGTTCCCTTATGTGCAGATTGCCCTGGCCGCCAACGAGGGGCTGAAGAATATCGACATCACAGGGTTCGAGCCGGATGCCAGTTTCGATCCCAACCACTTCTACCAGGTATAGGGGGTGAACCGTGGACCCGCTGGAACTTTGTTACGCCAGTGCCGGTGAATTATCCCGCCTGATTCGGGGCCGGGAGGTCTCGCCGGTTGAGGTTATTGACGCCCACCTCGCCCGGATAGAGGCCACTGAACCAACGCTGAACTCCTTCATAACCCTGCTGCCGGAACACGCCAGGGATGCCGCTCGCCGGGCAGAGTCCCAGATACAGGCTGGCAACTATCGGGGACCCTTGCACGGTATTCCCGTGGGACTGAAGGACCTTTTCAACACCGCCGGGGTGCGGACCACTTCAGGGTCAAGAATCCTGGACAACTTTATTCCGACGGAAGACTGCACGGTTGCGGCCCGTTTCCAGCAGGCCGGCGCCATCCTGCTGGGCAAGCTGAATATGCACCAGTTCGCCTATGGCCCTACCGGAGAGAACTTCGACTACGGCCATATGCACAATCCCTGGAACCCGGAACTGGTGACCGGCGGTTCCAGCGGAGGCTCCGGGTCAGCGGCAGCAGCCGGCCAGTGCACCATAACCATGGGGAGCGATACCGGCGGCTCGGTGCGAATACCGGCAGCCCTGTGTGGCATTGTAGGCCTTAAACCCACCTATGGCCTGGTCAGTCGGGCCGGCCTCACTCCCCTGTCCTGGCGCCTTGACCATCCCGGCCCCATGGTTCGCACCGTGGAAGACGCCGTCATCGCAATGAATGTCATAGCAGGCCACGACCCGAAGGACCAGGCCACATCCACTCGGGAGGTTCCGGATTACACGGCGGCCCTGACCGGTTCGCTAGAAGGACTCCGCGTAGGCATAGTCAGGGAGTATTTCGAGGCTCCGCTGGACTCCGAGGTGGAGTCGGTGGTGCGCGCTGCCATTGCTCAACTGTCGGAGATGGGAGCCTCGGTCACGGAAGTTTCCCTGCCCATGTTTGCCGACGCCCAGGCCATTTCCGGAACTATCCTAATGTCTGAAGCTGCGGCCTATCACCGTGATCTGCTGGCAAACGACGGCGACAAGCTTACCCCTTCGGTTCGCCTCCGCCTCGAAGCCGGGTTATTCGTTACCGCGGCAGATTACCTCAAGGCCCAGCAGGCCCGCGCCAGGTTCAACTTTGAAATGTCCCAACTCTTCAACGACGTTGACCTGTTGGCCGGCCCCAGTGAACCCATAACCGCGCCGCCCATCCTGGCCCAGGAGGTGTCCATAGGGGAGCGCACCGTGGGTACAGTTGGTGCACTGACGCAATACACCCGACCCTACAACATCAGTGGCACGCCGGCCATTTCCGTCCCCTGCGGCTTCTCCCAGTCAGGTATGCCCGTTGGCCTGCAACTGGCAGGCAGGCCTTTCGACGAGGTCACCCTGCTGCGGGCCGCCCATGCTTACGAACAGGCAACCGACTGGCACCGGCGGCGTCCACCGGTCTAGTGGCACAACGGCCCGAATACCCAAGTGCGAGTCTCCATTTCAGCCCTTGAGGCCCGTCCGTTGAGCAACATTAACGCGGTAACCTTTGATCTTTGGCAAACTCTCCTGCTGGACAACCCTGAACAGGGCCGGACACGAACCCGTGCCAGGCTGGAGGGGACTCTAGACGTGCTGGCCCGGGTTGGGGAGACCTATTCCCTGGAGCAGGTCGATCAGGCATACTGGGACGGAGTCCGGCGCTGCCAGGAAATCAGGGACGCCCACCGTGACGTCACGTTCCTGCAACAGGTGCAGATTTTCGTCAACTTCATCAGCCCACGACTGGTAGAGAGAATTCCTAACACCACTTTCCAGGACATTGCGGCGTGTTATTCCGACTCATTCTTTGACTATCCTCCAGGGCCCCACCCCGAAGCCGTACAAGTACTGCAGAGCGTCAGGGATTTGGGCCTGCGGCTTGGCATGGTTTCAAACACCGGTATGACCCCCGGCGTGTCCTTCCGACGATTCCTTGCGGAACACGGTATGCTCAATTATTTTGATGCCCTTACCTTTTCCGACGAGGTAGGCTATTCCAAGCCCGCTTGTGAAATGTTCAACCTTACGTTGGCGGAATTGGGTTCATCCCCGGCCCAGGCTATCCATGTTGGCGACCACATATTCAACGACGTGGCCGCCGCCCGGGCTTGCGGACTCAAGACAGTGTGGATTGAAGGCTTCTACGAAAGGCCCGACCCCAGTGACCCCACGACCGAACCAGATATCAGCGTCGCTACCCTCGGTAAGGTTCCGGACGCCATAAGAAAGCTGCTGGTTTAAAGCCACAGCGGCCTGAGTGGATCTGTTCATCCCATTTAGATCGCTATACCAAGCCCCTTGGCATCTCGAATCCCGCCACCATTGCCTTGGTTTAGCACATTTATCGTCAGCACTTCTTCTGGATTAGACAGTCTTTCCCCTCTGGTCAAAGCTGATTCCCTTGACAACCTATAACCCTTGGCCTAACCTGAATCAAGGTGCTGATTCTTCGCTCTGTGCGATGCCTTAGACCTAAAGGGTCCGGTATCGCGGTTGCCCTTCAAAGGAGAAACCGGATGGCGATTGCGGGGTGGGGTAATGGAAATCGGCAGGGCGGCAGCGGCGGGGCCCGCAATGTCTGACCTGGATCGCATCTGCCAGTCGTTACTAACTCAGCGGTCACTGATTTTGGCCAGCAACCGGGGGCCGGTGGAGCACTATGTCGCCCCGGACGGGCGTCCCGAGGCCCGACGCGGTAGTGGCGGCATTGTAACCGCACTCAATTCCCTGGCCCAGACTGCGCCCTTTACCTGGATCGCCAGCGCCATGGGCGAAGGGGACCGGCTTGTTGAAGGGTCCCGTCAGCACTCTCCCTACAGATCTCCCCTTCCCGGCCACAAGATTGACCTTCGGTATGTGGTTACTCCCCGGCGCGTCTATCACAAGTATTACAACGTCCTGTGCAACCCATTGTTGTGGTTCCTGCAGCATTACATGTGGAATCCTCCTTACAATCCCAACGTGGACGCCAGTGTTCACGACGCCTGGCAGGGGGGCTACATACCGGTCAACCGCGCTTTCGCGCAGGAAGTGGTCAAGCAGGCCCGCAGCAACGATCTTCCTCCTGTGGTAATCGGCCACGATTATCACCTTTACCTGCTGCCCGGTATGGTACGCGATGAACTCCCCAACTCCATCATCCAGCACTACGTGCATATTCCCTGGCCCACACCCCGTTACTGGCAAATGATACCGACCTATATGGCGCGGCAGATCTGCTCTTCCCTAGCCAGGTCAGACCTGGTGGGTTTCCAGACGGAGCAGGACCGGGAGAGTTTCCTGGATTCGGTCGAAACATTTGTACCCGACGCCAAAGTGGACCGCAACACCCACATAATCGAACGTGAGGACATATCCTGCCACGCCAGGGTGTACCCCCTTTCAATCAACGTGGCTGAGGTCCAGCGGATCGCTAACTCCGCCCGAGCCCTGGAACACGAGGAAAACCTCATGTCCATGCACCGGGGCGCCAGTACGATTGTCCGCATCGACCGCGCCGAACCCAACAAGAACATAGTTCGAGGATTCCGTGCCTTCGAACTGCTGCTCAACCGATTCCCGGACCTGCAGGGCAAGGTTAATTTCCTTGCCTTCCTGGTACCTTCCCGCACCCACATCCGACAGTACCAGCGGTACATGGAGGAAATCCGGCAACTGGTGAACCAGATTAATGAACGGTTCGGTACGGAGGAATGGCAACCCATCACCACCTTCATGGAGAACAACTACACGCAGGCCATTGCCGGCATGAAGCTATATGACGTGCTGCTGGTCAATTCCCTTATTGAGGGTATGAACCTGGTGGCTAAGGAAGGGCCTGTCGTAAATACCCGGGATGGCGTGCTGGTTCTCTCGGAGACCAGCGGAGCTTATGAGCAGCTCAAGGACGGCGCGATTCCAGTCTCTCCGACCGACGTGGAGGGTACAATGGAAGCTCTTCACGCCGCTATAACCATGCCCGCTGAAGAGAGAAAAAGACGCGCTGCTACTTTGGCGGAGTCCGTCAACAGCCAGGATATAATTCACTGGATTTGCCGCCAACTGGAAGATATCTGTATCGTTTGCCAGGCCCAAACAGAGGAGAACACCCTTGATTGACGATCCGTTCTACGGCCAACTGCCTGACGGGGAACGCCCGGACATCATGCTCTATATTTTCCCCCATCTCAAAGAGTTCCTGGTGATAGATTTGAGAGGTGATTCTTCGGAAGTCTTGCTGATGAATGCCGAAGAGGTGTTCGACGGCGAGTTTTTCCGTGGATTGGAGCATGAGTTCTCCAGTACGTTGCGGGAAGGCAACATCTACCCCTTTGCCCACATAATCAACCTTCCTCTGCGGCTGGAGGAGATCGTACGCAATGTTGCGATGTCTTCCATTCTGGAGAGGCTGGGAGTGGATACCTTCGATGACGAGGACCTGCCTGCGGTAGTGGTTTTCATCATCAGCGGCGGCGCGCTGGCCATGCATTCCGACAAGCTGATTAACAGCCTCAGGGACTTGCTCAACACTTACCCGGGCGGTTCCGACATTGTCCAATGGGAAAACGTCATATCCCGCCTGGTGAGGGAAGAAAACCAGGTTTTGCAGGACCTTAGCTACCAGGAACTGACCGAAGCCCTGCGAGACGATTCTCCTGACTACTTCACCCTTTGGGAAAACCGGAACTAACCACTAGATATCCTCAACCCTCCGGCTTTGAAGAGAGAGATTTGAAGCTCGTCGGCCTGATCTCGGACACCCATTCAGCAGGCAGCGGCAGGGACCTGCCTGATGCCGTCTTCCGCGCCCTTTCCGGCGTTGACCTGATTCTTCACTGTGGCGACCTGGAATGCCTGGGGGTCCTGGATTACCTGGAGACCCTGGCGCCGGTGATGGCGGTGCGCGGCTATGAAGACCCAACGGAAGACGGGAACCGACTGGCCCACGCCACCCGGGTAGTCGAAGTTGAGGGTATCAGCATCGGCATGGTGCATGACATCCAATGGCCGACACCCCGCATTCCGACCAGTCCCGACGGCGACAGCCTGGTCTTCCCTGAGGTCAGGGCAACGGACCTCACTGCGCGCAAGTTCGGCCAGGCCGTGGACGTGGTGGTGTTCGGCGACACCCACGAGGAACTGGTCTGCTGGTACGACGGCGTGCTGTTCATCAACCCCGGCAGCCCCACGTATCCCGGCCGGAAGCACAGGCCCGGCAGTCTGGGAACCGTTGCCAGGCTGAAAGTCGCAAATCGGGCGGTGGATGTAGAACTGGTCCAACTATAGAGTCTACCCGGCCGGCCCGCCCTTTGGGTGGCCGACTGCATAGAAGGGATAAGGACGTGGCAAACAGGCCACGTCCTTATGTTTTCCGGCATTAACCCTGCTAGGGGAGGGCGGGTCTTTTACAGGGTTATAAGGCCATTGCCAAACACCGGCGCGAATACCAGGGATACGATGGCCATCAGCTTGAGCAGAATATTGAGGGAGGGGCCCGAGGTGTCCTTGAAGGGGTCTCCCACCACGTCGCCTTCTACGGCGGCCTTGTGAGCGTCGGAACCCTTTCCACCGAAATTGCCCAGTTCCACGTACTTCTTGGCATTGTCCCAGGTGCCGCCGGCGCTAGCCATCATGATAGCCAGCATGAACCCGGCTGCAATGGCCCCAATCAGGAGACCACCCAGGGCTGCCTGACCCAGAATGAACCCAGTGGCCAGGGGGGCGACAACCGCCATCACACCGGGCAGAATCATCTCGCGCAAGGCTCCCTGCGTACTGATATCAACGCAGCGGGCCGAGTCAGGGCTGGCAGTGCCTTCCATCAGGCCGGGTATCTCGCGGAACTGGCGGCGGACCTCATCGACAATGCCCTGGGCAGCACGGCCCACGGCCTGCATGGTCATGGCAGAAAAGATGAAGGGCAACATGGCGCCAATCACAACACCGACCAGAATTCGGGGGTCCAGCAGGTTTATGCCCGCGCCGCTGCCGCTCAGCCGACCATCGTCGCCCAGCGTGATCAACCCGGCGCTGACGGCGTAGGCAGCCAGCAGGGCCAGGGAGGTAAGCGCGGCTGATCCAATGGCAAAGCCTTTTCCGGTGGCGGCGGTGGTGTTGCCCAATGCGTCCAGAGCGTCCGTCCGTTCACGGACCTGCGGGTCCAACTGGGCCTGTTCCGCAATGCCGCCCGCGTTGTCTGCTACGGGACCGTATGCATCGGTAGCCAGGGTGATTCCCAGGGTGGAGAGCAAACCCACGCCGGCCAACGCGACTCCATAGAAACCGGCGAACCAGTAGGAGAGCAGAATGGCAATCGAAATGCAGATAACCGGGACCAGGGTACTCAACATGCCGGTGGCTATGCCGCCGATGATTACCGTGGCTGCTCCCGTCTGGGAGGCCTCGGAAACGCGCTTGGTGGGCATGTAGCTGTATGACGTGTAGTACTCGGTTGCCAGACCAATGATTGTTCCGGCCACCAGACCCGCTACCACGCAACCGAACCAGGGCCATTCCTGGGTTATGGTAACCGTAAGAACGGCGGCAAATACGATCAGCAGTCCGCCAGCCGCAAATATGCCGTACCGCAGGGCCCAGAGCAGCTTTTCAAAGTCAGCCTGCTCACCGCTTCGCACCACGAAGGTACCAAGTATGGCGGCAATTATGCCCGCTCCGGCAAGCAGCATGGGGAACAGGGCCTGAACCTGGTCGGCATCCTGCATGGCGAAGAGAGTTCCGGCGCCCACCAGGGCTACAGCGGAAATGATGCTGCCGACATAGGACTCAAAGAGGTCGGCGCCCATACCGGCCACATCACCCACGTTATCGCCCACATTGTCGGCAATGACGCCAGGGTTGCGGGGGTCGTCTTCCGGAATGCCCGCTTCAACTTTACCAACCAGGTCGGAACCCACGTCCGCGGCCTTCGTAAAAATGCCGCCGCCAACGCGGGCGAAGAGGGCAATGGAGCTGGCGCCAAAACCAAATCCCGCCACCGCGCTGATGTCCTGGAAAACCAGGTAGAGGATGGTGACACCCAGCAGGCCTATGCCAACTACTGTCACTCCCATGACCGAGCCGCTGGAGAAGGCCACCCGCAGCGCCGGATTCAGGCCCCGCATGGCCGCGGCGGCAGTGCGTACGTTGGCGCGTACCGCAACATTCATGCCAATGAAACCGGCCAGGCCGGAGCAGATCGTGCCGACCAAGTAGGATATGGCCGTCGCTGGTACCCCAAGTTCATGGGTGAACAGCGTGTAGTCCAGTACGGCCAGAACGACCGTCACAACTACCACTAAAGGCAAAAGCGCCAGGTATTCCCGGCGCAAAAAAGCCGACGCCCCCGTTCGGATGGCGTCGCCAATTTCGGTCATTCGTTCGTTGCCAGCCTCCGCCTTGACCACTCGCATGGCCATTAAGGCAGCAAACACCAGGGCAATAACCCCGGCGACCAGCGGCAGGACGACTAGCGAGACGCTTGAATCCATTTGACCCACCTCGAAATTACGGAAATGAGCTATCCCAAGCGTTGGAAACGTATCATATACCCCTAAGGGTGTCAACTTACGAAATGTTCAGGCAGGTTCCCATTCATGACGCTTTCTGGCTGCTGGCCCGGGCATCCACAACGGCTGTCCCTAGGAATTTGGCAGGTTCCAGCTATCTGCTTACAGCGCTTCAGCTAGTTAAGGCGGACGCGACGGGCAAGCGGCAGCGGTTGTTACAAGATTGCGGACCGGTGGCCCTATTTTCCGGACGGCGGAACGCAGAGATGTAGGAAGATGGGCATTTTTTATTTCTTGGCCCATTTTGTCTCATTTTGGCCCATTTTGGGTTTGTCCTCACCCTGGCCCCCTTTTCCGGAGGGCGACCGGTGAAGTATGTATCCGGCGATATTGACCTTCTGTGGCAGGGCGGCCACAAGGGCCGCCCCTACGTTGACCTTTGGAGGCCAGGGCAGACACCCAGGTCTGCCCCTACGATGGGTGAAACCTCTTATGCCATGGCGAACCAGCGGGCCCAGAGCAGGGACAGGTCGGGTTTTGGCTTCGGGGCGGGCAGTTCCCGCATTAGCAGGCGGTCGTATTTGGTCTCCCACGCCCAGGGGAGCAGGGCCAGCAGCATGCGCCGGGGTTCGGGAATGTCTTCCTTCTCCCGTACCTTGTCCAGGTAGTTGTGCAGGTGCATCCAGGTGGTGAGGCGGAAGCCCTGGTCGGCGATCTTGCGGATTACCTCTAAAGGTTTGGGCGGGTCCTGCCGGTCGCCAACGGCGCGGGCGTAGTCGTTGTAGACCTGTTCGGTGACGCGGCGCATGCGGTAGATGGTGAGTTGCCGGTGGTACTTGCGCTGGAGGGCACGGATTTCTCTTCTGATTTCGCTGAGGGTTCTCATGGATGGTTTTCTCCTTCTGTTGTTTATCCAGGAAGGGACACGAAGGGGCACGAAGGTGGGATTTTTTGAAATGTGTCCCGTTTTGTGCCATTTTGTGCCATTTTTGCCTTTGCCCCGGGGCCTATCCCTGAGGGCGAGGGGGAGTTGGGTATCCGGTTGTGTTGACCTCCTGGGGCAAGGCGGCCACAAGGGCCGCCCCTACGAATGATCGCCGGGGCCCGGGCAGGCACAAGGGCCACCTCTACGACAGGCCGGGGGCCGATGTTCTTGCCCCCGGGTCCTGGTACCAGAGGGTGAGGGGGCATTGTCCTTTGGCCAGGGCAGACACGCAGGTCTGCCCCTACAGTTGGCCTATTTGGGAGAGGACGGTCCGGGCCGCTGTTGTCTTCGTTTGAGCTTGTACATTTGATGGTGGACGTGCGTCATCCGGTGGGTCAATGGGGGCGGTTCATGGGCAGCGGCGACGTCCAGGAGATTGATGACCTTGTGGTACAGTAACCCAAATTTGAGAAACTACAGGATGGAACATGAACGTGCAGGATTTGTTTGACCTTTCGGGCAGAGTGGCCATTGTAACCGGCGGCAACGGCGGCCTGGGCCTGGGCATGGCACGCGGGCTGGCATCGGCTGGCGCCGACATAGTGGTGGCGGCCCGTGACCAGGAAAAGACGGACGAGGCAGTAGCCGAACTTAAGGAAATCGGCGTGGAAGGTCTGGGGCTGAAGGTGGATGTAACCCGGGAAGAGGAGATCAAGCAGATGGTGGCCGACACTGTCTCCGCCTTTGGTCGGGTAGACATCCTGGTGAACAACGCCGGAACAGTGGTGCGGAAGACGCCAGACCAGACTTCCACGGAGGAGTGGGACCTGGTGCTGGACGTCAATTTGCGGGCATCGTTCCTGGCAGCTAGGGAAGTCTACCCCCACATGCAGGAACAAGGGGGTGGAAAGATCATCGGCATCGGTTCCATGTACTCCATATTCGGGGGCGGAGGCAGCGGAGCCCCTTACTCCTCAAGTAAAGGCGGCGTGGTACAGCTTGCCAAGAGCCTGGCGGTGGCCTGGGCCAAGGACAACATCCAGTCCAACGCCATCCTGCCCGGCTGGTTCATGACCACACTGACTTCGGACATACCGGTAAACCAGCCTGAACGCTACCAGATGATCAGCGGCAGAATACCGACCGGTCGATGGGGCGAGGTGGACGAATTACAAGGTACGGTGGTGTTCCTGTCCGGCAGGGCGTCGGACTACGTTACAGGGGCGGTGATAACGGTGGATGGTGGGTATTCGGTGATGTAGGGGAGTGACGCATGGGAGATCCAGGTTCTCATGAAACGGTCAGGCGGGTGGCCGGGGCGCATGGCCATGCGCCCCTACGTGGAACAGACAGGGGCGGGTTTGAAACCCGCCCCTACGTTTATGTGCCAGTTTGTTGCCGAGGAGTTATCCCAACTGGGCCAGGGCCTCTCGGGAGAGCATCATCTTAACCGGGCTGATGGGCCGGAAGGTTCGGGAGACGCGGACATCGCCGGCCAGGCTGCAGAGGGTATAGGCGTCGTAGGGAGCCAGCCCTTTCTCGCTAACCAGGAATTCCACCATGTCCCGCACTGCCTGTTTCATGGCCGGGGCCAGGTCGTCACCGTAGGAAAGCACCACGAAGTGGTCCGGAGTCAGGGCCCGGGGGCTGGCGATGTTCATCCCCTTTTCCACGGTAACGCGAATGTGGGTGTCCGACGAGCATTCGGCGCCGGTGCCGGCCACGGCGCCGTCACCCACCGGGGCATGGCAGTCGCCCATTGCCAGAAGGCCGCCGTCCACAAAGACAGGCATGTAAATGGTACTGCCCTCCACCAGTTCCTTCATGTCAATGTCACCCCCGTAGGGGCCGCTGTCGCTGGCGGTGTTCTGGACGTAGGTGGGCGTGGTGGCCACCAAGCCCATGGACGGATTCATAGACAGCCGTATACCGCTGGGCAGGACCAGCTGGCCTCTGTCTATGGTCATCACCGTGGGGTATCCTTCGGTGAACTCCTCCTCCAGGAAGCCGCGCCCCGGCATAACCATGTGGGCAGGGCCTTCCTTGGGGGTGATCTTCAGGAACTCCACCTTAAGGGCGTCGCCGGGTTCGGCACCGTTGACGTAGATGGGACCGGTGGCCGGCCCCTTCAGGGCCTTGGCATCCAGCTGTACAGGGTCCCGCAAGCCCTCGAAGGCATCCCAGGTCTCCACCATCAGTTCCTCACCTGAGTCGATGGTGATAGCCGGTTCGGCCTCCGGGTCGAGGAAGTAGATTCGCTTTTCCCTGCTCAGATTCTTCACGATTCCTCCCGCACGGCTGCGGTAGCCGCTTCAATCATGTCGGATTCGATGCGCCCCCGAATTGGCACCATCGCCTGCCGGACTGTCACGCCAAGCAGGGGGTCCAGATCCACCAGGTTGACAGAAATGTGGTTGTCGTCCGGCGCCGAGCCCAGGGGAGAACCCGAATACCAGGCCGCCGTTTCCCCCTGGGATACGTCGACGTGCCGCTCCCAGTGCCCCAGGGCCAGGTAGTGGCAGGGCGCTTCCGCCACTTCCGCAGGCCAGATAGGGGAAGAGCGGTTTTCGGTGTCGTTGGGGAAGTGGAAATGGGCGTGGGCCAGGGCGACCAGCCAGTGTTCGGCTTTGGCGGATGGCATGCCCTCCAGGGGCCGGAAGTCGGGCGTATGTTCGAGCATGGCCCTTCCCCACAGGTCGAGGCCCAGTTCCGGCAGGGTTATGGTTTCGCCGGCGTGGCCGGTGAAAAGGTGAAAGTTGGCTGGAGAGTGCCGGAAGGGTTCTCGCCGGTAGAGGGAGTCACGGTGATAGAGGTCGTGGTTGCCGGGCAGGGTGATAACCGGCCGGTCCAGGCGGGCCACCTGTGCCAGGTAGAATTCCAACACCCGGTCGGGGACGCGGGCGTGGTCGAAAACATCGCCCACGACCAACAGGGCATCGGCATCGAAGTGTTCCGCGGTGTCAACGACTCGAGCAAAGGCCGTCTCCGTGCGGTTGCCACGCCAGTCGTCGCCCAGGTGGGTGTCGGAAGTATGGATTAGACGGATTTTCCTTTTGGCGGCCAATTTACCTTCCTGAATTGAGAGTAGGGTGCAGGGGCCGAGATCACGGACCCTTGCCGATTACGCCCTTTTCCCTGAGCTTGTTGATGGCTCCTGAGTCGTAGCCCAGGTCGGCGAGTATTTCGTCGTTGTGCTGGCCAAGCAGCGGCGGCGGACGCTTGATGACGGCCGGGGTTTCCGCCAGCTTGAGGGGAGAATTGGGTATCCTGAGATCGGGGACGTTGGGGTGTTCAAGCTGGGCAATCATGTTGCGGGCGTTGACCTGGGGGTTGTTGACCACGTCGTCCACCTGGTTGATGGGCCCGCAGGGGACGCCGCACTGTTCGATTTTGTCCACCCACTCGGCCACGGTCTTTTCCCGGAAGATAGCGCCCAGGGCCTCAACGCACGCGGCCCGGTTTGCAACCCGGTCGTCGTTGGTCTTGAAACGGGGGTCAGTGAGCAATTCAGCGTGGCCGATGCCCTCGCAGAAACGTTCCCACAGGCCCTGGTTGGCCACGCCGAGGATGAAGTAGCCGTCGGAGGCCTGGAAGCTCTGGTAGGGGACCAGGCTGGGGTGGCCGGACCCCATGCGCTGGGGAACGACGCCGGTGGCCATGTAGGCGGTGGCGTGGTAGCTGAGCGCGGCAACCTGGCCGTCCAGCAGCGCAGCTTCGAGGCGCTGGCCCTGGCCTGTTTCCCGCCGGTGGTAGAGGGCGGTTACGACCGAGCCGAAGCACATCATGCCGGTGAACAGATCAACCAGGGAGAACCCCACTCGCAGGGGAAGGCCGTCGGGTTCGCCGGTCAGGTCCATGAGGCCGCTGTAGGCCTGGATTATCAGGTCATAGCCTGGCTTCTCGGCCATTGGGCCGGTGCGGCCGTAGCCGGAAATGGAACCGTAGATGATACCAGGGTTAATTGCGGAAATCTCTTCGTAGCCCAGGCCCATGCGGTCCAGAGCGCCAGCGCGGAAGCTTTCGATCATCACATCGGCGTCCTTGGCCAAGGCGCGGACTATGTCGAGGCCTTCCTTTTCCCGGAGGTTGAGGCTGAGGCTGCGCTTGTTGCGGTTGAAGGAGACGAATTGGGTACTTTCGCCGTTCCAGAAGGGGGTCCAGGAGCGGGTTTCATCACCCCGCTCAGGTTCTTCAATCTTGATGACGTCGGCGCCCATGTCCCCCAGCATCATAGTGCAGAAGGGACCCGCCAGCGTACGAGTCAGGTCCAGGACCTTTATGTTTTCTAGAGCCGCAGCCATTTTCAGCCACTCCCTGTCAAACAGAATGCGCACGATGGGGATGCCGATTTAGCTTCCCCCTCGCGCCGGAATTATAGCACGGCGCTGGGGGCCCAGAGCCTGAGTCGTTGACCACCCACCGAATGGGGTGGTAGGTTTAGTCCACTCTTCAAATGCGGGATTTTATGACCGGTGCGCAGCAACCGCCCCGGATTGTTGTTCTGGGTGGTATAAACATTGACCTGGTGGCCATGACGCCGCGTTTCCCGGCGGCGGGAGAAACGGTAGTCGGCCGGGAGTTTCTAACCTACGGCGGCGGCAAAGGGGCCAACCAGGCCGTTGCCGCCGGTCGGATGGGTGCGCAGGTTTCCATGGTCGGACGGGTGGGTGACGACATTTTCGCCCCCCAGGCGCTCAGGGCCCTGGTGGAATCGGGGGTGGACATTTCGACGGTTGGGGTAACACCTTCAACCAGCACCGGCATTGCCGTTATCACCATCGACGACTCGGCACAGAACCAGATAATCCAGGTGCTGGGCGCCAACAACACCTGTGGCGAAGAGGAGGAAGCAAGGGTAATGGGCCTGCTGGCCGGAGCGTCGGCGTTGCTGCTGCAACTGGAGGTGTCGGTTGACCTGTCACTGCGGTGCGCGCAGGCGGCCAGAGAGCAGGGCGTCCTCGTGATTCTGGACCCCAGCCCGGTGCGTCCGGTTCCCGAGGCTTTCTACGACTGCTGCGACATTATCACCCCCAATGAAACGGACGCCCAGGCCCTGGTTGGGGCGGCGGTTACCGACCGGGCATCGGCGGAACAGGCTGCCGCGACGCTGCTGGAACGTGGTGTGGGCGCCGCCATCGTCACACTGGGGCCCCGGGGAACTTGCTACGCCACCGCTGCCGGCAGCGAGTTCGTGCCCGCTTTTCAAGTGGATGCAGTGGACTCGGTGGGCGCCGGCGACGCCTTTAACGGTGCGCTGGCGGCAGCATTGGGCGAGGGTTGTGACCTGAACCAGGCAGTCAGGATGGCCTCCGCTGCCGGGGCGTTGTCAGTCACCAGGAGCGGCGCCCAGGACTCCATGCCTTCCCGCGAGGAAGTTGACGCGCTGGTCAGGTCTGGCACCGGCGACTGAAGGGCGGAACAAGATGCAACAAGGGGACAAGTTCTGCTCCAGTTGCGCTGCGGCGCTGGAAGTACGGGAGAACAACGGGGCCTTGCGCCCGGTCTGCCCCTCCTGCGGCAGGGTAGTCTATTACGACCCCAAAGTGGCCGCGGTCACCATCATCAGCAGGGAAGGTAAAGTGCTGCTGGTGCGGCGGGCCAATCAGCCAGGGTATGGCCTCTGGAGCGTGCCCGGAGGATATGTCGACCGGGGCGAGGTAGTGGAAGAGGCCGCGGTGCGGGAGGTGCGGGAAGAGACGGGCCTTGAGGTGGGAGTCGACCGCCTCCTTGGCTTGTATTCTGAAGCGGGCAGGCCGGTGATTGTGGCTGCATTTTCGGGAAATGAGCTTGGCGGCGAACTGAATCCCGGATCTGAAGCCCTGGACGTGGGATTCTTTGCCCCGGACGACCTGCCCACGATGGCCTTTCCCGGGGATTCGCGCATTCTGCAAGGCTGGTTAGATGGCCTGAAACGCGACGACTAGCTCGGAATTCGCCTGGCGGTTCAGTCGCCAGTTTAATTTCAGACCCAAGGAGCGCGGCGTGCCCAATCCGCTGTCTTCACTGTTGGGCTCCGCCACCAAAGCGACTCTGGACCTGGTCTTGCCCCTCCATTGCCTTGGATGCGGGCGACAGGGAGAGATAATCTGTTCTGCCTGCGTGCCCAGTCTGTCTCCATTGGAACCGCCCTTTTGCGAGATCTGCGCCGACCCGGGCGTTATTGGCCTTTGCCGAAACTGCCTTAGCCAGCGCCGCTCAGCTTCAAACTCTCTTTCAGGCATCAGGGCGCCTTTCCTGTTGGAAGGCCTGGTCCAGGAAGCAATCCACTCTTTCAAGTACCGAAATTACCGCGCCGCTGCTCCGCTTTTGGGGAGCCTGATGGCAGGTTACCTGGC
Source organism: Dehalococcoidia bacterium (assembly GCA_963664725.1). Lineage (GTDB taxonomy): Bacteria > Chloroflexota > Dehalococcoidia > Lucifugimonadales > UBA3495 > Bin22. Next base: position 419,189 of record OY761558.1, read on the forward strand.
TGAGAATTTCCTGCCAGGGGAAGTGATTGTTCCGGTACCCCTGCACCCTCGAAGACTGCGGGAACGGGGCTACAATCAGGCCCAGTTGCTGGCCTCGGAACTCGGAAAGGCTGCAGGTTTGCCGGTTGAAGGGAAGTTGTTGAGCCGCACCCGAAATTCTGCGCCACAGGTCCGCGCCATCGACGGCAACCTGCGACGCGCCAACACGGCGGGGGCATTCGCTTGCGAGGAAGACCTGGCAGGAGCAGCCTGCATCCTGGTGGACGATGTCTGCACCACGGGCAGCACCCTGAATGCCTGTGCTGAAGTGCTGGCGGCGGCGGGGGCAGCGCAGGTATGGGGGTTGACACTGGCACGGGAAGCACTGGATTCGGACCTGCCACTATTCTGACACCGGGCTATCCGTACTAGCCCATATAACCTAAACCGAAGCCGGAGTGGGACGTGCATTTCCATAGAAGGCTTGCACGGCAATCGCGTTTTAGATTCAGACTACAGGTGGCAGACATCCGCCAGGCATAAGTCATGCCGCCCTGAACTTGCCGAAGGGCCTGAAATCCTGCACGTCAACCCGGGTACGGGCGCCCAACTCGGCCTGTGGGATGGAGTTTAGATTCTTCACTCCGTTCAGAATGACAATCTAATCATAATGCGATTGCCCTGAGAGGGCATGCCCACCCCGGGTCAGAATTGCCTTCTTCCATACCGTCGATGTGAGTGAAGCGACGGATCCAGACTTCTAGAGGTCGGGAACGTATTTGGCAGCCAAGATTTCAGATCCTTCACTTCGTTCAGGATGACAGTCTTTCACCAAATGACAATCTAATCATAATGCGATTGCCCTGAGAGGGCATGCCCACCCCGGGTCAGAATTGCCATCTTCCATACCGTCGATGTGAGTGAAGCGACGGTTCCAGACTTCTAGAGGTCGGGAACGTATTTGGCAGGCAGGATTTCAGATCCTTCACTTCGTTCAGGATGACAGTCTTTCACCAAATGACAATCTAATCATAATGAGATTGCCCTGAGAGGGCATGCCCACCCCGGGTCAGAATTGCCATCTTCCATACCGTCGATGTGAGTGAAGCGACGGTTCCAGACTTCTAGAGGTCGGGAACGTATTTGGCAGGCAGGATGACAGTCTTTCACCAGCAGGTCATCCTTCCCCAACAGGTCATCATTGTGAACCTTCCATCGTGGCTCTGGTATAGAAAGGGACAGGAGACTGCGGCATTTGAGCCGTGTCTCCTGTCCCTTCAACTATGGAACAATGGTCTTCGGGCTACGGTTCGCTGCGGTCCCAGCCGGGCAGGGCGTGGTAGCCTACCTCGGGAACGTCGACCGCGACCTCCAGGCCCTGGGCCTTCTTGAGCCGCTGGATGTTGTACAGGTGGGTCATGTACTCAAAATAGCGGTGCCGGAAAGTGGCTACCAGGTCGATGTACCCCCACGGCGGGTCACTCGGGTCTTCCCGCACACCGTCGGGGTGGGCTTCGAGCCAGTGTAGCTGGCCGCTGACGGAACTACGCAATTCCTTGCTGCGCATGGAGTCCACCGTCTCTGTCTCCAGGATAGAGCAGACGAAATCCATGCTCTTGCGCATCACTGCAAATATATCGTCAACCTGCCAGTACTTGGTCTCGTCCAGCCGGCGGTCGTAGGGGGAATCAATGATTCCCTCCCAGTCGTCAATCTCGGGCAGGCCGTCGGTGAACAGGTTTTCACCCCACCGCTGGAGCAGCCAGCGGAAATCGCCGGAAGCCACGTGGCTCAGGTTGAAGCGGATACTCCATTCACTCCAGCCCCACCGGTCGGAAGTGAAGTCCAGTTGCTCGTCGGTCAAGCCGGCAAGTTCCTGGCGGTACATGTCGTAGATTTCCTGCCGGAACTGGGGAAACACCTCAATGCCGGGGGTATCCCCGCTGAATTCTGGCTGGGTCATCGGGTTTCACCTCTTTATCAGGTTATTGATTGAAAGACTGCCGGCTTCGGCGTCTCAGGGCAAGAATCTTACGGGCGCACCCAGGTCTCCGACCAAGCCAGGCAAGCGCTGCTGCTCTGCTTGTCGCCGCGCATCTCCAGCCAGGGCTCGCCCTCCACGACATTGCCGTTAAGGGTCAACTGGGCCCGGCGGGAAGGAATGAAGCAGCTGTAAACGCCGTGGGGTCGGCCGGGGACGGTCCCTGCCTCCACCCGCAGCATGTAGGGTTCCAAGAAGTCGTACCAGGTCAGGTGAATCTCCTCGTCGTCGCTAAGCACCTTCTCGGTCCAGAAAGAGCGCACGTCGCCCGACTTGGTGAACTCGGCGTCCATTACCGGAATCTCCTGGTCGGCGAATTCGGGGAAGAGCAGGCATTCAATCTCGTCCTGGAGCCAGCGGGCCAGGGCAATATTGTCGGCGTAGATGCGGACCTCGTTGTCCATCTCATCGCTCTTAATGAAGAGAACGTGGCCGGCGCCGGCAGGGGAATACAGGACCCGCCAGTGGCTGGTGCGGGTGGCCTGGTTGGCGCCACCGTCGTGGGAAAGACGAATGAAGGAGTTTTCGCCGGTGAGTCGTATCTGGTTTGGGTCGATGGGACTGGTAGTCATGGTTTAATGCCCTCGCGCCCTCATATGGGGCGGTTTAGTCTAGTCAGCTGAGGCCAGGCCCCAGATCAATCGAATTTTGTTCTTCAAACGTTAGGGCCACCCAAAAAGAGTGGCCCTTTTTGCCGCTTGGCTCTGCTCTCTCGCTTAGTCCTTCGCCGGGAACCAGTCTTGCTTCCAGGGGAAGTCCCCATCGGCGGAGTCGAAGGCCGGCTGACCGTTTTCCACCCGCTCGCGGTAGGGGCTGGCGATGGGCTCGCGGTAGGGGTAGATGCCGCCTTCGTAGACACTGGGGCCCACCTTGAAGTGCCGGGCCTGTTCCAGGGTTTCCACGAAGGGCATGTTCATATCGTAAAGCTGGTCGACCCGCTTGGGGCGGGGACCGGCCTTGGAGACGTGACCGTACAGTTCGCGGCCGATGATGCGCTCGGCCATCCAGACGCAGTCAATGAGCTTGTCGATGTCCACACCGGTATCGACGCCCATGTCCTCCATCATGTGGAGCAGGTCCTCGGTGGGGGCCATGCCGGTGGCGCGGCCGTTGCCGCAGTAGGGGCAGCCGCCGTACCCGCCGATGGTGCCGTCCAGTTCCAGGGTGTCATCGGGGGTCAGGGTGCGCATGGCAGCGTAGGCCGAGGCGATGGCCATGTTGCGGCCGTTATGCAGGTGCAGGCGGAAATGGTTGATTTCGGGCCAGCGTTCCTTGACGCGGGTGATGCTCTCCTCCACCTTGGCGGGAGTGCAGTGGCTCATGGGGTCGCCCATGGAGCAGCTAACCACCTTGATGCCGACCTCGTCCCACATCCCGTGCTGCTTCTCAAACAGGGTCATCAGGTTATCCACGGGAAACTCTCCAAGGAAGTTGGAACCCCAGCTGGCGTTGCAGCCGATGCCGGCTTCCCGGATGTTGAGTTCCTGGGCCTGGGCGACGATCTGGGGCCAGCGCTCCATTTCATCCATCTGGGAGCGGTTGGTGTTGCGGCGCACGAACACGTCGCACATATGGCAGTTCAGTCGGGGATAAGGGTCCCGCTCAATGGTCAGGGGCGGCGAATAGGCACGGGCCCGCTCCACACCGCGGGAGTTCAGTGCCAGGGCGGTGTAGGTTACGTCAGGATTTGGATTGAACCGGCCGACGATGTCGTCAATCCGCTCCATCTGGGGCGTCCACTTGGGGCTGACGAAGGAACCGACCACGATCTGCCTCAGGCCAGTCTCCGACAAAGCGTCCAGCAGTTCAATCTTGTCATCAACGCCAATAGCGGCGTCTTCGATCTGCATGCCTTCCCGCATGCCTTCTTCCTTATAGACTACCTTGGGCCACTCGTACATTAGAATCCTCCTCTTATTGAAGGCTCTCTGGCAGGTAAGAATTGGCGGGATTGTAGGATTTTACTGCTTCGATTGTCAAGGAAAGGGTAGTTCCACATAGGGGCCTGTAATGATGACAACGGCTACTGGAGACTGCCAGTGGATGGCATTGCCACTTCATCATGGGGCTATTGACCCCCATTTTGGGGCGTGGTAGCTTGACTGAAAATTCACCTCGGCGTGCCGCTCAAGAACGGCGGCACTGCATTTGTCATACAGCGGCAAAATCGTATTGGCCGGACGGTATATGGACGGGCATGAAGCAGGGGAAAGGGCTACCTGGGAACTGTCCCTGGGAGAGTTTCTGGAAGGCGCGGTCAGCCGGAATGCTGAAAAGGTGTTCCTGCGAATTGTGGGGCAGGAAATAACCTACGGACAATTCTACGCGCGGGTCCGGCAGGCGGCGGGGATGTTCAGGGACCTGGGCATCGACCGCGGCGATCGGGTCTGCCTGTTCCTGCCCAACGTGCCAGAGTTTCATTACTGCTGGTTCGGCCTTTCCCTGTTGGGGGCCATCAGCGTGCCGGTGAACGTGGCCTACCGGCGGGATGAAGCGGCGTATATTTTTGACAACGCGGGGGCAACCGCCGTGGTGTCTCACCACACATTGCTGGATGTTGCCGAGGCTGCGGCTGAAATTTCCCCCAGCGTAAAGCACAAACTGGTGGTGACAACTCCCCTGGAATCGGAAGTTCCCGGGTCGGAGGATTCCCGAGTGCCCCCAGCAGCCATCGAAAACGGGTGGCTTGAATTTGGCGCAACGATGGCAGACGCCGAGGAAGTTAGTGACCTACCCCTGGTGGACCCTGGGGAAATTTCGATGCTGGTGTATACCTCCGGCACCACCGGCAACCCAAAGGGAGTGCAGGTAACCCACCTGATGTATGTGGCGGCGGGCCAGGGTTTTGCCCACTGGACCGAGGCCAACCCGGAAGACCGATTCTTCACCTGCCTGCCATTCTTCCACGCCAACGCGCAGTACTATTCCACCATGGGTTGCCTGGCGGCGGGGGCGACGCTGGTGGTGGCGGAGCGATTCAGCGCATCCCGCTTCTGGGACCAGGTGCGCGAGGCTGATGCCACGGTGGTCAACTTCATAGGGATGATGATGCCCGTGCTTGCCAAGCAGCCGGAATCGGACATGGACCGCCGGAACAACGTGCGCCTCTTCTACGGGTCGCCGGCCTTTTCACCGGAGTTTCTCCAGGCTTTCCAGGAACGCTTCAATACCGACATTATCGTCGGCTTCGGTATGACCGAGACCTGCTATGGCGCCATCGAGAAGATCGGGCAGGAACGCCGACCGAATTCCTCCGGCCAGCCCCGCCTGCACCCTGACCCGACGTTCGTCAATCACATAAGGATTGTGGACGACGACGGCAACCCAGTTGCCGAAGGTAAGCCGGGGGAGATTACCATCAGCAATCCGGCGCTAATGCCCGGTTACTGGCGAAACCAGGAACAGACCGACCTGGCCCTGAGGAACGGGTGGCTCCACACGGGAGACCTGGGCTGGCAGGATGAGGACGGGTTTCTCTATTTCGTGGACCGGAAGAAGGACGTTATCCGCCGGCGGGGAGAGAACATCTCATCCCAGGAAGTGGAGGACGTTATCAAGCGCCACCCCACGGTGCTGGACTGTGCCGTCATCGCCGTGCCGTCGGAACTGGGGGAGGACGACGTCAAGGCCTACGTTACACCCCGACCGCCGGCCGCCGTTGACGAGGAGACAATCATTCGCTGGTGCGCCGAGCACCTGGCCTACTTCAAGGTCCCGCGCTACATCGAGGTTCGAGACGAACTGCCCCGGACGCCCAGCCTGCGAGTGCGGAAGGACCTTCTTCGGCAGGAGCGGGAGGATTTGATCTCGGGGTCTTTTGACAGGGAGACGGCCGGAATCCGCATCAGGTAGCTGCAGGGGGCGCAGGCGAGGACATTTATCTTCATTTTCCTTAACTCTCTCCAAATCGGCTATAATCTGGTAAGTGCAGGACGTGGGGATACGATTACGCATTCTGCTCAAAAAACTGGACGCAGGCGAGGGTGATATGAACAAGGTTGAAGCCATTATCCGACCGGAAATGCTGAATGCGGTTAAAGATGCTCTGGCCGAGGCGGGTGTGACGGGAATCAACGTGGCCCAGGTAACGGGACGCGGCGCCCAGAGGGGCATCGAAGTGGGCGGTCCGAGGGGAGTCGCCGGCGGCTATGTGATCGACATGCTGCCCAAGGTGAAGCTGGAGACTGTGGTCAAGGACGAAGACACGCAAAAGGCCATCGACATCATTATCGAAAAGTCGCGCACCGGCATCATTGGCGACGGCAAGATATTCATAAGCCCCGTGGCCAACGCCATCAGGATCCGCACCGGAGAAGAAGGGGAAATAGCCCTCTAAGTTCACGCCGAAGAGAGACTGCCTCTTGCACCCTGTGTCTATGAGATGTTTCGCGGGTTTACGGGTTGGTTCGCGCCTGCTTTTCTGAGGCGCCAACACTGTCTGTAAAGCCGGAATCGGCGGATTGAACTGAGTCTGGAAGATGTGCCAACCCCGGGGCTGCTCTGGAGGACAACATGGCAGATAGAAGGTACTGGCTGTTCAAATCGGAGCCATCCAATTACTCCTTCCAGGACCTGCTGGGCGAAGAAGACCAGGTCGCCGAGTGGGACGGTGTCCGCAATTACCAGGTGCGTAATTTCATGCGGGACGAAATGAAGGTGGGGGACGGAGTCCTGTTCTACCACAGCAGCGCCAAACCAACGGCGGTCATGGGCACCGCCAGCGTCGTCCGTGAGGCATACCCGGACCACACTGCCTGGGAGGTCGGCGCCAAGTATTATGACCCCAAGAGCAACCCGGACGACCCCACCTGGCTTATGGTGGACATCAAGGCAGACCAGGAGTTTGCCCGCCCCGTTACCCTCCAGGAGATCAAGGACAACCCAAAGCTGCAAGGCATGATGGTAGTCAAACGCGGAGTGCGAATTTCAATCCAGCCAGTGGATAAAGCCGACTGGGACGAAATAATCGCCCTGGGCATGAGTGACCAACCCGCCCCCTAGCAGTCAACCAATTCGATACAGAAGGCCGGACAGAGGGCTGGCGCCCGGCTTTCCCTCGGCACAAGAAAAACAACCCCGGGGCAAAGGTATATGCCCCGGGGCCTTTTTGTGCTGCAAATTCTTAACCCGTTCGTTTACAGCGAGCCGTCAATACTCACGTTAATTACCGAGGGTTTGCCGCTGGCGATGGCCTGTTCCATGGCAGGGCGCAGTTCTGCGGGATTTTCCACGTTGCGGCCGGCGACCCCCATGGCCTCGGCCACCTCCGCCAGGGGGAGAGGGGTGGCAAAGTCCATACCCACATATTCGCTATCCCGCTGGTTGTCCTCCAGCATATTCCGCAGGTAAACGTCCATGTTCACCTTGAGAATGCGGTAGGACCGGTTGTTGCAGATGGCGTAGGTCACGGGGATGTTGTAGCGGGCTGCCGTCCAAAGGGCCTGCACCGTGTACATGGATGCGCCGTCGCCCACCACGGCCACCACCGGCCGGTCCGGGTTGGCCAGTTGAATGCCCAGAGAACCCGGCATAGCCCACCCCAGCGCGCCGCCCCGTATGGCGTAGTAACTGCCCGGCTCGGAAGGTTCCAGGGCCTGGAGCAGGGCTCCCCGGGAAGTAATGGCCTCGTCGGCGATGATGGCGTTGTCCGGCAGAGACTGGGAAAGTTCGTACATCATCCGGTCCACCGGCATGGGCCGGGTGTCGGGCATGGACTGCATCCGGCGCAGATACTCGGCGCGGGCCTGCCGCTTTGCGTCGCCCAGCGTGGCAGCGCGAGTGGCCGCCGCTTCCCGGGCCGACGCGGACATCTCCGTATCCAGGGCCTCGGCCAGTTCAGAAAGGCCGGATTTGGGGTCACAGGGAATGCCCACATCGGTGGGATAGACCTTTTCGATTTCATTGAAGTTGTTGTCCATGTGGACGAGCTTCGTGCCGGGCGACAGGAATGGTTCCGAAACGTACAGGAAGGAGGAAAAGACGTTAGTTCCCACCGCCATCACCACGTCGGCCTCTGCAAGTTGCCGCCGGGTAGCGGAACTGTTGAGATTGAGCATTCCGGCGTACTGGTCGTGGTTCAGAGGGAAACTGATTTCGGAGTAGGTGTAGGAACTGGCATAGACCTTGGCCCCCAGCAGTTCAGCTACCCGGACCAGTTCCGCGCCGCCGTCCGACTGGGCCACCCGATCTCCCACCACAATGACCGGATTATCGGCCTGGGCCAGCAACGCTACCGCGCCACTCACCGCGTCCGGGTCGGGGCCCATGCGGTAATAGCCGGTGGACGAGGGCGTTATGTCAACGTCCACCTCCTCGTCCATGGTGTCCCACGGGAAGGACAGAAAAACCGGACCCACCGGCGGAGTCAGCGCCTCCTTGAATGCCCGCCTTACGGCCATGGGAATGTTGCTGGCGTGGGGTATTTCCGCGCTCCACTTGGTAAATTGCTGGGTCATCTCTACAAGGTCGCCCGAAAGCACAGGGTCGCTAAGCAGCATTCGGGTGTCCGAGTTGCCCGCCGTCAGGACCAGGGGAGTGCCGCCCCGGTAGGCGTTGTATAGGGCGCTGATACCGTTGGCCAGCCCGCCGGCGATGTGGATGTTGGCGAAGGCCGGCTTACCGGTGGCCCGGGCGTAACCGTCCGCCATGCCCACGGCCGTACCTTCTTGCAGAGCCTGGATGTATCGCAGGTCGGGGTAGTCCTGGAGGACATCCAGGAAGGGGGTTTCGCTGGTGCCAGGGTTGCCGAAGATATACCCCACACCCTCGGCGGCCAGCATTCGGGCCAGGGCTTCCTTACCGGTCATTCGGGCCATGTGCTTACTTCCTTCAATCAGATTGCGAGCTATTGCAGAAACACCCCATTTTAGTGCCTAAAGGTAAATCATCCACTCCAGCAGGTTGTCGTCCGGGTCGCGGGCATAGAGGCTTACCGCCGGGAGACCGCCGCCGGCCCGAGCACCCTTGCGGGGGCCCGGCCCCCGGATAACCTCCACACCGGCGGCAGCGAGCATTTGCTGACATTGCTCGGCCGTGCCACTCCACACGAAGCATATATCGGTGCAGCCCGGGACGGCGGTGTTGCCCCGCAGGGTGGCGGTGTATCCCTCGGGGTGTACGTTGATCTTGGAATCACCCACCTGTATTGAGAAGATTCCAGCCTCGCCGCTGCGCCACTTCTCTTCGTCGTTGATGGCGAAACCCAGCCGCTTGTAGAACTCGATCAGTTTTTCGGCGTTGGCGGTGGGCATGGCGATATGGTCTATTGCGATGGTGGCCATCTGCATTTACCTCAAAGTTAAAGCTCTCGCTCAGCGAGATATCCATTCATTGGAGGAGCCTAAATCCTCAGCTGGGCCGCCGTTTCCGCCAAAAACTCTTCGATCAAACCACGGAGGCGCGGCGCTTCGTTGGTCAGCAGGCCGTGTTCCGCGCCGGGTATAACGTGGAATTCAGAACCGGCTATACCCTGGTGCAACTGGAGCCCGCACATTATGTTGATTCTGCTGTCCGCGTCGCCATGAACAATCATGCTGGGCATAGTCAGTTCGTGCAGCCGCGTCTCCAGGGAGTCCTGGATATCCAGGTAGGCCTGAATAGTCTTAACAATGCCGTCGAACTGCTCCAGGTTTATCGCCTTCAGCTTCGCGAACTGGTCGGGGTCGGATTCACGCAGACCGGGCCAGCGACTGTTCAGGCCGGCCTCGACGGCGTCCTCCTTGCCTCTCTCTGCCAAGACTTGCTTTATCTCGTCCAGTTCCCGCTGCCGCACTTCCCTTTCCGATTCCTGGACGTAAGTCATGGTATTTATCAAGAGCAGGGAGAGCGTGCGGTCAGGATGCTCCAGGGCAAACTGAAGGGCTATGGGCCCGCCGGCGGACGAACCCAGGATATGGGCCTGGCTGACGCCCAGATGGTCCAGCAGCGCCCGGAGGTCGTCTGCGAAGTTGGGGATCGAATAGCCGTCCTCGGGGGTTTCCGAGCGGCCCGCAGCGCGCCGGTCGTAGGAGATGACCTGAAAAGACCCGGAAAGGACAGCGGCATGGCGCTCCATCATCTGGGCGCAGCCCTCGCCACCGCCCAGGCCACCGTGAATCATTACCAGCGGAAGGCCCGAGCCATGGGTCTCGTAGTACATACGGAAACCGTTAATGTTTGCTTCCGGCACAATTTCCTCCATTATCATGGGGCGACCATTATCATGGGGCGGCAAATTTCTAAAATGAACCCTGACCCTTACCAGTGTCTGAACTTGCCTGCCCGGCACTGCCCATATTAGCGGCAAGGCCAATAACAAGGCAAGGAAGCGGCCCATCGACGCCCCGGATATCAACGGGCGGTTGACAGTCAAAAGGCGCCTAACTTAACCTGAAATTCCCTTGAGAAGACAGACAAGATCCGGGAGCAGTGTGAGCTTGGTCGATTCCGTTCAGAACAGCGCCGTGTCGGTTGACCCCGGCAGGCTTCGTCTCGACGAGGAGCAGCCCACTGAAGGCGTCCTTATCGGCATGCGTTGCGCGGAGTGCGGCATCCATGTCTTTGGTCAGGCGGTTTTCTGCCAGGCATGTTCTTCGGCCAGCCTGGAGCCGGCTGATTTGAGCCGAACAGGCACGCTGTACAGCTATACTATTGTCCGGGTACCTCCCGATGGCTGGCCCGGCACGGTGCCCTACATCCTGGGAGAGGTGGAACTGCCGGAGGGGCCTCACGTGCTTGCCGAAGTTATTGAAGTTTCCCCCGAAGACCTGAAGTTAGACATTGCAGTACGCCTGGTTCTGCAGGAGGTGCACCCAGGGAATTCCGGTCCCACCCTCATGGTGTACAAATGGGCGCCGGCAGCGAACCCGGCAGTCGAGAGCGGTGAGGCTTAGCAGTGGCCCAGTTCAAGCCCGGTCGAGAAGTTGTAGTCGTTGGAGTTGGGCTCCATCCCTTTGGACGGTTCCGAAGCAAGGACCTGGCAACCCTGGCGCGCGAGGCGGTGGTGGAGGCGCTGAAGGACTGCGGCATTGGGTGGCGGGACATTCCGGTGGCTTACTTCGGCCACGTCTATTACCACGGCATGTCAGTCGGCGAGACTGCCCTGGCCAGCCTGGGGCTGACGGGAATCCCCATAGTAAATGTGGAAAACGCCTGCTCCAGCGGTTCAACGGCTTTCTGGCAGGCCTATTGGGGCATTACCTCCGGAGTTTACGATGTGGCCCTGGCCTTCGGGGCTGAAAAGGTTCCAGGGGGGCCCGTTACCGTGACCGCCGCCGATAGCCCCGACCGGTACATAGGCGGCGACCACATGATGGCCGGCTACGCCCTCCGAATGCGCCGCTACATGGAGGAAACCGGCGCGCCGGCGTCAGCCCTGGCCCAGGTAACCGTCAAGGCCCGTCAGAACGCCGTCCTGAATCCCTACGCCCACCGCAAGGAGACCTTTACGGTGGAGGACGTGCTTTCCTCCCGCCCCATTGCCGACCCGCTCACCCTGTACCAATGCTGTCCCACCAGCGAGGGTTCCGCGGCGGCGGTGCTGTGCGCCCGGGAGGAATTGGGCCGTTATGGTCTGGATGAGTCCAGGGCCATCCGGGTACTGGCCGCCGCGCTGACCTCCGGGAATTACAACGGGCGAGGCAGCGACCACTCGGCATTCAGCCCCTACCGCACCGAACCGGCGGCCCTGCAAGCCTACGAAATGAGCGGCCTGGGCCCGGAGGACGTGGACCTGGTGCAGGTGCACGACGCCGCCACCATAGGCGAGTTGCAGCAGGTTGAAGCACTGCAACTGATTCCCAAAGGTGAGGCGTGGCGGGCTACGGCAGAGGGACGAACATCGTTGACCGGCGACCTGCCCGTCAACACCGATGGCGGCCTGCTGGCCATGGGCCACCCCTTCGGAGCCACCGGCATCCGCATGGTGCACGAAACCGTAACTCAGTTGCGGGGCGAGGCAGGACCACGGCAGGTGAACAACGCCCGGGTAGGGCTGGCCCAGTGCTCCGGCGCCGGCGATGTTACAACGGTGCAGATATTTGCCCGGTAGTGAAGGGCTGCTTCAGGTATTTGCCAGTTGCAGACCCGCGCGGGCCGCTCCCGGGGATACCCATTCTCTTCGGGGATTAAGATGGCAGCCTTCGTAATCCTGGCCGCTATGAAGGGACGGTTCGTTTCCCAGCACGGGAACCAATACGATAACTTCCAGATGATGGGCTACGCCTACGCCAGCGAACCCAGGGAAGCCGTGACGAGTTTCTTCGACCAGCCACCCTACCCAATACGGTGGGAGGACGTGGAATACCTGTGGGCCGAGCAATTGGCTGACGCCTTCCACACTGGTCACCACGGCGATTACGAGCGCGTGTACGTGGAGTCCCTGCGTCGTCGGTGGGAAATGCCCGGCACGAATCCTTAGCCGGCCAGCCCGTCCCCTTAACCCTCTCCAGCCACCTCCCGCAGGGCGGCAAAGTCCCGGCGGTAGGCTTCCGCCAGCGTGCGCCGGTCGGTGGTGTGCAGGACGAACCGGGCGCCCTGTCGCACCCAGTGGGCAGACAGGTCGGCCGTCTGATGGTGGACCAGGGTGGAAATACCGTGAGCCTCGGACGTGTCGATGACCTTCTTGACGATCTCCTGGTATTCGGGGCGGTCGTACTGGTCGGGGAAGCCGATGGAGATACTCATGTCGTTGGGGCCGACGAAAATGCCGTCAATCCCCGGCACCTTGAGGATATCCTCCAGGTTGTTGACCGCCTCGACGCTCTCAATCCCGATGATGGCTACGGTGTTCCGGTTGCGGTTTTCCAGATAGGCGCGGGTGGCGTCGCTGATGTGCGTTCCAGTCTCCATCAACTCGCGGACGGCCTCACCCTTGAGGGGGCGCCACTTGGCCGCACCGATAACTTCCTTAACCTCCTCCACCGACTCGCAGTAGGGGGCAAGGATACCCTGGGCCCCGGCGTCCAGGGCCATGGTCACGTAATGAGAGGTAGGTATGGGTATTCGCACGATGGGGACGACCGGGGAGTTGGCAAAGGCAGCCAGGTAGTCTGCCATTTCCGCCCTGCTCCGGGGGCCGTGCTCTGTGTCGATAACCACGTAGTCCAGCCCAATGCCGCCCAGGGCCTCCACCCAGCGCGGGTTACGGCCGTGGGTAATCATGCTGCCATACACCCGGCCGCCGGCGGCCAGCGTGGCCTTCAGTTCTGCTCCGTTCATCGAGTCCTCCGGTTGCTCTTGTTAGCGCCGGGAAACGGTCTATTGCCTGATTATGCCCCGGGCCGGGCAAGTATAGCACGGGTATTACGACCTCAAGTCTTGATATAATCAGTCAACGAAACCGGGCGAGTCCCCTTTCGGGAGTTCGATTGCCACAACCTCAGTTCATTTCTGATCATGGCCGGTGGGAACAGGCGGCCAGCCGGTTATCCGGGGCAACGGAGCTGGCTATCGACACCGAAGCCAACAGCATGTACGCCTACCGAGGGCGCATCTGCCTGATACAGATTGCATCGGCCGAATCAGTGTACCTGCTGGACCCGCTGGCAGTCGATGACCTGTCCTCATTAGGCAGTATTCTCGCTGACTCCTCGATCACCAAGTTGATGCACGGCTCGGACTACGACCTGCGTTCCTTCCAACGCGAGTATGGCTTCACCGTAAATGGCCTGTTTGATACCGAGACCTGCGCCCGCTTCCTGGGAATGGTCAGCCCCAACCTGGCAGCAGTTCTGCAGCACTTCCTCGACGTAGAGATACCCAAGAGCCGCCGACTGCAACGTTCGGATTGGGGTATTCGGCCCCTGAGCGGCGAGGCCATAACCTACGCTGCCGCGGACGTTGAGTTCCTCATTCCCCTGGCGCATAAGCAGCGCCAACTACTGAGTGAATCGGGCAGGCTGACGTGGGTAAAGGAAGAGTTCGGCCGCCTGGAAGCGACGGGGCGGGCCGTTGCCCAACTGCCTGCGCCGGACTTTCTCCGGGTGAAAGGCAGCGACCGCCTTGATCCCCAGCAGTTGGCGGTTCTCAAGGAACTGTTCGACCTGCGGGAGGCCGAGGCAGAACGCATCGACCAACCACCGTACCGGGTCATGGGTAATGACGTGCTTCTGTATCTGGCTCAATCCCCTTTCACGCCACTGGAAGATGTGCCGGGACTTTCACCCCATCTGGCACGGCGGCTGGGCGGGAAGATGAGGGCGGGCATCCAGAAGGCCATGCGGGGACCTGGCATCCAGCGCCCGCCACGGCCCCGGAGAACGCCGCCCAGCCGGGAAGTGCAGGCGCGGCAGCAGAAACTGAAGCGCTGGCGCTCTGAAAAGGGGGACGCCCTGGCCCTGGATCCGGCCTTGATCTGGCCGGCCGCCAGCCTGGACCGGTTGGCCCACGACCCCGCCTCCTGGGAGAGTGAAATTGCCGATACCGGCGCCCTCGAAATTCGGGCCTGGCAGCGGGGACAATTTGCCGTGGAACTGGAAATGGTACTGCGACAAGGGGCCTAGCTGCCTTTCAGGACGAGAAGCCAGGGGCCCGGCGGCGTGCCGGGCCCCTTTTCTTATTCAAATCCGTAAGGCGCCTTACCCCCCTGCTCGACTCCTACCGGTTGTCGGTCAACAGTTGGCGGCAGAAGGTTGCAGTATCCACCAGGTCGGGAATAACCACGTATTCGTCCACCGTGTGCATTCCGTTGGTGGCCATTCCCACAACCACGCTCTGGATGCCCTGCAGGCGCATAACGTTGCCGTCGGTGCCGCCGCCCGAGGGCCGGATATCCGGCGTCAACTTCAAGCCTTCCATGATCCGCCTCGTCATCCGGACCACCGCCTCATCCGGGTCCAGGTTGTACATCCTGAACATCACCTCGAAGGCTTCCTCAATTTGGGCGTCCTGGTACTTTTCCCTAGCCCTCCGCAGGGTGTCCTGCACCTGCAGTCGCAGCAGGTCGAAGGTCTCGGTATTTCGGCTGCGGAATTCTCCGCCGAAGGTCGCCTCCACCGGCACGGCGTTGCGGACGGTGCCGCCGGAAATCAGGCCCACGTTAAAGGTAGTCTCCTCGTCCAGGCGCCCGTTGGGCAGGTTCTGGACCAGTTCCGAGACGATGCGAATTGCGGACAGACCCTTCTCCGGCTCGACACCGGCATGAGCGCCCCGGCCAGTCACCTTAACGTCGAAGCTCATGTAGCTGGGGCTGGACCCGGTGATGGTGTTGACCGGGCCGTTTCCGTCAAACACCACGGCCTCCAGGGCGCGGATCATGGAGTAATCCAGGTTGGAGGCTCCTACCAGACCGATTTCTTCACCGCGAGTGAAGACCACTTGAACGGGACGGTGAGGCAAGCCCTCCTCGATTACCGATTCCAGCCCCTCCATGATGGCCGCAACGCCCGCCTTGCAGTCCCCGCCCAGGATGGTATTACCCTGGGAGACGATCCTGTCACCCTGGATAACGGGGATAATCCCTCGCCCCGGTTCCACCGTGTCCATGTGGGCAGAGAGCAGCAGCGGCAATTCCCCGGGTTCAGAGGCGATGACATTTCCGTGAGCATCCCGCTCCACGGTCAGGCCCAGCGTCGTCAAACGGGCAATCAGGTGCTGGGCAACTTCTTCCTCCTCATCTGAGGGACTGTCAATGCTGACCAGTTCGCAGAAGGAGTTGACCAGCCGTTCATTGTCTATCATTGACCTTCACCTCTCGCGGAAATCCTAGTATTGAGTGCTGAAATTATAGCACCCGATGACTCCAGGCTTAGGCAGCCCTTCGGGACCGTCCGGTCAAGGGGGAACGCCAGCGGCGGAAGAAGAGCGGTCAGGGAGAAAGGGCTATCAAGACCAGGCCGAGAACAATCATTGCCGAACCTAACAGCCTTCCCCTGCCAAAGGGTTCCTTGAGGATCAGGACACCCGCCAGAACCCCCACCACGATGCTCACTTCACGGGCGGGGGCGACGTAGCTGACCCGGGATATGGAAAATGCGGTCAAGGCCAGTCCGTAAGCCAAAAATACAAGCAGGCCGGCAACCAGGATGGGCCAGGCATGGGCCCGCCATTCCTGGAGAACAGGCGCCCACCCATAATTGCGCAGAATATAGGGCGCCAAACCGGCGGCCACGCCCAGGGTCAGCAAATACATGTAGAGAATCGGCTGGACATGTTGGACACCACGTTTGTCCACGAGGGTATAGACCGTAATGGTCAGCCCGGTTAAGAGGGCGTAACGAATTCCGCCATCTCGAAGAAAGGACAGGGGAGCGGTCAAGATCTCCCGGAAGCGGCCCCACCAGGAAACCACGTAAATTCCAATGATTATGAAGACAATGCCCAGTACGGCGGGCCAGGCAATTTGCTCCCCCAGGGTAAGCACCGCCAGGACCGGCACCAGCATGGGGCCAATTCCCCTGGCAATGGGATACACCAGGGAGAGATCGCCTCGCGCGTAGCCCCGCCCCAGCAGCACAAAGTAGTAAATGTGCACCACTATGGTAGCAAGAATCAGCCAGTAGCCGGGAGCAGCAATGGGATTGAGCCAGAAGAGCACTGCTCCCAGAGGAGCCAGCAGCAGACTGCCCGCTACCAGGAGGCCCCACACAAACACTTCCTTGTTGTCGGACCGCTTAAGAAGCAGATTCCAACCGGCATGGGCCACAGCGCCGGTCAAGACCAGGATAAGAGCCAGCAAACTCATGGGGAGAGTATATCCCAATTGAAGTAGATGTTCTGGAAGGGCGCAGGCAGGGCAAAATCCCTGCCTCAAAAAGCAAAAGCCCTGAAAGGTGCTTGCCGACCTTTCAGGGTTCGTATGTGTCGAGGTTGGTAGCGCATAGGGGATTCGAACCCCTGATCTCCGCCTTGAGAGGGCGGTGTCCTGGGCCGCTAGACGAATGCGCCACGCAAGTTGCCGGGCAAACGGCCCAATCTGTCACCCAGCAAGGCCAATATATCAGAACTGGTATTGTTTGTAAACCACAATTTTCTGGGCAATCGCGTTTTAGATTCAGACTATAGGTGGCAGACATCCGCCAGGCGTAAGACAGGTCGCTCTGAGCTTGCCGAAGGGCCTAAAATCCTGCAGGTCAGGCCGGTTACGGGTTCCCTGGTCGGCCTGTGGGATGGAGTTTAGATTCTTCACTCCGTTCAGAATGACAATTCAAACATAATGCCATTGCCCTGCCACTCCAATCGGCGCAATTCCGGTCCGGCTCGGAAGATCTGCACCAGGTAAGGGGGCACCGAAACCGACTCCCTCGTCATGCTGGCAGCCCGGATTAGAACACTGCATTCCATGCCCACAACTGGCACAGAAATATGCCCTGTGTTATATTACATCAGCTACGATATTACTAAATTCGTAACCCTGTGGAACCCTGACTCACAGGAAGGACGGGATGGTCACCACACCCGAAAGAGGACGCAAAGGTACCGAGGAATCCGCCGCCGGAGTGGGCGAAGGCGTCGTAATTATTGACTTCGGCTCCCAATACAGTCATCTAATCTCCCGCCGGGCCCGGGAACTGAAGGTCTATTCCGAAGTCGTCCCGGCTTCCGCCACGTGGGAAAGGGTAACCCAGCGGTTTGTGCCTCGCGGAGTGATTCTTTCCGGCGGTCCCGCCAGCGTCTATGAACCCGGCGCTCCCCTGATTCCCGACTGGGTATTCGACCGGCAACTGCCGGTGCTGGGCATCTGCTATGGAATGCAGGCCCTGGTACATCAGTTGGGCGGCCAGGTGGCCCCTGGCGAGAAACGGGAATACGGTTCGGCGGACCTGTCCCAGGTGGGCGGACAAGGGGATGACGCATCCATCTTTTCCGGTATGCCTGACAGTTTTCAGGTCTGGATGAGCCACGGCGACCGGGTGGACACCCTTCCCCAGGGATTTGCCCCGGTAGCTTGCACCGGCAATTCTCCCTACGCAGCCATCAGCAATGGCAGGAACATCTTCGGACTCCAGTTCCACCCTGAGGTGGAGCATACTCCGCTGGGCCAAACCGTGCTGGAGAACTTTCTGTACCGAGTCTGTTCTTGCCAGGGAACCTGGACGCCCGGCAACTTTGTGGCCGATTCCGTGGCCCGCATCCGCGACCAGGTGGGAGACGGCAAGGTAATCTGCGCCCTGTCCGGGGGTGTGGACTCGTCGGTGGCCGCGCTGCTGTTGAACGAAGCCATCGGCGACCGCCTGACCTGCATTTTCGTCAACAATGGGCTGCTCCGGAAGGGCGAACCGGAACAGGTCCAGGAGACTTTCCGCAGCAATCTGGGCCTTAACCTGTTGTACGTGGACGCCGCCCAGCGGTTCGTTTCCAAACTGAGCAGCGTGACCGATCCCGAGGCCAAGCGCAAGATTATTGGCGAGGAATTCATCCGGGTCTTTGAGGAATCGGCAGTCGAATTGAGCGACACCAAATTCCTGGCCCAGGGTACCCTTTACCCGGATGTAATCGAGAGCGAAACGCCGGACAACCAGGCGTCGGCCCGCATTAAGTCCCACCACAATGTGGGCGGTCTTCCCGAGCGGATGGACCTGGATCTGGTTGAACCGCTGCGCTACCTGTACAAGGATGAGGTGCGGGACGTGGGCCTGGAACTGGGCCTGCCCCGGGAGATTGTGATGCGCCAGCCCTTCCCCGGCCCGGGCCTGGCCATTCGGATCATTGGTGAGATTACCGAGGAGCGACTGGACATTCTCCGCGAATGCGACTGGATTGTCCTTGACGAAATTGAGCAGGCGGGCCTCTACGAGGAAATCTGGCAGAGCTTTGCCGTGCTCAGCGACAGCCGCACCGTGGGCGTGATGGGCGACTTTCGTACTTATGGCTACGTCTGCGCCGTCCGGGCGGTCTCCAGCAGCGACGCAATGACGGCTGACTGGGTCCGGTTGCCGTACGATGTACTGGGCCGCATTTCCAGCCGGATTGTTAACGAAGTGCCGGGGGTCAATCGGGTGGTCTACGACATTACCAGCAAGCCCCCGGGCACCATCGAATGGGAATAACCTTGCGGTCCCTGCTATTGGGTTCTACTTTAACGAAAGCCGCTGGAGACAAACCGACCCGGGAAAGGGGAAAGTATTGTCTCCTCGCGTTAACTTGTTCCGGAGTCTCTGACCGGTGAAAGTCCTGATTGTTGGTTCGGGCGGAAGAGAACATGCCCTGGCCTGGCGACTGAATCGCAGTCCCCGGGTGTCGGAGATGTGGGTAGCTGGCGGCAATTCCGGCACCGCCCTGCTTGCCACCAATGTCGCCATCTCGCCCGAGGACGTGCCGGCAGTAACGGACCTGGCCAAAGAAGTGCAAGCGGACCTGGTGGTTGTGGGGCCGGAGCAGCCCCTGGTGGATGGATTGGCGGACCGGTTGGCGGAAGCGGGCATTCCCGCCTTCGCCCCTTCCCGATCCGCAGCGCGCATTGAGGCCAGCAAGGGCTTCGCACGCCAGGTTATGCGGGACGCCGGCGTCCCGGGGCCGGAATACCGGGTATTTCGCGATCAGGCGGCCGCCGTGGATTTTCTGACGAAGCACGGTTCACCCGTGGTTATCAAGGCGGACGGGTTGGCTGCAGGAAAAGGTGTCGCCCTTTGCCCTGGGCCGGAAGAAGCAGTCCTGGCGGTAAAGGGATGCATGGAAGATCGCATCTTCGGTGAAGCGGGGGACTCCATAGTCGCCGAGGAATGGCTTCAAGGCACGGAAGTCAGTGTCTTTGCCTTTGCCGACGGGGAAGACCTGTCCACCCCGGTGGCAGCCTGCGACTACAAGCAGGTGGACGACGGCGACCGGGGACCCAACACCGGCGGCATGGGCAGCTTCGCACCGCCGCCCTTCTGGAGTCCTGAACTGGCGGAACAGGTAACTCAGACCATCCTGAAGCCAACGGTTCGACGCATGGCGGAAATGGGCTGTCCCTACAAGGGCATGCTCTACGCGGGGCTAATGTTAACTTCGGACGGCCCCAGGGTACTGGAGTTCAATTGCCGGTTCGGCGACCCGGAAACCCAGGTCATTCTGCCCCTGTTGGAGAGCGACCCGATCGACGCTATGTTCGCCTGCATTGAGGGCAGCCTGGCGTCGACCGAAGTGCGTTGGGCCGACTGGCCCCACGTTGGAGTGGTAATGGTCTCCGGCGGGTATCCCGGCGCTTATGAGACGGGCAAGGAAATCAACGGCCTGGAAAAGGGCTGCGGTCGGACTGAACAGTTGAAAGTCGATTCGGAAACCCTGGTATTTCATGCTGGCGCCGCCAACTTCGACGACGGCCAGGGCGCCAGGGTGGTTACCAGCGGGGGTCGGGTGCTCACCGTTGTGGGCCAAGGGGACACCATCGAGGACGCCCGCGCCGCGGCCTACCGGCGGGTAGAAACCATCCATTTCGAGAACGCCCGCTACCGCAGCGATATCGGCGATCTTGCCGTGGGCAGTCGGGGCAGGCCATGAGCACCGCGAACCTTTCCCTGGAACGGTTCCAACTGGCCCAGGCTTACCGGGAAACTGCCCAGACGGGGGTCCTGGCCCAGTACTGGAAGCGCCGCTGGCAGCGGAGCCCGGAAATGGCCGGGTGGCTGGCCGAACAGCACCTGCCTTCCCTGACGGAAAAACAGGCCATGACTCTCTACCGTGCCTCCAGCGGCGGGAAGGCCCGGGAATTTGCCGCCAACGGATTGTCGGACATCACGGAGACCATAGATTTCCTGCTGTATGACACAATTACATTGGAGGCTCGTTTCAACGAGTGCGTTGCGGACGGCGGGGCTTACAAACTGGCAGGGGCGGGCAAGGAGTTCATTTCCTACCTGCTTTGCCTACAGCAGCCAACACTTTTAGGGGTCTGGAACCAAGCCGCGGAGCGAGGGCTGCGCCGCCTGGACCGCTACCCAAGAAGTATGGGTTCCGGCCACTGGGGCCTGCGCTACCTGGACCTGCTGGACGCAACCCACCGGCTACGGCCCGAATTCGGCCTGGCGGACTACCGCGAGGTTGACGAGTTCTTTTACCTGATAACCCGTCGCGGCGCTGCGATTCCCGGGGATGGGGTCGCCGCTGCGGTCGGCCATAATTTGTAGAACCTTTGTTACATGGAGAGGTAACCATGCCCTGGCGGGACGACCTTTTGGTCCTTAGAAACGAAGTGGAGACCGCCCTGACCCGTATACTGGGCGAACCCGTAGAGGAAGACTCTGACGTAATCCAGGACCGCCGGGAACTCTACCAACTGGCGACCTCCCTGGAGGTTGCCCAGTTGCTGCTGGACGTCAACGAGGTCGTATTGAGCGGCACCGGCAGGGTGGAATCCACTTCCCTGATGGAATACTATGATGATGACGATGTCCTCTATTCCATGGAAGACCTGAGTGAAGACGAGGATGATGAGGACGAGGAAGAGGGCGACGAAGAGGAACTCGAAGACAACGAGGAGTTGCGGTTCTCCCTATTCTGGGATGATGCCACCGAGTGCGCCGTGGACGTGGAACTGGGCAAGTCCAACGGGCGCATCTACGTGCTGGTCAACGGCGAAGAGGTGCGCCCGCAGCGGGAAGTGCTGGAAACCGCCGTTCTTGATGCATTCCGGGCCGAAATGAACCTGGATGCCCGGTAGACTGGAAGATTTCAGATTAAAGGTGCCCGGTAAATTCTGGATGAAAGGATGGAGCAAGTGCCACTAGTAGGAGTAGTAATGGGCAGTTCTTCTGACGAACCCGTCGTCAAGGAGACGCTCGAAGTTCTCGAACAGATGCAGGTCGACTACGAAGTACGGGTTATGTCGGCCCACCGCACGCCGGAACGGGTGCAGGAATACGCCACCACCGCCCGTGACAGGGGCATTGAGGTGCTGATCGCCGCCGCTGGCGGGTCCGCCGCCCTGGGCGGGGTGCTGGCCGCCTGGTGCACCCTGCCGGTCATCGGCATACCCCTGGCTTCCAGCGAAATGAACGGCTGGGACGCCCTGCTCGCTACGTCCCAGATGCCTCCGGGCATCCCCGTGGCCTGCATGGCCGTGGGCCCCTGGGGCGCGCGCAACGCCGCCTTCTTCGCCGCCGAAATCCTGGGCCTGCGCCACGACAATATCCGCGAAGCCTACGAAAATTACCGCAGGCAGCTAAGGGAGCGGTAGAGTTGGTCCCCGCAATACTTACTGATTTCGACGATACCGCCGCCGTACAAAACGTGGCGGAAATGTTGCTTCACAAGTTCGGCGACGACTCCTGGCAGGACGTGCGGGCCCGGTTCCGCGCCGGTGAACTGACGTTGAAGGACTATCAGGAAATAACTTTCAACAACATTAAAGCCGACCGCGAGACCATGTGGGCCTATGTCCAGGACAACGCCAACCTGCGGCCCCACTTCGCCGAACTCTGGGAGTATTGCCAGGAAATCAACAGCCCCATGGCCGTGGTCAGCCTGGGCCTGGATTTCTACATCCAGGCGCTGCTGGAAAAGGAAGGCGCTCCGGGCGTGCCAGTCTACTGCGTGAACACCCGGTTCACCCTGGACGGGATAAGCTATTACTACCATCACGCCTATCCCGGCGAACCGGAAAAGGGCAATTCCAAGGGCCTGGTGGTGGACAGGTTCCGGCAACTGGGCTACCACGTTATATACGTGGGGGACGGCCGTTCCGACTTTGAAGGAGCGGAACTGGCCGACACCGTCTTCGCCCACAGCTTCCTAGCCGAAGAGTGCCAGCGGAAGCAGGTGCCCTACAAGCCCTTCACCGACTTTGGCGACGTTTTGGAAACCACCAAGGAGTTGCTGGGCCTGACCGGGACGTGAGACTGCGCCTTGAGTGGGGGCTTCAACATAATTGATTATCCGTCGGAGGACACCGATTGATTGACCGATATTCCCGACCGGCAATGAAGCAAGTCTGGTCGGACGAGAACAAGTACCGGAAGTGGCTCGACGTCGAGCTTGCCGTGGCCGAAGCCTGGACCGAAGAGGGCGTTATTCCCCTGGAGGACATGGAGCGCCTCCGCCCGGTCCAGTACAACCACCAGCGCATGATGGAGCTATTCGAGGTAACGCGGCACGACGTCACCGCCTTCCTTTCGTCCATCACCGAAGGCATCGGCCCGGAGGGACGCTGGTTGCACCTGGGCATGACGTCGTCGGACATGCTGGACACAGCCCAGAGCCTGCAACTGGTGGAGGCCGGCCTACTGCTCCAGCAGGAGCTGGCCCTGGCCATTGAGGCTGTGGGAAAGCAGGCGGTGGCCCACAAGGGCACCATCATGATGGGGCGCACTCACGGCGTCCACGCCGAACCCATGACCTTCGGCCTGAAGCTGGCCCTGTGGCGCGAGGAGTTGTGCCGCCAGCAGGAACGCCTGGTAGCTGCCTGCGAGAGCATCCGGGTGGGCAAGATTTCCGGCGCAGTGGGAACCCATGCCACCATTTCCCCTGCCGTGGAGGACAAGGTGTGCCAGCGACTGGGCCTGGAGACGGCCCCCGTCTCCAACCAGGTTATCCAGCGGGACCGGTACGCTCACTTCGTGACCACCCTGGCCCTGATCGCAGCTTCCCTGGAGAAGTTCGCCACCGAGGTCCGCACACTCCAGCGCACCGAGTTGCACGAAGTGGAAGAACCCTTTGGGCAGGGGCAGACCGGTTCTTCGTCCATGCCCCACAAGCGCAACCCGGAACTGGCCGAGCGAATCTGCGGCCTGGCCCGCCTGATCCGGGGCAACAGCATCACCGCCCTGGAAAACGTGGCCCTGTGGGGCGAGCGGGACATCAGCCACTCGTCGGCTGAGCGCATCATCCTGCCGGACTCCTGCCTGGCCCTGGATTACATCCTGTCCATCTTCACCCGCATCGTTAAGGATTTGCGGGTCAACTCTGACCGGATGTGGGAAAACGTGGAAAGCAGCCGCGGCCTTATCTTCAGCCAGCGGGTGCTGCTGGCCCTGGTGGACCGGGGAATGGCCCGTGAAGACGCATACAAGGTAGTCCAGCGCAACGCCATGCGCAGCTGGGACATGGGAGAGGATTTCCGAGACCTGCTCCGCGCTGACGGCGAAGCCGGCCAGTGGCTGCCGGGAAATGACCTGGAAGAGTTGTTTGACTACGGATACTACACTCGGTACGTGGACGATACCTTCCAGCGCATCGGCCTGCTGACAGCGGAGACCGTTGCCAAAGCGTAAGGCGCATTCGCAGGGAGCACGAACGCCCCCCTTCATCCAGGCTCGCGGGCTTGGCAAACCGGAATAGAAATGGACGGTTTAGAAGGACTTCCTCAAAAAGAGACCAGCAAATTTTAGAAGGGTAAAGATATGCTTATCGAAACTGGACTGCCCAATCAGCTTCATCGCGGCAAGGTGCGAGACACCTACGCCATCAACGACAGCCTGCTGCTCATGGTCGCCACCGACCGCATTTCCGCCTTCGACGTGGTGCTGCCCACCGGCATACCGGAAAAAGGCAAGGTGCTTAACCGCATCTCCAGCTTCTGGTTCGACAAAACGGCCCACATCGTACCCAATCACCTGATAACCCTGGCCGACTCGGCGGATGCGCCCGGTCTACTGGCCGAAAACCCTGAATTGACCGATATTTCCGGAGAACTGGCCAGCCAGGCGATGATCGTCAAGCGGGCAGAGCGCATAGACATGGAGTGCATCGTCCGGGGCTACATCACCGGTTCCGCCTGGTCCGAATACCGGAGGCAGGGCACCGTTTCCGGCAAGTCCATGCCCGAGGGCCTGGTGGAAGGCATGACCTTCCCCGAACCCCTGTTCACGCCCACGACCAAGGCCGAAGAGGGCCACGACCAGAACATGTCCGACCAGGAAGTGGAGGACATGGTGGGCGCCGAGATGGCTCAGAAGTTGGCCGACGTCAGCAAGGCCGTCTACCAGTACGCCCACGACTTCGCCAAAGAGCGGGGCATTATCCTGGCCGACACCAAGATGGAATTCGGCATGCTGGGCGGAGAACTGATTCTGATTGATGAACTGCTGACTCCCGATTCCAGCCGCTTCTGGGACATGGAGGGCTATGGGCCGGGCAAGTCCCAGCCCAACTTTGACAAGCAATTCGTGCGGGACTGGCTGGTGGAGCAAGGGTGGGACCAGGAACCTCCGGCGCCCGAATTGCCGGAAGATGTGGTTGCCCGCACCACCGCGCGTTACAAGGAAGCCTACCGCAGGCTTACCGGTAGCGAACTTTAGAAATTATCTCTGAGTTCCTTCCCAATTGACGGAGGAATGACAGGATGCGGGCGAAGAGTCGACTTTGGTCACCGTCGCACGTAACCGGGGTACTTTCTGAAAATTTTGGAATAGATTGAAGATTGCGGCGGCTGCATCCCAGCCGTCGGGAGGTAATGGAATTGCCACTATCACGGCGCCGGCGGCGCAGGTCCGGACAGAGGGGCCGCCAGGCGGAAATGGTTATACCCCAGTCCCGTCCCAGGCCCAATTATTGGTATATCATCGCATCCGGAGTCATCGCTGTCCTGGTGATCGCCGGCTTCGTTGTCGGCGGCATCTCCTTCCAGGGCAGGGACACTGGGATAGGCGCTGCCAGGGAACCCGTTG
The DNA here is from genome assembly GCA_963664725.1 of Dehalococcoidia bacterium. Classification (GTDB taxonomy): domain Bacteria; phylum Chloroflexota; class Dehalococcoidia; order Lucifugimonadales; family UBA3495; genus Bin22. The sequence continues at coordinate 444,707 of OY761558.1, forward strand.
AAGGTGTTGGCGAACCGCAGGAGATAATGCCCTCCCGCATCCACGTGCCGGAGGAGCAAACCGTCAATTACAGCACCATTCCACCCACTTCCGGTGACCACTGGGACTGGTGGGCCCGCTGTGGCTTCTACGAAGACGGCCTGCCCGACGAGCGCATCGTCCACAACCTGGAGCACGGCAACATCGTGGTCAGCTACAACTTGCCCGACGGACCCGAACTGGACAAGCTCAGGGACTTCATGGATAACTTTGAGCTGGCCCCGTCCTGGGCGGTTACCCGCTTCTACGACAAGATTCCTGAGGGCACCGTCGCCATTTCCACCTGGGGCGTGCTGGACACCATGCAGGGAGTCGACGAAGATCGAATCGAAGAGTTCTTCCGTGAATACGCTGGCACCCTGGGACCGGAGTTCCCCAATGGCGCCCCATGCACTACCAGCGGCGTGATGAACTAAGGGCTCCGGCAAACCACAAGGCAGGAAAGCAGATTGTATTTGGCCAGGGTCTACGTCACCCTCAAGCCCACCGTAAACGACCCCCAGGGCATCACCGTCCTTGGAGGCCTGAAAAACATGGGCTACGACTCCGTGTCTGAAGTCCGCGTGGGCAAGTTCCTGGAAATCAGGATTGACGAAACGGAACGCGGTCGGGCCGAGTCCATCGCCAACGAAGTGTGCGAGAAACTGCTGGCCAACCCGGTAATCGAACAGTACTCGGTGGAAGTGGTGGAACAATAAGCGCATCCGGCCCATGAGCTAGAATTAAGGGGAAACTCAAGACTCATTCAGGCATTTTCACCTGAATGAGTCTTTTTCGTGACCGCCTGGATAGCATTCGATGTAGTTTCCCAAGTTGACAACGTCCGGCCATTTTGTTGCAATACCAACACCCTTACCTATTCACAGACTACGATCAGGAGATGTTGCCGTGACTGCCAACCACAACACCTACGTCTATGTGGGCGCTGAAAGCAGCGGCCTTTACCGCCTGTCTCCCGGCGGCGAATCATGGGAGGAACTTACCAACGGGCTGCCCGAAAACCCCATTGTGCCGGGCGTCGCCGTTCACCCCAGCGACCCGTCCATCATCTTCGCCGGCACCCAGGACGGCCCCTACCGGAGCACCGACCGGGGCGACCACTGGGAACGCCTGGACTATCCTACCCTGGCGCCGCCCGTTTGGACCTTCCTGTTCCGCCCCCGCGATCCCCAGGTAATTTATGCCGGTACCGCTCCCGGCGAGCTTTTCCGCAGCACCAACGGCGGGGACTCCTGGACCAGGCTGAACCTGCCCATGGGCTCCGATGAAGTCTCCATGGCCTTCCCGACCCGGGTTATCGGCCTGACCGCCGACCCCAATTTCCCGGACGAGATGTACGCAGCACTGGAAGTGGCCGGCGTGATGCGCTCCACCGACGGCGGCGATACCTGGGACAGCATCACGGGCTCTCTGGCGCCCAGCGAGGACACGTTGGACCTGCATGGCGTCCAGTGCACCGCCGCGTCGCCCCATACCGTCTTTATCACCACCCGCGTGGGCCCATTCATCGGCCCGGACCGGGGCAGCGAGTGGATTCCCACAGACTTCGGCCAGTTCTCGGAGATCACCTATACCCGCGACCTGTACGCCGCACCCCACGACCCCAACATGCTGTACGTATCCATCGGCGCGGCCGCCCGCAGCCGTCAGGGCGCCCTGTACCGCAGCAGGGACCTGTTCAAGACCTTTGAGCCCGTGGGCGCCGGCATTGCCGCCAACAGCACCATGATGGCTGTCCGGGTAAACGCACGGGAACCGTCCCACGTCTTTTGCGCAGCCCGGGATGGGCAGGTTTTCGGCTCCTTTGACGATGGCGCAACCTGGAACAACTACGACCTGCCCGAAAAGGCCAAGGAGGTAAGGGGCCTGGCAGTGGGCTAGAACCTGCGTCCCCTCCGGCATCTGGATCAAGGCAAAAATAGAGCCGCAGCTACACAGGCTGCGGCTCTCGCCAGTCCTGGCAGTGGTAAAGAGGTAGCTTACCCGGCAATCCCCAGCCGCAACTTTTCGATAAGCTCTTCCACCGTTGCCTGCTGCCATTCTTCAGCCTTGGCCGAAGTTCGCGTCCGGCGTTCGCGGCCGAAGTCCTGGTCGCTGATGTCCGGGTTTTCGGCGCGGATTGCAGCTTCAATTTCCCGTTGCTCCCGGTCTGCCACTTCCGGCCGCTCAATCCAGTGCAGGATGTAGCGGTGGTCGGAGGTGTAGAAGACCACAGTGGGTATGGACATGAACTCCCCGTTCTTGAGGAACTCATTCATAATGTCGTGGTGCTGGTCGCGGGGAAAGACCCGCATATCCCAGCCGGCGGCCTCCGCCATGCGGGCCAGTACGGGGAGGCCGCGCACCACGTCGCCGCACCAATCCTCGCCCAGCACCAGCATCTTGGTGGGGCCGTTGGGATTGGCAGCCAGGTCCTTCAGGGCCGCTTCGTTTTCGGGCGTAACATTGAAGTTGTCGTAGAAGCTGTCCATCCGGTCCTTGTTCACGTTTATCTGGGCCATGTAATCGGCATACCGGAAGCCCTCATCAAATCGCTGCGGGGTAACAACGCTGGTGTTGCTGGCCATTTTGTTCCTCCTCTTAAGTCCTTAATGTCCTGAACCCGTATGCAAGTCGTCGCAGCCAACTGGCCGCTAGCCGATTTCTCAACCGCGGTGACCCTCAAAGCCAATCTCCACCCTGCCGTCCGGGTATACGATGATCGGTACCGAGTCTCCGAAATTCAGCGCCTCGTCGAGGGTGTCCTGGCTCTGGTCAACCCGCTTTTCCTCGTACTGGATTCCCTGCCGACGCCACGCGTCGCGCAACCGGTCGGAGGCCGGTCAAACGGTAAGGGTATATACGACCGGAATATCTGCCATGCTGATGCCTCCTGCGCCCCCGTATCCGACATGGGGCGTTGGGGTTTGTGCCATTCTACAACGGCAAACTTGCCGTGTCATTAACCTGTTCGCCGCTTTGTTTGACGTGGCTCGCGGTTGTCTTGCCTATTGGCCCCGGATATAATGGCCGTGTTTCGGGAACGGGAAAGGAATTCTTGCTTATCGCCCGAACTGATCTGGCAGATGACAACTAATATGCCTGGAGGAACAATGATCGCGCTTCTGGTCACCATCAACATTAAACCCGGATTCAAGGAGCAGTTCATGGCATCGATGATGGGTGATGCCATCGGCTCCAACAACGACGAGCCGGGCTGCCTGCGCTTCGACGTGCTGCAGGACAACGAGCACGAGAACCGCATCCACCTGTTCGAGGTGTACGAGGACGAGGCAGCCGTCGAGGCCCACCGCGCCGCGCCTCATTACACCAAGTGGCGCGCCGAAGTCGCTGACTGGTTCGACGGCGAAATCGGCCGCAACGTCGCCACCCCCGTCTATCCGGCTCCCGAAAAGTGGGAAAAGCGGCCCCCGATAGTCTAGCCTTCCTCACAAGTCGGCAACAAACCGGACGCCCCGCTGATATGGCGGGGCGTCTTTTCCTTGCCTGATTTTCTGGCGACCGTTGTTCAGGTGTTTCTCACCAGCACCTTGCGGAAGGCTCCCACGAAATCATTCACGTCCTGCTCCGAAGTTTCGGTGGACAGCGCCCCCACCAGGTTGGAAGCCATCAGGATGCCCTCGTTCAGCAACCCCAGGAACATCCGGTCTCTCAGGTCATAGTCGCCACAGGCAATGTCCCGGTAGTTCAACACTTCCCGGTCGGTGAAGTGGATTCCAAACAGCGAACCAAGGCCGGTTACCTGCACCGGCACTTCCATACCGGAGCACACTTCCCTGATTCCCTGCTTCAGCAACTCCGTCATTTCCGCCAGGGACCGGTAGACTTCGGGCGTCAATTGTTCCATGGTTACCGCCCCCGCCAGCATGGTCAGCGGGTTGGCGTTGAAAGTTCCGGCGTGGGAAACCGTCGGCCCGTTGGTGGGGTCGTACAGTTCCATGATGTCCTGCCGTCCGCCAAAGGCCCCAACCGGCAGGCCGCCCCCGATAATCTTGCCCAGGGCCGTCATGTCGGGGGTGATGCCGTAGTACTCCTGGGACCCGCCGGGGGCTACCCGGTAGCTGATAACCTCGTCGAAGATCAAAATGCTGCCGTTGGCGTTGCAGAAGTCCCGAAGCATGGCCAGGTATTCCGGGAGAGCCGGCACCATTCCCACTGAACCCATCACCGGTTCGATAATGACCGCCGCCAAGTCTTCGGCATTTTCCTCCAGAATCTTCCGTGCGGTGGCCGTGTCGTTAAATGGCGCCACCACCACCTGCTCCATCACCCCCGGTGCCAGCCCCGCACTGGCCGCCACGGGCACCGGACTGTCCGGGTCGCCGGCAATGCTCGGGTCAACGCGAACACTGACGGTAACGCCGTCGTGGGTGCCATGGTAGCCGCCCTCCACCTTGGCGAACCTGGTGCGGCCAGTGTAGGCCCGGGCCGCCCGCAGCGTGTTCAACGTTGCCTCGGTGCCCGAATTTGTGAAGCGGACCAGGTCGAAGCTGGGAATGCGTTCGCACAGGATCCGGGCCAGGTCCACCTGTTTTTCATTGGGCGCGTTATACCCGAACCCCCGGTCCAGTTGCCGGCGAACGGCGTTTACCACCGGCGCCGGCCCGTGACCCAGGATCATGGTGGTCATGGTGTTGATGAAGTCGATACGCTGGACACCGTCGGCATCCATCACGCAGCTTCCCGAAGCATCGGTTATGAAGATGGGATAAGGCTTCCAGAAGATGGAGTTGCGGCTGTCCCCGCCCGGCATGTATTCGCGCGCCTCTTCCCACTTGGCCCGGGACAGGGGCGTCTGTTCCAGGTAGCGTTCCAGTTCAGTTTTGGTTTCGGTCAATGTGCGCTCTCCTTTGGGGCAGGCAGTTCAGGCAAGGGAAGCTTGTCTCGGCCAATGCACCTAGTCACCCTCCACCCTCAGGTCCGGCAGCCAGCGCAGGAAAGGCGGCAGGTACCAGTTGCCCTTGCCCAGAACCTCCATGCTGGCCGGCACCAAGACCGAGCGCACCAGGGTGGCGTCCAGGAAGACCGCAATTGCCAGGCCAAAGCCCATCAACTGGTTGACCACCGTCTCCCCCGATGCAAAGGCACCGAACACCACAACCATAATCAAGGCGGCCCCGGTAATCAACCCGGCGGTGGACCGAAGACCGTAGGCCACGGCCTCGGTGTTGTCACCACTCTCGTCGTACCGTTCCCGTATGCGGCTCAGCAAGAATACGTGGTAGTCCATGGACAGGCCAAACAGGATAGTGAAAAGGAACAGGGGAAGCCATGCGTCAATTACATCCGCCTGCTGGAACCCGAACAGGTCGGCGCCGAACCCCTTCTGGAAAACCAGAACAAGAAGGCCGTAGGTGGCGCCCACAGAAAGCAGGTTCATAATAATGGCTTTCAATGGGATTATGATGGACCGGAAGACCATCATCAGGATCAGGAAGCTCAGGCCCAGCACAAAGGCGAAGACGATGGGAGTGTATACCCGCACTATGCCGTAGAAGTCGGCCACTTCCGCCGTGAGCCCCCCTACCCTGACTTCGACCGGCACCCCGCGGAACGCGTCGGCAATGTGCCGGTCGCGCAGGATTTCTATATTGTCCGCAGCTTCGGGCGTGGTCGACTTACCGGGAAAGGGCAGCACCAGTAGAGCCAGGTTCCTCTCCTCGTTGAAGACCGGGGGTTGGGGCGGCAGCGGGAAAGTGGGGTCGGCGACCAGGGACTGTTGCAACTTTCCAATGGCCTCCTGCACCTGCGGAGAGTCAACATCGCCGGAAATCACGATGTCCGCGGGGCTAAGGAACCCCGCCGGCGTTACCTCGCCGAAGGAAAACTCCTCCTCCATCAGCAGAAAGGCTTTCTTGGTTTCCGCCTTGTCGGGGAAAGTGTTGACGTCGTTCAGGCCTGTTCGGATGTCCAGGTAGAACCACGACAGGACCAGCATTGGCACACCCACTATCAGCAGACTCAGAACGGGCTGCCAGGTAACAATGTGGGTGATCTTGTCCCAGAAGCCGCCGGTGGACGTTTCCGCTCCTTTCAGGGCAAATCTGTTGATGAAGGGAATTGTCAGGAAGTTTACCCGGGGCCCAACAGCGCCAAGACCGCAGGCAGCAGGGTCAGCGTGGCCGCCAGAGTGGCCACCACCACCAGGATGGCGCCCAATGCCAGCGACTGGTAAAAGGACGATGGAACAATAAACAGGCCTACCAGGGCCAGCACCACCGTTGCCCCGCTGAAGAAGACGGTACGCCCTGCCGTGTTGCCTGTTCTAGCCACCGCCTCCTGCACGGGGAGTCCGTGGTTCAGTTCTTCCTTAAACCGCAGCACAATGAGCAGGGAGTAGTCAATGCCCACTGCCAGACCGATCATGACCACCATTATGTTGACGAAGAACAGCAAGGGGAACAGTTGACCGATAAGGGCCACTGCCGCCAGGGCAACACCAATGGAAACAGCCGCAAGACCCAGGGGAATCAGGGTGGCAACCAGGGCTCCAAACAGCACAAGAAGGACCAGGAAAGCCACAGGGATGCCGAACCTCTCACCGTTCTGCAAGTCCTGCTCTGCCAGTTCGTTGTTTTCGTGGGCCACGCTGGCATCGCCGCCAATCAGAACCTCAAACCCTTCCTCCTGGTTTGCTTCTTCGATAACGTGAATAACAGTGGGGACGTTATCTATCGCTTCCTCCACGGACCCAGCCAGGGTGTAGTGGAGCATCACCGTATCCCGGTCTGCCGAGACCAGGATGGGGAGCAACTGTTCCGCGAGACCCGGCGGTATTGCGGGCCCAGCGTCGACTATCTGGTAGTAGTGGGAAATGGGTGAGTCGGGAACCCCGGAGGCAACCAGGTCAGGGAGAAAGTCTGAGACGTTCTGGTCGTCCAGTCCGCCGGAAATTATCTCGGGTCCCAGGCTGGAAATCTCCAGGTGCAGCGCTGTCACCTTGTCGCGGAAAGCCGGATCGTCTACGGTCAGGCTGTCCGACCGCATTATCACGATCTCCGGGGATTTGGCCGGACCCCTCAGTCCCTCTTCCAGCAACTGGGCCGCCTGCTGCGATTCGTAACGGTCGGCCAGCTTGAAATCCGTGGTAGTGGCGCTGGCAAGAAACCGGTCAGCGATGCCGGCGCTGGCCACCAGAAGGAGCACCCAAATGACAATGACGATTATTGGTCGCCGCGCACTCAAGACAGCCAGGTATTGAGTCAAGACAATCCTCCCCTTCCCGCATCTCATCGGACATCTTCAGCCGATGGATCTTGAAGGATCTTACCACCAGAGCATATCGCTAATTCCGTAAAGGGTAAGACGTAGACGCGGTTTTTACAAACTTAACACGAAGAAAGGAGGGGAGTCTGACAGGCTGGAACAAAGAGATGGGGAAAAGGGATGCGACCGTGTCACAGCTGCCCCGGCTTGCTGAATTAATCGGGTCAGGCTGCAGCCGGCACCGCAGGGGCAGCGAAGTAAATGCCCCGAAGAGACCTGTTTGCCAGGCTGACGAACATGGTCACTATGAAAAGAGCCCCGCCTACCGCCAGAATTAAAGGCGCATTCAGGAATGAAACGTCCACCAGGCCGGCATTAATGCCGTTGGCCACCGCCATGCTACCGCCTACGTGGAAGGAGTAGACGCCGGACACCCGACCGCGCACCGAGTCGTCGACAATACGCTGAATGATTGTGTGGGTAATGGTCATGAACCCGCCCTGGTTCATTCCCATAATTACCGTTGCCAAGAGCGACAGCCAGACGTCAGTGGATAGGGCCAGCATGATCGGTCCTATGCCGCTGCTGACCCCGAAAATCAGGAAAAGCCACCCACGAGTTTTTTCGCTGCGTATGCCGGCCAGCCAGATGGCGGTCAACATGGCGCCAATTCCCACGCCCATTATCAGCAATTGAGTCCCGCCTTCAGAGTTCACTCCCAGCTTGTCTTCGGAAATGGCCGGCAGCACAGATTCAAAGGACATGGTCAAGGCGCAATGGCCCAGCACAATGAGAATCATGGCCATCAGGCGGGGTTGGCTGTAGGCATAGGCAAACCCGGCAGCCAGGTTGCCCCAGAAGCCCCGACGGGCGTCCATCCTGCCCGTCGACCGGGTGGCGATGCGGGCTACCTGGACCAGGCCGAGGGCGTAAAGAACGGCACAGGCCCAGAACACCGGTTCGTTGCCAAAGTAAAGGGCCACCAGAAAACCCACCATGCCACCGACGAATCTGGACCCCTGCTGAGTGGCTTCGTTCAGGGCTATGGCGTTGGGCAGCACGTCGCGGGGAACCAGGTTTGGCACCAGGGACTGGGTTGTGGTCATCTGGGCTGACCGCAGGGTGCCGTTGAGCAGTGACAGACCCACCAGCCACCAGATGTTGGCCAGGCCCACCATTACCAGCAATGCCAGGATGATGTTGTGGGCCAGGTTCAGGGTGTAAGTCCACTGGAGGACGGTCTGGCGATTGAAGCGGTCGGCGAGGAACCCGGTGATTACGGTGGAGAAAACCCGGGGGATCATGGCCGCAAAAGTTACTACGCCCACCCACAAATAGAGTTCGGTGTACTCGTTGGCCAGCACGGCACGGGCAGCAATAAGGGCCCACGCAGCAGCCCCGGCGCAAAGGTTGGCGGTCCAAAGGGTGAGGTAGTCCTTGTGCTGCAGGGCAAGGAGAAATCGGTTGAAGGGGGTTGAAATTGCGCCGCCAAGTCCACCTGCCACGATTACACTCCGGACTTCAGGATTGGGGGATTCACACCCTTTGCCCGGACTGTGCGGCTAAGCCGGTTTATGTTCGTACAGGCAGATACCAAAGCAGTTCCATCAAGTTATCAGGCCACTTAGCCCGATTACGCTGAATCACACCCGGAAGATTGTGCAGATTATATACTCACCGATAAATTGATGAAAGGCCAAGTGAGTTATTCATAACGACAATAAAGGTATTTCTAAAGCGCATGGTATGCCTTGGTTAACGGGTTCCGACGTCGGTGTTGCAGGAATTGACAGGGAGCCTCGCCGGCTAGTGTTCTGAATCGAAGGTTTGCCTGTGGGAATCGGTTTTCGGCCGAATGATCCGGGGAGGAAACCAAATTGCCCTGAAGGTTCAGAGAGTATGGCTCTGTAAGAGTCTAAACACCCGGCGAGCCGGTTTTGCCAGGCTGGAGTCAGGCCCGTGGCTGCCCGAAGGCGGCGGGGAACGGGTTTACCCGGTTAAAGCGCAGGCGCCCCTACTCCTGCGCGGCGGGTGGGGCAGTAGAGGTGCAGCGCTATGTCCTGGTGACAAGCGGCAACCTTAGCTTGCAGCGGCCCACCGCGGCATGGCTTGAATACGCACACTGGCCACCAGATAGAAGGAATCGTTCAGGCGGCGAATTTCCATTTCGTGGAACTCGCTGTCCACATCCAGATGGCGGGAAATTGCCGCAAGCACATCCCTCTCCAGCAATTCCACAACTCCCGGGCTTAACAGGTCATACCGATCCCGGCTCAAGGCAGCGTTAAGCCGGTTCTTGGCGATGCTCCTGGAGTTGTCCGGGGCATCTCTTATGTCATTAGGTGTCCTGGATCGCAGGAGTTTACTAAGCATGGGTGTACTCGCTTCGGTTGATTCCCATCAAGTACCTGACTCGGTCCATCAACCCGGATTTGGGTTCCAAATCCATCAGCGGAACATCATCACCATCAATGCGGGCAGCAATTCGGGCAAACGCCATGCCGGAGAGGGCCTTCTTGTCGTGGATGACGGGAACACCCTGGTTAGTAGCCGTTATCAGCCGGTCATCGGCCGGCACCAGGCCCAGGATATCCACGGCCAGCAGTTCCACGATGTCGTCCTTGTCCAGCATGTCCCCTCGCTTTACCATGCCGGGCCTGATCCGGTTGATGATGAGCCGGGGGTGGTGAAGTTCCGCCGCCTCCAGCAAGCCGATAACCCGGTCCGCATCGCGAATGGCGGACACCTCCGGGGTGGTGACGACAATTGCTTCCTGGGCCGGGCCGATGGCATTGCGGAAGCCCTGCTCGATTCCTGCCGGACAGTCAATGATCAGGTAATCAAACTCCTGCTCCAGGTTATGACAAAGGTCGGTCAACTGTTCGGCGCTGATGCAGTTTTTGTCCCGGGTCTGGGCCGCCGGAATCAGGTAGAGTTCCTGAAGTTGCCGGTCGCGGATCATTGCCTGGCTCAGCTTACAGCGACCCTCGATGGCGTCCACCAGGTCGTAAACAATACGGTTTTCCAGGCCCATAACCACGTCGAGGTTCCGCAGCCCGATGTCGGTATCGATAACCACTACCCGGTGGCCTCGCAGGGCCAGTCCGGCCCCGATGTTGGCGGTGGTGGTTGTTTTACCGACGCCACCCTTGCCCGAAGTGACGACGATGGTCTTACCCTTCATAAGGAACTCCTCCCTGGTATTCCTCGCACCGCCGTTCAAAAGGCGCCACAAAAATGGAGCGCCGGCGCAGGTAGGCAATCTGAGGGTTAACGGACTTGCCGCCGCCCCTGCCTTTCCTGGTCCCACGAGGCCTTTCACCGGCGTGGGGACCGATCTGCAAGCGGTGTGATTCTAAATTCAATGCAAAGATGGTTGCCTTCAAGTTTCCGTCGGCGCCGGCGTGGGCCGTACCCCGCAGGGCGCCCAGCACCAGGATGTCTCCGCCGGCGACTATTTCCGCTCCCGGATTCACGTCTCCGAATACCACGACGTCGCCAGGGTACTCGACCACTTCACCGGAACGGCACGTGTTCTTGATAATCAGGGCTTCGCTGCCACGGGACAGTATGCTCTGAAAGACCGCGTGGGCCGCCTCGCCGCCTGCTTCCACATCGCCGGACGAGTGCTGGCTGACGGATTCGGCGACTGGCTTCTCGTTTCGATTGACAAAGACGGGCAACTCTTCAGCGGCCGCCTCGTCCGCCGGGACTGGATTTGACTCTTCTCCGGCAGTAGCCTGACCAACTTCCCCGTAGCTCATATGCGTCGTCGACGAATCTTCACCGACCGCCGGCATGGCGCTAAAGACGGATTGCTTCCCGTCCAGTTCGGGAAACATCAATGAAAGCTGCTGTCCTTCGGACCTGCATGCTTCGCTGAATTCGGCAGGGCAAATTGGTTCGGCTATTATGTATTCCTGACTACATTCGGGCGTACCTGTTTCCGGTGTAGCCGGCTCATCGACCTGTTCATTGAGATGACTGTCCGCCGTTTTGGCGAGCGGCGGTAGGAGAGCGGGGCGGCACTGGGGTCCCGACAGGGCCCTGGAAAGCACCTCGGGCGGGCACCAGTAACGGGTTACCGTCAGTCCGGTTTCCTGGCCCAGGATGCTCTTTATGGATGCCAACTGGTCGGGGGCCAGGATGCGCTTTCCCACGTTGACCGTAACCGTTCCACTGGAATAAAGGCTGCGGCACTGCGAAAGATATTCCCGGAGCCTGCGCTCCGCCAGGTCGAAGGGCACCGAATCGTCTATAGCAAAGTCGACGTTGGTACCCCGGCCCAGTACCTGAATAGTTTCCGTTTCCGGCATAGGAATAACCCCGCCTCTACTTTATGACCAGTCGAAATTCTGGGAAATTGGCAAGTAGTCCGGAGCCAGCGCAATGGGTTGTCCCAAAATATCCAGGTAAGCTTTTACCAACTCTTGGGACCGTTCTTCGATGGAATAGAACCAAATGAACAGAAAACTAACCAGGTAGACAGGGTTGTACCCGTAGAACAAGGAGACACCGCCTCACACACATCTTCCCAATAGGCCTATTATTTATATCAGGGGCTCTTGCTGGCATTCAAGGCTTTTCACAGACAGTTTTGACGTGTTTGAGTTACAGGAACCAAACATGACCGAACGTTCAACCTCACGCCGCCTTCTGCCGCCTATTCCAGAAATAGCCACGGGCGGGTTTGAAGCCCGCCCGCGCAAGTGTCCCACCGCCGGGGCGCGCCACTACTCGGCGCCGCCAAAAATTGCCACTGAGCAAGTGAAAGAACCGGGCCGGCCGCCCAGGTTATGGGTAAGGCCCAGGTCGGCCTTGCGGAGTTGACGCCCTTCCGCCTTGCCCTGAAGCTGCTTGTAGACCTCGTAAATCATTCGTATGCCGCTGGCTCCGATGGGGTGGCCGAAGCACTTCAGGCCGCCGTCGGTGTTCACCGGCAAGTCGCCCTCCAGGGTGAACGACCCGTCAGCCACGTCATCGCTGCCCCTGCCGCGCTGGCTGAAACCCAGGTCCTCGTAGATGATCAACTCGGTAATGGTAAAACAGTCGTGGACCATTGCCATATCCAGTTCATCGCGCGGGTTAGCAATGCCCGCTTCCTGGTAGGCCGCCTGGCTGGCCCGTACACTCTCAGGAAAGTGGGTGAAGTCCCAGTCGCTGCGGATGGCCCCGAAAGCCCCCACGGACAGGGCCAGCGCCTTCACCAGCACGTAGTCCTGGCGGAAGCTGCGGGCAATCTCCGGGGTTGTGATAATGGCCGCCGCGGCGCCGTCACTGACCCCGCAACAGTCATACAGGCCAAGGGGCCAGGCGATCATAGGGGCGTTCACCACCTGGTCCGTGCTGATTTCCTGCTGGAAGTGGGCCCGTGAGTTCAGGGTGCCGTTGTGGTGGTTCTTGGCAGCGATTTCCGCCAGTGTCCTCTTCCCTTCTTCGTAAGGAATACCATACTGGTGGAAATAGCGGGTCGCCGCCATGGCAAACTGGGACGGCGGCGGCGTAGGCGGCGAAACGTCAGACCCCGGCGCTTCCGGCACTGCCAAACCGGAAAAGCCTGAGTCCTTCAGCTTCTCCACGCCCACTGCCAGGACAATGTCATAAATCCCGGCGGCCACGGCGTAGGCCGCGTTGCGGAAGGCATCGGTGGCGGTGGCGCAGGCATTCTCCACCCGGGTTATGGGAATGTAATCCAGCTTCAAGGCCTCGGCCAGGGGCTGCCCGGTGCGGAAACTGCTCACTGTACCCAGCCACGCCGCCTGAACGTCCTTGGCCTCGATGCCGGCATCGGCATAGGCTTCGTAGGCGGCCTCCACCATCAGGTCGGCGGCGCTGGCGTCCCAGCGTTCCCCAAACTTGGTGCAGCCCATTCCGATAATGGCTACCCGGTCCTTAATGCCGCTCATTGCAGGCCTCCCCTTATGCTACCGGCGCTCTTGCCGTGAAACGCCTTGGCACTGCCTTCCAGTAGTAATTGTGAATACCGTTCACCACGCGCAGTTTTCGGAAACTCATCTCCACCGGCATACCCACGTGAACTTCGTCCAGTTCCCGGTCGGTCAGCATGCAGATGATGCGCCCACCGCCCTGGAAGTCCACCACGCTGACCACCAGCGGCGTATCCACCGCGCCGGCAATGTAGTCCATGGAATAGGTGAAAATCTCCCCCGGCTGGTCGCTTAACCTGACTGCCAGGGAATCATCCACCGCCTGGCAGTTCACGCACACCCGCTGGGGCGGATACTGAATGTACGCACAGGCGTTGCACCGGCCGGCGTACAACCGCAGGTTCTTGTTGCTCTCCCGCCACATGGCGGACACGGACGGGGACGACGGCGCGGGACGACGAGCGGCGTCATCAGTAAGCCACACGTCGCGCCACTTGGCAAAGGTCTCGTAGCTGGGCAGTACAGCGCGGGACTCCAGGTGGGCGCGCAGTCCTCCACAGACAGGCTTTCCCCTATTCGCCAGTTCGGTGGTCCTGAAAGCCAGCACGTCGCTGCCGTCTCCGTAGGACACTGACAGGACCAGTTCCCCCGGCGCCGCTTCCTCCAGGGCCGCTACCAGAAGCATCAACGGGAAAGCGGCGCCGGTGTTGCCAAGGCGGCCGAACAGCGGGTCCTGCACCTGTTCCGGCCGGAATCCCAGGCTGCGCGTGACACGGGCGTGGCGGCGGGCATCGGGCGCGTACAGGGCAACGCGGTCAATTTCATCTATCCCAAACTGACGCTTTTCCAGAAAACCACCCACGGCGTCCGGAATAATGCGCTCCAGGCCCTCTTCGGTAGCGAACCGGTCCTCCCACGACCGGACAAAGGGGTCGCCTGACGACCGCCAGTTGTCCAGCATGTTCTCGGTCAGAGTGTGCGAGCCGGCGAACTCGGCAATTATTTCATCCTGGCCCACCAAGAATGCAGCCGCCCCGTCGCCAGAATTTCGTTCCGTTTCGCTGCGGGGCGCCCCCTGACGGCTGTCGGCCACCACCACCAGGGCTTGGCGTGCAGACCCTGCGGCCACGGCGTCCAGGGCGGAACGCAGTGCCGTGGTGCCGGCACGCAACACATCAGTAATGTCCGCCGCGAAGATATCCCGCCTCAGGTCCAGGGCAGCGGAAATTATGGCTGCGCCCTGTTTTTCGGCGTAGGGGACAGTCGAACTGGCGAAAAACAGGGCATCAACTGCCTGCCGGTCTCTGCCCCGCAGGCAGTCCAGACCCGCGGCAACGGCCATGGTGACGCTGTCCTCGTCAAAGTTGGCCACGGCCCTTTCCTGGGAGCCTGGCCAGCCGACCGTTTCCGCGCCCAGGCGAAACCTGGGAACATAGGCGCCGTGGGCAATTATTCCTGGCAAGCGAAATCCTTCCCGGTCCAATGTGTGGCTATGCTATCAGCGCCCCGTCCGGCAAGTCAATTTGATTCCAGCACCATCCCGACAAGGGCCCAAATAAGCTGCCTAAGCTCAGCATCCAACTGACAGTTCCCCTTGCCACCCTGCATTGCTCTTCTCCACCATAAAACCATGAACCATCCACAACGCTTCTCATAGCACCGACGCCCCCTGCGCCGTACGGCCTATTGCACGGACGATCCTTGCACAACACGGCCTCACTTCGCAGGGGCGGCCCTTGTGGCCACTCTTTCCCGGGAGGCAAGGATGAGAGCGTTCCCACGCGTCTGCCAACTCATCCCACTCCCTATGGGAAAGCGGTCGGGGATGAGGTCTCCCCCAAGTGGGCCAGGAAGAAACCAAATGAATCGAAGAGCCGAAATTTCTTATCTTCGCGCCCCCACGTAGAAAAACCACCCTTTGCCCTCTGCATTGAGGCTCGGAGTGGAGCCCCAAATGGGACAAAATGAGACGAAACGAGACGAAAAACAAAAATCCCCTCGCTCATGTCTCATCGTGGATAAACAGGACCGGTACCCAGCCACCGCTATGTTACAATTTTCTTAACTGATTTGAATCTGCGCAGGCGCCCAGCGACGACTGGAACGAGTTCACCGTGAATAAACTCCGGCTATTTGGAACATACCTGGTAGTTATGGCTGCCGGCGCCGCCCTGGCCCTGGCGGTGAATTACGGGCTACAGGGCGCCTTTGAAAACCCCGAACCGGTGACGGCCTCATCTTCGCAGCTTCCACCGGAGTTCGGGCGTGTCAGTGAAGCATGGGACCTGCTCCAGAGAGAGCATATTGACCGAAGCTCTCTCAACGCCTCAGAACTCAGCGGCGGCGCAATACGAGGGATGCTGGACGCTCTGGACGACCCCTACGCCTCCTACCTGGACCCGCAACGCTTTGGCGAGGAGGAGTCCAAGATCCAGGGGGTTTTCGAGGGTATCGGGGCCCAGGTCGGAATCAGGGAGGAATTGCTTACGGTCATTGCCCCCCTGCCGGACACTCCGGCGGAGAGGGCGGGCATCCGGGCCGGTGATGTGATACTCGAGGTAGACGGAGAACCCACTGAAGACCTGAGCCTTCAGGAAGCCGTGTCCCGCATAAGGGGCCGCAAGGGCACTACGGTGGAACTGCTGGTGCTCCATGCCAACGAACTTGATCCCGTATTGATCCCTATAACTCGCGGCGAAATTCCCCTGGAGACGGTGCGCTTCACCATGCTGGAGGATGGTATCGGCCACATGCAGATCTCCAGCTTCGCCTCCACAACCAACGGCCACGTCTCCGAGGCATTGCGAGAATTCAAGGACAACAACGGTCGGGGCCTCATAGTTGACCTGCGCTACAATCCCGGCGGCCTGCTGGGTGTGGTGGTAGACGTTACCAGCCAGTTCCTGGAAGAGGGACTGGTCACCTACGAACTGGACGGCCTGGGCAACCGCCGGGAGTGGAAAGTCTCTTCAGGTGGAAACGGCAGGGATATTCCCATGGTAGTGCTGGTCAACCAGTACAGCGCCAGCGCCAGCGAGGTGTTTGCCGGGGCCGTTATCGACCACGACCGCGCCCCTGTTGTAGGGGAGTCCACCTTTGGCAAGGGCAGCGTTAACACCAGGCACCGCCTTTCCGACGGTTCCGGTATCTACTACACCATCGCCCGGTGGTACACTCCCAACGGCACCCTGATCGAAGGTTCCGGCATCACTCCTACTATTGCGGTAGAAGCCGACCCGGAAGAGGCATCTGACCCGCAACTGGATAAAGCGATAGAATTGCTGGGAGGTCGCACCGGAGACTCGGCCAACCCTCAGTTCTAACTAAATCTTAACTTGGAATACACAACGACATGCCCAGCAGAAAGAAAAAGACGGCGGCCAAAGAGCAGCCCAACAACCGGACCATTACCTTTAACCGCCAGGCCACGTTCAATTACGAAATCCTGGAGCGATATGAGGCCGGATTGGCCCTTACCGGCACCGAGATCAAGTCCATTCGCGCCGGTCGAGTTGACCTTCGGGACGCCTATGCCCGACCGATGGAAGGCGAACTGTGGCTGATGAATGCCCACATCGCCCAGTACGACCCGGCCAGCATTTTCAACCACGAACCCAGGCGGCCCCGCAAACTGCTGCTGCACAGGGAGCAGATTGAAGGGTTGACCGACGAGGTATCCCAGAAGGGTTTGACCATCGTCGCCATTCGCCTGTACATCAGGAACCACGTTGCCAAGGTGGAACTGGGCCTGGCCAGGGGCAAACGCCAGTTTGACAAGCGAAGAGCAATCCGAGACAAGGAAATGGACATGGCAGCCCGCCAGGCCATGCGGGCTGTGAGGTGATAATTGCTCACCGCTCACAACCGCAGAAATTATGCCTGCTATTACCCAAGAGACTGGAGACTGGACCCTGCCACCCCGTTTGCCGCCTGGCTGGAGTATAATCCGAGCCTGTTAACGCCCGCCAATCAAGCCCCGCAAATCGACGCCACTCTGTTCTCATGAAGCGGGCTATGCCAGGAGGATTGAATTGATCAGGAGCCTTGGAAACAAAACCCCCCGGATCGCCGAAACGGCGTGGGTAAGTGAATTTGCCTACGTGGTCGGCGACGTTGAAATCGGAGAATACAGCAGCATATGGCCGGGTGTAACCATCCGGGCCGACGGCGAAGAGAAAGTCGTAATTGGCAATTATGTCAACGTCCAGGAGGGCGCCGTCATCCACGGCAACGGGATGGTGATTGAAGACTACGTCACGATAGGTCACGCGGTAGTGGTTCACGGCACACGCATCGGGACCGGTTCCCTGTTGGGCAACAACTGCACTTTCCTGAACCGCTCTTCCATCGGTAAACAGTGCCTCATTGCCGCCAATTCCGTGGTGCGCTCAGGCACCCATGTCCCCGACCGCTCTTTCTTTACGGGAGTCCCAGGCACCGTCAAGCAGGAAGTGAACGAAGACCAGGTAGAAATGATGAAGCGAACGGCCGGCCACCTGGTGGAGCGGGCCAAGCTCTTCAAGGACAACGGCCTTTAACAAGGACGGCCGGCGCCTGGAAGACGCCGGCCAAATTAACTCTCCTGGTTTGGAACATCTATCACCTAGCCGAGCCTTTGGGCCACTGGCAGCACCTCTCTTGCCAGGTGTTCCATCACGCCGATGCAGGCGTCAATGCCTTCAACCCTGAAGTCGTAGGTCAACTGGTCTATCCCCAGTTCACGGCAATAGTAGACGTCGTCTATCACCTCCTGGGTGGTGGCAATTATCACGCCGCCTGTGCGGACTGACTTCTCTTCGCCTGCTTCCAGGTCGGTGAAGTGCAGGCTGCGCTTCAGGGAGATGGATATCTCTGAAGGATCGCGGCCGGCCCGTTCCGCCTGCTCCCGCAGGTAGGGCAGGTTTTGGGCCACGAAGTCGGGCGTCTGCCGGGTGGTATGCCAGCAATCTCCATACCTGGCCACCCGACGCAATGCGGGGCGACTGTGCCCGCCTACCCAGATGGGAATGTGTGGTTGCTGCACGGGCTTGGGGTAGAACTGTATCCCCTCGATGTCAAAGAATCTGCCGTGGAACTCCGGGTCTGACTGTGTCCACAGGGTCTTGAATATCTCCAGGTACTCATCGCTCATGGGCCCGCGCTCAGCGTAGGGAACGCCCAGGGTGTCAAACTCCTTCTCGAGCCAGCCCACTCCCACACCGCAGATCATGCGCCCGTTGGACAACACGTCCAAAGAAGCGAACATCTTGGCCTGCACCAGGGGGTTGCGGTAGGGGAGGATGATGACCGTGCTGCCCAACTTGATGGTGTCGGAACAGGCGGCCATGTACCCAAGCATGGTCATGGTTTCCAGAAAGGGTTCGTCTGTGGGACGGGAGAATGAACCGTCGGCGGTGTAGGGATACTGGCTGGTGCCGCCGGTAGGCAACAGGATGTGGTCCCCTACCAGCACCGATTCGAATCCCAGTTGCTCTGCCCGCTGAACGAACCGCC
The DNA here is from genome assembly GCA_963664725.1 of Dehalococcoidia bacterium. Taxonomy (GTDB): domain Bacteria; phylum Chloroflexota; class Dehalococcoidia; order Lucifugimonadales; family UBA3495; genus Bin22. The sequence continues at coordinate 463,333 of OY761558.1, forward strand.
GAATGCCATCGGCATCAGGCAGGCGGGGGATGCTTAGACCTATATCCATCAGCGCGTTAATCTCCTGGGGAATTTACGGATCGGGCCGTATCAGGGCCGCCGGCAATTATACAGGCGGGGAAGGAGGATGGGATTCCTCAGAGGTTTGTCTACCTGCCGGGAACTCCGGCCTTATGCCAGTAGCCGCTCGGCCAGCTGGACAAAGTCGTCCACGATAATTTCGGGCTGGTATTCCGAGTCCTCGGTGGGCAGTTGGTAGCGGTTGACGTAGGCCCCTTTGAAGCCGCAGGCCTGGGCTCCCAGGATGTCGAAGGAGTGGGCGGCCACCATCATTATGTCCCCCGGCCCGCACTTCAGTCGCTGAACTGCCTTCCGGTATATCCCAGGGGACGGCTTGAACGCCCCCACCTGGTCTACAGATATAATCGCGTCGAACTCAACCTGCACGTTGTTCTCCAGCAGCCTTTCCAGGTACCACTGCTCGCCGTTGGACAGGGCCACCAGCTTGTACCGGGCGCCCAGGGACCGCAGGCCCTCGATGGCGTCGGGATAGGGTTGCAGGTCCATGTATACCTGCATAAATTCATTCACCCCGTCGGCCGTATAGCTCACGTTGTGCTTTTTCAGGCAGTAGACAAAGGCGCGGCGGCAGGTTTCCAGGTAGCCGCTGTGCCCCAGCATCATCAGGTTGTCCTGGTACTGCTCGATGCGCTGGCGTTCCCGCCAGTCTGCATAGAAGGCCTGTCCGGTAACGTCCGACCCATTTGCCTCCAGGAACTCCCCTGCCGGCCCGGCCAAACTACCCGTAAGGTCCATAACGGTGCCGAAAATATCGAAGGTAAGAAACTTGACCCTCTCCAAGGAATTGCCTGCCATGCTGTAGCCCTCCTGATTAACTGGTCTGCGCCGCTTGCGGGGAACTGTCGGCTCCTGGGGGCCGTCGACGGGATTACCCCACGAGGTGCCTGTATTTCAAAGCGAAAAGCTGGTTGGCTGACAGTATACTAGACCGCAACCGGGGCGCAGTGAGTTGAGGCGAAGGGGTTAATCATCCTGCAGCACTATCATCCTCCGCACAGTACGCTATTTGGACTGCACGGGGCCTCCAAACTGGGCAGTGACGGGAGCTTTCACGTTAAGATTCGTTCCAGACGTGCAGCCAGCAAGGTATCTACCACAGGCAGGGGCAAATAATTATGGACGAGCGACTAGCGGTTAACCGCGACAACTGGAATGAGCGCACGCCGGTCCACGCTACCTCTGATTTCTACGACGTGGAGGGCTTCAGGAGAGGCCGGATAACGCTGACTGACGTCGAGCGGCGGGAGGTTGGCGACGTGTCCGGCAAGACTCTCCTCCACCTCCAGTGTCACTTCGGGCTGGATACGATGTCCTGGGCAGGGTTGGGAGCAAAGGCCACGGGAGTGGATTTCTCGGATGCCGCCATCGGCCTGGCCCGCGCACTCAATGAGGAGTTGGGGCTGGGCGTTCGGTTCATCACTTCTAACATCTACGACCTGTCGGACGTGCTGGAAGAGCGGTTCGACATCGTATTCACCTCTTACGGCACCTTGAACTGGCTGCCCGATATCTCCGGGTGGGCCAGGATCGTCAGCAACTACCTCAAGCAGGGTGGCGTGTTCTACATCGTGGACTTCCACCCCTTCGCGGCGGTGTTCGAGTCCACGGAGGAGGGGGATATGGCGCCGACCTACAGTTACTTCCACCACGAGCAGTTCACCGAGGGCGGCGAGCCGAGCTACGCTGGCAAGGAGATTATCAAAACCCCCACATACGAGTGGCAGCACAGCCTGGGCGACATCGTTTGCGCGCTGATTGACGCGGGGCTGAGAATCGAGTTCCTGCACGAGTTTCCCTTTACCTGCTACCAGGCCCTCCCCGTGATGGAGCGGGGCAACGATGGCTGGTGGCGGCTTCCGAAGTACAACGACAGCTTTCTCCAGATTTTCTCCATCAGGGCGACCATTTGAGTGACGCCAGCGTCATCCCACGTGAAAGCGCAAGCAGGTCAGGCCCTGGTTTACGCCCCGACTGCCGCATTCCTTGACCAGATGCAAATTGTCAACTCCAAATTGCCCGTTTCCCCACTACATTGGACCCAACCTCAACCATGGGTGATAGAATCAAGCCAACCGTTCGACAGGAGGAGCTGGCATGGACATTGGTATTACGGCCAGGGTGTCATCCAACTCAATAGACCCAGCGTTGCTGGCCCAGCGGGCTGAGGAACTTGGCTTCGAATCTTTCTGGCTGCCGGAACACCCTATTCTTCCGGTCAACACCACAGCCCGTTACGGCGGCACGGCCGACGGCTCAATTCCGCCTTCCATGGCCGACATCGGCGACCCGCTGATTGGCCTGGCCCGCGCCTCGGCGGCCACCAGCGCCATCAAGCTGGGCACCGCCATCAGCCTGGTGCCCGAACACAATCCCCTGCTCCACGCCAAGCAGATCGCCACCTTGGACCGGCTATCCAACGGCCGTTTCCTGTTCGGCATTGGCGCGGGCTGGCTCCAGGAGGAGACCGAAATCATGGGCGGCGACTTCCGGCGCCGGTGGGGCCAGACCCGGGAGCATATCCTGGCAATGAAACAGCTTTGGACCGAGGAGGAAGCCGAATTTCACGGCAGCTTCGTTGACTTTCCTCCTGTGCGCTGCTCGCCCAAGCCGGTGCAAAGTCCCCATCCCCCGGTTTACCTGGGTGGTTTCGCCGCCAATGTCTTCAAGCGGGTGGTGGAATATGGGGACGGCTGGATGCCCGTGCGGGTCGATGAAGAACAGGTCCGCCGGGGTCGGGCGACTCTGGACGAACTGGCCGAGGCGGCGGGTCGCGACCCCGCATCCATACGCCTGATGGTCTGCAACGTCCCCGCCGACGCTGACCTCATTGGCCGCCTTGAAGCGGCCGGCGCCGACCGGGTCACCATAGGACTGCCCGCCGAGGCGGGTGAAGAGTCGTTGCAGGTAATGGAAGAGATCGCCTCGGCAGCCATTGGCTAGTTTTACAGAGTGATAGTACCAATTCCTTACTTTCCCTTATTTAAGGAGGCCCCATGACTACAGGAACCACCAAGGCAGTAGACCAATTCGTCCGAGTCGGCGACCTCAACCTGCACTACCTGGAGTGGGGCGAGGCCGGGGCGCCGCCGGTGATTATGGTCCACGGCCTCAGCGGCAACGCCCATAACTTCGACAACCTGGCCCCCATCTTAGCGTCCCGCTACCATGTCATATCCGTGGATGTGCGCGGCAGGGGCGACAGCGACTGGGCGGCCGACGCCAATTACTCCAACGACGCCTACATCGCCGACCTGGAAGGGCTGCGCCAGGCCCTGGGTTTCGAGCGCGTGTCGCTGGTGGGCACTTCCCTGGGCGGCCGTATCTCCATGACCTACGCCGGTACCTACCCCGACCGGGTGGAGCGCGCCGTGCTGAACGACATCGGCCCCGAAATTGACCCCCGGGGCGGCGCCCGCATCGCCAACACAACTCGGGATGCTGTTACCACTTTTGCGACCATGGAAGAGGTCATAGCCTGGCACTGCGAACAGCGGGTCGGCTTCAGCTCTCTAAGCGACGCCGACCAGCGGACTGTCGCCGGCCATGCGGTAAAGGCCCAGCCGGACGGCGGCTATACCTGGAAGATGGATCCGGCGGTCCGCACCGACCCCCGCCGCCCAGACCCGGAGACTTCCTGGAAACTGGCCCTGAACATCCCCGGCCCGGTGCTGCTGGTACGGGGCGGGGACAGCGACCTGCTATCGCCGGAGACAGCCCAGCGCATGGTGGCGGAGATGCAGGACTGCCGCATGGTGGAGGTGCCGGGCGTGGGTCATGCACCGACACTGACGGAACCCGAGGCTCTCGGCCCGATCAGGGAGTTCTTCTCCCTGGCGTAGCCACCTGCTTCTGACCAGTTCTGTGAGAGAAGCCCTCCCCGTGAACACAGTGAAGGGTCTGAAATCGATCGGGAAACGTCCTTTGAGGGTGAGGTGACATGGTAAACCAACGTGATTCCTGGCTGGCGCTGACGGTGGAAGAGGCGCTGGAGCCAGAGTTGCCAATCTGCGACCCGCACCACCATTTTTGGGACCGGGACGGCGACCGATACTTTTTGGAGCAATTGACCCAGGACCTGGCCGGGGGCCACAACGTCATCCAGACGGTGTTCATCGAGTGCCACTCCATGTACCGGGCCCGGGGGCCGGAGGAGATGCGCTCCGTGGGCGAGGTTGAGTTCGTCCAGGGGATTGCCGCCCAAAGCGCCAGCGGTCGGTACGGAAATACGGAGGTGGCCGCGGGAATCGTGGGCAACGCCAACCTCATGATGGGCGTAGAGGTACAACCAGTGTTGGAAGCGCTCCTGGCAGCCAACAGCAACCGCCTACGGGGCATTCGCTTCTCCTGCGCCTGGGACGCCAGTCCCGAGGTAGGCTCCCCGGCATCCAACACGCCGGGGATGATGCTGGACGCCCGTTTCCGCGAGGGGTTCACCTGCCTGCAAGGGCTGGGCCTCAGCTTTGATGCCCTGGTGTACCACACCCAGTTGCAAGAACTGGCGGACCTGGCCGGCGCCTTCCCAGACACGACCATCATCCTGAATCACGTGGGTCGCCCCCTGGGCGTGGGCCCCTACGCCGGAAAGCGGGATGAGGTGTTTGCCGACTGGCAGCGGGGCATCGCCGCCGTGGCCCAGCGGGAGAACGTGGTAGTGAAGCTGGGCGGGTTCGGCAACCTGATCAGCGGCTACGACTGGCATCAGCGGACCACCCCGCCCACCTCAGGGGACGTTGCTGAAACTATTGGCCCCTGGCTGACCTGGTGCATCGAGCACTTCGGACCGGAACGCTGCATGTTTGAAAGCAATTTTCCGGTGGACAAGGCATCCTACGCCTACACCACAGTCTGGAACGCCTTCAAGCAGTTCTCCCGGGATTATTCCCAAGCCGAGCGAGCCGCCATGTTTCAGGGAACGGCGGTGGGGGCGTACCGGCTGCAGGGAACTCTGGGCAACTCCTGAAAAACTCAGTTCCTGGGAAGGAAGGAATCTTTGACTGCCAGGCGCGAGGTCCCCGTCTCCGCGGATACGACGGGCTGTCCCCAAGTCTGGTATACGACAGCCCCGACCAGCCCACGGAAGAATCTTCAAGTACGGGAGGAGAGCATGGCATTGCAATGGGAGCAAGTGGCGGGACCATTCAGCCGTTTGACCGAGGGCCCGGCCTGGGACGGCCAGCGCCTTCTGTTCACCTACATTCCGGCCAGCCGCATCATGGCCTACGACCCGGAGACCGGCGAATGCACCATCTACCGCGAGAACACCAACCATACCAACGGCCTGGCCTTTGACGCGGATGGCCGCCTCTATGGGTGCTGCTCCGGCGGCCGCTCCATCGTGCGCTTCGAGCCTGACGGAAGCACCACCACCATCGTTGACCGGCTGGATGGCCAGCGCCTGAACACCCCCAACGACCTGGCGATAGATCGGCGAGGCCGCATCTGGTTCAGCAATCCCTGGAACGAGGGGAATATCGACCCCAGCGAGCAGCAGGAAAACATGAACCGGGACATTCTGCGGGCCGACCCCCAGCCTGACGGCAGCTACACCTGCCAGCGGATGACCTTTGATACCACCGGCACCAACGGCTTGCTGGTGTCGCCCGACGAGCGCAGCCTGTACATCATCCAGACCGACCCCTCGCCTGACGGAGTGCGGGAACTGCGCTCCTACCCCATAAGCAGCGACGGCTCCCTGGGCGAGTACATTGTGCTGCACCAGTTCGGCCGGGACCACCGTGGGCCCCAGCGCGGTATCGACGGCATGTGCCTGGACTCGGATGGGAACATCGTGGCTGCAGCCGGCAACACCATCAGCGGCCCCGGCCCAATGATATACGTCTGGACTCCCCAGGGACGGGTGCTGGAGACCTACCCAATGCCGGTGGGGGTGGACGGCCCCACCAACTGCTGCTTTGGCGATGCCGACCAGAGCAGCCTGTACGTCACCACGGGCCAGGGACACTTGCTGCGACTGCGCAGCACCGGGCGCCGGGGCTGGATAATGTGGCCACCGGTCCGGTAGCCACCTGCTCCCAGGAAGACTGCGGTACCCGCAGTAGGGGAGCAGCAATATGAAGCGGCTGGCGGCCGGCTTAAACATCTGCCCCTTGGAGGACTGCCATGAGTGAAGATATCTACTACGCCCCCGTTACGGAATTGGCGGCTAAGATTCGCCAAAAAGAGTTGTCGCCCGTCGAGGTGGTCCAGGCTCATTTGGACCGCATTGCGCAACTCAATCCTATCCTGAACGCCATAGTCTTCTTTGCAGACTACCCTCTGGAACTGGCACGGCAAGCGGAGGCGGCGGTCATGAGGGGCGACGAACTTGGCCCTCTTCACGGTGTCCCCTTTACCCTCAAGGACTGCATCGAAACGGCGGGGATGCGAATGTCCCTGGGGTCGAAGGTTTACGACGGCTACATTTCCCAGCAGGACGCGGAGGTCTACACCCGCCTGAAGGGGGCCGGCGGAATTTTGCTGGGCAAGACCAATATGCCTGAATTCGCCCTGTGGTGGGAAACGGACAACGACGTCTTTGGGACAACCCGCAATCCCTGGAACCTGGACCGGACGGCCGGAGGCTCCAGCGGCGGAGAGGTGGCCGCCATTGCCGCGGGTCTGTCGCCCTTGGGCCTGGGAACTGACCTGGGCGGATCTATATGGGCCCCGGCCAGCCTTTGCGGCGTGGTGGGAATCAAGCCCACCCTGGGGCGGATACCCTACACCGGCATTCAACCCCAAACCATTCTGCGGGCCATCCACGTGGGGCCGATTGCCCGAACCGTGGGTGACGTGGCCCTGGGTATGTCCGTCCTTGCCGGCGCCGACGACGTGGATCTGTTCACCCCGCCAGTTCCTGTGCCGGACTATGCGCCTTTGGATATTGACCTCAGCGGGCTGAAAATAGGGTGGAGCCCCACCACCGGGGTGCCGGTGGAGCCGGAGGTGCAGCGGTCGGTGGCCGAAGCGGCGGCGGCGCTGGGCGAAAGCGGCCTGGACGTAGCGCCGGTGGCAATACCGGCGTTGACCGAGAATAACTCGTCGGCTATTTCCACCGTCATCTACACCATGGAGGCCAGGCGCTACTCCGCCCCTACCATTGCCGGTAGGGAATCGGAGCTGACCGAACTGTTCCGAACCAGGTTCGTGGACGGCAGTACCTTCACTGTGGATGAGTACCTGCACGCGACCGAGGAGTGGGAGAAGCTGCGCCTGGCGGTAAAGGAATATTTCTCTCGCTACGACATCTTCCTGTGTCCCACTGTGCCTATGCCGGCCTTCCCCCACGGGCAGAACGAGTTTCACATCGAGGGCCGGGACCTGGCCGGCCGGCACACCTTGCGCATCACCCTGCCCTGGGACCTGACCGGTTCCCCGGCCATCTCAGTGCCTTTCGGTTTCAGTTCCGACGGAATGCCGATAGGTGTCCAGGTGGTGGGCCGCCACTTCGAGGAGTTGAAGCTACTTCAGGTAGCCAGGAAGCTGGAAGCCGCCATGCCCCAGAGCAGGCGCCCGCCCGTGGGCTGAACAGGCTGGAACCCATAATTCGCCGCCGGCAGAAAAGTGCAGGTCTGAATGAGAGAAGAAAGAGCAAGCTTCAGTGGCGGCACAGGAAAGCAATAACAGGACAGAAAAGCCGCCCATTTCGGGCGGCCTGCCTGTTAGCTTGAACCTTTGCCACTTTCAGTGGAGTGGAAAGCTGGTGCCGAAGGTCGGACTCGAACCGACACGGGATTGCTCCCACCGGTTTTTGAGACCGGCGCGTCTACCATTCCGCCACTTCGGCAGGATGTCCCTGCAGACCGATAGCCTGTACTCTAAAGGAACCCGTTCATTATATCACCGGTTTCTTCCTGGTTCAGCGCATTCCAGCGGGCGAGGAATACCATCTTTTCGCGGTGAATAGTTGGACTTTTCAGTTCCTCCGGTGCATTTGGAAGAATTTCTCCATAGCTGGGCCACGTTCAGAACGCTGCCCTTGCGTAATTGACTGGGCAGTCCTGGACTGCTCTGCCATTAGAACTATCGCCTTGACTCTAATAGAATGAGAAACTTATAATTCTAGTTCTGGAGTGTGTCCTTAATATGCCTAAAAGAACTTACCAACCCAAGAAACGCCGCCGGGCCCGCGTGCATGGCTTCAGAGCCCGGTCCCGAACTTCTGACGGACGAGCAGTCCTCCGTCGCCGGAGATTCAAGGGACGCCATCGCCTGACGGTCTGACGGGCCGGCTGATCTATGCAGCGACGCCATCGCTTGACGGAGGGCAGGCGCTTTGCGGAGATTCACAAGGAAGGAATCAACGCAGCAAACCGCCTGCTTGTTTTGCGGGCGTTGCCAAATGGGCTTGGCCACAGCCGATTCGGCTTCGTGGTCAGCAAGAGAATCGGGAACGCTGTAACGAGGAACCTTATCAAGCGTAGACTAAGGGAAGTAGTACGACAAAACAGGGTGAAAGATGGGTGGGACGCAGTATTTATCGCCCGTCGTGGCGCCGCCAATGTTGAGTTCATACAGTTGAGAGAGGCCACCAATAATCTTTTGCGGCGCACTAAATTGTTCAACACCACACCCTCAAATGACCAGTAATCAACCCATGAGAATTGTCGCTCTTGGACTTATTCGGTTATATCAGGCGGCCATCTCGCCCTACCTCCCTTCCGTTTGTCGATTCACCCCGTCCTGTTCGCAATATGCGGCCCAGGCCATAGAACAGCATGGTTTTTTTCGGGGCTGCGCTTTGAGCGCCAGGCGAGTTGTTAACTGTCGCCCAGGGGGAGGTAAAGGGTACGATCCGGTACCTTAAAAAATGTCCTTTAATTCTGTGTTCCCGTCCCTCTTAACTGATTTGCGCCCTCGTTCCCGGTCCGGCGCACCTTCCGTTCATCGAGAGTCCCGCATTACCATGGGTCCCCTAACCAGGATCTGCGGTTTGCTTGGTCTGCTTTTGGCGCTAATGACGACAGCCTGCACACCCAATCTAGGCGGTGAAAACGTGGGCTGGGCACCGGTTTCAGCGTCATTCTCGCAGGTAGCCGGAGAAGCAACCAGAGTTTTTGTTGTATCCCCCATGGGTAGTGATCTGGGTGACCTGGGTGTTTTGCAGGGGCAGGACCTGGGCGATGATGAACGGCGGGTGAAGGTGCGGGCCCTGGAGGATTTCGGTTCGGGTTCGCCAAGGGTCGTGTGGACATACCCGCCTCTGGGCAGCGGTATCGGGCTGGAAGGAGCCTTTGGACCTCCGGCAGTCAGTGAAGAACTGGGTCTGGTCTTCGTGGGCGGCGTCGATGGTCAACTTTATGCACTCAATGCAGAAACTGGCGAAGAAACCCAGGGCTGGAAGCGGGCCGTGCGTAACGATCCCTCGGTGGAGCCGCAACCAATAGTCGGTGCGCCGGTCCTGGCGGAACTGGTCAACAGCGAAACTGGCCCGTCCACTATTCTCCTGGTTGTTTCCGAAGACGGAAACCTTTATGCCTTCAATGCCGCTACCGGCGAGGAACTGTCCTGGTCACCGTTCCGTACGGGAGACAAGATCTGGTCCACACCTTTGGTTCAAAATGGCGTTGCTTACTTTGGATCCCACGATCATTTCGTCTATGCCGTGGATTTGAGAGACGGAAACCAGGTATGGCGCTATGAGACTGGCGGAGCAGTGGTGGCCAGGCCTCTGTTGATGGCCGGGAAGCTCATCATAGGTTCTTTCGACCGAAAGCTCTATGCCCTGGATGCCGATGACGGTGAACTGGAATGGGCCTTTGAGAGCCAGAACTGGTTCTGGGCCGAGTCGGTGACTGATGGCGAAACAATATTCGCCGCTTCGATGGATGGTTATGTTTACGCACTCTCTCCACAGAATCCCCCCTCGGGAGAACCGAAAGAGGCGCTGTGGAGGCATAATATGTTAAGCCCGATAGTTTCCGCACCTGCCCTGGTGCCGCTGGGGCTGGTTGTGGCAGCCGTTGACGGCAAAATGAGGCTCTTGAGCACCAGCCCTTCGAACCTGGTGGACGGGGAAGTAATCAGCAACTTGCCTACCCTGGAAGATGGGGAAATCAAGGCTCCCCTGGTGGTCGGCGCTCCGCCCAATCCATCCCTCGGCACCGAACTGGACAGCCTGTCAGTGATTCAACGTTATTCCGTATTTGTGACGGGCGACAACGGCATCGTCCGTAGAATTTCTGTTACCGAGGGGCAAGACAAGGAATCCATCTGGTGCTTCGACAGTTCCATTCACCGGCAATGCAACTAAACAACAGGAATAGCGCCTGTCATCAGGCATCACCGGACAGCTAGGAGTCCCTTTGGAATTTTTCTTCCTTCTCTGGAACGAAGTAATCATCCGCCCCATGCTCAACACCCTGATGGTGTTGTACGTGCTCTGTTTCAACAATATGGGGCTGGCCATCATCGCCTTCACCATCCTGGTGCGACTGGTAACCCTGCCCCTGACCTTAAAGCAGGTTCGCCAGATGCGGCGCATGGGCGAACTTCAACCCCGCATGAAGGAGATCCAGGAACGCTACAGCGGCGACCGGGCGCGCGTATCCCAGGAAACCATGAAGCTCTACCGGGAATCCGGGGTGAGCCCCATTGGCTGCCTCGGCCCGCTGGTAGTGCAACTCCCCATACTCATCGGCCTTTTCAGGGTCCTGATTCAGACCCTGTTCACCAAGCCCGAGGACCTGGTGGACCTTTCGCAGAAGCTGTATCCCTGGATCACATTTGTCCCAATACACTCCGCCGCCCCATTGAGCGACACCTTTCTATGGCTGAAACTGGGGGAACCGGATCCTTCCCCCATTGTGCTGCCCATCCTGGTGGCTGCCACCACCTTTGTGCAGCAAAAGATGACAATGACCCCCTCTCCGGATCCGCGCCAGCAATCCAGCCAAAATATGATGCTTTGGATGATTCCCATATTCCTGGGATTCTTCTCTCTGCAGTGGCCCAGCGGACTTCCCCTTTACTGGATTGTTTCCAATGTCATTGGCGTGGGAATCCAGTATTTCATAACCGGGTGGGGGCCGCTGTTCCCATTGATACCCAGGTCGGCCCCGGCAGCAAGCCGGCCGACCCAGTCCGCCGTTGACGACACGGCGTCCGAGGAGAACGAGAACGATGGAATCCGTCGAACGAACCGCCAGAACCGTAGAAGAGGCAGAAGAACTGGCGCTGAAGGAGCTAGGCGCCGACCGCAGCGAGGTAGAGGTAGAAGTGCTAAGTAGGGGCAAGGCAGGTTTCCTGGGCATCGGGGCCGAAGTGGCCCGGGTCCGGGTAACCCTTATCGGCTCCGGTGGCGCTCCACGTACCGTAACGCCTGTTGAATCCAGCGAAGAGCAGGATGAGCCGGGTGAATCGAGTGGATCGAGTGAATCGGGCAGGCCTGCTCAGGCTCCGGCACCCGTTGCCGGCACCGAAGAGGGAACAGTCGCCGGCCTGGCGCTGGTCGCCCTCAATAACATTCTTTCCACGTCAGGCGTCAACGTCGCCTGTACGGTGCGCACCGCCGATGACCCTGAAGTAGGTGGTCCCATCATTGATATTTCCGGTGATGATTCGGGACTGCTTATTGGACGCAGGGGGCAGTCGCTGCAGTCCCTCCAGTTTATAGTCAACCTGATAGTCCGGAAGGAATTTGGCGAAGGCGTCCGGGTGGTTCTGGACGTGGAGAGGTACCGCCAGCGCCGCGAAGAATCCCTGCGGGACATGGCTACCAAGGTAGCGGAGAGGGTCACCCAGACTGGCAGGGGCATAACCCTGGAACCAATGTCGGCAGCGGACCGTCGGATAGTCCACCTGTCGCTGGCAGACCGGGAGGACGTAAGCACCGAGAGTGTGGGCTTCGGCGAAGAACGCAAGGTCTCAATTTTCCCCAAACGTTAGCTGAAATGAGGAGACCTGAGTCCGATTCAGCATCAATAGGGCCGGTTTCGTTGACCGCCCCGTAAAGGGAACGTAAAATAGCCGCGTGGATATTGAGGAAGTGCATTACCGGCCTCGGGTCCCCTTTGATCATCCCCGTGAAGAGTGCGGGGTGGTTGGCGCATATATTCCCGGCGCGGAGGCCAGCCGAGTAGCCTTCTTCGGCCTGTTCGCCTTGCAGCACCGCGGGCAGGAAAGCGCTGGAATTGCCGCGGCAGACGGCCGGAACATTAATGTCCACACTGACATGGGTCTCGTGACACAGATTTTTCGGGAACGAGACTTTCTCCCCCTGTCCGGCGAATTTGCGATCGGCCACACCCGCTATTCCACCACCGGGACCAGCCAGATCTGCAACGCCCAGCCTCTGGTCGTAGAAGGCCAGGCAGGTAAGCTGGCCCTGGCCCACAACGGCAATATCATCAACGCCTCTCATGTCAAGAAACAGTTGCAAGATCAGTGGGGCTGCAGCTTTTCGACCACAACGGACTCCGAGGTTATCGCCCATCTGCTGGCAAACGCGCCGGGCGGTTCCTGGGAGGAACGGTTATTCCACTGCATGAAAACCCTCGAAGGCGCCTTTTCTCTGGTCGCGATAACCGAGGACACGGTAATGGCTGCCCGGGATCCCCTTGGCATCAGGCCCTTGTGTGTAGGTACCCTGGGAGATGGCTGGCTCATAGCATCTGAAACCTGTGCCCTTGATCATTTGGGGGCCGAGTTCCTGCGGGAGGTCCTTCCCGGGGAAGTCTTGATTCTGGATCGCAATGGTTTGCACTCGGCCGTAAGGGAAGAACCGCAGCGTACCCGTGCAATGTGCATTTTTGAGCACATCTACTTTGCCAGGCCTGACAGTGTCCTCGATGGCACCCTAGTCTATTCGGCCAGGCAGGAAATGGGCGCCCAGTTGGCCCGGGAACACCCTGTGGATGCAGACCTGGTTATCGGTATTCCGGACTCGTCCATTGCGGCGGCCGTGGGATATGCCAGGGAGTCAGGAATTCCCTATAGTGACGGCCTGATAAAGAACCGGTACGTTGGAAGGACCTTCATAGAACCGGAACAGAGGCTTAGGGACCTGGGGGTGCGACAGAAGTTCAATCCTCTGCCGGACGTGATAAAGGGACAGCGACTGGTGGTGGTCGACGACAGCATCGTACGAGGTACCACCACTCCGCACGTGATTAAAGTGCTGCGCCGGGCCGGCGCCAAGGAAATCCACATCCGAGTATGCGCTCCCCCAATAAAGTTCCCCTGCTACATGGGCGTGGACATGGCGGACCAGGATGAACTAATCGCAGCTAACAAGACCGTCGAGGAGATCCGTGAAATGGCCAATGCGGATTCCCTGGGATATCTGAGCATCGAGGGACTTCTTAAAGTGTCCAGAGGCGACAAGGGCGGCTTTTGCGATGCGTGCTTTACCGGCAATTACCCGGTACCCGTCCAGTTGCACCTGGGGAAATTGATGCTGGAATCGGAGTCCTGACCGGGTTGCGCCGGCTTACCAGGCGCCGGTTCTTGGCCATCTGGTAGAGGAACTTCTTTCTAACCCATATTTTAGAATTCTGGAGAACCTAGTAATTGACCGGTGAGACCTACGGGGCTTCCGGCGTCCAACTGGATGCAATGGAAGACCTGAAAGACCGAATCAAGGCCTTCGCGTCCATGACCCACGGGCCCGAAGTACTATCCTCCGGGGGCGGCTTCGCCGGGCTTTTCCAGTTGAGCGGCTACCGGGAACCGGTGCTGGTGGCCAGCGCCGACGGTGTTGGCACCAAGCTTAAGATTGCCGCCCAGCTTGGTCATTTCGAGTCCATCGGGCAGGACCTGGTAACCCTGAATGTCAACGACATTCTTACCAAGGGGGCCAAGCCTCTTTTCTTCCTGGACTACGTCTCATTCAGCCACCTGGACCAGCAACGCATGGAGACGCTGCTGCGGGGCATAACCTGGGGCTGTCGCGAAGTTGGTTGCGCGCTGATAGGCGGAGAAACGGCCCAGATGCCAGGTCTCTACGCCGAAGAAGACTTTGACCTGGCGGGTTTCCTGGTGGGCGTCGCCGAGAAGGACGGCTTGCTGCAGAACGACACCATTGTCCCGGGGGACCTCCTGGTTGGCATTCCCTCCAGCGGCCTGCACACCAACGGATTTTCCCTGGTGCGGCGCGTCTTTAACTCCGACGCCGACTCATCAGTACTTTTCAAGCAGTTCGGCGACCTTAAACACCGCCTGGGCGAGGAACTGCTGACGCGCCACCGATGTTACTATCCCTCGCTGAGTCCGGCCCTGGACGCAATGAAGGGACTCGCCCACGTCACCGGAGGCGGTCTGCCCGGCAAGGTGCCGGGCATCCTGCCAACCGGCGTTGCCGCGCAATTCAGGAAGGGGTCGTGGGAAGTCCTGCCCATATTCTCCTTAATCCAGCGACAGGGGAACATATCCGACGACGAGATGTTCCGTGTGTTTAACATGGGCCTGGGGATGGTGGCGGTATGTCGGGAGGCTGACGCAGACACCATATTGCAGGCGGAGCAGGACGCGGTGGTGGTGGGCAGCATAGTGGAACGTACTGGAGAAGACCAGGTAACTTTCGCGACTTAACCCAATCCAGATTTGTCCTCGAACCAGGATATCGACACAAACAGACACTTGCCCTTCTGGCAGGGCAGCAAGAGGGACTAAACAGTTGAGAGCACTTATAAGCGTATTCGACAAGACCGGAGTTGTGGAATTCGGGCAGAAGCTGGCAAGCGCCGGGTTTGAACTGATCAGCACCGGCGGGACCCACCGTACGCTGGCAGAAGAGGGGGGCTTACCAGTAAAGCAGGTTTCCGATGTTACCGGCTCTCCGGAAATCCTGGACGGCAGGGTAAAGACCTTGCACCCGGTGATTCACGGGGGCATTCTGGCTCGGCGGGACCTGCCGGCGCACCTGGCAGAACTGGACGAGCACGGCATTGGCGCCATTGACCTGGTGGTTGGAAATTTGTACCCCTTTGTGGAAACGATCAGCAAGGACAACGTAACCCTAGAAGATGCGCTGGAAAACATCGACATTGGCGGTCCAACCATGCTTCGGGCCGCCGCAAAGAATTTTGGTTCAGTGGCCGTCGTGGTAGACCCGTCCGATTATAACTGGGTGGCGGAGAAACTGGGTGGCGAAGGGCTTTCCAATGAAGAACGCCGCAACTTGGCGGCCAAGGCATTCCAGCACGTCGCCGGATATGACGCCACAGTAGCAGACTACCTGGCCCAGGCGGAGAGCGCTCCGCCTTTGCCGGAAAAGCTGAGCCTGGCGTTCGACCAGGTTACTATTCTGCGTTACGGGGAAAATCCCCACCAGCAGGGAGCGCTCTACGTGCCGGCCAACGACGCCAGTGGCGGGATAGCCAGCGCCCGCCAGCTTCACGGTCGGGAACTGTCCTACAACAACCTGATGGACGCCGACGCGGCATGGCGCACGGTGAGTGACTTTGCAGAACCCACTGCTGCCGTCATCAAGCACGCCAACCCCTGTGGCCTATCCACCCACTCTGAACTATCGCAGGCCTACCTTCAGGCCTACGAGGGGGATACAGTTTCCGCTTTTGGAGGCATTGTAGGTTTCAATCGTACCGTGACTGCCTCGGCGGCTGAGGCCATGAATCCCGTATTCTACGAGGTGGTTGTAGCGCCGGGTTACGAACCGGAAGCGCTGGAAATACTGCAGCGAAAGCGCAACCTAAGAGTGCTGGAAGTTGAGTCGGGCGGTTCGCAACTAGGAGGCATATCGCTGGATATCCGGCCCATAACGGGGGGACTCCTGGTGCAATCGCCAGACCAAATAGCCGAAAGTCCCGCCGAATGGACCACTGCCACGGAGCGCGCCGCAACAGAGGAGGAATTGGGGGATCTGGCCTTCGCGTGGGTGGCCTGCAAGCATATCAAGTCCAACGCCATCGTATTTGCAAAGAACCGGACCCTGGTGGGCATGGGAGCGGGCCAGCCCAATCGGGTGGTCAGCGTTCACCTTTCCCAGCGCATTGCAGGCGACAAGGCCCAGGGTTGCGTTCTGGCATCAGATGCTTTCTTCCCATTCCCGGACAACATTGAACTGGCGGCGGAGGCCGGCGTTACGGCCATCATCCAACCGGGCGGTTCCATCCGGGATGAAGAGGTTATCGAGGCGGCTAACAATCACGGCATTGCTATGGTATTCACTGGAGTTCGACACTTCCGCCACTGATGAGAACAGCGTCTGTCCTGACCGATCAATATAGTAATGAAATGCCCTGGCTGCGTGCAGACGGCCGGGGCAATGTTTCACTTCCAAGAGAAGGAGTCCTCCAAACCCACTCCAACCAGGAGGGACTCCTCTGATGGCCGCTACTGTTGAAGTGGTTGTACCCGTCTACAACGAGGAGGATGCCCTCCCCGGCAGCATTGAACGGCTAACCGGGTTCCTCTCTGAACACTTACCCAATCCCTGGCGGATCACCATCGCCGACAACGCTTCTATTGACGGGACCAGAGCAGTTTCCGAAGGACTTTCCCGTTCTTACCCTAACGTGAACTATTATTTCCTGCCCCAGAAGGGAAGGGGGCGGGCGTTAAGGGCCGTCTGGCTCGAAAGCGATGCCGATATCGTCAGCTACATGGATGTGGATCTGTCCACCGATCTGAACCACTTTCAGCAGCTTGTTGATGCCCTGGAGTCTGGCTACCACGTGGCTGTCGGCAGCAGGCTGAGCCGGGATTCCCAGGTTACCCGCGCCTTCAAAAGGGAGTTCATTTCGCGCAGCTACAATCTGCTTATCAGGTCCATGTTCTTTACGCCCTTCCCCGATGCCCAGTGCGGGTTCAAGGCGCTCACACGACAGGCGGCACAGTCCATTATTCCCAGCATTGAAAACAACAACTGGTTTTTTGACACGGAGTTGTTGATTATTGCCGCCAGGCGCGGCTACCGAATCAAGTCTATTCCGGTGAAATGGGACGACGACCCCACCAGTACGGTAAATATCACGTCAACGGCTGTCGAGGATATCAAGGGACTGCTGAGGCTGAGATTCGGAGGAATACCCCGGGTTCCGGGGCCATAGTCCGTTCGCACCACAATGGCCCTTTTCGCATTGGGCCACTGCATTTCAGGCGCGGCTAAATTCGGGCGTGCTATCGGAGTTAGAGGAGCTAATCTATGGAACTGGGTCTTAAGGGAAAGAACGTGATTGTCACTGGCGGCGGCTCCAACATCGGGCGGGCCATAGTGCACGCCTTTGCCGCCGAGGGAGCGAACATTACCATCGCTGAACTGGCGCCAGCCCAGGGTGAACTGGTGGCTGATGAAGTATCCAGGATGGACACCGGCAGCCGGGCCATTGTGGTCCAGACCGACGTTACTGACCGGGCCCAGGTGGAGACTATGGTTGAACAGGCCATCGCCGAGTTTGGCAGCGTGGACGTGCTGGTCAACAACGTGGGCTGGACAGTAGACCGCCTTTTCATGGAAAAGCCGCGGGACGAACACGAGAAAGAGGTGGCAGTCAACCTCTGGAGTCCCATCAACTGCATCCACGCCGTGCTACCCCACATGATTGAACGCCAGGCCGGCTCCGTAGTCAGCATCAGTTCCGACGCCGGTCGCATGGGCGA
Organism: Dehalococcoidia bacterium; assembly: GCA_963664725.1. Taxonomy (GTDB): domain Bacteria; phylum Chloroflexota; class Dehalococcoidia; order Lucifugimonadales; family UBA3495; genus Bin22. The sequence continues at coordinate 480,973 of OY761558.1, forward strand.
ATATCGGGAAGCGGTCTATTCGGCCTGTAAAGGGGGAGTAATCGCCCTGAGCAAGGCCATCGCCCGGGAAACGGGGCGGTACGGCCTGCGTCTTAACGTGGTATGTCCGGGACTGATTGTGCCGCCGGAAGAAGAGGAAATCAGCCCGGAAAGCATGTGGAACCAGATGCGGGACATCTTTACCGACGACGTGCTGGAGAGAGTTGAGCGGGCCTATGTCCTGCGGCGCATGGGCAAGGCCAACGAAATTGCCAACGCGGTAGTGTTCCTCGCCTCAGACGCAGCCAGTTTCATAACCGGCCAGACACTGAGCGTGAGCGGGGGCTACACGATGATGTAGGGCCTATCAGACCAGATTAGAGCCCCGGGGAGGAAAAACAGCTACCAACCAATTGAAGCAAGGGAAACGGCCCGGCATTGCTGCCGGGCCGCTTTCATTTCCTCGACTATGAAGGGCTCAGGACTACAGGGCGGCGACGCGCTCCCGCAGGGTCTCGATTTCCTTCAACAGGGCGGCCTTGGGGTCGTCGCCCCCGCCCTGGTTCTCTGCTACCAACTGGAAGGCACGCTTCTCAATGGCGGGCATGGTGGCCTGGAGCAACTGCTCGTCCACGTCGTTGGCAATGGTGGGGTAGCCGGCGCGCTCGATCATGCCCTTCAGGTTGCCGGCATAGAACTGGTCCAGCGTCCAGCGAAGAGTGTCGCCGGAGGTGGTGGTGTCCCAGTAAATGCGAATGTCCTGGTTCCGGGGACCGTAGTGATAGTGGGGGCCAGCGAGGAAACAGTCAAATGCCAACAGCTCCACGGTCTGGTCGGCCACGTCGGAAAGGACGTGAATTGCGAGCCCTTCGGAGTTACCGGCAAAACGGTATTCCAGTCCGATGCGCAGGTTACCGACGGTGTAGACGTCGCTTTCCAGCATTCGCTCGAACTGATGCGCTACCGTGCGGCGCATGCCGACGGCCATCTGGCGGCCCCTGGCCTCGATATCGTCCAGGGTCGCCTCGGACACGGGGTTGGCTTCCACGGCTTCGGCCAGCGCATTGTAGCCGGATCGGCGGATCATCTCAGGCAGCTTGGTCCGCAGATGGCCCATGGTCCAGCCAAAGGGATTGCCGACGGTTGTCTTGTCCATATTCAACCGGATGTTGTTGTTGGCGGGACCGTAGTGATAATGGGGCAACTGGTCGAAGCAGTCAAAGCGCAGAATCTCTACGTCATTGCCGTCAACCTCGCCAAAGACCTGTACGCACAGGCCCTGGTCAGGCATGAGCGCGCGGTATTCCAGGGTAATTTCTACTGCACCAGCGTTGAAGACTTCACTTCCTTTGTCCACAGTACTCCTCCTGAATATATATTGAAGTGTCCTGATGTTAGGGTTCTCCGTATATCTATCGACCCGAACACCTGGGTCGAACCCTGCGGGCCTGAACACCAACCCCACTTCATCCGTTGTCGGCTTTGTAACGATTCACCCTTAGACTAGCCACCGGCCATTCGTCCCAACAGCCAACCACCATGGCTCGCTCTCTTGGTATCCCGATTATAGCACGAAGGAAACTTTTGGCAAATTGATCGCGACGCAAATAACGTCAAGAATTCGGTAGTTGACCGGGACAACCTCCGATAGCTAGGCATTGCGTTGCGGAGGCAGGGACATTACATTCCCGTCAATGACGTTGAGCAGATGGACAATAGTCGGATTGCTTTGTGTTCTGCTATTGCTGGAAGGATTATTAGCAATCCTTGTGTGGCGGGATATGGACAGCATCAAGGTAGGATCAGGTTCTGCGACTGCACGCACCCGCCCTGGGTTCGTTTCTGACCCACAGCAGGGCAGAACGGATTCAATACCGTTGAATCCATCTCCGATCCCTACACCCATTCTGTTGCCAGCGACCGGCAATCCAGCCATCGGCGCAACAGTCTTGACGTTCAGAGCCACTCCGGTCCGTCCATCTTCGCAAGAACCCCAGCCCAGTCCCGTCCCGACCCATACAATAGAGCATACTCCTGACTCCTTCCCAACGGTCATGGCAGTGCAGGCAACTAACAGCTTGCCGCCATATGCCGATCCCGATTCATCGGACAACTCTACTCTCACACCGACCAAAGAAGTATTCGATATTCCCTCGGGGCCCACTACGGAGGAACCGGAATCAACAGTTAACACCGACACTGGGCCGGCAGCAGATCCGACCGCTCACCCGACACCCACGGTCACACCAACCGTTGTTCCAACAACGGCGCCCACTGCGACGGCAACGGCCACCCCGACGTTCACACCCACACAGACGCCTGTGCCAACGGCCACGGCCACACCTTCTCCCATACCCACAGCTACGCCTGTCCCTGCCCCGACAAGCACGCCCACCCCAACACTAATCCCCACTCCCACCGCGACTCCTATGCCTTTGCCCACCGCAGTTCCGACACCTACTCATACGCCAGTACCGCCAACCACGGGCGGGAACCTGATCATCGAGTGCATCTTCTACGACGGGGAAGTGCCCAGGTCTGAAGCGGATGAATATGTTCAATTGCTGAATCGGGGCGCAGACCAGGTGGATCTGCAGGGCTGGCGGTTGGCCGACCTGGGCGACCGGCGACAGGAGTTTGAGTTTGACAACCCTTACACCTTGAGGGAAGCGCAGCGGGTGAGGGTGTACACCAACCAGGTCCACTCACAGTGGGGCGGCTTCTCCTTCGGGATTGGAAGGTCAATCTGGCACAACACGGACCCGGATACGGCGGGGTTGTTCAATCCTTCGGGGGAACTGGTATCGCGAAAGAGTTATCCTCCCGGGTGTTAGCCGGAAGGACAAAGGGTGCATAGCAGGCACGTAGGAGTAAAGTCGAACTGGTCTGTCTAGCTAGAGTTCGTATTCCTTGATGTCCGGCGGGACGATCAGTTCCGCGCCGGTCAGTCCCTGGATTTCTTCCACAGTCCAGCCCGGGGCTACTTCCTTCAGGACCAGGCCTCCGGGTGTTGGCTGCATCACCGCAAGATCGGTAACAATGAGGGACACGCAACCCTTGCCGGTGATGGGGTAAGAGCATTCCTGGACAACCTTGGGTCCGTCGCTGCGGTCAGTGTGCTCCATGGCGACGATAACCTGCCTGGCGCCGGCGGCCAGGTCCATGGCGCCCCCGATGTTTCCCACACCCCTTTCGGGCAGCATCCAGTTAGCCAGGTCACCGGTGGCGGAGACCTGGTGTGCCCCCAGTACAGTCACGTCCACGTGGCCGCCCCGAATCATGGCGAACCCGTCCACGGTGCTGAAGAAGGCCATTCCGGGGACCATCTGGAGGAACTGGCCGCCAGCGTTGATCAGGTCAATGTCCTGCTCATCCTCCTCGGCCAGGGGGCCGCAATTAAGCACGCCACTCTCGCTGTGGTAGAAGACCACGCTGCCATCGGGTATGAAGTTGGATACCAGGGTGGGAATGCCAATGCCCAGGTTTACGAAGCCGCCGTCGGGCAGTTCCTTGGCCACCCGCATGGCTACTACTTCCCGCGGCAATCGTTCTTTTTCATCAACCATGGTGTTGCCTCGCCAAATTGGCGCCCACCGGCGCCTATTCGTACGGTGAGAATCCCTCGGGCCGTATTACCAGTCGGTCCACGTAGATTCCGGGCGTAACGATCAATTCCGGGTCCAATTCACCTTGCTCTACTACCTCGTCCACTTCGACGATGGTAATACGGGCAGATGGCGCCATTACCGAATTGAAGTTTCTGGAAGTCCCCTTGTACACCACGTTGCCCAAGGTATCGGCCTTATGGCCCCGAATAAGGCAGAAATCGGCGGTCAGCGCCTGTTCCAGGATGTATTCCTTCCCATCAATAACTCGCGACTCCTTGCCTTCAGCGATCAGCGTACCGGCGCCGGTGGGGGTGTAGAAGGCGTATATACCCGCACCGCCGGCCCGCAATCTCTCCGCCAGGGTTCCCTGGGGAACCAATTCCAACTCCACTTCGCCGCGGCGGTAGGCCAGTTCAAAAGTGCTGGGGCGGGAGGCTGAGGGCGATACCGGGTAGGTAGCAATAGCCTTGGCCACCTGGCCGTTTTCGACCAGGATGGAATGGTCAATGGCCAGCTTCCCGGCCGGAGTGCCGAAGTTCACAATGCGGGCGATTCCAATGGTATTGCTTATTATGGTAAGTCCCCTGGTGCCCTGGTCCCTGAGGGATACCAGCAGGTAGTGGGCCATTCCACCGGGACCGCCAAACCCATCAATCATTACCGTAGCCCCATCATGCAAGTCAGCAATGGCAGACGGGCCATTTGGAAAGAGCTTTCCGGCTCGCTCAGCATTTAACGCTTCCAAATTGGGCGCTATCTCTTTCAGGTTACTATCCAGGACAAGTGGGGCGCCGGTCACCGCCGCTACGTCGTCGTAACTCCAGCCCGGGGCAACTTCTGAGAGGACCAGGGCCCCGCTCTCAACTCGGATTACGGCGATGTCAGTAATGATGATGTTAACGCAACCGCGTCCGTCAGCTACCGGGCTGGAATCGGCCACAATGTTGGGGCTACCATCGCTACCAGTATGAGGGAGCATGGCAATTACTTTGCGACCTCCGGCAGACAGATCCACAGTCCTGCCCGGGGCGAAAAGACCCGGGGTCGCCGCAGTTGTCCACCCCAGGAGGTCCCCCGAAGCGGAGACCCGCGCTGGCTGCACTACCGCAACGTCCACGTGGCCGCCCCGCAGCATTGCAGCCCAATCTACCAAACCCACAACTGCGCCACCCCGCTGCAGGGCTACGGGTCTGCCGTCAGGACTGGAAAGGGCCGGTCCGGTGGATGAGTGGCCATCGCTGGAAGCGCCAAACCCCAACGCCCCTCCATCGGACAGGAGTTGCACGGCAGCATTGGGTGGCAAAACTGCCGCCACCGAAACCGGCAAACCAGAACCCAGCGCAACCACCTGGCCCGGTTCAAGTTCAGATGCGGCCCTGCGGGCCATTGTCAGTTCGTCCAATCTTGGGGGCATGTTTGTCCTTAAGGATGGAGAAATGGGGCTTAGCCGGCTGCCACTAACCGGTTTACGAAAATGCCAGGGGAGATGATAGCTTCGGGGTCCAACTCACCCGGTTCAACTATGCGACCCGCCTCGGCGACGGTTATACGGGCGGCCATTGCCATAACGGGAGCCCAGTTGCGGCTTGACCCGTCAAAAATAGCGTTGCCCAGGGTATCAGCCGCAGCTACCTTGATGAGGGAGTAGTCCGCCTTCAGTGGCAATTCCAGAACAGCTTCGCCCTGGGGGAAAGAGCGCTTTTCTTTGTCCTTTTCAAACCTGGTGCCCACTGCGGTGGGAAGAAAGACACCGCCAATGCCGGCGCCTCCCGCCCGCAGCCGTTCCACCAATATACCTTGGGGTACTATTTCAATATCCAACCGACCTGCTTGCCAGCGTTCTTCAATGGCGCCGCCACTGCCTGGCGAAAAAGGTATGGGGGATATTAACTTCGAGACCTGGCCATTGGACACGAGGTTTTCGATGGCTGGCAGCGGGCCCGATCCCGCTCTTGCATAGGGGCCATCCCGGTAGACCAGGGTCAGGTCTTTCCTTCCACCTTCCAGCAATGCGACCAACAAGCGCTCGGCAACTCCGTGTCCCGCGAAACCAGCAACCAGAATCGTGGAGCCATCCTGAACGTCAGCCAGCGCAGCCTGTGGCGTGTCGTATAACTTTCCCTGGGGCAATTTTGCACTCCCTGAACTTTTGGCCAATTCTACCAGCAATCCTTTAAAGGGTAAAAGAGCAAATTGCCAGCAATAGAAAACCGCCCCGGTTGCCCGGGGCGGTCGAACTAAGGACTCGGTTGTCCCTTTGCCTTACCGAAGGGCTTAGTAGTCCATCGGGGGCATGGCAGGGGCGGCAGAGGCAGGCTCAGGAATCTCAGTGATCATGGACTCGGTGGTCAGCACCATGGCGGCCACGCTGGCAGCGTTCTGCAGGGCGTAGCGGGTGACCTTGACCGGGTCGACGATGCCGCGCTCCATCATGGGGCCGAATTCGCCGATGTCGGCATCGTAACCGTAGTCGTCGGCCTGCTGCTTGACCTGGTTGAGTACGACGGCGCCTTCGGAACCGGCATTCTCCACGATCAGCTTCAGGGGCTGTTCCAGGGAGCGGCGGATGATGTTAACACCGACCTCTTCGTCATCGGTCAGGCCGCCGATGCTGTCCAGGGCACGCTGGGCGCGGACCAGAGCAACTCCACCACCAGGGACGATGCCCTCTTCGACTGCGGAGCGGGTGGCGGACAGGGCGTCCTCAACACGGGCCTTGCGCTCCTTCAGCTCGATCTCGGTGGCTGCGCCGACCTTGATGACGGCAACGCCGCCGGACAGCTTGGCCATGCGCTCCTGCAGCTTTTCCCGGTCGAACTCGGACGTGGTCTCTTCGATCTGGGTCTTGATCTGGTTAATGCGGGCCTGGATAGCTTCCTCGGAACCGCGACCCTCAACGATCGTGGTCTCGTCCTTGGTGGAGCTTACCCGGCGGGCCTGGCCGAAGTCCTCGACAACGGCGGAGTCCAGCTTGCGGCCGGTCTCTTCGCTGACGACGGTACCGCCGGTCAGAATGGCGATGTCTTCCAGCATGGCCTTGCGGCGGTCGCCAAATCCGGGGGCCTTGACGGCCAGAATGTTCAAGGTGCCGCGCAGCTTGTTGACCACCAGGGTGGCCAGGGCTTCGCCGTCCACGTCCTCACTGATTACCACCACGTTCTTGCGGCCAACCTGGAGCAGCTTTTCCAGGGCGGGCAGCAGGTCGGCGACAGCCGAGATCTTCTTGTCAGTGATTATCAGGGCAGCGTCTTCAATGACGGCTTCCATGCGGTCGGAATTGGTGATGAAGTATGGAGAGATGTAGCCGCGGTCGACCTGCATGCCTTCCACGTATTCGATCTCGTCGGACAGACCCTTGGACTCTTCTACGGTGATCACGCCATCCTTGCCGACCTTCTCCATGGCTTCGGCGATGGTCTCGCCGATGGCGTCTTCGTGGGCGGACAGGCTGGCTACCTGGCCGATGCGGTCACGGGTCTCTACGGGCTGGGCCATGCCGCGAAGTTCTTCTACTACGGCAGCAACGGCTTGCTCAATACCGCGCTTGATGGCCATGGGGTTGGCGCCGGCGGTTACGTTCTTGAAGCCTTCGTTAATCAGGCACTGCGCCAGCACAATGGAAGTGGTGGTGCCGTCGCCGGCAGCGTCGTTGGTTTTGGTAGCTGCTTCCTTGATCAGCTGGGCGCCCATGTTCTCAAAGGCGTCGGGAAGCTCAATTTCCTTGGCGATGGTTACGCCGTCGCTGCAGACCAGGGGCGGACCAAACTTCTTGTCCAGTACGACGTTGCGGCCCTTGGGGCCCAGGGTAACCTTGACGGATTCGGCCAGGGTATCAATGCCTACTCGAAGCGTCTTGCGAGCCTCCTCCGAGTAAGCCATTTTCTTTGCGGGCATCCTAATCCTCCTGCTTTGAATTTAGCTTTCTGTGGTTTATCTGTACAACTGCGGGCTGCCCGGCAAAGCGACCGGACAGGCAGTTCGTTGCGTTGTCCGCCTAGGAAACCTTGGCGAGAACGTCGCTTTCGCGCATAATCAGGTATTCGTCGTCGCCGTCCTTGTACTCGGTGCCGGCGAACTTGGAGTAAATGACCCTGTCGCCAACGTTCAGTTCCATGGGTATGCGGCTGCCTTCATCAGTAGCCCTGCCCGGGCCCACGGCGATGACCTCACCTTCCTGGGGCTTTTCCTTAGCAGTGTCCGGCAGGAAAATCCCGCCGCGGGTGGTCTGTTCTTGCTCAATGGGTTTGATTATTATCCGCTCTCCGAGCGGAGCAAAATTAGCCATGGTGCGTATTCTATCCTCCTTTTCTATTCTAGCTGTGCGTTTACACTCGTTTAGCAGTCTCGCCTTGAGACTGCTAACTCATCGTAATAAAGCCCTAACCACTTGTCAAGATATTGTCCGCCACTTAGTATTTAGCAACTCCATTTGGACAATGTTATGAAGGAATCCGCAATTTCCTACAGCCATATCTCTCTGCGGTATGAGAACATCGGGGCTTGCAAGGTGGCGACAATCTGCCTGGCCAGGCCCGATAACAGGAACTGCATTGATGAAATGATGGCCCAGGAAGTGCGGGACGCCTGCCTTCGAATCGCTGAAGACGACGATTGCCGTTTGGTGACGGTTGCGGGGACGGGACGATGTTTTTCGGCGGGTCGAACCCCTATAGGCCGGAGTGATGGCAACCCTGCGGAGCGAATGGAACGCCTAAGGGTTGCGGAGTCCCTGGCGGCACTACCTATACCGATATTAATTGTGCTGAACGGAGACGCCATCGGACACGGTCTGGAACTGGCGCTGGCGGGAGACCTGCGAATCTGTTCTGACGATGCACGGTTCGGCCTGTGGGAACCTGGGCAACCTGCCGTGCCCTGGGACGGCGGCACCCAGCGCCTGCCCAGGCTGGTGGGGCCGGCGTGGGCGTTGGATATGGCCCTGACCGGGCGGAAGGTGAGCGCGACGGAGGCCCTGCGTTTGGGCCTGGTAAATCGGGTTGCGCCGGCCGATGGGCTGGAAGCCGAAACAAGAGAACTATCGAAACGGGTGCTGGCAGCAGCGCCCATCGCCGCCCGTTACGCAAAGGAAGCAGTGGTGAAGGGCGTGGACCTGACTTTGGAGCAGGGGCTGCGGTTGGAAGCCGATCTCAGCGTCATTCTCCAGAGTACTGCTGACCGGGCCGAGGGCCTGGCGTCGTTCAAAGATAAGCGACCACCCAGATTTGCCGGCTCATAGGCCGTTAAAGAGGAAGCCACTTTTGAAAGTTAAACTGGACCTGCACACCCATATCTGGGAAGCCTTCAACTTCCAGCCCCCGTCGCTTTCCATTGCGGAAAAAGTGATCGGCCAGATCAAGGAAAGCGGTATCGACGGCATCGGCATTTCCGATCACCACAACTGGAAATGGGGAGCGGAATTGCGGGACATGGTGGAAGAGCACTTTCCTGGCGAGGTAATTATCATTCCAGGCTGGGAGATTGAAATTCGCCCGCCTCACAGCCCCTTTGACGAGTACCAGGTAACCGAACTGCTCCTGCCTGAAGGCGGTGTCTTCCGCACTTATTGCCATCCCGGCTACTATTCGCCCAACATCATTATCGAGGAAGACGTCCACGCCATCGAGATTGACAACTACATCCACAACTGGCACATCCGAAAACCTCTGGTGCAGGAGGTGGCGGACTCCCATTCGCTGATGACCGTAGAAGTCAGCGACGCACACGTTCTGGAAAATGTGGGAATCCGCTACACCGAGGTGGATCTGGACGAGTTGTACCGGCGCGCCATGCCCCGGGAAAAGTGGCAGGGCTAACCCCAGTGTCCGCATACAAGACCGTCATCTACGAGAAGCAAGGACCGGTTGCGAATATTTCCCTGAACCGGCCCGACCACCTGAACGCCTACAATATCCAGATGCGGGACGACTTTTCCGAGGCTTTGACCGCAGTCCAATGCGACGATGAGGTCAAAGCCCTTATAATAACGGGCCAGGGACGGGCCTTTTGCGCCGGCGCCGACCTGACGGAGTTCGGCACAGCGCCATCGCAGGTGGTGGCCCGCCAGGTTCGCTGGCAGCGGGACGTGTGGGGGCAGCTGAATGGATTGGTGGTTCCCGCAATAGCAGCAGTTCAAGGGTATTGCATCGGTTCGGGCGTGGAGATAATGCTGCTGTGTGATATCCGTATAGCTGCGGAGGATACTGTTTTTGGCATGCCGGAAGTACACCTGGGGATGGTTCCCGCCGCCGGCGGAAGCCAGACCCTGCCGCGAAACAGCAGCACGTCCGCGGCCCTGGACCTGCTCTTGACCGGCAGGAGGATCGGAGCGCCGGAAGCGCTGGAGATGGGCCTGATAACCCGCATCGTGTCGCCGGAGCGATTACAAGCAGCGGCGTGGGAGTTGGCAGCCGAAGTGTCCATATGCCCAGTTCCGACACTTCAATGTCTGAAAAAGGCCATCCGCGAGGGACAGGACCATTCCCTGAAAGAGGGGCTGGAACTGGAATGGCGGTTGGCTCAGGTGGCTTGCCAGGGTTAGCGTATTGCCGGCGCGGGTTTGCGCCGCTTTGAGGATATACCTTACTTGGTGACCAGATGAATACTACAGAGTTTCTCCTGATAGCCGGGGCCATCGTGCCGGATCGCCCGGCGCTCCTGTTCGAGGGGCAGGAATTCACCTACAGCCAGTTGCAGGAAAGGGTCAACCGCCTGGCCAACGGGCTGGCAGATCTGGGGGTGGCGCCTGGCGACCGGGTAGCCACCATGCAGGTGAACACCCATCAGAACCTTGAACTGTACTTCGCCACCGCCCTGCTGGATGCCATCTATGTTCCCCTGAACTTCAGGGCCAAGGCCGAGGAACTGGCCCAGATGCTGGAAATCGCCGGCCCCAGGATGCTGTTCATCGGAGAACGCTACCTGTCCCTGATTGAAGGACTGGACTGGCTGCCGCCCAGCCAGGTTGTGACCATGGACTGCCCGCCACGTGAGGGGCAGCATTCATATGAAGAGTTGTTGCAGGCCCCACCCGATGAGCTTCATTTTCCCGATGGGGACGACGACGATACCACCGTCATTATGTTCACTTCCGGCACTACCAGCGTACCCAAAGGGGTGCAGCTAACTCACGACAGCTTCGCGTCTTACCTGCTGGCCACGGTGGAGCCGGCGGACCCGGACGTCGTCGAAACCAACCTGCTAACCGTTCCCCTTTACCACATCGCCGGCCTGCAGGGAGCGCTGGCCGCCATTTACGGGGGCCGCACCCTGGCCATCATGCGCCAATTTGAGCCAAAGGAATGGCTGACCCTGGCGCAGGACTGCCGGGTCAATCGGGCGATGCTGGTGCCGACCATGCTAAAGCGACTGGTGGACTTTCCTGATTTTAAGGAGTACGACCTTTCTTCCCTGAGGGTTATCACCTATGGCGCGGCGCCCATGCCGGTGCCGGTGATAAGGCAGGCCATCGAGGAATTTCCCGGGGTCCGCTTCATCAATGCCTTTGGGCAGACGGAAACGGCGTCGACCATTACCATGCTGCCGCCGGAGGACCACGTGCTGGAGGGCACACCGGACGAAATAGAAGTGAAGCTGCGTCGGCTATCATCCATCGGGAAGCCTCTGGAGGACGTCGAGGTGATGATTGTGGATGAAGAGGGCCAACCCGTCGCTGCCGGCGAGGTGGGAGAGATAGTGGCCCGGGGCGCCCGCATGATGAAGGGATACTGGCAGCAGCAGGACGCCACCGTAGACACAATCAAGGGTGGCTGGGTCTACACCGGTGACCTGGCCTACCAGGACGAGGACGACTACATCTACCTGGCCGGCCGCGCCAGGGACTTCATAAAGCGCGGCGGAGAAATGATCTCCCCTGAAGAGGTGGAGCAGGTGCTGATGTCTCATCCCCAGGTGGAGGAGGCCGCAATCATCGGCGTGCCCGACCTGGAGTGGGGAGAGGAAGTTAGGGCCCTGGTAGTGCGGCGGTCGGAGGCCGTGGATGAGTCCACCCTGATTGACCACTGCTCGCAGCACCTCTCCAGCTTCAAGCGTCCCCGGTCCGTGGTCTTCATAGACCAGTTGCCCCGCAACGTAATGGGCAAGGTGATGAAGCGAGACCTGCGGGAAGAATACGGCAGCCCCATAGAATAACAGGCTCACTTCGAGAATCCCTGGCGAAATGGCGGGGAATTCTCCCATACGAGGAAGACGGCAATGAAAATCGCAGTAATGGGAACCGGCGGCGTAGGCGGTTATTTTGGCGGGTTGCTGGCCCGGGCCGGCAACGACGTTACCTTCGTGGCCCGTGGCCCCCACCTGGAAGCTATCAGGGCCAATGGATTAAGGGTCGAAAGCGCCAACGACGGGGACTTCACGGTTCACGGAAATGCGGTGGAGGACACTTCCCAGGCGGGCCACCAGGAACTGGTACTCTTCACCGTGAAGATGTACCACAACACCGATGCCATTGACACGGTCAAGCCTTTGCTGGGTCCCGATTCCCTGGTGCTGACCCTGCAAAACGGCATTGATAACGGGCAGCAACTGGTGGAAGCCTTTGGCCGGGAACGAGTACTTATCGGTTCCTGTTACATGGAAGGGAGGATCAAGGAGCCGGGAGTGGTGACCCAGGGCGGACCGGGCCGGGCTTCTTTTGGGGAACTGGAACCGGGAATTACCGAGCGCTGCCAGAAACTGCTGGCGGTTTTCCAGGGGGCGAACTGGCGAGTGGACCTGGAAGAAAACATGCCGGGAATGCTGTGGAAGAAGTTCTCCTATTTGGCGGGTTCGGCGGCGGTGGGCGCGGCAACCCGAACGTTGTTCGGCGAAATGCGGACCATCCCCGATACCCGCGCCGTTATCCAGGGCGCCATCGAAGAGATCCTGGAGGTGGGCCGGGCTTCCGGCGCGCCCATAATGGAGGATTCGCTGGATTGGTGCCTGACTTCCCTGGACAACTTCCCTGCCACGGGCATGTCGTCCCTCGGCAAGGACTTTCTGGAAGGAAGGCCGGTGGAACTGGACGGGCTGACCGGAACCGCCATTCGCATGGGTCGGGAATACGGAGTACCCACACCAATCAACGACACCCTTTACGGTATTTTGAAGCCCTGGGCGCTTCGAATTGAAAGGGAACTGAACGAGCCCGTTCCCGAAAACCTGGTACTCGGCCCCAAGGAAAACTATATCGATTAGGAAGCTTTCTCAAGACTCTCCGGCCCCGGTGTTATGGTGCGATTGGTAAGAGTGCGGCTACCAGAGATATGGTACTGTTAGCCATCACCGCAAGTGGCACCGATTGTAGAGATATCAGTTCCAGGTTTCTGCTCCCAGGAAATTACTTTCAACCAAATGGAAATACTTTTCGGAGGCTAACCCCAAATGAAAGCAGCCAGGCTGGTCGGCCCCAGGCAGTTTGAAATTATTGACGCGGAAACGCCCACACCGGAAGACGGCCAGTGTCTTATCAAGCTGGAAAAAATCTCGGTTTGTGGAAGCGACATACGACATGAATACAGCCACCTGTTCCCGGAGGACCATTACCCCGGACGCATCGGTGTACCGGGGCATGAGTGTGCCGGCGTGGTAGTGGAGAGCCGCTGCCAGGATTACAGAGAGGGGCAGAGGGTGATCATCTACCCCGGCCGCGGGGTCAACTCGGGCGGTCTGGTGGAGTACATCGCCTCCGGACCTGAGTGGATGTGCGCGCTGCCGGATGAAGGCGACCTGGCCGAGTGGGTGCTTTGCCAGCCTTCTGGCACAGTCCTGTATTCAGTCCAGCAGATGGGCAGCCTGCTGGGCAAGGACGTGGTGGTCGTAGGCCAGGGCGTCATCGGCCTTTCCTTCACCATGTTGTGCGCCAAACTGGGCGCCTACCGGGTAGTAGGCATTGATCCCATAGATTACCGGCTGGACTGGTCCAGGAAGATGGGCGCCACCCACGCATTCAACCCGGACCAGGTCAACGTGATCGAAGCGGTGGAGGAACTGACCGGTGGCCGTGGGGCCGACGTTGTAGTGGAGGCGGCCGGCTACCCGGACAGCTTCAACACCGCGTTGAGGCTGGTGGCCCGGTTCGGCAAGGTGATGGTCTTCGGAATCCAGGGCGACGAGTTCATCCCGGTAGAGCACAATCTGTTGATGGAACGCCAGCCCGAACTGGTCCCCACCACCGGCGGTCGGCTGAGGGAACCCATGGCGCCCATACGCACCATGGTGGACCTGAAGCATCGGGGCTGGTGCAACCCGGGGGAGATGCTCACCCACCGGCTGCCCTTCGAGGACGTGCAGCGTGCCTTCGAGATGTACGAGAACCAGGAGGACGGCATAGTCAAGGCCGTCATGACCATTTAATCGCGAAATCAAATTAGGAGGACTGACATGGGAACCTATCGAATGTATACCGGCGACGACGGACAAACCCACGTTGAGACCATTGACCTGGACAACACCCCGGACTGGACCAATCCCCAGGACGCTACAACCATCACTTTCAGGGCAGCGCCCGCGGGCCGTTTCCAGGACTGGCATCCCGCGCCCCGCGCCCAGTACGTGATTATCCTTTCCGGGCAGCTGGAAATTGGCCTGGGCGATGGTTCCAAGCACGTATTCGGCCCCGGCGATGCCCGCCTGGTGGCCGATACTACAGGCCAGGGCCACACAACCGCCACCTACGGCGACGTTCCCTGCGTGACGGCCACTATTCCACTGGCAAACCAGGGCTAAACGGGACCCTATAGATTCTCCAGGTTTAGTGGGGGCGGGCCGATTTGGCCCGCCCTTAGCCTTCCGGGTAGGTTAGTTTGAGAAGGGTGTGCCTGCGATTCAGGGTGTAGGGACGCACATCTTCAGGCCAGCTTCCGGCATCCACCGCCTCGCTCCACCCGGAGCCGGTCAGGACATCGGGCGACTCAAGCTCATACATGGCATGGTGTTTGGGCTCATTCTCTATGACGATGCGCCGGGTTTCGCCACCCATCACCATTACCAATTCCTGGGTCTCGAAGCGGGCGACGGATATTACGCCGGGGACCTGGGAAAGAAGCGGGCAGTGCTCGGTGTTATAGACTTCGTTGAACCGGGCTTCCTTGTCAGGCTGGACGTCCATGCTGGCAATAAACAAGTAACGGGATTGTGGGGGCATTATCTAATCCTCCGCAAAAATATCAGGGCGGGTATCACTCCCGCCCTGTGTTGACCACAAAATTCTCCGGTTTAATGCGTTGTCTTGGAGTACATCCGCTAGAAGGCCCGCCTGTGGGATGTTTCCGTCTCAGCGGCGGTGATGAATTCCAGAAGTACCGCACGACCCTCTTCAGTCTGTTGGCGGGCACGCTGGAAGGCCCCCACCACGTCTGAAGGGTCCTCTATACGCTCGGCATACCCTCCCATGGCCCGACCCATGTCGGCATAGTTTCCGCCCAGATCACGGGTGCCATAGAGGGCGTGGGAGGTGGCCATGGCGTTGGTTTCCACCGCCATGGTGGAGTTGTTCAGCACCACGGTAATGATGGGAATAGCGCAACGGGCCGCCGTCTCAAAGTCCAGGCCCGTCATGCCGAAGGCGGCGTCGCCCATAAAGTTGACACACACCTTCTCCGGCTTGGCCAGCTTGGCCCCCATAACCAGGCCCAACCCGGTACCCAGGCCGTGGGACTTACCCCACCCCAAGTAGCTGCGGGGGCCCTCTGTGCGATAAAAGGGCATTATCTGGTCTCGGGGGCTGCCCGAGTCGTGGGTGATTATTGCCTCGCTGGGCGGTACGGTCTGCATAAAGTCCTTGATGATCCTGTAGGGATTGATGGGAGGGTTCGAATCGTTGAGCTTGTGCACCCAGTCGTTGAGCCAGGCATCCCTTTCAGACCGGATTTCGATGGCCGTGGCGGCGTCATTTTTCCGACTTTCACCGACGATATCCCGGCAGGCTTCAATCATCTGGCGCAGCACCAGCTTGGCATCGCCCACTATGGGATAGTCGACGTCGTAATCCTTGTTGATATCGCGGGGATCATTGGTGGAGTGGATGATGCTCTTGCCGGGGGGGATGTTCATGGACATGCCGTGCTTGGTGAAACTGCAACCGATGCCAAAAATCACGTCGGAACGGCGGACGAAGTGGTAGACGGGGCCGGACATTACGCCGGAACCGCTGCCCAGGGCCAGGTGGTGGGTCTCAGGGAAGGCGCTCTTGCCCAGCAGGGTGGTCATTACCGGCACCTGCAGCAGTTCCGCCAATTCGATCAACTCATCATAGGCCTTGGCATAGAGAACGCCCTGACCGGCGTGGATTACCGGGTAGCGGGCGCCGCACAGGGCGCGAGCCGCGGCCTCAACATCCGAGGGGTTGCCCTGTGATGCCAAGGGACGGACGCGGCCACTCCAGAAGAAGGCCGATTCGTCTACTTCTTCCAGGGCAACGTCCGAAGGGATTTCCACCATCACGGGGCCCACACGGCCCTGGTGCAGGCTGGCAAAGGCCCGTCGCATGATCTGGGTAGTTCTTGAGGGAGTATTAATCTGCTCGACGTACTTGGTCACTCCGCCAAAATTGGCTACGGAGTTGAAGTGGGGACTGATGCCCTGCCGCTCGCGGGGTTCACCCAGGGGCAGCAAAAGAATGGGGGTGGAGTCGGAATAAGCTGTGGCCACGCCCGGATAGGCATTTTCGGCGCCAGGACCGTACTGCATGGCAAAAATGCCGGGAACCTCGCCGTCGGTAACCCGGCTGTAGCCGTCGGCGATGCCCACACCCACCCGTTCCTGCCGACAGACGATGGGGCGGATGCCGGCAGCGGCGGCAGCCTCAATTACAGGTGTGGTGGGAAAGCAACTGAGATATTTCACGCCTTCCCGTTTCAGAATTTCGGATATGGCTTCAATAGTATTCAATTGCTCACCCTTCCTATATCAATTCTCGGCCAGCCTGACCCACTGTGCGATGTCATCTAACCACTGGCTCCCTCGAAAGCCGCTATCTTTTCCTCCTGCTGCAGAGTCAGACCAATATCGTCCAATCCGTTCAACAGGCAGTAGCGACGGAAGGAATCCACGTCAAATTCGGCAACTATTTCCTCGTTTTCGTCCCAGATACGCTGGCCCTCCAGGTCTACGTGCAATTGTATTCCCGGGTTCTCCAGAGCCAGGTTCATGAACCGCCGTACCGTCTCTTCGGGAAGCACGATGGGCAGCAGGCCGTTCTGGAAGCAGTTGTTGAAGAAAATATCAGCAAAGCTGGGAGCAATGACGCAGCGAATCCCGTATTCCCCCAGAGCCCACGGGGCGTGTTCCCGGGAGGAGCCGCAGCCAAAGTTGTTGCCTGCTATCAAAATGCTGGCGTCGGCATAGCTGGGCTGATTCAGCACAAACTCGGGCCTGACACTGCCGTCTTCATTAAACCGCCACCGCTCGAACAAGAACTGCCCGTAGCCGGTGCGGCGGATACTCTTGAGATGAATGGCCGGAATGATGGCGTCGGTATCAACATTCACGCGATCCAGCGGCGCGGCCACGCCATTAATTTTCACAAAAGGTTCCATATTTCCTATCTCCTACCATTCCCTAATGTCAACAAAATGACCGGCGATTGCCGCGGCGGCGGCCATGGGCGGACTGACCAGGTGGGTGCGGCCTCCTTTGCCCTGTCGACCCTCAAAGTTCCTGTTTGAGGTTGAAGCGCACCGCTGGCCAGGGGAGAGGATATCAGGGTTCATGCCCAGGCACATGGAACAGCCGGCCACCCGCCAGTCGAAACCAGCGTCCATGAAAATGCGGTCCAGGCCCTCGGTCTCCGCTTGAACCTTGATCAGGGCGGAACCGGGCACCACCATGGCGTAAACATCGGGATGGACCTTGCGGCCCTTAATAACTTCGGCGGCGGCCCGCAAGTCCTCCAACCGGGAGTTGGTGCAGGCTCCGATAAAAACACGGTCCAGTTTGATATCCGAAATAGGGGTGTTGGGTTCCAGGTCCATATAGGTCAGCGCCCGGCCTGCGGACTCCTGCTGGGCAGGGTCGTCAAAGGAAGCTGGGTCGGGCACCCGGTCGGTTACCCTGGCCACCATGCCCGGGTTGGTACCCCAGGTTACGAAGGGTTCCAAGGAAGCGGCGTCTATTTCCACCAGTTTGTCGAAGGAAGCGCCCGCATCAGTGGGAAGCTGGCGCCATTCGTGAATGGCCTTCTCCAGGTCCTTGCCCTTGGGGGCGTACTGGCGGCCGGAAACATACTCGAAGGTCGTTTCATCAGGGGCGATCATTCCCGCGCGGGCGCCGCCCTCAATGCTCATGTTGCAGACCGTCATCCTGCCGTCCATAGACAGGGAGCGAATGGCCTCGCCCGTATATTCGATTACATGCCCCACGCCGCCACCGATGCCTATGTGGCCAATGATGCCGAGAATGACGTCCTTGGCTACCACACCGGTTGGAAGCTGCCCGCTGACCCGCACTTCCATGGTCTTGGGCTTGAACTGGCGAAGGGTTTGGGTTGCCAGCACATGTTCCACCTCTGACGTCCCGATGCCCAGGGCGAAACAGCCCAGGGCGCCGTGGGTCGAAGTGTGGCTGTCACCGCATACCACCGTCTTGCCGGGGAGGGTGTAGCCCAGGTCCGGCCCAATTACGTGAACAATACCCTGGTAAGGGCTAAACCGGTCGTACAGGGGAATGCCAAATTCGCGGGTATTCTCAACCATGGCATCCAGCTGACCCTTGGATATTTCGTCGGTAATAGGCAGGGACAGGTCCCATGTGGGGGTGTTATGGTCCACGGTCGCCACAGTCAGGTCTGGACGGCGCACCGTTCGGCCGGCCATCCGCAAGCCTTCAAAGGCCTGGGGGGTGGTTACTTCGTGGATCAAATGCAGATCTACGTAAAGAATGGAGGGCTGCCCCGGCTCCTCGTGGACTACGTGGGCGTCCCAGATCTTCTCAAACATTGTCCGTGGAGGCATAGGTAATTTCTCTCCCAGAATGTATTGGTGGCCTTGATTTCAACCATCAGGAAAGGGGGGTTGCTACGTTCGGGCCATTATAACATTCCGCCTTGCGGTTGACAGCAAAGGGCTTTTGCCAGATAGTCCGATGGTGGAATGACAAGCCGCTGGTTGGAAGTATGACGGAAGATGTTGGGAGGCAGGCATGCGATTTGGAGGTTATTACATAGAGCTAGGACTGGACGCAAACGGCTTCCTGTCCATGGGGTTGCTGACCGTGCTATGGTTCCTTGGAATTTTCGCGTTTCGGGTGGGCCTCGTTTTTCTGCAGTTACTGCCCCAATTGGCGACTTTGCCAGAGAGTTCCCGGCTTTCTCCCGGCATGGACCTGCTGACATGGCAGCCTTTTCTTACCTCCATTGTCCTCGCCGCATTTCTCGGTCCGATAACTCATTCCGCCCTGACCAGGGCCGCCGTCATCAAGGTCTACAGGGAGCTGTCGGAGGCTGCTGACCTGGAGCAACCACCCGACGCCGAAGAGCCGGATGACCCCGACGAACCACCGGATCCTGAATTCAGGCCCAGGAACCAGTCCGGTTGAACCGTTACTTCCTTGCCCTTATCATTGCTTTAGTCGAAACACTGACGCCAACCATAGACCAAACAGAGTTCCCTGCGGGTCTTCCGCAATAGATTTACAGGAGCTAGAAAATGCCCACCGCCGACGCCGTAGTATTGCCTGATAACGTTCGCCCCGTTCACTACCAGATCACTCTGCAGCCATACATGGACAAGTTCACCTTCGACGGGCTGGAAGTGATCGATATTGATATTAGGGGAGCCACCTCTGAAATTGTCCTGAATGCCGCCGAAATGCGGGTTTCCGCGGGAATGGTGATTAAGGATGGCCAGTGGATTCGCGCTTCCTCGATAACCCAGGACGGGGAAACCGAGACGGTTACCATTACTTTCCCCGAAACCATAGAGGCCGGACCCGCCCAGTTGGACCTGCGGTTCGCCGGCGAGCTAAACGACAAGTTGCGGGGCTTCTATCGCAGCCAGTACGTAAACCCGGAAGGGGAGGTCAGCTACCTGGCAACCACCCAGTTTGAAGCTACCGACGCCCGCCGCGCCTTTCCCTGCTGGGATGAACCTGCCTGCAAGGCCACGTTCCAGCTCACCCTGAACATACCGGCAAACATGGTGGCAGTGTCCAACACGCCCATTCTCGAGCAGGCGGGACTGGACGCCGGGTTCAAGTCGGTAATGTTCCATCGCACACCAATTATGTCCACATATCTCATGGCCTTCGTGGTGGGCGATCTGAGTTATATCGAACGGGAAGCGGTCAACAACACGACGGTCGGCGTCTGGACCACAAGGGGCAAAGAGGAGCAGGGCCGATTCGCCCTGGAAACCTCGGCCAGGATGCTGGAATTCTTCAACGAATATTTCGGCATCCCGTATCCGCTCGAAAAGCTGGACCACATAGCCATTCCGGACTTTGCCGCCGGAGCCATGGAGAACTGGGGCTGCATAACGTACCGGGAGACGGCGCTGCTGGTAGACTCTGAAAACTCCTCGGCCGGCACCCGGCAGCGGGTTGCGGAAGTAGTGGCCCACGAAATGGCCCACATGTGGTTCGGCGATCTGGTCACAATGGAATGGTGGGACGACCTTTGGCTCAACGAGAGCTTTGCCTCATGGATGGGCACCAAGGCCACTGACTGGGCCTTCCCCGAGTGGGAAATGTGGACCCAGTTTGTCAACATGGACACGAACCGGGCTCTTAGCCTGGACGGGCTGAAAAACTCCCACCCCATCGAACAGGAAGTGAAGGATCCGGCGGAAATCAGCCAGCTGTTTGATGCCATCAGCTACAGCAAGGGAGCTTCGGTTATCCGGATGCTGGAGCAGTTCCTGACACCGGAAGTCTTCCGGCAGGGCCTGCAACAGTACCTGACCGCCAACCAGTACGCCAACGCCCGTACCGAGGACCTGTGGGCTGCCCTGGAGGATGCTTCCCAGCTTCCGGTGACATCCATAATGAATACCTGGACGGGCCAGATGGGCTACCCAGTTCTCAACGTGGAAGCGCGGGATTCTGGCGACCACCTGGAACTGGCCTTGACCCAGGAGCGGTTTGTGTACGACAACCTGCTGGGTGAATCAGAACCGGAAACCATGGTCTGGCAGGTCCCCGTGGGAATCTCCCACAGCGCCGGGGCCGAGTCTCTGGTTATGAACGAGCCCCATGCCAGGGTGCAATTGCCCCGGCCCACCAGCGGGGATTCCTGGTTCAAGGTGAATCCCTTGCAGACCGGCTTCTTCCGGGTCAACTATTCTGAGGAAGACTGGCAGCGGCTGATCCCCGCCATCAGCGCCCTTACGCTGCCGGCCACCGACCGACTGGGTGTCCAGAACGACGCCTATGCCCTTTCCAAGGCGGGCCTCCTTCCCATAACCCAATGCCTGGACATAGCGGCAGCCTACGAGAACGAGACCGACGCCTCGGCGTGGAGCGACCTGGCCAGCAACTTACGGGATATTGAGCTGCTGGTGGCGGAAGAACCCTGCCACCAGAATTTCCGCGCCTTTGCCCGAAAACTGTTTGGCCCTGCCGCCCGGCGTATCGGGTGGGACGCTCAGGAAGGCGAGGGACACCTGGACGCCCTGCTGCGCTCCACGGTGTTGAGCCAGGCTGGTGGTTACGGAGACGAAGAACTCCTGGGACAGGCGACAGAACGTTTCCAGAGGTATCTGGCCGACTCGTCCACTCTGCCCCCGGACCTGCGGGGCGTGGTTTTCAGCCTGGCCGCCCAGGCAGGAGATCAACAGACGTACGACCAGCTTTGGGACCTGGAGCGCAAGGCGGAGTTGCAGGAAGAGAAGATAAGGCTGATGCTGGCAGTTGCCCGGTTTACCCAGCCTGAACTGCTGCAGGAAACCCTGCGCAGGACGCTGACCGACGACGTGCGTTCCCAGGACACGATTACAGTAGTGACGGCCGTGGCGGCCAACCTCAAGGGGAGGCACCTGGCGTGGCAATTCGTGCAGGACAACTGGGCTGAGTTCGACCGGCGCTACGGCTCGGGCGGCTTCGGCATAATGCGGCTGGTTTCGGTCTGCGGCAACTTTACTGACGCCGCCAAGATTGACGAGGTAGAAGCCTTCTTCCGCGAACATCCGGCTCCTGCCGCCGACCGAACCATACGCCAAGCCCTGGAGCGGGTCAGGTTAAACTCCCGCTGGCTGGAGTTGAACCGGGACGCGCTGGCGTCGAGATTTAGGTAAGGGAGAGCAGATTCTACGCAAATTCGAAGCAGTTTCACGTATCAAATTAATGTGACATAGTCTTGATACCAAATTAGTTAGCACTCATCAGATGTCCACTGATGCTAGTCACAAACGCGAGGGCGTTCCTATAGGTCGCATATACTTCCTCAGTAGTCTTGGTGTCAATTGGAAACTTGAAATAGTCCTTGTGGGCAATCGAATTTCGCGCCACACCGATTTCTAAGAACGCGCTAATGGCTTCCTGGTAGTCACTGTTGTTCTTGACATACTCTTGCATTGAGCGGCTGAAATCGTTGCCGAACAGTCCAAAAAACCTATTGACGTTTTTTCTTTCCCATTCAAACAAACTATGATACTGGCGACCGAAACCTTTTTGCCTGACAAACTCCTTAATCAAGTCGCTCCCCGAAGAAGCGTTGTGAATGAATTCAATGAGCTGACGTTCGATTTCTTCTTCAAAGTAGCTTGCTGATGCGATGTACAGAGACCGGCTAAATGTCACTCTCAGGCTGGTCTGTAATGAAATATCTTGCTCGTCTATGGCAGCCAAGAGTCTTTGAAAATCTAGATACAGCAAGTCTACGACAGTATTCAGAGTTGTAGCCAAGACCTTCTCCTACAATGCGGTAACAATCTCATGGCTACGTTGTAGACGCTGAAGGACATTGGCCTTTCTTGTGGTAGCCCTTTGGGTGGCTTCCAAGAACGCGGAATCAGATTCCAATTCCTTGACCTCTTCCAGTTTAACCTTTCCCTCTACCAACCCACCAGCGACGAACTTATCCCGGCAAGTGGAGGAAAACACAGCCTCTATAAGTGCAATGTTGACACGGTTATTTCCCTTGTTGATGAATGTGTCAGGAGGAAGATGCCCGGTGGATTCTAGAAACGCCAAGAAGAGCTTCTCTAAGTAAGCGTTCTTGTCAACGCTGTTGCCTTCAGATTTCTTTGAATAGCCGTCAAGGAATCTGGACATAGAGGAGGAATAGCTATCGACGTCATCCAGCATCGCAAACATGCGTAGCAACAGCTCAACATCTTTCAAACGAAGGTCCGGCAGAGTATCTCGCAGAATGTGTCTCCATCCATCTGCATAGTTGATCCGCATCAACATATCGTAAAAATCCGAATGGAACAGGCTGGCACGGATTTCTTGAGTGCTCAAATTTATGCCACCTGTATTGAGCCTGTTAAAAATTTCGTATATGGAAGACTCCCCGTCGGATGGGGAGTTTTGACGGATAATCACATTCCTGATAGTACGGAGATTGAACGTAAGTTGGTAGTCATCCAAACTCTCGTAAGCCAGTCCATTGAACTTATTTTTTGCACCAGACACTCTGTCTGGGAGATTCAGACGAAAATCGGTGAAATACTCATCGTTCTGGAAAACTTCGTCAGGTATGCGCCCGTGTTCTGCAAAAATGCGCCTCAACTGAGCCCGGGCTTCCATTTTCGGAAACCTCTCCTCAATAAAATAATAGAGCGACATTAACCTCTGTTGCCCGTCGATGACGTGGAAACGATTCCGGGATGCTTCATAAAGGAAAATCTGTGGCACGGGTAAACCTATAATAAGAGATTCGACCAGCTTTGATGCTCTTCGCAGATCCCAAACATAGTTCCTCTGAAAGCCCGGAATCACAAGCACACCTGACTTGATGAAGTCATTCATGGTGGAGACATTGAAGTCATTGGGAGAAACCGACACATCGTAAACTTCAACGTCCACCAATTCTTCGTCATTTTCCACATAGTCGTCGTACAATTCATTGTTTTCAATTGTCTTTGACGCTGCCATAAGCTCATCCTCTTTGGTTATGTTATTTTTGGAAAGATTATCTAGGTTCCCGGTTTAATGTCAATGACTCTCAATTTGACAGTGCTACGCCCCGGCCTATAGGCTTGCCCTTAACTAATCTGATTAACCCGAGTGAAAATATGCATAATTCTGACCGAATAAATCAACTGAAATCGCTACTTACGCAACGAATTCTAATCGTTGATGGCGCGATGGGTACTTCCATCCAGGGCAAGGACCTGGGGCCGGATGACTTTGGGGGAGCTGACTACGAGGGCTGCAACGAATACCTGGTCATTACAAGTCCCGAAGTTATTTCGGACATCCACCGGGCCTACCTGGACGCCGGGGCCGACATTCTGGAAACCAATACCTTCGGCGCCACGTCGGTGGTGCTGGCGGAGTATGACCTGGCCCACGAGGCCCACCGCATTAACCGCGTGGCGGCAGAACTGGCACGAGAGGCAGCCGACGCCGTCACCACGCCCGAGAAACCACGCTTCGTAGCTGGCTCCATGGGACCCACCACCAAGACAATTTCCGTCACCGGTGGCATTACCTTTGACGAACTTTCTGAATCCTACCGGGAGCAGGCGCTGGGCCTGGTGGAAGGCGGAGTGGACGTGCTGTTGCTGGAAACCACCCAGGACACCATCAACGTCAAGGCCGGGCTCATCGGCATAGACAAGGCCTTTGCCGAGGTGGGCTACGAAATTCCGGTGGCCATCCAGGGAACCATCGAACCGATGGGCACCCTTTTGGCCGGACAGGACGCTGAGGCCTTCTACACTTCACTGGCCCACCGGGACCTGTTGTGGATCGGGTTCAACTGCGCCACCGGCCCCGACTTTATGACCGACCACATCCGAACCCTGGCCGGACTGTCCCGCTTCCCGGTTGCCTGCCTGCCCAACGCCGGCCTGCCCGACGAAGACGGCAAGTACAATGAGACGCCCGAAATGCTGTCGGCGGCCATTGGGCGATTCATCGAGAACGGCTGGCTGAACGTCATTGGCGGCTGCTGCGGCACGGGGCCGGAACACATCCGGCTGCTGGCGGAACGGGCGGGCAGCGCCACCAACAGAGTCCCCGTTAAGCTTAAGGAGTCTCGCTTTTCCGGCATCGAGGCGCTGGTAGTAGACGAAGACACCCGCCCGGCCATCGTGGGCGAGCGCACCAACGTGCTGGGCAGCCGCCGCTTCCGTCGCCTGATTGGCCGCGGGTCATTCGAGGAAGCCGCTGAAGTCGGCCGCCGCCAGATACGAAACGGCGCCCACGTACTAGATGTGTGTCTCCAGGACCCGGACCGGGACGAAATGGCGGACGTCATTGAGTTCCTGGAACTGGTAACCAAGAAGGTCAAGAGTCCCATAATGGTTGACTCCACCGACGCCGCGGTCATTGAAGAGTCATTAAAGCGGCTGCAGGGCAAGTCCATTATCAATTCGGTGAACCTGGAGGACGGGGAGGCCCGCTTCCAGGCAGTGACCCCACTGGCCCGGGCCTACGGCGCGGCGCTGGTGGTGGGCTGCATCGACGATGACAAGGAACAGGCCCAGGCAATTACCCGGGAACGCAAGCTGGAAATAGCCAGGCGGTCTCACAAACTGCTGACGGAAGAGTACGGCATTCCTGAAGAGGACATCATTTTCGACCCGCTGGTATTCCCTGCCGGCACGGGCGATGCAAACTACGAGGGTTCGGCCGCCGAAACTATCGAGGGAGTGCGGCTGATCAAGAAGGCCCTGCCCAACACTAAAACGGTTTTGGGCATTTCCAACGTCTCCTTCGGCCTGCCGCCGGCCGGTCGCGAAGTGTTCAACTCGGTTTTCCTGTATCACTGCGTTCAGGCCGGGCTGGACATGGCCATCGTAAACTCGGAAATGATGCAGCGGTACACATCCATTCCCGAAGAAGAGCGTCAGCTTTCCGAAGACCTGATCTGGAACCGGGGCGAGGATCCGGTGGCCGCCTTTGCCGCACATTTCCGTGACAAGGCCCCCAAGTCCACCACTGAGGAGCGGCTCAACCTGCCCCTGGACGAAAGGCTGGCACTGGCCATCATCGAAGGCAGCAAGGAAGGTCTGGCGGATGATTTGGACGAGGCCCTGCTGGGTCGGCCCCCCCTGGAAGTCATTAACGGCCCGCTGATGGCCGGGATGGACGAGGTGGGCCGCCAGTTCAACGCCAACCAGCTAATCGTGGCCGAGGTGTTGCAGTCGGCTGAGGCGATGAAGTTCGCCGTGGCACACCTGGAACCCCACATGGAGCGGGCCGATTCGGCCTCCAAGGGCAAGGTTATCCTGGCCACCGTCAAGGGCGACGTCCACGACATTGGCAAGAACCTGGTGGACATTATTCTTTCCAACAACGGGTACCAGGTCATCAACCTGGGCATAAAGGTGCCGCCCCAGGACCTGATTGACGCCTGCCAGGAGCATAGTCCCGACATCGTGGGTCTGTCGGGCTTGCTGGTGAAATCGGCGCAGATGATGGTCGAGACGGTACGGGACTTCCGGCAAGCCGGCGTGGAACCGCCAATCCTGGTGGGAGGAGCCGCGCTGTCCAATCGCTTTACCCGCCTGCGCATTGCGCCGGAGTACGACGGCCTGGTGGCCTACGCGCAGGACGCCATGAGCGGCCTGGCCCTGGCCAACACCATCCAGGACGCCGACGAACGGCAGAAGCTGGTGTCGGATATCGAAGCCGAGACCGACGAACTGATTCGCTCTGCCCAGGCTCGGGAAGCGGCGGAGGCGGCCGCCAGTCCCTCGGCAGTCGCCCCGGCCCAGGTTGGACACGATATTGACGTGCCCAATCCGCCGGACCTGCGGCTGCACGTCATCAATGATTACGACTTGAATGAGATTTTCCCCTATATCAACCCGCAGATGCTCTACGTGCGGCACCTGGGGTACAAGGGACGCTTTGCAGAGGCGCTGGAACAGGAAGAGTCGGACGCCCTGGAGTTGCGGGACCAGGTGCGTCGGGTGGAAGACATCATGCTGGCCCGCCCGGACATCCGGGCCAACGCCATTTTCAAGTTCTTCCCCTGCCACTCTGACGGGCAGTCCCTCCTGGTCTATGCTCCAGACGGGGAGACGGTGATTGAACGGTTTTACTTCGGCCGTCAGTCCCAGCGAGAAGGCCTGTGCCTGGCGGATTACGCCCGGCCAGTGGGCTCCGGTCAACCCGATTACGTGGCCATGTTCACGACAACCGTCGGGCCCGGAGTAAGGGCGCTGGCCGACGAAATGCGGGAGCGAGGAGAATTTCTCAACTCCCACATCCTGCAGGTGCTGGCCCTGGAGTCAGCCGAGGGCTTTGCTGAATTGCTGCACAAGCAGATTCGCCAAATGTGGGGAATCGGCGACCCGGCGGGGCTAACCTACCAGGACCTGTTCCGCACCCAGTACCGGGGCCGGCGGTACTCCTTCGGTTACCCGGCCTGCCCGCGCCTGGAAGACCAGGAGCAACTGTTCCGCCTGCTGGACGTAACGGCCAACATCGGCGTGGAACTCACCGAGGGAAGCATGATGGACCCGGAGGGCTCGGTTTCGGCCGTGGTTTTCCACCATCCGGAGGCCAAATACTTCAACCTGAGTGAGCAGGATATTGACAAGCTGGAGGCAGAGGTCGCCGCCAAGGGCTTATAATAATTGTGGATACCCGAAAGGATTCCCACTCAAAGGGCCCCGGGTAATGCCGGGGCCCTTTCACTTGAAATCGAAGTCCGCCAAGTTAACGAGGAGTAAGTATGCTTCCAATAACCCAAGTCGCGGAACAATTGGGCATAGCCACCGAATACCTGGTCCCCTACGGCCTCCACAAGGCCAAGATTTCGCTGGACGCGCTGAAGGGGCGCGACGGCCGGCAGGGAAAGCTGGTTGTAGTTACCGGAATTACCCCCACTCCTGCCGGGGAGGGCAAGACCACCACTTCGGTGGGGCTTACCCAGGGAATGGGCAAGCTGGGCCACAAGGCGGTGGTTACGCTGCGGGAGCCCACCCTGGGCCCCATTTTCGGCATCAAGGGCGGCGGCACCGGTGGCGGCATGGCCCGGGTGGTGCCCGAGGACGAGATCAATATCCACTTTACCGGCGACGCCCATGCCGTAGCATCAGCCCACAACCTGCTGGCAGCCCTGGTGGATAACGCGGTGTACCGCGGGCAAATTCCGGGCTTCCATCCCACCGGCATCCAGTGGTCGCGGGTAACCGACGCCTCGGACCGCTCACTGCGAAGCATCGTTGCCGGCATTGGCGGCAGCAACAACAGTCCCCTGAGGGAAACCCGATTCGACATCGTGTCCGCATCTGAAATCATGGCCATCCTGGCACTGGCAGCCGATCCGGAGGACCTGCGCAGCCGATTATCTCGCCTGGTGGTAGGCTTTGCCGACTCGGGCGACCCGATTTCCGTAGAGGACTTGGGAGTCGTCGGTTCGCTGATGACATTGCTGCGCCATACAACCATGCCCAACATGGTGCAGACTTTGGAAGGCCAACCCTCGCTGATTCACGCAGGCCCCTTTGGAAACATTGCCCACGGTTGCAGTTCCATCATCGGCGACAAGGTGGCGCTGGCTTACTCCGATTACGTGATTACGGAGGCGGGCTTCGGCTCAGACCTGGGATTTGAGAAGTTCATGCACATCAAGACCCGGCAGGGCGGCCTGCAGCCGAATGCCGCCGTACTGGTAGCGTCGGTCCGGGCCCTGAAGTGGCACGGCGGGGCCAACCGGCGGGACCTGGCCAAGCCGAATCCTGAAACGGTAACCGCAGGCGGACCGAACCTGGCCCACCATGTGGGCATCGTCAAGGGCTTCGGACTCCCCTGCGTAGTGGCAATTAACCGGTTCGGCACGGACAGCGCGGAGGAACTGGAAGCCGTGCGGGCCATTGCCCTGGAATCGGGCGCGGACGCCGCGGTGGAGGCCGACGGATTTGCCCGGGGCGGCGACGGAATGACCGACCTGGCGGAAGCGGTCGTGAAAGCAGCCGACGGGCAGCCTGACATCACCTATGCCTATCCACTGGAAGCGCCGGTGGAGGACAAGGTGCTGGCCCTGGCCCGCCAGGTTTACCACGCCGACAGCGTCACGTGGAGCACCGAGGCCCGCCGAAACCTGCGTCGGTTCGAGGCCCGGGGCTGGGGCAACCTGCCTATCTGCATGGCCAAGACTCACCTTTCCACGTCCCACGATCCCACGTTGAGGGGCAGTCCGTCGGGTTACGCATTCCCAATCGCAGACATCCGGGCATCAGTAGGCGCCGGATTCCTGTATGCACTGGCGGGCCGCATCGAGACTCTGCCCGGCCTGCCCACGCGTCCCCTGGCAATGGACATGGACGTAAACGCCGCAGGTGAAGTAATCGGCCTTTAGCGCAACTCATCATCCATCTTCTCGCCTGGTGGACTGTGCCCCGGTATCTGTTGATGCCGGGGCATTTGTATTGGGATCAGTGAATCCGTTCTTGGCCAGCCGGGTTGACAAGAGGTAATTACGATTATAATATTACATGTAATCAGTAATGTAATTACTTAGCTGGAGGTAAGCAATGTCCGAGAATGATACCAGTCGCCATGAACGAGTCATTCGAAACGTGAGCCAGACGGTGACCGAGGCCGTCGTACGCGGCACGGACGAGGCCGTGACGGTAGCGGAAAACATTAAGGAGACCATCAAGAGCAAGACGTCCAGTGAGCGCGCGACCAGGGACAACGTAGTTATGGTGCGGGTGGACGCCGACAGCCTGAACAAGATGGACGAGCTGGTGGAGGCGGAACTGGCCGGCAGCCGGTCCGAGGCCGCCGCTTACCTGATCTCCGAGGGCATCAAGTCCCGGGAGCCCCTCTTTGACGCCATTTCCGCCAAGGTGGCGGAGATAAGGAAGGCCAAGGAGGAGTTGCGGGAGATGCTGGAGGGAAGAGAAAACGCAGGCGAATAGCACCTCAATATAGAAAAAACGCGCGATTTGGCGCAAAAGACGGTTCCTCATTACAGCAAGTTCAAGTCTCATTGGACGTCCAGGGTCGGAGGTTATATGGCGCGAGGCTTTGGTTCCGGCGGTTTCAGCAACAGGGGCGGCAGTTCCCGTGGGAGCTACGGCACAAGGGGCAGCACGGGGGGAACAGTTCCAACTCTCGCCCTGGTTCCGGTGCGGCCCGGAATCGCCCTGGGGGAAGTTCTGCCAAGCCAAAGGGACAAATAAAGGATGGGAAGACAGTTCAATACTCCATTAAGGACCGCCGTGGAAGCACGAAATACATAGGGACAACCAATAATCCTGCACGCAGGGCAACGGAACATCGCGAAAGCGGCAAGCTTGGGAAACAGGACAAGCTAGTAGTCGAGACCAAGCCCATCCCTAGAACTTCAGCAGAACGGGTCGAAGCCGCGAAGCTGCGTTCACATCGACGAAATAATGGACACAACCCGAAGCATAACGTGACCAGTGACGGAAAATATCACCAGCCACACCTACTCTGAACATTGGGCAGTAGTCCAGGAACCGCCAATGTAACGAAATACCTCACAAGCAAAGCCGAAACAGCGGCCGTCACCGCTATCTTGTACAACATCTGCCCATCAGGTGTATTAATTCCGCTATCCTGGTGCTAGAATTTAAGCTGAAAGAGTAATTTTCTTATTGGCCCTGCCGGCGGCGGGGAGGGAAGTTCGATGCGCATTGTTATGATTCATGCCCTGGCGGAGTCGGTGCCTCCAGTCAAGGTGGCTTTTGGCGAGGTTTTTCCGGAAGCGGAAGTGATTAATCTGCTGGATGAGGCCCTCTTTATCGACTTCAAGGGGCAGATTACCCCGCAGTTGCGGCGGCGGATGAGCCAGCTTATCTGCTATTCCGAGGAATATGGCGCCGACGCCGTCGGCCTTGCCTGTTCGGTCTACGCGCCGGTGGTGGAGACGGCCAAGGACCTGGTGGACGTGCCGCTGGTGTCCTCCTATAGCCCCGTTATGGAGGAGGCGGTGCGGGCAGGGCGACGGATCGGAATAATTGCATCTGTAGCGGCCACGCTGCGGGACTCGGAATATTACCTTCACCGTGCCGCCGAAGAGCAGGGACGCGAGATTGAGACCGAACTTTGCTTCGCAGAAGAATTGATTCCGCTCTATCGTACCCAGGGAGAAGAGGCCTTCAACGCCCGCCTGGAAGAACTGGTGATGGACCTTTCGGAGCGGGTGGACGCGGTTCTGCTGGGGCAGTTTTCCATGGCCACGGCCCTGAAGAGGCTGCAGGAGGTTTGCCCCGTGCCTGTCCTGTCCGGGCCCCACAGCAGCGCCAACAAGTTGAAGGAATTGCTGTCCGTCCCGGTATGGCCCGGGTTGAACGATTGACCCAGACTTAAGGGCCCGGCTTTCTTCTCTCAGTCGGGCCCAACTTGTCCTTCCAGCCTTCTGAGTCCTCAGTTATGGCAGCCCCGGGCCTGGATGTCCCACACGACCTCAACGACCCCGTTCCTGACACCGATGAAGCGGTCCCAGCGGCTGACCATGGCGTCCTGCTGGCCGGGTATCAGGGTTAGCTGGTCGCCTACCTCCAAGTTTACGCCGTCGGCCACCTGGAATACGGTGCGGTCGGTGTCCATGTCCACTGCCTCGACGCCGGGGAGGCCATCAACGCGGGGCAAGCCCTTCAGGCCGCCCAGGGCCTTGGCGCCGGCGTCGGCCACGGCCACGCCGGGGCTGGGTGTGCTGATGATGGTGCTTATCACCTTGCCGGCGAAATGGAAGTCGGGCATGTATTCATAACCCGTTTCCATCACCAGGTAGGAACCGCCCTGGATTTCGGTGACTTCGGGCATATCGCCGGCCACGTCGTAGCTCCAGGTCTCGCCCGTGGAGATGATCTCCACCGGCAAACCGGCGGCGATTACCGCTTCACGCAGGTCCAGCACGGGTTGAATCAGGCGGTGGGCTTCGGTGACCCGGTCCTCCCGGTCGGAAGAGGCTTCGGCCATCATCTGGTGGCTCATCACTCCCTTGAAGGAGATGCCAGGTAGGCCGTCAATGAGCCTGGCCAGGGCCACGCCGGCTTCCGCCTCCTGGACACCGCAGCGGACCAGGCCAGTCTCCTGTTCTATGACCACGCCGACGTTGACGCCAATTGCGGAGGCGGCGCGGGACAGGTCGCGGGCGTTTTCCTGGGTATCGCAAGCCACCAGGATTTCCGCTTCGCGGGCCAGCGTGCAAAGGCGTTCGATCTTGGCGGGGTCGACGACTTCGCTGGTAACGAAGACGCTGGGGACACCGCCGTGGACCATCACCTCGGCTTCGGACACCTTGGCGGCACAAACGCCGCCCACAGTGCCGCCCCGGCGAATCTGGCGCAGGGCGATGGCCGGCGTTTTATGGTTCTTGCTGTGGCCCCGCAACTTGCTGTGGCGACCTTCGTAGTAGTCGGCCATCACGTCCATGTTGTGGTCCAGGGCATCCATATCCAGGATCAAACAGGGGGTGTCCAGGTCTTCCACAGGAGTTCCGGGCTGCGGGCGATACAGATCTCGCATAGGTAGGCCTCCAGGTTATGCTCACCTTGTAGAAAGGCGATGCTCGTTGAGTGGGGGTTAGTCCAGCCGTCCCCGTCCGGCAATAGGCCAGTAACCCACCAGCTTGCCGTCCTGAACGGCGCGAAAATAGTCAAA
The DNA here is from genome assembly GCA_963664725.1 of Dehalococcoidia bacterium. Lineage (GTDB taxonomy): Bacteria > Chloroflexota > Dehalococcoidia > Lucifugimonadales > UBA3495 > Bin22. Next base: position 513,249 of record OY761558.1, read on the forward strand.
CTGGTTAACGCACAGGGCCAGGTTGTAGGGGACAAGCCACACCTTGTCGTTGGGGTTCAACTGGCCGGTGGCTTCTCCTTCAAGTTCCAGGATGCCATGCTCGGCGCTGAAACGGGTTGCAGTGGCGCCGGGGACGCCTTCGAGAACGGCCACGCCAAAGTCGGGGCCCGTCGTCTTGTGGCCGGCGTCCACCACAGCCCTTTCCGGGACAGGATGGCTGATGACCGAGGCCAGCACTTTGGCAGCAGGCTGCAATTCGGGTCGGATAGAGAGAGTCTGGGCGTCCATCAGCGGATAAGCCCCGGCGAGCACTTCGTCAACGCCAGTGATACGGGCAACGATGTCGTAATTGTGGGTGCTGCCGGCGCTTACGACCGGCACCTCCAGTCCAGCGCGCTCCATCTGCTGCACTGTCTCCAGAACTGGGCGGATACGGTTTCGGGTCTCGGTTCGAAGTTGAGTACGTTCGGTAATGGGAAGGGGTCCCTCGTAGGTGGTGATTCCCATTAGGGCCAGGCCGGGGGCTTCTTCTATCGCCTGGGCCAGTCGGACGGCTTCGTCCCCGGGGGCCACACCCCCATGTCCGTAACCCGAGTCGATATCCACCACCACGCCCAATACCACGTCCTCGGCCTCGGCGGCCAGGGAAAGCTCCTGGACGTTACGGTGGTTGTCCACAGCCTGGAACACCCAGACATTGCGCGCCAGGGTCAGGGCCCGCCGGATTTTGGATGGGGTGACGACCCTGCCGGATATCATAATGTCATCGAAACCGGCAGCGGCAAAAACCTCCGCCTCACCCACCGTGTTGACGGCAATGGCACCGGAGCAACTGAGCGGCTCATCGGAGAAGGTCGGGTCGGCGGACACCTGCAACTGGGCTATCTGCGGACAACCGTGGCAGGAAACGTGGGGGCGCACGAGGGCATCGACGGCGCGGGTTACACCGTCGGACTTTAGCCCGCGAAACAGTCCGTGGACCGTATCAATGTTTTGTTCCAGGACATCTATATCCACCACCAGGGCGGGCGTGTCCAATTCCTCCACGGGAGTTCCAACGGGCTGGAATATGGGGCGCTCCATTGCTGCCGTCCTTCAATATAGCGATTCTCAGGCAGAATAGCATAAAGAAGAGGACTGCAATAGTCTGGCGGTGGCCCGGCGGGGTCAGAGCAAGCGCGTTCTGTCGCCAAGCCAAGTTTTCCAGCCAAATAATAGGGCTACTTCGATACTGTTCAAGTTCGCGTTTTCCGCCGGCGCGGGAACGACAGGGCTTTCCTCAAGATTAGTATGCGTTTGCCCTGAGCACCAGACCCCTTTAGACGCAAAGTCTCGCCTCTTCCTGAAGGAAAGGAAAAGAACTTTGGGAGCGGCAGAAGTCGCCCTCGCTAAAATATGGATTGCCGCTCACACTGTCCAAGCTGAAGCTATCCAAACTAATGCGGAGACCGGACGAAGGTTCCGAAGGGGGAGGATGTTCCGGTGGCGAGGTGGCCGGTGGTTCGGGTGAAGGGTCCCGGGGCGCGGGGTGGTCAGGCAGACGAGCATCGAGGTCCGAGGAACTGTCGGACTGGAAACTGGTTCCGACGCGGCAGCCGCGGTGATACTGTTGTGCGCCGAAGGCGGCCACCCGTGCGGCGCCCTCGGAGCCGTAAATGTGCAGCAGGACGCAATAACCATAGATGGCCTGGGGGCGGGGTGCATCGGTGGGAATCGCTGACCATTCGGAGTAGAACTTGGAGGGCTGACCAAAGTCCAGGGGAGCCTGGTCAAGCCGGCGGCGGTAGTCCAGGACAGCAATGGTAGCAGCCCTGGCTGCCTGTTCGCTGCCAAGGACATGGTTCAGGGCGTAAGCACCATAGCAGTCGCGGCGGTAGTCTTCTTTATCATAGGACTCAAAATAGAAAGGGCCGTATTCTTTCAGGAAACGGTTGCCGGACTCTCGCGGACTGCGCTTATCGTTTCCGGAGTCTGGAGCCGGGCTGGCGTTGTTTTCGGCCGGTGGACAACTCTCGACGATATCCTGGCGGGAATCGGCGGGGTCAGTTTCAGGGGTAGGGGCGTCGAAGCCACGGTGCAGGAGTTCCCTGGCGGCGGACAAGCGATGGTGGGGTTTGAAATCCTGAAGATTACCCTGCATGACGTCGACCAGGAAACGGACGGCGGCGCGGCCATTGTCGGTCTCTTCGCAAATCAGGACAGCCAGATCCTGGTGGAGAGGAACGGCGTCGGAGGGGGAAACGGGGGACGGGGCAGTTCGCTGCCTGGCCGCGGGGGCATTGGCGGCGACGAAGGCGCGGGCCGGGGCCCAACCGAGGTTGAAAAGCTGCCGGGCGGCGTCAAGGCGGTGGCAAGGTTTGGCATCTGCCGGGCTGCCCTGCATGAGGTTGATAAGGAAATGAACGATGAGCCGTCCATCGCCGGTCTCTTCGCGGACAATTTCCGCGATGGACGGTTGCGTGTCTTCCTGAGGAGTGGGCAGGGGACCAGTTAAGAACATATGTTTTAGTTTAATGGTATGAGTGAGAGGTGTCAAGGGGATTCTTGAGTTGGGGGGGTGCCCGTCCGCAGTCCTGGGATGGGTGATTTTGTGGGGGGGAGCAGGCAGCCACAAGGGCTGCCCCTACGCGGTCATAGGAGATGCCAGTTTGGGACGGCACCTGGGATAGTGGTCCGTTCCGGGTGGTTTCATTTGATGGACCAGGGCAGACACACAGGTCTGCCCCTACGCATCCCTGGTATGGGTGGTTTTCGGGCGGGGCAAGGGGGCCACAAGGGCTGCAACTACGCAGTTTATGGATCGGCCGGATTGAGACGCTAGCCGACTCTCTTGCAATTCCAGTAGGCCAATGCCACAATGCAGACTGATTTTCGCCGGCCAAAAGGCGAATTGGGAGACCATTTGCATGCCCGGACTGCTAGAAGGCGTAAAGGTAATCGACTTCACTCACTATTTCGCCGGCCCCTATTGCACCAAGCTGCTGGCCACCCTGGGCGCAGACGTTATCAAGATTGAACGTCCCAGAAGCGGTGACCCTATCCGCAGCATTCCGCCCTTTGCCAGCCAGCGGAACCCCGGGGAGAGCGGGGGCTGGTTCCTGTACCTGAACACTTCCAAGAAGAGCGTTACGCTGGACCTGAAGTCGGATAAGGGACGAGAGATTGTCCTGAAGCTGGTTGAAGGGGCGGATATCGTCGTGGAGAACTTTGCTCCCGGGGTGATGGAACGGCTGGGACTGGGTTATGACACGCTGAGCGGGGTCAATGCCGCGCTGGTGATGACTTCCATCTCCAACTACGGGCAGACCGGGCCTTACCGGGACTGGAAGGCGTCGGAGATAAACCTGTACGCCACCGGGGGTCTGATGAACATCACGGGCGAGCCGGAAGAGCCTCCCCTGAAGGAGGGGGCGCCGCTGGCCCAGCTGGGAGCGGGGCAGAACGCTTTCGTAGCCACCATGACCGCCCTGTTCCATGCTGAGGACACGGGCGAGGGGCAGCAGATTGACCTGGCCATCGCGGAATACGCCACCAACGTGCTGGAAAACGCTTTGATGCAGTACAGCTACTCGGGTGTGGAGTTCACGCGGGTGGGGAACCGAGGCTACGGCCGGGCCGCCTGGGGCATATATCCCTGCCAGGACGGTTTTGTGGGGATTATCGCCGGGCCGGACCAGAACTGGCCGGAAGTGTCCAATATAATGGAGTCAGAAGAACTGGCGGACCCCAGGTTTGCGTCCCGCCAGGGCAGGCTGCTGAACGCGGACGAAGTGGACGCCCTGATGCTGCCCTGGCTGCTGGAGCACGACAAGGTGGACATCTTCAAGGCAGGGCAGGACCACGGGCTGGGCTTTTCCTTCGTGGCGGGAATGCAGGACATCCTGGAAATGGAGCAGTTGGTGGCGCGGGACTACTTCGTGGACCTGGAGCACCCCATTGCCGGGACACACCGCTACCCGGGGCCGCCCATAAGTCCCGACCGCAATGTGGTGGAGCCGTGGGTGTACCGCCGGGCGCCGCTGCTGGCGGAGCACAACCTGGCGGTGCTGGGCGACCTGGGTTATGACAGCCAGGGCGTGGAACGTCTCTTTGCCGAAGGAGTGATCTAGTTGAGCGCGGCACAACCCCTGAAGAATTTTCGGATTCTGGACCTGTCCAGAATCTGGGCCGGCCCCTATTGCACCAAGCTAATGGCGGATATGGGCGCCGAGGTCATAAAGATGGAGTCCATGCGGGTGTACGACTCGCACCGGGGGCCGATAAGTCCGGCCCCGGGAATTGCGGCGTACCCGGATTCCGATCCCGGCGAAGAGGCGTGGAACCGGAACGGGTGGTTCAACTGCCTGCACATGAGCAAGTACGGCATCACCCTGGAACTGACCGAAGCCGAGGGACGCCGGGTATTTGAGGAACTGGTGTCCATCAGCGACGTGCTGGTGGAGAATTTCCGGCAGGGCAGCCTGGAACGGCTGGGTTACGATTACGAGACTTTGCGGCAGATACGGCCGGACCTGATCTACGCTTCGATGCCGGCCTTCGGCAACAGCGGCCCGTGGCAGAAATATGTGGCCTACGGCATTGGGCAGGAGCAGCTTTCGGGCATGGCTCACATGACGGGTTATGTCAATGACGGGCCCATGAAGTCGGGCATTAACCACGGGGACCCGATAACGGGTTCCCACGCCGCGGGGGTGCTGCTGGCCGCGCTGCGGTACCGGAGGCGCACCGGCAAGGGGATGTTCGTAGACGTGTCGCAGCAGGAGTCAGCGGTGGCCCTGATTGGGGGAGAGGTCATTGGCTACCAGATTAGCGGCGAGGAGCCGGAACGGATGGGGAATCATTCGCCCTGGTACGCGCCGCACAATGCCTACCCCTGCGCCGGGGAGGACCGGTGGGTCACTATTGCGGTCACTAACGACGAGCAGTGGCGCGGGCTGGCTGAGGCGATGGGGATGCCGGAACTGGTCGATGACGCGCGTTTCGTCAGCAATGAGGACCGGATGCAACATCGGCGGGAACTGGACCAGATCATCGGTCCCTGGGTTGCGGACAAGGACATGTGGGACGTGACCCGGCGGATGCAGGAGAAGGGTGTTCCGTCCGGGCCAGTGCTGCGGGGGCCTGATCTGCTGGAGAACGACCATTACGTGGACCGGGGTACTTTCAACTTTGTGGACCACCCGAGGGTGGGGCCGAAGTGGTACCAGGGCTTTGCGTGGCGGATGTCGAAAACGCCGGGGCAGATCCACTGGCCTGCGCCCACCCTGGGGCAGCACAACCGGCAGATTTACAATGAACTGCTGGGGTTGACGGGGCCGGAGATAGATGATTTGGAGACCGGCGGGGTTATTGGGACAAAGCCGACGGGGTCGCGGATAATTTAGACGTGGATAAATGCTGGCAATATTGGGGCAGCCGCAACTAATACTACTCAAGGTAATTGCAGGCGCCCGAGAATTTAAGGAGGAAATACGTTGACCACCCAGACTGAACCGGAAGCCCTATACGATATCAAGGACGGCATCGCGTATATCACGATGAACCGGCCGGAGAAGCTGAACGCCATTGACCCGAATATGCGGCAGTTGCTGTGGGAGGCCTTCCAGGACGTGAAGACCAACCCGGAGGTGCGATGCGCCATTGTTACCGGGCGAGGGCGGGCTTTTTCAACCGGACATGACCTGGTGGCCATGGCCAATGACCAGGCCAATGAGGGAGTGACCACGGGGGACCTGTACGTGGAGCAGTCCAAGATTTACAAGCCCATCATTTCCGCCATCAACGGCATCTGCCTGGCCCAGGGATGCGGCATTGCGCTGGGCAGCGACATACGCATTGCGTCCACCGAGGCGCGGTTCGGGTGGCCGCAGGCCAAGCGGGGCATTTCGTCGGTGAGCGGGCCGGCGCTGCTGTCGCAGGTGGTGCCGCGGAACATCGCGTTTGAGTTCCTGTTCACCGGGGAGTTCGTGGACGCCCAGCGGGCATTGGACCTGATGCTGGTGAACTATGTGGTTGAGCCGGAAGAGGTTCTGCCCAGGGCTGAAGAGATGGCGCGGATGATTACCGCAAATGCCCCCCTGTCGCTGGCCGCTATCAAGGAGGCCTCCATCAAGGGTTCGGAGATGGGTATGCAGGAACGGGTGGACTTTGCCCAGCAGAAGCGGAATGAAATCCTGGAAACGGAAGACGCCCAGGAAGGCGTCCGGGCTTTCGCCGAGAAGCGAGCGCCGGTGTGGAAAGGGCGGTAGTTTCCTGGGAAAACTCTGAGCAAGTGAGGTACCTGCCCGTGATAGGGGGTAATCTCACCGGATTTCAATAGGCGTAGAGGGTCTTCACCCCCATCCTAACCTTCCCCCGTCAAGGGGGAAGGGACTTATTCAGAGGTTTCCTAGATTGAATCGGGCTTTGGCAGAGGCGCGAGGGGATCAAGTCCCTCGCGCCTCTTTCTTTTTATTCGCATGGCTTCACTACTGGGAACGCAGGGCTTTGCCGGGGAGGGCGCCGGTGTGGACACCGTTGTCAATCACCACCCGGCCATTGACCAGGACATAGTTGATTCCCTCAGGGTATTGCATTGGATCCTCGAAGGTGGCCCTGGCTTCTATTTTTTCGGGGTCGAATACGACAATGTCCGCCTTCATGCCGTCACGCAAGATTCCCCGGTCCTTAAGGCCCAGGCGCTGGGCCGGGTAGGAGGTCATCTTGCGGACGCCCTCCTCAAGGGGGAACAGGCCTTCCTCACGGCAGAACTGGCCCAGAAAGTAGGGGAAGGTACCGTAGGTGCGGGGGTTTGGGTAGTTGCCCGTCAGCAGGCCGTCGGAGCCAACCATCTGGGCCGGATGGCGGGCAATGGCACGAATGTTTTCCGGGTTGCCGGTGCGGGCCACGAAGGCCACTTCGAGGTTCTCTTCAATCAGCAGGTCGCATATGGCGTCCACCATTCGCTTGCCCTGGTGCTCGGCCAGGTCTACCAGGGAGCGCCCTTCCCATTCCTTGTTTTTCTCGGTCCCGATGTGGCTGAAGATGTAGTGGTCCAGGCTGAGGCCCCACTGGGGTTCCACGGTATCGCCGATCTCATCCCGGATACTTTGCTCGTGGATGCGGCGGTACAACAGGGCTGGGCCACCGGCGTGGACCCAGTAGGGGAGCAAGGAGTGCAGGACGGTGCTGGCCGCCGGGTAGGGATACTGATCGAAAGTTACGTCGATACCGGCGCTGCGGCCCTCGTCCACCAGGGCAACCATTCGGCTGCCCAGACCCTGCACGGGGCTGTGGTAGTGGGAGATGTGGACGGGAACGCCGCTGCGCTGGCCAATGTTAATGGCCTCGCGAAAGGGGTCGAGAAGCCGGTCGCCCAGGCTGTAGCGGGCGTGAGTCATGTAAAAGCCGCCGTGATCCTTTATGGCTTCGCAGACGGCCACCAGTTCATCGGTATCGCTGTAGGCGCCGGGCGGGTAGGTGAGGCCGGTGGAAAACCCGAAGGCGCCGTCGCGCATGCCCTGCCGGGCCAGTTCCTGCATGCGGATCACCTCGGCGTCGGTGGGAAGGCGGTCGGCCCAGCCCATGGCCTCAACGCGGATGGCCGCGTGGGGAACGAAATAGACCACATTGGAGGCGATGCGGCCGTCCAGCAAGTCCAGAAATTCGCTGACCCGACCCCAGCGGACGTCGGCCGGCGGAGTGCCATTGATGGCGGCCAGATAGGTAAGCAGCTCCTCCAAATGCGCGGGCGAGGTGGGAGCGTAGGACAGGCCGTCCATTCCCAGGGCATCGGTGGTTACACCCTGGCGCAGCTTGGCTTCGTTGGCCGGGTCCGTCAGCAGCTTAAGGTCGGAATGGGAGTGCATGTCGATGAAGCCGGGGCAGATGACCCGGTCATTGGCGTCGATAACCCTTTCCGCGGCCAGGGAGGAGGTGTCGCCCCGTAGGACAGTGACCGTGTCGCCATTAATGCCGATGCTGCCCCGGAACCAAGTCTGCCCGGTACCGTCGATAATGCGCCCCCGGTCTATTAAAAGATCAAACATCAGGATTCCTCTCGACAAAATAGTCGTCTTATAGCTATCTTTCGTAACAATTCAGAATGAATGTAACTATTTCGCCAAGTAATGGCCATGTTATCTGCAGAAAATAGACGAATAATCACATTTGCCGAAGGTTATGGCGGGATAATTGTTTGACAATGGGATTAGATGAAAGTATTATGCCCCCACACCGCACCCTAGCCAAAAGGGGGTAACCAAGGATGCGTGTAAGTTTAGCACGGCAGTGCATGTACATACCTTACTCTACGGAGCCCGAGGGTCAAAGCAACATCTGCACCGGCTTCCGGTCGGATATTGGCTCCCGGCGCTTCTTTAGTTACTTCGGAAATACCGCCTCTCTTCCCAGCCGCCAGCTCCCCTGCGAACCTTAGCTGCTTTTGCTGCCAACTAGATAGAGTCTTAGTTGGGCGGGGGTGGCTGATACTTAATCGCTAAACAATAGCGCAACGTATTCAACAGGTGTGAAACGACTCTACCGGGTAGCTCTTTGAGCCCAGGCAGAAGAAACTTGCGCGTTTTTTGCACTTTACCCCAGGCTAAACAGAAACCGGAACACTTAAGGAGGAGATTTAAATGCGACAACTCATGAGGTCGAAGATTCACCGGGCCACCGTTACCAACTGCGATGAGGAATACATCGGCAGCATCGTGATTGACCAGGACTTGATGGACAAGTCGGACATCTGGGAATACGAAAAAGTCCTGATTTGCGACATAAATAACGGCGCCCGGTTCGAGACCTACGCCATCTCCGGCGAGCGTGGCAGCGGAATCATCTCGGTGCAGGGAGCGGCGGCGAAGCTGACCAACCCCGGCCACAAGGTCATCATCATGGCCTTTGAGGTTACTGACGTGCCGGTCCGGCCCAAGGCGATTCTGGTTACTGACGACAACGAATTCGATTATTACCTGACGGAGATCGAGAATGCAGTTGCAGTTTAGCGAATCAGAAACTGAACAGTATTACGACCACGAGGATGCCGTATATCGCGCCCTTTGGGACAAGGACGGAAGCGTTCACTGGGGGCTGTTTGAAGACGGCGCCAACATGAGCTTTCTGGAGGCGGGAGCGAACCTGGACAAAGTGATGGTCCAACGTGGACAGATCGGTCCTGACTCCGTGGTTATTGACGTAGGTTGCGGCAGCGGCACCATCGCCATGGGGCTGAGCAGGTCCACCGGCTGCCAGATTACAGGCGTTGACCTGAGCGGTGTTCGCATTGCCAACGCCAATGAAGCCCTGAATGAGCAGCCGGAAGATGTTCGCAAAAGGGTGACGTTCAAGAAGGGTTCGGCCACCGACCTGCCCATCGAGGACGAGTCCTTTGACCGGGCATGGAGCCAGGCAACCATTTACCATGTGCCCGACAAAGTGAAGGTGCTGGAAGAAGTCTACCGGGTGCTGAAGCCCGGTGGCATTTTCGTCTTTGACGACCTGATCAAGCCGCAGCCGGAGATCGGCGAGAAGGCCCGGAAGTTTGTGTACGAGCGCTTGCTCTACGACACGGACTTCAGCTTTGAGTCTTACCAGGAAGCCCTGAAAGAGGCAGGATTCGAGGTGCTGGAGGCGGAAGATATTTCGCGCCATCTGAAGACCAGCTACCTGATGCTGAGCAACGCCGCAGCCCAGGGCAACGAGGAACACCGGGAAAGGTTTGCCTACCTGGCCGAAGCCTACCAGGAGACTGCGGCCGCCGTGGACAGTCGGGAAGTCGGCTGGGCCATGTTCGTTTGCCGCAAGTAACCGCGTCCACATAGAGGACCGGATATAATCTGCGTAAACGAAACCAGAGGTACGCTATGACGCAAAATGATCGGGTCCGCTGGGTGTACTCTTCCCAGAACGAACAGGAACTGGAAGAGCGCTACGACCAGTGGGCCGAGGAATACGACGCCGACCTGGAGAGTGAATATGGCTGGATCTCTCCTCAACGTACATCGGAGTACGTGGCGAAACATGTAGCCAAGGAAGGCTCCATCCTGGACGCGGGCGCGGGCACGGGCCTGGTGGGCGAATGCCTGCACGAAATGGGATTCCGGAACATGACCGCCATGGACCTGTCACTGGGTATGCTGGAGGTCGCCCGGCGCAAGAACATATACCAGGGACTGGACCAGATGACCATGGGCGAGACGCTGGGGTATGAGACGGACCAGTTCGACGCGTCGGTGATCGTCGGCGTCTTCACCCAGGGCCACGCTCCGGCCAGTTCGATTGATGAACTGGTGCGGGTAGTTAAGGGCGGAGGGCACATAGTTTTCAGCCTGAGGACTGACACTTACCTGGAGAATGGCTTCAAGGACAAGATGGACTCGCTGGAGTCTGCGGGCCTTTGGAAGCTGGTTGAAGTCTCCGATGCCTACTATCCCCTGCCTAAGGGGGAGCCCGAAGTAATGCACCAGGTGTGGGTGTTCCAGGTCAATTAGGCAGCTTCGCAGGAAGCCTTAGAAAGCAACTTTGGGCCGCGATCCTTCCCGGTCAATGACCGGGAAGGATCGCGGCCCACTTCTATTAGCTACAGGTGCGGGTAAACTACGGGCGGCAGTCCCAGGCCTGGGACGCATTTGGAGCGCGGCTACGTTTCACGCCCGGCTCATCTTGCCTCTTGAATGGGGAAAGGGTCACGGAATAGTCCCTTACTCCCGGGTTTCCATGGGCAGACCCCGATGCCTGACCTCATCGACGCAGATGGGGCAGCGCCGCTCCGGCGAATGGCCCACCGCCGGCCAGAAGTCCTCAGAAGTGAGACCGCACAGGTAAACGGGTGAAACCTCTTCGATCCCCAGGCTGTCCACGTAATGGACCTCGCCGAGATGCTGAGGATTGGGCCACCACCAAGGCGTCAACTGCCTGGCCAGGCTGTCGATATGATCCTTATGCTCGTCCTGCCATCCATCATCGGGCAATTCCACAACCCACGACCGCCCTTCTTCACCTGACTGCCGCCGGGCCTTCAATCGACCCTCACGGACATAGCGCCGAATAACGTCCTGGGATACGTTCAGCCTACGCGATGCTTCCTGAATGGTAACTTCTTCCAAAACTACCTCTCCCACTGCGCGGGGACCTGGATTGCCGCCGCGGATTGAGAAATTAACCTACCCGGTACTGGCGCCGGCGGTCAAGGGGTCTTCCATAGTTTCGCCCAGAGAGCCACCGGGCGGCACCATGGGATAGAGGTTGACCGACGGATCGACTACGAACTCGATCAGGTAAGGGCCGTCGTGGGCCTGGGCCTTGCGCAGCGCGGGCATTACGTCCTCCTGCTCGGTCACCCTGACGGCCGGGATTCCGTAGGCCTCGGAGAGCTTAACGAACTCGGGGCCGGGAATGGGGACTTCCTTAAGATGGTTTTCGAAGAACATCTCCTGCCACTGGCGCACCATGCCGAGATAGCCGTTATTGATCAGGGCAATCTTGACGGGCAGGTTTTCCTGGGCCACCGTAGCCAGTTCCTGAGAAGTCATCTGGATTCCACCGTCCCCGGCGATGCTCCAAACGGGAACATCCGGCTGGCCAACCTGAGCACCCATGGCAGCCGGCAGCTCGAATCCCATGGCTCCCAGACCACCGGAGGACACGAAGGTGTTGTAGCCGTTGAAGAACAGGAACTGGGCGGCCCACATCTGGTGCTGGCCCACGCCGGTTACCACGACGGTCTCGGGGTTTTCCTGGATTAGCTCGTTCATATCCGACAACACGTGCTGGGCGAGCAGGGTATTGGTCTTGGGAATGGCAAGGGAGGGGTGGTCGGCCTTGAGCTGTTCGATATAGCTCATCCAATGGGGGCGTTCCACACGCTTAACCAAGGGAATAAGGGCCCGCATCACTACCTTGGCATCGCCCACCAGGGGGACTTCTACCGGCACGTTGCGCCCCACCTGGCTGGGTTCAATGTCCAGATGAATGATCCTGGCATGTGGGGCAAAAGTGGAGGCCCGGCCGGTTACACGGTCGTCGAAGCGCATACCGAGGCCCACCACCAAGTCTGCCTGGTCCACAACTATATTGGACCAGTACATACCGTGCATTCCCAGCATACCCAGGCTGAGCGGGTGGTTGCGGGGGAAGCTGCTGAGGCCGAGAAGGGTATTGATGACGGGGATGCCGGTGGTTTCGGCCAATTCCACCAGTTCGTCCCAAGCGTGGGAAGCCAGTACACCGTGGCCGGCAACCAGGACCGGACGTTCAGCCTCGTTAATGAGGCGGGCCGCACGCTGCAAAGCCGATGCAGTTTCGTCGGAAAGCGCCTCTCGCACAGGTTCAGGTATGTCTGGATATTCGAACTCCGCCAATTCCAACTGCACGTCCCGGGGAACGTCAATCAAAACCGGACCGGGGCGACCCTCCTGGGCGACCTTGAAGGCCTCACGGATGGTGTGGCTCAGGTCGGCGGCGGACATGACCAAGTAGGTGCGCTTGGTGCAGACGGAGGCGATGGAACAGATATCGCACTCCTGGAAGGCCTCGGAACCAAGGGCGGTGCGGGCCACCTGGCCGGTGATGGCCACCATTGGTACGGAGTCGGCCTTGGCGCCCATGAGGCCGGTCACCAGGTTAGTAGCGCCGGGCCCGGAAGTAGCAACGCAGACTCCGACCTTACCCGTAACCCGGGAATAGCCGTCGGCGGCGTGAGAAGCCGATTGTTCGTGCCGTACCAGGACGTGGCGGAGTTGGGGGTAGCCCCACAGGGCGTCGTAGAAGGGAAGAATGGCCCCACCCGGGTGGCCGAAGATAACGTCAACTCCCTCCTGCAGCAGGCTTTCGCAGATGATTTCCGAACCTTTGAGTTGCATGGCAACCTCCGATACGTTTGCTTCCTGCCGCCGAGAAAGGTATCGGGAAGGGCGACAGCGGGGCAACAAAAAAAGCCCGTCCCACATAGGGACGGGATAATATTATTCCCGCGGTACCACCCTATTTATCCGGCGAACCGGACCTCTCTTAGCAGGCACCAACATGCCCCGTCACGGGTAACGAGCGACGAACCTCGGCCTGGCTTACTGGGCGACTGAGATTAAGTTCAGTCGCGGTTCCGCTGGCAGCTCCGGAGGGATTTTCGACATGGCTGACGTACCTGCTCACACCAAACCAGGCTCGCTGAGCGTCGGGCCGTGCCTACTCGTCTCCATCATAGCCTTTAGTTGTTGCAAAATATCACAGTAAGGAATGAAATGTCAACTATTCTATTCGATAGGCAGGGCAATCGCGTTTTGGATTCAGACTAAGGGTGGCATACATCCGCCAGGCATAAGTCATGCCGCCCTGAACTTGCCGAAGGGCCTGAAATTCTGCGCGTCAGCCCGGTTACGGGTCCCCAAGTCGGCTTGTGGGATGGAGTTTAGATTCTTCACTCCGTTCAGAATGACAACTTAATCATAAAGCGATTGCCCTGATTCGATAGGCAAGCGTACCAACCCAGGTGGCCTTGCTTGTGAGACCAGGGCAGACACATAGGTCTGCCCCTCCCGTTCCGATTGTCCATACCACCTGGAACGGAACCCTACGACAATGATATTGATCCTGAAGGGGTTAATGGGCTGGAATATCGGGAGCATGAGTTATGCCAGCAGTTTCGGCGACCGGGAGAATTGCAAAGGAAAAGGCCGCGGACCCGGTCGGGTCCGCGGCGCTTATTCCAGCCTAGTCTAGCTATGCCTTCCGGATATGGCTTAGTCGTCGTCAGCTACTCCGGCCATTTCGCGGGAGCCGGCGCTGAGGTGGGTGTTGTAGAAGCGGAGGACCTGCTGCCAGCCGTCTACGGCGGCTTCCTGGCGGTAGCTGGGGCGGTCAACGGCGAAGAAGCCGTGACCGGCGTTGTCGTAGCGGAAGAACTCGTAGCCTTTGCCAGCAGCCTTCAGGGCCCCTTCCAGGTCGTTCACATCCTGCGGGGACGGCCTGGCGTCATCGTTGCCGAAAAGGCCCAGCAGGGGGCAGTTCAGGTCGGAGGTGTAGTCCACCGGGGCTACGGGCTGGCGGGAGCGCTCCAATTCGCCTTCGGGGACGGTGGTTACGCCGCCACCCCAGCAGTTAACGGCAGCATCTATGCCGTCGAGACGGCAGGCGACCAGGTAAGTCTGGCGGCCGCCGGAGCAGAAGCCGATAACGCCAACCTTACCGTTGTGGTAGGCCAGGGTTCGCAGGTAGTCGCGGGCGCCGGCCACGTCGCCGAGAGTACGGTCATCGGGCATGCCGCCGGCTTCGCGGACGCTGGCGCTGTTGGCAGTGGGGTCTCCCTTACCTTCGCGGAAGTGCAGGTTTGGGGAGATGCATACAAAGCCGTTGTGAGCGAGCTTGCGGGCCATTTCCTTCGTGGCTTCGTCCCAGCCGGGCATGTGGTGAATCATGACCACGCCGGGGTGAGGGCCAGGGCCCAGGGGACGCGCCAGATATGCGTCGATCAGGTCGCCGTTATGACCATGAATGTTGACTGTTTCGGCAATCAGTCCTTCGTAAGGCATTCCGTTACCTCCAATTTGGTGTATGAATTCCCGTTCTTAATTTACCGGACACCAGCGCAAGGCGTATCCGGTACTTAGGGCAGGTTACTACGCAGTTACCAAGGTGTCAATTGACAGGGTGGTGATGGGTTAATTAGTATCCCCGCATGGCCAAGCGCCTATCCCAAAAGCTTTCAGCGAAGATCGCAGTTCCGGCTGGGGAGTGAGATTCACCTACTCCTCATTCCCATCCTGACCCTTTGTAGTCATGGGAGATGGGATAACGGGATAGCTGCTACGGCCAAATTGCATACAGGAAGAACGAAATGCCTCAGAAGGAAATTATCACTCATCCGCAGATAGCGCAGGGCAGCAATCCGCTGTCGCAGGCAACCCGTTTTGGCGACATGGTATTCGTACAGGGCTGCACCGGCCGCCACCCTGCCACGGGGGAGAACGGCACGGATATTCGGGAGCAGACCCGGTTTGCCCTGGAGCGGATAAAAATGATCCTGGAGCATGCGGGATCATCACTGGACAACGTGCTGACCAACACCTGCTACGTTACCAAGAGAGAAGACCTTCCGGGTTTTAACGAGACCTACGCGGAGTTCTTTCCGAGCGACTATCCGGCCCGCACGACGATAATCGTGCAGTTCGGCCAGCCGGACAACCTGGTGGAGATTACCACCACGGCCTGCATTCCCAGTTAAGGCAAAAGAGTACGGGCTGATTCCTGGGGCCAGCGCCGGGTGACCGATTCGATCCGGCGCTGGTGGTGCAACCGTTTTGATGTGGCGGCAGTTAAGCAGGTATCGTTACTGCGGCATTTAGCCGGAGTTCAGAATGGCTGCGAAATGCTAACTGGGACGTACGAGACCAACCACGGACTCAGGCTTTCGCAGTAATGACGGTTAATCTCCAACCCATTCTTACAATTCTGCCAGACTGCCATTCTACATTTATGCCATGTGCGGTTATACCTTGCGGTAGACGATATGGGAGCGGTTGCTGGTATGGGGGCGGATCATCGGGGCCCAGTCGCCGGTGTCTGAGGCAGCCACCCAGGCATCGGTGAAAGGCACTTCGGGCGAGTCAATTTCGTAGACGGCGGCGTACCGGGCGGTTCCCCCAACATCGGTAGATTCCAGCTTGTAGCGGGTGCAGTTGTGGACGCCGGGGACCTTGACGATGTTGGGAATGTGCTCGGTGTCGTAGATTCGGTTGAAGTCCGCTTCCAGTTCTTCGGGTATGTCCATCTGGACAAGATAGATGTAGTCTGCCATGGTCAAGTCACCTCACAGAGATTCACGATAACGGCGGCGCGGGCATTGACGACCCCAGCCAGTGGGGAATAGAATTGGAGGCCAGCGACCGACAGTGAGCCGCTCCTTCAGCGACTCCCGGTCGCTCCTTTTTTGGAAAAGGGCGCCAACGGTTGGTTGAGTATAGAGTCCGCACCTGTATACAGGGTGCGGACTCTGTTCTAACTGAGGCGTCCGCGCTGCGGGCAGGCAGCGGGTCAAGATTACCAACAGCCATACTGTCAATCTGAGTGCAGCGCCTGGTCCGGACTCTTTTAGGTCGGAAGCGTATTGGGCAGCCCGGATTTTAGATCCTTCACTTCGTTCAGGATGACAGTCTTTCCCCAACAGGATGACAGTCTTTCCCCAGCAGGTCATCCCTGTGTACATGCCATCATGGCTTTGGTTTAGTAGGTCAAGTCCGTTTCCACACCTTCGGGAAGCTCCACTGCCAGGGCCTGGAGGCTGTGGGCCAGGCCGTGGTAGTAGGCCACCACTATCAGCACGTCCACAATGCCGGCGTCGCCCACGATGGAGCGCATGGCCTCGAAGGTGGCGTCGGATATGCGGTGATGGCGCAACAGTTCCAGTACAAATTGGACTACAGTAGCGTCATCGGCGTCGAGGCCGTTGGGAGCGCGAAACTCACGGATGGCGGCAATCAATTCGTCGCTGAGATTCGCTTCCTTTGCGCCCCGCTGGTTGACGGTCCAGACGTAGTGGCCGCCGGCTTCCCGGGCCGCAGTCAAAATCGCCACCGCCTTGACCCGTGGGTCCAGCGGAGTTTCGAACCGGACATACCCGCCCAAGCCGGCAAAGGCCGCGGCGGCCTGGGGATTGTTCAAAAGGGCAGCATAGTTGCGCTGCACGCCGCCCCGGCTGGTTTGAATGTCATCCCAAACCGCCTGTCCGGCGGCGTCCATATTGTCTCGCGTGGCGAATGGTACACGGGCCATATTCCTTCACCTTCCTTTTTCGATCATTCAGGGGTACTGCAAGAACCAAACGGCATCCCCGGTATTACCAGGGATGCCGTGTTACTGTACTAAGTCGCTCTTCGGCGCCGGGTGAGCCTAGTCGGCAGCCTGCTGAACGTTCTCACCGTTCTTTTCCCACAGCGCCTCCAGGATGGCCCCGGGAGACATGGGAAGCCTTTCCATGCGTACGCCGATGGCGTCGTGGATGGCGTTGGCGATGGCGGCCATGGGAGGCACTATGGGCACCTCGCCCACGCCGCGGACGCCGTAGGGATGGCCGGGGTTGGCCACTTCGACGATTACCGTGTCGATCATGGGCAGGTCCAGGCTGATGGGCATACGGTAGTCCAGGAAGCTGGAGTTCACCATCTGGCCATCGTCGCTGAAGTAGTACTCTTCGTTGAGCGCCCAGCCGATGCCCTGGACAACGCCGCCCTGCATCTGGCCTTCCACGTAGCTGGGGTGGATGGCCTTACCGGCGTCCTGAACGGTGGTATAGCGGAGGATGTCCACCTTGCCGGTCTCCGGGTCTACCTCGACGTCCACAATGTGAGTAGAGAAAGCGCCGCCGGCGCCGCGGGGATCAACGCTGATCTGGCTGGAAATGGGGCCGCCGGAACCGTTCAGCTGGGCGGCCAGTTCCTTGAAGGTCATCTTCAGGTCGGAATCGGACTTGTGCTGGAAAACCCCACCCACGAGTTCGACGTCTTCCGCGGAAACTTCCCAGATGGTGGCGGCCCGCTCAATCATCTGGTTCTTGATGTCCTGGGCGCATTCGTAGGCCGCCCAGCCGCTGGCAAAGGTGGTGCGGCTGCCGCCGGTGAGGAAGGTATAGCCAACGGAATCGGTGTCGGCCACGCTGGGGCGCACGTCCTCGGCGGGAATGCCCAGGACTTCGGCCGCCTGCATGGCGATGGAAGCGCGGGTGCCACCAATGTCAGTGGAACCCTCGACCAAGCTGATGGTGCCGTCGGCGGCAACGCCAATACTGCAACTGGACTGCATTCCGATGTTAAACCAGAAGCCGGAGGCGATGCCCCTGCCCTGGTTGGGACCGGTCAGGGGGGTGTTGTAGTGCTCGGTGGCCTTGGCGGCCTCGACACATTCAATGTTGCCAATAACAGGAAATTCGGGGCCGTCGACCCGCCGGGTGCCTTCCTTGGAAGCGTTACGCAGGCGGAACTCGATGGGATCCATCCCAATTTCCCGGGCTATCTCGTCCATCACCTGCTCGCCACCGAAAGCTCCGATGGGAGCGCCGGGCGCACGGTAGGGAGCCACTTTCGGCTTGTTGACCACCACGTCGTAGCCTTCGGCGCGGACGTTTTCAATATCGTAGGGCGCAAACATGCACTGGGCGCCCATGGTTACCGGTGAGCCGGGGAAGGCGCCGGCCTCCAAAGCCAGGGACGCATCGGCGGCCGTTATCTTGCCATCACGGGTGGCGCCGACCTTGACCCACACTGTGGAACCGGAGGTGGGGCCAGTGCTTTCAAAGACATCGGTGCGGGACATCAGCATCTTCACGGGCTGACCGGTCTTCCTGGAAAGGATTGCGGCCATGGGTTCCAGGTAAACGGGAATCTTCCCGCCGAAACCGCCACCGATCTCCATGGGGACTACCTTTATTTGGGAAACCGGCATATCGAGGATCTGAGCCATGGAATCGCGGACGGCGAAGGCGCCCTGGGTGCTGGTCCAAACGGTCAGTTTGCCGTCGGCATTCCACAGGGCAGCGGCGTTCTGGGGCTCGATGTAGCCCTGGTGCACGGTGCTGGTCCGGAAGGCTCTCTCAACAATAACATCGGCCTCGGCAAAGCCCTGATCCAGGTCTCCCATCTCGTAGCGGAAATGCGAGGCAATATTGCTGCGCTTGTCGGTCCGCTCACCAAGTTCCGTCGTGGTCAGGTCTTCAATAACCAACGGCGCGTTGTCTTCCATAGCCTGGGTGACGTTAATTACCGGTGAAAGTACTTCATAGTCCACCTCGATCAGGCCAATGGCGATTTCGGCCACGTGAGGATTGGCGGCAGCCACGGCAGCCACAGCATGTCCCCGGTACAGAGCCTTGTCCTGGGCGAGGATATTCTCGCTGGAGAAGCGGACACCGCGGCTGGGGTTTTCCATACCCGCCACGGGGAGGTCTTTGCCGGTGATTACGGCCTTGACGCCGGGGTAGGCCTCGGCCTTGCTGGTGTCGATGGACTTAATGCGGGCGTGGGCATGGGGACTGCGAAGCACCTTGCCGTGCAGCAAACCGGCCATTTGGAAGTCGCCGCCGTACTTGGCCCGGCCGGTAACCTTGTCGGTACCGTCGGGGCGGACGGGGCGAGTCCCGACCACGCTGTAATCAGTGTTTGACAGCACAATATTGGACATAGATAACCCTCACGATTGTGATGTTTAGAAGCGCGAACTTAACGGGGCCATTGTACCATACGGGAAGGACTCTAACCTTGCTCCGGCTCTAGCTCACTTAGCTCGTGAATTACCCGTTCCAGGCGTTTGCAGAGCAGGTCAATGTTGGCCGCGGCGTCCAGATGAGAAATTGCGAACTGCGAATAATCCTTGTAGTTGCCCTCGATAAATAATGGGTCGCCGGCAAATGAGGCGACCCAGCTCTGCAAGACGTTAACCAATTGGGGAGGCTGGTCATCAAGGTCCCATCTTGTAATCCCGAATATAAAACTTCCGGAAGAGTAAAAACTGAGGCGGTCGGAAACGGGATAGAGCCAAGCTACCGACAAGGGTAAGCGCCAGGCCGGGGACTTGCAGCGAAGGCTGACGCTGTTATCTCCATACTGAGTGATTCCACCCGCTCGTTCCGCAACGTTCAACAGGCGTTGGGCAGCTTCGGAGGCTTCCTCGTCAGGTAACTGGGCTAAGAACTCTTCTTTCGTCAAACGCCGCCGGATTCCAGACGCCGACGACCGACGTTCCGGAGAGTCGAAGGCTACGGCTGTCCGGCCTATTACGCGGGGTACCAATGTGCTCCCCATTGCTCCACGAAACTGCTTAATCTCTACGGCCAGGACTTCGATACCGGCCATTTGCTGGTTCATGAATTCCACTACTCTGGCCAGTTCATCAGGTATGCCATCAGCCACGAAGAGCAGGCGAATTCGGGAGGCCCGCAGGTTGATTTCCACGTCATCCCAAAATTTGTCGGCATCGGGCTCAGCCTGCAGCAATTGGGCCAGCTCACCTTCCGGGTCCGGGGAGCGTTCCTCAAAGGCTCTCCTGATATCGGAGACATTCCAGGACTGGGTGGCGTGAGCCGCGTAGTCCATCATTTGACCCACGACGGACCGGCGAATTTCCGAGTTTGTAGAGCGCTTGGCTTCAACCAGAGTCGGAATCCCATCCTGGTCAATAAACAGATGATCGAGCGCCCAGCGATTGCTTCCACCAACTACATCGGCAATCCCCTGCTCCCTACCTACCAGGACGAATCTCCTGTGATTCAGAGGATTGATTTGGTCGCCTCCAAGCAAGGATGGGTAAATTGCCACCAACTCCTGCAACCTGTCCTCGCTGGCGAAGAGTTCTTCTTGCATTGGAAGTAGCTGCCCATCTTCGTTCAAATGGAAGATATTCTCTGACATCTGCGATACCCCAAACAGAAAGCCCCCGGCTTTCACCGGGGGCTGGCATGATAACCAATTTAGTTGTTGGTAGCGGGGGTAGGATTCGAACCTACGACCTTCGGGTTATGAGCCCGACGAGCTGCCACTGCTCCACCCCGCGATGCAAGGAAATCAAAAGAAGTTGCACCTGAACAAGAAACCCTGAGTAATTGCCCTGAAAACGATATCACTGCGTCTGGAGTCCATAACGTGGGTCAAATCTCTCGACCGGTTAGTATCGGTATGCTGAAACTGTTACCAGCCTTACACATCCGACCTATCAAGCAGATAGTCTCTCTGCAGTCTTACTCCCGAAGTTAATCGGGAAGGGAGGCCTCATCTTGGGGGATGCTTCGCGCTTAGATGCCTTCAGCGCTTATCGCTGCCAGACATGGCTACCCAGCGCTGCTCCTGGCGGAACAACTGGAACACCATAGGTCTGTCCCTCCCGGTCCTCTCGTACTAGGGAGAGGTTCCCTCAAGCCTCCTGCGCCCACGGCGGATAGAGACCGAACTGTCTCACGACGTTCTGAACCCAACTCACGTACCCCTTTAACCGGCGAACAGCCGGACCCTTGGGACCGCCTTCAGCCCCAGGATGGGACGAGCCGACATCGAGGTGCCAAACCTCGCCGTCGATGTGAACTCTTGGGCGAGATAAGCCTGTTATCCCCGGGGTAGCTTTTATCCGATAAGCCACGGCCCTTCCACACGGTGCCGTAGGATCACTTTGCCCGACTTTCGTCCCTGCTCGACTTGTAGGTCTCGCAGTCAAGCCCTCTTATGCCAATGCGTTCTATGGACGATTTCCATCCGTCCTGAGAGGACCTTTGGGCGCCTCCGTTACCTTTTTGGAGGCAACCGCCCCAGTTAAACTGCCCACCAGGCACTGTCCCCCAGTTTTGCTGAGGTTAGAACCAAAAACAGCCAAGGGTGGTATTTCAACGACGGCTCCCCTCCAACTGGCGTTGAAGGTTCATAGCCTCCCACCTATCCTACACATGACAGTTCCCAGCCCAATACCAGGCTACAGTAAAGCTCCACGGGGTCTTTTTGTCCTGCCGCGGGTCGCCCGCGTCTTCACGGGCACCGCAATTTCACCGAGCCCTCCGCCGAGACAATGGCCAAGTCGTTCAACCATTCATGCGGGTCGGAACTTACCCGACAAGGGACTTCGCTACCTTAGGCATTTTGTTACTCCCTCCAGGCCTGTTACCAGGCAAGAGGTGGGCCGGTCATTTCTGCCGACCTCTGCATGTCGCCATGCAGATCGGACCATATCTTCCCGTACGTTCCGCCTACGGGTCCGGCGTATGGTCTCTGAGGATTCCTGACTAGCTTTTCTCCGAAGCCGCTGCCAGGGCTGGCCCCGGCAGGATTGCCAAAGAGTCGCATTGGTCAGGTCTTTCCTGCTGATAATCCGCACCGGACGCATTGTCACCTTCCCCTTATGATGTCGGGGTCGGTAGCGCCGGATCCTCGGACTTCCCAGCATATAGCCAGATTTTACAACGGCCTTAAATCGCGACAGTTCCAGTTAACCTGGAGCTGCAGCGTTCGGTTGACCGTTAGAGTTACGGCCGCCGTTCACCGGGGCTTCAGTTCGTAGCTTGCACCACTCCCCTTAACCTTCCGGCACTGGGCAGGCGTCAGCCTGTATACGTAGGGTTTCCCCTTAGCACAGACCTGTGTTTTTGTTAAACAGTCGCCCGGCCTTCTTATCTGCGCCCCCAAAGAGCTCCACCGGCCAGCGGTTTCACCCCCCAGGGGGCCCTTTCTCCCAAAGTTACAGGGCTCTTTTGTCTAGTTCCTTAGCGGAGGTTAGCTCGAACACCTAGGGACTTTTATCCCAGCCCACCAGTGGCGGTTTGCGGTACGGTCGCCGCTGCTTCTCCAAACGAAGCTTTTCTTGTCGGTTTGGGTTCAGCCGGATTTCGATAGCCCTTAGGCTACGATTCCCTCAACCCTCAGCTTAACGCCAGAGTGGATTTGCCTGCCCTGGCTCGCCTACGGAGGAGGACGCCAATCCAATAAGACGCCCGACCTACCCTTCCGCACCCCTCCGAGTATCAACAAAACAACGGCGGTGCAGGAATATTAACCTGCTGTCCATCGCCTTCGGCGCTTGCCTACGGCTTAGGACCGACTAACCCTACGCCGATAAACGTTGCGTAGGAAACCTTGGGCTTTCGGTGTCAGGGATTCTCACCCTGATTTACGCTACTCATTCCGGGATTCTCACTTCCCCGCGCTCCAGCAAGCCTCACGACTCACCTTCATCGCCCGAGGAACGCTCCCCTACCACGCCCAGGCAGCACCAAGAACCTTGACTCCACGCTTGAGGCAGAACCACAAGGCTGGAATAAGATTCTTGTACCTGAACATCCACGGCTTCGGCGGCAGACTTAAGCCCCGTTACATTTTCGGCGCAGGACCCCTCGACCAGTGAGCTATTACGCACTCTTTAAAGGAATGGCTGCTTCTAAGCCAACCTCCTGGTTGTTTTGGGAACCCCACCTCCTTTCCCACTTAGTCTGCGCTTGGGGGCCTTAGCCGGTGGTCTGGGCTGTTTCCCTTTCGACAATCGCACTTATCTGTGACTGTCTCACTCCCGGGTATCGGCAGAACGGCATTGGTGGTTTGATTGAGTTTGGTAAGCTCACGCCCCCTAGCCCATTCAGTGCCCTACCTCCGTCCTCCTAATTCCCGAGGCTGCACCTAAATGCATTTCGGGGAGAACTAGCTATTTCCGAGTTCGATTGGCATTTCACCTCTACCCACAGCTCATCCCAAGCTTTTGTACTAGCCACGAGTTCGATCCTTCAGTCCGCGTTAACGAACCTTCAATCTGGCCATGGGTAGCTCACCCGGTTTCGAGTCTACTACATGGAACTGAACGCCCTATTCAGACTCGCTTTCGCTACGGCTCCGGAACTCCAGTTCCTTAACCTTGCTCCATACAGTAAGTCCCCGGATCATTCTTCAATAGGCACGCCGTCACCCCGAACTGAATCGAGGCTGCGACCTTCTGTAGGCTTACGGTTTCAGGTCTATTTCACTCCCCGCTAGGGGTTCTTTTCACCTTTCCCTCACGGTACTGGTACGCTATCGGTGACCAAGAGTATTTAGCCTTGGAGGGTGGTCCCCCCAACTTCCCACAAGGTTTCCCGTGCCCCGTGGTACTCAGGTAAATACCGGAAGTCTCATTCCTTTCGCCTACGGGGCTATCACCCTCTATGACGGCCCTTCCCAGGAGCCTTCGGCTAGAAACAAGATTGGTAACTTCCTCGGGTCTGATGAGGCGACCCCAGGTATTCCCTATAACCCCGGTATGACATAGGCCCTCACGCCGTTAGGTCATACCGGTTTAGGCTCTTCCCCGTTCGTTCGCCACTACTTAGGGAATCTCGGTTGATTTCTTTTCCTCGGGGTACTTAGATGTTTCAGTTCCCCCGCTTACCCTCCCGCATTCGCGGGATGAACCGGCTCAACACCGGAACAGGTTACCCCATTCGGGAATCCCCGACTATGCCTGTTAGACGGCTCATCGAGGCTTATCGCAGCCTTACCACGCCCTTCATCGGCCCTTGGTCCCAAGGCATCCACCGTAAGCCCTTAATAATTTGACCCACGCTAAGAACTCCAAACTTTTTACAGTTTGAGTTTTCAGGACAATTTCTCAAGGTTCCTTATTCGGTTTTTAAGGTGCAAAGAAAAGGGCGGTTGGGTTACCCCAAACCGCCGTTCGGGTTCTCCCAACTCTCGCTATGCTTTCAGGTAATTCTCATACCGTCCCGCTGCTACCGACTTTTCTGTAATCAGGGATTATAGAGAGGGTTTGTGGGGTCGTCAAGGGGTCAAAGAGGGCAATCTCAGAATTGGGCGCTGGAATCTGAACAAAGGCATTCGTTACTGCAGCAGCAGGTAAACATAGTAGCGGGTGTAGCTTCCCGGCAGGGCCTTCCCAATAAGAGCGTAGTTCCAGGTCGTGAAATTCCTGTTCCAGCCGAGGGCAACCAGGCTGGCCTCAACGGCCTCGGTGAAGTTCCGGGAGGAAGTGCTGTAGATTACGACCATCTCGCTCCAACCCTCCCACCTTTGCTCACTCCAGGTACGCATAGGGTCGGTAGTGAGGCCAATCCTCATGGAGCGGCTGCCTTCCTGATACTGCCCAAGGGTGCGGTGCAATCTATCGAAGAGCCTGTCGCCGGGTCTTCCGCTGAACTCTCTCCACCGGATGAGCATATCTATCGGTCCTATCTGTCCTATCTGCCCCGGAACTGGGGGGGCCGCTTATCCAGGAAGGCCTGAACCGCTTCCCGGTGGTCTTCCGTGGTTCGGGCCTGATCCTGGGCGACGTGGGCGAGGTCCAGGTGTTCCCGGAAGCTCTGATCGGCCGCCCGGCGCACCAGGTACTTGATCAGGGACTGGGAGCGGGTGGCGCCCTGGGCGATACGGTGGGCCAGGTCCAGCGCCGATTCCATAAGCTGGTCGTCGGATACCAGGCGACTGACCAGGCCGAGGCGCAGGGCCTCCGGGCCGTCAACACGGTCGCCGGTGAACTGGAGCAGCAGGGTGTTGCTGACGCCGATCAGGCGGGGCAGGTTCCAGCAACTGCCATCGGCGGGAATCAGGCCCATACGCACGAAGGCTTCAGAGAAAATCGCCTTCTCGGAGGCCAGCCGTACGTCGCAGGCCAGGGCCAGGCCCATGCCGGCGCCAATGGCGTGGCCGTTGACTGCGGCGATGGTGGGCTTTTGCTGTTCCTGGAGCCGGAGCACCATTTCGGGGGCCCGGGAGGACTCTGCATCAAACTTCCTGGCATAGCGGGCTTCCATGCTGCCCCAGGGGCGAGTGTCTCCCGGTTCGCTCTTTTCTTCTCTGGCCTGAATGCTGCTGCTGAAACCGCGCACGTTGGCGCCGGAGCAGAAAGAGGGTTCGGAACCAGTTACAAGCAGCACGCGCAATTCCGGATCATCTTCAAAACGGTCCAGAGCTTCAAAAAACTCCCGCGCCATATCCGGATTGATAGCATTCCGGGTGGGGGGATCGTGCAGGGTTAGAATCCACACTCCTTCATCGTTCTCGATCTTCACAAACTCATCAGACATTTCGGCTCCATTCAATCAACCAGTTTGGACGCTTCCGGCGGTCATCTCAAGCACAGGGAGCGGCAGGTGATTACCTTATCACAGGGGTTGGTAATTTGACCCGGCGAACTTTATAATCGGCGGAGAAGGAAGCCAACGACCCGGTTGAAGCGAGAGCAGTTCCGGGCCGGAATCTTGGAGGAGCGGCCATGCAGCAAGGAACCATCGTAAATCTGCACATTGCCAGGGTGAAGGGCACCCCGTCGGACCCGGTTGATGAGGCGACGGCGATATCCGCCCAAGGGCTGGAAGGAGACCGCAGCTGCAACGAAAAGAACGCCCGCCAGGTGCTGGTGATGGACAAGGAAACCCTGAACCATTTCGAGTTGGCGCCCGGCCAGATTAAGGAAAACATCACCACCGAGGGGCTGGACCTTTCCCAGGCCAAAGCCGGCCAGGTCTTTTTTATCGGGGACGAGGTTACCATGGAGATCGTGGGGGAGTGTGAGCCATGCGGCAAGATGGATGCCATTCGCATGGGGCTCCGGGAGGAACTTAACCACCGCCGGGGGATGCTGGCAATAGTCATAAACGGGGGAGCCTTCAAGGTGGGAGACTCGATACGTATAGAGCCATAGCGAGACATACCGAATTGTCTGGCCCAGGCGATGGCCAAGACAGGACAATGAAGAAGACGAGGGCCCTTCCCGGTAGCGGGAAGGGCCCTTCAGTTATGCCAGTCTAATCGGCAGGTTGGGAGGCGGGCAGGCCCAACATATCTTTGGCCAGGCCCCTGGCTTCGTTCATGTTGTTCACAAAGTGGGTTTCCGGGACCCTGCGAAAGACATTGAGTGAGTACAGGGTGCTGGAAACCGGTTCGGCCAGGCCCAGGACAATGCAGTGGGTGCCTTCCTCTTCGGCGGTAGAAATCACCTGTTCCATGAGGAGGGCCGCGCTATCGTCCACGTAGGTGGTGGGCGAGAAGTCCAGGATTACGATTTCGTGATCCCTGATGTCGGGGCCAATGGCCTGTACCAGGCGATTGGAAGAGGCCACGGAGAAGGCGCCACGGAATGAGACCAGGCCCACTCGGGCGCTGAAGGGGTCGAACTCCTCATCGTCTCCATCCTCGGGAGGCATTATTTCCAGGAAGTCCATGTCCAGCAGCGGGGCAGAGACCACGTTGTCCACCTCGAGCAGTTCGAGGCGCCGGGCGTGGGCAAAGCCGGCGGCGATCAGGCCGATGGCAACGGCGGTAACCAGGTCCAGGAACACGGTCAGGGCGAAGGTCAACAGCATTACCAGCAGGTGGTCCCGCCGGACATGGGTGATTCGCTTTACGAACTTCCAGTCGATGATGTCCCAACCGACCTTCATCAACACTGCAGCCAGGACCGCCAGGGGAATGGGTTCTACGACCCAGCCCAGTCCCATTATCAGAGCGATGAGAACCAGGGATCTCAGCACGCCGGCCACGGGAGTCCGGCCGCCGGCCCGGATGCTTACGACCGTCCCAAGGGTGGCGCCGGCGCCGGGCAGGCCCCCGATGAACCCGGCGGCCATGTTGCCGATGCCCTGGCCCACCAGTTCCTTGTTGGGCCTGTGCCTGGTACGGGTGATGGAGTCGGCGATCAATGAGGTCAGCAAGCTGTCTATGGAACCCAGCAGGGCCAGAATGAGGGCCGGCTGAATCACCCGGATGATGAATTCGGGTGAAACCACAGGTATCTGGAATGCCGGCAGGCCCCTGGGTATGTCGCCGATGGTGGGCGCTCCGGTCAGCCAGAAGACACCTACCAGGCTGCCGGCCGCCAACGCCACGAGCGGACCAGGGACG
Organism: Dehalococcoidia bacterium; assembly: GCA_963664725.1. Lineage (GTDB taxonomy): Bacteria > Chloroflexota > Dehalococcoidia > Lucifugimonadales > UBA3495 > Bin22. The sequence goes on from OY761558.1 coordinate 540,569, forward strand.
TACCTGGCCAACCGGCCGCGCCAGGCAAAACCGATAACCAGGGCAACCAAGGCAACCATAACGGCATCGGTGTTGAAGCTACCCAGCAGACCGGGCCAAGCGGAAATTACCGATACCGGCCCGCCTGGAACCGGCTCTATACCCAAGAAGGGCAGGACCTGGATGATGATGATGATCATCCCGATGCCCGTCATAAACCCGGAGATGACGGAGTAGGGGGTGTAAGAAACGAAACGGCCAATGCGCAGGAGGCCCAGGGCGATCTGGAACAGGCCCCCCAGAATAACCACCGTGAAGGCCTCGACCGGGTCGCCCTGGGTGTACTGGGTAACCACCACGGCCATGGCGACGGTCATGGGGCCAGTGGGTCCGGAGATCTGGGACGGAGTGCCGCCAAACACGGCGGCGAAGAAGCCTACGGCAATGGCGCCGTAGATACCGGCTTCGGGGCCGAGGCCGGAGGCGACGCCAAATGCTAACGCTACCGGAAGCGCCACGATGGTAGCCGTGACGCCTCCGAACAAGTCTCCTCTAAGCTGGTTTAAGCTGTAGTTGAACCTGATGGCAACACCTTTTCTTTGATGCTCCTAATGGCTAGAGGTGGGCCGGCATTCAGAGCAGAATTGCAACTAAACGGCTGAACTTTTTCTACTTTCGGGCCCCCACCAGGGTGTTACGGATGGTATCGGTCAGATCGGTGACCTCGCCAATGTCGGACCAAGTTTGCACCGTTTGGGCAACCCGATCTTCGGACAGGACCAGGCCGGCGTTAACCTCGAACTTGCCCTTGATGTTGTCGAAGCCCCAGGGGTTCTTGGCGCCTCCGAGGATCATGTCCCGGTCGGTTACGTGCTCGAAGGTGCGGCCGTCTTTCAAAGTTATTCGGATAGGCAAGCCCTTGAATACTTCCCCGCCGCTCTCTTCCCACTTGGACATCACGCGGGTGGTAACCTTGTCCATTGCATCGGCAACTACAGGGTCTGCGATTTTCTCGTCGCTGAAGGTATCGATGCTTATCTCACCGTCGACAAGAGCGGCAGCCACATTGTACTTGGCGCTGAACTTGCCCTTGAGGGGATCATCGGGCTCGGGGTAGAGCATGACGATGGAGAGATAGGACTGGTCGACCTCGGCGCTCTCCACGTCGTCCCAGGTAAAGTTGTGCTCCCGCATCAGGCTGAACAGGCTGTCCAGCATGGCGTGGTTGCCACCGCAGCAGGGGTATTTCTTGATAATCAGGGCGTCCTGCACCCGAAAGGGGTTACCCAGGTTTTCCGCCATCTGGTTGAGGTCGTAGATTCCCTCGCCCAGGACCGGAGTGGTGAAGCCCAGGGGGTGCTCAAATATCTGGTGGCCGGCGGTGAAGCCGCGCTGGGCAAACTGGACCGCCATCACCGCGTCGCGGCAGGTGAGGCCGGCATGAAGAGGTTTCACCATTGTACCGAAATTGTGAATTACGCCGCTGGCCATGGAGCCGGCGATGCCCAGGGCAATGACGGTTTGTTCTTGGTCAAGGCCCAACAGCTTGGCGCAGGCGGCGGTGGCGGCCATGCGGCCGATGACTGAGGTGCTGTGGAAGCCCCGCTCCATCTGGGAATACTTGGTGGTGTGCTGGAGGGCCAGGCCCAGTTCGCAGCCGATAACGTAGGCTTCGAGCAGTTCACGGCCAGTGGAGTTGAGGCTTTCGCCCAGGGCCAGGAGAGCCGGGAAGATGGCCACCGTGGGGTGACCGAAGCCGCCGAAGTCGTCATAGTCCAGGGCGTGTCCCATGGTGCCGTTGGCCAGGGCGGCGTTTGCCAGGGAGGTCTGAAGTCCGGAGGCCAGCACAGTGGCCTGGTTTGAACCGCCGCTGTCATCCACGTACTGCTGGATAATTTCACCCACAGGCTGGGTGGACCCGGCCAGAATGACGCCGAGCAGGTCAAAGCAGGACTCGTTAGCTACCCTGATTGCTTCGGGGGGAATATCCTCGTAGCTTGTATTGACTATCCAGCCAGCAATTGTTTCGGTTGCGCCCATAAGGCAAGCCTCCTCTTCAAAGAATAGGGCAGGGTACCGGAAGCCCCTGTTAGTTTGTATACGCGACCAGCCCCCAAGTGTTCCCAATTATATACAGGATGGGATATGGGGCAAGGGCAATATTATGTTAACTCAGTAAGGGGCATACCCCTTGAGACGTGCCGGTTTCTGCTATGATTCCGGCCATGTCCTCGGAACCAGTGGCAGTTTAGCTGCGATACCTGTGTTGTGGTACTAAATATCATGAGGATGCGATCTCATTACGAAAGTGGACGCTAATGATTCAAAAGGGTGACACTTATTTTTGCGAGGTGGATACATGGCGAAAGAGTTGAGGGACCTGGTTCCGGAGCAAGCAATTACTACCATTGCCGAGGGGTTTCAGTTTACGGAGGGCCCGGTCTGGCATCCGGACGGTTACCTTCTCTTCAGCGACATACCGGCGGACACGATATACCGGTTTGCTCCGGGAAGTGATCCGGAACCTCACCTGACGCCGAGCGGGAATTCCAACGGGCTTACGTTTGACGGGCTGGGACGCCTGGTGGCCTGCGAACACGGCGGCCGGCGCGTTTCCCGCATGGGGACGAACGGCAGCATGGAGACGCTGGCGGACCGGTTCGACGATAAGCGGCTGAACAGCCCCAACGACATAGTGGTGCATTCCAGCGGGGTCATATTCTTCACTGACCCGCCTTATGGGATTGACCCTGACCCCGGGGAACAGGGCTTTAACGGTGTGTACCGCTTGGACACCGACGGCACGGTGACGCTGTTGAACCGGAACATGAACCGGCCCAATGGGCTGGCACTGTCCCTGGACGAATCGTTTCTTTATGTGGATGATACTCGCAACCGCCACGTGCTGGCCTACCCGTTGAACAATGACCTGGGAGTCGGTGAGGCATCGGTGATTCTGGACATGAACGTGGAGGCTCAGGGCGGCCCGGACGGAATGAAGCTGGACGGCGAGGGGAACCTGTACGTGACCGGGCCCGGCGGGCTTTGGGTGGCGACGCCGGATGGCGGGCCCCTGGGTACCATCGAATTTCCGCAACTGCCGGCAAACCTGTGTTTTGGCGGGCCGGACTACCGTACCATTTTTGTTACCGCGCGGACGGGGTTGTACAGCATTGAGGTCAGCGTGGCGGGGAGAGCGGTGTTCTGACGCTATAAAGGGTGCAGAGGTTGAGTTGACACTCCCGTTCTAATTTTCCCCCATCAAAGGGGGAAGGGACTTGTTCAGCGGTTCGTTAAATCTTGACCGCCCTGAAGACCAGGCTGGGCCAGGCAAAGGCTATGTCGTCGCCCTGGGGTTCTATGAGGAAGGTTTCTTTGGCGTGAGGGGTGGCGCTCAGGAAGTCCTGTCGGAGGGATGCTACTTCCGGTTCGGGGGTGGCGGTGCGTTTGACCCAGTCGTTGAACATCATGTAGGTTCGCTCGTCGTATTGCTCGACCACGTTCAGGCCCCGGTGTTCCAGCATTTGAATGAGGACAGACACCTTCCGGTTTTCGATGTGGCTGAAGTCGCGGCGCAATTCCACGTCGTTGTACCAGTCGGCTAGGGCATCGTCTTCAGGGGAGACGGAGTCGGCCATGACCAGGGAACCACCTGGCTTCAGGATGCGATGGATTTCGTCGAAAGCAGCGCCGAGGTCGATAAAGTGGTGGCCGGCCGCCCGACAGGTTACCAGGTCGATGGAGTCGTCGGCGAAGGGCAGGTCCTCGGCCCGATTCTGGCACTGGATCACGTTACCCAGGCTTCGGTCGCCGGCGATGCGGCGAGTCTCCAGCAGCATTTCAAGGGTTACGTCGCTGGCAACAACAAGGGTGGCATGTTCTGCCGCGGCAAAAGCGGTAAACCCGGCACCAGTGCCAAGATCAATGGCCCATCGTGGAGCCGGGGATTCGGCAATCATGCGCTGTAGGGTGGTCAAACGGTTGTCGTGAATGTGGACCTGGCTGGTGGCATACATAGACGCCTGAGAGCCGAACATTCGCTGGGAATTAGTGGTTGTGGAGTATACCGGGGATTCCTGCCTGTGTTCATGAGTCATTACTCTTCCTTCAATGTGGCGCTCAAACTTAGGTGAAAGCAATTGTAGGCATGACAGCCAGTGGACGCAAACACCAATAGAGTGGGCCGGAACGCCGATAGGCCGGCTCTTTTGACGGGGATCAGATCAGCCACAGGGGCTGTGCCCGCAGTGGGAAGGACCAACTCCCCTATATAGTGTTTGGCCGATGGCAGGGCAATCTAGCCAGTTTGAGGGAGGCTGTGGTAGCCTACGGCGTAACGCAAGGGTAACGAGCCCACGGGTTTCCGATTGCACTGGGCAGGTATGCGAGATGCGTCGCGAGTTTATTTGCCATCGCTGCGGCACCGCAAACCACCGGGGAGCGGAGAATTGCAGCTACTGCGGTTTGCAGGTTGGCTGGAGTCCCGGTGTCCCCGACTGGCTTCTAGTGTGGCGGTGGCCGGCGTTTCTTAGAGAGTACGCGGGGAGTCTGGCGGCGCCGCTGGCAATTGCGGTGGAACTGGCCTTACCGGAAACGTCTGCATCTTACATTCTGACCCTGCCTCTGCTGACTTTCAGCGCCACTCTCCTGGTATGCCACGCCCTCATTGAGATTCCTAGCGACAGACACCAGCAATGAAGCAGAAGGTATTTTCCACGTTTGATGCCGCCGTAGCTGACGTTACCGACGGCGCCACCCTGATGCTTGGCGACTTTGGCGGCATTGGAGCGCCCCAAAACCTTATTGCCGCGCTTTACCACCTGGGAGTTAGCGGGCTGACCGTCATATCGAACGAACATGGCGGGACTGACGGCAGGGTGGATGTGGGCACCCTGATAGAAGCCGGTCGGGTCAGCAAGATTGTCTGCTCGATTACTGCGGCAACCCATCCTTCGCGGGTGACGCCTTTCGTTCGCAGGTACAACGCGGGGGAGATTGACGCTGAGCTAGTCCCGCAGGGTACCCTGGCGGAGCGGATAAGAGCCGGCGGGGCGGGCATCGGCGCCTTCTATACGCCCACCGGGGCGGAGACGGAAATTGCCGCCGGCAAGGAATGTCGGGAGATCGGGGGACGCAAGTACCTGTTGGAGTATCCCCTGAAGGCGGACTTTGCCTTGATACGGGCCTGGCAGGCGGACACTTTTGGCAACCTGCAGTTCCGCCTGGCCCAGCGCAACTTCAATGCAATTATGGCCATGGCCGCCCGAGTGACGGTGGTGGAGGTGGAAAACCCGGTGGTGGCGGCGGGCCAACTGGACCCGGACGACATCCACGTGCCAGGGGTTTATGTTAACCGGATAGTGGAGATTCCTCCCGACCGGTTGTTTCTGCGGGAGGAGTCGCTGTCTCAACCTGCGACAAGGCCGGGTGATTGAGCACGGTCCGTACCGCCTCGGAAACGCGCAGGCGTTGCAAGTCTGATGCGCAAGCCCAGATGAAGGCATCGTGCTCAGACAGGGATATGAAGGAAAACTCGGAAACCTCAACCAGGAAATTGAACTGCCGGGTGTTTCGACCTCCGCCGCTTACGTAGTTGAAGTAGCCCAGGTAGCCCTTTAATTCGGCCACCTTAAGGCCGGTTTCTTCCATTACTTCCCGGTATAGGGCTTCCTTCAGGGTCTCTCCGGGTTCGACTACGCCGCTGGGCAGTTCGTAGAGGCCGGCCATGAAGTCGTTGGGCTTCCTGCGCAACAGAAGTATCCTGCCCCTGCGTACCAGGACAGCGCCCACTACTAGACGGTCAACTCCGGCCTCCCCGGCGGAGTTAACCAGTTGGCGTTCGAAACAAGGAGTCAGAAACATCACCGGCCGATGCTTGAAAAGGGGTGACAATCGGGGGCATCGACTGGAACAGGGTGGCTATCGAGAGCGGTCACGATGATCCCCGTGGTGATTGATGGCCGTATCTGGAGTATCAGTTGAGGCGGGGGCCGCGGTAGGGGTTGTTCTTTTCCACCTGCTCTGAAATCAGTTCGTTGGCCCTTTTGAGCAGGGGAAGCAGGCGGTCCAGGCGTTCGCCGGCGGTTTCGACTTCCAGCAGGTCCTGGCGCATTCCCTGGGGCAGTTCGATGCTGCCGGTCAGGGTGGAGACCGCCTCAAAGGACAGGGTAAGGGGGTCCCCGGGGACTTCTACGGGAGCGTTCCAGGCCCCGGCAAGAGTGGCAATGTGCCCCAGGAATACCCCATATTCCTCGCCAACGTCGTTGATTACCCGGGAATCGGGAGCGCCGATGGTTTCTTCCTTGAAAGCAACCCGTCCAACCAGATGCGGCACTTCCTGGACAATTTCGACCAGATCGAAGCGCTTATCGCCCAGGGCCAGCAGGTTCATTCTGCCCTCTTCAAGGCGCTGAACCTGGGTTATGCGGGCCGTGGTCCCCACGCGGAATGGTTCGGCGGGTCCGCCGACTTCCGGCCCTTCCCGGATCAGCACCACGCCGAAGGGGGCTTCCCGCTCAATGCAGTCGCCAATCATGGCCTTGTAACGCTCCTCAAAGATGTGGAGGGGAAGGCGCATGCCGGGGAACAGCACCAAATTCAGCGGGAAAAGGGGGATTTCCGTCAAGTCATCTGGCGGTATGTCGCGTGGTTGCGTCATACAAGAAGTATATTAGGTAGCGAGGCAATCCACAAGCGGAGATTCCCGGCAGCGACTTTGGGGATGCAACGATCGCTGTTCAGACGGGCCAGGTTTCCAGGTTGTAAGCCATATCCCAGAACAGGTACTCGTAGCGCAGGCTGGTCATGTAGGCACGGCCCATGGCCTCCAGTTCGTCCACGCCGGCACGATCACCCAGGCGATTCAAGAGGCTGCGAATGGCGCCTGCCAGTTCGGCAAATTCCGGCGATGTGTACATTTGAATCCACTGGCAGTACAGTGGAGCGTCAGTCGGTTCGCCCTGGCGGGCCAGGTGTTCGCCTATTTCCCAGTAGCCCCATTGACAAGGGACCAGGGATGCTAGCAGTTCGGGGAAGCTGCCCTGGTGGGCGACGTTAAGCAGATATGAAGTGTAGCCCACCGTGGTGGGGGCAGGCGTCGTGGTCTCCAACTCTACTGTGGTAATGCCAAACTCAGCGCAGTAACTGCGGTGCAGGTCCATTTCCACGTTCAGGGTCTCATCCAGAAGCCGAGCGAACCAGCCCATGGTTTCCAGGTCCTGGGCTCGGGCCGCGGCCATGGCCAGCACGCGACTGTATTCGATAAGATACACGTAATCCTGCAGGACGTAGTGCTTGAACCTGGCAACGTCCAGAGACCCGTCTCCCACCCCGGCAACAAAGGGGTGTTCAAGGATGGCCTGACGGACGGGCAGGGCTTTGAGTTCAATTTCATCGGCGAAGGACATGACGTTACTCCGTAAAACAGGGCGGCAGGGCGCAGGGCAAGGCCAAATTTGCCGGAAGGATAGCTTGCGATTTTGTTGATTGCAACTGAGCCGGCCAGAAATTTTACTTTTCCCCTTCATTTCCAGCCAATTGTGCCCATTCCCGATTTCTTTGTATTTGACACCGCGGCGGGAATGGCGGTCGGGTGAACCGGCGCTGCGCCATCCGCAGATTCAAGGCTGGGCAAGAATGGCGGAAAATGGCGGGCCGGCGATCTACGAGGCAACAGACCGGTCATCTTAGGGATTCGACAATGCCAGCTTCCCAAGGGCGGCAGAAGGACCGCTTCGCCTAAACCAAGGCCGGAGTGGAATGTGTGTTTCCACAATGGGCGGGCAGGCATAGGGTCAGAATTACCAGCTGCCATACTGTCAATCTGAGGGAAGCGCCGGATCCTGACTTCTAGAGGTCGGGAACGTATTTGGCGGCCAGGATTCCAGATCCTTCACTTCGTTCAGGATGACGGTCTTTCCCCAGCAGGTCATCCCTGGGTACATTCCATCATGGCTTTGATTAAGTACTATGGTAGTGAAGCGTCTCCGCAGGGTGCAAGGGGGAGGTGTTCGCGGGTAAGCGTTTCAAGTCAGGTGGCTTAGTGTGTGACGAGGGCAGACGTAAGAATCTACCCCTACATAGTCAAGGTACCTTAGCATCTCAACCTGATGGTTGGCTGATGACATTTTGTGGTTTTGGGCACAGGTTTTTTCCGTTATAATGGCTGGACTAAATTCTCTCCCCACAGGGCAAAGGAAAGCAAGATGCAGGTTATATTCCTACATGACGTGGCCAACCAGGCCCACGCGGGCGACATCAAGAGGGTAGCGGACGGATACGCCCGGAACTACCTGATCCCCAAGGGACTGGCCGAAGTGGCCACCCCCGAAATCCTCAAGCGGGCCCACAAGATCAAGGTTGCCGGCGACCAACAGCGGGCAAGGGAAACGCAGGTTATGGAGGAGTTGGCCCAGATACTGGACAACACCACCATCAACGTGGCGGCCCGGGTAACGCCCACGGGCCGGTATTACGGCGCAATCAATGACACTCGCATTGCCGAGTGCCTGTCTGAAACGCTGGACCGAGAAATTGACCGGCGACTGGTTGCGACCATCGACCCGATTCGGGAGCCGGGGGAATACGAAGCCGTGCTTCGGCTGTCGTCGGACATAACCGCCACCATAAACATTGTGGCCGAAATCGAAGAGTAGCAAATGCTAACGGAGCAACTCCTTCCCCACAACATTGAGGCGGAGGAGGCGGTGATCGGGTCGCTGTTGATTGACAGCGACTCTTTTCTCGATATCTCCCACCTGATTTCGCCTGATGACTTTTACCGGGACCGGAACCGGTTGTGCTTTCGCGCCTGCGCGGAACTGTTCCGGCGGGGAGAGGCCATTGACCAGGTAACCGTGGCCCGGGAGTTGGACCGTACCGACAACCTGGAAAGCGCCGGGGGAATGGCCTACCTTAGCCACCTGGTGACCACCACGCCCGTATCCGGCCACGCCGGGTATTACGCCGAAGTGGTTTACAACACCTCCACCATGCGGCGGTTGATTGAAGCAGGGTCGGGCATTTCCGCCATCGGCTACCGGGACACGGCCGACGTGGAAACGACCCTTCGCGAGGCGGAGGACCTGCTGTTTTCAGTCCGCACCCGGCGACAGGAACGGGGATTTGTACCGCTGCGGCAGATTTATGACCAGTTTTTGGAGGAGCGGGCGTCCTTCACCGACCCCATCACCGATACCGCCCCCATCCTGACCGGGTACAACGACCTGGATGAGTTGCTGGGCGGGATGCAGCGTTCGGACATGCTGATTTTGGGGGCGAGGCCCGGGCTGGGGAAGAGCGCCCTGGCGGTGAATGTCTGCATCCATGCGGCAAAGCAGGGTTCCAGGGTGGGTATTTTCAGCCTGGAGATGAGCAGGGAGCAGCTGGCCCTGCGCATCCTTTCGGGCGACGCCGAGGTGGACGCCCACCGGCTGCGCCTGGGCCTGTATACCGAGGCAGAGGAGCAGAGGATTATCGACTCCATCGGTAACCTGTCTGACCTGCCGGTGTTCATTGACGACACTCCCTTCCAGGGCATACCGGAAATGCGCAGCAAGGCCCGCAGGCTGTCTTTAAGCCCGGGAGGACTGGACCTGCTCATTGTGGACTACCTGCAACTGATCCAGGGACAGGCCCGAGCAAGGGGCGGGGAGAACCGGGTCCAGGAGATCAGCGAAATCTCGCGGAACCTGAAGGGCATTGCGCGAGACCTGCGCGTCCCCATTGTCACCTGCTCCCAGCTGAGCAGGGTGGTGGAGGGTCGGCCCGGCCACCGGCCCATGCTGTCGGACCTGCGGGACAGCGGCAGCATTGAGCAGGACGCCGACATTGTCATGTTCATTTATCGAGAGGATGTGTACTACTCCGAAGAAGAGTGGGACCAGCACTTTCCAGACCGGCCCTATCCCCGCGGCATCGCGGAAATAATCGTAGCCAAGCACCGCCACGGCCCCACGGGAGGCGTGAAACTGCGCTTCCGCAACAATTGGGTCCGGTTCGATGCGCTGGGCCGCGACGACGACTATTAGCCATGCCATTTGAAGGGTTTCCCCGGAATGTGCGGGCCACCCCGGTGCCGGATCCTTTCTTCAACTCGCTGCTGGAAGAGATTGAGGACCTGGCCGAGTTGAAGGTAACGCTGCGAATGATCTGGCTGCTGGGTCAGAAACGGGGGCAGGCAAGATACGTTTCCGAGAAGGAACTGCTGGCGGACACAACCCTGGTACGTTCGCTGGCAAACGCCGGGGGCGACCCGCAGGAGCAGATCAGGCACGGGCTGGCGCTGGCCGTGACCCGGGGCACGCTGTTGAGGCAGTCGTCCAACGAAGCGCCGGATGAGCGTTTCTACCTGCTTAACAGCGAGGAAAACCGGCGCAGGCTGGCGAACCGGGGCGCAGACTTTCGGCCAACCGACTTCCCTCGGGACGGTGTGCCCGTCGGGCATCCTGTGGATCGGAGCCGGAGCGGGGCTGGCGAAGTCAACATCTACGATCTATATGAGAACAACATCGGGACGTTCGGGCCACTGATAGCCCAGCAACTGGCGGAGGCGGAAGACCGCTATCCCCCCAACTGGATAGAGGAAGCCTTCAAGACTGCGGTTACCGACAACAAGCGGTCCTGGAGTTACATTGCGGCTATCCTGCGGCGGTGGGCCGCGGAAGGCCGTGGTAAGCAGACAGAGAAAAGGGACGCATCGCCTGGCGCCCTGCCGGGCGTGGGCGTGAAGGCGGGAGCAACCCTCTGGGAAGGGGATGGGAGGCAGCATGGAGAGCCTGGGAGACATTCTGAAGAGGATGACCGTGGGGGACACCCTCGGAGCCGTCAACGGCGATAGGCCCGGCCTGCGGAACATTGCGGCCGAAGAACCTGAAGGGGACCGGTGCCCCATTTGCGACGGCGCCGGCTGGGTCAGCAAGCGAGTTCCGGTAGGTCACCCGGATTTTGGCGAAGCCTTCCCATGCCGCTGCCAGCAGCAAAGGGACCCGGAACAGCGTTCGGACGCGCTGAGCAGGTACAGCAACCTGGGGGCGCTGCGGCGCACCACCTTCGAGACCACCAATCCCAACGGTCAGATAGCTGACGCCAACAGCCGGCAGCTTTTCGGGGATGCCATGAAGGCCGCTTTGGCCTTTTCCGAGAATCCCGAAGGGTGGCTGGTGTTGACCGGACCCAGCGGAAGCGGTAAGACTCACCTGGCGGTTGCGGCTGCCAACCGGTGCATCGACCGGGGCTTTCCCACCTATTTCATCGTGGCCGCCGACCTGTTGGACCACCTGCGGGCCACCTACGCTCCCGACAGCGAAATCTCCTACGACGAGCTTTTCGAACAGGTAAGAAACGCTCCCATTCTGGTGTTGGACGATCTTTCGGCCCAGTTCACGACGCCGTGGGCGCAGGAAAAGCTGTTCCAGATAGTCAGCCACCGGTTCAACGAATCGCTTCCCACGATAATCACGGTGAGAGGCCCGATTGAGCGTCTGGATGAAGGGCTGCGGACTCGGATGGAGGCGCAGAGCGGGTTTTCGAAGATTTACCGGCTTGGGGAGCATACTTCCCGGGCAGCGAGTCGAATAGGCGCTATTCCTGAGGAAATGCTGCGGCGGATGACTTTTGAGAGCTTCGACGTCTACGGCAGGGTCGACACCGACCAGCCGGGGCGGGAGTCGCTGGTGAGAGCGCGACAGGCTGCAAGGGATTTTGCATCTGAGCCGAACGGATGGCTGCTGCTGACGGGTCCAAGGGGCTGTGGAAAAACCCACCTGGCGGTAGCGGTTGCCGGGGAGTGTGCCCGCAGGGGATGCTCTGTATTTCGGGCCTTTGTGCCCGACTTGATGGACCACCTGCGAGGTACTTTCAGCCCGGACAGCCCTATCAGTTACGACGAACTGTTCGAACAGGTGAAGTCGGCTGACCTACTGATTCTCGATGATCTTGGAACGCAAGTCAGTACGCCATGGGCGGAAGAGAAGCTCTACCAGATTGTGGCAAGCAGGTACGAACTGCGCCTACCAACGCTTATTACCTCAATCGACAGCGTGGACCAGTTGGCCAAAGACTGGCCCAACATCGGTTCCCGACTGGTAGACCAGTCGCTGGTAGACTGGCACCCCATTACCGCGCCCAATTACCGCGACCAGCGGCGGCGGGGATAAGGCTGAGAGTTTAGGGCATGTCGTCATATTCAATGTCATTGCTACTAAGGCAGGAATCTCGACCTCAGCCCATCGAGGTTCCCGCCTTCGCGGGAACGACGAAAAGGGACGCACGGAGAGTTCTAGCTTCAATTTGACGACATCCCCCAGAACCTAGCGGCGTTTGCGTTCGTGGGTGGCGCACCATTCCTCGTAGGGTGGCACTTCTTCGCCGACGGTCCAGAGGAAGTGGTAGGTGCCTGAATCACCCATGTACTTGAAGTCCTTGCGGATGGCCTGCAGAGTTCCGTCGAAGCCACCGTGGGAGCGAAGATAGGCCTGGAACCCGCCGTGCTCCGCTTGCAGTTCCAGCATGCGCTGGGCGTTGGCAGTGATGGCGGAGAGCTTGCGGCGGTGTCGGATCATCCGGGAGTCCTGGGCAAGTTCGTCCAGTTCGGGGTCGCTGAGACCGGCGATGGTGTCGGGGTCGAAGCCACGCATGGCCTCCCTGACCCCCGGCCACTTGGACTCGACCACGCGCCAGGAAATGCCGGACTGGAAGACGGACTTGCTCATGATTTCCAGGTAATCGGCCAGGCCGCTGGGTTCTATTTTCTCCGGTACGTGCATGGCGACTGACTCCTGCTAAAGAATGGATGCCCCGGTCCGCAGATGAGCGGGACGGGGCATCAATGGTAATCCAGTCCAGGCTAGGTCCGTATTGTTAAAGGGGCAGGGCAATGGCCTGGCCCGTCTGGGAACTGCGGGTAACCGCTTCGGTGAACTCCATGTAGTGGAGGCCGATGTCGAAGGGGGTGTGGGTTACGGGTTCCTGGCCGCGGATGGCGCTGATGAACTCCGCCTCGACCCGCCAGCCGTACTGCATTTCCGGAGGATTGGGGATTTCGGCAAGCTGACTGTCGCCGCGCCTGCCGCCATGCACGTTCAGTTGCGGATCGATGTGCAGGGTGCCTTCGCTGCCGTGGAGCCAGGCTTCGGTGCCGCGGGCAAGCCCCGTTACCGCGCTGACGCGCATGTGGCCCTGGGCGCCGTTGGAGAACTCCATGAGGATGTCCACATGGTCGGGGACGGTTACGGCCTGCATTGAGCCGTCCTCATCCATGCGGGCAGGCACGTTTACCCGGGACATGGCCATCACCCGAGTGGCGGGGCCGGTCCAGCGGCTGAGGCATTCGTACCAGATGCCCATGTTCAGGATGTTGTAGCCGCTGAAGGTGCGGTTGTGGCGCCAGTGCAGGGGCGCCGCCTTGTCCACGAAGGCGGGGCCAACCACCTGGGCTTCCACGGTCAGGAGATCGCCAAGGTAACCTTCGGAGATCTTCTGCTGAACCAGGTTGTCCACTTTGAAGGTGGAGGGACCGGGCACGATCTGGGTAACCAGGTGAGGGTTGTTCCTGGAGGCTTCCAGCATTTCGCGGGCCTCGGCGGCGTTGGCGGCCATGCGGGCCTCGGTAAGGACGTGCTTGCCTTTTTCCAGGGCCGCGATGGTCAAGTTGCGGTGCATGTAGGGCCAGGTGCCGATGCACACGGCGTCGATCGAGGGGTCGTCCAGCAAGTCACGCCAATTGTCGTAAACAGTAGGGATGTTGAAGGAATCGGCGACCCGCTGTCCCGATTCCCGGCTGCGGTTGGCCACGGCGGCCAGTTCCACTCCCTCGACTTCCAGAAAGCCGGGGATGTGCCGGTCGCGGGTGTTGCGGCCTGCGCCAATCAGTCCCAATCGGATAGAATCGTTTGCCACGAAGAACCTCCTGTATGGAAGAAACGTAGTTCCTGTCGTCGGCACCGATTATAGGGCAGGCTCCGGGCATTGTCATCTTGGGTAACCCGGTGGATCCGGCTAAAGAACGCGAATTCCCTATTGCGCTTTGCCAGGGCAACGGCAATGATGCCCACGGAAAGGCTTGACTTGCGCTATCCAAAACTTCCAAGTTACCATCTTAACGTTCGGGCTACGTCGCTATGCAAGGCCACCTACGCCATCATCGTACTATCCCCAGCGAGGGTTGATTTCAGCTTATTTCGAGGGTTGTTCAAGACGAGTGAGGGGACACTGGAAGCTGTTGCGGGTCAAGGGGAACAGCATGGCGCCGACCCTGCTGAGCGGCCAAATAGTGCAGACGCGTCCGCCTGCGGGTTTGAAAGCTGGCAATTCCCCGGTTCGAGGCTCGATAGTCGCGGTACAACACCCGGTGCGCGGTGAGGCGATCTACCTGAAGCGAGTAGTCGGGCTGCCCAATGAACATGTCGCCATCGCGGACGGCAGGGTGATAATTGACGGGAATCTGCTGCAAGAGCCCTATTTGTCCGATAATATGGGCACCCATTCTAGAGGAGCGAGCCAGTGGTTCACCGATGCTGGCGAAGTATTTGTGCTGGGCGACAACCGGGGGGACAGCGAGGACAGCCGGGTATTCGGGCCGGTACCTACGAGGCTTGTTGTTGGTGAAGTGTGGTTCAGGTACTTTCCGCCCGCGTTGCTCCGGCAGGCGTGAAGGGCGGCTGACAGCCAGGAGAGGTTAAGTCGGAACTCATCCCAACTTTGGGCAAGTGGGTAAGTTATGGCCAGTCCTGCAGTCATACTGAAACACACGAGGGACAGATTCAAACGGTGGTGGTGGCACCACCCCTTGATGCAGTACCGCCCGGTCAAGATTCTGGTCCATGTGGCCAACGAAATGATCACGCGGGACGCCAACCACCTGGCGGCGGGAGTAGCCTACTACGCCATTTTCGGTATCTTCCCGTTCCTGCTGGGAATGATGGTTATTTCCAGCCTTTTCCTGGAGGCGGAAGTCGTCCAGGCCAAGCTGCTGGACTTTGTTGTGGGCAACCTGCCCGGCTCGGACCGACTGATTGCCAGCAACATCATCTTTATTGATTCTCACCGGACCGAGCTAATTCTGATTGCCATAGTGGGAATTCTGTGGTCATCCAGTTCGGTTTTTGGAGCGGTTAGCAGGCTGGTCAACCGGGCTTGGGGAATCTACCAGGGTCAACCTTTCCACGTCCACCGAGTGGAACACATCCTGTTCCTGTTCAGCTTTGGCCTTTATTTCCTTTTCTGGCTGGCGGTTACTTCCTCTACCCCGGTGTTGCTGAACATTAACCTGGGGGCACCATTCCAGGAAGTCATCCATGAATCGGGGTTCCTGAACCTGCTGATCAGGCTGAGTTCGTGGTTCGTTACCGCCGTGGGGTTCCTGCTGGTGTATCGTTACCTGCCAAACTGCGAAGTAAAATGGCACAACGTCTGGGTCGGCACCCTGGTGGCCTCGATACTGTTCGAGGTGGGGAAGGAAATATTCACAGAGTACCTCCACCACTACGGGCAATACGATATTCTGTACGGTTCAATAGCTTCGACGATTATTTTTCTGCTGTGGGTGTTTCTGTCGGCCCTGATTCTGACGCTGGGAGCGGAAATTTGCTCGAACTACCAGCAGGCATACCACCCGGACGAACGAGTAGACCGGATGCGCGGATGGGGCTGGGCTAACGATATTGACCATCCCACGGAACTGGGGGATTAGACCTGCCAATGGACGGCTGAAGGCAATGTTGGTGAATGAGGTTTGAAATGCTGACTACTAAGCCTTTATCGTCATCCGGGCCTTGAGCTGGAATTTACTAGGGTTTTGAAGGGTCAACTACAAGGTAGGTGAAGGGCCCTGGATTCCGGCCTTCGCCGGAATGACGTTTAATTTCCAACCCATCAGTTCAAATCTGTTGGGTTAATAGCTGAAAAAGGTAAAGGGCGGGCATCAACTCCCGCCCTTTATTCTTGTCCGCTGGTTTGCCGTCTGGTCGCGGCAATATAGGGGACTCCGGCAGCGCCTAGAGTTTCCAGAAGTTGCCCACCTGGCAGACCATGTCGACCCGGTGGATTGATTCCGCCGGCCAGCCGACCATGTTGATCCAGTCCTCAAAATGGGACTGTTCCACGGCCTCGCACTCGGAAACCAGGCGGCCATTCTCGAGGTCGCCGTAGACCTTGAGGATGGTGGTGCGACGGTCTGGGCGCCACTTGCGGACGGCGTTAAGCTTGTCCCGGAAGTCGTCCTCGGTTATTCCGGGCACGTTGTGGATGGCGATGAATCTGGCCATTGATTGATAACCTCTCTGAAAGACTCTTTCGAAAATCCAAGCCGCCTATCGGCTGTCGTCTGCCTGGCCCGCCAATCCAGCTTTGAAACGGATTCAAGGCAATTCTGCTGTAAGTTCTCTAGCCGGGTGTAAGGTTTCTGGATTCCGGCTTTCGCCGGAATGACGAGATGGGCATTCTGGCGACACTCGCTAGTCCTCTGGGGGCACGAAGGGGTAGGGGATGTCGGGGCCGTCCCTTAGCGGCAGCACGACGGTGGCGGTGCCGGGCATGCTTTCGATGCCGTCCTGGGTCATCATGCCGATCTCCAGTTCAATGAAGCCCATCTGCCCCTTTTCGTACTTGCTGGTAACCTTGCCCCACATGATCAGGATGTCGCCCGGCACCAGCATGGCCCGGTGTTCAAACTGAGCCTTCCAGGGCCAGCCTTTGGGCAGGGTCCAGTCCTTAAGGTACTGGGGAACCACGCTCTGCTTCCAGGACCCGTGCACCAGGATGCTGGGATTCCTGTCGTGGTTCAGGCCGAAGTCCAAATCGTAATGGATCCGGTGGAAGTTCTCTATGGCCGCGCTCCAGCGGAACAGGTGCGTGGGCGTGGGGTTATAGATGTACTTGGGCAGTTCCATGCCCTCTTCCACGTCCTCGTAGTAGATCTGCTGCTTGTTGCGCAGGTCGTCGGACTTGGGGCGGTCGTTGTGGGCCAGAATATCTTCGGCCTCCAGCTTCAGCAGTTCTTCCAGGGGCAGGCTCATCTTTGCCACCTCGCCAGTTAATCAAATGATCGGGGCCCGACTCACCATCAGCGGCGGATGGTAGAAGCCCGGGTAATGCAAAGCAAATCGTCGTTCTGGTTCCTGTAGGTAGTCTCCCGGGTGATGATCAGGAAGGCGCGACCATCCCGGCCCACCCGCTCCCGAATATCGGAGTACCGGTTCTGAAAGAAGACGGAATCCCCGATGCTCGGGTATTTGTAGATTTCCAGTTCGTTGCCGGCGTTCAGCACCCGAACCAGGCTGGTGGGGACCGGAGGAAGTTCGCCTGGGCGCTCGATGGAACCAATGCCGTCGGACTCGGGGTTTTCCTCGAAGGCCCGGGTAACGGGATCGTCCTGGTCGGGCCGGATGCGGGATGCCAGGTAGCTGACCATGATGGGCGGCGTAATGATTTCGCCATAGTGGGTGGACTCGGCGAACTCCTGGTCCCAATACCTGGGGTCGGGGTCCATCACCGCCTGCGTAAAGCGGCGCAGGTACTCGGCGTCCACCACGCCCCAGGCCTGCACCACGTCGCCGGACACGCCGATCATAGCGCGGACCTCGGGAGTTAAGGCCGACTGGGTTTCCTGTGTCATGTTTCGTATCCTCGCAAAGCTACCCCGAATGGAGGGGGACTTGACGGAATTAGGCTAACGCAGGGTGTGGGGTTTGGTCAATGGGAAGTGGGCGTGGCGATGGTGTCCTAAAAGCTGCCGACTATGTCCGCGCCTGGCCGCAGAAATTCACCCGTGTGGATCTCTCCTAATTGGACACTATCTCGGAAGCTTCAGATTTCTTGAATATCGGGAGTTCGCATTTGCGTTACAATGCAGTCCGAAGAAGCAGCATCGGAATGCGAGGGATTGAACATGGACGTGGCGGGCGCGGTTTTCATCGTTACCGGTTCGGCCACCGGCCTGGGGGCTTCGGTGGCCCGGAGGCTGGCCGGCAAGGGTGGGCGGGTGGTGATCAACTACACCCGCAGCGTGGCGGAAGCGGAGGAGACTGCGGCGGCGTGCGTGGAACTGGGCGGTGAGGCAATACTCTGCCAGGCGGACGTTTCCGTGGATGAGGACTGCCGGCGGATGGCCCGGGAGGCATTGGACAAGTGGGGCAGGATTGACGGGCTGGTGAACAACGCCGCCCGATCAAAGATTGTGGCCCACGCCGACCTGGAAGGGCTGTCTGCGGAAGATTTCAACCAGATTTTCGCCGTCAATGTTACCGGCGCTTTCCAGATGGTGCGGGCGGTGACACCGGCGATGAAGGAACAGGGCCTGGGGGCCATCGTCAATATTTCATCGGGGTCGGGGTTCACGGGTTCGGGCAGTTCCATCGCCTACGCCGCATCCAAGGGAGCGCTGAATACGATGACGCTGTCGCTGGCCAGGGCGCTGGCGCCGGAGGTAAGAGTCAACGCCGTGTGCCCGGGCGTGATGCAGACCCGGTGGTGGCGTGAGGGTCTGGGCGAAGAAAACTACGCAGGGTTTATTGAACGGTATGCGGAGAGGACTCCGTTGAAGGCCGCCGGCCGCCCGGACATTGTGGCAGAAACGGTGGTCTGGCTGATGGAAGGCGCGGAACACGTTACAGGGGAGACTATAATGGTGGACGCTGGTTCCCACCTGGTTTAGGTGCGGCAGCGGCAAGCGTCACGCCTGAACGTGAGGAACCAAAATTACGGAGCATCCAATATAGGAGGGGGACCATGCCCAAGTATCTGGCAAGAGCATCTTATTCTCAGGAGGGGTTGAACGTACTCATCAATGAGGGTGGCAGCGCGCGGAGGGACGCGATCTCGGCTGCCATTGGTTCGGTTGGAGGGACCGTAGAGTCGCTCTATTTCGCATTCGGCGATGATGACCTGTACGTCGTCTTTGATGTACCGGAACGGACGCTTGCGACCGGGCTCGGCATGAAGATTGCGGCGGCGGGAGTTATAAGCTGGAACACCACCGCCCTGCTGACGCCGGAGGAAATCGACGAAGCCTCCAAGGTGTCGGTGAACTACAGGGTTTCCTGAAGGGAAGTGACTACCCAGCATCTATTAGAACGCTTTAGCACAAGAACCCTATAACGCTAAAACAGCGGGCCCGCTTTCTTCCCCCCACCTCCTTAGGCGCGCCGGGCTGCCAGGTGTATAATTGCCGGACTGCGGCTCTCTCACCAGACAGTGAGGGTCGCGGTCCGGCAATAGTTTTGGAGGCAGCAGTTATGCGACTGGAACCCCTGAACCTGTACGAACTGGAAGAGCACGCTTCCAAGTTTATCAGTCCCCACGCCTGGGCCTTTATCGACGGCGGCGCGCAGGACGAAGTCACTGTCAAGCGCAACCGGGCGGCGCTGGAAGCGATAACGCTGCGGCCCCGGTTCATGCAGGACATTTCTAACCGGGACCTGTCCACCACGGTGCTGGGGGAAGAGATCAGCTTCCCGGTGATGGTGGCGCCGGCCGGCGGGCACCAGATGGCACATCCGGACGGGGAACTGGCGACGGCCCGGGGCGCAGGGGCGGCGGGCACGCTGATGACCCTGGCTACGGGGTCCCACTTCAGCATGGAACAGGTGGCGGAGGCTTCCAGCGGGCCCCTGTGGTTCCAGCTTTACCACCAGGACCATGAGACCAGCGCCATGCTGGTGAAGCGGGCCGAGCGGGCCGGGTACAAGGCCATCGCCCTGACCATAGACACCCCCATCAACAGCCCCATCGAGCGGAGCATCCGGCACGGTTCCGAGCGGCCGCGGGGTTTCAACCCCGGAAATTTCGTGGGTGAAGAGGCGGGGCTGGGACTGGTCCCCGACACGCTGGAGGCCATGTACTACCAGCGGCCCTGGAACCAGCCCCTGACCTGGGCAGAGTTGGGGTGGCTGCGGCAGCAGACCTCGCTGCCCATAGTGCTAAAGGGCGTGCGTACCGCAGAGGACGCCTACCAGGCGGTGGAGAACGGTGTAGAGGGCATCTGGGTATCCAACCACGGGGCCAGGCAGCTGGACGGTACCCTGTCCACCATTGAAATGCTGCCGGAAATTGTGGAGGCGGTTAAGGACCGGGCCGAGATTTACATGGACTCGGGCATCCGGAGGGGGAGCGATGTGATAAAGGCGTTGTCCCTGGGCGCGCGGGCCGTGCTGGTGGGACGTCCCCTGTTCTGGGGGCTGGCCTGGAATGGGGCCGAGGGAGTGAGGCTGATGCTGGAGATTCTCCGGCAGGAGGTGGACCTGGTAATGGGCCATTGCGGGCATACGTCGGTGCATACGCTGAACCCCGAGGTGGTGAACAACCCCCACATGGTGAACCCGCCGGCGACGCAGGTACCTTAGCTGAAAACTTAAGGGCGGGGGCTGTGCCCCGCCCTTTACTGACTGCTCGATCCCTGCAGGTAACCGAATCAAACCAAGAAGAAACCCGAACGGCTACAGTCCGCCTATTCCCCGAAATGCTCCACCAGCTTTGCCTGGAACTCCTCAGGGGTGAAGGAATGTGCCTGGGTGCCAAGCTTCCTGATGGCGTAGTGGGAGCAGACGGTACCCATCATTGCTGCCCTTTCCAACGGCACTCCCTCAACCAGGCCCTTGATGAGGCCGCCCCGGAAAGCGTCGCCAGCTCCGGTGGGGTCCACCAAGTCGGGCGTAGGAATCACGGGAATGGGAATGGCGCCCAGACGGGTCAGGATTTCCGTACCATTTTCGCCTTTCGTCGTTACGATGGTACCGGCCATTTCCACCAGTTCCTCGGTGGACTTGCCAGTCCTATCTTTTATAAGGGCCAGTTCGTAGTCGTTGGACACCAGCATGTTTGACTGGGCGATACAGTTGGCCAGGTCGTCGCCGGCCCAGGCGGGCAGGGATTGGCCGGGGTCGAAGATAGTGTAGATTCCGATCTTTTGGTGGGTTTCGGTGAATTCGGCCATGTCCTGCAGGTTGCCGGGAGCCACGATGGCCAGGCACTCCCTTGGATTGAGGCTGCTGAAGTCGAAACCGGCCTGCTGCTTCATGGCGCCGGGGTTGAAGCCGGTAATCTGGTTGTCGGCCAGGTCGGTGGTTATGTAAGCGGAGGCAGTAGCCTCCTCGTCGACGACGCGGATATTATCGGTGGCCAGTCCGCACTCCTCGAACCACTCGAAGTAGCGGTGGTAGTCGTAGCCGATGGTGGCTACGATGCGAGGCTTTTCACCCAAGAGGGACAGGCTGTAGGCGATGTTGCCGGCGGTGCCGCCGAAGTTTTCCTTCAGGCCGTTAACGGTAAAGCTGACGTTTATCATGTGGATTTTGTCGGGCATGATGTGATCTGAAAAGCGCCCGGAGAAATTCATTATGCGGTCGTAGGCCAGGGAACCGGATACCAGTATTTCCATATTTCTACTTACCTCTTAATGCGCTGGGGCGTAGTTTGGGCTTGCCTGAAAGCCGATTCACTCTAACTGAATGGGGCCGGAGGCGCAACGGTGGAATGGGCCCCCAGGAAGCCGTCAACACCCGTATTGACCCTCCAGAGAACCTCCAAAAGCCACCCGCTCACCAGCAGAAAGACCCGCTGCCACGAACTCGCCGGCATTGATTTCGAGGACGAACCTGGCCGGAGAGTCTGGGGAAAAGCGGGGCAGGTCGGCCAAACCCTGGCCGGGTTCCGGAACCGGGGCGTTCAGGGTTGCGTCCACCACCTGGCAACCGGAATCAATCCAGACCATGTCGAGGGGGAAGTTCATGTCAGGCATCCAGAAGGCGAGATGCTGGTCGGCCTCGAAGATGAACAGCATACCCGTGCCTTCGGGCAGAACTTCCCGCCCGGAGAGGCCCTGGCCCCGTTCTATTGGGGTTATGGCCAGTTCCACGGGCCAGGTGGCACTGCCAATGGTTACCAGGGGTTGGGAAAAGTCAGGCGTAGGGGTAGCAACGGGCAATACCGGTGCAGGGGGAGCGGGTTCAGCGGTGGGCAATTCGGTGGCGGCCGGCACTTCTCCCACGGCAGGCAAGGGCGTGGGCGTGGGAAGTTCCGTTGCCGCCGGAAGGGGAGTAGTTGTGGGCAGGTCGGTTGCCACGGCCGCAGACGTGGGAGTAGGCAGTTCCGTGGCTGGTGGCAGCGGACTGGCCGTGGGAAGAGGGGTTACCGTGGGCAACACCGGCGGCAGGCCTATGGGTTCGGCAAGGCCGCCTTCGGCGCAGGCGGCACTTAACGCCAGGAGAAGGGTGAGGATCGCGACGAGTGAAAAACGCATAGTTCAAGGCGGGACGATCAGGTAGTCCAGGCCCACCCGGTCAGTTGGGAGCGGGCCTGGAAATTGCCTTTCCGTCGCTGGCCCTACCCAATTTCCTCCCTGATGGTCTGCATTCTTTCGCGCAAGGAACGGAGAAGAATGGCGGGCGGCGCGGGGGCTACGTGGGTGTAGCCGACGCCCAGTTCCTGCAGTTCCTTCGGGCCCAGGGGCATAGCGGCATGGTTCATGGGGAATTGCATCTTTGCTTTGCCGATGCTCTTGATGCGACCAGCCAGTTCCTCCAGCTTGGCCCGCAGTTCCGGGCTCTGGGGGTCGCGGATTCCCATGAACTCGGAGAAGTCGGTGGGGCCGATGGAGACCAGGTCAATGCCCTCAAGGGCCGCGATGGCCTCAATGTCGTTGACGCCGCGTTCGTCCTCGGTCATAACCGAAAGCAGGATCTGCTCGTTGGACTGGCGGCAGTGGTCGTCCCAGGAAACGGTGCCGTAGCCTGCCGCGCGGGTGCCGGCAGCGCCGCCACGATGGCCGAGGGGAGCGTAACGCACCGCATCCACCGCCCTCTTGGCGCCCTCCAGACCGTCAACGTGGGGGACGATGATTCCCTCAGCACCGGCGTCGAGGATTCGCAGGATCAGCTTTTCGTCATTGTCCGGTACACGGATGATCGAGGTTACGCCGGCCAGGTCGGCGGCGCGGATCATTTCGCCCACCAGACGCAGGTCGAAATCGGTGTGCTCCATGTCTATAAAGGCGGCGTCGTAGCCGGCCAGGCCGATAATTTCCACTATCTGGGGATCGGCGAAGGTTACATAGGTGCCAAGGGCCAGGCCACCCTCGCGCATTACCCGTTTTACGCGGTTCTCACGCATGGAATACTCCTTGCTGCAATTTGTTCCGGCCCATTATTCACCACCACCGCTTCCGGCGCAACATTGGGGCCATCAGGTCGAAAGCTCGTTTGCCTATCCTTTTCCCTTGGGCTAAAATCCCATTCACTCAAAGGGCTATATCGTTGAATCTACCCTACGGAGACTGGAAGGGAATGTTAAGTGGCGCGCTGGAAGGTGTGAAAGTTCTGGACCTGAGCGAAGATATCGCCGGATCCTTTTGCGGGCGGTTGCTGGCGGACTATGGCGCCGACGTCTTGAAGGTGGAGCCACCGGAAGGGGCGGCCCTGCGGCGGATGGGACCCTTCTTAAACGTCGACCCGCATCCCGACAAGAGCCTCTTCTACCTGGTTCTGAACCTGAACAAGAAGGGCGCGACCCTGAACCTGGAAACGGTTACCGGCCAGGCGATTTTGAAGCGCCTGGTACCTCACGTGGACGTCATCGTCGAGACCTACCGGCCAGGGTATCTGGACTCGCTGGGGCTGGGGTACGACGAACTGGCGTCCCTGAACCCTGGGTTAACGATGACCTCGATCACTCCCTTTGGACAGGAAGGGCCCTACAGCCAGTACCGGGGCGAGGAGATCGTCAACTATGCCATGGGCATGATCATGAGCATCAGCGGGGTGCAGGGACGGGAACCGCTGAAGCACGGGGGCTTCCAGGCCCAGTACGAGGGGGGCCTGTTCGCCGCCGCCACCACGTCCATGGCCCTGTTTGGAAGCGAGTTTACCGGTGAGGGGGAACATATTGACGTCTCCATCACCGAGTGCATTGCGTCGACGATGATGGCCACGCAGACGATGTACCCCTTTATGGGCGGTACACAAATACGGCGACGGGCCAGCGGGAGCATGTTCGGCCACCCGATGCCCTGCGAGGACGGATGGATCATAGTCCAGACGGGCGGGGGGGCGTCATGGGAGGACCTGGCGGAGTTCTTCCAATGCCCGGAAATGCTGGAGGAGCGGTTTGCCGACCGGGCACAACGGGCCGTCAACGGCGAGGAACTGGACCGGATAGTGATTGAGTCGATCAAGGACCGGAGCAAATGGGACCTTTTTCCAAAGGCTGCGGAGTACCGCATGCTGTTCGGACTGGTGCAGACTCCTTCGGAACTGGTGGCATGTCCGCAACTGGAGTCGCGCAACTTCTTCCGTGAAATCGAGCATCCGGTGATGGGCAAGGTCAAGGTACCGGCCGAGTTGTTCAAGCTGAGCGAGACCCCGTACAGCCTGGAGCGGCCGGCCCCGACCCTGGGCCAGCACAACCGGGAGATATACGTTGACGGCCTGGAATATGACGACGGGCAGTTTACGCGATTGCGGCAATTGAACGTGATTTAGATGAATCAGTATCTAATGGAGAGTTGAAGTGATGCAGCAAAATAGAGACGAAGAGGAAAATTCTGACTCACTACCAGCTGAAAGTCCTGGCTCAGGTCTGCTAGGAAGGATGCGGCAAGGATTTGATGCTGCTAGAGGGAGAGCTGTGAGTGCCGCAGATACCGTTACTGGTGTACAGTTCAGGAGGCAATTCGAGGATTTTACTGAGGCAGTGACAACCGCAGTAGTGGGAGTTCATCGCGATAATGAGGAATTGAAGGATCAGACAGACCAGCTGAATACGGTGGTCGCCAGCACGCAGCGTGAACAGGAAGAGCTAAGGGGCGAAGTTGATCATCTGAATACGGTGGTCGCTAGCACGCAGCGTGGACAGGAAGAGCTTACAGAAAAATTCAGCCAGCTTGAACAAAGACAACAGGCTTATTTACCACCGTCCTTTGTTGTCGCATTTGGAATAATGTCCACGTTAGCATTGATATTCAGCATAGTAGCGTTCTCGAGGACCTTTTGATGGCTTACGATGAACTCAGGGCATTGGCACACGAGTATCCATCTCAACCATCGGATGCGCTAAGGGAATTGGCCGGACAGTACAACCGGAAATCCGAACGCGAAATTCTCGGTATAGCGGCGACTGCTGCTGATATTTCACTAAACGAAGTCGTCAATATAGGGCTAGAACCAGATCCAGATCCTCAAGTAATGGCAGCAATCAATCGGCTTCAAGAAGCAGGCACAATCCCTGCAGACTTAAGAATGATTGCAGATGGGTCCATCCAATTCAATGCAATTAAAGGTGTCTATTTTGAAGTATTGGTACGTGATGAACTGAACTTGGGAAGGCCGGTTGGAGATATCGCCTTACTGCCAGGTCAGACAGCTAAGTTGGCAGAGTCAATCACCCAAGAAGGGTGGGACCTGCAAATTGTTAACGAAGACGGCACTGTTGCGGAGGCAATTCAACTCAAAGCGTCGGAGAGTTTTTCCTATATCAAGGAAGCCTTAGATAAGCACCCAGATATTCGCGTAATTGCCCCTCAAGAACTTGAAGAGCGGGCGGAAAGTATTGACCAATTAACCACTTCCAACATAACCGACGAAAGTATAGAAGATGCGGTTGGCACACAGTTAAGCGAATTGAGCGAAGATGCCGTTTCCGACATCCTACATCAAAGCGCCGAGGTTGCGTTTGACGCCATACCAGGCATATCGGCCGCCATTATCGGAGTTACCGAGGCTGGTCAGGTGTTGATGGGACGTTCCACAGTTGAGGAATCAT
The DNA here is from genome assembly GCA_963664725.1 of Dehalococcoidia bacterium. Taxonomy (GTDB): domain Bacteria; phylum Chloroflexota; class Dehalococcoidia; order Lucifugimonadales; family UBA3495; genus Bin22. Next base: position 566,294 of record OY761558.1, read on the forward strand.
TGAAGCGTGGCGGAACAAGGCTGGCGCGATCGTCCATTTATACCGTCATAGGCGCCGGCTTATCAGCGGCTGACGCCGGGATTATTTCAGTACCCACCGTAATGGTCCTCCGAGTAGCAGAAGGGCGGGTTAGACACCGGGCCGCTATGGGAGAGCATTTGGATGAGATGACCCAGGAAATCCTACGGGAACTTCAGACTTCGACAGCTTGATCTCGTGCAAGGTAGTACACTTACGGCTGTCAGTGGAGCACCCCCACCATGCCCAGTCTTCCCCTGGAAGGGATCCGCATCCTGGACTCCACCTATTTTTTTGCGTTGCGCCATGCGGGCGGCCACCCCATTGATGAAGGCCAGGTTAGAATGGAGGTGAAGACTGTCAGTACATTAGCGGCAACCAGTGGGATTGCCTCCTTTCAAGGGTAGACACTTCACCGTTTGGGGTTTATTTAGGGAATTGCCGGCGAAGGAATGAAAACCGTAACCCTGGGGCTAATAAAGCCGCTCTTTTTCCTGACTGCGTTAGTCCTGTTGGTCTCAACGATAGCTGGATGCGGCTTACTAAACAGTGACGGGGGAGATACGGACCGAGGCTTTTCGCGTCTCGAAACGGTGAAGGCACGGGGCAATCTTCATTGCGCCACGCAGACCGACCTGCCCGGATTCGGGTTTATTGATTCGGCCGGCAATACCAGGGGATTTGACGTAGATATGTGCCGGGCCGTTGCCGCCGCCATATTTGGAGACCCCAAGGCGTTGGAGATACAGCACATCTCCTACGCGGAAAGGGGTCCACTCCTACAGGCCGGCGAGATTGATGTTCTGGCGCGAACCACTACCTGGACCAGCACGCGCGAGGCCCAGTGGGGAGACTATACAGTAATTATGTTCTATGACGGCCAAGGCTTCATGGCGCCAAAGTCCCTGGGCGTAGCCAGCGCCCTGGAACTGGACGGCGCCTCCGTTTGCGTGGCCGAGGGCACTACCACGAAGTTGAACCTGGCCGATTTCTTCCGGCAAAACAACCTGAAGCTGGAAACTATCAGCTACGAGGAAACGGCGGAGACGTACCAGGCTTACGAAGAGGGAATTTGCGAAGCCACTACCATAGACAGATCGCAACTGGCGGCGGTTCGAAGCGCGTTTGCAGAGCCCGAGGCACACGTAATCTTGCCGGAGACCATTTCCAAGGAACCCCTGTCGCCCATGGTGCCCCGGGGCGATGCCCTGTGGGCCGCCCTGGTGAGAACAGTGTTTTACGTGCTGATAAACGCAGAAGAGATGGGTGTAACCCAGTTGAATGTGGAGGAGATGCGGAACAGCGACGACATTGGGGTGAGGCGAATGCTGGGCGCTGAGGGAGATTTCGGTCAAGCCAACCTGGGACTGGATAACGACTTTGCCGTAGACGTAATCAAGGCGGTGGGCAATTACGGGGAAATCTATGACCGTTACATGGGACCCGAGGGCGAGTCCTTTACCCTCCCGCGGGGACTCAACAACCTGTGGACTGACGGGGGCCTGATCTACGCTCCACCCCTCCGGTAAGTTCCGCATCTGGGAAACCTATGCCTTTTCTCCTTCTCATGAGAACCCTGGCGGGGGCCTCCCGGTGGAAACAAGAAAGCAGTGGAGTCTCTTACGCCCCAATCTGACATTTTCCAGGCTTGACGATGCAGAGCCGATTTCCGACCGAAGACCCCACATATTTGTTGAAGAGGTAACTCCACAATGGCCAGACTTCCCCTGGAAGGGATCCGCATCCTGGACTCCACTTACGTTTTTGCTTTGCCGTATGCCGGCGGCCACCTGGCTGACCTGGGGGCCGAGGTCATCAAGATTGAGGGGCCGGGGCGACCGGACGTTACGCGTACCGGCGGGTATGCCGGGTCTTTTCCGGAAAACCAGGCCGGCGAAGAGTGGTGGAACAAGCCCTCTACCTACAACCTGTTGAACCGGGGAAAGAAATCGCTGGTGCTGGACATGGGGGACGAGCGGGGTCGGGACCTGTTCCGGGAAATGGTGGCGGTCAGCGACGTGGTGATGGAGAACTTCACGCCGCGGGTGATGCGCCGCTGGAACCTGGACTACCCCAACCTGCGGAAGATCAAGCCGGACATTATCCTGGTCTCCAACACCGGCTACGGGCACGGCGAAGGGCCCTACTCGGGCTACCCGGCCCAGGCCACCACGCAGGAAGGGACCCATGGCCACTGCTGGGTTACGGGGTACCTGGACGGCGAACCGGCCAAGGCAGGGGCGTCCTTTGTGGACTTTCTGTCCACCTGGAGCGCGGTTTTCGCCCTGGGCGCGGCCCTGCGCTACCGCAACCGCACGGGCAAGGGGCAGTGGATTGACATTGCCATGTACCAGGCCGGGGTGATGTTCCTGTCTGAGTACCTGATGGACGCCACAATTAACGGCAGGGAGGGCGGCAGGATGGGCAACCGCCACCCCTATCGTGCGCCGCAGGGATGTTATCCGGCGCTGGGCAGGGACCAGTGGATTACCCTGTCAGTGGGCAGCGATACCGAATGGCAGGCCCTGTGTGAGTTGATGGGCAGGGAAGAGGTGGCAAGCGACGCCCGTTTCGCCGATATTCTCTCCCGCCGCCGCAATCACGACGAACTGGACGAGATTATTGCAGAATGGACTGCGACAACGGACAAGTACGAGTTGATGCACCGGTTGCAGGGCGTGGGTATTCCATCCGGGCCGGTGCTGACGGGGCGGGACATCCATTACGATCCGCACTACAAGCACCGCGGCTTCCTGGAGCGGGTAGACTTTCCGGAAGAACGAGGCGTGGGCAGCAGGTTCCTGATGGGGCGTCCCTACAAGTACAGCAATACGCCCATGTCCATAAAAGGACCCGGGCCCAGGTTCGGGCAGAACAACGAGGAGATGTTGAAGGAACTGCTGGCCCTGGACGAGGCCACCTACCAGGGGCTGCTGGATGAGACCATCATCACGACCACGCCCACCAGCGGCGAGGCTTCACCCCAGATGGAGGCTTCCAGGGCGGTGGAGTTGGGGCTGCTGGCGGACTACGACCCGGACTACCTGCAGAAGTTGGGGCTGGTGTAGGCTCAGCCTGGACAAGGGGCAGGAAGGCCAGTCCATTTAGAGTTCTTGACACCTTACCCAGCCCTCTTTAAGCTGGATGGATGGAGGGCCTGTAGCTCAGTGGAAGAGCAACCGGCTCATAACCGGTAGGTCGCTGGTTCGAACCCAGCCGGGCCCACTTCGTGTTTGCCTTCCCGCTTTACCTCTTCCCTAACCCATCCGTGCCGCCCCAGACGCCAGTGAACCAACCCTGGATGCCTGGCCCTTGGCAAGCCCGGGAACACTCTACTGTTATCCAGGGTAAGGACACATCAACCAACCTCAGCACACTGTCCCGAAGTCATCGCCTTCGAATATGCCGGCGGAGCGTTGGGATTGGCGGATGTAGCAGATTATGTTTTCAACGTCCTGGGTCTCCACGCCTGGTACGGGGGCCATGTCGCCGAAGGGCCAGTGGTGTTGGGGGACGCCCTGGGCGACGGCGTTGCGGATGCTGAAGTCCGGGTGATGGCCGGGGTGGTAGACGCGGTGGATCAAGGGAGGCCCGAGGGTTGAGCCGACGGCGCCTACTCCATGACAGGCGGAGCAGTTGGTATTGAACAGTTGCTCGCCAGCTTGAGCGGTGGCGGACAAGTTGGCGACGGGGGCTGGAACCTTCACGACGGCTGAAGGCGTTGGCACCTCTCTTACTGCTGTTTCGGTCCCACTGCAAGCGGCCACAGTGAGCATGATCAACGCCAAGACTATGATGAAGGCCAATTGACCGCCAGTTGTTCTTTCGCTTCTTCCCATTACACCAATCCCCTTCGAGCTTTCCTTCCCAATCTGCAACGATCCCTCGGAAAGCCTTTCACCGCCGGTGTCACTCTGCAGTTATCGCCTGGCAGGTGGTCTGGGGAAGGTTCCTTAACCACGCTAAATTCAGGCCGGCCTTGAACTTACTCTAGCAGGAAACCCTCGTACCCATTGGCGGCAACATCGGTGCGCTTGGCCCGCATTATGGGGGCGGTGTCGGGGCTGGTGAGCAGGGCGCGGGCCTTGCCGGGTATGTTGGCCCCCACGTACCAGGAGTTGGCCTGGGAGCGGAGAATCCTGGCGCCATCCTCGTTAACGTGGTTGACCCACTCGTCCTCGGCCTCCACGGTTGGTGAAATGCGGACATATTCGTTCTCGCGGACGTAGCGGATGCACTCGGTAACCCATTCCACCAGGGGTTCGGCGGCCCGGACGAAGTTACCGACGGATGCAGAGTTGATGGTGAACATGTTGGGGAAACCGCTGCTCTGGATGCCCAGGTAAGTTCGGGGCCCGTTGGCGAACTTGTCCGTTAACAGTTGTCCGCCGATTCCCCGGACATTGATGCGGTTGAGAGACCCGGTAACCGCGTCGTAGCCAGTGGCGAAGATGATAACGTCAAGTTCGTACTCGGCATCGGCAGTCTGAAGGCCGGTGGGGGTTATGCGCTGGATGGGCGCCTTCCTGACGTCGACCAGCTTAACGTTATCCCGGTTGTAGACCTCGTAGTAGCCGCTCTCGCAGGGCAGGCGCTTGGAGCCGAACATGTGGTCCCTGGGCACCAGAATTTCTGCCACTTCCGGGTCGTGGACTCGCTCGCGGATCTTGTTGCGGACGAATTCGGCGTAGTCCTCGTTGGCCTCGCCGGGCAGCATTACGTCGTAGAAATTGGACAGCCACTTGGAAAAACCGGGTTCCTGCCACAGCCGCTCGTATTGTTCCTGCCTTTCTTCCTCCGACACTTCCATTGCAGAACGGGGATCGAACAGGTGCATGAAGGAGCCGGCGGTCTCGTTGCAGCGACGGAATATCTCGGGATAGTTGTCCCTGATTTCCTGCATCATTTCGTCGGTGATTGGTTGGTTTCGCAGGGGGGCGCAGAAGTTGGGGGTGCGCTGGAAGACGGTGAGGTGACCCACTTCCTTGGCTATTTCGGTAATCAACTGGACCGCCGTGGCGCCGGTGCCGACGACGCCCACCCGTTTGCCGGCCAGGTCCATTCCTTCCTTCGGCCAGCGGCCAGGGTGGCACCATTGGCCCTGGTAGGTTTCCAGGCCCTCGAAATCAGGGATGTAGTGGGCGGAAAGCAGGCCCACAGCCGTTACCAGGAAGGGGGCGCGGGCCTGGTGGCCGTCGGCGATGGTTACCAGCCAGGTGTTGCGGTCCTCCTCGAAGGTGCAGTCGACCACCCGGGAGTTGAAGCGGATGTAGCGTTTCAGGTCGAACTTGTCGGCCACGTAATTCAGGTAGCGTTCGTTTTCGGGCTGGCCGGAGTAGAGTTCCTTCCAGTCCCACTCCTGCAGCAATTCTTTGGAAAAGGAGTAACCGTAGGTGTAACTTTCCGAGTCGAACCGGGCGCCCGGGTAACGGTTCCAGTACCAGGTGCCGCCGACGCCGTCTCCATCCTCAAAGACACGGACGGACATACCGATGTTCCGGAGACAGTACGTCTGGAAGAGACCGGTGACGCCGGCTCCGATTACTATCGCGTCGAATTGCTCGACTTCAAAGCGCGGACTGTTGCCATTTGTGGCTGTCTGGTTCTTCGCTTCTACCATAAAGCCCTCCCTGCGGTGGGGATAGTAGCAATATACCAAAAATCCGGTCAGAGGACATTTACCCAGTGGATAAGAACCTGGTTCTCTGATTGCCGTATCGTCAAGCCTCTTTAGTCCTACCCAAAATCTTCAATGGTACCTTGTTATTCGATATAATGTCCCAATTCCAGGGCTTCTCCCGTTTATGTGCCAGCCCCTCCCGAGGTGTTACCCATTGGACGCAAACGAAATCAATAGAAACGTACGCTACGAGCCGAATGAGAGTCCGCCCCCGCTGATTGCCGCCGGGGCCGCGGCCCAGGCAACTATCCTCATGGTGACCCCCATTGTCTTGACCGTAGTCATCGTGATGCGTATTGCGGACCAGCCCGAAAGCCTGATCGTCTGGGGAGCTTTCGGCGCGCTCCTGGTCAGCGGCCTTACCACGATCCTGCAATCGGCGGGACTGGGTCGCTTCGGGTCCGGGCACGTGCTCCTGATGGGGACCTCGGGAGCCTTTATTGCAGTGTGCATTGCGGCCCTGACGACCGCCGGGCCGGCTACCATGGCCAGCCTGATCGTGGTGTCATCACTGTTCCAATTCCTGTTGGCGTACCGCCTGTCCGTACTGCGAAGGATCTTCACGCCGGTGGTCACGGGCACGGTGATTATGTTAATTGCCGCCACCGTCTTTCCGGTGGTGTTCGGATCGCTGACCGACGTGCCGGAAAACACCCACGCCGCGGCGGCGCCCCTGGCCGCGGGAGTAACGCTGGCGCTGGTGGTGGGACTGGTGCTGCGGGCTCCCCCAAGGCTAAGGTTGTGGTCTCCCGTTATTGGCATTGTCGCGGGGTGCGTCGTGGGCGCCCCCTTTGGCATTTATGACATTCAACCCATTCTGGACGCCTCCTGGTTCGGGGTGCCTTTCAGCTCGTGGCCAGGTTTGGACGTAACACTGGACCACAAGTTCTGGGCCCTGCTGCCGGCCTTCATAATTGTTACCCTGGTGGGGGCCATCGAGACTATCGGCGACGGAGTGGCCATCCAAAGAGTGTCCCAACGACGGCGGCGGGCCACGGACTTCCGTGTCGTACAGGGCGCTCTAAACGCGGACGGAACGGGGAATCTCCTGTCCGGGTTACTGGGAACCCTGCCGAACACGACCTACTCCACCAGCATTTCACTGGCGGAGGTTACGGGCATAGGGTCCCGCCGGGTCGGCATCTACATCGGCGTCCTGATTGCCGCCGTTGCCTTCTTTCCCAAGTTAGCCGCGCTGGTCATAGCCATACCGACACCGGTGGCAGCGGCCTACATCACCGTGCTGCTGGGGCTGCTCTTTGTACAGGGAATGAAGACTGTAATTCAGGACGGGGTAGACCACCGCAAGGCCACGGTGGCCGGGGTGGCATTCTGGATCGGGACAGGGTTCCAAAATCAATGGATTTACGGCGATCTGCTGGGGCAGGGTTTCCTGGGCGTCCTGCTGGGCAACGGTATGACTTCCGGGGCGATAGCGGCAGTCATTATGATGGTGTTCCTGGAGTTGACCGCGCCCCGCCGACGGAAGCTGGAGATGCCCATTGACGACAAAGCCCTGCCCAAGCTGACAGGATTCCTGACTCAATTCGCGGGCAGAATAAGCTGGAACCAGGAGGCTACCGACCGGTTGGTGCTGGTGGGCGAAGAAACGTTCAACAGCCTGGCGTCGGAAGCGCTGGAAGCGGATGACGGCGGGAAGCGTCGCCTGATGATCAAGGCCCACGCCACGGGCAGCGGGGTGGAGCTGGAGTTTGTGTCGGGCGCCGAAGGGGGAAACCTGGAGGACCAGTTGACGTACCTGGAGGAACCGGCCGACGTTCCGGACGTCCGGGAGATATCATTCCGCCTGCTGCGGCATTATGCCTCCTCGGTACGGCACCAGAAATACCACGGGGTGGACGTGGTTTACGTCCAGGTGGAGGGGTCGCGGTAGAGATAGGGTAAGTGGTTCGGGGGCGAAGAGTTATACGGAAGATGCCGACGGACATTGCAAGCACCGGGCGACCATTGCGGGACGTTACCAATTGCGCCCTTCCCGGCCTAGTTTTGTGGAGAGGGCTGGGAATTCAAGGGTCGGGGTCTTGCTAATGGAACAGGGCAGCCACAAGGGCTGCCCCTACGCCATCGTCCCACCTGATTTGAAACTCTACCGGGACTTAAGGATAGTTTCTAGTCGCCGCCCAGGCGGTGTCCGTCCAGGTACCTGCGGGCGGATGCGAGAACCAGGTCAGGGTCTTCCATGGCCACAAAGTGGGAGCCTTTGGGCAGGGTTTCCATCCTGGCGCCCTTGACCTCGTTAAGGAAGTACTTGACCTCGTCGCTGTTACGGGCGGCCTCGTCCGGGTAGTTGCCGGTGTACCCAAGGAGAAGCAGGTATTCTCCGGACAGCGCTTTCAGATATGGGGTAGGATTCAGAGAGTGGCGCGCCTCGTAGTAGATGGCTTCCACGTCGGTGGGGCACTTCAGTTCCGCGCGGCCGTCCTCCAGAAGCGTGGTGCCGCCGTAGATGTAGTCCCTCACCGCGTCGTCGGTCCAGGTACTGAAAACCCGGCGGTTGCGATAGGCATCGTACATAATCTCGCGGGTCTCCCAGATGGCCCGCTTGTTGCGGGTGCGGTTCATCCGCTCTTCGCGCTCTTCAGGGTTGTACACCTCGAGGGCCGGACCAACACGGGTGTCCACCAGCACCGTTGGGCCCATGGTTCCGGGGGCCTTGGAGTTGGCGATCATTATCGTCATGCCGCCGGCGGAGTGGCCGATTCCGTAGGGGGGTTGGGGCGGGTCAAGAGCACGCACCAGAGCAACCACGTCCTCGGCCATGTTGTCAAAGGTGTAACCGCCGGGCTTGTCGGTGTCGCCGTGACCCCGCAGGTCCAGGGAAAAGACGTGGTAGTCGCGGGCAAGGTCTTCGGCCAGGGGCCGCCATACCATGGCGCACAGACCGATGCCGTGGGTCATAATCAAGAGTGGATTATTGGGGTCGCCCCAGGTCAGGCCATGCAGGGTTATGCCGTTGGCCTGGACGTACTTGCTGGTTGGTTCCAAGGTTTCCTCCGTGTATTGGTCGGGCAGGGAAGTAATTTCCACTAGGCCAGCATAAGCCTTCTGCCTTTAGGTTCTGGAATGGCGTCGCCGAATTCACCGGCAGTCTTCAGCCACAACTCTGCAGCCTGGTTGATGTTCTGCAGAGCCTTCTCCTGGCTGTTCCCGTGGGCCATGCACCCTGGCAACTCAGGGACTTCGGCGACAAATGCCCCGTCTTGTTCGCTCCAATAAATGATAATTTCGTACTTGTGCATTATTCAGCGTCTCCAATTCCGTAGGCCAGTATGATATTCCTAACCTGCCGTACCTGGTAAGGTTTTGCGTGGCTACCCTCACGCTGCAGGTTAATCATCTCACGGACGCCAGTCTTTCTTTAGATGTGGTGACTTCCACTAATCCGCTCAGTGAACCCTGAACGGCTCAAGGACAGGCAAAGCTCGTCGAATCGGATATTGGCGTCAGACCGGCCGCTCAATATCCGTTGCCGCAGGGCAGCGTTTCGATTCATGCAATCCACATAGATCACTCCGGCACGCCGGCGATCAGGTTTGCGCTTCGGCCAGGAACCTGGAGGGACCCAAAGGAACTAGCCTCAAAGTACGTTGGTCCATGTGCAGCAACGTGGATGCTGTTTAAGGCCGAAATTACCCGCAGATGCAGCTAGAGTCCATAACATTCTACCCATTCTTACCAGCAGGGAATGAACAATTGACTTCTACAATAAATTCCACCGGGGCTGGTCGGCGGCGGCTTCCTTCAGGTAGTCGACCACCCAGTCCTTGACCTGTGGGTCCAGGTAGAAGGTGGGCTTGATGAGTTCATTTTCGTCGGCGACCAGGCCCTCTTCCACGGCAAGCTGGGCCTCCCGGGTGCCGGGCATGATGCTGACGCCCACGCGCAGGTTGGCCATGGAAGGCTTGATGTTGCGCAGGAAGGCCAGCTTTTCATCCACTGATTCCCTCGTTTCGCCGGGGTCGCCGAAGCGCTGGGCGATAGTGTAATTAAGGCCACCCTCCTCGCAGATGCGGCAGGTCTCCAGCATGGGTTCCATGCGTTCGCCAAGGGTCGTGCCGTCGTGGCTGTCGCCGCGCATATTGCCCATCATAACCAGGACACAGCCAGCCTGCTTCATCAAATCCACCAGTTCGGCATCGCAACTGTAGGGGGCAAGGCCGGTGGTCCAGTGGACACCAATGTCGGCGTCGATCAGAGCCTGGCACAGTTCCTTGGCGTGGGGAAGGGGAATGTTGAACCCATTGTCAATGAAATGGACCTTGCGCAGGTTGAAACGGGCTTCCATGTCCTTTACTTCTGCCACAACCTCTTCGATGGGGCGGATAACCCGCCATGCGCTGCGCTGCGCCGGTTCAGAGTTCGGCGACGTGGGGTAGTTGAAGTCGCCGAGCTTGGTAACGATGCCGACGCCGAAGCCGGCCAAGCGGTACTTCTCCATATCCAGTTCGTCGAACCGGGGCGGCATGGAGAAGTCTGACCGGCAGCGCATGCCATTGAAGTGGATGCCCGCCTCGTCTCGGTAGACCAGGCCGGGCAGGTTAAGGTAGGAAGGCTCGCCAATTTCGATGCGGCCGGCCAGTTCGGAGAAAGTTTCCCCCGCGTCGCCGGCCAGACCCAGGTCAGGCTCCAGGTAGGCAAAGCACTCTTCGGGCAGCAGGCTGAAAGCCGGACCGCCGCAGACGATGGGAGCGGTGGAGAACTCGCGAATCTTGTCGATTACATTCTTCGTGATCGGCAGGGCCCACTGGGGGTCCATGTAGCTATGGTTGCTCAGGTTGCGCAGGGACAGGCCAACCAAGTCGGGCCGGAACTCGTGGACCGCCTCTTCCACGTCGGCCAGGTAGTCGTCGGAGAACATCAGGTCCAGCACCTTTAGCTGGTGCCGGTCGGGGTCCAGGTGGCCGGCTACGTAGGCCATGCCGATGGGCAGGGGCTGGGCATTCATCCGGCTAACCAGGCGGTTATGCCGGTTGGTTGCAATCATCAGAATCCGCATCCCGGGACCTCCTTGCCTGACTGGTTCCTGGGTAAATATACGTTATACCGGGGGATAGGGCAATTCGGTTGCGAACTGGCGCTATGGCTGATTTCCCACTCAAAAGGAACAGGGTTGATATACGGTTCTGCTCACCACCAGGACACTGGCGTGATGTCCTCCATGTATGGGCTGAAAGAGAGCTGTGTATCTTAGGAAAAGGCGGGATGCCACCCAAGGAACGTACCAGGCGCATCGCAGATGGGTACAGAGTAGAATAGAGGGGCGAAGTTCATCCCGAGGTGAGACAGTAATGACGACGAGGGAAAGAGAGGAGAAAAAACCGTTGGGATGGGAAGACTGCCCCGGAGTGGAACGCGACCCCCTGCGTGTCCACGGCGCCTGGACATTCGGGAGCACCCGCCTTCCCCTTTACATCGTCTTCCAGAACCTAGCCAGCGGAGCCACCATCAAGGAAGTCACTCAGTGGTTCGAAGGCATCAACGAGGAGCAAATCAAGACCGTCCTGGCTCACGTAGCCCTAATGCTGGAAGAGGACAGGATTATCCAGGAACGGCAACAGTGAAAATTCTCCTGGACCACAACGTACCCCACAGTTTACGCGGGAATCTGAACGACCACGTGGTCCACACCGTTAACTACCTTGGCTGGGGCGAATTGAGAAACGGAGACCTGCTGGAAGCAGCATCAAACCAGGGCTACGACATACTCATTACATGCGACCAGGGCATGCGCCGCGAACAAAATCTGAGCCGCTACGACGTCACCCTTGTGACTGTTACCAGCGGCGACTGGAACATCATCCGCCAGAATATAGACCTAATCAGGCAAGCCATAGAAACTGCGGTACAGGGTGAGGCCAACCCCGTCGACCTCCGCCCTCAAGCCTGAGTCAGTCTTAAAGAAACGTCAGCGGTGAGTCAAAAGGGCAAATTCGCAAATTACCGGGGGCGGAGATTCCAAATTGACAGGCCCTTACCCGTATGCTACGTTTGGCCCGTTCACTGCAAGGGGCTGCAATAGCAAGATATGCCGGTCCCTTCAACTACCGCAATCCGAATTTCGTGGGAGTAAAAAGCAATGCGAAGCATCGACATTCACGCCCACCTGACACCCCAGCGCTTCTGGAGAGCCACGGAGAATGGCGGCGACTGGCACTCGCTGCGCCGCGAACAGGACGCCCGGGGCCGGCAGATCGCCATTGTGGGAGACAGGCGGGGCGGCCTGCCCCCCAAGGCTCGCTGGACGCCGGAAGAGCGCATGGCGGACATGGACTCGCTGGGCGTGGACATGCACGTCCTTTCTCCGTATTCCGGGTTCTACAACTATGCGCTGGACGCCTCACTGGCCGTCGCCTCTTCGCGCGACTCCAATGACGAAATTGCAGAGATGGTAACGGCCTGGCCCGACCGTTTTGCCGGCTTGGGCACACTGCCGATGCAGGACGTAAACGCCGCCGTCGCCGAGCTTGAACGCATCATGACCACCATGGGTTTCAAGGGGGCCATGATTGACGACAAGGTCAACGGCAAGCTGCTGGACGAACCGGAATTCCTGCCCTTCTGGAAGGCCGCCGAACAGATGGGGGCGCTGATCCTGTTTCACCAGGGCGACGGCACGCTGGTGGACTTCCGGACAGACAAGTTTCACCTGCCCAACTCCATCGGCAACCTGGCCGACCGCACTATTACCTTCTGCTCCCTGGTAATGGGCGGGGTGATGGACGCCTGTCCAGACCTGAAAATCTGCCTGTCCCACGGGGGCGGGTACACCTGCTACAACATTGGGCGCATTGACCGGGGCTGGCAGGGAGCCCCAGATTCCCCGACCAAGCCCCCCATGCCGCCCAGCGAATACCTGCGTCGCTTCCACTACGACTGCATCGTCTACACGAAAGAGTCCCTGCGGTTCCTGATCGACACTGTTGGCGCAGATCGGGTGCTGTTTGGCACCGACTGGCCTTATGACATGGAATTTGACTGGCCCGTCTCCTGGGTCCTGAGTCTGGACAACATCACCCAGGAAGAGAAGGACCTGATCCTGTGGAAGAACCTGGAGAACCTGCTTGGCCTGTAGGACGGCAAGTTACACCGTCCCTCACAGGCTTGTTCCCCACCCTTAACCCGCTGGAGGTTACCGGATGCGCAGCATAGACATCCACGCCCACACCTTTACGCCGACAATGTTGAAGACCATGGCAGCCGGCCAGGAATGGTACGGCATGAAGTACACTGACGCAGAACAGCGGAATATTTTCGTCAGGGAAGGCAAAATCGTCAACGTGCACCCCAAGTGCAGGTTCACTCCTGAAGAGCGGGTCGCGGACATGGACCAAATGGGCACGGAAGTCCAGGTGGTCGCCATCCATACGCCCGTATTCGGTTACCATCTCTCGTCCGCCGACGGCATTGCACAGGCACGGGAAGTCAACGACGACATTGCCGCATTTGCCAAGGAGGCGCCCACGCGGTTCGCGGGAATGGCCACTCTGCCCATGCAGGATGTGGATGCCGCCATCGCGGAACTGGACCGGGCCGTCAACACTCTGGGCTTGAAGGGCGCGGAACTGGACACGGTGGTAAACGGGAAGACCTGGGACGAACCGGAGTTCCTGCCCTTCTTCAAGGCCGCTGAGTCCATGGGCGCGACGCTGTTTTACCATCCCCAGCCCCAGCACAACCTGATGCTGGAGCGCACCGCCAAGTATGGCCTGAACAACTCGGTGGGAGTGCCGGTGGAAGACACGCTGCTGGTGGCGGCCCTGATTTACGGCGGCGTGATGGAGAATTGCCCGGATTTGAAGGTGTGCGTGGCCCACGGCGGCGGCCCCGCCTGCTTCGGCATGGGGAGGATGGACCGGGGCTGGCAGGTACGTTCCGAGGCCCGGGTCAACATTACGCGACCACCCAGCTACTACCAAAGCAGGCTGTACTACGACATTGTGGTGATGAGCGAGCGGTCATTGCGGTTCCTGATTGACCAGGTGGGCATCGAGAGGGTAGTGCTGGGCAGCGACTACCCCTTCGTGGGCTGGGACCCGTCGCCCACGGGCTGGCTACAAGGACTGGAGAGCATCACCCAGGAAGAGAAGGACATGATTCTCTGGAAGAACCTGGAAAAGCTGCTGGGGATTGAGACGACGGGCAACTAGTCGTCACCTGGCAGTCAGGAGAATTAGAGCGGAAGGCAGGTTATGAAGAACCTTTGGTCGGATAACGAAGCGCAGGCCCTGGATGAACTGGACAAGCTTGTTTACATGAGCCGCCTGATTGGGGCGGATCCTTCCCTGGTGGTCTGGGGTGGCGGCAATACCTCCATCAAGATTTCGGAGCAGGACTTCCTGGGGCGGGACGTGCAGGTCATGCGCATCAAGGGTTCCGGTTCGGACCTGAAGTCGATGGAGCGGTGGCAGTTCCCCCGCCTGGAACTGGAAAAGGTGTTGCCCGTCTTCGAGCGGGAGCAGATGTCCGACGAGGACATGGTGGACTACCTTGACCGGTGTGTGCTGGACCCCAACTCGCCACGGCCGTCAATCGAAACCCTGCTTCACGCCTTCCTGCCTTTCCACAGCGTCGCCCACTCCCACGCAGACGCGGTGGTGGGATTGACCAACAACCGGGATGCGGACGATATCCTGAAGAAAGTCTACGGCGACAACATTGGTGTCGTGGAGTACCTGCGGCCAGGATTCCAGCTATCCAGGCTGGTGGGGCTGGCGGTGAAGGAAGCGCCCAATCTGGACGGTGTGGTTCTGGTCAACCACGGCCTGTTCACCTGGGGCAACGACGCAAAAGAGGCCTACGACCGGCACATTGACCTGGTTACCAAGGCGGAGGAGTTTGCCGCTTCAGGCGCCGGCCGGGTATTCGGCGGGTGGCAACGGAATCCCCTGGCCCCCGGCCGGCGGAGGGAAGTTGCCGCTGCCGTGGCCCCCACCCTGCGGGGCCTGGTCAGCCAGCAGCGCCGGTCGGTGCTGCGGTTTGACGACGCCGAGGACGTTCTGGAATTTACCGGTTCCGAGGAAGGACAGGGACTGAGCGCCATCGGGCCAGCCACGCCGGACCACCTGATTCACACAAAGCGCAAGCCTCTGTGGCTGGATGTGGCAGACCCGGAGGACGTGGAAGCGGTAAAGGCCGAACTGCGCCAGGGCATGGCAACCTACGCCGACGAGTATGCAGTCTGGTACCAGCAGCACACCACCGGTGACGACTCCATGCTGGACCCCTATCCTCGAGTAGTCCTGCTGCCCGGCGTGGGTATGTGGACCACCGGGCGGGACGCACGGGCTTCGCTGATTACCAATGACATCTACCACCACACGATCAACGTCCTGCGTACCGCCCAGTCGGTCAGCGACTACACGTCGCTGACGCCCAAGGACGCTTACGATGCCGAGTATTGGCCCCTGGAACTGTACAAGCTGACGCTGGCGCCGCCGGAAAAGGAACTGGCCCGCCAGGTGGCCCTGGTTACCGGCGCGGCCAGTGGCATCGGCAAGGTAATCGCTGAGCGGTTGGCGAATGAAGGGGCGCACGTTATCGTTACCGACCTGGACGCCGAGGGGGCACAGGATGTGGCCGCCGGCATCAATCGCAGCGCCGGCCCAGAGCGCGCCGCAGCCTTCCCCATGAACGTGGCGGACCCGGCCCAGGTGGCCGACGTTTTCCGGTCCCTACGGCGCACCTACGGCGGGCTGGACATCCTGGTATCCAACGCCGGTATTGCGCCGGTGGGAGCCATTGACGACCTTTCCCTGGAGGACTGGCAGCGTTCGCTGGATATCAACACGACGGGCCACTTCCTGGTTTCCGCCGAGGCGGTCAAGCTGATGAAAGAACAGAACCTGGGCGGCAGCCTGGTGTTCATCGGCACCAAGAACGTACCTGCGCCGGGGGCGGAGTTCGGGGCGTACAGCGTGGCCAAGGCGGCGGAAGTGCAACTGGCCCGGGTTCTGGCCCTGGAGAACGGCCAACACGGTATTCGAGTCAACGTCGTTAACCCGGACGCAATTTTCCAGGGTTCCCAGCTTTGGTCCCAGGAACTGCGGGAGGAACGGGCCTCGGCGCATGGGGTGACTGTGGAGGGCCTGGAAGACTTCTACCGGCAACGCAACCTGCTCAAGGCTCGGGTCTTTGCCGAGGACGTGGCGGAGATGGTGCTGTTTTTGGCCTCCAACCGCTCGGCCAAGACCACCGGGGCCATGATTCCGGTGGATGGCGGGGTTCGGGAGGCATTTCCGAGGTAAGAGACACTTTGACCTTCGTAGGGGTAAGCCCTTGTGGCTGCCTGGCCCCGTAAGCACAATCAACACAAACCGAAAGGGCGCCCCCTGTGGGCGCCCCTACGCATTTTGGCATGTCGGCGAGCCTTACCGTTTAATGTACTTGTCCACACTCATGGCGCCGGTCAGGGCCAGGTAGACGTTGTCCTGGCTGTCCACCCAGAGGCCGTGGGCGGAGCGGGAGTCCCACCGTGCTTGTATGCTGCCGTCCCGACCACGGATGCTGATGCCAGGTGTGGAACCTTCCAGGGATGATTCGGCGATGCAGAAACTTCCGTCGGTGCACTGGGAAATGTCGTTGGGTCGGGTCATGTCGGTCCACATCTGCAGGAACTCGCCCTCGGCGGTGAAGACCTGCACCCGACTGTTTTCCCGGTCGCAAACGTAGATCAGGCCTTCCTCGTCAATCAGCAGGCTGTGGGGCAGGTGGAATTCTCCCGGCCCGCCCTTGCCCGGCTGGCCCCAGGAGGCGATGAGCCGGCCATCGCCGCTGAAGCGGTGGACCCGGCTGTTGCGGTAGCCGTCGGAAACGTACAGGTCCCCCGATGGAGATGGATACATTTCGGAGGGGAAGTTGAAGGGCCCGGCGGCCCGGGGCACCAGCGCCCCGGCTTCTTCGCAGCCCGTGTCGGAGTGGACGCCCCGGTCGCCGATGACCATCAGGGGCTTGCCGTCGAGGGTGTACTTGAGGCACACCGAGTCTTCCCGGTCAGTCAGGTAGATGACGTCGTCCACTATGCAGAAACCGTGGGGCAGGTTGAAGGCGCCGATACCCCAGGAGTCGACGTAGTTGCCTTCGCTGTCAAAGACGACGATGGGCGGGTCCTTGCGCTGGTACACATACACCCGGTCCTGGGAGTCGGTGGCAACCGAGCTTACCACGCCGAAGGTCCAGCCCTCAGGCAAGCGAGCCCAGTCCTGCACCAGGTCGTAGTCGTGCTTTTCGGTGTTGACCAGTGTCATCACAGTACCTCCTGATTTGAGAAATTAACGGGGCGGGTTTGAATCCCGCCCCCTACCGCAATCGAGATTGGTTTACCTCTGTCGCACCCACTTGTCTACGCTGTGGTCGATGGTCAGGCCCAGGTAAATGTCGCCCTTGGAATCCACCCACATGCCGTGGGCGTGGCGGATTGCCCAGCGGGTGATCATCGTGCCGTCGGGTTCCCAGATGCTGACGTGGGGAACGCCGTCCACCTCCTGCTCGACAATGTAGATGATGCCGTCGCTGTCCCGAGAAATGTCGTCGGGGCCGCCCATGCCATTGGTCCACTGGGTGATAAATTCGCCGTCGGGAGTGAAAATCTGCACGCGGCGGTTGGCCCGGTCGCAGACATAGACCTTCCCGTCCGGGTCCACGAGACAGCTATGGGGCAGGTGGAAATGACCCGGTTCGGTCTTGCCAGGCTGACCCCAGGAGGCAATCAACTGGCCGTCGGCGGTGAAGCGGTGCATACGGGCGTTGCGGTAGCCGTCGGAGATGTAGATGTCGCCGGAGGGGCTGGGAACCATTTCGGTGGGGTAGTTGAAGGGGCCGGCGGCCCGGGGCACAAATTCGCCGGGCGTTTCGCAACCAGTGTCGGAATGGACACCCCGCTCGCCGATGACCTGCAGGGGCTTGCCGTCCAGGGTGAACTTTACCGCCACCTGGTCGGAGCGGTCGGTTATGTAAACAATGTCATCAACGATGGTGATGCCGTGGGGGTCGGCAATGGCGCCGATGCCCCAGCAGTTCAGGTAGTTGCCGTCGGCATCGAAGACCATTACCGGCGGGTCCTGCCGTTGGAAGACGTAAACACGGTCCTGAGAATCGGTGGCCACGGCGCTGACTATGCCCAGGGATTCTCCTTCGGGCAGCTTGGGCCAGTCCTGGATAAGTTCGTAGGTATAGTTGCCGGTTCCGGCAGTAGTCATATGGTTGCAACCCCCTTTTGATTGTTTCTCTTTTCAGACTTGACCATCTTGCGGCAGTGTAATTGGGGCCACATAGGGTGTCAAACGAGAATTAGCGCAGGCCTAACCAAAGAACCCCGACAGAATGCTCTCCCTGATGGTTCCGGCCACCAGTTCGGGCCGCTGGACGGGGACGTCGTGGATGCTGTCCTCCAGCCAGACCACCTTGACTTTGGGCAACAAGTCCTGGGCTTTCCCCACAGATTCCTCGCGACGGAAGGTACGTGCCGCCACCGAGTCGTCGTTGGCCATGCGGGCGGGCATCATCAGGGCCGGGCAGGGCACCCGGGGGTACAGTTGGGAAGGGTGGTGGTCCCACAGGGCGTCGATTATGCGAAGGTGGTTTTCGCGGCTGAGGCGAGTGCGGACGGTCCCGTCCTCCAGCATCTCGAAGTTGGACATGAGGATCTGGTCGAATTCAGGCGGCAGGGGAAAAGGACGTACGCGGTTGCGGAATCGCTCTCGCAGGGCCTGGGAAGTCATACCGGCGAAAAGGGGAGGAGCCATGTCCTCCCTGGCCTTTTCCCTTGTCATACCCGGGCGCGCGGAGGGTTCAATCATGCCGCCGTCAACAAAGCCTATCCCGGCAGGAATTTCGGGGCAGGCCACGGCAAATTCGAGGGCCACGTCCGCGCCCCAGGAATGGCCCACAATTATCGGGCGTTCCAGCCCCCGAGCCTGAATGACTCCCAGCAGGTCTCGGCCCACCGAGGCAAAGTCATACCCCGACTCGGGCTTATCACTGAGGCCGTGCCCACGCTGGTCAACGGCGATGACGGAGAAGTCTTCGGCCAGGTCGGGCGCCACCAGATCCCAGATGTGGCAGGACGAGGCCAGCCCGTGCAGCAGCACCACGGGTCGCCCCGTTCCTCCCCAGTCACGGTAATGCAGATTTATCCCGTTGGTGGCAAAATACCCGTCGATCGCTGGCTGGACCATGCTACCCCCTGTAACATTTCCGCTAGTAAGTATAGAAACGATTGTCCTGGAATCAAAGGGATGTTACCCCGGCAGTATTGGATTGACAACCGCCTTTACGCCAGCACATGGCCCGTATGGACACGACCGGCGGCCTGGACTAGGATTAGGGACATTCAAGGGACCTGGTCGGGAAACGCGGAGGTTAGGCATGGCAGACCAACAGCAATCGGCAGCGGGGGACCGCCCCAGCGGATACCTGAAGGTTAACGTTAATGAAGTGCGCTCCATTCCCCTGCCCGATGGCGACGCAGGCGAAGGCCTGTTGCTGGCAACCGACCGTGGCGAGATTCGGGCCATCCTGAACCGCGCACCGGACTCCACCAAGGGCGTAATCTGGGTCTGCGGCGCCAGGGGAGGCTTCGGCGGCCCCGGGCCTGGCCTGTACGCCCAACTGGCCCAGGAATTTACTGCCCAGGGCATCACTTCCCTCAGGCTGGACTACCGCATACCAAACGAATTGCCCGAATGCGCAATGGACCTGCTGGCCGGAGTGGCTTGCCTGGAAGACATGGGCCACGACCCGGTAGTGGTGGTGGGGCACTCCTTCGGAGGAGCGGTGGTGGTGGCCGCCGGAGCGTTGAGCCGACACGTGGCCGGCGTAGTATCCCTGTCGCCCCAGACCTATGGGGCCAACATGGCCGGGTTGGTATCGCCCCGTCCGATGCTGATTGTTCACGGCAAGGCCGACACAAGACTGCCCTACTCCTGCGGAATGCAGGTGTACGATTGGGCCGACGAGCCGAAGCAGCTGGTTTTGTACGACGGCGCCGAACACCGCCTGGAAGAATGTCGAGACGAACTGGCCGGCCTGCTAACCGAATGGATTCCGGCCACGCTGAACGCGGAGCCGGCGGCATTGGCGCCCTGAGGAGCATGCCAACGGCACCAGACTAACAGAGAGAGGACCTTGAACTGATGAATTTGCGAGACCGCATAGGGTACGACGCCGGGACAACCCGCCTGGAGGACGCCCTGGCTACCGCGGCGGAGCACGGGTTTCATTACCTGGACTTTAACGGGGACCAGGGGCCCAACCGGCTGACCAACTGGGACGACGACCGGGTTGCGTCGGTGACACGCCTGGCAGAAGAAAGCAGCGTAACCCTGACCCTGCACACCGCTTCATCCATCAATATCGCCGAGTTTTCACCTTATGTTGACCAGGCGGTGGACCGGTACCTGGAGGACAATATCGACCTGGCACAGAGGCTGGGGTGCCTGGGCGTTGTTACCCACGGGGGCTACCACTTCAGCAGTTCGCTGGACGAGCGGATGCAGAACTCGCTGGAACGCCTGAAGCGGGCTACGGCCTACGCGGAAAACGCCGGCGTAACCCTATTCCTGGAAAACCTGAATTTTGAGCCCGACGACGCGGAAATCCACTACATGGCCCACACCGTTGAGGAATGCCGATTCTACTTTGACGCAATTTCCTCGGAGCGGTTCGGGTGGGCTTTTACCGTCAACCACGCCCACCTGGTTCCGGAGGACGTGGACGGGTTTCTGGACGCCTTTGGCATAAGCCGCATCGGGGAAGTAAGGCTGGCGGACAACCTGGGTGACAAGGAAGTACACCTGAACCCGGGTGAGGGCAACATTGACTTTCCGGCGGTGTTCGGCCGGCTTGAATCATCCGGCTACGGCGGGTTCTACACGATGGCTTTTGGCAGCCTGGAAGACAAGGTAGCGGCGCGGGAGTATTTTGTCGGGTGTGTTTCCTAACAGGGCCCGGCCGGCCGGCTATTGTCCTTCGCTTTCCTGCCAGTCCCTGACGTAGTGGCGCTGCGCTTCGGTTTCCGGTGAACGCGTCCACGCAGACTTGGGGCAATCGGCCCAGAGTTCCTCAAGGCGGTCCAGCGCCGCCTCCCCCTGATTTCCGTGGCGGGACAGCCAGCAGCCGACAATAGTGCCGGTGCGTCCGATGCCGCCCATGCAGTGCACGTAGACAAGATTACCCTCGGCCATCTCCTCATCGATAGTGTCGAGGATGGATTTTGTCAATTCCTGAGAGGAGGGTGTGGTTACGTCCCTGATGGGGAAGCGATTGTGGGTTTGGGTTTCCGCATTCAGCCACTGCGTGTAGGGTAGCATGCCGCCTTCTTCGGTCAGGTCAATAAAGCAGGCAACTCCAGCCTCCTCAAGGGCCGCCAGTTTCTCAGTTGATGAGTCGTCATCCATGTTTCGGGGATACTCACCGGCGAGGAGTTTACCCGGAACCACCCAGTAACAGTTTTCTATTGGCTTGCTGGTCAACACGTCCTCCTTATTTCTCGGCAAGTTTGACGGGTATTATGTAAACGCCCTTGGCCCGGGGCATCAAGGAACTTTCGTAGTTGTAGTGGGTTTCCACCAGCATCCGGTATTCGGTGTCGGACAGTTTCTGCCAGCCAAAGGGCACCGGGTTCCAGCCAACCATCTGCAGCAACCGCTCCGACTCTTCTATAGTGGAATTCAGGCCATCCTCCCGTACCCGCAAGACGTTGGCGGTCATGGCGAAGTCGTCGGCAACCTCCTTGCCGGTCATGAACAGGTACATTGCCGATGGATCTTCCTCAAGGCGTCCTAACGGCATCCAGCTGAGGGTGTGATCCCAGGAAACTATTCGGGCGAAGCTGGAGTCGCTGGAAAGAAACCCGTCGTCCTTTACATCTACTACCCAGATGCCGCCGCCCTCGTCCTTGAAACCGTAAAGGGTGTTGAACAGGTGGTTGCCCTCGTCGCTCATGCGGGCGGAGGCTCCATACAAACCGGCCTCGGGGGCTCTCGGAAACTCGCTTATGGGGTACCGGACCTTCACATACTCATCCGGACTGTCCAGGTTGACCTGGTATACGGCCTGCCAGCGGGGGTCGGCCGGCTGCTCACCTTCCGCCGGAGTCCAGCCCTCGGTGCTGAAGAGCCATGAACGCGAATCAAACGGCAGCGGGAGGGCCATCAAAATGATACCCGGGGCGGTGTAGAGTTCCGTTGCCGCTCCAGCCTCGTCCACCTCCAGGATTTTGTACCGCTGCTTCTTGTCGGGTTCCAGGGACCGGCGCACTATCAGGTAGTGACGGGACTCGGTCCCGTCATCTGCGGGGAAAGCGCGAAATCCGCCGGCAGTGTCGCAGTCTCCGAGCCAGGGTACCTGCTCGCCTTTCAGGACACCGGCAATCCACCAGCCCTCAAAGCCGAAGTACTGTACACCGGCGCCGGAACCGTTCCACAACAGGGCCTGAGCCCGGTCCACAAGAGTGGCGCTCTCGTCCACTTCACGGGAGATGTGTTCCGGGGTGTAGCGAAACCCTATTGACTCAAGAATCTCAAGATAGTCGGAGGTGACCAGGCTTTCCTCGTACACCCGACACTGTTTCAGGGCCAGGGGAGCGGGGGGATAGCGCTGGTCTTCGAAGGGCAGGGAAAGGATTCCCAGTTCGTACTCCCGCGCCAGGTCGGTGGAACCGCCGCTGAGGGCACGGGGATTCAGGTGCAGGTGGGTAGGGGAAGAGATACGGTCATCATTGCTCTGCCATTCCGGGGGAACTTCATCGGGAATGACCAGGAAAGTGCCGTCCACGAACACCTCGGCAACCACACCGGAGGAGAACCGGCGTCGCTGGTATTCGAACTCGACCATCGTGAAAAGCTGCCCTGCTTCGTCGCTATCAAGGGAGGCCAGCAGACCGTCGTCGATGGGCACGCCCATTTCCACCAGGCGGTAGACCTTGTGGGCCGGGTGTTCCCCAATCAGTTCCGATTCCAATGCCAGGGGATCCAGGAATCTATGGCCGTCTTCATCTACAAGACGGATTTTGACTTTGCCATCCACTTCAACTATGCGGTCGGGCCCGCCAAGGGCTTCCACAGCATCCCCTTCTTCAGTAGTGGCGAAGAAATGGGGCCTTACCAGGTCGGCGAAGGCCTTGCCGGTGTCGTAGCTGGGTCGGCGCTTGTCTTCTCTCGGAGGAGGGTCGGTTGCTTCGTTTTTCACTGCTGCCTCCGTTGCCGGTGCAGGTGTATTGTCGACCGATGGCACGGTCGGCGTTGGACTGGGATCAGGGGCAGCCGTCGGCACTGCCACGGGCGTTGGCGTAACGGCAACTGTGGGCACGGCGCCCCCGATGGGCCGCTCAGCGACAACGGAGTCTGAAGGAAGTGTCGTCTGTTGGGAAGTACAGGCCACCATCGCTACCAGTACCGGCAGCACGCTGGCGAGCAAGAATCTACGGCAAGGGGAGGCCATTGTCAGTTTCCCGCCGCAAAGGGTTTCAGGGCAGCGTAGATGACGTCGTTGATGGGGGTCGGAACGCCGGCGGACTGGCCCGCGCGGACTACCGCACCGGTCAGGGCTTCCAGTTCCAGGGGACGCCCGGCCATAATGTCGGCGTGCATGGAGGCGTGCATGTCCTCCAAGTCGCCTTCAATGTATGCCACGGTCGTCTCTACGATGTCGGGAGCGATGCCAACCTGGCTGGCGCGGGCCACGGTCTCAATCTCACGCATACAGTTGATGATGACCTGCCGCCACTCGGGACGGGGCATGATTTCGGCCATGGTCTCGCGAGAAAGGCTGGTGACCCCGGCCATGGTGGCGATGAAGAGGAACTTGGTCCACAGGATCTGGCGGATGTCCTGGCTGAACTGGGCATTGATACCTGCGTCAGACAAGGCCTGCCGGATTGTGCGGCCGCGCTGGCTGTCGCTGCCGTCTGCCTCGCCAAAAGCGATGCGGACCACACTGCCGCTCTGTCTTATCTGGCCTGGGCCCATTCGCGCCGCCTCGATGTAGGCCGCCCCGGGGAGCACCCTTTCGGGCCCCAGCAGACCGGCCGCCGCCTGGTAGCTGTCGATGCCATTTTGCAGGCACAGGACGGTGGTGTCCTGGCCCACCAGGGGGCGCATGGCGGGCACCGCAACGGCGTTCTGGTAGGTCTTGACGGTAAGCAGGGCCAGGTCGACCGGCCCCAGCGTGGCAGGGTCATCGGTGGCTGACAGGCAGTCCCCGCACTGTATGGTCAGCAGTTCATCGTCGGTCTGAATCCGGAGGCCGTGCGCCCGAATTGCCGCCAGGTTTTCTCCCCGGGCGATCAAGGCAACCTGGTGGCCGACATGGGCCAGCATACCGCCAAAATAGCTTCCGATGCTACCGGTACCCATTACCGCTATTCGCATTGTCCACTCCCGCGATGCCGGCGTTTTCCCCCGCCGACCAATGAACGATAAACCGGGTTCGGGCAGATTACAACCGCCCGAATATGCGCTCCCGTGGCGTGGGGCCGTAGTCTACTGGAGTTTGCCTTGACTACCTTCAGTTTTCTACTTATGCTGGGTTTGCTTCCAGGCAGCAGCCGGAAGGCGAATCTGTACAGGAATTGAGGGCCGGCGTCCCTCAGCCGGCCCAAGCAAGGAGCAGCGGATGACCCAGCAGAACCAGCCAGCCCCGCCCATAACTCCTCCCGTTCCCCAACCGGAATCGGATTTTTACTGGGAGAAGTGCAAGGAGCACGAATTGTGGCTACGTCGCTGCGTTGATTGCGGCAACATTTACTTTTACCCTCGGGACATCTGCCCGGCCTGTTTTTCCCGCAACACCGACTGGGTTCAGAGCAGCGGCCGCGGCAACGTCCATACTTTCTGCATCGTGCACCGGGCTCCGACGCCGGCATTCAGGGACATGGTGCCCTACGTTCCCGTCATCGTTGAACTGGACGAAGGCGCCCGCATAATTGCCCACCTGGTGGACATTGAGGCGGACCCGGAAGTAATCAAGTGCGGCATGGCTGTGGAAGTTACTTTCGATGACCTAACCGAGACCATAAGCCTGCCCAAGTTCCGTCCCGCCAGCTAGTGGGTGGGACCGTGGACCTGACCAACAAGGTTGCCATTGTTACCGGCGGCAGCCGGGGCATTGGCCGGTCCGTGAGCCGGGGGCTGGCCCAGGCCGGGGCCAGGGTGGTGGTCGCTTCACGCACCGAGGAAGAAGCGACTCCGGGCGCCGAATATGAAAGGTACGCCTCGGGAAACATCCACGACACGGTTCGCAGCATCCTGGATGACGGCGGCGATGCCATCGCAGTCAAATGCGACGTTACCGACCCCTCAGACCTACAGAACCTAGTAACGACTGCGGCCACCCACTACGGTGGGATCGATATCCTATTTTCCAACGCAGGGGTAGACTGCGAGTCGCCCGTTGTTGACCTTGACCCCGAGATGCTGGACCGCGCGCTGGCGGTGAACGTGCGGGCTCCCCTGCTGCTTTGCAAGTTTGCCCTTCCCTCTATGATGGCGCGCAATTCCGGTTCAATAATCGGGGTGACCTCCGGTTCCGCCAGGGGCTACCGCGAAGGCCGGGTTGGCTATTCCATGAGCAAGGCGGCCCTGGAGCGGATGTTCCTGAGCCTGGCGGAAGAGGTACGGGCCCACAATATTGCAGTCAACCTGTTCAGTCCCGGCCGGGTTGATACCTGGATGAACCGGCGGGGTGACTGGCCCGGCACCGCCCACATTCCCATGGTCCAGCCCGGCGAGGTTACCGACGCCGCCGTCTGGCTGGCCGGACAAACCGCCGGAACTTTCACTGGACAGGTGGTGGAACGGGCCGATTTTGGCATCACCTGGGGCGCGGGAGTCATGGCCTGACGAACCTGGGCACCCGGACTTTCCCCATTAGCGACAGCCACAGATACCACATTCTCTGACTCAAATGCGACGCGAGGAGGCGACACTATGACCACGCCCAATCCGGCAAGCGAAGTAGCGCCCAAGATGGCAGAACTCAGCGCCAATGTGCTGTTTGGCGACGTTTGGGAACGCCCCGAACTTTCCAAGCGGGACCGCAGCATGATTACCGTTGCCACCCTGGTGGCTTTGTACCGTACCGAGCAGCTACGGGGCCACATCAACCGGGCCCTGGACAACGGCGTAACGAAGGAAGAGATAGGCGAGATAATCACGCACATGGCCTTTTACGCCGGCTGGCCCACGGCAGCCAACGCCGTGCGGGTAGCCAAGGAAGTGTTCGATTCCCGCCAGTAGGATACGAAGATTTGGAGCGGTCGACGTGGAGGGGCAGGCTTTCAGAGTCTGCCCCTTTCCCATTGCCACTTCCAGACTATTTTGGAGGGCTTCAGGAGATGGCACGGGCTGCAGACAGAAATTCCTGGGCAGTCTTGTAACCCCTGCTGCCGCCCCGCAGGATAGACGGCAAGAGGTATACATTGCGCATCGAAGAACCAGAGAACAGCGAATAAACCTCAAGGGCGAGGTCGACACCTGGACGTCCCGCGGCCAATTCTCCCTGAATGCGAGCAGGCACCGATCCGAAGGCAATGCTATCTTTCTCCAGCAGTTGCAACCCCCAATAGACTGGCACCGGGCAGGTGTCGCCGGCATGGGCAGAATACGCATCCAGGAAACGGGCGGCATCCTCCGGGTTGTACACGGGCTGAGTTATCAGGAAGTTCGCCCCCGCATTAACCTTCCGAAATGCCAGCGCAGCCTGCCGGCCCGGGTCCTGGCCCGGATCCACGGTGGCTCCGATGCAGAAGTATGTTGGAGAGTCCAGCCTGCGGCCGCGAAAATCTGTTCCCTGGTTCATCAGGGAAATGTCCGAAATCAGCTCCGTAGGCCGGTAGTCGGAGACGACAGTCACCTGATCAGCGTCGGAAGGGGAGAAGGGGTCCCCCTGGGCCACCACCACGTTTTCCAACCCCTGCAGTTGCGCTCCCAGCAGATAGGACTGGACCGCCAACCGGTTCATATCCCGGGTCAGCACGGCGAAGATGATGCTCTTGCCGGTACGGTTCTGCAGTTCGGCGGCCAGCATGGCAGAATCGGCGCGAACGGCCCGACCGGGGTTACGGTTAACCAGCAGTAAGTCGGCGTCGGGAATTGTGGCGGGGATATCGTGCGGGTTGCCGGAACGGGGAGGCGAGAAATCGCAGATGAAGGCGGGCTTTCCGGTAACCTCAAATCCGGCGTCGGTTACCCTCGTCATAGACTTCCACCTTTTGTAGTCTGGCAGGGACGGACGAAGCGTATTTCGACTCCGTCCTCTTTATCTTTACAGGCAGAGAGTGACCATGACACCGACCAAAACGCCGATTATTCCCAGAAGGACACTAAGAACCCATTTGCCGTTGGACAGATCGTGTTCAAGGATTCGCACATAGGCTTCGTGATTTGCGGTTCTTCGCTCAAGGAAATCACGCGAGTCTTGACCGGACGGGTCTTCCGTCACGAGCGAAGCTCTCGGGTCCGCGCCCACTCATCATATTCCTGCAAAGTCATAAGGTCGGGGAACACAATATTCTCTACCTTGACCTTGAGTTCTATGGGCACACCAAATCTTGTCCGTGCCTGCTTCTCAAGTTTCTTTATAGCCTCGATAGGTGACTTGCCCCTGCCCGTTATCTCACTTCTACCGATCACATAAGCATACCAACGTTTTCCATCATCACTGTTGTAAACGCTAATGGGAACGACCTCAGGATTGCTCGACTTTCGCTGCATGGTTTTGGCTCCTTGCGGCTGTACGTTGGGGCATATCATCAACGGGGGGCTTACAGCGTGTCGACCTTCCCTGACAGGGCAGCTGCATCTAATCGAACTGTCATTCTTAGTGAAACGAAGAATCTGACTTCCATCCCACAATCCCGCTTTGGGACCCATGGTCGGCTTGGCAGGAAGGGTTTAAAGTCCCACGGTAGAATCAGGCAGGCCTAACCTTCCCCAGTCAAAGAGAAACGGACTTGTTCGGAAGTTCCTTACGACTCCAGTTGCTCCACGTATTCCCGGAAGATTCGCATGGATTTCTGTTCCGTCATACCGAGGTAAAAGCGGATGCCCTGGACGTATTCGACCACGTCGCGGGGCA
The DNA here is from genome assembly GCA_963664725.1 of Dehalococcoidia bacterium. Lineage (GTDB taxonomy): Bacteria > Chloroflexota > Dehalococcoidia > Lucifugimonadales > UBA3495 > Bin22. The sequence goes on from OY761558.1 coordinate 594,084, forward strand.
GCATGAGCAGGTTTTCCCTGGGTTCGGCGATGTGGTAGAGGGTGTCCACACCGTCTTCCAGGCCAACGTAGAGGGTATCTTCCAGTACCGCCAACTGCTGGGAGTCGATGCCATGCCTGGCCATCCAGCGGGCATATACAAAAGGAAGTCGAGTCCATTGGAACCATTCTTCGCCCAGATCGTAGCGATGGGGGAAGCCGCGGGCGCCTCGGCGCTGCCGGAGTCCCCGGTCGCCCATCACCATAAAGGCGTCGTGCTCGTCGCGCAAACCCACGTACTCGGCCGGCTCTACCTGGTATTTCTGCTTAAGCAGGACTTGCAGCAGTTTAACTGAAGTCTTTGAGTCGTCAATCAGGGCCACTCTGGCGCCGCCCAGTTCCTCCACTGGCACCTTGGAGTACAGAAACACGCTGCCGGCCCGGTCAGTGCTGGCAATGCAGAAGCCACCCACCGACTGCAGAATGTCCTCCTTGCCATAGATGTCGACCACAGGCACCAGGGCAGCATCGATCATGCCCTGCTCAATGTCTTCGACAGCGCGGTTGGGCATAGTGTCCACTAATTGCATTCCCCTCCGTTCCGTATCGAAATAGAAGGGTTCACAAATCATGTAGGGAATTCTGCCCACTTTCAACGACATATCAGTCAGCCGCTCCTCGACGCCAAATTTCCATGGGGACTGCGAACCGGACCTGCGTTCCGAAATCGGTTCACACCGTAACGATTTTAGGTTGGGCAGGTAAACCAGTCAAGGCAACCTGGCCAGTCGAAGGATTTGATTGACAGTGGAAGCACGGCTAAACTGGGGCCACTTTCAATGCCTGACCATACAACATGCGTGGAGGATCCGATGTCACGAATACCTATGCCCACTTCAGAGAGCATACCTGAGAACTTGCGAGATATATTTGACGAAATAAACGCCGGGCCCGGCGGCGTTGGTACCGGCCCCATGTCTATCCTGAAGCACAGCCCGGAGATGGCGCGGCGGGCAATACCCTTCTGGGAATATGTGCGGAACGAATCCACGGTACCCCACCAGATGCGAGAACTGGCCATGCTGGTTACTGCAAGGGCCAAGGACTGCATCTATATCTGGGACCGGCACGTTCCTATTGCCCGGCAGTCGGGGCTGAGCAATGAACTGATTGATGCCCTGCGTGACAAAAAGCCCCTGCCGGAACTGTCTCCCGCCGAGGCGGCGGTAATCAACCTGGGGAACGAGTTCTTTACCGGCAACAAGGTCAGCGATGAGACTTTCCGGGCCCTGCACCAGCAGTTTGGCACCCAGGCCATGGTGGAGCTGGTGACGCTGATGGGGTACTACGCCATGCTGGCCTTCAACGCCAATACAGTTGACCTGCAACTGGCCGACGAGTCCGACGAACCCGGGCTGCCGGTGTAACGTATTGGCCGGTTGCCCTTGCTGATTCGGCAGTCGAGAGTGAAGAGCAGAGGTTCTGGCGTCATGGGCTGAAGAGTCCAGCCTTAAGACGGAGGCAAGGCAGGCTTGAAGGTTTCGTAAACCGGTTGTTCTGGGGCGATGCCATGTAAAAGTCGCACTTGACAGCCCCAAGGGAGAGATTTAACATTTCTATTGGTACCAGGGATTGTTTCCCTTGCCGGTGGCGGCTCGGCCGCAAGGATCGCAAGAGGATTCGGCGGTGGGCAATAGCCCGGGGATATAGCTCAACTGGGAGAGCGCGGCGTTCGCAATGCCGAGGTTGGGGGTTCGAGCCCCCCTATCTCCACCAACCTGCCCCTGTAGCTCAGAGGATAGAGCGGCGGCGTCCTAAGTCGCGCGTCGGGGGTTCGAGTCCCTCCAGGGGTACCACTTTCAACATAGTTGGCCGCAGGAGCGTAGCTCAGTCTGGTCAGAGCGCTGGTCTCCAAAACCAGTGGTCGGGGGTTCGAATCCTCCCGCTCCTGCCAATTTCTTCCAACCTTTTTGCCGAGTTTGACGAAATCCCCAGAGGGTCTGTGGACCCTCTATTCTTTTGTTCTTTTCCGGACCTCACGAACTGAATACGAGGGCAGGACAATGGGCAACGCCTTTGCTCCGGATATGGTACGCCATCTAAAGTCCGTAGCCGACCCGGCGTTGGCGCCGGACGGTTCACGGGTTGTTTTCACCTACGGTTGGGTGGAGGCGGATTCCCTGGAAAGCCGGACGCGGCTTCGTATGCTTCCACTAGACAAGGGAGCGGGCACGCCGGCGCAAGAGTTCACCCAGGGAGTACGCGACAGTTCTCCCAGGTTTTCGCCCGATGGCCGCACTGTCGCCTTCCTGAGACCCGACGACGGAGGCCAGCGTCAGATCTGGCTGATTCCGGTAGACGGCGGGGAGGCGCGGCAATTGACCCACTCCCAGGGGAACATTGTTGACCTGGCCTGGTCACCGGACTCCGGCAGGCTGGTCTATTCCGCCGATACCCGTCCCGAAGGGGAAAACCTGGGGGCCGGTGACAATCCCCTGCCACAGGTGAGCGTGGCCCGGCGGATCAAGTACCGGTACGACGGCCTGGGCTGGCGAGGCGATGCCCACTTCCATCTCTTTGTCGTCAATGCGGAGGAAGGCAGCGTCAGCCAGCTAACTGACGGAGACTGGGACGACTTTCTTCCCGCCTGGTCGCCCGATGGCAGCCGCATAGCCTTCGTTTCGAGCCGGCGAGAAGACCGGGACATTAACAGCAGCTCCGAAGCCTACGTTTTACCTGCCGATGGCGGGGACGCCGGGCCGGAATGCTGGTCCGACAATCTGGAGACCGTCGGTTCCCTGGCCTGGGCGCCGGATGGCCGTCGCCTGGTGGCGGCCGGGTCTCCGGCAAGCCACGGGTTGGGTCTTTGGCAAAGCTGGCTGTATGTTCTGGAACCGGGCCAGGCGCCCCGGAGATTGACGGACGACAGGATCCGGCCTTGCCTGGGAATTCCCGGCATCAGCCCCACGCCGGAAATGGCCTGGCTCCCCGACCAGCGCATCCTCTTCCTCGGTGAGGCTCGGGGTGAATCTTACCTGGCGGAGACTTCTGCCGAAAATGGAGAGGTTCAGCGACTGGCCGGCGGCGGGATGCAGTCTCCCATGGTTTCCTTTGAAGGCATGGGCCGCAGCGCAGTCCTGGTCTCCAATTCCCCGTCGTCTCCGGCAGACCTCCGAAGGGTCGAACTGGGAGACCGGACGGTTACCCAACTTACCTCCTATAACGACGACTACTTCACCGTACACCCACCGGCGCGGCAGGAGAAGTTCAGCATCCACCGGAACGGGCTGGAGATTGAATGTCGCCTCTACTTTCCTCCGGATTTCGACTCTTCCACGCAATACCCGCTGGTATTGGAAATACATGGGGGTCCTAACGGAGCATTCTACGACTCCTTCGTGCCACTGCAGCAGTTGCTGGCCACCAACGGTTACATCACGCTGGCGGTTAACCCCCGGGGTTCCTCCACCTACGGCGACGATTTTATGACGGCGGTGCTGGACGACTGGGGCGGCGAGGACTACCTGGACCTGATGGCGGTGGTGGATGATGTAGCGGCGCGGCCCTATGTGGATGAGACCCGAATGGGTGTACACGGCTACAGCTACGGCGGTTTTATGTCCAGCTGGATAGTTGGCCACAACCGAAAGTTCAGCGCCGCGGTGGTGGGCGCACCGTGCACCGACCTGGTGAGCATGTACGGCACTTCAGACATTGGAGTTAGTTTCGGCGAGGTACAGTGGGGAGGCACTTTTGAAGAAGCCTGCCAGAAACTGGTGGACCATTCGCCCATTACCTATGTTCCCAACGTGGAAGCGCCCGTCCTGCTCCTTCACGGAGAAACGGACGTGCGGTGCCCCATCTCCCAGAGTGAGGCCTATTTTGTGCGGCTGAAGCGGCTGGGAAAGGAAGTGGAAATGGTCCGCTTCCCTGGCTGCTCCCACTCCTTCCCCCGTCAGGGTCACCCGAAGTTGCGGGAGGAGTACCTGGCGCGGACGCTGGCATGGTTTAACACATACGTAAGATGACATGCCGTGTTTCGCGGAGCAATCGCCTTCTGGATTCTTCCGCCCATTTTTGCCATTGATCCGAAACCGTATTGGCATTGATTCGAGCAAGAGATCCCTACACAGGCGGAAAAGATGAAACAGACCAATCTGCGCCTGCAATTTTCAATTTGACGAGTCCCACGAGTCTGCTGGTGTATATTAACAACACTCTGCGGTCCATTGGCGCCACTTGAATGTTTCTTATAGGGCTGGAAATGTACCGGCAGCATGAACATTTCCTGTCCGACGAGACGTCCGAATTATGATCGGAGATATTGATGTGACATCGGCACCGCCCCAGGGAAGTCAACCTGATCCGACCGGGAACGCCGGTCCCCTCGCCGGTGTCCGGGTTGTTGAATGGGGCTGGCTGGTTTCCGGCCCGTTCTGCGGCAAGGTCCTGGGCGAACTGGGCGCCGATGTTATCAAGGTTGAGCCGCCGGTGAAAGGGGACGAGGGCCGCGCCCAGGGGCCTTTTCCCGACGGAATACCCCACCCCGAGCGGAGCGGACTGTTCCTCTTCGCAAACTTGAACAAACGCGGTATCACGCTCGATGTCGAGTCCGTCGAGGGTAGTCAAGTCCTCGCGCAGTTGCTGGCTAACGCCGACATCTTCGTCGAGAACCAGCCGTTGTCATTGATTAATACGCTGGGGCTGAGCTACGAATCGCTGAAGGGTTCTTACCCGGGGTTGGTTGTAACCTCTATATCTCCCTATGGCCGGAGCGGGCCATACAAGGGATACAGCGGCGCTGACCTGACCGCAAATGCCATGAGCGGCCTGAGCTTTGGAACGGGTCATGCCCACCGGGAACCGCTGACGACACCGTTACACCAGGCCAGTTACCTGGCAGGGGTGGGCGCCGCCTTCGCCAGCATCGTAGCCCTGCTGGGACGGGACCTGACCGGACGCGGGCAGTTGGTTGACGTGGCCGAGGCACAGGTAATTGGGACGCTGCTCACCGGCTACCACCTGCCCACCTACATTTACCGGGGAGTGGCAGGATTCCGCTCGGGCAACCGCATGCGCCTGGGCCTTTTCCCCAACTGTGTGCTGCCCTGCAAGGACGGCTATATCTGCATCGACGCGCCGCAAATGGAACAATACCGGCGGTTTCTGGACCTGCTGGGGGAGCAGGACTGGATGGAGGATCCGCGCTACCGGGACCGCCGGGCGATGAGCGACCAGTACCCGGAAGAGGCGGAGGCTCTGATAGCCCCCTGGTTTATGGAGCGCACAAAGCAGGAAATCCTGGAGGCGTGCCTGGCCAACCGCATCCCCTGCGTACCGGTGCAGACCTTTGACGAGGTGATGGCAGATCCCCAGCTCAATTCCCGGGACTTTTTCTCCGAGGTTGAACATCCCGAAGTGGGTAGACTCCGCTATCCCGGACAACCCTTCCGGTTTTCCGGCAGCGGGCCGGGCGCTGTCCGACCTGCCCCCCGGTTGGGGCAGCATAACCATGAAGTGCTGGGCGGCGAGCTTGGCATCAGTCCCGCTACCCTGGAAAGCTGGTCCCAAAACGGTACTATCTGAAGGGCGCCAACAGCATAGCCGGCGAATCCAGGCCATTTAAAACATGACAGCTTCCAGTTCAACGCTACCTGAGAATCGGCCGCCTCTTCCCCTGTCCCGCTATCGGGTGGTGGACTTTGGCACCGCCTGGGCCGGCCCCATGGCGGCGCAGTTGCTGGCAGACCTTGGTGCAGAAGTCATCAAGGTGGAGAGCAGGGAAAGAATGGACGGGCTACGGCTGGGCCGCCCCATCGTGGGCGACGATATAGCCGGCGGAGACCGGGGCCTCTGGCCGGAATTGCAGCCCGTATTCCACGGCATAAACCGCAACAAACTCAGCGTTACCCTGAACCTGAAGACCGACAATGGCCTTTTGCTGGTACGGGAATTGCTGGCCCGCAGCGATGTGGCCATAAACAATTACTCGCCTGGTGTGCTGGATCGGCTCGGGCTGTCCTACCAGGAAGTGCGGCAACTGCGGCCCGACATAATTTTGGTATCCATGCCGGCCCTGGGAGAAACCGGGCCGCTTAGAGACGTGCTGGCCTATGCCCCTATCATACAGGCGTTGTCGGGGCTGATGAGCGTGGTGGGATATTCTGAAGATGAGCCGCTGGTAGGAGAACTGCAGGCGCCCTGGAGCGACGTGGTGGCCGCCATTCACGCCGCGCTGGCCTCGGTTGCCGCCCTCCGCCACCGCAATTTGACGGGACAGGGACAGTTAATTGAAGTGGCCCAACTGGAAGCCACCACGTCGATGCTGGGAGAGGCGTTCCTGGAATACCAGATGACCGGCTCAGCGCCCCTCCCTCAAGGCAACTTCGACCTGGCCTTTGCCCCCCATAACAACTACCCCTGCTCCGAACCAGACCGCTGGATAGCGATAGCCGTGGGCAACGATGAAGAGTGGTCAGCCTTCTGCCAGGCGCTGGACAGCCCTGCCTGGGCCACAGATGACAGGTTTGGAACGCTGACCGCCCGCCTGACAAACATAGCGGAACTGGACGCCCAGGTATCGGCGTGGACGCGACGGCACACAGCGCAGGATATTACTGACCTTCTGCAAGGCTACGGCGTGGCTGCGATGCCGGTAATGAACATTGAAGACCAGTTTATCGATCCACACCTGCAGGAACGCCAGGCATACATGGAGGTGGAACATCCCCACGTAGGCATTGAGTGGTTGTACGGAATGCCCTGGCTGCTGAGTTCCACGCCCGGAGGCATCACCAGACCTGCGCCCCTGCTGGGACAGCATAACGACTACATTCTTGGGGAGTTGCTGGGGTTGCCTGCCGGGGAGTTGGAGCGTTTACAAGGAGAACAGGTCATATACTAAGCCAAAGACAAGTTGGGAAGTGCATTCTTGCTCAAACCCGCCAACTCTTGGCTCAGGGTAGGGGCGATTCGTGAATCGCCCCTACCCTGGTGGAATAGGACCGGCGCCACTGTACCAAATTAATATTTCACCTTGGCTTTGGACTAGCATCCCTTTCAGTCTGAAGTGATGACTGCTAAGCCTGCATCGGCGATTCCGGCCTTAAGTCCGACTCAGGAATGGTTGCGAAAGGTTTACTGCAAGGTATGGGCTTTTCTTAGTCGCGCAGCGGGGGCAGTACGCCGGTGAGCCAGGGAATGAGGTCCTGAAGCACCTCTAAGGGTATTTCGTGGCCCATGTTGTACTCCCGGTACTCGGGTTGGTACCCTTCAGCTTCCAGGAAAGTCCGGGTGGCTCGGGCCGTTTCCACATCGATTTGCATATCCCTGGTGCCGTGGGCGACAAAGACCGGCTGGCTGCGGTTTTCCGGCAGGCGGGGCCGCAGGATTTCAGGATCGAAGACGGCGGCGCTGAGGGCTACCAAGCCGGCGAACACATCAGGACTCTTCAGGCCGCAGCGGTAGGTCATGGCCCCGCCCTGGGAAAAGCCCAGCAACGCCACCTTCCCCATGGTGGTATTCAGCTTCTCGAAAGCCTCTTCGAAGAAGTCTTCGAGCAGGGCCTCCGACTGTTCCCGCGCCGCCTGGACCTCCTCGGGGCTGGCCACATTCTGGCGTGGCATCCACCCATAGCCCGTATACCCGCCGCCGAAATCGAAGGTCAGGGGCGCATTGGGGCAGGCATAAACGTAACCCTTGTCCTCGATGGCAGGGGCCAAACCGGCCAAGTCTCCCATATGGGCTCCGAAGCCATGCAACATTATCACCAGGGGATAGCTGATAGCGGGATCATAATCGTCGGGGAGCGCCGTCAGGAAGGGCAGGCTCCGACCGTCGTGTCTTTCAGTCTTCATGCCAATAACTCCTTGTGTGGGTTGAGACCTGCATCATCCTAACACCGGGATTCGGGATTACCAACCCTTACCTGTCATAGCCCTCGGAAAACCCCTGCTGAAGCGGGGCGATGATGTGGGAGCCCATCCTTTCGGAAGCCTGCTGCAACCCTTCCTGAGTAAAGCGCAGGTCGCGGGCGAGGATTTCATCCCTGGTGGTTGAGGACAAACGCTGCCGGTATTGAGCCAGAAAGCGACCCAGTTCACTTCCATTGAGGCCCATGCGCGACACCAACCGGTACTCCGGCATTGTTCGCACCAAATTATAGACCTCTTCCAATTCCAGATCAGGAAGCCTGTCCAGGAATACGGATACCCCAAAGTCTATCAGTTTGCAGCCAGGGGACTGGCCGGAATTGCGGGCAATAGGCAGCTGGACCAGTAAGTGGGAACGGCCTTCGGGGTCGGACAACGTGGCATCGTTGTAGCAGATGCCTGAGTTGTGCAGGGTTGAAAGCATGGCACCCAGCCTGTGCCCCACCTGGAACATCACACCGTCATGCAGGTCGTCGGGTGACAGGTCGGTAAAAAACCGGCCTCCCACCAGTTCCTCTACCAGGAAGCCTTCCAGCGACGGCATCTGTTGGGGACCAACTCCGGTTTCACCCGCGAGTTGGGCAATTTCCGCCTCCCTGAGGCTCTGCAGAGGTTTGACCACTAGCCCTTCTCCATCGGCGAACCGGAACAGCGCCACCCGGCCTCGAGTCCGGCCGTCAAACCAGACGATGGGACGTTCATCCTGCTGATAAAGCCGGGCGAAGATGGTGGGGAAGAAGCCATAACAGGAATAGCCTCTTACGAGGGGATCAGCCTCCAGTCTGCGAAAGAGATCGGCGTCCTGCTTATCCCCATTCATAGGCGACATCAGCGCCCAGAAGGGAACCAGATGGGGAGGACAACGGCCAGCCTCTACGGCGCGGCCAATCTCCTGTATGTTGTCATCAGAAAGAGTCCGGAAGTTGACGAGAGCCGAACGCAAGCGGGCCAACTCTGCGTCAGTGTAATCAGGCATAGCGCCGCCTCAACCCATCCTGGAGCGGTGGAGTGGCAAGCCGGCCGGAGATGCGGCGTTGCCTTCGGGAAGTGACTGTCGGCAACGCCAGACTCTAGTGATCGGACAGGGCATACCCACCCTGTCCGTCTGCCTTGACGCGCCAGACCATCACGACGGCGCCCATTTCCAGAGGACCATAAATGTGGGGGTAAATCTCACCGGACCGGCTTGGTTCGGAGATAACCGAATAATTCAGTTTATCGGTATCCAATTCCAGGGCCAGCATATCAGCGCGGTCCGGGTAGAGACGGGCCACGACACGCATTGCCTGCTCCTCGTCCGCAGAACAATGGATAAACCCTTCGTCGTCCAGGCTGCCGGGGCGCCATTGACGGGCGCCGCGAGCGGACTCCCAGTCCCGCTCCGTAATCAGGTGAAAAATCCTTGCCATAATCAACCTTCCGCAAATGACCGCTAAGGCTGGGGAAAAACCAAGAGGTTAGAAAATAGATTAGCACAGGAAGGGCCACAGAAGAACCGCCCGACCTCGTCGGGCGGTCATAAGCTTGCTTTAGAGCTTGTTCAACTTTGAAGCAATTGAGGGACTCCGACGCTATTTTTGCTCCAACAAGAAGGCTACCAGAGCGTCCACATCATTATCGGTAAGACCCCCGGTCAACGCAGACAGCATCAAGCCCGGCACGGCCCTTTCGACACCTTCAGCCACAAAGCCTTCCGGTTCAGTGATCGATTGCCTCAAGTAGTCCTCAGCAGATACACCCGGTTGCCGATTAGCCGCGTCGGCGCCTATGGTTGTCAGGTCGGGGCCCAGTAACCCGGTAGCGCCTTCCAATCCAGCAATCGTGTGGCAGGTATAACATCCTGTAGCAGTTCCCTCACCTTGCCCGGTAAGGAAAATATCCTGGCCAGTTCCCACCAGTGCGCCCGTAGCAGCCTCAGAGGCTGAATCTGACGCTGCGGCTGGCACCGGAGTCGGAGCGGCGCCGCCCTCAGGGGTAGGAGTAGGAAGCGGGGTCGGCGTGGGACTGTACTCGATGCAGACATATTCATGGTCGAAAGTGCAGGGTATGGCATTATCCTCTGCCCAAGCCCTGGGAGATGGCGTGAAGGTACCGAACAAGCCAATCAATGCGAATACCACGGCAAAGCCCAGCGCCAGACCACCCAGGAAAACCCATGTGAGCAGCCGGTTATCGAACTTCAGGTGCATGTAGAAGAAGATAACGGCGCCGAACTTAATGGCCGACAGTATGGCCAGGGGAGCAATGGTCCAGCCCTGTCCTCGGAAATCCTCAGGCAGGATGATCACGAACTCAACAAAAGTTACGACAAACAGGAATATGGCAATCCACACATACTGTTTGAGCGTAGGGTGGCGGGATTCGTGAACCCCGGGGTCGCTGCTCATGCGCCGTATCTCCTTAGATCAGAACCAGAAAGCCGGTGATCGAGTGTGGGACCAGCGACGGGTCTCCGGCCGGGCCGGTGTCGAACCCGCCAATCAAGTACAACAGGGTAAAGATTACGATCCAGACGATGTCCACGAAGTGCCAATACAGGCCGGCCAATTCCACGTCCAGGGCGGTCTTGGGCCCCAGGCGCCCCTTCTTGGCAATCCAGGCAAGAGCAAGCAGCCACACGATGCCCAGAGTAACGTGGGCCCCATGGAACCCGGTCAGGGTGAAGAAGGTTGAACCAAAAAGGTTGGTATCAATCCGCAGGCCTTCTTCCCGGAACAAGTTAAACTCATAGACCTGGAAGCCGATAAAAATGGCTCCGAGGAACGCCGTCAGCAAAAGCCATACAACTATTGCGCCCTGCCGGTCCTCGTTGGTGGCAGCCAGCGCCCTGACCATGGCGAAACTGCTGCAGAGCAGCACGAAAGTGCTGATGGTCGTGATGGGAACGTCGATAATGTCCACCGGGTAGGGCCCCACAAGGCTCTGGCCCCGGTACACCATATAGGTAGCGATCAGAGAGCCAAAGAAAAGACAGTCCGACGACAGGAACACCCACATCAACAACTTGCGGTTGTTGATACCCGTTGTTGTCGGGTGCTCCTCCTCGGGAGCGTGATGGCTCAATTCCGTGTGGTGGGCCAACTCTACCCCTCCTGGTGGTCTGGTTCAGCGGGACTTTCAACCGCTCCGCCACAATAGGGGCAGAATCGGAAAGACGATGACAATTGATTGCCGCAATTGGAGCACAGCAGCCGGACGGTAAGTGATGCCGCCCCCACAGGGCGCTCCATGACCGCCGTTGTGGTCGCGGTTACGGCGTGCGGTTCGGGACCGTGGCCACCCTCCGCATGATGGTCTCCACCGGGATGTTCCTTGGTAGGAGGCTCATTGGACCAGCCAATTATTCCAACAAAACAGATGATGCCACCGATAAAGGGTATCGGGAACCGGATATAGTCCCACCCGGTATCGAACAACATTCCCGCTGCCAGAACGAGCACACCTATGGCAGTTATCAGCGGCCAGTAAGAGGGATCCGGCATATGGATTGTGCTGGGGTCCACGTAGGCTTCCGGTTCCGTGACCGGACGGCCCTCTGCCGCAGCCCGGCGCTTGACGATCCAGTAGTGGTCCAGGCCCTCTACTTCGGGAATCTTTGCAAAGTTATAACTCGGTGGTGGTGATGCAATACTCCATTCCAGGCCTGGGGCATCCCACGGATCGTGCCCGGCATCGGGTTCCTTGCGCAGGCTTATCAACACGTTAACGACGAAGATCAAGGTGCCCACGAAAAGGACCAGATAGCCCATGGAGGCCAGCAAATTCAATCCATCCCAGCCAAATTCGCTGGCGTAGGTGTAAATCCGCCTGGGCATACCGTTCAAGCCCAGGTAATGCATCGGGAAGAAGGTAACGTTCATACCGATGAAATACAGCCAGAAATGAAGTTTGCCTAGGCCCTCGTGGAACAACTTGCCGGTCAATTTGGGGAACCAGTAGTACACACCGGAGAAAATTCCAAACAGGGCGCCGCCAAACAGCACGTAATGGATGTGAGCTACGATGTAATATGTATCCTGCTGCTGGTTATCGGAGGGCGCCACCGCGTGGGACACTCCGCTGAGGCCGCCCACGATGAACAAAGCCACAAAACCAAGGGCAAAAAGCATTGCCGTCTTAAGGTCAATCTGTCCGCCCCATAGCGTGCCAATCCAGTTGAAGATTTTTACACCGGTCGGAACCGCAATCAGCATGGTTGTGATCATGAAGACGGTGACGGCTACGGGGCCGAGGCCCACCGTGAACATGTGGTGGCTCCACACGGCCCAACCCATGATGCCGATTACCACGCCGGAGAAGACAACCACCGGGTAGCCAAAAAGCGGTTTCCGGGAGAAGGTGGGCAGCACCTCCGAAACGATACCCATGGCAGGGAGAATCAGAATGTACACTTCGGGATGGCCGAACACCCAGAACAGGTGCTGCCAGAGAATGGGGTCTCCGCCGCCTTCGGGAACGAAGAAATTGGTGCCGAAGTTACGATCAAAGGTCAGTTCAATCAACCCGACGGTAATCACCGGGAAGGCGAGAACCAGGAGAATTGAAGTGACCAGGGTCATCCAGACAAACAGGGGCATCCGCATCAGGCTCATGCCGGGAGCCCGCATGTTGACAATAGTTACGATGAAGTTGAAAGCCGCGGCCAGGGAGGAAACTCCCAGGACCTGCAGGCCCAGCGCCCAGTAGTCCAGACCCTGGTTGGCGCTGAAGGGCTTCTCGGTAAGGTTGGCGTAAGAGAACCAGCCAGCGTCGGGGGCCTGGTTGGTAAGGAAGCTGGCATTGAGCAGCAACCCGCCGAACAGGAAAACCCAGTAACTGAAGGCATTCAGCCGGGGGAAGGCCACATCCCTGGCGCCGATTGCCAAAGGAATAACGAAGTTGAAGAAACTGGCGCTCAGCGGCATGATCACCAGGAAGATCATGGTAGTGCCGTGCATGGTGAACATCTGGTTGAAAGTGTCCGCACTGACTAACGTGCTGTCAGGCACGGAAAGCTGCAACCTTATGACTCCCGCCTCAATTCCGCCCAATAGCAGGAAGATGAAGGCGGTAACACCATAAAGTACGCCTATTCTTTTGTGGTCAACCGTCGTAATCCAGCTCCACAGTCCGGATTGACTGGTTGGCCGGTCAATTACATCGGTTAAAGTGGCCATTTGATGCCTCCGCGGCTCCGTTCCACCCTATTAGCTACCATTGGGTTCAAGTTTACTTCAAGCTAAGCAAGTATTCCAGCAAAGAGGAAACCTCGGTTTCGCTCAGGCTGGCTTGCCCGTCTGCATTCTGGTAAATGGCGGCCCTGCCGGACATGTGGTTACCAGGTTTGACGTCTTCAGGGTTCTTTATCCACTGGCGCAGGTTCTGCCGGTTCAAATCCACCAAACCAGCGCCAAATCGTTCGCGGGTCGCCAGGTCGGTCAGATTAGGGCCCGGAGCAATACCCGTCTCAGTAGTCAGGAAACTCTGGACGCGGCTGGCAACAACAGCGGGGTCATCGGACCCTGTGGCCGTATGGCAAACAACGCATCCGCCGGTACCATTAAACACCGTCTGTCCCGCCTGCGCCTGGGACGAAAGGACCGGGGTTTCGCCAAAGCTCTCCGCCCAGGCGAGATAGTCTTCCTGAGGCAGTACCTGGACAAGGAATTTCATCTGAGCATGGGCAGTGCCGCAGAATTCTGCGCACTGGCCATAAAATGTTCCGGTCTCATCCGCCTGGAACCACAAGTAGTTCTCACGGGTTGGGACCATATCAATTTTGCCTGCCAGCTTGGGAATCCAGAAACTGTGGATTACGTCGTCACTTCGCAGGTCTACTCTGACGGCCCGGTCAACCGGCACCCGGAGTTCATTGGCCGTGCTAATGTACTTACCATTGCCATCGGCGTCAGGATATTCGAACTCCCACCACCACTGATGGCCCACAGCAGTTATTTGGAGCGCATCGGCCCCAGAGGGCGGCTGGTCAAGATCAAAAAGGGTAACTGCAGACCAGATACCCAGGCCCAGGATAAGAATCGTGGGAATAACGGTCCACGTGATTTCCAGGGCAGTGTGACCGTGAGTCTGGGGAGGAAGCTCGTTTTGCCCGGGCCTGCGCCGGAACTTGATGACGGCGTAGAGCAGGACGCCCTCTACCAGGACAAAAACGATGACCATTACCCAGAGGAGAACGTTAAACAGCAGTAGCTGTTTCTCAGCTACGGGACCGGATGTGCCGAAAGTGGACTGCTTGGCATCCGGGGCGCAGGCCATAACCAGGAAGAGGATGGCCGTGAAACCCAGTAGGAAGAGGTGTTTCCGTGTGATGGTGAACCGCTTGGACATAAGTGTGGTATTGCCTTTTTTATCCCCGGCCCGAAGGGTCTGGGAATCTGCGCCTCGGAAGGGCAAAAGCCCCATTTGCCAACTCCCTTTCTTACTTCGCTTTGCACTCAACCGCGGAGTATGTGCAAAATTTCACTAGTGCAAGACATTACCACAGGCTTCAAACAGTGTCAACGGAAATTGTACCGATTTGACCCTGTGGTGAATCTACGAACGGGCTATGTTTAAGAGCTTGAAACACTCAATCCGCAGACGAAACGGCTATTGCCATTAATAGCCCGTGGCAGCCCCTACCATTACCGCGACGAACAGCAGTCCCAGGTAGAGCAAAGAATACAGGTAAAGTTTCCGGGCATTGGAGGAGCTTTCCTCCTGTCGCAACCGCCACGCCATCCAGACGAAAATGCCACCCAGCGCCAGGGCGGAGGCGCCATAGACCCAGCCTACGGCGTCGGTAACGGCGAACATCAGGGTTACCCCTACCAGCACGAGGCTGTAAAGAAAAATGGTGGACACGGTAAAGTCCCGAGACGAAACCACCGGGAGCATGGGCACATTGGCCCGTTCGTAGTCCTTGTGAATCAGGAGGGAAAGAGCCCAAAAGTGGGGAGGCGTCCAGAAAAACACTATGGCAAACAGGTAAACTGCCGGCAATTCAACGGTCCCGGTTACCGCCGCCCAGCCCACCATGGGCGGGATGGCGCCGGCAGCCCCGCCGATAACTATGTTATGAGGTGTACTCCGCTTCAGCCATCGGGTGTACACCAGCACGTAGAAGAGCGTTGCAGCGAGGGTGAGACCGGCAGCCAGGAAATTCACCCAAAGCGCCAGCACCACAAAGGCTATAACGTTCAGAGTAATTCCAAAGACCAGGGCATGGACCGGCGATATGCGGTTGCTGGCCACCGGACGCTGCCGGGTGCGCTGCATGATGCCGTCTATGTCCCGGTCATAATGGTGATTGAGGGCGTTGGCGCCGCCAGAAGCCAGGGCGCCGCCCACCCAGACCATGGCCATCAGCGCCAGAGAAGGCAACCCACCGGCTGCCGTATGGGCCTGGGCGAGGAACATGCCGCCTGCCGCAGTAACCAGCAGCAGGAGGATTATTGGGGGCTTTGTAAGGGTTATGTAATCGTTGATTAAGGTCATGGGCGTCCGCCGGCCGACTGCCTCACCCTGGATATGCGGCACTTCAAGCTCTGCTGCCCGTTGCTGTTCGGTCATTGTCATTTCGTCTGATACTCCAGCTTTCGCCTTAATCTGACTCTTGCGATGTGGGCGTTATTCCCGGGCCCGGAACCAGGTAAGCCCCTTGCGGCGCTGCGGGGCTGTCCGGTTCCCTGACGCGGCAGACCAGGGCAACGGTTACCATTATGCCCCATAGAGCGGTGGCCAGGCCAATGTGATAGGCACGAATCTCAACCGGGAAGTTGCTCCAAATGGCAATTGCGCCAACGAGCACTTGGGTGAGGAGCACCACAATGCCCGCATAAGACAGGATCATCAGCATCAGACCACCGGAAGAGAAGCCCTGCCTGCCCAAACGACTTCCGCGAATCAGGGAATAAATGACGAGGAGACCGACAACGGCGGCTACCACACGATGCAGCATGTGGATGGTTTGCAGACCGTTTGAAGGCCAAAGGGAACCATCACACAGGGGCCATTGGGGACAGGCGGCCAGAGCACCCGGCGTGGCAGTTACGTAGGAACCGGAGAGCAGGAGGAGATAGGTTGCGATGGCCGCAATTCCAGCCAGTAACGGGAAGGCGATCCGGGGTTCGGGTTGAGCGGTTGTCGGCTCAGGTCTGCCGCCGGTAGCAGCAGTCTCGGTCGGCATGGCACTGCCGGCGGCCGCCTCAGGGACCAGATCTGGTGGCCGCAGATTACAGGCGGCTACGGCAACCAGGATCAGGCACGCGAAGAGGGCCTGGGCCAACGCCATGTGAGCCGCAACTACGTGGCCGGGCAGTTCGGTCAGTACGGTTACACCACCCAGTCCACCCTGAACCAGCAGCAGCACCACAGATATGCCTGAGGGGATGAGGACTGAACGGTTGCGGCGGTACCGAAAAACAGCGATAAGGAAAGTGCCAAACACCAGGGGGCTCACAATGCCGGAAGCCACAAGGCGGTGACTGTATTCGATAATGTCTTCCTTGGTTAACGGGGGAATCAGGCTGCCGTCGCACAGGGGCCATTCTCCACCGCAGCCCAGGCCCGACCCGGTTACACGAACGATGCCGCCCAATACAATGAGAGCAAATGTAGCAACCACCGAGGCCAGGGCAAACCGTCGCAACCACAACCCGGGCCTTACTTCACTATTTGTCAGAATAAGATACTCGTTAGTGTTGTTTATGTTGTCGCCGGAACTGTCGCCGCTCCCGGGCGAGTCCCCGGCACCCGACGGGGCCATTGTTTCAGACTCCCGAAAAAAAGATTGTGATATAATTCACCATACTATCATGTCAGAGGCGATTCGGGTAGAAGGCCTGGTAAAGCGGTACGGCAATTTTGCCGCTGTAGATGGCGTTTCCTTCGATGTGAAGGAAGGGGAGATTTTCGGCATCCTGGGCCCTAACGGGGCAGGAAAGACCACTACCCTGGAGATTATCGAGGGCCTGCAATCGCCGGACCAGGGGCAGGTCGCCGTCCTGGGCAAGGACATTCAAAGGGATGCCAACTGGATAAAGGCCCGCATAGGCGTGCAACTCCAGTCTTCCGCATATTTTGGCTTCCTGACTCTCCACGAAATATTGACCCTTCTGGGCAGCTTCTATCCCAAGCGCGTCCCCCCCAACGAACTTCTGGAGATGGTGGGTCTGGCCGACCGTGCCAAGAGCCGTGTTAACCAGCTTTCCATCGGCCAATCTCAGCGGTTTACCGTGGCTGCCAGCCTGGTCAACAGCCCGGACCTGGTCATTCTGGACGAGCCCACCACCGGGCTGGATCCGCAAGCGCGCCACAACCTGTGGGAACTGATCCAGGCAATCCATGCCCGTAACGTAACCGTGGTGTTAACCACTCACTACATGGAAGAGGCGGAACTTCTATGCCAGCGGCTGGCAATCATGGATCGTGGGAGAATCGTCGCCATAGACTCTCCGGGCGAGTTGATCAGCAGAATTGAGACTAACTACACCATCAAATTGGAGTCCACTCAGCCCCTTGACGACAACCAGTGGAACGCTTTGCAGGGGAGCGGCAACCTGGACCGCACTGAATACTACCCGCACGATCAATCAAGAAGTGACAGTTCATACTTGCTGAGGTTAGACAAGAACCCGGAGGCCCTGAACCAGGCCATCAACTGCATTGTCGGGAGTGGCATATCGCTGAAGCACCTGGAGATCCGGCCGGCAACGCTGGAGGATGTCTTTCTTGAACTCACGGGAAATGAGCTGAGGGATTAATTGTGGTTGCCCTTACCATAGCCAATCTGAAGATGATGGTCAGAAACCGGCAGACCACCTTCTGGGCCCTGTTTTTCCCCCTGGTGCTGGTGGTGGTTTTCGGGCTCTTCGACTTTACCGCGACAACTTCGTCCAAGATCGCGATTCTGGATGGCGCCGACACTCCGGCCTCACTCCTGTTGGTCGAATCGCTTGGCGAACTGGAAAGAAGGGGACTTCTCCAACGGCAGGACCAGCCGGCAAGCCTGGCAGAAGGAAGGCAACTGGTTGCCAGCGGGGATCTGGATTACTTGCTGGCAATTCCCGCTGAATTTGGCAAGGTGGCGGACTCTGATGGGCTCGAGCCCCAGTCGGGACCCGCAGCGGGTTCTGACGAAAGGCCAGCGCCGCCAACGTTGATCCTGGGCGGGGAGGGAGAAGAACGCAACCAGCTTATAATCGGCGCTGTCCGGCAGGGTGTACAGCAAACGGAAAAAAACCTGGCGGCCAGCCGGAGCGCAGAGAATCAAGGCCCGGAGAATCAAGCAGGTAGGCCTGCACCGGATATAGTGGCAACTGAAAGGGTGGGCGTGTCTTCAGCCACTTATTTTGAAATGGTCCTGCTGGGACTGGTGGCCATGGGCATAATGACCCATGGGACCATCTCGATTGCGGTGCGGATCAGCAATTACCGCAACCTCTCCATTCTGAAGCGGATGCTGGTAACCCCGTTGTCCATCTGGAAGTTTTTTGCGGCTGAGGTAACGGCGCAGCTATTGCTGGCAATAGTCCAGGCTGCGGTTATCCTGGCGGTAGGAATCTTCTTGTTCGGGGCACAGATCAACGGGAACGTTTTCCATATGTTGCCGGCTGTGATTCTGGGCAGCGCGGTCTTTCTGAACTTGGGGTTCATAATTTCCGCCTGGGCCAATACGCCGGCGGCGGCTTCAGGCATGGGCAACGTGGTAACACTGCCCATGATGTTCTTCGCCGGTACTTTCTTTTCGACGTCGGCCCTGCCCTGGCTGCTGCCCTATGCCGCCGATGCCCTTCCCCTGGCACCCATGATAACGGCCCTGCGGGACATCGGCCTACGGGGCGCCACTGCATGGGAAGTGTGGCCGCAACTGGCCTGGCTGGCCGGCTGGGTGGCCGCCACCGCCCTGGTAGCGGTCCGTGTCTTCCGGTTCAGCTAACGGATTACAGGCTGGAATCCAGCCATTGGCCCCGCCCCCCAATTGACCCATCTGCGGTATGGCATGATCCACACGATGACGGTAGTCTTTCTGGCGACTTTGGCAACCACGCTGGTATTGACGGCGGGCTGCAACACGGATGGAGCTTTGCAAGTCAGGGGACAGGTTGTGGAGGTTGTGCCGAGGAGTTTTTCGGAACTGGAATTGCTCAGGATCCGCGATGACGAGGGACGTCTTTATGCCTTCGAGACGGAAGGATTTGTAGGGTTCACACCCTCCCACATCCGAGAGCACCAGTTTCTCGGGCAAACGCTTCTGGTGACTTACGAAAAGCGGGGAGACAGACTGGTTGCCACCAGTCTGGAGGATTGACCGTACCTTAACCCTTCAGCACTTCCTCGAGGGCCGCCTCCAGGATTTCCCGGGGCGTGAATTGCTCAAATTTGGCCCGGACCAGCCCGTCACCGTCCATGATGAAAGTCCAGGGCTCGGTGGGAAGGCCCCATTCATCCACCGCGGCCACCTGCCTGGCGCTAAACCGGTTGCCCTCTATCAGGTGGGGGTCTTCAAAGACTTCCACATGAATGAAATCCACGTCGCCGCGGTACTGGTCTTTCACTTGGCCCAGTATCTCCAACTGGGGGCCGCAGGTGGCGCTGACGCAAAAAGCAGGGGTTGAAAAGAGGACGACCAGGGGCCTGGGGGCGTCCAGTGCTTCGTGAACCGAGAACTCATAGAATTCCGGATCGGGATCAAAGGCGCTGGTGATGTGAGCCAGGTCGGCCACCTGGCCCGCCGTGGGGGTAACACTCCGGGGCGCGGGAGAGCCAATCTCCGGTGTGGACGATCGGGGCGCGACACGAACGGCAGTAACCGCTTCCACCAGCCCGCCGTCGGAGGTTTCGGCCGAAACCTGCAATTCCCAAAGACCGGGGTTTTCCGCCGTAGCGTCGCCGGGTTCGTCAAAGTTAACTGTGGTGACGAAAACCCCTCGGCCGCTTCCTTCGGGAGGCCAGGGCAGGAACTCAGCAGTTAACGCCTCATAGTGCTGCGGTTCATTCGACCCGGGGGGAGTGAACCTGGGTATGACGGTGGCTTCGGCGGCACCCAACGGGACATTGTTCCGATCCACCAATGCAAATTCCACCCGGTTAGTCCCCTGCGCCAGGTCGGAACTCACCATCAGCGCGCTGAATTCTGGCCCGCCCAGTTCGGGAGGCTGGCTGCCGGACCTGGGGGCAAAACAGCCGGAAGCGGACAGGCAGAGCACCAAAGCCACCACAAGGGACAGAAAACCAGCGCGACAGAATCGCAGATGGCAGATCATGTCAGAAAGCGCAAGGCGAACTGGCAAAAGGTGGGGAGCCATGTCTCATACCCGCAAGGCAGACTGCGGACGGTGCGCCGCAAGCTCCGAGCCGCCGCTGCCAATGCGCCACTGGAAAAGCGCCCATAAGTTCATATAAGGTCTATTTTGACGCACTGGGCAATCAGGTGGTCCATTCGCTGCTCAATTTCGAGTCCGGAAACTATTTGGGCAACATTCTCCAGCTTTTCCCTGGGCCAGGGCATGTCTTCAAAGAGGGGCCTGACACGACGAAGTTCGGTTGACAGGTTCCACTCCAGTTCGTTGCCCCGGAATTCGCCCATGTACTCGGTCCCGCCCTCAAGGGCCACAGTAATCCTGGGGGCAAAGGCATGGCGATCACGATGACCCACCACTTCTACCTTCTTCATCAGCCCGATTACAGCCGCGTCATCTTCGTTGGCGCCGTCTCCCGGGTCTATTCGGTGGCGCAGGGGCGGATAAGTGCCGTGGACGCAGGTATAGGCGGTAAAATAGTGGGTGCTGCCCACAGCCGGAGCATCGGCGCTGCGCTCCGGGTTGGGAAAGGCCGGCGATGGGTAGGTAGTCTCCAGCCAGTTCATATCCACTGTAATCTTTTCTATCTCATCGACAGGCAGATTGTGGGACGCCCGGATTTCGGACATTAACTCAATGACCGGACAATTGTATCCTGCCGTAGGATACAGCTTGGGAGTAACGTGGAGTAACTCCCATCGCTCACCCAGGTCCGCCACCACCGAGTCAAGAGAAACGTGGTCCACGCCGTTAAACGCGTAAGACAGGTCGCCCCGATTGTTGCCAACGAAGGCGTTATAAAAGCCCGCCGCACCTTCAAGGGCTGTTTCCGAGCCCCGGACATGTTCCCGGGCCAGCAGGGCAGCCATTATGCCGTTGCGGGTCGCGTTGGGTTCGTGGAACAGCATTTCCCGCCCGCCAGAACGGGGCCCTTCGGTGGTGCCGCCGGTGAAAGTACATGCCAGGGCCATAGTAGTTACCAACTGGTCCACGTTAAGGCGCAGCAACTTGGCAGTGGTAACGGCGGCCCCCAGCGTTCCATACACCGGGCTGGAACGAAATCCGCGCGCCTGGGTGGAAGGGATGAAATCACCGGCAATCCTGGCCTCAACTTCATACCCGGCAGCCAGGGCAGTTATCAGTTCCCGGCCCGCACGCCGCTCGATCTGGGCGGTGGCCAGGGCCGCGGGGATGATACACGGGCCGGGATGAATCAACATCCGGTAAGAGTCGGACTGGTTGGTGGCGTGCATCATTTTGCTGTTGGCAAAGGCGGCGCCGCAGCGGGTTGCCTTGGCTCCGTCCACCAGGATAGTGGCGCCATCGGCTCGCCCTTCCTCCAGCTTTACCAGTTCAACGGATGACTTGGCGTGCTCCGTCTCCGCGCCCAGGAAGGCGCCAAGCAAGCCGTGGAGCAAGGAAGTCTTGATCTTGTCAGGAACTTCCGGGGGAAGGTTGTCGAATTGCAGGTTGTCCACGAAGCGAGCCAGGGTGCGGCTCAAAGAGTCTGCCATAGCTTAGTGCCCTCTACTTAAGCGCTTTCATAGTTGCTGAGCAAAGTCCAGCCAGACCCGTGCGCAAGGAACCGGCAAAACGTGCTGAACAAAGCCATAAACACCGGGAAATACTACTCTTCTCCCGTTGGGGAGGATATCAGCCGCGTCCCGGAAGTCTCCCAATACCTCTTCCCGCAGGCTGGCGGCGGCCAGAATCAGCGTCGGCGTCTTCACCTCTGGCAGCAACGGGCGAAGGTCGCCAGCGGCGTTTCGCTGGAAGCCTCCAACCACGTGGGCCGGGGTCGCCGACATCTGGGCAGCGTACCAACGGGTATATTCGGGAGGGACAATCTGGGGGTCCAGGCGCCGGCCGATGGTGTTCTCCACCCAGGCGGACACGCCTTCCCGTTCGATCAGGTCGGCGCTCTCCCCGTGGTGGGGATCATCGAAGCTGGTGGGCGAGGTGCAGGCGGTCAGACTGATCAGCCTTTCCTGATGCATGGTGGCAAATCTCATGGATATAGACCCGCCCACCGTTTCGCCAACGAGATGCACCCTGTCCAACTCGAGCTTGTCCAGGAACTGCTTCAAGTCCGCAGCGAAGTTGTCCACCGACCAAGGGTAGCCCGGGTCTGGCACGGAGGACTGTCCCATCCCCCGCATGTCAAACCGCACCACCCGAAAGTGGCGGGCGATGATGGGAATCCAGGCGTACCAGAGCCTGTGGTTCTTCGCCATCCCGTGGTGGAGAACGACGGTTTCCGGCTCCACCCAGGGGTCGGTAAAGTCGTCCACCCTGTAAAAGAGTTGGCAGCCGTCGTCCAGCGTTACGTACATTAGTACCTCTTATCCCGTTAGACCCACAAGCGAAAACTAACCGGCCTGGGCAGCTATGCCCTCCTCGTTGAAAACGGAACGGGCAATGCGCATGGCTGTGCGGGTGTTGAAATAACCGCCATACAGGGTCAACTGGATAAATACTTCCATAATTTCGGCCGGCGTCATACCAACCCGAAGGCAACCGGAAATCCTGCGGCGAAGTTGCCGGTCATAGTGGCCCATAACCGTCATTGCCACCAGGGCGCACATGGACCGCTCTTTGGCGTCCAGGTGGGGGCGGCTGAATATTGCCCCCCAGTTGTATTCGTTAATCAGCCGCTCCAACTGCATTTCCTGCGTATCCGGGTCTTCCGTATAGTAAATCGTGATATCGCCCATGTGTTCTTCGTGGACGCCAATGCCCTTCTGGTGAAGTTCATCAGGATCAAGGTTATTGTCATAAACGCGGGTGGGACTAAACTGGAGGCCTCTTTCTTCGAAGATCTCCTTTGCGATGGACATGGCAGATTCGACGGCGGGGACGCCGGCGTAAAAGGTCATCTGGATGAATATTTCTACCACCGCTTCGGGAGCCATTCCCACGTTCAACGCACGCTCAATGTGCCGACGCAACAGTTGCAAGTGTCCCAGGGTAAGGAGGGCCGAAAGGGTGCACATGCAGCGCTGCTGAATGGTCAGGCCGTCTCTGGTCCAGATGGAACCGAAGAGAGCTTCATCTACAATACGCTTGAGGTCAGGCGCAAGCTGGTCGATACCAGGGAGGGTAAAGTGGCGGAAATCCCCGGCAGCCATGGTTTGGCGCATTTCCTGGCCTCGGTTATACCGTTCTTCCAGAGAGGACATACAAGCTCCTTGAATTCGATTGAGTGGCGGCCACAGCAGGAACTGCCATAACATCGCGCCCGTATTATAGCGTAATGTGATGATGTGGGTAGTATTTGCGCCTCAATCCGTGAGGAAGAACGGCGTCGAAAACTACCGGTTCCCGGCATGAAGGCGACTTGCCCTGGCTTGCCGGCAGCACCAATTTGCCATCAGCGGACCACAGTGGCCAACGCTTCTGGTTGATTCGCAAAAAACACGGCCGACCTGTTTCGGTCGTGCCGCCAAAGCGCCTTCCAGTGTATTTCACCTTACCTTGCATTACAGAAGGCTTACGAGTGGGACATTATTTCCTCAGCAAACCATTCCAGCCGCTCCAGGGAACGGCTAAGGTCGTTGCCGCGGATATCGAAAATAATGCAGCCGACGCCAATATCCTCATAAGTCTGGATATCCTTTAACATCTCCGCCGGTTCGCCGGCGAATCTGCGGCGTGCCGCTCCTGGCGGTGTTGTATTGGCATCGTACAGCGGCGCCTTCATTGACACTTCCAGTTCGGCCGGGTCGCGGCCGTTGTCCTCAGCGTAGCGGTGCAGCAGGGCGATGTTCTGGGCCAGTTCCTCGGGTTCCAGGGGCGCGGCTGGAATGGCGCCGACCGGATGCCAGCCGTCACCCAGAGCGGCAGCGCGGCGCATGGCAGGCCTGCTCTGGCCTCCAACCCAGATGGGAGGGTGGGGCTTCTGGACGGGCTTGGGCAGGAAGTGAATGTTGGAAAATTGGCAGTACTGGCCGTCTAACGAGGGTTCGTCGCTGGTCCACAGTTCCTTGAAGGCCTGAATGTATTCGTTGGTTACCGCCCCCCTTTCGGCGAAGGGGGGAGTGTCCAGGGCCTCGAACTCCTCTTCCATCCAGCCTACGCCCACGCCAAGGGTCAGGCGTCCGCCGGAAAGCACGTCCAGGGTCGCAAGGATCTTGGCCGCCAGCAGGGGATTACGATAGGGAACGATCATGACGCTGGGAACCAGGCGAATGCTGCTGGTGATGCCGGCCAGGTAAGTGAGCAGAGTAAGCTGTTCCAGGTACTCGACCGCGTCGCCCCCGTGAAACCGCCCGTCGGCGGTATATGGGTAGGGCGAGTTAACTTCCTTAGGCACAAGGATATGGTCGCCGGCCACCATGCAATGAAAACCCAGTTCGTCGCCTTTCCGGGCGATGTCCGCCAAAGGTCCAGGTCTGGCCGTTGGGCCGCTATTGGGCAGGTAAAATCCGAATCGCATGCTGGCCTCCGGATGTAGCTATGGGCTAACTATAATCCGACAGTGAAAGGGTGTCCAATGAAATCCAGGGGTAATAATAAGACCCAGCGGTAATATAAAGGTGAGACAACAAGAGGAGCCCGGCCGAATTGGCCGGGCTGTATTTCAAAACGGAGCAGGGGCACTGCGGCCGCCAATTGGTCAGGTGTCGGAGGAGCTGATCTCGAAGTGCTTGACCCAGTATTCGCCACGGTAGAGGTGTTCCACTTCCCGGGCGACGCCTTGCCGGAACTCGCCCGTTTCGTAGGTCCGCAGGTCGTCCAGGGTATCCCAGATGCTTACGCTGATGCCCTCGTCCGGGTCTTCGGTGCTGCGGAGCAACTGGCGCTCCTTCAAGCCCTGGATGTTGCCAGTGGATCCGGCCAGACGCTCGTGGTAGTGCCTTTCATACTCTTCCCAGCTTCCGGGGCGCAGTTTGCCCCAAACCATCCTGATAAACATTGACATTTCTCCTGTGCAAATTGTAACTAGTACCCGGCCATCCGATGGCCATCACTCTTACATCATAACACTGCGGCGGGAGCTATTGGCTCAAGTTGCGACGTTTTGATAGTGAAGACTCGTGAACAAGAGCGGCTCCGGCACCATTCCCGTTATCGTCCCCGCTATCATCGTTACGCCAGAACCCGGTAGCGGTAACGAGACAGAATCAGGTCGTCTTCCTCAAATCGGGAGAACCGCAGGGGAGAGAGATCAATAGACGTCGCCTGCCCGTCCAGGACCAGTTCAGACATGGCCTGCCCGATGGCCGGCGCCAGCTTGAACCCGTGACCGCTGAATCCGACCATGCAGAACAGACCTTCGATCCCCGGCACCCGGTCAAGGATGGGATGCCAATCCGGCGTGGTGGTGAACAAGCCCGACCACCCGCCCCGGTAATAGGACTGGCCCATGGCCGGCATCCGGCGAATCAGGCGAGTCATGGCATCGGCGGCGGCGGCCTGGTCAATGCCTTCATCGTAGTTGTCCAGCTCCGCTTCGTCCTCTCCGAACCCGACCATAGTTAACGTGGGACTTTCCGGGCGGAGAGAGAAGGACTGGGCGATATCGCCAACTATGGGATGCTCGGGCAGGGTTTCCGGCGGCCTGGTGGCCAGGGCAACCTGGTGCCGCACGGGGACCAGGGGCAATTCGACGCCGGTGCCGGCCATCAGGCTGTTGGCCCACGGTCCCGCGGCCACCACTGCCAGGGGGGTTTCCACCCTGCCCTGGTCGGTCAGCACCGCCCGCACCCTGCCGCCGCTGACTTCTATGCCCGTACCAGAGGCGCGCGTAACGATTTCGGCCCCCAGTTCCTGCGCCCTGGCGGCGAAAGAAGTGGTAACCAGGTAGGGATTGGCGTACCCGGAATCAGGTTCCCAGGCCAGGCCTTCCCCTTGAAAGGTCTCAATCATGGGAGCAAGCTCCCTTAGTTCATCAGGCGATATGAGCCCCACGTTTATGCCCAGTTCCTGCTGCATGGAGATGTTGAGTTCCAGGCTGGGTCGGTCAACGTCTTCCACCACCACCAGGTAACCGGTCTTGACGAAACCGCTGTCACCGCCTACCTGTTCGCTAAAATCCGCATAGACCTGGAGGCTGTTCCATGCCATGGAAGCGGTGATCGGGTTGGAATAATGCATACGGCAAATGGCCTGGGAACGGCCTGTAGAGCCAGAGCCCAGGACATTACGCTCCAGGAGCAGCGGCCGGCCGGCGCCCCGCCGCGCGAGGTGGTAAAGCAGGCTGCATCCCATAACGCCGCCACCGATTATCACGGCATCGGCCGTGTTTCGCATCATCGCCTCATCTCCGTTTGCCTGTATTCGCTTGATATTGGTCAGGACATTGAAGGCCAATCGGACAGGAATATACTCCTTTCCCTGAATACAACAACCCCCGGCTTTGAACCGGGGGTTGAACAGAGTATCCGCATACCTTCTAATGCGCCGGCTACGTCTAGCGGTAGTTGCTCTCACGCATGGAACTGAAGCAATCGCTGCAATACACAGGGCGGTCACCCCGAGGACGGAAGGGCACCATGGTATCCATTCCGCACTGGGCACAAACTGCCGGGTGCATCTCCCGCGGACCTCCCTCGAAGGAGCGCTGGGACTTGCGGGTCTGACGACACTCAGGACAGCGCCTGGGCTCGTTGGTAAATCCTCGGGAAGCAAAGAATTCCTGCTCCCCCACGGTAAATGTAAATTCGGCTGCGCATTCCACGCAGACCAAGGTCTTATCTGACAGCGCCACCTGCCGACCTCCATAAATGAAAATTTGGCCTGGTCGAGGTCATCCGGCGTCAGCGCATCTGAGGCAACTACCCACGGGAAAGAACCTTAACGCATTCCATACCCGATTATAACAGATGGAATTGCCGTATGGAATGCAATCTCTGGAAACAATGCCAGCGATTGATCCATCAGGCCCGGAGAGGTTAAACGTTATTCGACATAGCGGGAAAAACCTGTCTTACGCAGATCGCCGGCCCTGCAAATGACCAGGGAACTATCTTCAATTGCGGATATAACTACAGGCCCGGCGTCAACTGCCTCGCAGCCATTTCGTTGTCCAGCATGAGCAGGTTGCTGCCGTTTTCGCCGATGAGCTTCAGCTTGGCGATAATATCAGCGGCGGTTTTCTCCTCTTCGATCTGCTCAGTAATAAAGACCTGCAGATGAACCTGCGTGGGATAGTCGCTTTCCCGGGAAGCCAGTTCGTAGAGTTCATTGATAAGGGCGCTGACCTGTTGTTCGTGGGCCAGGGTTGACTCCATGACGTCCAGGACCGACCCGAATTCGACGGTGGGTTGTTCGATGGGAAGCAGCGTAACCTTGCCCTGCCTATTCTGGACATAATCGAAGAGATTCATGGCATGGGCATACTCTTCCTGGCTCTGGATGCGCATCCAGTGGGCGAATCCGGGGA
This sequence comes from Dehalococcoidia bacterium, assembly GCA_963664725.1. Lineage (GTDB taxonomy): Bacteria > Chloroflexota > Dehalococcoidia > Lucifugimonadales > UBA3495 > Bin22. The sequence continues at coordinate 621,658 of OY761558.1, forward strand.
GATCCAGCGAATCGCAGTGGGCCGACATGGACAGATAAAGATACGAGGCAAAAAACTCCTCGTTTATGTGCCGATTCAGGGCTTCCTGGATAGGCTGACTTAAGGCCATTCAACATCTCCGTGATTTTCTGGTCTCTGTACCTCAATTTTAGCATTTGCACCCCTGGGAAGGAATGCAGGTCCGGGGCGGCGCCGACATAACCCGTCAAGGTCTAAGGCCGGTCAATCCGAAGAATCCCATGCAGTATGGACTTAGCCATTTCCAGCAGGTATATTAAGGGCGGCTCGAAAACGGGCGGAGCGATTGCTCACAGCTACAGAAGAAGCCGCGAATCAAACGAAAATCGTAAAGTTATTCAGGAGGAAACCAATGAAGGTCGTCAGGCTCAGTTCCGTTCCTACCGAAGAGGCAACCAGCGCGCTGTTTACCGGCAATATAGTTACCCGCCAGGCCCCCTTTGAGGCCGGCGACAGCAACAACTTCAACTTCGGCGTGGTCAGCTTCAGCGCCGGTTCCCGCAACAAGTTCCACAAACACAGCGGCGACCAGATTCTCATCGTCACCGAGGGCACCGGCACCGTAGCCACCGACGACGAGGAAATTGAGATCACCGTGGGAGACGTCGTCATTGTCCCGGCCGGGGAGAACCACTGGCACGGCGCGCCCGGCGACACCGCAATGGCCCACATCACCGTCACCGTCAAGGGCAGCCAGACCGAGCAGACCGAACCGTAATTCCGCTCGACTACAAAGCTCCTGGCAGCAATGAGGCCCCGGCGCCAGTGAGCGCCGGGGCCCTTCTTCCTTTTAGCTGTTCAGGCGAACCCTCTCAACCGGTTTAATCCTCGTCCGCCTGTCGTTCCCGCAGATGCTGGGCCAACTGGCTGATTGTCTCGGTAAAGGTCCTGTCACGGTCGCGGGACTCAGGGAACTCTTCTCCCAGGGGAGTGCTGCCAATAAAGCGGTACATTTCGGACACGCCCTCAAACAGGTGAGGGGTCATGCCGAGGCCGGCAAAAGTATCGCGTATTTCCTCCATTTCGCTTACCCAGCGGCGGGACCGGGGCGGCACGGTGGGCAGGTTACGCTCCATTCGTTGAAGGACTGCAGACTGGCCCGACTGAAATTCTGCCAGGAGGGGTTCAGTCAGCCCCATCAACTCGGCGGCAATAAGCAACTCCGCATGAAGGGCCGAGGTCCCCTTCGTCATTGCGGCATAGCACATCTTGATTCCGGAAGCCTTACCCACTTCGCCGTCCAGTCTTATGACAGTTAAGCCGAAGTCATTCAGCTGCTCAAATTCGGTAGCCTGATCACCGGAAGTATAGAAATGAGGACTGTAGCCAGGGCGGGGCGGGCCGCCGATTATGGAGACGTCGACGAAGCGGCCACCGGCTTCGGTGATGATCGGTTCCATTTCGCACGTAAGCTGGGGAGCGATGGCATTACATTCGGCAAACAGGGTATCCGACCCCGTAGCCTTGATGGCGCCGGCAACTTCGCGGCACAGGGTCGGAACTGCAGCGGATACGGTCATCGACATTATTAGGTCAGACTGCTCGACCAGTTCTTCCATGGTTGGCACATCGCGGATGCCAGCCCTCTCGGACAGGGCTCGGGTCCGTTCACTCCTGCCAGCCAGGCAGGTAATCACGTCTAGTTCATTTTCCCGCAGGCGCTGGCCCACCGCGTGGCCCATGTCGCCAGGACTCAAGATAGCTACGGTACTGAATTCCATGTACGACTTCTCCGTGGTTAAAATTGCAACCTGAAAATTATAGCACGGGATGTATTATGTAATCTGAATGACATTTGCCCCTCACGGGCGGCACGCCGGTGCAGTTATAATTGTCTTCACAATATCGCTTCAGTAACCTTCAAAGGAAGCAGACCCAAAATATGAGCCAACCGGTGGCAGAAGTAATCGGATCTGATTCCCGATTATTATCGGCGCAATGCTACGACCTTTATTGTTCCCCGCAGCTTGGCGCGCTGATCAGTGTAGGGGAACCCAAGGTATTTGCCGTGGTCCAGGGCATACGCACGGAACCACTGGACCCAGGCAGGCCCGTGCTGGCCCGGGGGCGTGATTCGGGCAGCCTGGAAGAAATCTACCGCAGCAACCCCCAGATTGAACGGCTGTTGACCACCCGTTTTGACGCTTTAATTGTAGGCCACGAGATGGATGGCCGCCTGGTCCAGTTGCTGCCCCCGTTTCCCCCGTCCATACATTCCTTTGTCAGTCTATGCCCTCAAGATGAGGTGGTCCGCTTCACAGACAACCTGGATTTCTGCCGGTTCCTCCTGGGCTCGGGTCCCCCCATGGCCGATGAGGTAGTCGTTGCCTGCCTGCGCCACGCTGCCAACTGCCGCCCCGACGGAGGCGACTTCCTGAAACGGGCCGGACAGGCCATTGCCAGCGAGGCGGTGGGAGATTCCGTCCGGGTGGCCGCTATTCTGCGGAGGGCGAGGTTATGACCAGTGGATTTTTTCCTAACGTGTCAAACGGTGATGGAGGGTTCACCCCGTCGCTCCCTATGGGCATGGTCGTGGGCGGGTCGCTAACGGAGGGAGTGGACATCCGGCTCAACCCGACCGGGAATGTCCTCATAGAAGACGTTAAGGTTGGCACTTTTGTTACCATTCGCGGCCAACGGTATCGGTTCTTCGGCGTTGTTACCGATCTGGAACTGAACAGTTCCGACTCCCGCCTCCGCCACTCTCCGCCCGATTCCGACGACCCGGTGCTCCTGGAGGCGGTGTCCGGCACCATGGCTTACGGGGTGGTATCGGTACTGCCCAATATGGCGCTGCCGCTCAACAGCGACAATAACGAAAGGCCGGTGGCAGCCAAGACGGTCCCTTCCCACTTTTCGCCGGCTTTCTCCGCCACCGGCGCCGATGTGGCCGCCGTTTTCGGCGAGGAAGACGACCATCACTTTTGGATTGGCAGTCCCCTGGACATGGACACCAGGGTGTGCCTGGACCTGGACAACCTGGTGCGGCGCTCCTTTGGCGTGTTCGGCAAGAGCGGCACTGGCAAGACATTTCTGACGCGCCTCCTGCTGGTGGGAATCCTGCAGGGAGGCGACGCTTCGTCCCTGATCTTCGACATGCACAGCGAGTACGGCTGGAGCGGGCAAGACTCGGACCGGGACCGGCAAGTCAAGGGCCTGAAGCAATTGTTCCCGTCGCGGGTCTCCACCTTCACCCTGGACGAGGAAAGTTCCAGGCGGCGCGGCTCCTCGCCAGACGAAGTGGTCAAGATTGGCTACGGAGAAATAGAACCGGAAGACATTGAACTCCTCAAGGACAACCTGAGTATTTCTGACGTGGCCGCCTCCGCAACTTTCAACCTGAAGCAGAGGTTTGGCGGCAACTGGCTGGGCGAGTTCCTGCAGCGGGGCGGCGCCGACTTGGGCGACTTGGCGGATGAACTGGGCGTCAATCGGGCGGCTTTGGGTGCTTTGCACAACCGCCTTTCCCGCTTCCGGCGTTTCCCCTTTCTGGAGGACGGCAACCGCCACAACGCAGCAGCCACCATCATTGAGCACCTGGAACGAGGCAAGCACGTGGTGTTGGAGTTTGGCCGGTATGGGCGGGACTTGAGCGCCTACATCCTGGTGAGCAACCTGCTGTCCCGCCGCATCCACGAGCGTTACGTGGAGTTGAAGGAAGCAGCAGAGGGCGGCCAGGGCAGCGAACCGAGGCCGCTGGTCATCGTAATTGAAGAGGCCCACCGATTCCTTAGTCCATCCATTGCTTCCCAGACCACCTTCGCCAACATCGCCCGGGAACTGCGAAAATACAACGTAACCCTGATGGTGATTGACCAGCGCCCGGGCAGCATCGACTCGGAAGTTATGAGCCAGTTGGGCACCCGCATCACCTGCGCCCTGGACAACGAACGGGACATCGACGCGGTTCTGTCGGGAACGTCCGGCAGCCGCCAACTTAGAGGGGTTCTGGCCCGACTTGAAGAGAAGCAGCAAGCCCTCATCTTCGGCCACGCCGTGCCCATGCCGGTAGTGGTCCACACTCGCGAATACGGCACCCCCGAATCCTACGCACAGTTGACGGAAAGAGTTGGATTCCTACCTGTTAAGGAATCGCTACCCGGGGAGACTAGGGAGAATCGGCTGGAGCGGGAGATTGATGAGTTGTTTAGTTAGGTTATTGTCTTCACCAGAACTGGCGAGCCATTGACAGTCTTCCCATGCAAACCTTAACTACCAACACCGCCACCACCCAATTCGTCCACTCCTGCCCCCGGCCCCTGGGGCTGGTGCCGACCATGGGCGCGCTGCATGAGGGGCATTTGGCGCTGGTGCGGCGGGCGCGGGTGGAGAACGCTACGGTTGCAGTCTCCATTTTTGTGAATCCTTCCCAGTTTGGACCGCAGGAGGACTTGGCTTCCTACCCGCGAGATACGGAGCGGGACTTGGCTTTGCTGGAGGCGGAGGGGGTGGACCTGGTGTATGCCCCAACGCCGGAAGAGGTTTACCCGCCGGGATTCGATACCTGGGTGGAACCGGGTGCGCTGGCAGACAGGCTTGAGGGGGCGGCCCGCCCGGGCCATTTCCGGGGTGTGGCGACCGTCGTAACCAAGCTGCTGAACGTGGTTACTCCCGACCGGGCCTACTTTGGGCAGAAGGATGGGCAGCAACTGGCCGTTATCCGGCAACTGGTCCGCGACATGGACATGGGAGTGGAGATTGTAGGGGTGCCCACGGTGAGGGACGCCGACGGGCTGGCGTTGAGCAGCCGCAACGCCTACCTGACACCCGAGCAGCGGGCAGCGGCCCCCGTAGTTTATCGGGCGCTGTCTGAGGCAAGGGACCTGTGGTTGAATGGGGAAAGGAATGCGGATGTGCTGCGGAAGGCCGCAATGTCCACCCTGAAGGCCGAACCCCTGATCGAAGATATAGACTACGTCAGCGTGGCTGACGCATCATCGCTGGTGGAACTGGAGCGGGTGGACGGGCCGGCAATGATTTCTACGGCAGTGAGGTTGGGTAAGACGCGGTTGATAGACAACGTGGTGATTGGCGGTGTTCGGAGGGAGTTGGATTCCGCGTTCTGAACGTACACAGTTCAGAGCCGCGCGGGTCTATTCATTGTCGTCTACATGGTGAGGCGGGCTGCTCCTCTCCCACAGAGCAACAACCTCGTCAACCTCGTCAACCTCGTCCGCCGCCACGTCCCGCCAGTCCTCGATGGCGGAATCGGCAATGGTCGAGCGTTCCTCAACAATGGCCTGGATCACATCCAGCCGCGGGTCTCTCTCTTCAACTTGAAACTGCTCTATCCTGTGGGACAGCCGGTGCCAACTGCCCCGGATCGCCAAAAGCCTGCGGACGGCGGAACGAGCATGGAGACGCAACAAGTCCATTGCAGCCTCGCGGGCCGCTCTTCTCCCCAGCAGGTAAGAACCGTAAAGCCCAGCAGCCAGGGATATCAATTGCCACAAAGCGGTTTCCAGGGTGGTGAGGGGGCGGAACGCGGAGACTATGATCATGGCCACCGCAAGGGCGATGGCTCCGCCAATGGCGCCAACAATCAGGACCGTGGTTCTGTCCATGCTGCACCACCCTTGCGTATTTCCCGCCGGAACTATTGATCGGGGGAGAGCCTACTCCTGCACCAACTCCCGGACCGTTTCCGTCATGGACGCCAGCACCGTTTCCCAGTCGCCGACCACGCCGTAACGGGCTTCCTTGAAGATGTTGGCCTCGGCGTCCTTGTTGATGGCGACGATGGCCTTGGAGCCCGAGCAGCCGGCCATGTGCTGGCTGGCGCCGGAAATGGCTATGGTGATGTACAGGTCTGGGGTGATGGTCTTTCCCGTCAGGCCCACCTGGTAGCTGGCGGGCACCCAGCCCGAGTCCACGGCAGCCCGGGAAGCACCCACGGCGCCGCCCAGAAGCCCGGCCAGTTCCTCCAGCTTGGAGAAGGGTTCAGGACCACCGAGGCCCCGGCCACCTGACACCACGATGGTGGCATCTTCCAGCTTAACGCCTTCGGCCTCTTCCTTGACCACTTCTATTACCCGGCTGCGCACCAGCGATTCGTCAAGGTCTACCGGGAAGGAGACTACTTCGCCCTGCCTCGCCTCATCGGGTTCCAGGGGCACGTAGACCTTTGGCCGTACCGCCGCTACCTGTGGAGTCTGGTTGCAGCTTATAACGGCCACCGCGTTGCCGCCGTAAACGGGGCGGTTGGCCAACAGCTTGCCGGTACTGGTGTCGGCCGAAACCTCGAGGCAGTCCTGAGCCAGGCCAACGCCCAGGCGAAAGGCCAGCCTGGGTGCAACCTCCCGACCCTGGTTGGTACGTGCCACCAGCACTATGGCCGGGTTGGTCTCCCGGCAAAGGGTTTCGGCGGCCGCAAGGTTAAGATCTACCTGGAACTCCGCCAACAGGGGACTGGTAACCGCGTACACCCGGTCTGCGCCCTGGGCTATTGCCACCTGGGCCACCGTTTCAACGGTGTTCCCGAATACGGCGATGGCCAGTTCCTGGCCCAGATCGTCGGCAACCTTCCGGCCTGCCGCCAGAATTTCCTGGGATGCCAGGCTCAGCTCATCGCCCGTGCTTTCTCCAATTATCAGTACCCCGTTGCCCTCTGCCATGAGGACCTCCCAAATCAATTAATTGGCTCCGTCCAGTCCGTCTGGATCTCGCCATGGGGCTCCGGAAACAGCCCGGATTACCTAAAAGAACTTCTCTTCCCGCAGGCGAAGGGCCAGCCTGCGGCCGGCGTCCGATTCGTCGTCGCCTTCTATCATTTCACATTCTGTGTTGCTCACCGGGACGAACAGGTCGTGCAGCGTGAGCCTAGGCTCCATCTCGCCACCGTCTAGCTCCAGGTCGGAGGCGCTCCAAATGGTGGGACGCTTGCGGGTTGCCGCCATTATCCCCCTCAATGTAGGATAACGGGGCTGACCCAGTTCGTTGCTGACCGTTACCAGGGCAGGCAGCGACGCTTCCACTACTTCGTACCCGTCGGGGATCAACCGCTCCACAACGACGCGGTCATCCTTCAGATCCACCTTTTTGCCCAGGGCAACGCAGGAAAGGCCCAGCAGTTCGGCAACCCCCAGAGGGACCTGGGCATTGTCCCAGTCGGAGGCTTGCCGACCGCAGATAATAAGGTCAAACCCGCCCAGCTTGCGGATAGCCGATGCCAGCAATTGGGCTGTCTGGAAGCTGTCCACGCTATTGTCGAAAGCATCGTCCTGCAGCAGCACCAGATCGTCAGCGCCCATGGACAAGGGTTTCTTCATCACATCCAGGGCAAATGAGGAGCCGGAAGAAATGACTGTAACGCTCACGTCCTGGGAATCTTTGATCTGGAGGGCTGCCTCCACCGCATTTTCGTCAAAGCCATTTACTACCGGCGGTATGTTGGGCGGCGTTACCACACGCTTGGCATTGGAGTCGATCTGGAAGGCGGCCATAGGCATTTCAGGGTCTATGACCTGCTTTGCCAAGACGGCAATTTTGGCTGGCATTTCAATTTCCTCGCGGAAAATTTAGCTATAAAAACCTTGTGAAATGTATCACCCACGGCCTCAAAGTGTCAATTGAACCCAGACCTTGAAGGGGTGCCTCATCCACAGAGGACGTGTACAAGAAAGGCGGGAGTTCAGCGATACCAGCAACTATTTGCACCGACCACGGTAAAGGAGTAGAGGGGTCCCTCGAGGCGTGGGTGCTGCGAACCCTGGCTTCCCTGATTCTGGGACTTCTGATCCTCTGCGCCGCTGTTCTGTTGTTTTCCACGATGGCAATCAACGCTGCCCTGCGTGAGGACATTTATTTAGACGCGCTGGCGCAACAAATGGCCTATGACCGCGTGTACACGGAAGTCCTTACCCCTACGTTGGGAGGTCAGCTTCTGCAAGAACACCTGCCTGACCCGCCCCTGCTGCCTCCGGATGACGTGATGGAATTCGTGCGAGGCGTCGCGCCCCCCGAATACCTTCAGAAACAAACGGAGGGCAATCTGCGCCGTCTGTTTGACTATATCAACGGGGAAAGATCGCGGCTAGATCTCTACCTGGATCTTTCTGAACCATTGGAGAGAATACCCAACGCCCTCGAAGGGCTGATTGAGACCCGTTCAACCGAGGTTCTGTCTACGCTTGCAACTCGCGCAGATATTATTGCCCCCAACTCCCTTGAGCCCAACTCCCTTGAGAAGGAGACCGCCACGGATTTGGCGGATGAACTGGAAGCAATGCTGACTGGCGAAAATCTATCCAGGGCCTTCGCCGATTACACCGGTCGGACCGAAGAAGAACTATTCGCCATAGTTGATGAAGCGATAGACAAGACCCTGGCCAATCCTGAGGTTCCAGTCCAGTACCGAGAGGAACTGCAAAAGTCGAGAATTCGACTGCGCGAAGCCTTTGCTTACGGCAGTACCCGTGAATTCCTGAGAGAAGCCGTCAGGGTAATTGCCGGGCCGGCCATAGAGGCCGGCGCAAGTGATCTGAATCTGGACGAACGGCAAAGGCTGGACCTGACGGCAGTGCTGGCTCGCCAAATCTTGGGACTTGGCGAGGCTGACTTTCAAAGCAGGGCAAATGAGTGGCGGGACAGGTACCTGGTAGCGCTGAATTGGGCGCGCACTTTAGCAGTGGCAATTCTGCTGGTGGCAGTGGGGTTGCTGGTCCTGGTCCACTGGGGAAGACCCCGGTTGATGCTTTTGTGGACTGCCTGGGCCCTGGCGGCTGGCGGCATTCTCTTGCTGGCTGGGACTCTCCTGGCCCTGTGGCAGGTTCCTGGCGTCGTCCATCTAGCGATAAGCCAGTGGTTGACTTCGGCCCCACCCTGGGCACCAGAATTTGCTGCACTGGGCGCCGACGTGGCGAGCCAGGCGTTGAAAAACCTCCTGGTGGAACTGATATGGCCGGCGGCCACCCCGCTTGTCGCCGGAGGTCTTATCCTCGCGGCGCTGTGGAGTTGGCAGGGGTGGGAGTCCCATGCCCAGGCGGGGGATCCGGAGACAGGGCAAGGATAACTGCCTACAGCCTGCTGCCGATAAAATCTGGATATCCCCTTACAAACTCGGCAGACGTCACCGCCCTGCGTCCTTCCAGTTGCAATGACTTGAGACCGAGGACTCCATCAGCGGTGCCGACTCCAACGGGAACATCCACCAGGGGCAAGGCTAATACTTCCCCTGGCACTGGCTGCTGCTGCAATACGAGATCCGCCAGGCTTTCTCCTGCGCAGACTTCAACCAGCCGCAGTGACTTGTCCTGCCACTGGGTGAAAAGGCCGGGCCAGGGAGTAAAGGCGCGCCGGCGGAGTTCCAATTCCAATGCGGACAGTTTCCAGTCAGCCCTCCCGTCATTCCTCTCCAGCTTGCCGGTGACGGTGGCCAGGGATTCGTCCTGGGCAAAGGGCTCAATCCTGCCGTCCACCCATGGGCCCAATTTCTCCACGATCAGATCCGCGCCGGCTCTAAACAGTTCCCCGGTCAGGTCGCCTGCAGTCTCAGTTCCGTCGAGGACAAATTCACGCTGGGCGATCACGGGACCCGTGTCCATGCCCTCGTCCAGGAGCATGAGGGACACGCCGGTAACCGAGACCCCATCCAGCATTGACGCTACCACGGGGGAAGGACCCCTATACCTGGGGAGCAATGAAGGGTGGATATTCAGGCAGCCGTGGGCGGGCAGGTTAAGCACCCTTGAAGGCAGAAGCTTGCCGTAGGCAGCCACGACTATCACGTCAGGTCGGTGGGCGGCCAGTTCCTCTTGAGCCTCGCCGGAGCGGAAGGAGCCGGGTTGCAGGACCGGCAGTTCCAGCAGGGTAGCAGCGGCCTTTACCGGCGAGAACTCTACTCCCCTCCCCCTTCCCTTGGGCCTGTCGGGCGGTGCGTAAACAGCTACTACCTCGCAATCTTCAGCGACGCAAAGTTTATCCAGCACCGGAACGGCAAACTCGGGGGTGCCCATGAATACGACGCGCATGGTGGTTTACGCAATCTCCCTTCCGGAACCGGCCGACGGCCCCATTGCTTCTTTGGGTAGTTGTGCCCAGGGGCAACTGTCCTGCGGGCAATTATGGCACCGGTTGCGGGCCGGACACAATGATGCCTCCGCCAAAAATAATCTGCACAGACTGGAGATTCAACCAATTGCAGATCACGTCCCAATCTGAATGAATCGGGAAACGATATGAGTCGCCATATTGACAAGGCCCAATGGATATGTTAACAATATTGGAACCGATTGGCGGGAATCTGAAAAAGGAGGTGATATGGCATGGAACATAGTTTAGTATGCGGGGGCGATGGTAGGCATCAGTCTGGACACGACGGGGTGAGCCTGACCTAAGGGCACATATCACCTAAAACCCGTTAGTCGGGCCCAGGCCAATGTCTACCATCGCCCCCGGGACCTAGAGTTCTTCAGGGCGGTGCCTCTCCAGATGGGCTGGGCCCGAACCCTTTTTATCTCGCTTTACGGCGAGCCTCTTCTCTCATTTCAGCCGTATTAGACCAGGGTTATGTTCGCATTTATCAATTAGATTCTCCCACTGACTTAGTAAACCGACACTACCTCGAGTAGCGAGGTAACCCGAATTGACAACAGGTGCGCCTGCTCTTAGAATTACGTGGCGAAATTGAAGGCAAGCTGCAAATCGTTCGTCTGGAGAATTTATGCTACGTATTCGGTTGAGGCGTGTAGGCAAGAAGGGTAGCCCATCTTACAGGATTGTGGTGGCAGATTCCGCTGCTCCCAGGGACGGGGCCTACGTCGAGTGGATAGGCCAATACAATCCGATGGTTGACCCTCCAGCCGTGGTATTGAAAGAAGAACGGGCCATAGCCTGGCTGAATCAGGGCGCTCAACCTTCAGACGCGGTTAAGCGGATTTTTGACAGGGACGGCATTTACGAAAAACTGCGCTCTCCACAGGAAGAGCCGGTAGCGGTAGAAGAGCAAATTGAATGAAAGATTTGGTTGAATATATTGCTCGGTCTCTTGCCACAAACCCAGAAGCGGTAAAGGTTACTGAAACAATCGAAGAAGGCCAGGTTATCTTGCGCCTGGAAGTAGCCCCCGAGGATAAGGGCAAGGTAATCGGAAGACAGGGAAGGGTTGCCCAGGCGATGCGAGTCCTGGTTCGCGTAGCGGCGATCAAGCAGGGCACGCGGGCACTCCTCGAGATTGTCTAAGAACAACTGCCTTTATCCTGCGATTTTTCCTCAATCCTTCAAAAGGAAGGTGAAACCTTCCTTCCCCTTAAACATTTGCCCAGTTTGACGGTACAACCGGATGGCAGTTTCGACCCCAGGCTCCCCAGGGCCGTCGTAGGCCGGGTTCTGGGGTCTCACGGTGTGTTCGGGCAGGTCCGTGCACAAGTCCTCACAGATCTGCCCTACCGGTTCGACCCTGGGGAAGTGCTTTTCCTTCAGGATGAACCCTATCGCATCCAGTCTAGTTCCCGCGGTTCCGGGGACACGGTGATCCTGAAACTGGAAGGGGTCGCCGGCCCCGCCGCTGCCAGGGCGCTGGCCGGTCAGGAACTGTTCGCGCAAGCGGAAGATTCGCCGGATCTGGCGGAAGGCGAGTATTTTCATTACCAACTGATTGGCATGCAGGTTTTCACAGAAGAGGGCGAGGATCTGGGCCGAATAAAGGAAATCATCATAACCGGCAGCAACGACGTTTACGTTGTTTCGGGCCCGAACGGTGAAATCCTGCTTCCGGCCATTTCGCAGGTCGTCTTGCGGGTCGACACCACTCTGGGAATTATGCGGGTCCGCCTGATGGAAGGCCTTCGCTGACCTCCTTTACTCCTGGATTTCCCTGGATACCCCGAACTCTTGGCAAATCCCTTGGTTCAATTTCCTGAGCCTGGACGGCTTTGTCCGGCCCAACGGGATTGCCGCGACCCGCAATTGTTGTCCTCCTGCTGCAGGTGTTAATTCAGATGTAAAGCTCTCGAAACGCGGTCACGGCCCGTTTGAGTATCCCTGTGACTGGTGCGAACCACTGGAATGGCAAGGCTGGCCTGGCGAATCGTCAGTTTTGACCGGGACATAGGCCGGTGCTAAAATCCAGACTATACCTTGAGAATTCCAGCCAACCTGGGCATCCATACACTTGGGCATCAATACACAGGAATGCGGTTGGCGGAGAGGAGTTGAACGGTATGTCTGGACATTCGAAATGGTCAACCATCAAGAGAGCCAAAGGGGCTGCCGACGCCAAGCGCGGCGCCCTGTTCACCAAGCTGGCCCGCGACATTACGCTGGCCACTTCCCAGGGGGGTGGCGGCGATCCGGACATGAACTTCCGGCTGCGTCTCGCCATCGACAAGGCCAAGTCCAGCAATATGCCGCTGGACAGCATAACGCGGGCAATCAAGCGTGGCACCGGAGAAGGTGGCGAGGGCCCCGAGAGCCTGACCGAAATCACTTACGAAGGGTATGGCCCGGGCGGCGGCGCAATTCTCATACAGGCGGTTACCGACAACCGCAACCGGACGGCCGCGGAAGTGCGCTCCGCCTTCAACAAGGGCGGCGGAAACCTTGGGGAGTCGGGCTGCGTTGCCTGGAACTTCGAGACCAAGGGCGTAATTACCATTGAAATGGACGACGAGGAAAAGGCTGAGGAACTTGGCCTGGTGGCCATTGACGCCGGCGCTGAAGACGTAAGAATCGAAGACGGCATGGTCGAGGTCCACACCGCTCCGGACATCCTCCAGGACACCCAACGGGCCCTGGAAGCGGAGGGGGTAACGTTCACGTCATCGGACATTTCCCTGGTCCCCAAGGCCACGGTGGCCCTGGATAACCGGGCGGCGGAACAGACCCTGCGCCTGCTGGACCTGCTCGAGGACCTGGCGGACATCCAGAAGGCCTACACTAACGCCGACTTTCCCCCCGAGGTGCTGGAACAGTACGGAGCCGCTACCTGATCACAACGGCGCGACCGATGGGCGCTGGGTTAACTCTCGGAAGACGAGGCGTGCGTCCGGCGCCCATTGCGTTTTTCCCGCTGGCTATTGAGGCCAAAACATGAGAGTTCTGGCGATCGATCCCGGAACCATAAAAATGGGCTACGGGTTCCTCACAAGCGAATCCACTACCGAAGTGGTGGACTACGGCGTAGTGACCCTGTCCAGGTACACCGACGTGGGAGAGCGCCTCTTCCAGATGTTCACCCACGTCAGGAATATGATAAGCATATTTCAACCTGATGCCGTTGCAGTGGAAGAACCTTTCATCGGTCGTGGAGAACGCCAGTTCATAGGCCCGGCCATCGCAGTAGGCCAGGCCCAGGCAGTGGTCCTCATTGGCGCGGCCAGCGCCGGACTTCCCGTCCATCGCTACAGTCCCGCCGAAGTCAAGCGTGCAGTGGCCGATTACGGCGCCGCTACAAAGGACCAGATGCAGCGGGCCTTGGCCGCCACCCTGGGCCTCGACACACTGCCGGATTCAGATGCCGCCGACGCCCTTTCCGTGGGCCTTTGCCACCTCATCCAAAGCAGCCAGCAATCTGCACTGGCCAGGGAAATTATCCCCGGTTCAGAACGCTAGCCGGCAGGCAAGCAATGATTGCAGGAGTTAACGGCATTCTGTCGGCGACGGGTGACGACTGGGTCCAAGTCACAATCGGCGGCGTTACTTTCCAGGTCCAGGTTCCGGCCTCGGAAATACTGACCCTGGGAGCGGTGGGCAGCCAGGTCCAATTGTTTACCTATTTGAGAATTCGGGACGAACACCCCATTCTTTACGGCTTCACCAGCCAGTCGGCCCTGGATTTGTTCCTGGTAACGCAGGGTGTCTCGGGTGTCGGGCCCCGCCTGGGCCTGGCCCTGCTGTCAGGGCTGGGCGCTGCGGGCCTGCATCAGGCCATCGCCCTGGGGGACTCCGCCAAGCTCAGCGGCGTTTCCGGCGTCGGTCGCCGCACTGCCGACCGCATAGTCCTGGAACTCAAGGGCAAAGTGGACGGCGTAGAGTTGGCTGCCGGTGAAATGGACAGTAATTCGACCGATGACGAGTTGATCGAAGTCCTGTCCTCCATGGGGTATTCCACCACGGAAATTCGACGGGTGCTGGCAAACCTGGACCGTTCGGAGGACATGACGGTGGAGGACTACCTGAGGCAGGCTTTGCAGCTGATCGGTGGGTGGTGATGGCCAAAGCTCATCTCCGCAGAACCGATCCGCGGACATAGGGGATTGTTCAGGAATGCACCCGAAATCCATGGTCGCGTAGCTGGATATCCAACCGGCGTAACGTATAATCTGCAAGATCACCTAGCCGTGACAGTTCGTTGCTATTCGTGCATTGCAAAAGGTAAAAACCATGCCTGATTTCCAACTGGCTTCCGATTTCCAAATGACCGGCGACCAGCCCCGGGCTGTGGAACGGTTGGTCAGTGGCGTGGAGGAAGGCCTGGTCCACCAGACGCTGCTGGGCGTGACCGGCAGCGGCAAGACCTTCACCATGGCCAACATTGTCCAGGAAGTGCAGCGGCCGACCCTGGTCATCGCCCACAACAAGACCCTGGCCGCCCAGCTGGCCACCGAGTTCAAGGAGTTCTTCCCCAACAACGCCGTCGAGTACTTCGTCTCCTACTACGACTACTATCAGCCGGAAGCCTACGTTCCCCGCACCGACACCTACGTTGAAAAGGACGCGAGCATCAACGAGGAACTGGACAAGCTCCGCCTTTCCGCTACCACTTCCCTGTTGACCCGGCGGGACGTGCTGATTGTAGCCTCCGTGTCCTGCATCTACGGCCTGGGCGATCCAGAGGACTACTTCAACCTGGTGGCCCAGGTTCGGGTAGGGGAGATTCGCGAACGGACCCGGCTGCTGCGCCAGCTAATCGAAATGCAGTACGAACGCAACGACATGGACCTGTCCCGGGGAAAGTTCCGGGTTCGCGGCGATGTCCTTGAACTGGTACCGGCCTACGAGGACGTTGCCACACGTATCCAGTTTTTCGGCGATGAGGTTGAGCGTATCGTCTCCCTGGACCCGCTGACCGGAGAGGTGCTGGGGCAGCAACAGGAAACGGCCATCTACCCGGCCAAGCACTTCGTCACCAGCAAGGAAAAACTTGCCCTGGCCTGCGCCGACATCCGCGTTGAACTGGAGGAGCGCCTGACCGAACTTAAGCGCAAGGAAAAGGTCCTGGAGGCCGCTCGCCTGGAGAGCCGCACCCACTATGACCTGGAAATGCTCCAGGAGACGGGATTCTGCTCCGGCGTTGAGAACTACGCCCGCCACCTTTCCCGCCGGGATGCAGGCACGGCGCCCCATACCCTATTGGACTACTTCCCCGATGACTACCTGTTGCTGGTTGACGAGTCCCACATGACCCTGCCCCAGGTACGGGGTATGTACCATGGGGACATTTCCCGCAAGCAGACCCTGGTGGATTACGGTTTCCGCTTGCCGTCGGCGCTGGACAACCGGCCCCTTAACTTTGGCGAGTTTGAACGCCACGTAAACCAGGTCATTTTCGTTTCCGCCACCCCGGGCCCCTACGAGATGGAACACAGCACGACGATAGTGGAGCAGGTGATTCGTCCCACCGGACTACTGGACCCCACCATTGAGGTCAAGCCCTCGGAGGGGCAGATCGACGACCTGCTGCAACAGATCAAATTGAGAGTGGAACAGCGGCAGCGGTGCCTGGTGACCACCCTGACCAAGCGTATGGCGGAAGAACTGGCCGACTTCCTGTCGGAAATGGGAATCCGCAACCACTACCTCCACTCCGACATTCACACCCTGGAACGCGTGGAAATTCTTCGCGACCTGCGGCTGGGCGTCTACGACGTCATCGTGGGCATCAACCTGCTGCGGGAAGGCCTGGACCTGCCGGAAGTCAGCCTGGTAGCCATCCTGGATGCGGACAAGGAGGGGTACCTGCGCTCCACCACCTCACTGATCCAGACCATCGGCCGTGCCGCCCGCCACGCCGAGGGCCACGTCATCATGTATGCCGACCGGGTCACGGACTCCATGAAGTTCGCCATTGATGAGACCAACCGGCGCCGCGGCATCCAGGACATTCACAACCGGGAGAATGGCATCGAACCCCAGAGCATTCAGAAGGCCGTCCACGACATTACCGAGACCATCAAGGGGATCGGTGAGAATCGCGCCAGCTACCAGGTCATACGCCAGGAAATGTCCCGCGAGGATATGTTCCGGGTGATCAAGGACCTGGAGTTACAGATGAAGGACGCGGCCCGCAACCTGGAGTTTGAAAAGGCGGCCCAGGTAAGGGACGAGATTTACGAGTTGCGGCGCATACTGGCTGCGGAGCAAAAAACGCTGGCCGGGTAGCAATGGCCGGGACGGCTGAGCCTTCCGGCCACCTTCCTCATTTCCTTTACTACCGAGACGTGATATTCCCCTTCCCTGATTCCAGGGCGGCAGATCCCCTCTTAAGTGGCGCGGACCGGCCGCACCTATCCCGCAAGAGTGGGCGGCCTTGCGTTTGCGCCGGTATCCTTGGCCCCCGCTCTCCCCTTTG
This sequence comes from Dehalococcoidia bacterium, assembly GCA_963664725.1. Lineage (GTDB taxonomy): Bacteria > Chloroflexota > Dehalococcoidia > Lucifugimonadales > UBA3495 > Bin22. Next base: position 638,183 of record OY761558.1, read on the forward strand.
CTATTTGGTGAGAAAAAGCTCCATTTCCCGGAGATCATTCGGCGTCTTTAGCACAGCGTAAGCCTAAGAGTCTATCCACTGACACTGGTATGTCCAATGTACCAGGGTCTCAAGAAACCAGTCCTCTTTGGGAAAGGGTAAGAAAGACATCTGTCACATTTTGTCCTCCGTTCGACGATTTCGGTCAGGACATCTGCTCTTAGGCAAATTCCCCATTCTGAATTGGAGACAAACAAACAAAGCTAGGCCAAATTGTTACCGAATGTGAACTGCTCAACCACAGCTACGACGAATAACAATCGTACTTTATTTCACAATGTTGACATTCAAATTACCAGACAAATATACTCGCCGGAATATTCCGAACGTCCCGATTGCCACTGTGGAGGTTCGACGTTAGCCATATTCCTGCGAAAAGGGGCATGCGGCATTCACGAGGGTCACATGCCTTCCCCTAAATTAACGTCCAACTTCGGAAAGGAGGTGAATAATCACCATTCTGCGGCCTGCCGGGTGAGCTAACCCTGCGCGGGTGCAGTATTAGGTTTCATAGCCCGATACCAAGTTTCTGTTGACCCACGACACGGCGGTATTTGACCCCGGATGTGATTACCGACCATCGTAACGTTCGCATCTACAAGAGCCCTTGCCTATGGCACCAGGACCCAGGAAACCAGGGACCCACCATCAGGGAGGAATAATGATGAGCACGTACAGGAAGTGGAAGTTGTGGCGCCTGTTTTTGTCCGGCGCCCTCGTCAGCATGATGTTTGTGGTTGCTTGCGGCTCAGCAGCTGAGATTCAAGACCAGCCGGCACAGCAGCCCGCTGCTCCCGCCGCCAGCCAGCAACAGGCGTCCCCCGCCCAGCCGGCGGCCCCATCTGCCCCCTCGCAACCGGCGGCCCAACAACAGCAACAACAGTCCGGTTCAAGTTCAGGCGGTTCTTCCGCAGCACCGGCCGAGCAACCTGCGGACCAACCGGTCCCTATTCCCACCACAGTAGCCCAGGCCGCCCTGGCGCCTGTGTCAGAGTCGGCGATGGGACCCCGGGAAGCGCCTTCGTTCGCCTCATACTGGCAACCCCCAACGGCATTCTATGGCGAACCGGTCTATGGAGGTCAGCTCCGAATCAACTATGAAGACCCGCTGGAGCACGCCAATGTCTGGGGCGCTCGCAGCGGCACCACCATGCGGTACCGGATGCCTACGCATGATACCTTGATCCAGGATAACCCTTATGACCCCGGCGCTCCCTTTATTCCCGGCCTAGCGCACGGCTGGACCGTGGACGATGACTTGAAGGGGGTAACCTTCTTCCTGAAAGACAATGTGATGTGGCACAACGGCGAACCCATGACCTGTGAGGACGCCCGTTACAGCTATGAAATCATGATCACGGAAGAGGGCATTACCGGCTCTTACATGAAGAACCGGCTATCTGAAGTGGACTTGAACTCCGTACAGTGCGTTGACGAGTCTGCCTTGAAGTTCAGGTTTACAGCACCTTCAGCGGTCCCCCTGCTTAACTTTGGCAACCCCGCTGCCATGATTTTCAACAAGGCCTGGTTCCAGGAGGGCGGCGAAGATGTCATGTTCCAGGACGTGTCGGTAGGAACTGGTCCGTTTATTTGGGCAGAGGGTCAGCAAGTAGGCGTGGACGAGCAGGATTTCGAGCGCAATCCAAACTACCACGTTGATGGCCTGCCTTACATATACGACCTGAAGATTTTTGGCATTCTGGACGAGTCAGCGCAGCAGGCGGCCATGCTGGCCCACCAGACCGACTGGCACTGGATTCGCAACTCCGGTCAGTACGAACAGTACGTGGAGCACGACCAGATCCAGACGGTTATGCGGGGCACCCGCAGCAGCGAGAACCTGTGGATAAACACGCGGAATCAGCCCTTCGACAACGTCCGAATCCGACAGGCCGTCGCAATGGGGTTCGATAAAGTAACCGGCATCACGGTAACCCTCGGCGGTACCGGTTCCGTGGGACTGGGCCTGATGCCACCCGGCAGCCCCTGGGCTGTGACTGAAGAACAGGGTTGCGGAGTTCCCGGCTGGTGCCAACCGGATGACATGGAGGCGCAACGGGCCGCGGCCATCCAAATCCTCAATGAGGAAAATTTCGACTTCGACAAGACCTACGTGTTGACGGTGGAAAGTGACCAGCAGCGGGTGGTACGAGCCACCTACATGCAGGAACAATTGCGGCTCCTGGGCATTAAGACCGACTTCGACGTAATTGAAACCATCGCATACCGAAAGTCCAGGCAAGCCGGCGATTGGGGCGACTTCATGGGGTCCACCGGCGGCGTGGCCGGTGTGGACGATCCCTACCTGGGCCTGGGCCACAATCACCGGTGCGCGAGCCTGTTCAACTTCCAGACTCCCGGTTCTGACTGCAACGCCTCTATCGAGGCCAAGTTTGAGGAACTGGGTACGCTCACCGCCTTCGAGGAACGGAAGAGTCTGGGACAGGAAATCCAGATAGAGCTCATGCAGCAGTACTGGAACTTCCCCATGTTCTGGGAACAAGAAGGGGTATCTTTCTGGCCTGAGGTACGCGGTTATGTTCACTTCCCCGGTCCCACCTTCAGCCACCTTAGGTGGGCCCACATGTGGATCGACCCGAACCACTACAACGATTCCGGCTTCTCGGGTCAGACCACGGGCGTCCCCGGCGGCGAATAAACTTCGCCCACTACCCCAAGCCTCTCAGGGCCATCCCGTTGCGACGGGATGGCCCTCTCTTTTTCGCTCAACCCGAGAATGGTTTTGAGCCGCTCGCCCTGCCTGATGCCAGGTGGGCCACGGTCTTCTCCCCGACCCCTCCTCCTTGACCCCACCTTGGCCGTGTGTTTAACTTTAGCGCACTGCCCATACCTGACAGGCGGCAACCGCAGCAAGCTTCCCTACGAGGGCTTGTCATTGCGAAATAGCGAAGTTTTGGGCTGCCATAATCAATCGGGGAAGGTCAGCAGGAGGGACTATGGACTTTGGCATATTCATGCAGTTTGAACGCCGGGACGGAGGCAGCCAGGTTGACGCCTTCAAGGAGGGGTTCGCCCTGGTGGATGCCGCCGAGGAGTGGGGTATCGACGAGGCCTGGCTGTCAGAAGTCCATTTCGCGCCTGCCCGCACCGTTCTGTCATCCCCCGCCGTAATCGCCAGTTCCATCGCCACCCGCACCGAGCGGCTGCGGGTGGGCACCGCAGTATCGGTCCTGCCCCTGGGAAATCCCCTGCGCATAGCCGAGGAAATGGCCACCGTGGACCAGATAGCGGAGGGCCGTTTCGACTTCGGCATTGGCCGAAGTGCCTTCCCCCGCGCCTACGACGTTTATGGCATTCCCTATGAAGAGAGCCGGGGCCGCTTCGAGGAAGCCCTCGAAATCATCCTGGAAGCGTGGAAGGGCGAAGCCTTTTCCTACCATGGGGAATACTTCCAGATCGACAGCGCCCACATTTCACCCACTCCCTATACGCTGCCCCACCCACCCTTGAGGGTGGCCGCCACAACTGAGGAGACCTTTCCCCGCATGGGCCAGCAAGGCATGCCTATTTTCGTAGGCCTGCGGGGGATGGACGTCGACGACCTGCGGGTCAACCTGGATAAGTACCGGGAAGCCTGGCAACAGGCAGGCCACTCCGGCGAGGGTGACGTGTCCCTTCGCATACCCATTTATGCCGGCGAGACGGAACAGGCTGCCCTGGATGAACCGGCGGAGAGCATCCACAACTACTTCAGCCGGATGAGTTCCCTTTACAGAGATTCGGCCGGCAGGGCAGGCACTGAAGCCACGGAGTTGAGGCAGGGACGGGGCGACCGGCTGGCCCAGATGAGTTTCGACAAGATGCTGGAAACCAAGGTGGCCTTCGGTTCGGCCGAGGGGCTTGTCGGCCGCCTCACCAACCTCCAGGAAGACCTGGGACTGAAGAGCGTCATCGCCGAACTGAACCCCGGCGGCCTGATTCCGCCCGACCGGGTAATGCGCAGCATGGAAATTCTGGCGAAGGACGTTGCCCCCCACTTCAAATAGGCCAGAGTATTACTTTCCCCTTGACAGGGGAATGTCGGCGCCCGCCGAAGTGATCGGCATGAGGGGGAATTTCCCAACCACTCTCTACCAACCGTCGCCCACAAGAGTTCGGGTAGACTCTTTCAGGAGCTTTTCCCTTGAAAGTAGCAGTATTGGACGATTACCAGGAAGTTGCTCTGCAAATGGCCGACTGGTCCGCCCTGCCCGAAGGCTGGGAACCAGTTGTCTTTCGAGATCACCTTGCCGACGAAGACGAACTGGCGCAGCGACTGCAGGGCTTCGACGCTGTCATTGGAATGCGGGAACGCACGGCATTCCCCCGCACTGTCCTTAGCCACCTGCCAGACCTGCGCCTGTTGATTACCACCGGCGGCCGCAATGCCTCCTATGACGTGGAAGCCGCCACCGAGCTGGGCATCGTAGTCTGCGGCACCGGAGGCGCAGGGGAGGGCCCCACCGAACTTACCTGGGGCCTGATTCTCGGAATGCTGCGCAAGATTCCCCAGGAGGACCGCCTTACCCGGGAGGGCCACTGGCAGACTACCATCGGCGTGGGCCTGAAGGACAAGACTCTGGGCCTGATCGGCCTGGGCCACATTGGGGGACTCATGGCCCGGGTGGGCAACGCCTTCCAGATGAATGTCATCGCCTGGAGCCAGAACCTTACCGCCGAGCGTGCCGCCGAATGCCAGGCCACCCTGGTCGACAAGGGTACCCTCTTCCGCGAATCAGACATCGCCTCGGTGCATCTGCGCCTCAGTGACCGCACCCGGGGGCTGGTAGGAGCCCGTGAAATTGGCCTGATGAAATCCAACTCCTACCTGGTCAACATCTCCCGTGGCCCCATCGTGGACGAGGCGGCGCTGGTGGATGCCCTGGAGCGCAGGGCCATTGCCGGGGCGGCCCTCGACACTTTCGACGTCGAGCCGCTGCCTGCGGACCACCCTTTCCTGAGACTGGACAACACGATCATTGCACCCCATCTGGGCTACGTCACAGAGGAAGGTTACCGGGCCTTTTATGCCGGGGCCATAGAGGACGTGCGGGCCTACGCCGCAGGGGAGCCGGTAAGGGTAATCAATCCTGAGGTCCTGTCAGCGCCTCAGCTGCGTCCGCAAACCTGAAGAGATTCAAGCACGGATAGACTGGACTCACACGATAACGGGTAGTCCGGGTAAAGCAATAGTCTCTTTGCCTTTGCCATCCTGTGCATCCTGCCCATTTATGTTTAGCTGGAGAAATGGTATGAAAGCGGTACGAATCGAAGAATTTGGCGGCTTGGAAGTGCTGCAATGGACCGAGGCGCCTGAACCCACAATCCGGCCCGGCCAAGTAATCATTAAAGTCGATTCATCGGGAGTGAATTACGCCGACATCATGCGGCGACAGGGCAACTACCCGGGCCCCGATCTGCCTTCCACCCTGGGGTTGGAAGCGGCGGGCACCATTGTGGAAATTGGCGAGGGTGTAGAGGGTCTCAGCGTCGGTCAGAAGGTCATGGGAATGGGCCCCCAGGGCAATGCCGAGTACGTTTCCATCAACGGCAATTACGTCTTCCCCTACCCGGAATCACTTGACCCGGTCCACGCCGGTGGGATGCCCATAGTCTTTCTCACTGCTTACCACCTGCTTAAGAGCCGCGGCCAGGTGCTACCGGGCGATACGGTACTAATCCAGGCCGGGGCCTCGGGCGTGGGAACCGTAGCCATCCAGTTGGCCAAGGCTTTCGGCGCCCGGGTCATCACCACCGCCTCATCTACCGAGAAGCTGGACCTGGCCCGCTCCCTGGGCGCCGATGAGACCATCAACTACGTAGCCCAGGACTTCGAGGAAGAGGTCCGGCAGATGACCGGCGGCAACGGTGTGGAACTGGTCCTTGAATGTGTAGGCGGACAGGTCCTGGAGAAGAGCGTTCGCTGCGTTGCCTCCTACGGAAAGCTTATTTCCTATGGCAATGCCTCCGGCACTCCCGCCGACCTGGCCAGTGGAGACATATTTGGCGCCAACCGCACCGTCATCGGGTTCAGCATGGGCCGCTCTCCGGCCGGTCGCCTGGACCACCCGGCGGCCATGGCTGAACTCTTCCCCATGCTAGCCGATGGCAGGGTACGCCTGGTGGTGGACCGGGTGCTGCCCATGTCCGAAGTAGCGCAGGCTCACCAACATCTCTCAAACCGGGGCACTCACGGCAAGGTAATTCTCACTCCCTAAGTGCTAGAATGGCTGCCGCCAAGGCAAGCCAGGCTTAGGAGCAGGAGTGATGACAGACGGAGCCGCCGCGCGCCCCGGCGACCTGCTGGTGCTGGCAGGCACCCGCAAGGGCGCCTTCATTCTGACCGGCGACCAGTCCCGCCGTCGGTGGCAGATTTCCGGTCCCTACAACCCGGGCACCGATATTTTTCACCTGATTTATGACCCACGCACCGGAGGCCGAATATACTCGGCCAGCAACAGCATGTGGTTTGGGCCGCAGGTGGAATACAGCGACGACCTGGGCGGGACGTGGGAACAGTCCAGGGAACAGCCCCGGTTCGCCGATAAACCCGAGTACGCCGAACACGACGGCCCCACCGTCGCCAACATCTGGCACATCGAGCCCGGCAGAAGTATTGAACCCGATACCCTTTATGCTGGGGTCCAGCCAGCGGCCATCTTTAAGTCAACCGATGGGGGCGCCACCTGGCACGAAGTAGCGGGCCTTGGCAAGCACCCCACCCGTTCAGAGTGGATGCCAGGCTTTGGGGGGCTGTGTCTCCACAGCATCGCCCTGGACCGGGATAACCCCGAACGCATGTGGGTGGGCATATCGGCGGCCGGTGTCTTCCGCACCGACGATAGCGGCGAAAACTGGCGCCCCGCTAACAAGGGTGTTCGCGCCGACTTCAACCCCGGTGATCCCTTGCCGGAGTGGGGTCAGTGTCCCCACAAGCTGCTGCCCCAACCCGCCACGCCTGGCCTGCTGTACCAGCAGAACCACTGCGGAGTTTACCGAACCGTCAACTACGGCGAAGAGTGGACTGACATCACCGAGGGGTTGCCTTCCCGGTTCGGGTTCGTGTTGGGGCTGCATCCCCGGGATCCACAAACTCTCTTCGTGCTGCCCGAGGACGAGGCGCTGGGAACCGACGTGGGTGGGGGCATCCGCTACGCCTCTGGGGCCAGGTTCCGCGTCTTCCGCAGTCGCACCGGTGGCGATGAATGGGAGGCGTTGACCAACGGCCTGCCCCAGGAACACGCCTACCTTCACGTACTGCGGGAGGGGCTGTCTACCGACACTCTTGACCCGGTTGGGGTTTACGTGGGCACCGTCAACGGCCAGATTTTCTACAGCAGGGACGAGGGGGAGCACTGGGAACTGATGGTGGAAAACCTGCCGCCAATCAACTCAGTCGAGGTGGCAGTGGCGATCTAGTGACAATCACGCTTCAGGGAAATCATCCCTGCGGCTCATCGCGCCGCAAGGTGTACATGTCTGAAGCCATTATTTCCGGTATCAGCGGCGTCAGGCTGGGAAAGTCGTCCATTACGGCATGAATCAGCCGGCCGCTCAGGCCGTCAGCGGCATCACTGGCCAGCCACACTGCCAACTCGGCGGCCCTCTCGATGGAGGCGCCCCCGCCGCCGGTCACGTGGAGCCCGAACTCGTACAACTCGGTATCGCCCACCGCCTGCGCGCCGTCGGTGATCTCTTCCCACATCCCGGTGTGTATCGAACCGGGCCCCAGAGCGTTTACCTGGATGTTCTTGTCCGCCAGTTCCAGCGACAGAATCTCCGTCAACCGGATAATCGCCGCTTTCGATGAGCCGTAGGCTGACAGGTGGTAGGGAGCCGATGTTGCACCCGACCCCGACAGGTTCATGATCCGGCCGCCCCCTCCGGCAGCCATTGCCGGAATTACCGAACGGCAGCAGAGGTAAGTCCCCACCAGGTTTACCTGGATAGTATTTAACCAAGCACCCACGTCGTTATCCTCCAGCGCGCCAATGGGCCCGACGATACCGGCATTGTTGACCAGTACGTCAATCCGTCCAAACCGCTCCACCGCCCGTCGGGCCATGCCTTCCACCGAGTACTGATCGGTCACGTCCGTTTCGATTATGCAGGTCTCTGCACCCTTGGAGCTGGCCTGTTCCGCGGTCTCCTCCAGTTGCCGCACACTCCGTGCCGCCAAGGCCAGCTTCGCGCCTTCGCCGGCATAGGCCAGCGCAATGGCCCGGCCAATCCCCCTCCCGGCGCCGGTAATCAGGGCAACTTTGTTCTCGAGCCGCATAAGCTTTAGTCCTCCCTAAGCGGAACCTAATTCATAGTGCCGCAGGTGGTATTGGCCGAATTAATTCACAGGTGTCTCACGAATCTATGGACGACAGACCTTCACGGAATCATTCCCGAACACTTAGGCCAGGCAGGTCAATCACTTCGCTGCACCTGACTGGAGCATGGTACCAGATGCAGCGGACACTGGAGCAGATGTAGGGTAGTCCATTGCTTTGAGGGGCATTGAACACCCGTTCACCCTGTTTGGCGCTTAACTCACTTCAATGCAACTACCGCCGCCGCTCTGCTTGCCCGCTTCAGGAAGGACAATTACAATTGCGCCAATGATACTGACCTAATATGAGCCGGCGTCGTCGAAATTCACGGCCCCAAGGGAGATTTGTAATGGAATTTGGTTTATTCATGATGCCCCTTCACCCGCCGCACCGGACCTATGCGGACTCCTATGACCGGGATCTGGCGCTGATCGTGGAAGCGGACCGGTTGGGCTACCACGAGGCCTGGATCGGTGAGCACATCACCGAACGCTGGGAAAACGCTCCCTGCCCGGACCTGTTGATTGCCAAGGCCCTGGCTATGACCAATCAGATCAAGCTGGCAACGGGCGTTACCCTGCTGGCCATCCATAACCCCGTGGAAGTGGCCCACCGCATCGCTATGCTGGACCACCTGTCCCGAGGCCGCATCTACTGGGGCATCGGCCACCGGGCCATTCCCACCGATCTGTCGCTGTTTGGCGTGGGCGCAGATACGGGGGTTGACCCACGGGACCGCTCGGCCGAGGCCCTGGACATCATTCTCAAGATCTGGGAGGCCGAAGGCAAGTTCACCTACAACGGCAAGTTCTTCCAGGTAGACGCCCCGGAACTGGACCCGGTTATGGAACGAGGTCTGCACATGAAGCCCTACCAGCAACCGCATCCGCCCATTGGGGTGGCGGCAACCTCCCTGGCCTCCGGTTCCATCCGCGTGGCCGGCGAGCGGGGCTGGATTCCCATGAGCAGCTCAAACCTGGCTCCCCAGCACCTGCGGGACCACTGGACCGTGGTGGAAGAGGGCGCGGCCAGCGCCGGCAAGGAATGTAGCCGCCAGGAATGGCGCGTAGGTCGCGACGTCTTCGTAGCTCGTACGCCGGAACTGGCGCGGGAACGAGCCCGGGCAGTTCTGGGCCGCAACTACATTCAGCACCAGTTGCCCAACCGTCAGGGATCAGGTCAGCTTCAGGCCACCAAGATAGACCCGGAAATGCCCGATGCAGCGGTGGACGTGGACTACATGATGGAGAATATCTGGATTGTGGGCGACCCCCAGGAGTGTGCCGACCGCATCCGAAATCTTTACGAGCAGACCGGCGGCTTTGGCCACCTGCTGGCCATCACCCAGGACCCGGACGAAGCGGAATGGGAGCATGAGTGCCTGCAGCTTCTGATGGAGGAAGTTGGGCCCCGTGTTTCGGATTTGCGCGGGGAATAGTTTGCGGCGAACTAACAAAAGGTCTGAGTAAGTAGCTTGGATGGGGAACAGTAATTCGCTTCCAGGCCGGCCCCTGCCGGTGGATTCATTTAACGAGCGGAATTGCGTTGCCTGCGCCTGAGCCAGAGCCTGGCGACGAGGCGGGGCGGCGCGATGGCAACCCGAATGGTCAACCTGATCAATTCGACCAGGGAAACCAGGAGGTCGGACAGTATTCCGCCCCGCTTAGCTTGTTCCGGTTTGTACTTGGCTTCAGTTTCCCAAAACTTCGGGTCGTGAGGCAGCAAGGGGGGCATTCCCATAGCAAGACTATCCTCTCCTAAGGGTCGCTCCTTTTTATCACGTCGTAAAGCCACGCCAGTTCTGCTGTATGGGCGGTAAATGTTCAGTGTTGGGGGCCTTCCCATCTAGTCTGAACGGTTGCTTCAGGCGCCCCAAAACCTGGACGTTTACCTTGCGCCCATAGAGTTTGCCGACGTTGGCTGTGCTACCATATCACCGATCACAAACTTCAGAGGTCAAATTATGCCCCTCCTCCCCTGGCTCCAGCGCGGCAACGGCGTTGCCGTGATTGAAATGCATGGCAGCATTGGCACGCGGGTTCGGGAAACGATGTATGCCAAGCTACTCTCCGACGTGGCAACCAGCAGGCGCTATCGGGCCCTGTTGCTGGACATCCAATCGCCTGGCGGTTCGGCGTCGGCCTCTGAGGCGTTGTACCTCAGCGTGGCAAGGGTGGCGGCCCAAAAGCCGGTAGTCGCCTACATCCGCAATATGGGCGCATCGGGGGGCTACTACATCGCCTGCGGGGCCAATAAGGTTACGGCGCTGCCCTCCGCCCTGGTCGGTTCCATAGGCGTAATTTACATGCGTCCCATACTGGAACAACTGCTGGGCCGGGCAGGAATCGAGGTCTCGATAGTTAAGGGAGGGCGGCTAAAGGATATGGGGGGGTTCTGGCGCGGACCTACGGAAGAGGAATCGGAAAAGCTTCAGGGCCTCATTTCCGAAATATACGAGAGCTTCCTGGCCGTGGTAATGGCCGGAAGGTCCATGAGCGAGGAACAGGCACGGGAACTGGCAACCGGGGAGGTGTTCACCGCACGCCGGGGCAAGGAGATGGGCCTTGTGGATGAATTGTTGGACTTCGATCAGTCGCTCCAACTGGCTGGCCAGTTAGCCGGCATCGAAGGGGGAAAGGCGAAACCCCGCTATCTGCGGCCCAGGCGCACTTTCTCGGAAAAACTGACCGGACGCCCCGCGGGCCAGGCGCCGGCAGTCGGTATTCTCGGCCCCGATCTGCCACGGTTATTGACTGGCGGCGTCTTCTACCTCGACCCCTCCGCCCTGCTGGGCAACCCGTACGATTAGCCGCTGCTGCGAGCCGGGCCGCTACCAGCCCGCATCGTTGGGGCGCAGGCCCATCAGCGCCTGGCCACCAAACTCGTAGTTAGACAACAGGCCGGCCCCGTGCTGCACCACGACGTGCACGTCCCGCCAGCGACGTTCCAAACCGTTGCGGCGGTGGATGGCATTGGTCCCCGCGGCGTGGAACAAAAGGTCCACCGCCCGGGCCGCCTGGTGGATGGAGTGGGTAATGGCCAGCCTGGCCTGGGCAACTTCGGGACTGGGCAAGGGCATATCTTCAGAGAACGAATCCCAAGCCCGGTTAATTGTGTCCAGCAGGTAGGCGCGGGCGCCGCTGATAATGGCTTCGGCCTCACCCACCCTTGATTGAACGTGGGGCCGGTCCCGCAGCAGGGTGGTGGAGATGGTGGTCCCTGACTCGGACGCCAGTTCCTTGAAGGCGTCCATCGCCCCCCTGGCAGCGCCCAGGGCAACCGCGGACACCAGTACCCAGATGGCGGTGAGCACGGTCCTGGGGTGGTAGAGGTACCCCGGCTCCAGGGGCGTGTCATAGAGGCGGAAGGACCGTTCGGTTGGGACGAACACGTCGTCCAGCACAAAGTCGTTGCTGCCCGTTCCGCACAGTCCCACCACGTGCCAGGTGTCGTGTTTTGTCGCCGTTTCCACCGGGGTGAAGAGCATGACCGTGTCCGGCCTCCCAGCCTCGTTGAGGCGGGGGCCGCTGTCGTCCACCACTCGGGAGTTTACGAAGAGCCAGTTGGCGTTGGCGATACCACTGGCGTAATCCCAGCGGCCACTTACCCGATACCCTCCGTCCACCGGACGGGATTCCCCGACGGGACGGAAGGAACCGGCGCAGCGAAAGTCCGGCGGACTACCGAACATGCGCTGGCCAGCCTCGGGAGTGAAGTTGCCGGTGAAGAGGGCCCCGCCGTTGGACAGCAGCCCGCACCACCCTACCGAGGCTTCGATCCGCGACACTTCCTCAATGGCCTGGTAAGCAATGGCAGGATGCAACTGCGGGCCGCCCATGCTGGCGGGCAGGAACAGTTGATAAATGCCTGCCTCGTCCACCAGGCGGGCAAGGCTGTCCGGTATCCGGCGTTCCCGGTCCATTTCTTCCTGCGCCGCCTGAATGTGCGGCGCCAGATCCCGGGCCGCTTTGACGAATGATCTGGCGTAAGTCTCTGTGGTCTGCATGAATTTCCGGCCGAATTGGTTTGGATATTCTGTCTAACCTGGTCTGCTTGGCGCTGGTCCAGCGTTTCCTCTTTGAGAACTTCTTCCCGGTATTAGGCTAACCCTGGCCGTCAGCGGCGGACCGCCACAGGTGGGCGCCGGTGTAAGCGTAGACCAGCACACCTAGTGGATTAATAAATGCCCACCACTCCAGGTGAATCAGCCCCACCACGTCGGGTTCACTACCGGGGTTGAGGCTGGAAAACCAGTTCCAGAAGTACCACAGGGTCAGCACTATGGAGGCGGCGAAAGCGAGGTTGACTTCCAGGTAGTCCCGGGTAATGGCCTTGTCTCCCTCTTCCCGACGACAAAAGCGGTGTTTCCGGATGGTGTTGACCACAAGAACCACTATTACCGCCACGGCCATGAACCAGTTAAGGATTTCCCAGGTCCAATAGTTGGCGGTACCATCATGATACAAGGGAGTGGCGACCCAATTGACGCTAACGAGCAGGGCAGTTCCCAGGAGATAAACTGCCAGAACCTTCTTGAATGCCGCCATCTTCTGACCGTCCACCGCTCCTTCAGCCAGGGGCCGCCGGTAGTCCATCCCAGAATCAACTGCCGGGTTAACCTACAATCTTCTTGGACTCCTGCCAGAGGGCTTCCTTGTCGTCCAGGGGCAACTGCTCGAACTCCAGGCCCCGTTGCTCGGCCAGTTCCTCCATTTTCAGGTACCTGGACCGAAAGCGGCCATTAGCCTGACGCAGGGCATCCTCGGCCTGAACGTCCATCCACCGGCAGAGGTTAACCATCACCAGGAATAAGTCGCCCAGCTCGTGGACCTTCTCGGCATTGGTAGTTGCCTCCCTGAACTCTTGCACCTCTTCAACCACTTTGTCGAGAACACCGGAAACACTTTCCCACTCAAAGCCTGATCTTGCCACCCGGTCCTGCATTAGCTGGGCATAGCCCAGGGCCGGCAGTGCGCTGGGTATGCCATCCACCGGCGACTTGCGGACACCCTGCTGGGCGCGCTCTGCCGCCTTCAACTGTTCCCAGTTTAGCTCTACCTCCCTGGCGTCAGAGACGCTCGTATCCCCAAAGACATGGGGATGACGGCGCACCAGTTTACTGTTGATAGCGGTCAGCACGTCGGCAAGGGTAAAGTCCCCAGTCTCCCTGGCGATATCGGCATGAAAGGCGACCTGCACCAGGATGTCGCCCAGTTCCTCCGCCAGCAATGAAGGTGTACCCTGGTCTATAGCCTCCAGGGCTTCGTAGCACTCTTCAAGCAGGTGGCGTTTCAGGGACTCGTGGGTCTGTTCCCGGTCCCAGGGGCAGCCGCCGGGGGCGCGCAGCCTGGCAACTACGTCCACCAGTGTCTGAAAATCACCCAGGTCCTTGTCCGGCAATAGCTGAGAGGGTTGCTTGTCAATCATGGCGGGAATTATAGAGGGCTGCCCTTGATTGCTCAACCTGGGACAGGGTGCTAGTGTAAAGGCAGATTCGCATTTGATGTGCTGCGGTTCCGGGCCAAAAGGACTTGCCAATTTGAAAGCTCCCAATGTCCAAATTCCCGAAGGTGTTCGCCGGGTACTGGCTGCGCTGGTCGTCGTATCAGTTCCACTGTTCCTCATCGCGGCCAGCGTTACCTGGGCGGTCAATGATCCGGGGCTGTACCGGAGGGGATTCGAGAAGTACAACATCTCCGTGTATTCGGGAATCACCCACGAAGACCTCATCCGAGTGGGCGCGGATTTGCGCCGGTACTTCAACTCGTCAGAGGAGCCGCTGAGGGTTGTGGTCCCAATCTATGGAATGGAGCGGGAATTGTACAACGAACGCGAGGTCCACCACATGCGCGATGTTAAGGGCCTGGTCCGCGGCGTTTACTGGGTGACCGCCATAACCCTGGCGTTCCTGCTGGTTGCAAAAGGCGCGGGCTACTACCTCTGGCGTTGGTCGTTTGCCCGGCAGATGGCCAGATTGGGCCTCTACGGGGGCCTTCTGACCCTGGCGCTGGTCCTGGCGGTGGGACTGTTTGCACTGGTGGGGTTCGACTCTTTGTTCCTACTCTTCCACCAGATCAGCTTCGCTAACGACCTTTGGCAACTGGACCCGCGAACTGACTACCTGTTGATTATGTTCCCGCAGGGATTTTGGTTTGACGCCACGATGCGTATAGCGTTTACGACCATTGCCGGCGCGGTACTGCTGGTGGCGGTGAGTGGCGGCTACCTCTGGTACTTCAACCGGCGTACCAATGGCGATGTTGCCACATAGCAGCCTGCCCATAATCCCCCTGCCCCCGTTTGGCAAATGTCAGATCCTGCCCCGGTACTGCCAATGGAAATGTGGTAAAGGGCAGCCTGCCAGGACAGTGCATATTTTTCGCTACTCAACCACCGGTCCAGGAAGGTTCCTTAACTGTCCCGCCGCCATTACAGCTTTAATCCTTGACTACCACCCGGTAGTCGGGTAAATTTCCACTCAGTGATGAACGAATTTCCCGGGAGGATGACGCGCTATGCCCATTTATGAATACCTGTGCCCCACCTGTAACCACAAGTTTGAAAAGCTGCAGTCCATGAGCGCGACGGGGGCAGACTGCCCGCATTGCGAGCAGCCCGCCAAGCGCGCGCTGTCGGTCTTTGCATCCATCACGTCAGGCGATTCCTCCGGCAGCAGCGAGTTCAGCCAGATGCCGGTGCCTCCCATGCGGGGCGGCGGTTGCTGCGGTGGCGGCTGCTTCCACTAGACCTTACCTTGACACTCAATTAGGCTGGTGTCAGACTAGCGTTGCTTTCCAGATCAGCTTTGGCCCCGTAGCAAGTGAGCGGCCAGGGCAGGTTGTACATTATCAACCCAATTAACAATAGGGGAGGAAGATTCATGGCAGACGTGAAGGTCGAAGTACGGGCCAACGGGCCCAACCGCGTTACCGGCCCCATTGAAATCGTTGACCAGGCCGGAAACAACTACTCCATTCCCGAGGGACAGTGGGTCTCCCTGTGCCGTTGCGGCGCCTCCGCCAACAAGCCGTTCTGCGACGGCGGCCACCGCGACGCGGGATTCGAAGCTCCCAGCGAAGCTCAATAAACCTGGCGTCCGGGGTTGTGCTCCCGGAGACTTTGCAGAAAATGGCAGAGAGGGTCGGACAGCGCCCGTCAGGGCAATGGTCCGACCTTCTCCTTTGCGTCGGGTCTTGCCATATTTTCCGCTCCCTGGCTTCGACTGTCCGGACAGGACAGCCAAATAGCCGAACTTGGAGGCCGCCAATTGTTATCCAATACAACCATTATTGACGCAGCACGCTCCCTCTTTAACGAATACCTGGGCGGCCAGCCTTTTACCGCCCTGCCAGGGCCATGGAACATTGGCGCCATTGCGGAGGCATACGTAGTGCAGAAGGAATACCTGAGACTGCTGGCAAGAGTGCAAGGAGAGGTGGCCGGTTACAAGCTGGCCTACACCACCGCCGCCATGCAGGAGCAGGCGGGCTGGACCGAGCCCTGTTCCGCAGCGTTGATGGCAACTACGATCTACCAATCGCCAGCTACGCTGAAGGCCAATGATTACCAGCGGCTGGGTTTCGAATGCGAAGTGGCGGTGCGACTGGCCACAGACCTTCCTGCATCCGGCGCGCCTTACACCCGTGACATGGTGGCGGAGGCTGTGGGTGAGGTAATGGCCGCCTTCGAGGTAATTGACATGCGACTACCTGGAGGCGTGCACGGCCTGGTCAGGACACTGACGTCGGTGGCAACTAATATTTCCAACGCAGGCGCTATCCTGGGGCCACCCGTGTCGGACTGGCGCAGCCTTGATTTGGCGGCAGCCAGGGGCGTGGCAACCGTTAATGGAGAAGAGGCCGGGTATGGCTATGGTTCAGATGTTATGGGCCATCCCTTTGAACCTCTCGCATGGCTGGCCAACAAGATGGCAGCGGATGGGGAAAGCCTGCCAGCGGGAACAGTGGTAATAACGGGCAGCATTGTGCCCCCCAAGTTTCTAGCCGCGGGTGACCACGCCGTGGTTTCGATTGACGGGCTGGGCGAGGCCACCCTGACAGTTGAGTAGTTCGTGAATCATCATAGCCCTTGACGGCGAAAGAGGGACGGGTGTTTTGCCCCGTCCCCCCTTTGTTTTGTCTGCGCTCATCACGAACCAAAGCCGGGGAAGTCAGCGAGAGCGGCGCATTTGGCGCACACCCCGCACCGAGGCCAGGCGGTCCTCCGCCAGGCGGTCGGCGGCCATGAAAGTGGGAATTTCCTCCCGCTTTGACGTGTGAATTACCCGCTCCATAACTTCGTAGATGCGCTCCGTCTTTTCCCGTGCCAAGTCCGGGTTGTAGTTCATCCCTACCTCGGCGGAGACGTTGATGATGCCGCCGGCATTCACCACGTAGTCCGGCGCATACAGGATACCCCTTCGGTGAAGTTCCTCCCCATCCGCGTCGGTCAAAAGCTGATTGTTGGCCCCGCCGGCTACTATCTTGCATCCCAGGCGCGGTATGGTATCGCCGTTGATTACTCCACCCAGGGCGCAGGGGGAGAAAATGTCGCACGGGACGTCGTAGATTTCTTCCGGCGCAACCACCTTCAGTCCCATGTCCCTGGCCTTATCCAGCGCGCCGCTGTAAACGTCGGTCACTACCACCTGGGCATCCTCTTCCAGAAGATGCTGAGCGGTATGGTAGGCAACCTTGCCAAAGCCCTGCATGGCAACGCGCTTGCCTCGCAAGGAATCTATTCCCCAGGTTTCCCGAGCGCAGGCCTTTATGCCCATGTAGACGCCCAGACCGGTCATTATGGAGGTATCGCCGCTGCCGCCAAGGGAGAGGGGCAGCCCTACCACGTAGTCGGTTTCCTGGCTGACGAATTCCAGATCCCGGCCGGTGCTGCCCACGTCGGTGGTGGTCAGGTACCGACCACCCAGGGTATCAACGAACCGGCCGTAGGCGCGGAGCAGAGCCTCCGTCTTTTGCGTATTGGGGTCGGCTATGATGACGCCCTTGCCGCCGCCCATATTCAGGCCGGCCGTGGCAGACTTATAGGTCATGGCGCGGCCCAGGCGCAGGGCGTCCTGCAGCGCCTCCTGCTCGGTGGCGTAGGGCCAGATCCGGGTGCCGCCACAGGCCGGCCCCAGGGTCGTATCGTGAACGGCGATTATGGCCTTCAGGCCCGAGGCCGGGTCGGAGCACATAACCAGTTGCTCGTAACCAGATTCGCTCATGATGTCAAACAGTTGCATTAGAACCACCTCCAAAGGAGATTCGTGGCAGGACTGTAAGGTTCTATTTGTTCCCTTACACTTATCATTATACTAAATGTTTAGCATTTGCGTATTGTAGGTGGCAACGATATCCTGCATCTTTTCCGGAATCGTTGGCCTGAGACGCCGCAGGAATGGGTTTTTGCGTTCCAAAATAGTCACAATACTTAAAGACGTCACCGACACTTCAACCTTCTATTGCTTGGAACGGTCTCGCACGGCAACTTAACGCCAATCTGTTTGAACTGCTGCCTCTACCCATAACCTCCTTTGGAGGCTGCCCCGATTAAAGACAGCCAAACCCCGCTTGTGTATACTGGGGCCAATACAGGAGATGTCCGTGGAACTTTCAGTGAGATTTTTCGCCCTTTACCGGGAGCGGGCAGGGTGCAGCGTGAGCAGGGTTGCCGTACCAGACGGGGCCACCGTAGCCGACCTCGTCGCCTCGGTCCGAACTCTTTATCCCCGCCTGGCTCCGCCGGACGTTCAGATAGTAGTAGCAGTCAACGAAGAATACGCGGAACCCGAAACCCTTCTGCACGCGAACGACGAGGTTTGCCTGATTCCCCCGGTCAGCGGCGGGAACTAAGTTCTCTTGACAGCCTCCTGCATCCAAAGAGAATGGAAAGTGCCATGAGCGACATGATTGTCATCACCTACGAGGAACTTCATCCCGACCAGTTCACAAACCTGGTGCGGCGCGATACCAGCGGCGCCGTGGTCACCTTCCTCGGCACCACCAGGGACACCTTCGAGGGCAAGCAGGTTGTCCGGCTGGAGTACGAAGCCTACGAAGAGATGGCCTATCGGAAGCTCGAGGAAATCCGGCAGCAACTCAAGGCTGAGTTCGGGGCAGAGGAAGTGGCAATTGGTCACCGTATCGGTGTGGTGGACATCGGGGAGATAAGCCTGGTGGTGGCGGTGGCATCACCACACCGGAGCGAGGCCTTCCATGCCTGCCATGAAGCGGTAGACCGGTTGAAGCACTCGGTGCCCATCTGGAAGAAAGAGTTCTACGAAGGGGGCGAGCACTGGGTTGCTTGTGATGACCACATGTTCCAGGAAGGAACGGTAAGCTCCCCCGAGACCCAGGCCACGCCGGCCAGCAACGATTAGCAGTTGTTCCTCAGTCGCTTCGTACCCTGGATACTGGTGGCAGCCCTGGCAGGGCTGCCACTCTTGGTGTTGTTCCAGGCATCGGCCTCCCAATCCGGCCAGGCCTACCCCACGGTCGAGTTATGCAGGGTTGACGCAAGCCCCTGCCAGCGAGAAATCAACCTGGCGCCGGGTGAAGAAGTTACCTTGGCCATCTATGTCAGGGTGCCGGAGTCCACAAGCGTTTCATCGGTCCAATCTCTTGTAGCGTGGCACCTCCGGCTGTCAATCGAAGGCGGCGGCGTGATTGATTTTCCTGATTCGAAGGCACAAGGAATTCCTTTCCGGGAGAACGACGCACCCCAGTCAGCTTTAGCCGGCATGAGTCCTATTGACATCGTCGGTCAGGCTAGCCCTCCCGCGGGCAAATATTTCCGCGTCAAGAACCTCTACTCGGAGAGAGACCGCCGCCTGGAATACGCCATTGCCCTCGTGGGAGACGGATCCGAGAGCCAAGGGAACCTTCACCTTAATATGAACGCCGGCGAAGAGTTGATGCTGGGGACTCTCATTCTGAGAGGAAATGGAACCGGAACTGCCCGGTTGGTGATAGATTCCGCTGATACTACCCCGTCTACTCTGATAGTGCTGAACCAGTCCGGTGAACTCCATCCCATTGACCTGCAGCATGGGGAAACACTGGCGTGGGTGAATGTTGAACCGAAGAACGCAAAGGTCAGGTTGGAGGGACAGGTTTGGTCAGACGTTCCAGACAGGCATGAGTCCTACCTGCCGTTCAGCAAGCCCTTCAGGTTGGAAATATGGGAGAGTGACTCCGTTCCCTCGTGGCAGGGGGGAAATGACATCCCGCTGGAAACCTTCAATGGCCTGACCCCGGACTACAATGGCGCCTTCGCCATCGAATATCTCCCTGCAGAGTTTATTTCGGGAAACACCTACGACATCCGAGCCACCGGGGATGGCACGGTGTCGTACCTCTACGACAACCTGCGAATCGAATCCCCTGCCAACCCGGTCAATGACTCGATTCAGGTGGTGAGTGTAACCTTGGGGCCCCTTCCCAGCGGTGACTTGAACGGGGACAACCTGGTCAACGAAATTGACCTGTCCCGGTTGACGGCCAGCTTTGGCAGGGAAGTCCGGGATGGCGAAATCGGTGCACTGGCAGACTTCAACAGTGACAAGGTTGTCGACGGGCAGGATTTCTCGTTGATGAGCACAAACTACGGAAGGCGGGGGGAGTAGAAAATACATCGGCAATCCGACTTAGCTTTTGCCTGGCTTCTACAGCGCTATTCTGGCCGTGGCCTCCGCTACCACCACGTTGTCTTGATTCTCTATGGTAACCACGCATTCCACGCTGTTGACTTCCCCTTCGACCTGCTTGCCGGTGACCGCACCAGATAGGCTGATCGTGTCCTCTGCATTCACCGGGTTGAAGGTCTTCAGGGACAGGCTACTGCCCTTCGCCATGATGGTCGCGACGGGGAAACCTTTTTCCAGCAATTCGATGACGTAGGCAATCAGCGCCTGTGGGGCCATAGCCAGGGCGCCCGATTCAGCGGGATCGGGCTGCATTGGTTCTTCTCCGTATTCAAGCACCAGGGAACAAAACTGCCCGATCGTATCGTCAGTTTCCCACTTCACCAATATGGGAAGCTCGTCTCCCGCATTAACGGATTCAAAGGTGGTGGTCCTCGCCCATAACCTGGCCATTCTTGCCGCCCGATCGAGTCTAATCCAAAGTTCTTGCATTACATTATCATCCCCGGCGGGAATCCTGCCAAGCGAAGGAAGGTTGTACCGGGGATGAAGTCTTCGCGCAGGCTTTTCCGGACCCCAACTGGCTCTATATCCTTGTGCTAAACTTGGGTGGATCCGTCACGGGATAAAAATATCCGTGGCGGTGTCCAATCTCGGAGGCAAGAGTTAATGACCACTATTGAAGATTCAAACAAGCGCGGCATGGTAGTAGTGGCCCATGCCGACGACGCCGAATGGGGCTGTTCCGGAACCGTAGCCAAGCTGTGCGACGAAGGCTGGGAAATGGTCTACGTCCTGTGCACCGACGGCAGCAAGGGCATCGACGACCCGGAAATCAGCGGCGAAGAATTGATTCGAATCAGGATGGCGGAGCAGACCAACGCCGGCAAGGTGCTGGGATTGCACGACGTAGTTTTTCTGGGCTATGAAGACGCCATGCTGCAGCCAACCCTCGATCTGCGGAGGGACATCGCCAGGCAGATTCGCCGCCACCGGCCAGACCTGATTATCTGCCAGAATCCGGTGAGGGACCTGGTGGGACGGGGTTATATCGGCCACCCCGATCACTTTGCCGCCGGTGAGGCTACCCTGGCGGCCGTCTACCCAACGGCCAGGGACCGCCTTACTTTCCCTGAACTGCTGGATGAGGGACTGGAACCCCACAAGGTGCGGGAACTGTGGATCATGGACCGGCAGAACGCCGACCAATACGTGGACGTCACGGAACACATAGAAACCGCCGTGGACGCATTGCGGGCCCACGCGAGCCAGGTCGACCCGGAGGACGCAGACAAGTACCTGAGGGGATGGCGCAGCGAAATAGGGGCGGAAGTAGGTTTCCAGTACGCGGAGGCTTTCAAGCGGTTTGTCTTGGGATAGACTGCTGACGCCGCACCAGCCAAAAAGCCACGAGGCGGGGGAACTATCCCCGCCTCGTTTGCATGACTTGGGCAAGTCAGATTCAGGCTACTCGGGCTTGTGGGCCACCACCTTGACACTGGCCACGTTCAGCGCCACCCCTTCGCTGTCAAACCGGACATCTTCGTCGGTGGTTTCAACACTTACAAATCCGGCGCGGGAGAGACGGTCCAGGTAGACGGTCTTGTCTTCGGCGCCGCCCACGCAGGCCACCCAAGCCTCGGCGTCGGTAACCGCCGGACCTTCGGGACTAAGCGCCACCATGTCTGAGACGTGCATACGGCCACCGGGCGAAAGCACCCTGAAGGCCTCCCGAAACACGGCGTCCTTGTCCGGGGACAGGCAGATGACACAGTTGGAGATTACCACGTCCATGCAGGCGTCAGGCAGGGGAATGTTCTCCATCTCCCCCTCCACAAACTCCACGTTGGTCAGGCCGGTGGTGGCCAGGTTCTTGTGGGCCAGTTCCAGCATGTCGAGGGTCATGTCCAGGCCGGTAACATGGCCGGCCGCGCCAACCTGATGGGCCGCCAGGAAGCAGTCAATGCCGCCGCCGGAACCCAGGTCCAGCACCCTCTCTCCCGGCTTCAATCCCGCCAGGGCCGTGGGATTGCCGCAACCTGCGGAAGCGGCCACTGCCTCAGCAGGCAGACCGGCTACCTGGCCTTCATTGTAGAGACGCAGGGCGCGTTCGGTGTCTGAGGGCCCACAACAGCCTTCGTCCCCTTCACCTGAAGATTGGGCTTCGGAGATTTCAATCACGTCGCGGGCGCGGGCGCCGTACCTTTCCTGTACAAATCGCTTGATTTCGTTCTGGTCAGTAGCCATTTATGTCCCCCTGATTTTCGTTGCTGGTTACTTCGGACAGCGCCGGTAATTCAGCATTTTTTCGCCAGTTGAGTATAAGGAGCGGGCGGGCAGGCGGTCAAATTACCCCATTTGGGTGATGCCCTTGGGCAACCGACTTGCTATCCGGGTTTCTATGGTAGAATGGGCCAAATTTACCGGCCGACATTTATGTTGACCGGCTTTCGCACTTACATTGTTTGGAGAGTGGAAAAATGATCGACCAGGTCGAAGTGATGAATATTGTGAACCGATACCGGGGCAACGCTGTGGTAGTACCGGCCATGCGGGCAAATATTGGGTGGGCAGAAGTGTCCGACAACGTGGCGCGGGACGTTCCGGCCAGCGGCGCCATGGGCAAAACCAACTCCTTTGGCCTGGGTGTGGCCCTGGCCCGTCCCGAGGAAAAGGTAATCATTTTTGACGGCGACGGCAGTCTCCTGATGAATCTGGGTGCCCTGGTTACCATCGCCAACAAGGCGCCCACCAACCTTTACCACTTTGTAATGGACAACGGCGTCTATGCCACCACCGGAGGGCAGGAAGTGCCCGGCGCCGAGACTACCGACTACGAAGAAATGGGACGGTCTGCAGGATATGCCCACAGCTATTCCTTCGATAACCTGGAGGACTTTGCCACCCAGGCGGAGCATATCCTGAATGAAGACGGACCTTCCCTTATCCACGTCAGGACCATCCCCAACATCCGCTATCCCGATGAACGGATGGGCGGCGGCAGGACCAACCGGCGCACTCCTCAGGCCATCCAGGAACTGATGCAGGAATACGGCCTTCGCTAGTTTGGATGTGCCGAGCCTGAACCGGACACTAAGATGGGGCGCCTTGTCTTTCGTATAACGGCGCCCCATGCCACCAAGCTGAATTCACCCCCAGAGGACGTTCCATGAAGATAACCGGCTACACCACACGCATCTTGCGGGTCCCTGCGGACAACCCGCTGGTGGACGGCATCCCCATTGGGCCCGGCACGCGGGACTTCGTTACTATTGAACTGAATACCGACGATGGGATCCAGGGCATCGGCTATGCATTCATGCCTGGAATGGTGGGCAACCCCCTGTTTACAGCGCTGAAAGTTACCGTGGACTGCATGTGCGACATGATCATCGGCGACGACCCCATGGCCATTGAAGCCATTGTTGCCAAGCTGAAGCGGCAGACGGGCACCATCGGCCCAGGCATGTTCAACTTCGCCCTGTCGGGTGTGGACGTGGCCCTGTGGGACATCAAGGGCAAAGCCTTTGGTCTGCCGGTAGCCACACTGCTGGGCGGCCACCGTGACCGGGTCCCCACCTACGCCAGCGGCCAATTGACCCGAGACCGCAATCTGGAATTTCTGGCCGACGTAGGACATCGCCTGGTGGAAAAGGGCTTCAGGCAGATGAAGACCCAGATGGGCGCCGAGCCCTCTGCCGACGACGAAGTGGCGCGCATCCGGGTTATGCGTGAAGCCATCGGTCCGGACATTGACCTGATGTGTGACATCAATCAGCTATGGGACGTGAACCGGGCCATCTCCATTGGCAAGCGGGTTGAGGAGTACAACTTGTTCTGGCTGGAGGACATGACCACCTATGACGACTACCAGGGCCTTGCCCGCATCGCCGACGCCCTGACCACGCCCATAGCGGCCGGGGAGTACGTGTTTGGTATCGCTCCCTTCCGCCAATTGATTGAAAACCGGTCCATTGACGTCGTGATGATCGACCTGATGCGGGTTGGCGGCATCACCCAGTTCCAAAAGGTGGCAGGCATGGCCGAGGCGTTTAATATGCCGGTGGTCAGCCATGTTGCCCCGGAAGTGCAGGTACACAACATAGCCGCCATCCCCAATGGCCTGACGGTGGAATATATGCCCTGGTCGCTGCAACTGTTCGAGGAAACCCCGGCCATCGTGGACGGCGAAATAGTGGTGCCCGACAAGCCTGGACTGGGCCTGGCCTTCAGCGAGGAGGCCATTCGGCAGTACTCGGTGTAACAATTCCTGTCTGCATGGGTAAACTGAATAGGGAACGCACTCCGTATTGCCGCTGACCTGCGTTCCCAAAATATTTATTACTATTGGAGCATTAAGCATGACCGCCCAACTGCGCATTTACACCATCAACCGAGGAATGATGGATTCCTGGCTCAAGGTCTTCAACGAGCACATCAGGCCACTGCACGACCGGCTGGGTATTCCGGTGGTCAGTTCTTATGTTAATGCCGACCGCACCGAGTTCATCTGGGTCCGCCGGTTCAGCAGCAGGGAAGAAATTGCCGACAAGGAAGCAGCCTACTTCGCGTCGCCTGAGCGGACGGCTCTGGGCGACATACCCACCAGCCATATCGCCAAGATGGAGGTTCGGGTGATTGAAGAGGTTGCCGTGTGAGGGTGATGTGAATGGAATCCTGGCGCGCCTTCCGGGCGTAGTAATATCCACAAGACATTAGCTACAGGCAGCAACGCAGGATGACAACTCTACGAAAAATATGGCGAGGCTTGGCTAACCTCGCCGTAATATTCAATCCGCGCCCTTCAGCCAGCTACGGGCAATTCCTGAACGACACGGTTCAGTATCACCATTGAGGGCCGCGTCCCTGAGCCCCGGTCCGGGGCCGACGCCGATCATCTCAACCGTTTCACCATTCCCACGTGGGGAATTCCCGCCTCCACGAAGACATCACCCCTTTCCACGTACCCATGCCCGGCGTAGAAGGCCTTTACGTATTCCTGGGCATGGAGCAGGCAGTGGGTCAGACCCTGTTGCCTGGCCTGCTCTTCCAGGAACTCCAGTATTTGCCCACCTACGCCGTGGCGGCGCCACTCCTGGTCCACGGCCATGCGGCCGACGCGGCAGGTGCCTTCGTCGTCCCCTTCTACCAGCAGCATGCGTCCAGTGCCGATGGCATGGTCGCCGTGCAGTGCAATGGCGTGGGTCGCGGTGGCATCGGCATCGTCCAGTTCTTCTTCCGGGGGGATCTGCTGCTCCACCACGAAGACCCGCATTCGGACGTTGATAACGCCTTCCAGTTCCGCTTCCGTTTCGACCAGCTTTACTGCAATCTCGTCCACTTACGGTGTCTCCATTAAAGCAATGGGCATGATCCAAGAGGTACTTCGTGTCTCCTCCTGTACATCCTGCCCATGAATTTTCGCGACCGGAAAAGTGAGGTTACCGGGCCAGGCCGTAGGCGGCGCCCTTCAGTACCGGGTCTTCAGATTCGTTCAAAGTGGCAGCGAGGTCGGACACCAGCTTTCCTGCGGCAGTGCTGCCCCAGAACCAGCGGTGCAGCGAGTCCTCATCGGCGCCTTTGTGCTGCTCCATGCGGGCCTCGTAGTAAAAGGCCTTCAGGTCGTCAACACAGTACCGGATGAACTGGGGCCTGGAAACGCCGGAGGGCCTTTCCTCCATGTCAGCGCCTTCCTCACCTTGAGCGCATGCTTCCAGGAAGCGTATGACGCCACGGAAGCGTCGTTGGGGAACTCCGCAAAGGCCCACCGCCGTGCGGCCCCCGTGATTGTCCACCCAGCGTTCGTAGAAGGCTCGAAGGGCGGTAACCTCGTCGGCGGCGCTGAGAGCAGCCTGCTCCTTGTCGGCAGCGACCTGGGACGCCTGGGGCATGATGGCGGGGGCAGAATCGTCCGGGAAGTCCTCCAGTACCGGGCCCTTCGCTGCCTTCAGCATTTCGAAAGCAGACTCCAGGACGTGGTGCTGGTGGTCGGCATCGTTGGGTCGGCCCACGGCAAACCCGAAGAAGAAGGGCACGAAGAGGGCCCGGGGCGGCTTAACCTTCGCGGCGTGTTCCCGAACCATGGCGATGGTGACGGTGGCGATACCGTGCTCCTCGAAGACCCTGGCGAGCACACTCACGGTGTGGGTGCACAGGGGTCAAGTAGGGGTTAACAGCACAACGTCAACACCCTCGGCCTTCATCAGGCGGGCCGCCTCTGGACCAGTCTCATTAATCACCGTGCTGGCGTCGCGGAGGGCGCCCATGAAGGAGTAGAAATTGGTGGAAAGACTGCCAATCTCACCCTTCTCCATAAGCTCGCGCAAGCGGTCCATAGGGAACGTGACGTTCAGATCCCGGTAGATGCCAGTGTGATCGAAGCCGATGGAGAAGTGGCTCTGCACCACATCGGAGGGATCGCAGTCGCTGGGAATGACCCGGTAAGTGGACTCACCGCCGGGCGTGTCCCGGGTGAAGGGCTGGTCGTCCCGAAGGTGCAGGCCGGCAGAGGTTACCAGGGCAACCTTGCACTGGGACAGGGGCTTGTCCAGGGCAACCCAGGGCGTGTCGTCATGCTCCAGGCAGGGGAAGAACTCCAGCGTCCTGCGCTGTACTTCACTGAGAGTCTCCAGTCGGGGCATAACAACCTCCTTGCTATCACGGCCAGATAGAGCGACAAACTTCTTTGGGGAGTTAGTGATCTCTAGTTAAAGACTATGGCGCCCCGGCCAACCTCGCCCTCGTCCATGTCGCCGTATGCCTCGTTGATCTGGTCAAGGCTGTAATGACGGACCACCAGGTCGTCCAGGTTCAGCTTGCCCGAAAGGTAGAGGTCAATCATTGTGGGCATATCTGTGCGGGAGCGGGCGGAACCATAGTAGGTCCCGCGCAGGGTCTTCTCGTTGCGCACAATGTCCACACCATTGATGGCCGCCTCGGCTCCTATCGGGGCAATGCCCACTACCGTGGCCGTCCCGCTCTTCGCGCACATATCATACGCAGCCTTGATAGTCTCGCCCGAGCCAAACACCTCAAAGGTGTAGTCGGCGCCGCGGCCGCCGGTAAGTTCCTTTACCTGGGCTACCGGGTCCCGGTCGGCGGCGTTCACCGAATGAGTGGCGCCGAACTTCATGGCAAATTCAAGCTGGCTTTCCCGGATGTCCACTGCGATTATCTGGGAGGCGTTTAGCAGCTTCGCGCCCATAATCACGTTGAGGCCGACGCCGCCGCAGCCAACCACGGCGACGGTGCTGCCGGGCTGGACCTTGGCGCTGAACATAGCGGCCCCCACCCCGGTAGGGACGCAGCACCCAATCATGGCAGCCTTGTCCATCGGGATGCCGGTGTTGGTGGGTATGCAGCCGGTCTCGGGCACGACGGCATACTCAGCAAAGCAGGCCACCTTGCCCATGTGGTGGATGGGCTGATCTCCCTTGTGAAGACGGGTGGTGCCGTCCAGCATGAAGGGGCCGGTGGCCATGTGCAGGTCGCACAGGTTGGAGTTGCCTTCCAGGCAGGACTTGCAACGGCCGCACGCGGGCACGAAGGACAGGACCACCTGGTCGCCGGGCTGGGTGAGAGTTACGCCGGGGCCCACCTTTTCCACTGTGCCTGCGCCCTCGTGCCCGAGGACTGCGGGAAGGGCGATGTTGGCGTCGCCATGCATGAAGTGGCGGTCGCTGCGGCACACACCGGCGGCGCCGATTTTCACCAGCACCTCGCCGGCCTTGGGTTCGTCCAGGTCAACTTCCTCGATGACCAAGGGTTGGCCATACTCGTACAAAACGGCAGCCTTCACGTTTGGGCCTCCTGAGACAATTTTGGTGCCTATCATCCTTTGTAGGCAAGTGTATGTCAACCGGGAGCGCGGTACCAGCGGCTGTGGGGAACTGTCGACGAAGTCTTGGCAGGAAACACATGCACTGTTCAAAGAACGGGCATCCTGGCTCCTCTCTGGATAGGGAACCTGGTCATGTGTCTGAGGTACCTGATGAAGCGATCCGCAAAATAATGTAATATGCGTGGAGTCGGGAACGGGACCATGTTGGACGCCGCAAGGTGGATGAACTTCCCAGGAGGGACCGCCGGATGCTGGAACTAAGGCAAGTAACCGCAGCCGAGTTTGAGGAGTGGGTACGGGTGGAAGCCCGCGCCTACGGAAACCGGCTGAACGCCGACCCCGAAAGGCTGCGTCCCCATTTTGACCTGGATCGGTCAATTGTGGTGCTGGACGAGGGTCAAATCGTGGGAGGAGCCCATTCCCACCGGCAGAGTGTTTCCATCCCGGGCGGCGAGTCGGCAATTGCGGGTGTCGCCAACATTGCGGTCCAGCCCACCCACCGGCGGCAGGGCATCATGACTAGCATGATGCACCACCAGTTGAAGGACGTCTACGAACGGGGGGAACCGCTGGCCGGGTTATTTGCCTCGGAGAGTGTCATATACGGCAGGTTCGGATACGGCGTAGGGTCCCTGCGGGAAGAATGGGGCATTGAACGGGCATACAGCGGCTACGCTCGCCGCCACGACTGCCCTGGCAGGTTTGCCTTTATCGATCCGGCAGACATCGGCAAGGTCCTTCCCGACGTTTTTCTTCGCTGCACCGTGGGACGACCGGGCGTGTTCCAGAAGGCGCCCCACCTGTGGGAGCGGGAGGCGGCAGCGCCGGAACACCGGCAGGGCGGCAGGGGTGGAATCTTTTACGTCGGCTACTACGAGGATGACCGGATGGAGGGCTATGCCCGCTACCGCACCAACGAAGGCACGGTAACTGTCCAGGAATTGATGGCAGTTACACCGGAATCAGTCGCTGCTCTGTGGCGTTTCTGCTTCGATACCGACTTGGTCAACCGGGCGGAAGCGGAACGGAGGCCCCTGGACGACCCTCTGCCCTGGATGCTGGCCGACCCCAGGAGGTTGCGCCGCTCCACCCGAGACGGGTTGTGGTTAAGGCTGGTGGACGTGGCAACGGCCCTGGCGCAACGGAAGTATACCGGGGAGGGGCGACTCGTTATCGAAGTGAAGGATGATGTCTGCCCCTGGAACGCCAACCGGTTTGAGTTGCAGGCTTCAACTGAGGAATCGGTATGCCGTACCACGGACGCCGCACCGGACATGGCGATACCCGTGGCTGCCCTGGCTTCAACCTACCTGGGTACGATTACCTTCACGGCCCTAGCCAACGCCGGCCTGGTGGAAGAAAAGAAAGCCGGATCGCTTGACCGTGCGAACCGAATGTTTGCCGTTCAGCAACTGCCATGGACCCCCAGCGGCTTTTGATTTTTTTCGTGAAGGGAGCGAAGGCGGGATGTTACGGCGGTTGCTGTCCTGTTGGAGCATAAAGCCACCCTTCCAGCAGAACTACCGGATCAAACCCTTCTTCCCCCTCCTTCGGTGGCTGCGGGAAACGGTTCCGGGCCACTGTCCAAAGAGCGGCAGCCATCGCCGCCACAACTGAATCCAGTGCGTCGTGGCTGCGCCTGGCCAAGTCCTCAAACTCACCAAATTCAAACTTAATGGGCCGAGCTCGTTCGGGCAAGGCAGCTACGATGACCTGGCGCCGCTCGGAGGCTCTGGCTCCCCCCTTATACCCCTTGTACGGCAGGCCCAGGCGGCGCAAAACAGCGCCTGGCATAACCTCCAGCAACTCGGTAATGGCATCCGAACCTGGGCAAGAATACCCCGGCAGCGGAGGAACTGAAATGGGGTTTGCCGTTTCGCCAAACCAGAGGCCGTGCAGCATTTGCATCCCGCGGAAGGTCATGGGAACCATAATTGGGTTAACCATGTGCAGGCAGGAGTAGCTTTCCGGCGGATCACAGGCGCGTTTTGGTTCGCCATGTAGGGACACAAACTCGTTGCGCCGGGCGAGGAAGTCGTCATACTCGGTTGCCGCCGCAGCCAACCAGAGATCGGGCATGGTCTCACAGCCAGGCGCCCAGTAATCGGCGAAGCTCTTGGGCGGCGCGAAAGGAAAGTCCAGGGCCGCGACGG
This sequence comes from Dehalococcoidia bacterium, assembly GCA_963664725.1. Classification (GTDB taxonomy): domain Bacteria; phylum Chloroflexota; class Dehalococcoidia; order Lucifugimonadales; family UBA3495; genus Bin22. The sequence goes on from OY761558.1 coordinate 668,174, forward strand.
TTGGGCCTGAACAAGCAGCAAGAGTTTCGGCCAGTTCCTGCCGAGCAACTCGCTTTACCTCTTGCAGGGAAAGGACATTTCCTTCCAACCCAGCCTGCGTCAGCCAGGTATTGTTGTCTCCCCTGGCCCCGCTGAAGTCCACACCCATTATTCGTGTGGCACACATAGAGTCTTCCTCAATCTTGAATTTGCCAGCCGAAATTCAGGGTAGTATAGTTCAGGCCGGGAAGAACTACATAGACCTTTCACCGTACTGCCCATTCTGTAAATCCATGTTTTGACAGAGGAGAGTTATGAATCTAACCGCTCGACGTGAACGTTATCGCGCAATACTGGCGGGGGACCGCTGCGTCCATCCCGCCTCGGTGTTTGACCCCATTTCCGCCCGGGCCGCCGAAGACATCGGTTTTGAGGTAGGGATGTTCGCAGGATCCATAGCATCGGGTACGGTGCTGGGGGCGCCGGACCTGATCGTGCTGACCCTGACGGAGTTTGCCCAGCAGATTCACCGCATCTGCCGCGCCGGCGACCTGAGCCTGATGGTAGACGCCGACCACGGTTACGGCAATGCCCTTAACGTTCGGCGTACGGTGGAGGAACTGGAGACTGCTGGCGTGTCCTGCCTGACCATTGAGGATACCCAGTTGCCCCTGGGCTTCGGCGCAGCCGGCGAGGGCCAGCTGATTTCAGTGGAAGAAGGCGTGGGCAAGATGAAGGCCGCGCTTTCCGGTCGCCAGGACCCGGCATTGGTGGTTGCCGGCAGGTCAAGCGCCCTGCGGGTGACCGGCCTGGAGGATGCCATCAAGCGAGCCAAGGCTTACGAGGCCGCCGGTGTGGACGCCATGTTCCTGGCCGGAGCCCAGACGCGGGCCGAGGTTGAGGCCGTGGCCGCCGAGGTGAACATTCCCCTGCTCCTGGGCGGCGCCGGCGGCGAACTGGCCGACCTGGATTTTCTCAGCCAGGCCGGCGTGCGGGTCGCCCTACAGGGACACCTGCCCTTCGCGGCGGCGATCAAAGCAGCCTATGACACGATGAAAGCTCTGCGGGACGGTGTCGCGCCCGCCGACCTGACCGACCAACTGGCCTCCCCAGCCCTGATGAGTCAGCTGACCCGGCGCGGCGATTACGATCAGTGGATTGGGGAATTTTTGAAATAGGGCCATTTGACAGAACTCGAGATTTGAACCAGATCTATAGGAGGTACCAACCATGAACTTCACCCAGAACCACCTGCACTTTCGCAGCGAAGACCCCGACGCCGCCGCCAAGTTTTACTGCGACAATTTCGGCGCCGTTATTGCCTCGGAGCGTCCACTGTCCACCACCAAGTCCATTACTCTTGAACTGAACGGGCAAACATTGATGACCATCTCGGGCCGTGCCGAAGGGGAAGACCCGGTGCCCGGTTCCACGGAACCCCGCTACGGCCTGGACCACTTTGGCTTTGAGGTGGACGACATGGAAGCCGCCGCAGCCAATTTCCGTGCTAACGGAGTTCATATGATCTGCGAGCCTTGGACCATGCCTTCGGGTTCGATGGTGGCCTTTATCGAGGCGCCCGACCACGTCAGCGTGGAGATTATCCAGCGGCCCAGCGCCTAGCGACCCCACACCTGGTTGGACAAGAGCAAAGGGGGGCGGTTTTAGCACCGCCCCCCTTACTTATCACCATCGGTCCTGGGTTAATTTGCCTAAAGGCCCAGCGCCTCCAGGCCCAACCGGGACAGGTCCTCGTCGGCCTGTCCGCTGGGATACCCTCCCACGCCGATGCCGCCCAGGATGACACTGTCCTTCATAATAACCAGGCCGCCCTGGCCGTGGGTCAGGTTAGGGTCGCCCATCTCGCTGATGCTGCGGCCCTGGCTGTGCATGCGCTCGGCGTTGGCGCCCGTATCGCCGCCCATAATCGCCGCGGTGTAGGCCTTGCGCAGGGCATGGCGGCGGCTGAACAAGCGCAGGTTGTCCATCTTGGCATAGGCTTCCAGGTTCCCGGTGCTGTCCACGATAGCCATGGCAACCGGCGCGTCTGGAGTCTCCAGCGCCTTCGCCATCATGGCATCCATTGCCGCCTTTATCTGTTCTCTCTTCAAAGTAGTGTCCGGCATAATTCTACCTCCTTCTTTTTTCGTACATGAACGCACAGCCGGGAGATTCCCGTTCCCGATTCTTCCTGTTTGTTCGTTGATAATTTGAGAACTGGCTAAGCTGCCAGCGCCTCGTCTACACGCTTGCGGAAATCCTCGGCGGCCAGGCGCATCAGGCCCTGGGATGATACGGTAACGAAGTTGGCGCCCAGCTTGATGAACTCGGCCACTCCGGCGGCGTCAGCAGGGTTATTGCCACCCACACCCACGTTCTTGCCCGCGGCGCGAACTCGGGGGATGACCTCGCCCATCACCCGGCGCACCTCGGAAACGGGCGGGAAGCCCATGCTCTGGCCCAGGTCGGAAGCGGCGACGTGGAGGACGTCGGCGCCAGGCACGGCGAGAATCTGGTCCAGGTTATTCACCGCCTCCACCTCTTCCACCATGGGAATGACCAGCAACTGGGAATTGACCCAGTTGGTGGACTCGTCGCGGGTAACGCCAATACCGTAGTCGTGAGCGCGGCCACCGCCCATGCCCCGGCGTCCATCGGGGAAATAGCGGGCGGAGCGGGCCACCCCGGCGGCCTCTTCGCCGGAATTGACGTGGGGGACGATGATGCCCTGCAGGCCCCGGTCAAGGAAGCGGAGAATCGTGGACTCTTCGTGGTTGGGGATGCGGGCGATGGGGGTGATTCCGAAGGACTCGGCGGCCCGAACCATGTGCTCCACCTGGTCGAGGTTCATAGGGCCATGCTCGCAGTCTATCATTACGAAGTCGAAGCCCACGGCACCAAAAATCTCCACCAGGTCGGGCGCGTAGCGGGTGATGATGGCTCCAAAGACCACTTCGCCGGCGGCCAACTTGGCCTTGGTAGTATTCGTCTGCATTTCTTTGCCTCCCTGCGGGATGGGTAGCTTTGGCGATTATATGGCCGACGGCAAAGGCTGGCAATGGCGGGGTAGACTAAGGAGCATTGCTGAAAAGATTGTAGCGGACTCATTCAGGCAATAGTATTAGCAAACAAATTAGGCGGAGAGGGGGAAGACTATGGAGTATCGACCCTTGGGCCAAACCGGGCTGCATGTATCGGAAATAGGGTTCGGGTGCGGGAACGTGGGTGGACTGATGATCCGCGGCGAACACAGCGACCAGGTGCGGGCGGTGGCCCGTGCCATGGAACTGGGCATCAACTATTTTGACACCGCATCGTCCTACGGCAACGGTCAGTCGGAAACCAACCTGGGCCGGGTGCTCAAGGAACTGGCGGCAGACGTTTACGTGGGCACCAAATTCCGAGTTACCACCCACGAACCGGGGCAGATTAAGGGAAATGTCATTGCCTCGGTGGAAGAGAGCCTGGCCCGATTGCAGCGAGAGCAGGTGGACCTGATCCAGATGCACAACCACGTGGCCTCCGTGGGTGAACGTGGTTCAGTCTCTCCCGAAGAGACATTGAGCGAAGTGGTGGAAGCTCTGCAGGAATTGCGCAACCAGGGAAAGGTGCGGTTCTGGGGCATGACGGCGGTGGGTGAGACCGACGCCCTGCACCGGGTTATCGGCGCGGGGGCGCTGAATACCATCCAGTCGGTCTACAACCTGGTGAACCCCAGCGCGGGGAATGCGGTGCCGAACGGCTTTGACATGCCCGACTACGGCAATCAAATAGAACTGGCTTCGGATCAGGGAATGGGAGTGTTGGTCATCCGTGTGCTGGCGGCGGGAGCGTTGAGTGGTGAGAATGCTCGGCATCCTGTGGCCGTACCCAGCGTCGCGCCCATCGGCTCGGGCCGCGACTACAGCCAGGACCAGGCCAGGGCCGAGGGTTTCCGCTTCCTGGTCCAGGAGGGCCATGCTGGCAGCCTGGTTGAGGCGTCCCTGCGGTTTGCCCTTAGCAACCCCGGCGTGAGCAGCGTGCTGGTTGGGTATTCGAGCATGGAGCATCTGGAGCAGGCCGTACAATTTGCCGGCAATGGGCCACTGCCACCGGAAGCCCTGGCCAGCCTGCCGGAAGTGTGGGCCGGTTTCACGGGGTAACTCGGCGACTCGGGTACAGGACTTCAGCCGGCCAGGAGGCACGAAATGACATCAAACGCCTACATCACAATCCCCGCGCGAAAGGGAAAAGCGGCCTTCGTCGCTAAGGGTCAGCTAGTCAAAGTAATCAACACCCACGGGCAGCAGGTGGTAGACACCTGGGCATTCAACCGGGAGGAAATGTCCGAGTTTATGTCAATGGAGCATTCCAGGACTGCTATTGGTCGTACTATGCCAGTCCTGAACCAGTCGATGGTAACCAACCGGCGCCGACCAATATTTACGCTGGTGGAGGATACGTCTGGAGGGATTCATGACACCCTGATGGCGGCGTGCGACCGGTACCGCTACGAGCTTCTGGGCTGCACCGGATATCACGACAACTGCACCGACAATTTAGCGGCGGCCCTGGCGGAACTGGGCCTGGAACCCCCCGAAACGCCCAGCCCCTGGAACCTTTTCATGAACATCCCGGTATCGGCGGATTGCACCCTGGATTTCAAGCCGCCTGTTTCGGGCCCCGGCGACTACGTAACGCTGCGGGCGGAGATGGACTTGGTAGTGGCCTTTTCCGCTTGCCCCCAGGACATGGTGCCCATCAACGGCGCGGACTGTGTCCCTACAGAAGCGCACTTCCAGGTCGTTTAAGTTTACGTCGCGGCAGAATCGACAGCGTGAGAATGAGCCCTCCCCCGCTGCCCCGATACTATTGAGGTGTGCACGCGCTTTCCACCCGGACTGTTATACTGAGTTGGCTATGTTAGGCCGGATGTCGGCCGTTTACGTTATGAAAGAGAGGTGTCCTCATGAAGTGGGCCTCCGCAATATCCGAGCAATCTTCGGTGGAGTCGGCCATTGACGAATGCGTTTCCAGCCTTCGGGGCCAGTTGGGAGACGAATCTGCAGATCTGGCCGTGGTTTTCGCTTCCTCCCACTTCCATCAGAACTTCGAGGCCATTCCCCAGCTTGTCCGCCAGGGATTGGGCGGCGGCGATGCCGTGCCTCTGGTCCTCGGCTGTTCGGGCGGCGGGATAATTGGCAACGGACAGGAAGTGGAGCAGAGTCCCGCCCTGTCCATTACCGCCTCCTCCTTGCCTGACGTGACCCTGACACCTTTTCACCTGGCCAGCGACGCCCTGCCGGACCTGGACGCCGGCCCTGCTTCCTGGGAGGACCTCCTGAAAGTAAATCCGGCCGATGCTCCCCAGTTCGTCCTGCTGGCTGATCCCTTTTCCTTCCCGGTACAGAACCTGATCCTGGGCATGGACTTTGCTTTCGCCGGCGCCGCCAAGATCGGCGGGCTGGCCAGCGGGGCCCAGCAGCAGGGAGGCAACGCTCTCTTTCTGGGCAACCGGGTCCACCGCTCCGGCGCGGTGGGAGTCGCCATGCACGGCAACATCACCGTAGACACGGTAGTAGCGCAGGGGTGTCGGCCCATCGGCAAGCCCATGCGCATCACCCAGAGCCGGCGCAACCTGCTTGAATCGCTGGATGGCGAGACATCCTTGAATGTACTCCGGGCTCTTTTCCCCACCCTTACGGAGCGAGACCAGGGGTTGATGCGGAATTCCCTGTTTCTGGGCGTGGTGATGGACGAGTTCATAGATGAACCGCAACAGGGGGACTTCCTCATCCGCAATGTAATGGGCATGGACGACCGCAGCGGGTCACTGGCCATCGGCGAAATGCTGAAGGAGGGCCAACTGGTCCAGTTCCACCTGCGGGACGCGGACACCTCGGCGCAGGATTTGGCCGCTGTTCTGGAACGATACGCAGGTGATAACCGGGAAAACGACGTGCATGGGGCGCTCTTGTTCTCTTGCCTCGGCCGGGGTCAGTACCTGTACGGCCGCCCTAACCACGACACGGATCTTTTCCGTGACAAGCTGGGCGCCGTACCCCTGGGCGGCTTCTTCTGCAACGGGGAAATTGGCCCGGTGAGCGGCACCACCTTCCTGCACGGCTATACCAGTTCTTTCGGAATTTTTCGGCCCAGGTTATAACAGGGCGCCAATTGCGCCCTGACCGGGAAGCCGGTTTACACTATGCCTGCCATCAAAGTGGGGATACCCGTCTCTCTGACTGGACAGTATCAGACCCAGGGGCGGCAGGCACTGGCAGGACTGCAAGCCTGGGTAGAGGACGTGAACCGGGCGGGAGGCCTGACCGTTAACCGCCTCAAGTCACCTGTTGAACTGGTCCACTACGACGACGCCAGCCTCGCCGAAAAAGCGGCAAACGTCACTCAAAAGTTAATTCAGGAAGACCGAGTTAACCTGCTGTTTGGTCCCTATTCGAGCGGCCTGGTCCAGGCAGCGGCGAAGGTGGCGGCGGAGGCCGGCCATGTGCTATGGAACCAGGGCGGGGCGGCAGAAACAGTCTACCAGCCCGAATATCGGGTAGTAGGCATACTTTCGGGGGCGCGGGAGTACCTGTCAGCCCTGCCCGGTCTTCTCAAGCAAAGCGATCCCACGGCCAGCACCCTTGGCATCGTCAGGTGCTCAGCCGGGGCATTTCCGCGACAGGTGAGCGGAGGACTGGAAGCGGAGGCCCTGGCCCTGAGCTTTATCAAGACGATTCACCTGGAATTTCCTCCCGAGAAGGCAGATTTCAGCGACCTGGCCCATCAGGTGACGGAAGCGGTTCCGGATTTGCTGGTGGTGGTTGGACGGATACGCCATGACATCGCCATGGCCAAGGCGCTGGTTTCCTGTTGGACCAATGGTGTAAGTCCAAAGGCGACCGCCGTCGTGGCGACGCCCATTGAAAGGTTTCAGGAAGAACTGGGGAACAATGTCGAGGGCTTTGTGGGGCCCAGCCAGTGGGAGGCTCCAGACCTCGAGACGCCTTTTCTGCCGTCCACCCATTACTTTGGCCCTGCTCCATCCCAGGCGTTGTCATCCTTGAAGCGCTCAGCCATAGCTGCCGGTCTACCGGTCGATTATCCTATGGCACAGTCTTATGCCGCCGGGTTGGTGGCTCAACGCTGCCTGGAATTGGCAGGAAGCCTGGAACCGGAAGCACTGTGGCGAACCGCTGCGACCCTTGACTTCCACACCTTCTTTGGAAGGTTCAAAATAGACCCCGGCACGGGCCGGCAAGTGGGACGGCCGGTACTGCTAACGCAATGGCAACGTGGAAGGAAAGTGGTAATCTGGCCCCCGGGCCAGGCTGAGGGGGAATTGACCATTCTCCAGGGAAAGCACTGGTCAGCATAAGTCGAGGGGCGGACACCAATGGTGTCCGCCCCGTTCTTTCATTCGGCGTCCTGGTTCCTTATCTCTACCGCACTGGGCTCCTCGAGGGAACCGGAGACCGTGATTTCCTAAAGCTGCATGGTGGAACTGGCGCTGGGCGTTGGCTTTCCGGCGCTGGCCGGATGAACTTCTACCAATGCCGCAGCCAATTCAGCCATCGCCTGCTGGTATTCCGCGGTATTTTCTGCCTGGCCGGGCAGATCGAAGACCTTGTGCGTCGTGCTGAGTCCACGGGCATAGCGGTCCCGTGGAGAGTTCATATAACCGTCTCCGGTAACCAGGAAAAGGACCCACTCGTCCCGACTGGTCTGTCGTTCCTCCGCCGCGATAATGTCGTTTCGAATAGTCTCGCTGCCCAGTCCGGCGGCGGAGCTAACAACGATCAGCTTGTCGTAATGGCGAATCCACCGCTCAATCTCTTCCTCTTCAGAGGTGCTGCGGCGGTCAACCAGCGCGCTACCCCGGGCATTTTCGGGGAAGATCCAGCAACGGGCCCCATTGGCGCGAAGGTCCTCCTGAAGTCTGGTCGCAAAGGGCACGTCATCAGCGGAGCAGGCTATAAAGTAATCGTCCGACAAGGCCTGAGCTTCGACGATGGACTGCTGGAAGGAAGCCAGGTACTGGGGAGAACCCACGCCGGTCAGGAAAGCTTCCGGAATGGCTCCGCCCGATCGGAACAGCGAATCCACTCCCAGGGTGCTGGGGGCGTCATGCCGCACCGAATCCAGGCCCAGCGCGCCGTTCAAGTTGCAGTTCTGAAAAACGGTGTAGCCCATTATGCAGCCGGTGAAGTCGGCCCCGGCCATGGGTGTGGAGTTAAACACGGCTTCGTAAAAGTCGCTCTCCCGGAAGATTGTGTCGGTCAGGATTGTGCGGGTCAGGGCCGTGCCATTGAGGGTGGCTCCAGTCAGGTCGGCGCCGGTCAAGTCGGCCCGGTCCAGGTTGGCCCGGGAGAGATTAGCGCCCCGTAGATTGGCGCCGGCCAGGTTAGCGTCGGAGAGGATGACGCGGTCCATATCGGCATTGCTGAAGTCCGCCTGTCGGCAATCGGCGCCCCGGAGGTTGCCTCCATTAAGCAGGGAACTAACGAATTTAGCCTCCCGCAGGTCGGCGCGATAAAAGTGAATGGGATTCAGACGACAGTCGGAAAGATCGGCCCGGCGGAGCATGGCGCCCATCATATCCGAGTTCCGCATGTCCGCGCCCGTCAAGTCGACCATGGGTATGCGGGTATGGCTCATGTAGCAAGCGTTCAAGTCCATGAACTCCCCGGGGTGCTCTTCACGCCACTTGGCCACAGCGTCCCGGCCTTGCCTGACTATCTGCACCTGATCCATATTGGCCATGATTATTCCTCTCCCGCAACGTTCAAATAAAGTAGTGGGCAAACTCCCAGGGCATGGGCTATGGTAGCCATTGGCAATCGGGCCTGTCAACTTGAAAAACAGTCCCACGTCAATCTGGCGCTGAGCCCTTGCCCGCCCCAGACTGCAGTGGCATTAAGGGAAGAGCTACCAGCGCACCGGCCCTCTGGTGAAAAGGTTCAGGCCATTAAGGTATAATCCGGCAATGCTGCTGACTATCGACATCGGCAATACAGCCGTGACCATAGGCGTATTTGACGGAGAGCGGTTGCTGACCACATACCGGCTTTCGACCGACTCCCGCCGACTTACCGACGAATACGGTCTGCAACTGATGGGCCTGCTGAACCTGGGCGGGATTGAGCCGTCGAGCATAGATTCCGCCTGCATCTGCAGCGGGGTACCTCCGTTGACAGTGGTGTTTTCCGACCTGTGCCAGAATTTTTTCCGCGTGCCCCCACTCACGGTATCTGCCGGCGTGCGAACGGGGCTGCGCATCCTTTACGACTCGCCCCGGGACGTGGGCGCCGACCGTATCGCCGATGCCGTGGCGGCCCTTGAACTCTATTCGCCTCCCCTGATAGTGGTGGACCTGGGTACCGCCACAGTTTTCGACGTTGTGAACCGGGAAGGTGAATACCTGGGGGGTGTCATTTCGCCAGGCATCAGTGTGGCCGCCGATGCGCTTTTCTTCAATGCCTCTCAACTCCGCCGCGTGGAACTGGTGGCGCCCAAGTCGGTGGTGGGGCGCAACACAGTGAACGCCGTCCAGTCCGGCCTGGTGTACGGTTATGCCTCACTGGTGACCGGCATGGTGGACCGGATTAAGGACGAAATCGGCAGGGACGCCCAGGTAATTGGTACCGGCGGGCTGGTGACGGTGATTTCCGATCACACCGACGTTTTCCACGACATCAACCAGGACCTGACCCTCATCGGCCTTCGCCTGATATACGAAATGAACCAGGAAAAGCAGGCCAGGGCAAGGAATTAACCTCAATTGATGGGATAGAATTGAGGGAATAACAGCCCGCAATCCTGTCCCCTTTTAGGAGTAAGAATGGCTGGGCCCCTGGCGGACAAGCAGGTAATTCTGGGTGTAACCGGCAGCATCGCCAGCTACAAGGCCGTTGACCTGGCCAGCAAGCTGGTGCAGGCCGGCGCCTTGGTGGATGTAATAATGACCTACGGTGCCACCCAGTTTGTCACACCTCTGGCATTCCGCAGCATCACCCACCGGGAAGTGGTTACTGACACCTATGACGTCACTTCCGAGTTTGCCAACGAACACGTCGCCCTGGCCCGCCGCGCCGACATCGTGGTAATTGCCCCCGCTACCGTTAACTGCATCGCCAAGTTAGCGGCAGGTTTGGCCGACGATCCCCTGACCACTACCGTCATAGCCACCTTCGCGCCCATGCTGGTGGCTCCGGCCATGGACGCCGACATGTTTGCCCACCCGGCAACCCAGGAAAACCTGGAGAAGCTCCGGCAGCGGGGCGTGGCAATTGCCGGCCCGGCTCCGGGACGCCTGGCATCGGGGCTGATGGGCATGGGGCGCCTAGTAGAACCCGTTGACTTGCTGGGCCATATATCAGCCACCCTGGGCCGCGACGGCGACCTGGCGGGACGCACTATCGTGGTAAGCGCCGGCGGGACCCAGGAACCTTTGGACCCGGTGCGTGTAATCACCAACCACTCATCGGGAAAGATGGGATACGCCCTGGCGGAAGCGGCAAGGGACCGGGGAGCGCGGGCCGTGCTCGTAACTGCTCCCACCGGCCTGCCCAACCCTCCGCTAGTGGATGTGGTGAAAGTTCAGACGGCCGACCAGATGGCCCAGGCAGTAAACAGGGAAGTTGCCACCGCGGATGCCCTGATTATGGCCGCTGCGGTAGCCGACTACCGCCCCGCGTCGGCGGCGGATCAAAAGATAAAGAAGTCGGACGATGAGTTGACCATTGAACTGGCCAAGACCACCGACATTCTGGATACGGCACGGGGAGCCTTCGTCAGGGTGGGCTTCGCGGCAGAAAGCGAAAACCTGGTGGCCAACGCCACCGACAAGGTCATCCGCAAGTCCCTGGACCTCATCGTCGCCAACGACATTACCGACGCCGACAGCGGATTCGGCTCCGACACAAACAAGGTTTTCTTCATAGACCGGGAATTGAAAGTAGAGGAACTGCCCCTGCTAACCAAGTACGAGGTGGGACAGCGGATTCTGGACCGGGTAAGGGACTTGCTGCCGGGCGCAGCCGGTAAAGGAGATTAAGGATGGACCCGCAGCCAGTTACCCTTCAAGGTCGGCGCGTCCGCCTGGAACCTGTAGCGCCGTGTCATGCTCCGGATCTTTATGCTGTCGGCCAGGAAGAAATCATCTGGCGCTACCTTCTCACTCCTCCCTTCACGACCCTGGAGGATGCTGAGAACTGGGTAAAGATGTGCGTCGCCCGCAACGACACCGGGGAACGGGTGCAGTTTGCCGTGGTGCAGCCGGAATCAGGGAAAGCCATCGGCTCCACCGGTTATCTGGACATTGACCGTCCCAACCGGGTACTGGAGATTGGGATGACCTGGTACGGGGTGGATTACCAGCGCACCTTCGTGAACACCGAGTGCAAGTACCTATTGCTCAAACACGCATTCGACGATCTGGGGGCGCGCCGGGTATGCCTTAAGACCGATACCAATAACACCCGCTCCAGGCGCGCCATAGAAAGAATTGGCGCAGTTCAGGAGGGCATACTGCGCAACCATCGGATTAACCGGGATGGCTCCAACCGCGATTCAGTTTATTACAGCATAATTGAAGAGGAATGGCCCGAGGTTAAAGCAGCGCTGGAGGAGAAATTGACCGGTGACTGAACCTCGTCAATGAATTCTTACCGTTGATGGGACAGCCCTCTGTGGCGCTGATTGGCGCCGGGTCTTCCAATTTCCGATAGAAAAGCCGGAGGAGACGGATTCACCCATCTCCTCCGGTTTCTTGTCCCAGGCTTCCGGAGTTGTGGCGCCGCTCAGATCCGCCTATTTCCCGCCCGACTCGCTTTCAAAAGGCGGAGTCACGGCGGAATGACCCCGATAGATTTCCAGCCCAATGATGAAAAACCAGGCCAGGATCACAATCCCGAAGATGTTAACTATCCGATATAGCCTGGCCAGCTCGTGAATGTGATCGGCAATAACCAGCGTCACCAGGGATGCTACGCCAAGGCCCCCCATAACAATCGCAATTACCCGGTAAGCCCGGTTCAGCCTCGGGGCCAAGCCGAATGCCATCAGGAGTACGCCAAAGACGCTGGCAAAGGAGGTCACGACCCGGATTCCAGACTTTACCAACTCCAGGGTTACCGCCATCAGCGTTGCGCCCTGCTGCAACATGGGGTCTTGCAGGTGAAGCAGGGTGTGGACGATGACGTGATTCATGCCACGTCCCACCATGCCGGCGATAAAGGCAAAGGTGATCGCCAATAGGCCCAGCCTGACCATAGCGTCAGCCGCGGTTCCCTGCCCTGCGGGGCGGCGAATTGACCAGATATACCAAAAAGAATCATTACCAGGCTCACTACAGCCATAAGGGTGGATGCATGAGTCCACAACCCGGCGTCTGCCAGAACCTGTACCTTCTCAACCAGTGGAGTGGAAACTGTGACCGGATTATTCAGCAATCCCCCCGGCCGGAATAAGAATATCAACAGGCCCAGCACCGTACCTGCCATCAGGACTATGCCGGTAAAGCGATTCTCAGTGAGATTCACTCCTGCCTACTTTCTTCCAATGCCAGGAAAAGTGCTCGATTCCAGTTTGCTGCTGTCCTGGTAGTGTAAATCCGGGACTAATTCGGCAATGCAGTATTATACCTGCCGACTTGAAGCTAAACGCCAACCAGGTCGCCAGGTTACCGGCGGGTCATATAAGGAAAAGGGGCGAAAGCTTCTTCCTCCTTTCGCCCCTGTTATGCCAGTAGTTCAGTTATCACTGAGTCCCAGTGATTTCAGCTAGTCGTCCTTCAACGCCGGTATCACCTTTGTTCCCAGCAATTCCACGGACCGCATCACGTCCTCGTGGGGCATGTCGCCCTCGTTGCCGTAGATCAACATGTAGCCCGGGTCCAGAGACTGTTTAATGTAGCGCAGCTTTTCGATGACGGTATCGGGGCTGCCCACGATGATGTTGTGGGCGTCCTGCAGTTCCTCGTAGCTCATCCGGCGACCGATGGTGCCCGTGCCGATGGTAGGACGGGACATCTTGATACGGAGAGCCTCCCGGGATTGGTAGCCCGGCGGGTCGTTGAACTCGATGGGTCCGCGCTGGCGGTGGGTCTCCGTCCACAGGAAGGTGCGGCCCACTTCCTGGGCCCGCTCGTCGGTGTCCGCCACCAGGCAGCGAATCAAGTAACCGAAGTGCTCCGGACCTGGTTCGTAGCCCTCTTCACGGGCAGTCTCGAAGTATATATCCTTCAACTGCTTGGTCAAGTCCAGGAGGGAGCCAAGATTCATGTAGGGGTACATTCGCTTGGCGGCCCAGATAACGCTTTCGGGGCTTCCCGTGCCCGGGAACCAGATATCCGGATGGGGTTTCTGGATGGGCACTACCCAGGGGTTGACCATCCGGTGGGGGAAGTAGCGACCTTCCCAGCGGAAGGGGCCGGGGTCGGTCCAGCACTTGACTATCAGGTCGTGGGCTTCCTCAAACCGGTCCCTGTTTTCCGTGGGACTGATACCGGCGTGAAGCGTTTCCACGGCGGTGCCTCGCACAAACCCGGAGATGATCCGGCCGCCGGAAATGCAGTCCAGCATGGCGATTTCCTCGGCCATCTTCACCGGATCATTCAGGGCAATCACGTTGCCCAGCATGGCTATCTTGCATCGCTTGGTTACCTTGGCGATGACCGCTGCGTCCACGTTTACCGAAGGCTTCATGCACCAGTAGGAGGAGTGGTGCTCGTTGGACATGATCCCGTCAAAACCCACCTCGTCGGCCAGGGCGTACTGATCGTGGTAGTTGTTGTAAAGTACGTGGGCCTTTTCCGGGTCAAAGTAGGTATTCGGGAAGTGCATTCGCCCGGACTCGTACCCTGCCAGATCATCATCGGTTACGTGGCCATAGGGCTGTTCCGAAAACCAGAAAACTTCCGTCATTGCTTTCTCCTGTTCTTGCAAATTGGCTGGGACGACAGGGACCCGGCGGAGCAGTAATTCCTACAGGCCACCCAGGAATGCGTTGACTGCCGCGAGAAATTCTGCGGGCTTTTCCAGAGCCGGAGAGTGGCCGCAGCTTTCGATAACCTTTAACTGGGCATTGGGCATAGCCGACTCGAAGAGTTCGCCACACTCCAGGGGAATTATGGCGTCCTGCCGTCCCCACACCAGCAGGGTTGGGGTGTCAACTCGTCCCAGGTAGAAGGGCAGGCTGGGATTATGCAGGTAGGGACGCCAACAGAGGCGGGAGGCCATTTCCTGGTTGGAGTGGGCTACAAGCTGTTCTTCCGCGGTCGGTTCCCTTTCGTAGTCCTCGCGGTTGGGTACCTGGGAAATGTCGTGGAAGCGCTGGGCCATGCGCGTCTGGGCGGAAACCATGAAAATCTCGGCTATCTCGCTCTTTTCGGGCTTGATACCTGCAGCCCCCACCAAAATCAGTGCTTTGAGATTGTAGCGGCACATTGCAGCCATTTCCGCCGCAACCCAGCCGCCCATGGACGAGCCCATCAGGATGTAGTCCTTTAACCCAAGGGCTTCAACCAGACCCTGGTTGAAGTGGCACAGGTCGGTGATGGTGTAGAGCCAGTCGGGACGTTCGGTACCGTTGAAACCGGCCTGGGAGGGAACATAAACGGTATAGGTCTTGGCAAGCTCTTGGTGGTAAGCCTGCCAGCCCGCGTTGCCACCGGCGCCGTGCAGGAACAGCAGGGGCGGACCGCTTCCGCCGGAGAACATTTCAACCTGGGTTCCGGCAACATCGATCATTGTGCGGTTGGAACTCTCTGTTGTCGTCATTGGCAGCCTCCCTTGCGGCTCATAGGGAATAGATTCAGCAATAACTTTGTGCCCACCGATTTGGATTAGCTACTCATCAGGGCGCAAAGTGTACGAAACAGGTTGCAACAGGCCTGTTATGGTTCAGTAAATGGTCCTGATATCTGTCCGCATTCTGTTACAAACCGCTGGGAGTGTCAAGAATATCGAGGGGTTGGACCACGTTGGAGCAACGCTGAGAACATATTGATTGAGCCAATTGCCGCAGTGTGCTCAGGGTCAACTTCAGCTTGACGCTTATTGCGGGCCAATGCTAAAATCCCGCTACGAAATTGCCCAATTTTACATACGATTTAAGGGTCCGGGACGTTCGCAATACACCGATTTCTGGTAAAGGAACGCTCGGAGGGAGGATGGTTAATGGCCCCGGAGATAATGAAGGGACTTAAGGACGTTTACCTGGACACCACCAAATCCAGCTTCATCGACGGTTCGGTGGGAAAGCTCCTTTATCGGGGCTACAGCATACATGACCTGGCGGAACAATCTACCTTCGAAGAAGTGGTCTACCTGTTGCTTTATGGCAAGCTGCCCAGTCAGCAGGAATTGTCCGAGTTTGACGACACACTTCGCGCCAACCGCCGTATTCCGGACGAAGTTATCCAGGTTCTGGACCTGGTCAAGAGCAGCCACCCCATGGACGCCCTGCGAACGGGTCTTTCCGCCCTGTCCGCCTTTGACCCGGACGTTAACGACAACTCCGTAGAGGCCACTATTCGCAAGGGCATCCGGCTCACAGCCATGGGCCCGACCATAGTTGCCGCCCACCACCGCTTGCGCCAGGGCCTGGAACCCGTGGCCCCCAACCCGGACCTTAACCACGCGGGCAATTTCCTCTACATGCTCTTCAACGAAATGCCGGACGAGGAAACCACCCGTTTGCTGGACGTTGACTTCATTCTACATGCCGAGCACGGCGCCAACGCCTCGTCCTTTGCCGCCCGGGTTACGGCATCTACCATTTCCGACCTGCACTCCGCCGTAGTAACGGGCGTGGGCACCCTTAAGGGACCGGCCCACGGCGGCGCTGCCGAGGAAGTGATGAAGATGTCGCTGGAAATCGGCCAGCCGGAAAATGCCGAGGAATACTGCCGGGCACGACTGGATAGCGGCGGACGCATTATGGGGTTCGGCCACCGCGTCTACCGCGCCGAGGATCCCCGGGCCCGCCACCTGCGGGAACGCGCTCGGGCCTTGAGCGAGAAGGTCGGCCAGCCGCACTGGTTCCAGATCCTCACTTACGTTGAAGAGGAAGCCATGGTGCCCTATCGCTCCCGGGGAATCCACGTCAACGTCGACTTCTTCGCCGGCTGCATTTACTACCTGCTGGGCATCACCGACGACCTGTTCATCTCCATCTTTGCCCTGGGCCGCATCCCCGGCTGGACACTGCAATGCGTGGAGCAGTTCGATGACAATATCCTGATCCGCCCCCTGCTGGAGTACACCGGCGATATGGACCTGGAGTATGTGCCCATAGGTCAACGCTGATTGACTCGCCTGGGAAATCAAGACAATAGAATGGGGCAGGCCATTTGCCTGCCCCATAATTGTTTTCAGTACTTGCCGAAGGACGCCACAATCAGGCTTCCGACTCCAGTTGCTCCATCCTGTCGCGATGGACGCCCGCCCAGTAGTCCGCCCACGTTTCCCTCGTTTCCTTTTCCGTAACTCCAGGCAGGTATGCGGGCGAGACCAGCGGAAGGGCTCGCTCCACCCTGACCAGGACGTAGGCCCGGGCTGGCAAGCGCGTTTGATGCACGCCCCGTCCTCCGTACTCGTAGGCCTGAAAGATCTCCTCGTGCAACTCCGGTTCCTTTTCCTTTTCCACGATGTGCGCTGCGCCCTTGAACCGATACCCCTTGCGGGAGTACAGGTCGACCAGGTTGATCTCCACCGATGGATTGTGGCGCAGGTTATCCATGGTGACGGGTGAAGCCAGGTCAGCAAACAGCAGGTGGTCGTCGTCCCACACAGCGGCGGTGCCTTTGGGGGAAAGGTTGGGGGTGCCGTCGGGGCACACGGTAGCCACGAACCCTATCCGCTGCTGCCGTACCACCCGCTTCATGTCATCGGTAAGAATTCCCATGTCCATTCCCCTGCCTTGTGAATTTGGAGGTAGAATTGTGGACGCTGCCGCCCCGATACTGAATACAGAACTCTCAGGCTGCGCCCCGCCAGAAGCCTGACTAAGCCAGTTCCTCCATCGCCATCCTCTCAGCCTCCTCCACAGCAATTTCCAAGTCGGGCAACTGGACGTCCGTTTGTGCCTCCAGGTACAGGAATCGTACCTCTTTAACAGGCTTTCCCGTAGCCTTGCCAACTGTGCAGGCATAAGCCCCGCCCTGCAGCCGGTACTTTTCGACGGCATCTTCCACGCGATCTTCATCTACGGAATCGGTCTTGTAATCCACCACCACCAAACCGTCCGGTTCCTCGAACAGCAGGTCTATGAACCCGTGGAGGAAACCGCCTTCCACCGGCGCGGCCACCGGCACCTCCCGCCACAGGCGTTGCGACGCCACCGCACGGCGGACTATGTCACTGTTGACCGCAATCCGGGCCAGCCTGATGACGTCGCCCTCGCGGTTTGGGATGCCCTCCGCGGTTGCCTGGACCCTGGCCCTTTCCTCTAACCCTTCGCCGGTTGCCAAGTCGATGGACTGGAGAACCGCGTGAACGGCCCTTCCCACCTGGGTGCCGGCGCGGCCTCGCCGCCAGGGTTCATCTCCCTGCCCCAATTCCTGCTCGTCCTTCCTTTCTCTCTCTTCCCGATCCCGCTGGCCCAGGGCGGTGGCGGAGGTAAACATTGGCTTGCCCCGGTTGGCTATCAATTCTTGCCGTCCAGCAATCCACTCGTTCCGCACCTCAATCGAATGTTCCGGCCCGGCGGACAGTTGAGCGGCGGAACTTTCCTCTTCACCCGAGGCAGTCGCCATCGGCAGGGTTCCACCTTTCAAAGCTACCGTTTCCCATAGCTCCGGGTGGTCGGCCATGTGCCGGGATATGGCGTGGGCGGCTGTCTTGCCTCCTCTTTCCGGCCTCCGCAGGCTCAAGACCAAGTGGTCCCGGGCGCGAGTGGCGGCGACATACATGAGGCGCACGTCTTCCGCTTCCGACATAAGCTTTTCCCTGGCCAACAGGTCATCGTAGCCGCCCGTGGCGATGCGGTTGTTTTGGGGCCCCAAGCCAACCTCCACAACCCCCGAACGTCGGTCATGCAGTGAAACGTTTGGCCTGAAGTCGTCACGGGAGTTCAGACTAGTCAGAATAACCACTGGGAATTCCAGGCCCTTGGCCGAGTGCATGGTCATTATCCGGACCGAATCCTCGTCCGACTCGGGTACCGGCGTCTCCGTAACCCGCACCCTGTTGTTGACCTGGTCCTCAATCCAGCCCAGGAAGGAACGCAGGGATTTGCCGCCGGCCTCGGCGTACTGGGCAGCCTGTTCCACCATAAACCGATAGCGGCGCCATTGTTCCCGCATCCGCGGATGGGACGTGGCGCCCTCCAGCAGCATTCGGTCCCGCACAAACCGCTCAATCAGGGTTGAGGGCGGTTCCCACATGCGCCGCAGGTGAAATTGCTTCAGCAACTCCAGTCCCTCGGCCACCACTGGTTCGCCCTTGCCGGGATTGTCGGACAGGTAGTCAAAGCTTCCGCCAGCCTCGTGGTGACGGAGCAGATCAACGTCGCTGCAGCCAAAGGCCGGCGACCGGAGCGCTGCCACAGTGGCCACCCGGTCAGCCGGATTGTCAATGGCCCTCAGGCAATTAAGCAGGTCGCGCACTTCCTGGCTCTCAAAGATAAGTGAGGCGCTTTCCAGGCGGTAGGGAATATTGGTATTCTCCAGGGCCCGTTCCAGGGCAGGCAGAACTGTGCGGGCGCGGATTAGGATGCAGATATCGGAGTAGCCTGCCGGGGAGTATGCTTCCTTACCACCGGCGGCATCGGTAGATTTCTGGTCCAGCTTCAACCACCCCTCCTCCACTATCTGGCGCAGCAGGGTCGCGATATCGGCCGCTTCCTGTTGTCGGATCGTACCAATGAGGTCGGGCTGCTCTTCGTTGCCCAGGGCCCACACCCTTGGACCAACCGCGCTATCCGTATCCGCTAACCAGCGGTGGGCCATATTCACGTAATCAGCCTGCGCCCGGTCAGAGGGTTCATCATCACCGCCCTGACCCATCCACCTCTCAAACAGGTGATTGACCCAAGTCACCACCGGTTTCTGCGACCGGAAGTTCTGCACCAAATTGACCGTACGCCCACCGCCGACTTCCATTCGGTCCCGCAGGTGTAGCATCTGCCCGACATCGGCCCGGCGGAAGCGATAAATAGACTGTTTGGGGTCGCCCACCACGAACAGTTTGCCCCTTTCCGGGACGATGGTATCCCAGCTGGTGGGGCGTTCTTCGCCAGCCGTACCTTCGGGAACCTCTTCTGCCAAAAACATGGCGATTTCCGCCTGTATCGGGTCCGTGTCCTGCGACTCGTCAATCATCAGGTGGGAAAACCGGCGGCGGAAGTGGTCACGAACGCCTATGTTGTCTCGGAGCAAATCTCTCGCCCACACCAGCAGGTCCTGAAACTCTGCGCGGCCCTCCTGCCTCCTACGTTCCGAATAACCCAGCACGAACTCGGTCAAGCTGTTAACCAACTCCACCAGGGCGTGACGCCTGGCCTCTTCCAGTTCCGACAGAATTTCTTGCTGAATCTCTCCCAGCAAACCCTTAAGGGCGGTGCAGGCGTTCACTCCCGTGCCCTGATCCACGTTCCAATTGTCCCGATTCCCCGAAGTGGTGGAAAGTGGCAACATCCTGGCCAGTTGCCGGTAATAGTTAAAGCTGCCAGCCGGCGCACTTCCCAACGCTCTAGCGGCGACTCGCCGCAGGGTTACACGATCATACAGGCCATCGCCGGCGCCGTTCTTGGAGAACTGAAGCAGCCTTTCCGCCTCGGGCCACAGCCGCGCCACTTCAACTCCTGCCCTGCCTGCCGGTGGCGCATCCGCTGCGGGACCTGGTTCCGATAAGTCGGCATAATCGGCATGGAATTCTTGTGCCAGTTTCTTCAGTCGATCCAGGGTTACGCCCTGGGTGAGGAGCAGGGAAATGGACGCAGCAATAGGCGAGTCTTCCCCCAGGTTCCGGTCCAGCCATCCCTCCCATGCTTCATCGAAGGCCAGCCCAGCCACGATTTCGTCGGATGTTTCAAACCCCGGGGGCAAACCGGCTTCCAGGGGTCGCTCGTGCAGCAACTGGCCCGCGAAGGAGTGCAGGGTGCGTATATTGGCCTGATCCAAATCGGAGACGCCCTGGCGCGCCAGTTCCTTCTCCGCTTCCGGTCGGTCGGAATCTGCGGCAGCCCTTTCCAACTCCTGCCGCACCCGGTCCCGCAGTTCGGCAGCAGCCAGTTCAGTGAAGGTAATAGCGGCGATCCGGTCCATGGTTGTTTTGGATTTCAACACCAGGTTCACTATGCGCTGCACCAGGCTGGTGGTCTTACCGGTGCCGGCGCTGGCCTCCACGAACAGGGTATCGTCCAGTTTCGTGGCAATGATCTGGCGTTCCTCTATATCAGAGGGTTCAAAAGCTGAAGCGAGCGGGTTCTGGGTCTGGCTGGTCACTTATTCTTCCTCCGGCCCACCATCATCCTGGTCGCCCTCGGCCAGTCGCCTGTAGATGGCCGCAGCGCTGTCGCCTTTCTTGTTTTCCCAGACATAACCCCGCTGGGAGGGACAAAGCGAGTTGAAGTCGCAATATTGGCAATTGATAAAGCCATGTAGCCCCATTTCCCCGGGGTTGGCGGGGAAGACTCCACTGCGAATTCCAGAGACCACTGTGGTTACCCCGTCCCTGAATCGCCGGGCCGTGTCCGGGTCACTAATGTCGAAATGGTCGGGAGGCGCGAATTTGAACTCGCCTCTCCCGGATGTAAGCCAATAGGCCGCTCGAACATCTGTGGCCTCGGGCGCCAGGCGTTGTGCCGCCAGGGAATAGATTCCCAGTTGCAGCTTCTTGCCACGGTCGATGGGATCATCTCCCAGCTTGCTGTAAGGACTGGGTGAGCCTGTCTTGTAGTCCATTACCAGGACCGACTTGCCGTCAGCGCTGATATCTACCCGGTCTATGTATCCCCTGAACCTCAGACCTGTTGCCTTGTCCAGCACCTCCCGAGACTCACTGCCCAGTCCGAATGACTCCTCCACTCGAATTTCACCCGTATTGATCCGTTCCCGCAGCGCCGCTTCCGCCTCCAGGAAGGCATCAAGGTCGTCGCGAATGTTCTGCTTCTCCAATTCCCAAAGCAAGCGCTTGCCGGTAACGCCCCTGGCCTCTGCAGCGTCAAACTCCATCTCGGCAATTTGCTGCAAACGGCGGTTGTCTGCCACGGTCCAGGGGTTGCCCGGGGCAGGAATCAACGCGTCGTCTCTGCTCTGCACGATGAAATCTTCCAATATCTTGTGGATCAGTTTGCCCCGTTCCAGGGGGGTGATGCGAGTGGTGTCCTCCGGAGTTTCCTGGGCGCCCAGCCACAGTACGTTTCCCAGGAAGAAGCGGAAAGGACAGGTAGCCCAGGTTTCCAGCCGCGTGGGGGAGATAGGTTGTCGCTCCAAAGTACTTCCGAAGCGCGAATTTTGGGCCACCTCCGTAAGGTTGCCATCAAACTGGGTAAATCGCCGGGAACGCCGTTCCTGGCCCATCCCGGCGGCCCGCGCCATGCTTTCTCCGGTGGCCAGCGGGTGCATGGCTATGGGATTCCCGATCTCTCTCCAGCGCACCAGGCGGTCCAGACGGTAATCCAGCAGGTCGGCAAGGCCACCGTCCACCAGGCCATCCAGGGCGTCTTCTGCTGAAATGGTTATCGAAAACCACGCTTCTTCGGCCAAGGAGGGCAAGTCTCCGCTGTGGACCTGCTTTTCGGCCAGGGTGGATGCCTGCTCCAGGAACCAGCGAGAGGGATGGGCAGCCCGGCGGGAGGAGGATTCGGCCGTGGGGTAAGACAGAGTGCAGCGAGGAGCGGTGGCCAGCGCGGACAGGTAGTTATACCGCTCTTCAGCCACACGCCGCTGGCCAGGCGTGAGTTTCCCGTGTCCGGTCAGGTCGCCCTGGGGCAGCAAAGGATCCGGGCGGAGGGCCGGAGGAACTGCGCCTTCAATCATTCCCACCAGCCAGATCTTGTCAAAGCTCATTCCTGCAGCGTTGGCGAATGAGGATACAAAGACGCCCCGACCGGTGGGGCCAAGGTGACCATGGGGGACCTGAAGCGCGTCCCGAACCACCTGCCTGAATTCATCCACCGTTGCCGTGCCACCCAGGGAGTCAGCGGATTTTACCTCTGCCAGAAGCTGGAGTACCCTCTCAACATCCCGATCAAAGCTGTCCAGTTCATCTTGATCAACAAAAGCCGTCGGGCGGGCCAGATAGTCCTGGAACAGGGTGGACTGCCATTCGCAGAATTCGGTCCAGGCGCTCCCGTCGGCCGGCGGCGTCAGGGCTTCGGCCAGACCCAGAACGAAATCTCGGAGTGCCAGTGCCGCCCCTGCGTTGTCCCGCATCGCCTCGGACCGGGCCTCCGAAATGCTCCCATCCTGCTCACCCTGTTCGGCTTGCTCCACGGTGGCCTGGGCGTATCCGCACAGCCTTTCGCGCCATTGATCCAGTCCTCCCACTATTCCGGCCTGCCTGCTGATGGTATCCCACCGGCTGGGGCTGAAGTCGTTCGAGGGCGACCCGGCCGGCCTGACTGGACAACCGGTTAGCCACTCCATCACTTCGTCCCGCCTGAAATCGTTGGCGGGAAGGTTTAGAAGGCCCAAAAGAGTGCGGCCGGCCGGAGTGTCCGCCAGCAAGTCTCTCCCGGGCCCTGCCATCGGGATACCCGACATGGCAAGCTCGTCCCGAATAAGTGCGCCGTACGGGTTCTCCATGCGGTAAAGCACGGCCATTCGATGGAAAGGGGTCTCACGGTCGCCCGCTTCCGCCACGATCTGCCGGATTACCCACCTTAATTCCTCGTGGGTGGTGGGAGCCACATGCAGGTGGGTGGCGTCCTGCGGCGTAAGGGCGGGAGGAGTCGCGTCGGCAACGACCACGGCCTTACCCAGCGCCGGCTCAAGCCGCCCTTGCAAGTCCCTGATCAGTCTGTCCCCCTGTTCGTCGCCTGTTACTCCCAGGATTACGGAGCACTTCTTGTCGTTAGCAAGCGCCAGCGCCAGCGCGGTTTCACCGGGGCTGAATGGGCGTGGCAGGAAGGCAATGATGTGGCCCAGATCATCGAGGGCTGCGGCCTCTCCCTTCCGTACCGCTTCCGCAGCCTCGCTGGCCAGGTCCTCCGGGTCGTACCACTTGCCGGAGATAGTTTGCCGGTGCCGGTGGTATAACGACACGACCTCGGCAGTTACGCCGCCCAGGGTTGCCAAGTCTTTCAAATCTCCCTCGTTAAGGCGGCGAAGTTCCCTGAAGGCGGCGCGGACGCTGCTCTGGGTCCTGGCATGCAACCGAACGGGGTGGAGCAGACCGGAAGTTTCGGAGAGAATCTGGCGCAGGGAAATGCTCTGCAAGGTGGAAGTGATGGGTTTCTTGTCCTTCGCCGCCAGCGATGCGCCGCCCAGCAACTCGGCCAGCACCGGCATCTGTATAAACCGTACGTTGATAAATCCCTTGTCGCCCAGTTCCTGGCGAAGGGCCAGGCTGGCGTACCGGGACGGTGAAACAACCGTCACCGGAGCCATCAGGTCCTCCCCCTTTATCTCACTAACCAGAGACCAAAGCGTTGCCCTGGCTCCCATTGACGGTCGCCCGACGAAGAGGCGGCCGGCAAGTGGAGAATCGGTTGCTCGTTGTTCACTAACCATAGAGGTATATTAAACCCTGGCAAGAATCAGTTCCAGACTCCCGGAACGTGCAGAATCACGCCTTGGGCGGTAGCGGCCTCGCTGGGCGGGTTTGAACTCCCCAATCGCTTCCGCCTGCCTCCCGCCCTGGCATCCTATTTCGTTTGACTGTATTGGCCTTGCGTGTTAAAGTTTGCTTCCAAACGAAATAATGAATGTTCTGGCGGGAGCTTGGGTAAGCCAGGCTGAGAGGGTAGCCGGGAGTCGCTACCGACCGTCTGTACCTGATACGGGTAATGCCGTCGCAGGGACAAGACGCTGGAAATTGAGCAACCGCCGGTTAATTTAACGGCGGTTTTGTTGTATTCAGCAAACCGGAAGGAGTAGCAGCGATGCCGGACGACTTGGTAATAGGGGGCAAACACTTCAGTTCCCGACTCATAGTGGGTACCGGTCGATACCGTACTAACGAGGAAATGGTTGAAGCCATCGAGGCCTCGGGCACCGAGATGGTAACCGTCGCTATTCGCCGCCTTAACCTGGACGACCCCACACAGAAGACGATCCTGGATTACATCGACTGGTCCAAGTACAACATCCTGCCCAATACGGCCGGCTGTGCCACCGTGGAAGAGGCCATGTTCGTCGCGCGGCTGGGACGCGAAGTTGCCAGGACCGACTTCGTCAAGCTGGAAGTGATCCCCGACCCCAAATACCTGTTCCCTGATCCGGTGGGCACCCTGGAGGCGGCCCGCCAACTGGTGGAGGAAGGCTTTACCGTCCTCCCTTACATCCACGCCGATCCGGTGCTGGCCCGAAGGCTGGAGGAAGTAGGTTGCGCCACGGTAATGCCCCTGGGATCGGCCATCGGTTCCGGCCAGGGCATCCACACGGTGGAAGAGATGCGAATCATCATTGAACAGGCCAACGTGCCCGTGGTGGTCGACGCCGGCCTGGCCGTGCCGTCCGACGCATCCAGGGCCCTGGAAATGGGCGCTTCTGCGGTGCTGGTGAACACTGCCATTGCCCAGGCGCAAAACCCGGCCCAGATGGCCGAGGCTTTCAAGCTGGGAGTTGAAGGCGGACGTAAGGCTTACCTGTCCGGGCGCATCCCCACGCGGGCCTACGCCTCGGCCAGCAGCCCTACAGACGAAGTTCCTCAGCCCGTAACAGCAGGCAGCTAGGTCCTTGGCCATTGTCCTGCCCGACCCCTGCCTGTGCCTGGTAACTGACCGCCACGTCGGCGATGAGGCCACGCTGATTGAGCGGGTAGCCGAGGCCGTTGCGGGAGGAGTTGACCTGGTCCAGTTGCGGGAGAAGGATCTGCACGGAGCGCAACTGCTGGATCTGGCTAAACGCCTGCGGCAAGCCATTCGCGGCCGTGCCCTGCTGGTCATAAATGAACGGGTTGACGTAGCTGCTGCTCTGCCGGCAGACGGCGCTCAACTGGGAGAGGACGCTGTTCCGGTTACGGCAGCGCGGAGCATCCTGGGACCGGATATGCTTATCGGCCGTTCCGTACACTCGGTGGAAGGCGCAGAACAGGCAGCCCGGGACGGCGCCGACTTTTTGGTGGTGGGCACCATGTTCGCCAGCAGGTCGCATCCGGGGGAGGACCCGGCCGGACCTTGGTTGCTGAGCCAAGTATTAGATAACTGCTCACTGCCTGCCATTGGCATCGGCGGAATAACTGTGGACAACTGCCACCAGGTAATGGGCGCTGGAGCCAGGGGCGTGGCAGTAATCACGGGAATCCTGGCGGCCCCTCATCCGGGCGAAGCTGCTCTCCGGCTAAAGGAAGCGATGGTGGCTGCCGGGGAGAAGCAAACTCTGGCATAGAGTCCGAGCGGCGACTACCCTGTTAAGAACGAGGCAATTATGCCTGAGACGATTAACCTGATGGTAAACGGCAAAACCAGGGAAGTGGAAGACGCCACCAACCTGGAAACCTACCTCGTGTCCTTCGGGCTGGACCTTCAGTTCGTTGCTGTGGGGTACAACGGCGAAGTAATCAAGAAGGACTCCTTTGCCCAGGTCACCTTGAAGAATGGCGACACTCTGGAAATCGTGCGCCCGGTGGGCGGCGGATGACTCAATCGGTGGGAAACCTGGATGCCTTGCTGGTTGGAGTCATCAAGGACAACCGGGACAGGGTGCTCGACTGGATCAACGGCGAACCCGGCAGCTGGGGTTTCCTGGCTGGCAGGGCCGTTCTGGCCTGCAAGGAGCACAAGGGAGCGCCGCTCACCAATCCCGAGCGGAGAATCGTCTGGCACCGAATGTGGGAACTTTTGACCGTGCTGAAAGAGCAGGCAACTCAATAACTGATACTAGAATATCCGGAAGGCGCAACTGAGGGGCGATACCGGTATCGCCCCTTTTCATTTTCAGGGCATCCCCTGTCGGGGAGGTGAACCGTGGACACTCCAACTCCAACAAGAATCTGGCACGACCTGCATTACCGCCATACCGAGCCCGCCACCCACCCCAAGATGTGGCGGGCCTTCATCGAGGTTGACCCCTTCAATCCCCAAAACAGGGTGGCCGGCCACATCCAGTTCATTGGCGGAGACGAGTACGGCGCCCTGTCCATAACCCACGTCAACGAAAGGCCTGCCCCCCAGTTCATCAAGGTTACGCCCAAGGCCGCCTACCCCTTCCACAAGGATGGTTCCTGGGTACTGCACGGCGCCCGGGAAGTGTCGGCCTTCGAAAAAATAGACGGCACCAACATTTGCCAGTACGGCTACCACGATGCGGATGGCCGACCATTCACAACCTTCAAGTTGCGTACCAGGCCCTTTGTGTCGCCCCACTTCCTGAACCTGCTGGAACGGGCCCTGGAGAAATACCCTGCCGTCCGCGCACACCATTTGAGCCCCGGCGAGGCAGCGGTCTACGAACTGTTCGGTTTCGAGAATAGAATGCTTATCCGGTATGAGGTACCTATCGACCTGGCACTGCTGTTTGGCCGGGACCGGGACGGAGAATTGGTGGCGCCCCACGAGCCTACCAATATCTTCCACGGCCTCGATTGCCCCATTGCGGACCGCCGTTCCATCAAATTAACCGGGGATTTGGAAGGTGAATATCGGGAACGCCAGCAAGAAATCAGCTCCCGCCTGGTGCGCCTGGACGACGAGTATTTCGAGGGCGAAGAGGGAGAGATGCTGTACGTCCGCTTTGCCGACGGCTCAAGGGATCAGCCGGGCAGCTTTACCCGGCTGATCAAGCTCAAGCCACCAGAAATCGAAGAAATCCACTGGGCCCTCGACCATGTACCCCGGGAGGAGGCCGCTGCCGTGGCGCGGAATGTGTTTGAGGTTTCCGACACCCCTGAAGTAGCCGACATGGTGCAGTTGCTATCCGAGGAATGGAGCGACGAGCAAATTGCCCGCTCCCTCGACACCATTGAGCGAGTGCTCAAGGAAGCCATCGAACGGCGAGTCTTCCAGGAAGAGGTTCTGACAGTCTATGGCCAACTCCACGGACCTGACGACTTTCGCACAGACCGTCCTGCCGTAATGCGCTCCATGAGCCAGCGGTTCGCCAAGTCCCAGATGTCCAAAATCTATACAGTGCTGGTTGAACGTGGCTACGGATGATTTCACCGCCAGGAGCGCCAATTTCTTTGGTTAAATGGGCACGACCTGCCGCGAATGAATTTGACGCCCGTCAAATCCCATCAGTAATCGTTCGTGCTCATTCGTGAATTAATCTCTTAGTCCCGCTGCAACAATTCGATGCGCACGTCGTCGGGCGCCCGTACGAAAGCCACGTGGACACCCGGCCGGATGGTGCGGGGTTCGCGGGCCATATCGGCTCCCCGGCGCTTCAGTTCCGTCACCGTTTCCTCCAGGTTGTCAACTCGAAAACCAAAGTGGTCCAGGCCCAGGTGAGGATCGCTGGGGTTGCCGGGCATGTCCTCTTCTTCGGGCACCGCGGCTATAAACACCATCAACCCGTCAATGTCCAGGTCGGTGCGCACGAACCCGTCTGACTGCACCGACTTAACAACCTTGGCGTCGAACATTTTCTCGAAATAGGCGGCCATATCATCGGGATTCTTGGTACGCAGGTGAATGTGGTCGTAGGTGTACTTCGGCATTGCAAGTCCTCCCCATTTCTGATTGGTGAGGTCAAATTAGGGTGGGCAAGGCCGTTTGTCAAGGATCGGGCAAAGATAGAATGACTTCTTGGCAGACCTTGAATCTGGTCACATCATCATGCCGCCGCATATTGAGCCGTTTCCTTCATTTGCCGCTATAATGTGCCTCAATGGTATCCCCATCCCAATCCAAACTCCTGGAGGCCCTATGAAGTACGACGTGATAATCGTTGGCGGCGGCGCTGCCGGGTCGGTGCTGGCCAGTCGGCTGGTTGAGGACCCAAACACCTCGGTGCTGGTGCTGGAAGCAGGCAAGGACTATCCGGACCCCGACAACCTGCCGGACGAGATCAAGTTCGGCGGCACCAGGTTCGCAGAATCTCCCGACTCGGAGCATAACTGGGCCCTGCGGGGCACTATCACCGAGGAACAGGGGGAAATCCACGTGGCCCAGGGCAAGGTTATCGGCGGCGGCTCTTCCATCAACGGCCAGGCCATGCAGCGGGCGCTGCCCGAGGACTTCGATAACTGGTCTGCCTGGGGAAACACTGAGTGGTCTTACGACAAGGTGCTTCCCTTCTTCCGCAAGATGGAGCGGGACCTGGACATCCAGGACGCCTTTCACGGCACCGACGGCCCTATTCCCGTTCGCCGGCGGCAGGCCACACCCTCCCCCATCCAGAAGGCCTTTTATGATGCCTGTCTTGCCGAGGGCTATTCCTTCGTTGAGGACACGAACGGCGCCAACCCCACCGGAGTGGGCATCGCGCCCACCAACAACCTGGGCGGTGTCCGCATGAGTTCCGCCCTGGCCCACCTCAGCCCCTTGCGCCACCGCCTTAACCTGACGGTTCGGGGTGAAGTTTACGTCCAGAAAATCCTGTTCGAGGGCCGAAAAGCCGTGGGGGTAGAGGCAGTTAGCGGCGGCGAATCCTTTCAGGTCTTTGGCGAACGGGTGGTGCTGTGTTCCGGCGCCATCAGGTCTCCCCAGTTGCTGATGCTGTCCGGCATTGGGCCCAGGGACCAGCTTGAAGGGTTCGGCATTCCCGTCCTGCAGGAAGCGCCAGGCGTGGGGCAGAGCTTGTGGAATCACCTCAGCGCCCACATCAACTACAAAGTCAAGGACGGGGTCAGCATGGAACCCAACCTGGACGGCGCCCATTACAGCCTTCACTATACTGCAGACGGTTCGGACGAGACCAACGACATGCTGCTTCGGACCAACACCGTAGTGGACGAGCGGGAGGAACGGGTCCAGGGCGTCCGCACCCGTTACCATACTGGCGACGTTCCCCCGGACTGCGCCGCCCGCATGTCCTGCACCCTGGGTCTGCCCAAGGGCAACGGCTACGTCCGCCTGGCCTCCGCAGACCCCAGCGTCCAGCCCACTTTCAATTACCGCTACCTGCAGAACCCGGAGGACATGCGACGAGTCCGGGACGGCATTCGCATGGGCGCCAGGCTACTGGAAACCGCCGCCTACAAGGACGTGTATGACTACCGCATTACCCCTACTGATGAGGAACTGAACAACGACGACGCTCTGGATCTTTATATTCGCCGGACCGTGGGCACCGCCCGGCACGTATCCGGAACCTGCAAGATGGGACCGGACAGCGACCCCATGGCTGTGGTAAGCCAGAACTGCCAGGTTAAGGGCGTGGAAAATCTGTGGGTAGCCGACGCTTCGGTCGTGCCCCAAATTCCTCGTTCCGGTGGCCTCCATCCAACTGCCCTGATGATTGGTGAGAGAGTGGTGGAGTGGGTCGCGGCGGGTTAGAACAGGCCCTCCGCTCCCTTACTGGCATGTACCCGATGACCTGCGCCCGCTCAATGACTTGAGCGGGCGCGATTCACTATTTTGAGACGAATCAGGAAGCGCAGGGAAACCAGAGTGGTTATCAGGCAGGTTCCTGGATGGGGTAATCGAAGTAAGCCTCCGTAATCAGTAAGTGCAGCTCATCGGCTCCCCCGGAAATCTCCCGGAGCAGGGCAACCCGCTCTTCCTCGTCGGGCCACTCGTAGTTGATCATGGAGGACAGCCTGCCCACCAGTCGCTGCAGGGCGCGACCGGAGCGGGAGTAGGGGCCACTGCCTATGGCGGCAATCTCCGATCCGATAAGTCCCACGGAGCGGCCCAGGGATTCGGGAAGCAGGGGGTCGCTAACCAGCAGGTCCATTACCCTGTCTGGGAGAACGGCTACGCTGTACGTGTGGTTGTACACCTCCAAAGCGTAGAACACGCGCAGTAGCGAGGTCCAGTCCTCCTCGTTAAACTCCTGTTGCGAACTGGCAATTACGGTGTCGATCTGGGACAACAAAAGGGCCGCGGCGCCCTGTGCCCGCTCCACGTGTCTGCCCAATTGCAGAAAACTCCACCGGTCATCGTGGTACATAGTGCATTCTGCCAGGCCGCCAAAGGTCTCGATATCGGTGACCAGGGCCTCATAAAAGGCGGTGGGCTCCCACTGCCAAACGGTGGCAATACTCTGCTGCTGCAGCCTCAGGTAAGTGGTATTCAGGCAGGTCCACACCTCGGGACTGATGCAGTGACGGGTGTGCCGTGCGTTTTCCCGGCCCTGCGCGAAACAGCTGAAGACCGAACTGGGGTTGGAGCGCTCAAAGGTCAGGTCGTCGGCCAGAGCAAAAGAATCGGCCAGGACAAAGTCCTCATCGCCGAACAGCTGAACTTCGCCTCCAGGCGGTTCGCGACGCACGTAGCTGTAGACGCGGTTCCACCCAAAGTGAATCTCCCTGACCGGGCGATCGACGAGCGATTCCGATTGCAATTGCAACAGGCGGCAAAGGTTGCCGGCCCGTTCCAGGTAACGACCAAGCCAGTAGAGACTTTGCGCGCTGCGGGAAAGCATCACTTACTCCAGGCAATGGCGGGTTCGTTCATCATTGGCCCCATAAATTTTCATGCGTACCTAAAGCCGCGGGCACATCTCGCGCTACAGTCGGGGGAAAGCGGGACAAAACGATTAATCGCCTGACAGCACCCACACATCCTTGCCGCCGCCGCCCTGGCTCGAGTTAACCACCAGGCTGCCCCGTCGAAGCGCCACCCGGCAAAAGGCCCCCGGGACTATGCGCGTTTGCAGACCGTTCAGGATGAAGGGACGAAGGTCCACGTGCCGCGGCTCAAAGTTGTCATCGATCAGGCAGGGGGCGCGGGAGAAGGACTGGACTGGCTGGGCGATGAAATCGGCCGGGTTTTCCCTGACCGACCTGGCGTAGTCTTCCCGTTCCTTTGGAGTGGCATGGGGGCCGATTATCATTCCGTACCCGCCCGACTCGCCCACCTTTTTGACCACCAGATCCGCAATATTGTCCAGGGTGTATTCCAGGTCCTCGGGCCTGCGGCACAGATAGGTTTCGACATTTTGTAGTATCGGTTCCTGGGCCAGGTAGTAGCGGATCATGTCGGGCACGTAGACATACACACTCTTGTCGTCGGCCACACCGGTACCGGGGGCGTTGGCAAGGGTCACGTTTCCGGCCCTGGCGGCTTCAATCAGGCCGGGGGCTCCCAGCAGGGAATCCCGGCGAAAAACCCGGGGATCAAGAAAGTCGTCGTCAATTCGGCGGTATATAACGTCGACCTGCTGCAAACCCTCGGTTGTCCGCATGTACACCACCCGGTCCCGGACTACCAGGTCGCTGCCTTCCACCAGTTCCGCGCCTATCTCCCGGGCCAGGAACATGTGCTCGTAATAGGCGGAGTTGTAGACGCCTGGAGTCATCAGCGCCAGGGTTGGTTCCGGCTTGCCGTTGGGGGCAAGTTCCCTCAGAGTCGCCTGCAGTGCAGATCCGTACTGCTCCACCTCCTGAACCCGGGCGCTGCGATAAAGGCGGGGCAGACTGGCCTTGGCCGCCTTGCGGTTGGCGATCATGTAGGAGACGCCCGACGGCACTCGCAGGTTGTCCTCCAGGACCCGGAAGCCATCGTTGACGCGGATGATGTCGGTGCCACAAACTGCCACCCAGCTACCGTAAGGCTGGGAAAAGTCCCTCATTTCCGTTCGAAATTGGGGGCACTCGAGGATCATGTCGGCGGGAATGACCCCGTCACGAACTATATTGGCAGGTCCGTAAATGTCCACCAGGAAGCTGTTAAGGGCCCGAACTCGCTGCTCCAGGCCGCGGGAGAGGGACTCCCAGTCCTCGGCGGTTATCACCCGGGGAATGGGGTCCACCGGTATTATTCGTTCCTCCGCTTCGGTATCGCCGTAAACGGTGAAGGAAATGCTCTCGTTGGAAAATGTGCGGTTCACCCGCCCCTGAATGGAGGCTAACTCTGCGGAAGAGAGCTGATTGAGGGCGTCGAAAAGAAGGCGCGCGTGGGGCCGCGGTTCGCCTTCCGTCAGGAACATTTCATCATAGATGGAAGGATTCAGGTCATAGTTGTCAAACTTAACCAAGTACGGCCTCCATCCGTGCGGCCGGAACATCTACAGACTCAGACCTGCGTGTTGGCGTGGGCAACTATATCATCAGATACACCTTATATCAACGTGATCACCCTCGCATATCGATGAAACAGCGGAACCATCGGAGTCGCAAAGACACTACCCACCTGTAATAAAAAGGAGGCATACAAGAGGAGCGCTAATAGTGTTAACGTCTATCTCGGAAACAGGGTTAAGTGGGATACCGAACTCGACTATGTGCCACCGTTCGACCAGGGCCATGCCAACGGGCGACCGGTACGCAGGCTGGCGGGAACCGGCCCTTGCCCGGCAGCGGGGGACCTGGGTTACAGGTATCACAATTCAATGGGTGAGGAGTGAGACGGGGTTTCCCTGTGTTACGATAAATACGAGGGCTCCATAAATCAGCGAGAGAACGTAACTGTGGTATCGAGCAAGTTCGTTGCCCCGGCCCTCGGCGCCTTCAGCATTGCCGCTTTCGTATTCCTTGTTGTCCTGGTATTCCCCGCAAGGGATGCCCAGGGCCAAACGCCCCAGTTCGTAAACCGGGAGTGTGAAGGCAAGCCATATCACGACACCGATATTTGGGTGACTCCACAAAACTCCGGGGATCCTGCCAACTTTTACAACCTGATCGAGTGGGATGACAATCCTCCAGACGCCCGCGGAATAGTGCGTTATCGTACTGACGCCCTCGGGGATCTGGACCCAAACGACGATGATATAGAGTTGAAGCGCCGGGTGAGCGGATATTGGGACACTACCTACGATGGCCCAATAGCCACGACCGAAGCCGACTCTGGGGCAAGACAGAACGAGGAGTACTGGTACCAGATCGCCTGGATCGGCAAAGGCTGGGAAAACGACAATGAGAAAATAATTGGTTGCTCATCAATTGTTCACAGTGACTTTGGGAAAGAGGACATCGGCACAGACGATGAGATGACCCAAATCATTCCTCACGACCCAGGCAACAACCCACCTCGGCCAGTCGACCCACCACCACCCATCCCGGACCCCACTCCGGGCGACGACGACAACGACGACACCGATGACACCGATGACACCGACGACACCGACGACACCGACGACACCGACGACACCGACGACACCGACGACACCGACGACACCGATGACACCGATGACACCGATGACACCGATGACACCGATGACACCGATGACAACGATGACAACGATGACAACGATGACAACGATGACAACGACGACAACGATGACAACGACGACAACGATGACAGCGATGATGAAGACGACAATGGCGAGGACAACGACGGAGGTAATGAGGGCGGTGATGGCAACAATAACGGCAATCAGGACAACGATGATGACGACGACAACGACAACGATGACCTAGAGCCGACGCCCGAACCTGGTCCGGTGCCCACCGAGGAACCTTTGCCCACCGAACCTCCGGCTCCCCTTCCTACTCCCGAGCCGGAACCGACCGCAATTCCCGATCAGGCAGACATGCCCAGCGAAACCCAGGACTCGACCGAGGGCAGCGGTGCTAGGGACTTCCCCACTTCCACGCCTGCCCCTACGAGGACGCCTGTCCCGACGGCTACACCGGTTCCGCCTGAGCCTACGCCCACGCCCACCGCGACGGCCACGCCCCTGCCTGAGCCGACGCCAACCTACACGCCAACCCCGACTCCTACACCTACGCCCACGCCTACACCAACGCCATTTCCTGATCCATTCATTGAACGCCCGGAGCAGCGGGTAATTCTACCGGGGCAGGACTTGGGCAGGGGGCCAACACCCTCAGCAACCCCGACATTGCCACCGAGTCCTACCCCGCCGGCATTAATAACCCCATCGCTTCCTTCTGTTGAGGAAAGGCTGCGGCCCGAAAGACCCACATTACCATTGATCGGAGATGCATTGCCGCGGATACGGGGCGCTCTGGAGGCAATCGCCAACAATCCCCGGGAACGCATCACGTTGGTCTTGCTCCTGGGCCTCGCTTTAGTAATGGCCCTGGGGGTCTTCATCTATCTGCTGGTACGCCGCCGGTAGCATCAGGTGAGGGTGGACTCCGCTTGGGTCGCGCTTGACGACACGTCGTACAAGGGCAGGCTTATAATGAACTCGGCGTATTCGCCGTATAGGGTTTCTACTGTCAGGTTGCCGCCGGCCCTTCTCATAACGTCGGCGGCGATGGGAAGGCCCAAGCCTGCTCCCGACGCCCCTTCCCGGGTAGAAAAGAAGGGGTTAAAGATGTGCCCGACCACATCGTCGGCAATTCCGGTACCGTTGTCCCGTACCCGCACCTCTAAAGAGCCGCCGCCGGCCGAACTCGTAATGTTAAGCATGGGCTGATAGTCCTGATCCGTTCCTTCCGATTGCCGGAGCCACATAGCGTAGCAAGCGTTGGAGACCAGGTTGACCACCGCCTCCCCAAAGTCGTGCTCCACCATGGAGACTTCGCCCACATCAGGGTCCAACTCGTACTGCACCGAAATCTCAAGCTCGGGAAACTGGGCGAGGAAGGCGTCCTTCGCCACTTCCCCCGCGCTATGCACCGCTGAGTTAAGCTCCACCTGCACTAGTTCGCCGCCAACCACGCCCAGGCCGCGCATGCGTTCAACTATGGCCAGCGCCCTTCCCCCGTTGGTTCTTATTCGCGTAAGGCTGTCGGACAGGTCCTCTTCCAGTTCGTCAATAGCTGCCCGGTCTTCATCGCTCATGGTATCCCTGTAGGTGCTAAGGACTTCCGCCAGTTCCTCGTACATTTCCACGGATACTTCGGCAAAGTTCTGGACAAAGTTCAGGGGGTTGCTGATCTCGTGGGCAACTCCGGAGACCAACTCTCCCAGGGCCGCCAGTTTTTCCTGGGCCACCAGGCGGTCCTGCATGCGTTGCAGTTCGGCGTTGGCTTCCTGTAATTCACCGTATAGCTTTTCCACCAGGTTCAAACGTTGGACTTCCAGGGCCTGCTCCCTGAAAACCTCCAGTGCATGTGCCAGAGCGCCAATTTCGTCTCTGCCAATACCGGGCACCGGTGTCTCGAGGTCACCGTCGGCCATTCCACGCATGCGCTCAGACAACCTGGTCAGCGGCCGGACCAACCCATTCCCCACCAGCAACCAGGCTGTAACTGTGGCAGCACCCACGCTGACCAGACTGATTACAGCCAGCAATATCCTGCCCTGGTCAAATCTGGACAACGACGAGTCCAGCGCCTGGTTGGAGCTTGCCCTGGCCTGATTCAAAAGCTGTACCAGGGAGACATCAAGAGCATTGTCCGCGGCCTCCATCTCCACTGAGAGTTCGCCAATCCTCTCTTCCAGCGCCAGTTGCTGGCCGCGAGCCTCGAAGACCCGCTGGCCCAACTCTATCGAATCAGTGTCCAGGGACGGAGCACGGCTGAACTCCTGCCAGAGCCTTTCCAGTTCGGCCGGAGATGCTGCGGTCGCCATGCCGGCCAGGGCAGGGGCGAACGGCGCATTGATGCCGGATGTAAGTTCTGCGCGCAACTCCTCCGCCGATGTGTCAACGTCCTCCATTGCTCGCTGGGCTACCGCCAGCTTATCTACAACCTCGACAAGGTCATAGGCCTGGTCCTGCGACTGGGTGGCCAAATCGGCCAGGGAAGGCACGATTGCTGCCACAGACAGATGGTCTTCCAGGCTCTCCAGGGCCTCACCCACGTGTTCCTCCGCGATTACTCCCTTGGTAGCCTCCGCTCCAAGACTCCGCAGGCGCTCCCCTTCCCGAATGGCCGCCCAGGAAGCTTCCAGCACCGGCACGGATTCGGTACGCACACGGTAACTGGCATCCCCACTCTGCTCGAAGTAATAGACCCCGACCGCGCTGGAAATCAGGGTTAGCAGCACGGCGAATCCCAGGGCCAGGTAAAGCTTGGCGCCGATGCGACGCCAGATACCCAATAGAAAACTCATGGACAAGTCCTCCGGGGCCATCCGTCACGGCAGAAATGGCAGGGCTGTCTGTGTCAGGCAACTCACCCAGTGCAAAGAACAGGCAAGACTACCCATCTAATTTTGGCACAGGAAACGTTTATGTTCAGTGAGAATTCGAAAATGTCGGGCGGCCGGACTTACCAGGAAACCAACCGGGCAGAGCTCTCTGACCACCAACGTTTATTGGTTGGTACCGCCTAGTTGGAGTCTGGCTGTCCGACCCGGACCGTAATTATGTCAGTGTCGTGGTACTGCTGGTGCTTCACCGAAGTGGCGTAACTTCGCAGCAACCGCAGCGACAGGTCGTGCTCTGTGGGGGGCAGGGTATCGTACTGCTGCAACTGGTGCACCTGGTCCTCGATATTGGTGCCGTTGCTTCCACCAATAAATTCCAGGTCCGCCATCTGTCCTTCACTGGAAGCCAGAACCACTAACCGGCGGTCCTCTTCCCCGTCCGCACCGTCGTCATCATCAAGAAGTCCTTCCAGGTCAAGCGGCGCCAAGGTCAGCAGGGTCTCCTCGGCAACCGCTCCCAACCTTTCCTTCATCGCATCTCCCCACCCGCGCCTGTCCGCAAACTTGTTAACAAACTCGGTCAATTCAGGCAGAGCATCTATGTTCAACTGGGATTGGAATCGCATCTGCCGTGGGCTGGTCAACTCCATATACAGGATCATGACAATAGCCGCAAGTCCGCCGGTAGTAATGCCGCTCTTGAGCAGGGCATTAACGACCCCACCGAGATCTGGCAGGGCGAAAAGACCAAACTGGAAGGCCGCACCCAGCCAGAAACAGACTCCCGCCACCACAATCTTCTGCCTGTTTGGCTCCGACTGGATGATGGTCCTCGCCCCATCCACCAGGAGATTGCCCGTTACAAGCAATAGGTACCCGGTCACGACCGGAGCAGGGATGGTGCCCAGTACGCTTGATACCTTCGGGGAAAAGGCCACAAGGATGAAGACCAGGCCGATAAGGTAGCCAACCCTTCGTGCGGCCATGCCTGTGATCTGGGTGAATGAGACGGCGCCGGGGTTTATTACATTGGGGACGGCGCCAAAAATACTGGCCAGCAGGTTGGAGACTCCGGTTCCGGCCATTGCGCCCTGGACCTGTCTGAAGTCGACCGCCTGAGACCCTCGTTTTGCTACCCGCTGGTGGGCTATGGATTCCCCGTTCGCCTGGATGGAAATTATCACTCCCAGGAACAGGAAAGAGGGCAACAGTGTCCAAAACGGGATACCCAGGTGGAGACCAAACCCCGGCCACTGGTCGGGCAGCCCCACCCAGGGCGCCCGCAATACGGGACCAAAATCGTAGATTCCCAGAGCCGCGGCAGTGATGCATCCCGCAACTATCCCAATTACCGGGCCCCAGAGGCGCAGCATTGGCAGTCCACGCAGCGTCAGCGCCGCAACGATTATCAGGGTTATCAATGCCGTTGCTGGCCCCTTCTCAGGCTCAGCCTGGGCAGCCTCGTCCAGCAATGCAAACACCACGGACGCCAGTGTAATGGAAAGGATCATCACCACCGTTCCACCCACAGTTGGAGTGATGACCCTGCGCAGGATAAATAGCCATCTGGATATGGCCAGTTGGGCCAGGGCGGAGACGAAGACAAGGGCCATTAAAGTGGCCGGCCCACCATCAACCACCGCCGTTATGCAAAAGGGAATAGAGAAGGCGGCGGTGAACATGGGCAGCAGCGCGCCAGCGCCAGCGGGGCCCAGCCTGCGTACCTGGATCAATGTTGATACACCCACCACCAGGAGGGAGGCGAACATCATCCACGACAGGTAAGAGTCCCCCAGGCCCGACGCCCTGGCAACCACCACTGGCGTCACCAGGAGGGTCACCGTACCCATAAAGCTGAACTGAAACCCGTACCGGAGAGTTGGAAGGAGGGGAGGAGTCTCCTGGGCTTCGTAGACCGGATTCTGACTGGCCATTGCCGACCCCGCCTCCGGAACCAGGATTCTTTGGCCGGACAAAGTCTGCCAGACCCTACCTCGATAAGCAAGTGTTAATGCGTCAATGTCGACGTCTTGGGCCCAAAGATCTGGAACAGGACGGAACCACCGGTCATCCGAACAAACTGCAATGATTGCACTTTCCCCATCGCCATGGGACTACAGCGGGGGTTTTCATTGCAGTCAATGATTGGCTCCCATATACTCCAAACGTATTGTCTGCTGAACAAATAGAAATAATTTTCGGAGCAAATTCATCATGAAGTACGATGTTATCGTAATTGGCGCCGGTTCTGGCGGATGCGTTGTAGCCGGCCGTCTGTCTGAAGACCCAGCCAGGTCAGTGTTGCTGCTTGAGGCAGGACCGGATTATCCCGATTTTGAGGCATACCCCGACGACCTGATACGTGTTCCTCAATCGACTCCAAATCTCCCGTTGGGATTGCCAGCGTGAGATTGACGGTGTTCTCCCGGTCGATGGTGGCCTCGTCCAGCAGCAGCAATAGCACCTCCCTCCGTTCTTCCTGGGGCAAGTCATCCAGCCCGTTGCCCATCCGCTCCGCCCACTCCATCACCCGCTCAGCCAGTTCCCGGCGCCCAGCCTGGGCCGACTCCCTGGCCCGGCAGTCCCTCACCCTCTCCCGCAGGCTCTCCAGCCGCTCGGTGATGAACTTTCGCTGGAGGTCCAATTGCTTCTCGGTTATCTTCCCCGACACGTACAAGCGGATGGCGCGGTCCTCCTCCAACTGCACGTTGGACAACTCCCGCTCGGCCCTGGCGACCTCCTCGCTCGCCGTGGCGTCCTCCCCATCCCCCAAGGACTCGATGCCGGCGACAATGACCGACGGGTCTTCCAGCACCTTTTTGACCTCGCCCCAGACCAGGTTCTCCAGCCGTTCCGCCCGAATCATTGAGTGTTCCCGGCATCCCAGGCGGTGCGTCTGCATTCCGTAGCACTTGTAGTAGCGGCGGGGAGGGTCCAGTTCGTACTTATAGGTCTTGTCCTTGTACTTCACCGTCTTGCGCCTTGTCGCCAGACAGCCCATGAGCATCCCGCATTCGGAGCAGCGGACCAAGTGCTGCAATAGGTGGAACACCTTGGTGTTCCGCTTAGAGCGGCTGCGCCGCAGGTCGCGCTGGTGCTGGGCCTGGTCCCAGGTCTCTTCGTCCACCAGTTGCGGGAACTGGATTCCGATCCAGCTATCCCTGGACTGGGGATAGACCCTGGTCCCGTTTTCCGTGGAAACATAGCGGGCCTTGCCGTACCACCAGGTGCCCTTGTAGGTCTCGTTCCGCAGGATGCGATTGATCTGGGTGTCGTGCCAACGGGCTGCGGACCTGCCGGATGGAACTCCCTCGGCCATCAGTTGCCGGGCAATGGCCGGGCCTCCCATTCCCTCGTGGACGTACTGCCGGAATATGCGCCGCACCACCTCGGCGCAGGCTTCATATACCCCGGGGGCGCCGTTGTCGTCGATGCAGTATCCGTAGGGGACCTGGCTGGTGGGTATCCGGCCCTGCTTGGCCGCACCCCGCTTGCCCATGGACGCCCGTTCCCGGAAGTTGTCCAGCTCGATCTTGCCGATGGCGGCCATGAGGCCGAAGGTCTTCATGTCGATGGAATCCATGACCGCTTCCAGTCCGATCTGGTGGGCTTCAATCACCTCCATCACGGCGGCGGCGGGATACATGCCCCGGCTGAGGCGGTCGGACTTCCAGCAGACGATGGTGTCGAAGCGGCCCAGTTTGGCGTCGGCCAGCATCCTCTGAAATTCGGGGCGCTTCTTGGACCAGCCCCGGCCCACCTCCTGGTAGCGGGCGGTGATGGTCAACCCCTTGCTCTCGCAGTAGGATTCCATGTCGTTGATCTGCTCGGAAATGGAGGTCTTGTCCTCCCCGTCCTGGCTCTTGTCGGAGACGCGGGCGTAGATGGCCGCCCGCTTTCCAGCAACCGGTTCCTGGCGTTTGGGCGCGTTCTTCGCCATGTGTTCCTCCCTTCCCTTTATCGGTCTAAATAAAAGAGACCCGTCCCCTGCCAGGAACGGGTCTGCAAGTAGTACAATACCACCGCATCACCTGTTACCGCAGGTGGCGCCACGGCCCGGGGTGTTCCACCACCGCCGGGCCAACGTGCCTTCATCATACTCTGCCGGTGGGCGGCAGTCAAAGGGACGGCGTCGCAACGCTCGCGTTCAGGTTGGCGGCTGAGGGTCCCGGTCCTTCCCGCCGTGACGCCCGCAGTAATGGCCTACGCAGGGTTTGGCGCACCGCACCTTCCGGCCGCGCCTGGTCGTGTATTCGATGCACGTTGCCTCCTGCAGGGCGAACCGGCAGATACGCCGACCCAGGCGGGGGTTGATTTTCCGTGCCGAATCCAGAACTGGCAACACTTGCAGTGCTCTACCGCATACATGGAGATCACTTTCACTCTTCCCCTTCTTTCCCAACTGGCATCAACGAGTCCTCCGCCGGAGTGGAACTCCCATTCCCGGCGATGTGTTTGGCCAGCAGGGTGAAGAGGCGGCGCAGGCGGTCCTCGGCGTCGGGAGCCGGATTGGATTCGATACGGCCGACGCGCGGTTCCGGCCCGGCGTACCTGGGTTTGCGCTGATTCCTGGTTCCTGACAAGTGACGGCTCCGAGATGTATTGGCGGGGGCCTTGACTGTAGAACGCCCGTTTCAAACAGTGTGGACACTGGGAACGCCGGCTGGAACCGCTTATAGGGTGGTTCACCCCTGAACCAGGGAAAGCGCCCGGACGGAAACTCGCCGGGCACGGAAGGTGGGCCGCACCAAGACGGCGGCGGAATCGGGAACGGAGGAGACGGCAGGGAGGAGATGGAGATGGAGCAGTGCGGGCCAGCCTACGTTCCGGCCCGCCTACTCCCGGTGCAGCGCCCTGGCCCTGGGCAGCAGGTGGGACAGCCCAAACTCTTCGGCCAGGTCCTGGAGGGCCAGCAGGTAGGGGGCGGAGGGTTGGACGCCGTTGAGCCAGCGCCGGATGGTCAGCGGCCTGGTCCCCAGGCGGCGGGCCAGTTCGCTCCAGGACAGCCCGCTGGCCTCCTTGAAACGTCTCAGGCACTCGGGGAAGTCGTCGGGGAACTCGTAGCGCCCTCTCCGGTGGGGCGTCTTCTGGCGGGGCATAGACTTACGGCCTCCACAGGGACGCCAGGAATCCTTCCTCCACGATCATGTCCAGGCCGCCGGGCACCACTCCAGCCAGACGGACGACGGAGAGCATGGCACCGCCGCAGGGTTCGGTGCCATCGTCCCAGCGCTGCGCCTGCTTGGGGTCCACGCCCACGGCGTCGGCAAAGCCGTTCCGGGTGAGGTGGGTGGCCCGCCTCAGGCGGCGCAGGCGCTGCGGGAAGTCCTCGGGCAATACGCCGGAGCCGTAGAGGAAGGGTCTTCCGGCGACGATGAGTTTCGGCCCGCCCCGGTGGGGAACAAAAAGGGAATTACTCCCGGTCTTCCGGATGTTCGATGAAGAACAATTCATGGAAATCCTCCACGCCCAGGACCTGCTGCATCCGGCGGCGCAGGCGGCCCGACGTGGCCCGCTCCCGGTTGACCAGCCGGGACAGGTGGCTGCGGCTGATGCCCAGCTCGTCGGCCAGCCAGTTCTGGGAGCGGTGCAGCAGGGCGAGACGATCCCAGAGGGCCTGGGGCTTGAGCCATACTACGGTGCGCTGTCGGCGTGTCATTGCGGAATTGCCGGTCCTGGGTTACTCTAATCACACTCTAACTGTGATTAGAGTCCATTCTAGGCAACGGCAATCCTGCCTGTCAAGAGAAAAGGGAACTAATGTGCTATTATTGGGCTCGTAAACAGCCAACTCCGGACAAGCGCCGGGAGGGACGACCCTCATGCCCGAAGCCAGGGAGTACCAGTGGAAGAACATCGGCAACCGGATCAGGGAGGCCCGTACCAAGCTGGGGTTGACCCAGGTCCAGCTTGGTAGGCAGGTGGGGGTCAGCTCCCAGACCGTCTGGTCCTGGGAGGCGGGCCGGGTTAAACCAAAGCATGAACACCTGGAGGAGCTGGCCTTCCGCTGTGAGGTGAGCACCGCTTGGCTGCTGGGACGGGACGTGCTGGAGGCGGAACTGCTCAAGGAGGCCAGCGTCTCCTTCTACGATGCCGTGGAGGGGCTGCCGCTGGAGGACATCGAGGCCATCCAGAACTTCATCAACTTCGTCCGACAGGAAAGACGGCGAAAGATGGAGGCCGGGGAATGAACCGGGCGCAGCAAAGAGGCGCGGCCCTGCGTCGGAAACTGGGGCTGACCGGCCGGGTGGACGCCGAGGCGGTGGCCAACCTCCATGGGTATCCGGTGAAGCGGTTGCCGCTGGCGAAGCAGAAGGAGGTGGAGGTGGCCGGGTACATCTGCATCGCCGAAGGGCTGGGTCCGGAGGAGAGCCGCTGGTACATCGCCCATGCCCTGGGACACAAGATGATGCACCCCGGCAATCAGTTGTGGGTTTACAAGCACACCATGCTTGGCTGGAAGCTCGAAAGGGAGGCCAACGACTTTGCCCATACCCTGCTCACCGACGACCGGGAGGCGATTGTCGAGGGTCTCACCTGCTCACCGGAGGTGGCCCACTACTTCGGGGTGCCGGAAGAGTTCGTCCGCTTCCAGGCGCCGCTAGACTTGCAACAGAACGCGGGAAGCACCAATGAGTAATCTGAAATAGCTAGAGTTGACTGTGTAATGAAGTGTCTTTTAAGCTACCTTCCAATGTGTGTTGCACTCAAGAAGGGCGGCCGTGAGAGGAAATATGACTGAACAGCGTAACGTCAAGTTCACCGAATTGGTTGCAAGACGTCTGGTGTCCGAAGGAGAAGAGGTTCGTTCCCTGTGGACACCAATTGCCCAGGAATTCGACCGGGTAGGGGGAGGACCAGATGCAGCAAAGAGGTATCTCGACGCCCAACAGCAAAGTCTAAAGGAACGCATAGAAAGCTTACTCAACCTGGTCGATTAGGAGTGACAATAGATGTCAAGTGGATTCCGTGTTCAACGGGTATCGGTTGAGGGTTTCAAGGGTTTTACAACACACCAGGAAATAGACTTGAAGGGGCGTCACGTCTTTCTGCTTGGGCAGAACGGCAATGGGAAGTCAAGCGTTATAGAGGCCGTCCGATGGGGGTTGTTTGGTTCCACAGGCAGACCAAACGAGGTTGTTGATAATCGGAGCTACGCCGCAGCATGCCGCGTGATTCTTTCCCTCACGAGCGACGAGAGGGCGTATAACCTCCGGCGGACATTGATTCGAGGTATCAGCGGCGGCAGCGATGCGTCGCTCACGGAAGAAGGGGGTCAGGAGCGTCTCATTCGGGAGATTATGCCCCAACTGGACTCGGTGGACGCCGGAGAAGGGACGTACATCATATTTTCATCGCAGGCTGCCCCGCTCCGCCGCCAACCTCAAGACCTGACTCCCTTCGAGAGGACCGTTCTCAACCACTTGGGACTTACTCATCCCCGGTCGTTGCTGAGTGAAGTTGATGAGGTTCTATTGGACCAGGGGCTAATCGAGCAGAGTTTGGGGGAAAGGCTCAACGAGGTTCGTGACGGGCTAAATAGCCAGATCAGTTCCATCGAAAACCAACGGGGACTGATAACCAGTTCACCACCTTGGGAAGGGAACCAACCTTCGCTCATCCAGTCGGAAAAGAAGGTCAAGGACCTCATTGCGGAGGTAAGCGGCAATTTATC
This sequence comes from Dehalococcoidia bacterium, assembly GCA_963664725.1. Taxonomy (GTDB): domain Bacteria; phylum Chloroflexota; class Dehalococcoidia; order Lucifugimonadales; family UBA3495; genus Bin22. The sequence continues at coordinate 711,969 of OY761558.1, forward strand.
GGACGAGTCCTTAGCGGGAGTCTCGCTGGACGGGTTAATCGGCCATGCTGACGATGCCTTGAAAAACCGGCAGGGCCAGAGTGCCCTGGAAGATGAAGCCAAACAGGTAGCCGACACCAGAGGTCTACTGGAAGCGCTTCTCAGTGTGCGGAAGGACATTGCGACCAAGAGGGACGCAATCCAGGACGTTCAGTCTCAAATCGGTGGCGTATTGGACGGCGCTTCCCTGGACAAACTCCGATGCAGAATCACCACAACGAAGGAAGAGGCGGAGGCAATAGCTCTCAGGCATCGGGTAATTGAGGACGCGACCAAACTTGTTGGTCGCGGCGATGCCGAGTCCATTCAATGTCCCGTTTGTGAATTCGAGCACCGAAGGAGCGACTTGGAGTCAACCCTTGAGCAGGTGGCCAGCCAGCTGACTGGCGACCATGCTTCGGAGCTAACAGGGCTGGAGGCTCAGCTTTCCGATGCAGAGCGACTGGAAAGCGTGGCGGAAACGTGCAGGAAAGAGCTGGCTGAACTTGAGCAAAGAGCGAATACCCACAAAGCACATATTGACGCCATCAATGACGGAGAACTCCTACCGCAGGGGCATGACAGCGATGACCACCTGGACGCGGTGATCAAACGTTGCGTGGAACGCGAAGAATCCATCAACGCTCAGATCGAGGGTCAAGAAGACTGGCTTAATTCGATTCAGGGACGGCTGTCAAATCTGAGGCGGGAATCGAGTTTCCATACACTCCAGGCGAGGTTGGACCAGGCTCTGGAATCCAGGAACCGTTTTGAACAGGTTAACAGGGCATATCAGGACTTGGTTTCATTCGGCGAATCGGTTCGCACAATTCGCCGGGCGGCAGAAGTTTGCCTCAATGGAAGACTTGAAGAAGGGATTCCCGGAGTATCTGAGAATCTTTCGCAGGTTTTCCACGCGCTGACCAGGCATCCCTGGTACGACAGGCTGGAACTTGACAAGGACAAGCTGCCCAAACTGGAGTTGCGGGTGGCGAGCAGTCAGGACTCCGCTGGGGTGGGCTATCCCACTGACGTACTGAATGGACAGGCCGAGAGCGCCTTGGAGCTGGTACCTTATTTCGCGTTCAGCCAGACGGACGACGCCCCCACTGAGGTGCATCTGGTCCTATTGGATGATCCAACCAGGGCGTTTGACGAAGAACACATCGGGATATTGGTCGAACGTCTGGCCGAGTTGGGGCGACAAGTCCAATTGGTGGTTGCATCTCAGGAGACTTCCCGGTTCAGGGAGCTACTGCCGCTGCATTTCCAAGCCGGGGAGTATGTCATTATCGAGCCCACCGAATGGTCGTATCATAATGGGCCGAAACTGAACATCGAGTATGGATAGCCATTCTATTACAAGTGCCGCCGAGTGCCTGGAACAATTGCGTCTAATGGTTTCCCCAAGCGACTTCGGATTCAGAGTGCAGGGGTTGGCGGCACATGTGCTGGTTGGGCTCGGCTATCGTGTCAGCGCGGTCAAAGAGACGGGGCACCCGGACATAGTTGCGTTCCGAGGCGGGCGGGAATTTCGCTTTGAGGTCAAGGCCGAAGTTGGGAGGCCGCGGCTTAGGCAGTTGACGGAGGCTGAGCTCAATTCTCTGACGGAACTACCCGGTTCGTCAGGGTATTACGCCCTGGCCATTGGTTTTCCCATGCCCTACTGGGTTTTGGTCCCTGCTTCAAAGTTGGTTGGTAGGCCACCCATGCCAAACATTCTACTGGAGGCGCTCAGCGACAGGGAGTTATCGGCTGAGTGGACACGCGAGTATATTAAGCTCCTTGAGGGTGGGTGCCGACGGATCGGGCTGGCGTCATTCGGCGACTTGAAACAAATGGCGTTGAGTGGGCGCAGGATTCTTGGCAGGTGATCAAACCGTTCATCCATCGTCTTCATTGAAACGATTGTCCCGCACTTGCTCACCCATAGTTGTCAGGCGGTATTGTTGTGCCGGACTCCTGGGGCGGTCCGGCAGAGTCATCTCGACCAAGCCAGCATCGAGGGCCGATTGCAGGTAAGCCCGGTAGAAGTAGGGCCGGTCCTTCAATTCCAAAGCCTCCATCAACTCCGCCCGGCCCATCTCCCCCTGCAAGGCTGCGATGAGACGGCCGACTTGCAGCGTGACATGTGGGGCAACATGTGGGGCAACATGATGGGTTGCGGCTTCCTGTTGACGCGGGAATGTCACGGTCAGCCAATCAGGAGACACCTGAAAGGATGGCTCGGCCACGCCATGCTCCTGGCAGGCGTCGTGAATCCGGCGTATGCCGCTCCCGATCTGCTCCACCAGCTTCATGCGGTATAGCATACTGAAGAGCAACGGATTTCGGGGAACGCTCTTGCTGCCTAGGTCTTCCTCCCGCATACCGGCAGGAAGTCCGCCGGGCGTCACTATCTCCACCCGGTCCTGGAAGATGTAGACTTGCACGTTCGCCGTGCTTCTATAGTCGCGGTGGGCGATGGCGTTGACCAGGGCTTCCCGCAGGGCGCTTTCGGGCAACTCCAGACGCTCGTCCCGCCCCTCGGCGTGAGGAATCAGCGCCGAGTTCAGCTTGGCCTGGAAATAGGCCATGACCTCTTGGTAAATTGCGTACAAATTCCCGTGAAACTCCTTACGGTCCAGGATGTGGGTCTTGGTATTGCCTTGGAAGACGGCGCAGGTAACGCCAGCCTGAAGGGTGAAACGGGTAATGTCGTCGGCCATCAGCCAGGCCCCGGCATGGGTAATCCTGGAGTCCCTGAGCAGGTGCAGGTTCTCCAATACAGCAATGGAGTCCAGAGCGGGGTCAATCCCTGCGCGTTCTGCAAACTCGGCCCAACTCTGCGGGGTTATGTCGATGGAAGGGTTGAAGGAGTTGCAGGGAGTCTCTTCCAAACGGATAAGACCTTCCTTGAAAAAGAACTCCCGAATCTCATCTCGAGACAACTGCTGGCAAGTGGCGCCTTCGCGGATGTAGAACCTGCCACCGAAAGAATAGGGCTTGCCGTGTTGCTCCGGTATCGTCACCCGAAGCACATTCCCGGCGCTCTCCACCTCCACTGCGACGGGCGGGTCGGCTGAACGGGCCACATTTTGAACCTGGGACTTCAGCCGATTGTGGTCTGCGACGCCGACAATAGTTCCAGCATCGTCAACGCCTATCAGTATTACCCCGCCGGTGGCGTTGGCAAAAGCACAAATCTCCCTGCCGAGGTCGGACGGCATGGACCGCTTGAACTCGATGGTAAATCCTTCGCCCAGGGCAATCAGGTTAGAGGGTGCCTGTTGATCCATTGCTGACTGGCCGGATGAAATACTTACTGCCTGAGAATATCCTCCATGCAATTCTCGCAGAACTCGATATCCGGCTCCTTCCCGTCGGAAAATTTAGCGAGCACACCGCATCGCGCGCAGTATTCCAACCCGTAACCGCTTTCACTGCAGTAAGAGCATATGTATATAGCTTTATGATCTGGTCCATCCATCAGATGCACGACTAAACCCACCCAGCATTCCGGACAATTCTCCAGCTCAATCCCCGGGTCCGACGGGTTTGAGAAACGGCCTTCAGAATTGTGCTCCGCCAGATTGCTTGGGTTTGGAGCGACGCGGCAGAACTCGCAGACAGTATCATCCGCATCGACCACCACGGCTTTCTGCCAACATGAAGGACATTCCCAAACATGCTTACCTTTCAAATTAGCCTTGATCGCTTGCAGTCGTACAGCTACAAATTCCTTGCTGCGAACAAGATGGTCCCAAATCTCGTCCAGCAACTCTTTGTTCCGGTCATCTTCAGGTAGCGGCTCATTCCGTCTAATCAAGACCGAAGATCATCGCCCGTTGTTGCTGCAAGCGGTGGACAGTGCCCAAGCACAACTTACGCTGGTATCTGCATGGATTGGGCGGGATGCTTTTGATGCCGAACTTCAACGTAAGCTGGTACAAGCGATGGAACGGGGAGTGCAAGTTCGGATCGCTTGGGGGCTCGGGACCGAGCGCGGACCCGAAACCGAACGGAACCGAGCAAGAGGCAATAACGTCCTGAATGAATTGAGGCGCAGGATCACCAACGCTACGAATGACAAGCTGATTGTGAAGCGCACCGAAACCCACGAGAAGTTCATCATCTGTGACGATGAGTTCTGCTCTTGGGGCAGTTTCAACTGGCTTTCTTATCGCGGCGGATTGGACGGCGGGTATCGCCGGGAAACCAGTTCATACTCAGAACGGCCGGATGATATTGCCGTTTGGAAGGCTCGCGCAGATTCGCTGTTTTCATGAATTTCGGTACTGCCTGCAATTATCATCCTAGCGTGCTGTCGAATTTCACCCAGTTCCAGGTGGACGATGCCCCGGTAGTGGTGGAAGACGCACTCTTCCGGGTTGAGGACGATGGCTTGGTCCAGATCCCGCAGTGCCCGGCGCTGGTCACCCATCTCGACGTAGGTACAGGCCAGGTTGTAGTAAGGAATAGGGTTCCCCGGCTTCATGGTGATGGCTTGGGCAAAGTCCTCCATGGCGCCGGCCAGGTCTCCAAGCTTGTTGGGTCGGAGTGCCCGTAAAGGCGGACGCTGTTGGTGGGGTCTCCTCGTGGCGTCATGAACCGGCAGGGGCTGCCCCACAAAGGGCAGCCCCTGCCAAGGACGGTCTTGTGAAACCTACCGGCTGGCGGTTCTAGGGGCGCTCAATTCGATTGCCCAAGAGTAGCGCAGCTTTTGGTGCTGATTGGATAACTGATAAGCTGAAATTCGGCTACAACGCCACCGCATCAGTCCCGGGGGCGCCCCACAACTGGTCTTTCCAGGCGCAGGCGCGACCGGAGCAGGATGAGCCGATGCCAGTCCCCCGGGGCAAGGTGGTGGGAGGTACCAGCGCCATCAACGGAGAGGTGATCTTGCGGGGCGCCCCGGAGGACTTCGATTCCTGGGCGGAGATGGGCAATGACGAGTGGAGCTTCATCAACGTGCTGCCCTACTTGAGAAAGCTGGAAACCGACACGGACATTCACGACGATTTTCACGGCAGCGACGGCCCCATACCGGTCCGCCGGTTTGCCAGGGAAGAGTGGCTACCCTTCCAGCAGGCCTTTTACCAGGCTTCCCGCGATGCCGGACATCCCAATGACCCGGACATGAACCATCCCGAGTCAGGCGGCGTGGGGCCAATACCCATGAACAACCCCAACGGCGTCCGCATGAGCACCGGTCTCACCTACATCAACCCCAACCGGCACCGCCTGAACCTGACCGTACGGGGCAACGTGGTGGTCCACCGGATACTCTTCGAGGGCAACCGGGCCGTGGGCGTGGAAGCGGAAAGCGGCGGCGAGCTTTTCCGGGTAGACGCCGACCAGATCGTGTTGAGTGGCGGGGCCATCGCGTCTCCCCAGATTTTGATGCTGTCCGGCATTGGGCCAGCAGCACACCTGCAAGCAATGGGAATTGCGGTGGTACGGGACCTGCCCGGCGTAGGGCAAAACTTCCGGGACCACCCTATGGCGCCGGTGAGGCTGCAAGTTCGGGACGACTTCCCCCAGGACGCCGAAGCCCCTCGCATTCAGGCCGCCTTGCGTTACACCGCCAGCGGCTCCGGGCTGCGCAACGACATGCAAATCCTCCCTTCCTCCTTTTCCTTCCCGCTGGGAGGGGACCCGCTGGCAGGGGAAGGGGTCCGCCTTTCTTGCATTCTGGAACTAGCTGAAGGCAAAGGCTCTGTCACCCTCGCTTCGGCCAGTCCCCATGACCAGCCCAGGCTCTACTACGGGTTCCTGGAGGAGGAGTTTGACCGGGAGCGACTGAGGGAAGCGGTCCGGATCTGCTTTGACCTTCTTAAGCACGAAGCTTTTCAGAGCATCGTGTCTGGTCCTTTGACACCGACCTACGAGGACCTGGAGTCGGAAGAATCCCTGGACGACTGGCTTAACCGGAATGTTACTACCTCGCAACACCTGGCCGGGACATGCAAGATGGGACCCGGGTCTGATCCCACGGCCGTAGTCGACCAGCATTGCCGGGTAAGAGGCCTGGAAGGTCTATGGGTGGCCGATACCTCAGTAATGCCCAACGTGGTCCGGGCCAACACCAACACGACCGCCATAGCCATTGCCGAGCGGGTAGCCGACTGGGTGAAAGGCCACTGGGCTGATGCAGGTTAACACGGATTACTGGGCCTTTGGTTCCTGTTCCTGGCTGCCGGGATTGATGATGTCCATACAGGAAGGAAGGCAATAGCGGAAGAATAGGGATCCGTCTTGACCATCAGCGCCTCAGTTCAAGCCAGTTCCAGGACCATGAATCATGAAACAATTTTCCCGGTTTGATCGGAGTAGCGCGGCCGGTCAGTATTTGCGCAGGAAGGGCACCTCAGCCCCCAGCAAGTGTTTCCGCGTCGCTGCCCAGCATTCGGTCAAGACATCCCGGACCACCGTAGTTTCGTCACCCACGACCCGGACGCCCACACCGGCCCGGTTGGGCAGCAGGGTGGCCCCGGCCGCCGCCCCGAGGATTGCGGGCAGCAACTCCTGCAGTTCAGCCAGCAACGCTTCCAGTTCTGGCCTGTCGGAGATTATCAGCATGGAACCCAGGGTGCAGGCGTGGGACGTTTCTCGGACGCTCGGTAAGACCCCGCGCGCCAAGGGCAAGCTTCTGGATGGGTCGAGAACGAAGGACTCACGGTAGACGGGACGTCCGTGGCAGTCCACCACCTCCAGCCGGTTGGCCAGTCGGCGGTAGCGGAACGACTCACCCATTGCAACCCGCCCCGGAGTAATAATGTCCCAGTACACCAGCGCCCCGCCGAACGCCACCGACAAGGTTGAGCGTTGCTCGAAGTCAGAATCACGGTAGGGAATGAGCGGGTCGGGCAGATATTCCAGGTATCCACCCTCGGCCACCTTTAGGGCCACATCCTGCCGGGCGGTGCCGTGGGGCATAGCGTGAATCCTGGCGGCTCCCTGCCCGGTAACATGGGCCGCTGCTCCGGATTCAACGGAAACGGTTATGCGGTGATGGTCGCCCTGAAAGATGCCGCCCGTTGGATTGGACAGCATGACCATTGCGAGGTGGGGGAGTGCCGGATCGGGAAAAAGCGCCTTCTGCACCTGAAGGGGGGGCCGGGTACGGGACTGAACTATGCGGGTGCGCTCGCCCCGCTCTGCCAGGGTCAGCTCAATGGACCCCTCGTGAATTCCGGTTGCGCTAGGCGGCGCCGACAAAAGCATCGGCGGCCTCCAGCACCATATCTAGAACCTTGTCCAGTCCCTCGCCTTTGCGGCAGTTGGTGAACAGATAGGGCTTATAGCCGCGCACCAGTTCCAGGTCACGGCGCATGATGTCCAGATCGGCGCCCACATGGGGGGCCAGGTCGGTTTTGTTGACGACCAGCAAGTCCGTCAGGGTGATGCCCTGGCCCCGCTTGCGAGGTATCTTGTCGCCGGCGGCCACGTCAATGACGTAAATCTGGAAGTCGGCCAGGGCGGGGCTGAAGGTGAGGGTCAGGTTGTCGCCCCCGCTCTCGATGAGGAATATGTCGCCGTCCGGGTAAGCGCAGGTCAACTCATCCACCGCCAGCAAGTTCAGGCTGGGGTCTTCCCGCACTGCGGTGTGGGGACAGGCGCCGGTGGACACGCCCCGGATTCGGTCCACGTCAAACACACCCTCCAGAGTCCGCCGGGCGTGGTCGGCGTCTTCCCGGGTGAAGATATCGTTTGTGATGACCAGCGGGTTGCGCCCCCGTTCCAGCATCATTGGCACCAGCGCCTCTATCAGAGAGGTCTTGCCCGATCCAACGGGACCGCCCACGCCAATCCTGGGGATTCTCTTCATGGCTCCTGTCTCCTGAATCTACTCTTCGCCGCCATCCGGCCTGTTCTACGGGCCAGTAACCGCCGTGCCGAGGGGTGGGAGGAACCCCAATAACCTCCTAAAGGAATTCAGGAATGCGGAGGGTCTTCAGGTTCCTCCCGTCCCTCGAAATGGACTCGGTAAGTCTCCTGACTTGCTAACTGGCGAACATACGGACATCGGCGGTCGCATGTCGCATGGATGCGATATCCGCCCAGGGCGTGAACGAGGTCATATCCCTCCATGCCACATCCCGTATGCCCGCCGCGCCATCAACTACTTGTCGGTGCAATCCACGCAGGACCTCCTGCGCCTCGCCATGCGTAATGGGCAACATGCGCTGGGCCGCGCCCAACACCCCCACGGCGAAGGCGTGGCAGAAGCCCAGCAACGCCGTCTCTGCCGGGATGACCTGGACCCAGGTTGCAACTCCGAAGGCCACGGCGCCGCTGCCCTGAGTCTCTCCACGTACCACTGCGGACCGGTATTTTTCAAAGGGCGCCGGAAGAGTAGCGGAAGCAAGCAGGGCGTGGGATTCATCCAAAACCCGGCGACCGTTGTGTACCGAAGCCCGGCGCATTTCCTCGGGAAGTTTCATGGCGTGGAGCAGGCGGTCAATCTCGATAATTGTATCCACGTCCCCGGCGGCGGCGCTGTGGTGAGTGTGGAGCAGGGCCACCCCGTCCGAGGGCAGTACGGCGCCCGTCAGCAATTCGGCCAGGTATTCGCCCACTCCCCGGGCATCGCGAACCCAGCCCAGGGCCACCATTCCCTCCAGTCCCTGGGAATGAGCATAGGCTCCCGTGGGAAAGAAGGAATCGGCCAGTTGCAGTGTGCGCAGCAGCCCCAATGCCTGCCCTTCAACCTTGTCCACAACCACCCCCTTACACCAGGAAATGCAACTGGGCCAGGCTGAGTTTTTCCGCAGGAGGAACCGTGGCGATTTCCCCATCCACCCGCACCTGGTAAGAATCAGGGTCAACCTCGATCTTGGGCATGGCGTCATTGCGGACCATCTGGCGCTTGGTGATTTGGCGGCACCCCCTAACAGGTTCAACTCTCTTGGTCAGGCCCAGGTCCCTGTGTACCCCAGCCTCGTAAGCCACTTGGGAAACGAAGGTCATGGACGTGCTCGAAACCGCCCGGCCCATTGCCCCGAACATGGGGCGGTAGAAGGACGGTTCGGCGGTCGGTATTGAGCCGTTGGGGTCGCCCATGACCGACCAGGCAATCATGCCGCCCTTGATGATCAGCTTGGGCTTGGCCCCAAAACTACCAAGGGGCCACAGGACAATATCCGCCAGCTTGCCCGGCTCCAGCGAGCCCACCAGGTGAGATATGCCGTGGGTCACCGCCGGGTTGATGGTCAGCTTGGCCAGGTAGCGCAGGACCCTGAAGTTGTCGTGGTCGGGGGAATCCTCGGGCAGCTTGCCCTTGAACTGGCGCATTTTGTCGGCGGTCTGGAACAGGCGGGTGAAATTTTCGCCCACACGCCCCATGGCCTGGGAATCAGAGGAATACATGCTGATGACGCCCATATCATGCAGCACGTCCTCGGCGGCCATGGTCTCGGGGCGGATGCGGCTTTCGGCAAAGGCTACGTCCTCGGGCACCCGGGGGCTCAGGTGATGGCACACCATCAACATGTCCATGTGTTCGGCCAGGGTATTGACCGTGTAGGGACGGGTGGGGTTCGTGGACGACGGCAAGACGTTCAGCTCCGCCGCAATCTTGATGATGTCCGGGGCGTGACCGCCACCGGCGCCCTCGGTATGGTAGGTATGAATGGCCCGGCCCGCGATAGCGGCAATAGTGTCCTCGACGAACCCTGCCTCGTTCAGCGTGTCGGTGTGGATCGCTACGGGCACGTCGTACCAGTCGGCCACCTCCAGGCAGCGGTCGATGGCGGCGGGGGTGGTCCCCCAGTCCTCGTGGAGCTTCAGGCCGCTGGCCCCGGCTTCAAGCTGCTCCTCCAGGGGAGCGACGGTACTGGCATTGCCCTTGCCAAGCAGTCCCCAGTTGACGGGCAGTGCCTCGGCGGCCTCCAGCATGCGAGCGATGTTCCAGGGGCCGGGGGTGCAGGTGGTGGCGTTGGTACCGTCGGCGGGGCCGGTGCCGCCGCCCAGCATGGTGGTGATGCCGTTGGACAGGGCGTGCCAAACCTGCTGGGGCGAAATCATGTGGATATGGGCGTCGATGCCACCGGGCGTGGCGATGAGATGCTCGCCAGCGATGACCTCGGTGCCGGCGCCCACTACCATGTCCTGGTGAACGCCGCCCATAACCCCCGGGTTGCCAGCCTTGCCAATGGCGACGATGTGACCGGCCTTGACGCCAATATCGCCCTTGATGATGCCCAGCACCGGATCCATGATAATGGCGTTGGTAACCACCAGGTCCAGCGCGCCGTCCCGGCTGGTGGCTTCCGGCGACTGGCCCATACCATCCCGGGCCGTCTTGCCCCCGCCGAAGACCAGTTCGTCGCCGTAGGACAGCAGGTCCTGTTCCACCTGGCAGACCAGGGACGTGTCGGCCAGGCGGAAGCGGTCTCCCACGGAGGGACCGTACAGTTCCACATACTGCTGCCGGCTGATGCGCGCCATGCTACTTCTCTCCCTGGCTATCGGACTCTGTGGTGGGCACATAGGCGAAGCCCTGCTGCTTCACGCTGTCCAAGGCCCGGTCCCGAACATCCGGCGCATCCAGGCCGCCGGCCGTTAGCCCATTCAGCCCGAAGACCTGGCGGGTCCCACCAATGGCCACCAGGGTAACGTCCTTGCGGTCGCCTGGCTCAAATCGGACAGCAGTTCCGGCGGGAATGTCCAGCCTCATGCCATAGGCCGCCTCCCGGTCAAAACGCAGCGCACGGTTGGCCTCGAAGAAGTGGAAGTGGGAACCCACCTGTATGGCCCGGTCGCCGGTATTCCACACCGGCAGGTTGACGGTGGGTCGGCCGGCATTTATTTCGATGGGTTCGTCGGACGGGATGTAGTGGGCGCTAGGGTTGCTCATGTCTTCGCAGGTCTCCCTAAAGTCTCGGAAACTTCAGACTATGGGGTCGTGGACCGACACCAGCTTGGTGCCGTCGGGGAAGGTGGCTTCCACCTGCACCATGTCCACCAGTTCCGGAACGCCCTCCATCACATCGTCCTTGGTCAACACCTGGCGGCCCAGTTCCATCGCCTCGGCCACGGTTAGGCCGTCCCGGGCCGACTCCAGGATGGCCTCTGTAATCAGGGCCACCGATTCGGGCACGTTGAGCTTCAGACCCCGGGCCTGGCGCCGACGGGCCAGGTCCGCCGCCACGTACACCAGCAGTTTTTCCGATTCGCGCGGGGTGAGCATCATGGGGCAACTCCAACGGGCTAAAGGGTGGACAGGTAACGGGACACCTCGTAATCGGTGACCATGGAGCGGTAGTCCTCCCACTCCAGCTTCTTGTTTTCAATAAGGCTGTTGAAGACGTGGTCTCCCAGGGCCTCGTACAGCAGTTCGCTGGACTCGGCAAGGGCAATGGCCTCGCCCAGGCTGGTCGGCAGGGTGCGCAGGCCCAGGGACTGGCGCCGCTGGGGCGACATTTCCAGCACGTTGCCCACTACCGGCGACGGCACCGGATAGTCCTCCTCAATGCCCTTAAGCCCGGCGGCCAGCAATGCGCTGAAGGCCAGGTACGGGTTGCAGGCCGGGTCAGGAGACCGGTACTCAACGCGGATGGATGTTTCCGTGCCCGGTTCATAGGTGGACACCCGTATCAGGTCGGAGCGGTTAACGTGGGTCCACGACACGTAGATGGGGGCCTCGTAGCCGGGCACCAGGCGCTTATAGGAGTTGACCCACTGGTTGGTCACCAGCGTTATCTCCGGGGCGTGAGCAACCAGGCCCGCAATAAATTTCTTGCCCAACTGGGAAAGGTACTGCTCGTCATCTGGATCGAAGAATCCGTTGGTCTCACCCTGGAACAGGGACTGGTGCAGGTGCAAGCCCGACCCGTTGATGCCGGATACCGGCTTGGGCATGAAGGTGGCGTACACGTTCTGCAGCAGGGCCAGTTCCTTGACCACCAACTTGGCCGTCAGCACATTGTCTGCCATGGACAGGGCATCGGTGTATTCCAGGTCAATCTCGTGCTGGCTGGGCGCGCCCTCGTGGTGAGAGTACTTGACGTCAATACCCATCTCGCCCAGGTGCAACACCGTGTCGCGACGCAGTTCGGTGGCCGGGTAGCTGGAAAGCTGGTCGAAATAGCCACTGGAGTCCAGCAGTTCCGGCGTCTCCGAGTTGCGCAGGTAAAAGAATTCCAGTTCCGCCCCCACGTTATAGGTGTACCCCAGGTCCGTGGCCCGTTCCAGGTTTCGCTTCAACACGTAGCGGGGATCGCCGGTGAACGTCTGGCCCCTCTGGTGGCGGATGTCGCAGAACATCCGGGCCACGGCATTCTGGCGGGGACGCCAGGGCAGCAGCGTAAAAGTGCCCGGATCAGGGTAGGCCCGCATATCGCTCTCATGGTGGCGGGCAAAGCCGTCAATGGCAGAGCCGTCAAAACCGACGCCCCGGTCCAGGGCCTCCTCCAGGTCGTTGACAGTAATGGCAAAGCCCTTCAGGTGACCCAGTATATCGGTGAACCAAAGGCGGATAAACTTCACGTCGCTGTCGTGGGCCGCCCGCAGGACTTCTTCCCGTCCGGTAATCGCTTCAGTGGTCATTGTTATTCCTCTAGTCTTTATGTCTCGCGGTCCGCCCTAGACGGCCACGTATTCGCGGACCAGGTTCTGGTCCAGGTCCCGGGCTGTGCCTTCCAGCACGATGGCTCCCTTTTCCATGACGTAACAATAGTCGGCCAGCCCCAGGGCAAAGTCCAGGAACTGTTCCACCAGCAGGATGGTGGTCTCCTGCCGGTCCCTTAGCCGCTGCAGCAGTTCCTGGATTTCCTGGACTATGGACGGCTGGATGCCCTCAGTGGGTTCGTCCAGCAGCAGCAGGGACGGTCGTCGGATTAACGCGCGGGCCAGGGCCAGTTGCTGCTGCTGGCCGCCGCTCAGGGTGCCCGCTACCTTGCGCTGGTAGGTCTTCAGGGCCGGGAACAGGTCGTACATCCGATCCAGCGCGGCGGCCTTGCTCTCCTGGCCGTCGGCTGCCTCCAGCCCCATCAGCAGGTTGTCGTGTACCGACAGGTAGGGAAAAACGTGCCGACCCTGGGGCACGTAGCCGAACCCCGCTCTGGCCCGCCGGTGCGGCGGCCACCGGGTCAGGTCCGACTGGGCAAACTTCACCTGCCCAGCCCGGGGATTCAGCAGCCCCATGATGGACTTGAGCAAGGTAGTCTTGCCAACGCCGTTGCGGCCCAACAGGCACACAGCCTGGCCTTCGGAGACGTCCAGGGCCACGTCATTCAATACCATGCTCTGCCCGTATCCCACGGTCAGGTCGCGAATGGTCAGCAACGGTTCCTCGTATCTCATAATTGCTCTCCAGCGCTTCAGGCGCCGACGGTCGCTCCCGCCCGTGGCTGGGTATTCTCCGCCACCGTCCGCTGGCCCGAAGCGCCATGACCCAGGTAGGCGCGTATTACCTCCGGGTCCTGCTGCACCGTCTCCATAGTACCTTCGCTGAGCACTCGACCCAGGTGCAGCACAGTAACCGTCTCTGCGAACCGCCGGACGAACTCCATGTCATGTTCCACCACCAGGACGGAGCGGGTGCTGCCAATGGACTGAAGCAGTTCACCGGTGCGCTCCCGTTCCCGGCGCGTCATGCCGGCCACCGGTTCGTCCATCAGCAGCAGCTTGGGTTCCTGGACCAGCAGCATGCCGATTTCCAGCCATTGCTTCTCGCCGTGGGACAAAGCCCCGGCCACGTCGCTGGCACGAGCGGCCAACCCCACTTCTTCCAGCGTAGCCATTATCCGGTCCGAGTCCCGGCGTCGCGTGCCGCCCAGCAGGGCGGTGATGCGGCTGCGGAAACCCAGCGCCACTTCCACGTTCTGGTAAACCGTGAGGCTGCCGAATATGGACGGGGTCTGAAACTTGCGGCCAATGCCCAGCCTGACCAGTTGGTGTTCCTGCTGGCGGATCAGGTCGGCGCCGCCGTCAAAAACGATGCGGCCCCGGTCCGGCTTCGACTTACCGGTAATAGCGTCAATCAGCGTCGTCTTACCGGCCCCATTGGGCCCGATGAGAAACCGCATTTCCCCGTATTTCATGCTGAAGTCCAGTTCGTTCAGCACCGTGAAGCCATCAAAGCTGATGGACAACTTCTCCACGGAAAGAATCAGGTCATCGGCCGGCGGCTGCGCCCCGGAGCCATTGCTACCGTTGTGGTTCACCGCCCGGAAAATGCCCCTGGCCCTGCGTCCAATCATTTGCCAACTCCCGGAATATACCTGGTTGCCGCTGTCCGCAACTGTTCCACAGACAGCCACTCAGGACGCCGCCAGCCTTCACCGCGCAGCAGGCCCATTATTCCTGAAGGGAACACCAGCACGGCGCCGATGAACAGCAGGCCCAGGAAGTACTGCCAGATGGCAGGGAACGACTCGCTCAACCCGCTCTTGGCCCCATTGACCAGAATGGCACCGACGATGGCTCCCAGCAGGACGCCCCGACCACCCACGGCCACCCAGATGGCAATTTCGATGGACGGCACAATTCCCATCATGGTGGGGGAGATGATACCCACCTGGGGCGTGAACAATGCCCCGGCGATGCCGGCAATGCCGCCGGACAGGGCAAACACGATGGTCTTCAGCACGGCCGGGTTGTAGCCGGAAAAGCGTACCCGGTTCTCGTCGTCGCGCATAGCCACCAGCAAGCGGCCAAAGCGGGAGGCAATCAGCCCTGCGCACAGCAGGTAGGTCAGCGCCAGTACCGCCAGGGTGGCGTAGTAGAGGGCTATCTGGGTCGAAGGGGCGTTTATGGAAAAGCCGAATATGGTGGTGTAGTTGGTGATGCCGTTGGTGCCGCCCGTGTAGGGCTGCTGCCCGATGAACAGAATGCTGACAATCAGCGCCAGTGCCTGGGTTATCAACGCAAAGTAGACACCGGTGATCCGGCTGCGGAAGACCAGGTAGCCCAGCCCGCCTGCCAGCACCGCCGGGACAATAAAGGTCATGGGAATGGCGAACCAGGCGTACTGGAAAGGCGCCCAGAAAAAGGGCAGTTCCGTAAGCCCGCTCCAGAACATGAAATCGGGCAGCTTGCCTTGGGCCGATTCCAGCTTCAGGAACATGGCCATGGCGTATCCGCCCAGCCCGAAGAAAACCCCGTGCCCCAAACTCAACATACCGCCGTAGCCCCAGATGAGGTTCAGCGACATGGCCAGTATGGCGAAGGTCAGGAACTTGCCCAGGAGGGCTACCCGGAAGTCTGACAGAAGCAGGGGAGCCGTCAGCAATAGCGCCAGCACCAGGGCCGGCGCAATCCAGTCCGTGGCAACGTCGCCCAGGCGCACCGGTCCGGCGACGGTCCTGACTGCCCTGAATATTGATGTCCTTGCTGCCATCTCCGTCCTACCGTCCCCTGGCCCGCATCAGGCCGGCCGGTTTCCATTGCAGGAACAGGATGACCATGGCAAAGACAAGCACCTTGCCAATCACCGCCGTGGTCCCAAACTCGAACACGGTGTTCAGAATTCCGATTATCAACGCCGCCATGATGGTTCCCGGTATCTGTCCCAGCCCGCCTAGAATAACGACGATGAAGGCGTCCACTATGTAGAAAGTCCCTAGGGACGGACCAATGGGGCCGATCAGGGTCAAGGCGCAACCGGCTACTCCGGCCAGGCCGGAACCCAGGGCAAAGGTAAAGCTGTCCACCCGGCGGGTCGAAACTCCCAGGCTGGCAGCCATTTCCCGGTTCTGCATCACGCCCCGCATTCGCCGGCCCTCGTTGGAGCGGTACATATACCAGTAAAGGGCGCCAAGGCAGGCCAGCACCAGCCCGATGATGAAAATGCGCTTCATGGGCAGGAGCAGTCCGGATGTGATTGACACGGTGGTGCTGAGCCACGCCGGAGCGACGACCTGCACGTTGGGGGCGCCAAAAATGGAGCGGGCAAGCTGCTGCAGGAACAGTCCCACGCCCCAGGTGGCCAGCAGGGTGTCCAGGGGACGGCGGTACAGGAATCGGATTACCGTGTTTTCCACCAGGTATCCGGCGGCGGCGGCAGTTACGAAGGACGCGGGAATCGCGATAAGAAAGGTGATGCCCGCCTGGGGATCACCGGTGTAATGGTTCGCCACCTGCTGCAGGGCGTAGGTGGTGTAGGCCCCCACCATTATGAACTCGCCGTGAGCCAGGTTGATGACGTTCATTAGCCCGAAGGACAGGGCTAGTCCCAGTGCCGTCAGCAGCAGGATTGAGCTTAGGCTAAGGCCGTTGAAAAGTTGCAGTCCCCAGACTTCCATAATCACAGGCTTGATTGTTGGATTTGCATCTCACATACAGGTGCCCGCCAAGGGAGCGAAGGCTGCCGACATATCTCAACAGAGATGACGACAACCCTCTTTTCCCCTGGCGATTGGTTCTATGCTTACTGTGCCTGGGCCAGTTCCCGGAGGCCGGAAGCCCAATCATAGCTGTCCAGGTACGGGTCCGGCACCACCGGGGCCCCCGAGTTCCAGACCTCGTCAATCTGGCCGTCGCCCCGAACCTTGCCGATGCGGACGGTCTTGGAGACGTGCTGATTGGTGTCGTGGATGGTAACGGTGCCGCCGGGCGCCGCAAAGGTAATCCCCTTGGCCGCTTCCTTTACGGCTGCCACGTCGGTGCTTCCAGCCTTCTCCACGGCGGCCTGCCACAGGTACACGCCGAAGTAGCCGGCCTCGATTGGGTCGTCCGTAACCCGGTCCGCGCCGTACTTGGCCTGGAACGCCGCAACGAACTTGGCGTTTTCCGGGGTGTCGGTCGTCTGGAAGTAATTCCATGCCACCAGGTGGTCGGTAATGTTGTCAGCGCCGATGCCGGTAATTTCTTCCTCCGCGACGCTTACCGAAATGGTTGGCAGTTCCTCGGCGGAGATGCCGGCGTCCTTCAACTGCTTGAAGAAGGCCACGTTGGAGTCGCCGTTCAGGGTGTTGAATACCACGTCAGGCTCGGCGGAGCGAATCTTGGCGATGACCGTGCTGTATTCGGTGTGGCCCAAGGGAGTGTATTCCTCACCCACGGCCTCGATTCCCGCTGCCGCAAGCTGCTTGTTGATGATCAGATTGGAGGTGCGGGGGAAGACGTAGTCCGAGCCCAGCAGGTAGAACTTGGTCTTGCCCTCTTCCAGCAGGTACTCCACGGCGGGAACGATCTGCTGGTTGGTGGTGGCGCCAGTGTAGAAGATGTTGGGCGAAGTTTCCAGCCCTTCGTACTGGACTGGGTAGAACAGCAGGCCGTTGTTGGCCTCAAAGACAGGCAGCATGGCCTTGCGGCTGGCGCTGGTCCATCCGCCGAACACCACAGCTACCTCGTCCTCCTGGAGCAGCTTGCGGGCCTTTTCCGCAAAGGTGGGCCAGTCAGAGGCGCCGTCTTCAATCACTACCTCTAGCTGCTTGCCCATGACGCCGCCGGCAGCGTTGATCTCTTCAATGGCCAGCAGTTCCGCGTCGTGGACAGCGGTCTCGCTGATGGACATAGTTCCGGAAAGAGAGTGAAGAATGCCAACCTTGATGGTGTCGGATTCTGCAGCCGCTGCCGGTTCGGCGGCGGGTTCCGCTGGCGCCGCAGCAGGGGCAGCGGATGCCTGGGACGATGAAGCGGGCGCGGGGGGAGCCTCGGAACCGCAGGCTACGGTCAGCAGCATGCCGAGTCCGGCCAGCAGAATCAAGGGATAATAGCCCAGGGACTTAAGGACCTTTCCTAAGTATGAGACAGACATTTTCGACTGTTCCTCCTGATTGTTCGTTCGCCGGTTCGGATCAACTCGCTCATACCTTCAGGGAGCTTTCCCGGAGTAGTTGTTTCGGCCGACAGGTATAAAGTAAGGGATTTTTGTTTCAGCCCGATTTCTTTAATGTGAACTGGGAGTAACTTTTGTGTTTCTAGACTGTTTCACGGCAGCCGAATTGTAATAACTCTCAACGACCTTGTGGTTGCAAGAAGGTCCCTGATGGGTCGCCTCTTGGCAACTTTGGATATGTACCGCTGACTGTGCCCGGCTAGTTTCGCGAGTGCCCGAGAAACCGAAGTCTGGATAGTCAGAATTGATAAGGATGGATGTACTCTTCCGCCCAAGACCAGGAACTGGAAAGTCGGTGCGACCAATGGGCAGCCGATTACGCCCGGGGCGCCGGAGGAGGATTCTGGAGAGGTCAGGCAGCCGATTACTACTACCCGGAAACTGGCCAGGTGTGTTTCAGTTAACCCGAGGGTCTTTGGTGCCAGTGTCGGCGCTGTTCTGGTAGAAAGGCCCAGGCTCTTCTTGGCTTGCAGGACCTCAACGCAGTAGATCTTTCCCTGGGAATGGTGCAGGAACTAGTCACGGGGGCGTTAACCGGGAATTCCGGTAGAGGATCCTGGGCCAGGAACTGGGATACAACCTCGAAACTTTGTACCGTGTCTGGGACTACCAGGCTACATTCTGGGTCTGCCCACTGCGCCTGACTGGCCGCATCTTCCCGTAGCTACTGCCTCCACTATTGAGGCGACGTATGCTTGCGGCTTGATAGGGAGTTCTCATCATATTCTCCAGGTTCCTCATTTCCCATTTCCGCCCCTAAAGTGCTGACATTTGTCCATTGCCCATCTGCATTTCAGTTCTTTACCATAAGGACAAAGAAGAACTGAACCTTTGGTATTTGCTGCATTTCTCCAGCGGTTCGTGCCATGTTCCAGACAGGATGAAGGAGAGAATCTCCACCATTTGGCAGTCATTCCCACCCATCGTGGGCAAGTCTCTAAATACAAAATGACAGGATATGAATGGAAATAGCCGGAAAAAATGCTTTTTTTGGCATTTCAGATTTTCGGCAAGGTGATTTGGCGAGATCCCCGAACCTGAAAACAACAGGATGTGTCCTTCAATGGAAACAGCGGAGTCGGTGGAAATTTCAAACAAGATTGCCACGGAACTCTGTTTGCCGAACTGCCCAGGACACCCGCCTATCGAAGCAGCCGTTGCTGTGGTCGACGATGTGCATAGCCTCGTTGAACAGCAGCCGGACTTTGCGGCGCACTTTCTCGTTTAGCACACCGTTGGCGTAGAAGGAACGGGGGTTAGGGTGTCGGTTTAACCGGCGCCTCTCCGGCTCAACCCCGCCAAATCAGGGGCAAGAGAGTGAATCCACCAAGAAGAGGGGTGTGGGAGTAGGCTGTTGAAGTGACAATAAGTGAGAAAGTAATGGCGGAGAGAGAGGGATTCGAACCCTCGAGAGGCGTAAGCCCCTACACGATTTCCAGTCGTGCCCGTTCGTCCACTCCGGCACCTCTCCGCAAAGTGGGTTCGGTAATTATAACTAGAGGCATTGGCAGTGTCCACCGGGATTGCTCTTGCTGACTTCACCTGCTTAGGCGACAATGGCCCGGAACATTGCCAGCCATCCTTGGGCAGTCTGCCCGGGTGAAGTGGCTCGCAGGCTGGTAACGCTGCCGGCATCTCTTTTTGGACCCCTGGAAACGTATCTCAAACACACCATTGAGGAGGTTTACCGTGACTACTTTTGTTTACGTTGCGGCCCAAGATGACGACAAGATCACGATCTTCACCATGGACGAAGATAGCGGGGCACTGTCTCCCCAAGCGGAGGTGGCCATGGCCGGAGGGCCCTCGCTGCTGGCGCTGAGCCAGGACAAGTCCACCCTGTACATAGGGCACCGAACGTCGGCCCAAATCAGTAGCCACCGGGTTGACCCGGCCACCGGGAGTTTTACCCAGACCGGGATGGTAGACGCTCAAGACTCGCCCACCTACATTGTTCAAGACCGGACGGGCAAGCACCTGTTGTGCTCCTTCTATCAGGGAGCACGAGTTGCGGTGTTTCCTCTGGGAGACGACGGCAGCGTTGGCGGAGATGCCACGTCTTCGCTAGCTACGAACGACGGTGCTCACTCGATCATGACCGACAGGTCGAACCGGTTTGCCTACGTGCCGCACATCGCCTACCAGCAAGACAACGTGCTGGAGCCGCCCAAGAACATCCCCGGGCCCAACGTCATCTATCAACTGCGGTTTGACGCGGAGACCGGTACACTGTCCGGCAATGACCCTTTGACCCTGGAGATGGACCCGCTGGTAGGGCCGCGTCACCTGATCACTCACCCCAGCCTGGACATCGTCTTCTTCTCCAACGAACAGGGATGCAGCGTGTCGTCCTACCGGATTGACCAAGACTCGGGGACATTGAGTGCGCTGCAGACAGTGTCCACCTTGCCCGAGGGGGTAAGCGTGCGCAACACCTGCTCGCAGATCCAGTTCTCGCCGGACGCCCGCCTGCTGTTCGTGCCCAACCGGGGGCACAACAGTATTGCTGCCTTTGCGGTGGACAGCGACGGGATGCTGACGCCAGCGGCCCACGCGGACACGGAGGCGGTGCCCAGCGCCTTCAGCCTCGACCCTTCGGGGCGGTTCGTCTTTGCCGCGGGGTCGGCGACCAACCGGCTGGCCGCATACAGCATTGACGGGCAGACGGGGGCAATGACTGCCCTGGACACCTACGACGTGGGGGCGCGGCCCATGTCGGTGCTGACGGCGGAATTGGGTTAACAGGGCCAGCGTATTAGTTGAAAGCGAGACGCAGGGGCGATTCGCGAATCGCCCCTGCGTCTTTGGCTGTAAGGGTGTAAGGCTAATCGTCGGCTGGGACCGGGGTGGCTGCGCCCTCTTTCGCCTCGTCGTTAATGAACTCGCCGGTCTTGGGGTCGCGCTCGAAGGGGCTGTAGAGTTCCAGTTCCTTGGCCATCTCGCGGACGGCAGGGATGACCTCCTGGCCCATGAGGCGGAGGCTGCGCATCTGGTCCTCGTGAGACATGGCGCCGTCGCCGTCCCAGAAGAAGACGCTGCCGGGGCGCAGGTACTCGAGGACGTGGCGAATCTTGGGCAGCACCGTCTTGGGAGTGCCGGAGATGATGCTGTAGTCGGCGGCCTGGTCCTCGTAGGGACGGCGGTTGGTGCCGAAACGGCCGGCAGGACCGAAGGCCGTGGCGGACAGGCGGCGCGAGTTCCGGGAAGTGTGGCCCGGCAGGTTCATTATGGCCGGGTTTACCTGGCCCTCGTTGCCAGCGAGGAAGGGGTTGCTGACACCGGAGAGGTACTTGCGGCCCACCTCGTCGGCCTTCTCCTCGGTCTCGTCTACGTGGACCTTCCAGAGGTAGGCGACGTTCTGGGTGTCGGACTTGTGGCCGAACTCGGCGGCGGTGTCGTGGTAAAGCTGGAAGGCCTCCTTGGTGGGTTCCAGGCGCGTGGCCAGCAGAACCAGCGGGTAGCCCTTCTCGGCGGTCCACTTCACGGTCTCCACGCTGACGGTGGAGGGAATCCAGATAGGCGGATGAGGCTGCTGCAGGGGGCGCGCCCACGGGTTGACGTAGCGGTAGTGGTAGTGCTTGCCCTCCCAGCGCCAGGGCCCGGGGGTGGTCCAGGCCTTGATGAGGAAGTCGTGGGCCTCCTCGAAGCGCTCGCGGTTGAAGTGGGGCGGCGAGTTGTGGGAGTAGCTCTCCCGGCCACCGCCGCGCACGAAGCCCGAGACCAGGCGGCCATCGGAGATCATGTCGATCATGGCAAGCTGCTCGGCCAGCCAGAGGGGGTCGTCCCAGATGGGGAGGACATTGCCCAGGATGATGATCTTGGCCTTGTTGGTGATGCGGGCCAGGATGGAAGCGCCGACGTTGGTAACGCCCTGCATGCAGAAGGGCGTGCTATGGTGCTCATTGAGCATCAGGGCGTCGAAGCCCATCTCCTCGGCATAGACCTTTTCGTCCAGGTAGCGGTTATAGAGACGGGAGCCCACCGCAGGGTTGTAGTATTCGTTGCTGATGCTGAGGTCGGTGGACTGGGTGCCCATAAGGCCGGAGTTGTCGTCCTGCCAGGGCTGCTCGGTAAAGTGGCCGATTAGCATATCAACACCTCAAGGGCTGGCGGAATACGTTGCGAATTTGGGGAATTGGTGGGAGTTTAGCACCAGAGAGCCGGGAGTGGCAATGGGGGGGAGCTGGCCTATAGCTGAGTCCATTGTTCTATAGGCTCGGGGAGTTTGCACCGGCCTGGAATTACTAAGTCAATCTCAGAATAGCTAGAGCGCCCGCTGTTGAAGAAAACTGTCTGAGTTCCGTTCTCAGGTTCATCAGACCTGATAAAGAGCTTTCTCCGTGGCCAAACAGACTTCATTACCTCGATTGTTGATTGCTTAGTAAACTCTCTAGAATCGGACCGTACCCATACAGTCGCCCTGCTTTTCAGACGATTAGCTGAATGTCGAAACACCTCAGTCAGCATTTGCTTATATAGAACCTGGTTGCTTTGTCTAGGATCGTTTTTCCAATCAGGTAAGCTGGGACCTTCATTTAATGCCCACAGCCTAATCCAACTGTCCTGCCTGTAATCAGTAAGATTAAAATAGGGTGGAGAGGTTAAAAGCAAGTCATACCTATTTTGGGAGGATTGCCCTAAGACTTGCACGGAATCTCCCAAAACTAATTCCGAGGGATGGGAATCTTCAATGACGCCGTGCCGATAACGCCAATTGAACTTGGTTTGGAAAAAGCTCTTGCAATCAACATCTGGAGGATAGGAGTCCTTTTCCTTCCACCAACGCACGGCGTAATCGGGGCCCATAGCCCGCGCTTTTTGCATTTGGTTACCTAGTCCTTCACCTTTTCTGGCGTGCAAATGAACTAGTATGAACCCCATCAATGTCCTGTCGGTGATATTATTTTGCCACTCTAATGTTCGTCTGGCAGCCTTCAGGAAACCCAAGATATCTGGTCCCCAAGCCCATTTCTGGAATTCATTCTCAGGTTCCTTGTCTTCTGGCTCGATAGCATCCTGTATCTGCCCTATTCGGTTAAGCAACTTTTGAGTGTCTGGCTCGGGACTGGTTTTTACCCTAGCAAACACCCAGGCTACAGGGTTTATTTCTACACCCAATGAAGACCTGCCCATAGCTTGGGCAACAAATGGGGCAGTACCTCGACCACAAAAAGGGTCTAACACGGCGCCGCCCTCGGGGGACATTGTATTTATTACTTCCCTGGCAAATTGGACTGGAAACATTGCGTAGTAGGGGCCAAATCCGGCCCAGCGTCCCGCTGCATTGCTATATTTCCATCTGTCCAGCGTCATGGCTCCCCAAGCAACGTAGATATAATGTCCGCACCTTGCTTCAATGGGATAGAGGCATGGGCGTGCGCTCGTACAATCGGCATTAGGGCATCGTCATACATATAGGTCGCCACCTGATCAACGACGTCTAATATGTCGCCCAACCTCACGTAACATTTTTCTGAGTTGTCCTTAAGATTACCAGAAGAATCATTAAGCATTGCAACGTGTATTACTGCGTGTTTACCTCGGTTTGTCTTATAAAGGACAACACGCCCAAAATGAGTATCTTCACCAAAATCCTTCCCAGGTCTGTTTCGGGGTTTGACGTAGGTACTAATATAGTCGCCGTCGGGCACAATAGTCGTTTGCTCTGGAAACCTAGACCTTGGTCCCAACCCATCCTGCCAGTCCAGTTGTTGCCAATGCTCTTTGAATCTTCCAGATTTTTCTAGGCCGAACAAAGCTATCTCTGTTCCTGCCCTTTCGAGTGCTGTCTGATTCAGAGACTTTAGCTCCGTACGAATGGAACCCAAGAGAGAGGCAGGGGTTCCAAAAATAGCAAGTGGACCGTCCAATACAAAAACAGAGGATGCCAAATAGGCAGGTGCGTTGTTGACGAAGAAACGCAGTACATTCAACAAGACCAATATCTCAATCGTTGACATTAGGCGATTGAGTGCTTGACCTGCGCTGTCGCCGTCGTCAAAATACTCGTGAAGGCGCAAGACGTCGGTCTCAAATAACTGTTCCCTTCTGTTGCACTGACAATGATAGGAATCCGTGCAATGGATAAACTTCTGGTCACAATCAGACATGGGACAGTCTATTGTCGTCCGAAATCCCGCTTTCTTACAGATGTCGTGCAGTGTATCCAGAAGTGTCTCGTGTCCTTTGGCAATTGACGAAGACAAGGTATCGAAAGTTGCTTGCCTGAAGAAGTTCAAGGCTGTATCGTCTGGGACATCTCTCCTGACAACTCCTAAACCTGGTAAGACAGCCTCAAGTGCTGCCACATCCTCCATTTCCCTAAAGAGTCTGGGACTGGGTATCCTGTCTTCAGGTATTCTTTGCAACTTTTCAAGGTCTATTGCCACTACTGAAGTCGTTAGCAGACCTGCTTCTGCGGCAGGTAACCCATTGTTGACCCGGTGCATCAAATTTGAACCGTCAATCGCTATAACTCGGCGCGGACTCCAATTACTGCGTTGGGGATTTATGGTAGGTGGTTCGATAGGTTCCTGATTGTCCGACTGCAGAATTACCCCAATGAATTCTTCAACGGCTTTGCTGTTTCTGAGACGAATCAGGCTTTCGCCGGTTGCTCTCTCACCTTCAAATGGCATAAATTAGTCCCCTAGTTGCTGGCTTCAGCTTTAAATTCGTCAATTTGTACGGGAACCACGTAAGGATTGGACAAGCAACGCATCCTCACGTACCCGGTGTCCGGTACTCTGATAATCTGGCTCGCAAAATCTGCGAAGTCGTAGTAATCGTTAAGTTTTCTGGTCTCCTCTCGATTATTGAGGTGGGCCACAAACCAGTTGTCAGTGTTCTTAAGGATGTTCGGCAAAATGGAACTCGGCTCTTGAGTGGAATAGACCAAACCGATTCGGTATTTGGAACCCTCTTTGGCCGTCCTAGCCCAAGCTGACTTCAACTCTTTGTCGTAAGCGGGAATCAAATTGTGGGCCTCCTCCACATATACGATTATTTCGTTTAGAGGAACTATGGCACCATCGCCATCTCTGTCTCTTTTTGGGTTAGTAAAGTCGGCTATCTGATGGTTGAAGATTCTCCACATTATCCGTTCGGAGGCTTGCTCAACTTCTAGCTCAGAGCCGACCGATTGATCTACGATAACCAACTTTCCGCTGATCAGTTCTTCGACAATCTCGTCTTCGTAAACAGCAGCGACACCGGGGCTATGCTTTTCTTGTAACTCCCTAATGCGAGTTGTACCACCTGTACGCTGCACGAAAGACAACAATCCCCTCATGGAAGGATTTGCATAAGGTTCACCAGAACCGTCTGGTCTATCTTGATACCAGCGATTGAAGGCGATGTATCTGTCGTCGCCGTTTCCGCCTCTTCCACCCGTAATGAATTCCCGGAGTTCAGTCATGGCGTCATACATTTCGTCCCACGTTACGACGTCTTTACCCAGTGCTGAGACGGCTTTCTCATATTTGCTGTTGTCATTAGCTTCATTCAAGGCGTTGGTAAATTCTCTACTGAACAGCCCTTTCATGAAAACTCTAGCTATTTTGCCAGGCGGCTGGAAGCCAGCTCTGAACAAAATACTTCGGTAAAAGGCGATGTTACGCTGATAGCGAGTTCTCACTCCATCAGTCCAGTCGCTTTGTTCTTCAGGCAGGGTAAACGGCACTTCAATGAATCCACTAACGTATTGTGCTACGTCTCCTGGTCCCCGTAAGTGCTGGTCGATGATTTCCTTTCCTGTGATGAGACTGGCTAGTGATGACCTAACCTCTTTGAGGTCACGCCAATTTTCTGGCTCCTCACCGTAAAAGTTCAGCTTGATTAGACGACGGTCTGGGTCATTAGGATGCTCAAACATACCGTACGTTACAACTTCATCCTTACTGATATTCCTTAAACAACCTTCGTCTTGGGGATTGTCGTTGCAGTATTCTCCGTTCATGTCAAAAATCAGTTGACCTATCTTACCCTTTCCAGCGTCAACTTCGCGTAACCTGAAAATGGAGGCAGCTAGCACCTTAATGGTGTTTGACTTTCCGCTACGACTCATTCCAAAGAGGGCGGTACGACGCGCTATCATGTCGGTAGGTTCAATTTCCACAACAACATTCTCACGCTCACTATTGACCGATATTTCGGACGCTGCGTAGCGTATTCTACCGACAGAGACGTGCTGCCCAGCTAATGGGTGCGGGCTTCCGGTAGGTTTGCTGAAATTGATGATTTTATATAAGGTTCCTCCCATGGGCTTATAAATCTTCATACCCTGTCCGCTATAGAAGTTCGACACGTCCGCGCCGAATGTTAGGGACCAATTTTCCGCCTTGCCTGAAAACCTGAAAGTTCCTAGCACACGACAGAGCAAACCTGCTCTACGCAGCTGGTTTAGTGTCCACGGGTCTATGTGTTCGTCATTGTCGTAGGGTTGCGGATAGTCCAATGCCCGAGAGGCGGCATCATAACGCCAGTTCTCTGTCATAATCCGGTCTGGTAACTGACTATGACCTATTACCCGTAGCAAAATCAGGGAAGTGTCTTCCCTCCCTGCCAATGGACTGCTATTTGGCTCGACCCGTGTCGCTATCAGAAAACAGCCCATAGGTACACCACCTACACGCTGCCTTGCTTCATCGTGTACCAGTATCCTAGCTTCCTCATAATCTAACGCAAGTAGTTCGCCTACTGCTTCTTCATCCTTCACGAAAGAGGCCAGTTGATTTCCGAATCTTTTTTCCGCTTCCTCGTGAAAATCCTCGACTTCCCTGTTGAGCATCTCTGTGGCGTTCTCCTTTGTCATGCCGTCATGTATTATCGATCATTCTTGAAGCCTTTAACCAAATGGAAACAGAGTATTTTACCAGCCCTCCTACCCAAACCACTCCTTTACCACCTCCACAAACTTTTCCGTCTGCTCTACCTCTGGCCGGTGGCCGCAGTTTTCTATGATTTCGAGGCGGGAGTTGGGGATGGAGGTGTGGTAGAGGTTGGCGGCGCTGGGGGGGACTATGGGGTCCTGGTCGCCGGAGACGATTAGAGTGGGCAGACGCTTGAGGCGGGGGAGCAGGTTGGGCAGGGCCGGATAGTGCATGTAGGGGCGCCAGCAGAGGCGGCAAGCGCCCTCGAGGGATGTCTCCCAGTTGAAGGCCTGCTCCTCGGAGGGTTCGTCGGGGCAGATGGCCTGGAACTCGGGGACGGATTCGGGGTTAAGCAGGCTGCGGGTAATGAAGGCCTTGGCCACCACCTGGAAGATGTCGAAGATTTCGCCCTCGGGGGGTCGGACGCCGGCGGCGCCGACCAGGGCCAGGCGCTTGAACTGCTGGGGATTCATCACCGCCATTTCGGCGGCCAGCCACCCACCCAGGGAAAAGCCCATGACGTCCACGCCCTCGAGGCCCAGATCATCCAGGGCGCCGAGGTACCAGATGGCCAGGTCGTGGAGATTCATTACCCAGTCCAAAGGTTCGGACTCGCCGAAGCCAGGGTGCCAGGGGATGTATAGGGTGTGGTTCTGGGCCAGGGCCTCGTGCCAGCGGAGCCAGCCGGGGTGGCCCATCTCGTCGTGAAGCACCAACAGGGGATCGCCGGAGCCGCCCTTGACCAGGTTAATGCGGGTACCGGCCACTTCTACCATTTCCTGGGTCCAGGTGACGGAACTGGTGGTCATGGAAACTCCTTGAGGCCGCCGGATGGCACCAGCGGAGGTGTTGCGGGTATGGGTGGGTTGATTGAGGTGATTGTCAGAGAGGGGAGACGGGTTGTCAAGGAGGGGTTGTCAGCGGGGACCTGCGGATGGGGTCGAATGACTGGATACGGGGGCGAGGGCGTAGAATTGCGCGAAGTTGTGGTCTTGCAATGCTCGGACCTTCACCAAATGTTGCTTTGCATTAAGATGGTACTTAAGTTAGCATTATTAATAGGAATTGAGTTATTCTCGCCAAGTTTGGAGTGATTCACTGCTTTTTCAGGAAGGTCGTCCTGCACTGAAGCAGCTACACCCATTGGGGCAATTCGCCTGACAATAATAGGCAAAGCCAAGGCAACTGCGCCGTTGTGACACACACTGATGTGAGGGGTAGTTGACCGAGCCGAGAGGCTGGCAAAGCCACAGTTGACTGGGGGCGTCAGGATGGCGATTGGAGACCAGAAATGACTACCTTATATACCGAAAGTCTGGTGGGCCAACAACTGAGTCTGCCCGAGGAACTAATCCTTGCGCTGCTGAACGAAGAGAGCGGGTACTTTCACCAAGTGCCTGGATGGGACCTGAACTGCGCGATAATTGGTTCGGCATTGGCGGAGCTTTCGCTGTTGCACCGGATCGATACGGACACGCGCTCCCTGTACCTGGTGGACTCGATGGAAACGGGGAATCCGGCGCTGGACCCGATTCTGGAAGAAATTGTCAAAGATTCGGGTCAGAGAAACGCCCAGTACTGGATTGAGCGGCTGGCGCCCCGAGCGGAAGAGATAATTGACCTGACGCTGGGCAGGCTGGTGGAGCTGAATATCCTGGAGCACCACGACGGGGACTTCTGGACGCTGACGCACACTGCAATGAGCGCAGGTCTGGGCGGAGCCTCGTCTGAAGGCAGCGCCGCCGAATTTGTGAAGACGCGCCTGAACCGGGTGATTTTCAATAATGAGATTCCCGATCCGCGGGACGTGATCATCATCTGCCTGATCAATACGTGCGACGTTTTCCGGTTTATGTTTCAGCTGGATGACGCAGCCGAAGAGAGGATTAACTTCATCTGCCAGATGGACCTGATTGCGCGTTCAATTGCGGAGGCGGTGTCGGTCAACATGGCAGGGCCGCTGCTGCGCCACCCGGCATTGACGAAGCAGATACCGCGGGTGTCGCTGCGGGATCTGGCGTTCAACCAGAACATTCGGAATGGGAACGTGCCGGCCATGTTGGCGGACCTGGCGGAGAAGTACGGGCCGGTGTTTGAACTGAAGCCGCCCTTTGCCAAGCCGATGGTGTTCCTGGCGGGGCCGGAAACCAACCACTGGGCCAACCGGAACGGCCGAATGTACCTGAGGGCCAGGACTTACTTTACCGATTTTGAGGGCGTGTATGGGGCCTCGGGAGTGCTGCCTTCACTGGACGGGGGGGAACATTTCCGGTTGCGAAAGTCGCTGGCGCCGGCGTATTCCCGAACCAGGCTGGCGGGACAGATTGGCCAACTCTACCAGTATGCCAGGGGTTTCATGGCGGACTGGCAGGAGGGAGAGATTTTTCAGGCAACGATGCTGAGCCGTTACATGATTAACGCGCAGCTTTCACCCCTCTTTGTGAGCGTAGATTCGCAGGACCTAGTTGGGGACCTGATGAAGTACAAGGAACGGGCGCTGAACACTCACATGGTGAAATTGCTGCCGAAGTTCATGCTGAGCACACCGGGAATGAAGGCGCGCGGCAAGGTCATTGATGAGTTGCTGGAAAGGATCCAGAGCGTGCATACACCGGCGCAGCGGGCCGGGGCGCCCAGGGACCTGGCGGACGACCTTCTGAGCCTGCATGCCAGCGACCCTCAGTTAGTGCCGGAGTCGAACTTGCGCTTTGCACTTTCGGCGGCGCTGATTGCCAGCGTTTACCTGGGCGACGCGTACAGTTTCGCCCTGTATGCCATGGCCGCGCAGCCGGAGATTTATGGCAGAATTCAGGAGGAGGCGGATGCGCTATTCGCCAACGGGG
Organism: Dehalococcoidia bacterium; assembly: GCA_963664725.1. Lineage (GTDB taxonomy): Bacteria > Chloroflexota > Dehalococcoidia > Lucifugimonadales > UBA3495 > Bin22. The sequence goes on from OY761558.1 coordinate 741,467, forward strand.
ATCCAAGCCCAGAGGACTTCACCCCGGCGGCAATAGACGTTACGCACCGGTTCCTGATGGAATGCCTTCGGATGTATCCGATAGTGCCGTTGTCGATACGGGACGTGATGAATTCCTGCGTGGTGGAGGACTACCAGTTGACGGTGGGGACGCGGGTGTATATTGCGCAGACGGCCTCGCATTACATGAGCGACGTGTTTCCCGAGCCGTTCAAGTTTGACATTGACCGTTACCTGCCGCCGCGGAATGAGCATTTCAGTCCCGGATACGCGCCCTACGGACTGGGTCCGCACCGGTGCCTGGGGTCACGGTGGATGGAACTGCAACTGGCGGTGAATGTGCTGATGGTAGCGCATTACTTCAATATTGAGGTGTTTCCGCAGGACTACAAACTGGGGTTTGCGCCGCTGCCTTCGATGAAGCCGAACAAGAAGCTGAAGTTCCGGGTGGTGGAGAAGAGGCGGCCGATGCCGGCTTAAGCCGCAGGGGCACCAAACCTGCCGAATGCATGAGCAGGTTGCATCGTCGGGGCAAAGGATTCTCGGAATGAACCGGGGGCGGGTTTGAAACCCGCCCCTATTTTTTGGGTTGAGTAGCAGACCCGGTCCTGGTTTTCCGCTGCTTCGGTGGATGAGTGTCCTGGGCAGGGCGGCCACAAGGGCCGCCCCTGCGAATGAGCCAGGCGGATTCAGTGACAGGCACTTATGGGGCTTGTTCTCCCTGTTCGTGGCGGCGGTGGACTGCTTCTATTTCGAGGTCCAGTTCCTCGGCCCAACGGCGAACGGAGGAGCGCAGTTTCATGTTCTGGTAGGCGCCCCAGAAGGTCATGGCGGCGGGGACGACGATGATGGAGACGATCAGGGAGTAGGCAATAGTGATGGCCGCAGTGAAGCCGAACTGCTGAGAGGCGGCCAAGGGAGACGCCACGAGAACACCAAGCCCGAGGGCGGTAGTGAGGGCTGAGCCCAGAAGAGCCGAACCGGTGGTGGCCAAGGTGCGGACTGCGGCCTGTTCCGGGTCGCGCAGGACGGCATACTCCTCCCGGTAGCGGTGGATCATGTGGATGGTGTAGTCGACGCCGATGCCGATGGACAGGGCGGTGATGATGGACGTGATGATGGTGTAGGGAATGTTCAGGAGGGCCATGGTGCCCAGGACGGAGATCAGAACCAGCACGATGGGGCCCACGGCGATGACCGCGAGGCCAGGCTGGCGAACCGTTACCCAGAAAAAGACCGCCAGCACGGTGAGAGCGGCCAGGATGGTGGTGGTAATGGCCTCCGTCTGGCGCTCGGTAATGGAGTCGGTGACGGTCACGGAAATTATGCTTTCGGACGTGGCGGTGATGGCAGCGTCGTCGCCGAACCAGAGTCCTTCAATGTCGGACTGGAGAATCTTGGTAAGGGAAGGATCTCCGGAATAGGTGGGGAACTGGACGAGCATGGCGTCGATGCCCTGGGGATTATTGACCAAGAGATGGCTGACTGCCGGATCCGTGGCCTCCAGTTGGTCAATGAACTCCTGCATCAGAACCGGGTCGACCTGAACCCCGGCGGTAGCTTCACGGAAGAGGTCCGCCAGTTCAGAGCTAAAATTGTCGCCCGGTTGACCGCTGTTGTCGATCCAGTCCCGCAGCACCAAGTCAAAGGATGCGTGAATTGGACCGGCAGCGGCGGCGGGACGACTGCGTTCGTCCTGGAAGGCCTCGGTAAGGTCTTGAAGGTTCAGCAGGGTGCGGGTCCCGGTTACCTCCGCCTTCAGCAGCACGGTGGCCATTTCGGTGGAGCCGCCTACGGACGAGTCGAGAGTGTTCAAATCGGCAAGCAGGTCGCCGCCCCGGGGCAGGATGTCGCGGATGCTGAATTCCGACTCAAGGTCGGTGGCGGCGTACCCCAGGGCCGCAGTAACTACCAGCACGCCAACAAGGTAAGGGCCCGGAGCGCGGGTGATGCTGCGGCCCAGCAGTCCAGCCAACCCGCTGACGCCGGGCAGAGCGCTGGCAATGGGTCGGGGCGGGTTCAGACGGCCCCGGGCCTCGCGACGGCGGTCGATGATAGTACGTCCGGCCGGTACCAGGGTCAGCATCACGATAAGGCTCATGCCCACACCCAAACCGGCGATGATGCCAAAGTCGCCAACGATTTCGATGGGCGAGAAGAGGCTGGCCAGCAGGCTGACGATGGTGGTAACGGCCGCCAACACCAGGGGCACAGTAACGTTTCGGAAACCGACGCGGACAGCGGACAGTACGTCCTCGCCGGCGTTTCTCTGCTCCCGGTAGTGGGAGACGATCTGGATGGCGTAGTCCACGGTCAGGCCGATGATGATGATGGGCACCATGGTGGTCAGGGAGTTAGGGGGGCCGGTAAGGCCCAAGGCGTTAGGGCCCAGCCAGCCCTCGGCGCCGACAACCCAGATGATGGACATGAGCAACCCGGAAATGGTAAGCAGCAGGTCGGAAATGGTGCGCATGAAGAGGAGGATGAGGGCGGCAATGAGCAGGAAGGCCAGCCCCACCAGTGGAGCCATTCCCTCCTCTGTGGCCTTTACGTATTCGTCCTCAACTATCACGGGGGAGACGCTGCTTACGGTGAGGGGCCCCTGGTCGGCGCGGGCAAGTTCCAGGATGCGGCGTTCGGCTTCCTCGACGCGCTCGTCGCCGGTATTCAGGACACGGATGGTGGCGATGGCGACAGGAGTTCCGTCGGTATCTTCGCCGGTCATGGCGTCGATGGCGCCAAGGAGTTCCGGGGGGCCCTGGAGACTGTCAATGTCGGCCTGGGTGACGGAGTCGAAGTCAGGCACCTGGAGCAGGGCCATGACCAGCAGGGAAGGCGCGATAACGGAGTTGCCTGGCGCCAAGAGGTCGGCGACACTGGGGTCGGCGATTATCTCGTTGACGAGGGAGTCCATCTGGGCAAGGCCATCGGGGGTCAGGGCGTCACCGCGGAAGAGGAGAGTAACGACATTGGCCTCGCCGGTTTCGCGGAAGAGATCTTCTATCTCGTTTAAGGCCTCGGCGACGGCGCTGCCCTGGGGCAGGGTGGCCCTGGTTTCAGGCGGGGGAGCGCGGTGAACAGCGCCATAACCCAGTGCGACAGTAATGAGCAACAGGACCAGGAGCGTAATCCAGGGGCGGGCCGTAACCAGGCGGGCCAGCCAAGTGAGTATATTGTCCAAAGTTAACCTTCCCCCCTTTTATTCACCTGAGAAATGCCAGAACGTAAGTTACGGATTGGGATTTTTCCGTTTGAAGAACGATCCATTTTGCCAAGAACAACAATGGGGCGGCCGCTGACTAACAACGGAAACCGGGAGTGACCTTCTACAAATGATGGCGAAGTGTGAACCAATTCACCACAAGGCTGGCCTCTCAGAGTCGAGACAGAACTGAATCTCGCCAGTACCGGTCAATAGTGTTTTGAGGTACCGTGCTGTATCGGTATTCCCCCTATGGAGATCCTCACGTAACAACGCGAATGAGGCTCTGTACGGTAACGTGGGACCTGCCGCGATATCTGTCCCGAGACTTTCCAGATTCCGGCTTTCGCCGGAATGACGGTTGCGCGGGGGGACTTTCGTCGTATATCCACCCTGGCCGATAATCTTGCGCCTGCAAATGACCTGTCAGTGAAATTGCAAGGAACCTTCATGGCAGCGCGCTGTGAGAAATGGCGGCCGGCTCGCCGGACTGTTCCTGGGTATCAGGATAGAACTGGGCGCAGTAAGCCCGGAAGGGCATGATTTCACCGTCGGAGCGGCAGAGGCGTGGGCGGGAGCGGTAACGCTTGCGGCTCCAGATGGTGACATCCTGCAGAACATCGCCTCTCTGCTGGGCCGCCATAAACTTGTTGAAAATGGGGGCGCGCCAGCTGACAGGCAGGAAACCGAGTCCGATAAGGCGGCGCTTCGGCTGGCGGATTTCCCGCACCTGGGAAACCAGGGTGAAGTCGAGGAGGGTACCGTCCACCGGTGTGGCAAGCACCCAGAGCCGCAAATCTACGCCGATGGAATGCTCACGGATGGCCACGAAGGAGTATCCCAAGCCATAAATGTGGGTAGTGGCGGACAGTTCCATGGTGAGTGCGGCGATTCCGGCCACTTTGCGGACGGTCCGGAAGTCAAAACGGCTCTCAAGGCAGGCGCCGTCTACGGAGATGTGCCCGACCCGGTCGAAGTTGCCGTAACCGTGGACGTAACGGAAGTGGGCGAGATCCACCGAATTTTCGGCGGTTTCCTGGGGATGGCCTGGGAAGCGAAGGGCAGTTATGGCCGGGCTGGACCAGCCTTCCTGTTCGGGGCGGTCGGGGTGGAGTTCCCACTGGGGTGGGCGGCCGTCAATCCCGTACCAGGCGAAAACGAGGCCGTTCAATTCCTGGGTCTCAAAAACCTGTAATCGGGCGGTCCGGGGCGGGTCAGCATAGGGAGTGGCGACGCACTGGCCACTGGCGTCGAACTCGTAGCCGTGAAAGGGGCATACGAGGTGGCCTTCACAGACCCTGCCACCAGCCTCGGGGCCCAGGTCAGAACCCAGGTGGGGGCAGTGGGACTCGGCAACACAGACTTCGCCCTGGTCGTCGCACCAGACGATGATGTCCTCGCCCATCCAGAGCTTCCGGAAGAGCCTTTCCTGCTCGATAGCGGCGCGCGTGGCGACGAAGTACCAGCCCTCGGGAAAGGGAGAGGGCAGTTGGTCGGCGGCGGGTTGTAAGTGCGGGGCGGACATTAGCCGTATCTCCCGGGTTCCGGTTCCAGAACGGTGAGGCGTCAAAGACGAAGGGGAACTGCGCATGGAACCTTGCTGGCCCGTAGCGTTCTATCAACTGAGGAACGCTCTTACCCAAGGGGCCAGCGTGGAAGGCATCACAACTTTATGTAGATGTAAGAGCGGATAAATGATGTCTGGAACTAATTATAATGGGGCATACATCGGAATGAAAGGCAATTGGGGGCCTTCACATTATCATTATTGTCTGGCCACGCAGGGGTACTTTGGGGAGGGCGGGACTACCTGCGGAAGTGAAGCGGAGGTAGGACGAGGTTGACCCAAGCCTTTCTGGATTCCGGCTTTCGCCGGTATGACGGATTGGAGACAGAGAGTTGTTCTGCCAGGCTGGGGGGCGGCGAAGTCCCGCCAGCTTGGCAGGTAGAGCAGCCTAGACTACGACGGCCTGGTCGTAGGCCACCTAGCCGACCTGGGATTCGGCGAAGATTTGCCAGTCGAGCATCCAGCGGTGGGTGCGTTCGAGCAGTTCTCGGGTGCAGGGTCAAATACGAGGCGTTCGCCGGTACCGGCTTTGAAGTAGCCCTTTTCCTCGGCAACCCATTCCTGGGTACGGCGGAGTGGGATGATTCGGAACCTGGACATGAGTGTGCCTTCCGTGTTTCGTCACATTTCCATCCTTGTTATGGCGGAAAGTCTGCTTGTGTCAAGCTGTAGTTGCCGGTAATATAGCCGAAATCTTCCCATCAACCAGTCCACCAACCTGTCCGCCAACCTGGAGGAGCAATGGTCCAGTACTCGTTTCGTTTGCCCAATGCCGACTACCTGGGGTTTCCAGCCACCACTGAGGCAATAGTCGAGACCGCCGTGAAGGCGGAGGAAATGGGGTTTGACGCTTTGTTCGTTAATGACCACGTCATAGTGGACGATTCGGCCCGGAGCGAGTCGTGGCGTAATGTTTATGACCCCTTGATGGTATTGGCGTACGTGGCGGCGCGGACGAGCCGGGTGATGCTGGGAACGTCGGTGCTGATAATGCCGTACCGGAACCCGGTGGTTACGGCGAAGATGATTGCGACGCTGGACCAGATGTCGGGCGGCAGGGCGATAGTGGGAGTGGGCTCGGGGTGGAACGAGGCAGAATACAAGGCGCTGGGAGTGCCCTTCAGGCAGCGGGGGGCGCGAACGGACGAGTATCTGCGGATCTGGCAGGCATGCTGGGAGCCGGGGGCGACGACGTTCCTGGGGAGGTTCTTCTCCTTTGAGGATATGTACGTGTATCCGAAGCCGGTGCAGCAGCCACACCCGCCGGTGTGGATTGGCGGGTCGAGCCAGGCATCGCTGCGGCGGGCGGCGCGCTTCGGACAGGTATGGCAGCCAACGCCGACGTCGCTGGATGCGCTGGTGAGCAACCAGTCCTACTTGAAGGACTACTGCGCTGAGATCGAACGGGAGGAGGCGCCACCGACAAGGATGAGTTTCCGGGTGAACTTCAGCCACATTACGGGGAGTTCCAGCGGGAGCGGGGAGCGCCCAACGGGGCAGGGGACGGCGGAACAGGTGGCATCGGACATTACGCGGTACCGGCAGGAGGCAGGGCTGGAGGCATTCCAGATTAACTTTAACGGGTGCGGGAGCCTGCAGCAACTGCTGGATTCGATGGACGTGCTGGTGGAGGACGTGATGCCGAGGGTGGATGGTTAGGGTTGAGTCATGAATCCAGACCAGCCTGCCACCGCCGAGTCAGGTACTTCGTCAAGCCTGGGATGAGCGAGTTTGTCACACCTGTCCTGGCACCCACCCGCTGGCGGGTTCCTTTGACAAGCTCGGGATGTGAGCGGAGTTAGCGGCGTTGTCGTGGGTCTACGTATTCGTCGGGCCCTTCCTGATAGCCGATGCCGATGGTGGACATGGACAGGGCTATTGCAATTGGAATGAGGGATGCGGCGGCGTAGACGGGGACATGGCCCACTGAGCCCTTGGTGACCTCCCAGACCCGTTCAAGCAGGCTCATATCCTCCCAGATTTCGGTGTATCTGGCGTCGAGGGACGCTGTCTGGTAATTCTCTTCGAAGTGCTGCCACAGGCCCAGGCAGGAGGCGATGATGGTTGCGGCGGCGACCAAGTGGGCCAGTTTCGTGGTAGCGGAGGACGGGAAGACGACCAGGGCCAGCAGGGCGATGAAAATGAAGGCCAGAACCACCCAAGGGACCAACTGCCAGTAGCCGTCCCAGTGCCGGTCGTAGGCCAGAGCGACAGCCAAGCCAACTACACCGATGAGAACCAGCCAGAGAAGGCTGGCCCGCAACTGCCACGCCGTAGCCGCTATTCTTTCTTCACGCATCAGGGCAATTCCAACTGAGCGATAATCTGGTCGACGATGCCGGGGCTGGGGTTGTATTTGGCCAGTTCACCGCGCAGTTTTGCGTAGTCAGGGTCATCCTCAGGATAGGGTCGGTACTCTTCAACCTCCCGGGCCCACTTCCGGGCGTTACTGATTTGCGCGTTCTCAAAAGCAGCCTGCAGGTCTGCCCGGCTGGCGTTGTTGGCGGATACCTTCTGGCCCGGGGTATAAGTGGAGGGGGATTCGCCGACGTCGGAACCACCGTCACAGGCCACAAACAGGGCAGGAAGAACAAACAGCGCAATAGTGAGCAGAAAGCGCCTGGGTCTAGTCATTGCTGTCTCTCTCCCATCAGTTTAGACGCAGCGTGAGGGGATGGAGGCAGGTCACCGGTGGCCAATGCCTCAAGGCAACACAACCTTCGGCATCCCAACTCCGACATACGGGTAACCCCAAGCTGTCTGGGTACACGGGAAGCGCCGATACAAAGCGGGCGAATTATATCGGAAGGCACCCCGTACTTGCAAAGGGTAAAGACGGAAGGGCCAGGGCAAACGCAATTTAGATTCAGACTATAGGTGGCAGACATCCGCCAGGCATAGGACAAGTCGCTCTGACCTTGCCGAAGGGCCTAATATCCTGCAGGTCAGCCCGGTTACGGGTCCCCCAGTCGGCCTGTGAGATGGAGTTTAGATTCTTCACTCCGTTCAGAATGACAATTTAGGCATAATGCGATTGCCCTGACGGAGGGGCAGAGTTCCACATCAGGTTGTATCGGTTCGGTAAGGCGCCTGGACGCCAGCCTTGGCCAGTTTGCAATCCGCCCTCACCTGCCGCAACCCACGTCACCGGAGGGGCATCCCATTGCGGGGGAGCGCTCCGATATGGGAGGTTGTGAGGGGGAGACAGGGCGGGCACGAGGGTCGCCCCTACGGAATCACCGGACCGGACCCTTAATTTGCAACACTGCCTAAATGCCAGGGCTATCGCATTAGGGAATAGTTGCCCAGATGGCCCTTTCCCGGATGGGTTCGCCACAAGTTCGAGGTTCCCGCCTTCGCGGGAAAGACGGGTCTTTCCCAGACCATTTATGAGGTAGTCCGGATCATCAACAGGGGAGCGCCGGACTTCCAGACACCGACGAAAATCGGTATGGCGATTGTTCGGACTACCCAGCTTTGGCACGTCGCTCCTATTTGCCTACACTCAGAGGTCGAGTCTTTTTTAATTTCCTGGCCCATTTTGTTCCATTTTGTGCCGTTTCATATCTGACAACAGAGTCGGCTTGGCACAGGATGGCACACCAGTGGGCCGCCGTTGGGCCACATCCCAGATAGGGAATGGTCCTGTAGGTGGCCTGAAGTGGCCCAAAATGGCCCAGGCTGGGCCACGGCCCGCAGGGGGGCAAGGCCGCCGCTGGCTTTGTCCGTGCTCCCGATTCCCAGGAAGGGGAGAAGGTCCACCTGGAATTTATGGTAAGGATGTGTATTCCCTGATATCAAGGGGCCAGAGTCATGCAGCGGCGCTGTGTTCCCAGGTCTACCGCGTTCATCTGCCAACCGGATTCCCGGGGATTTCATGAGGGCTGGTTTGCCAGTCGCGAAGGGCAGGGTTTCCGCACTCGCTGAGAGAACTACCTCCCCTAAGCTGAAATGCAATTGCTCTAGCCTAAATGCCAGGGCAATTGCATTTTAGCTTCAGACTACAGGTGGCAGACATCCGCCAGATACAAGACAGGTCGCCCTGAACTTGCCAACGGGCCTGCAATCCTGCAGGTCAGCACGGTTACGGGTCCCCCAAGTCGGTCTGTGGGATGGAGTTTAGATTCTTCACTCCGTTCAGAATGACAATTTAGACATAATGCGATTGCGCTGCTAATTGCGATAGAGTATTGACAAGAGGCATCAGTTATTGATATAAAGTTTTATTCACGTTATTATTGAGATTAAGTATAAAATAGCTCATAGCTTAGGCACCGGGCAGCCAAGAAGCCTGGGCTTTAAATGATGATGAGTGTCAACAATTTGGTTTATCGTCACAGGTACGAGTACGGTCCCCACAAATAACATTAATTATCAATAAGAGAGCACGAATTAGAGCTTTATATGGAGGAGACCACCATGCCAGGCAAGTTACCAAGGATTCTGATACCGTTGATGGCCGCCGCGCTGCTGTTGACAATCGCGTGCGGCAGCGAAGAACCGGCGGCTCAACCGCAGACGGAGGCTCAGACCCAGACAGGGGCTCAACCGCAAACAGCACCTCAGACACAGGCAGGCGCTCAACCGCAAGCAGCATCCCAGGCGCAGGCGCAGACCGCTCCGGCCGCAGCGCCAGCAGAGGCGATGCAGCAGGAGCCCACGCAATCCCAGACCGCCGCCATGACGGAACCGGCCGCACAGCAGGAAGAAGCTGTCGAAACATTAAGGGTGGTAACCACGAGCAACATCATTGCCGACTGGGTGAAAGCCGTTGGGCAAGACCGGGTGGAAGTGTTCTCACTGCTGCCGGCCAATGCAGACCCGCACACCTATCAACCGGGGGCCCGGGACATAGCCCAGGTGGCCGACGCGAACCTGGTGATGTCCGTCGGGCTGTCGCTGGAGGCGGGCTGGCTGACGGACCTGGTGGAGAATGCCGCCCAGAACCCAGAGGCGATCGTGGAAGTGGGCGAGGAAGTTGATCCGATAGACTTCGTGGAAATTTTTGAGGACCACCACGACGAAGAAGAAATGACGGAATTGCTGGGCAAACTGTTGATCGGCGACGGTGAGACCGGGGCGATGTCGGTCATCGAACTGGACCACGGCGAGGTAGAGCAGGACGCCTATGATATGGGCAGCCGGGCTGGGCGGATCTACGCCACCCAGAGCGGCCGGTTTGCCATCGCGGTGTCCAGCGACGCAAATATGGTGCATATCATTGACGGGGGCACCTACCTGGAGGCCCACGACGGTCATTTTGACCTGGTCAACCGTGAAGCGGAACCGGTGGGCCTGGATCTGGCCGGTGACCGGCCGGTCCACATGTACGTAGGCGACGAGTGGGCCACCGTTTACTACGACGGGTCGGGCGACGTGGTGCTGATCAACGAGCACGAACTGGAAGAGGAAGGGGCATCGTATCAGCCGGTGCGGATGAACGCCGGTCCACAACACGGAGCGGCGATACCGCTGGAGGGGGACCTGTTCGCCATTACAGCACAGCATCCCAACTATGCTTCAAACCCGGAACAGTACCGGCTGCCTTTCACAGTTGATGTGTGGAACCTCTCCGGAGACATCCTTTATTCCGCGGGCGACTGCCCGGACCTGCACGGCGACGCCGGCAACGGGCACATGGCAGTATTTGGCTGCACCGGCGGCGTGCTGGCGCTGGAAGCCCACGACGGGAATTTCGAGCACATGTTTATTGAGGCGCCTGAGGGAGAGCCGGATGACTTCCGGCTTACGACTGTTTGGGGGGCGTCCGGAGCAGACCACTTCTTTGCCCTGGGTTCTGCGGAGGGGTTGTACGTGGTGGAACCGGAAGAGGGTAAGATGGAACAGCTGATTGCCGCTGAAGAGGGCAACGCACCGATTCAGGCGGCCCTGTCACGGGACGGGGAAGAACTGGTCGTTGTGATGAGCAGCGGCGAAATCCGACTGTACGACACCCACGACGGGGAAGTAATCGCTACCAACTCCGACGCGCTGACCACGCCGTTGGTAACCGGCTTCTGGGGGCGGCCACATATCGCCATGGCGCCCGGGGCCATTTTCGTAACGGACTCGGTGGGCGGGCAGGTGTTGCAACTGGACGACCACGACCTGGAAGAAGTGAACCACTGGGAGGTGGATGGCAATCCCACCAAGGTAGCCTTTGTGGGCGTCCAGGGTGAGACGGAAGGCCACGAGGAAGAGGGCCACGGCCACGAGGAAGAGGGTGACGGCCACGGTCACGGGGAACTGGACCCCCACTTCTGGTTCGATCCCATCCGCGTGAAACAGGCAGTGAACAGCATCGCCGCCCACCTGTCGGGCCTGGATCCGGCCGGGCAGACTTTCTACCGGGACAACGCGGCAGCCTACGGCCAGGAGCTGGACGAGCTGCACTCCTGGATCGAGGGGGAAGTAGCCACCCTGCCTGTGGACCACCGACTGCTGGTAACCTCTCACGACAGTTTCCAGTATTTCGCCCAGCGCTACGGCTTTGAAGTAGTCGGGGCAATCATGCCGGTGACCACCGAAGTAGATCCGACAGCGATGGAGCTGGCGGAGCTGGTGGAGACCATCGAGCACTCGGGGGCCCATGTCGTCTTCGCGGAGAAGTCCCAGACCGACCGCCTGGCGCAACAGGTTGCCAACGAGACGGGGGCGCAGCTTGTCGGAGGGCTGTACACCGGTTCCCTGGGGCCGGAAGGTGGGGAAGCGGGAACGTACCTGGACTTTATGCGCTACAACGTGAGCACCATTGTAGGGGTATTGCAATAACAGGAATCCGCACTCACGGCTTGCCCGTAAATTTCGCGGCGGGAAGGAATTAAACGGGGCTGCCCCTGGGGGCAGCCCTTTTTTTGCGCGTGAGGCAGGGATTTTGAGGGGCTTGTTAGACCTCGTAGCAGGCTACCCAGTGATCGGGGCTTTTTGCTTCGGCGGGCGGGTGCGGATTGTCGCGGCAGTGATTGGTGGCCAGGGGGCAGCGATCGTAGAAACGGCACCGGTCGGGAGGGTCTATAGGGGCGGACAAGTCGCCAAGGATATCGGGAGGTTGGCGGCGGTACTGGGGATCGGGAACGGGAACGGCGGACAAAAGGGCGCGGGTATAGGGATGCAAGGGGTTGCGCAGCAGTTCCTCGGTCTCGCCGATTTCGACGATCTTGCCCAGGTACATTACGGCGATGCGGTGGCACATGTAGCGGGCCACGGCCAGATCGTGGGTAACGTAAAGGTAGGCAATGCCCAGGCCGTGGGCAAGCTGCTGCATCAGGTTCATGATGCCGGTGCGGCTGGAAACGTCGAGCATGGAGGTTGGTTCATCGGCCACCACGAAGGAGGGTTCCACGACGAGGGCGCGGGCGATGGCGACGCGCTGGCGCTGGCCTCCGGAAAGTTCGTGAGGGTGGCGGAAAAGGAAGGTAGCCGGCGGGGTGAGGCCCACCAGCATAAGAATTTCGGAGACCAGGTCCACCCGGTCCATGACGGTGCCGATGCCCTGGACGGCCAGGGGTTCGGCGATGGTGTCGTAGATGGTGCGGCGGGGGTTCATGGACTCGTAGGGGTCCTGGAAGATCATCTGGGCCTGACGACGGAAGGCCCGCATCTGGCGAGACGTTATGGCGGAGGCTGGCAACAAGGAGTCCGAAGGGCCTTCCTCAAGGGCAAGGCCAGGGAGGCGGAAGAAGACCTCGCCGGAGGTGGGTTCCAGGAGTTTGACCAGCAGCTTGCCCACGGTGGTCTTGCCACAACCTGACTCGCCCACCAGGCCAAGGCTGTCGCCCCGGTCCAGGTTGAAGGAAACGTCATCCACGGCGTGAATGAAGCTGGTGGTACGGCGGAAGAGACCCCGCCCCACGGGGAATAGCCTGGTCAGGCCAGAGACGGACACCAGCGTCTCGGCATTGCGGGACTGGACCAGGGACTCGTTCAACGCCACTTAAATGGCACCTCCCGGAACGGAATTCGGAGCAAGATTATCGTCCAGGGGGTGCCAGCAGTCGGCCCACTGGCTGCCTCGCTGCACCCTGGGCGGAAACTCGGTCCGGCACTGATCGGTGGCGTGAAGGCAGCGGGGGTGAAAGGGGCAGCCGGGCGGCGGATCTATGAGGTTGGGGGGTTCGCCGGACAAGTTGGCCAGAACGCGTTTTTCACCGGCTATGCTGGGGAAGGAACCCATGAGCGCCGCGGTATAGGGGTGCAGGGGCGCGCGGAAGACGTCGGCGGTCTCGCCGTACTCCACCAGGCGGCCGGCGTACATGACCCCAAGCCGGTCGGTCACTTCAGCGACTACCGCAATGTCGTGGCTGATATAGATGATGGCCATGTTCAGTTCCTGCTGAATGGCCTTCAGTTCCCGCAGGATCCGGTCCTGGACGATGACGTCGAGAGCGGTGGTAGGTTCGTCGGCGATGATGACCGAGGGGTCGCAGGAAAGGGCCATGGCAATGACGGCGCGCTGGCGCATGCCGCCGCTGAACTCGTGAGGGTAGCGTTCCACCAAGGCAGGGTCCAAGCCCACCATACGGAAGAGGCGGGCGACCCGTTCCCTGGCCTGGGACTGGGTAGTTTCCACGCCGTGGGCCTCGATGGCCTCGATAACCTGCTGGCCGACGCGATATACGGGGTCGAGAGCATTCATGGCCGCCTGGAAAACCATGGCGATGCGCCTCCACCGGTATTCGCGTATCTCCTCATCGGACAGGACCATGATGTCCTGCCCCTCGAGGATGACCTGTCCGCCCTGCAGGAGGGCGTTGTCGGGCAGCAGTCGCATGAGGCAGTTGGCGACGGAAGTCTTGCCGCAGCCCGATTCGCCGACCAGGCCCATGGCCTGCCCCTTGGCCAGCTGGAAGCTGACCTTCTCCACGGCTTTCACCTCACCGGCGCGGGTGAGGTAGCGGAGGGACAGGTCAACTACTTCCAGGACTGGTTCTGCTGTTGTGTCTTTCATTGTTTCAGATGCCCGTACTCAGGAGGCTGTCACCTCCCTTTCCGGTTTTAGCTCGTGAGAGGGGTTCCCTCACCCACGTTTCCCTTTGCTGAGGGAAAGTGGAGATGTCGGTCAAAATTCGATTGTCCACTGTTGGGCGGGTCCTTCGAGAAGCTCAATATGAGCGGGAAAATATGCTTCTTCTTTGCCGTCCACCCTGCAGGGTCAGAAAAATTGTTCAATGTTCTTCTAGTCATGACGGCGGCGCAGGCGGGGGTTTACCACTTCGTCGAGGGCGCGGCCACCCAGGTAGAAGGCGCTGCAGAGCAGGGTGATGGATGCGCCGGCGGGAACTACCAGCCACCAGTACCGGGTGCCGCCCATGAGGTAGCCGCCGGTATTAGCGGTGTGAATCATTATGCCCCAACTCATCCTGAGGTCGAGGAGGCCGAGGAAGGACAGGACCGCCTCCGCGAAGATGGCGCTGGTGACGGTGAACATCATGTAGAGAAGGGACAGGGGCAGCAGGTTGGGAATTATGTGAACAAAGATGATGTGGAAATGACCGCCGCCGGCCACCCGGGCCGCCTCGATGTAGGGCTTGACCTTGATGCTGAGGGCCTGGGACTTGAGGATAATGGCGGTACCACCGAAACCGCCCAGGATTCCGATGACCAGGGCCAAATAGAACAGGTTGAGTTTGAATAATGCGCTGAGAACGATTAGCAAGGATATGCCGGGCAGGGCGATGATCAAGTCGGCCAGGCGCATGAAAAAGACGTCCACAAAGCCGCCGTAGTAGGCGGATACGGCGCCGACGGTGGTGGCAATGGCAACGGTGACCAGGGCGGCAGTAATGCCCAGTACAAACTCGGAACGGGTGCTCCAGAGCAACTGGCTGAGGACGTCGCGGCCCAGGGGATCGGTGCCCAGGGGGTGGCGCCAGGACGGGGGGGCCGGCTGCTCGAACTGGTCGAAGGCATATCCGGTTACCGGGTCGTAGGTGTCGGAGTCCCAGATGGTGAACATGAGGATGGGGTGGGCCACGGCCATTATGGCGAAAAGGGAGATGATAACCAGGGACAGGACGCCGATGCGGCTTTCCATGAAAATGGACGAGCCGGAGCGGAAGGACTGCCAGGCCAGGCGAACCCGGGCCAGGAAGAGCCGGAGGCGGCTGTGGCCTACCTCCATGACCGGGGGATCAGAAGAGGGGCCAGGCAACAACGGGCTGTTGGTCGGCGTAATCACTGGTAACGTATCCTGGGGTCAAGATAGACGTAGAGAACGTCAACTATGACGTGGGCCAGCAGGGAGAAGAGGCCAATGAATACCATAGCCCCCATTACCAGGGGCAGGTCTTCGGAGCGAACCGCCTGCAGCAGGGTGAGGCCGGTGCCGGGCCAGGAAAAGACGCCCTCGATGATGACACTGCCGTCGATGGCAAAGATGAGGCTGTAGACCAGACTGGTGACCACGGGCAGCAGGGCATTGCGGGCGGCGTGGCGGTCGCGTACCAGTTTTTCGGGCAAGCCCTTGGCGCGGGCGGCCATCACGTAGTCCTCTCGCACCGTTTCCAGCATGCTGTTGCGGGTTAGCAGCATGGTTCCGGCGAAAGATATCAGGGTAAGGGTGACGATGGGCAGGATCATGTGGCGCAGGATGTCCAGGGCCAGGCCACCAATACCGGAGAAGGACCAGGCAAGCAAGGCGACTACGAGCCCCACGGCGATGAGGGGTCCCGCCCATTTGGCCAGGCCAATGCGGCCGGTTTTCTTGAGGAGGAACAGGACAAGGAATGCGAATACGGTGATTAGGAAGGCAGTCAGCAGCATCTGGCTGAAGACGTAGTTGGCGGAGACCTCGGCGTGGCGCCAGACAAGGGGGTCAAGGAATTTGCCCACGGGCAGCCAGCCAAGGCGGAAGGCGAATATCCAAATCATCATCAGGCCGAAGGCGGGAGTGAAGGCGGTAAAGAGGGTGGCGCCGGAAATGGTGGCGGTGTATTCCAGAACGCCACCGCGTCGCCAGGCAATGGCCTTGCCCAGCAGGAAGCCGGTGTAGAAGGACATAACGGTGGCGGTGAGGAATAGTACTGCGGTGCGGGGCACCCTTTCGATCAGCACGTCCATCACCGGCCTGGGGAAGTGGCCAAAGGAGACGCCGAAGTTGCCGGTGACGGTGTTTTTGAGGTGGATCAAGTATTGCTGCCACAGGGGCTTGTCCAGGCCGAAGGAGGCGCGCATCTGCTCCTTAACCTCGGGGGGTATGTCGGGGTCAAGGGCGTAGAAGGTGGCGTAGTCGCCGGGCTGGGCCTGCACCAGGAAGAAGGCGAAGGTAATTATCATAAAGAGGGTGAGGACCATTTGTCCCGCGCGGCGGACCAGGTAGCCGGTCATGTGGGGGCAAACTCCTGTGGATGGGGGTTAGGTGATTGATACGTTAAGGGATCACCTACCAAAACCTTCCAATGACTGTCCCTGAATTCTGAAGCTCCAAACCCTGGCAACGCCGGGTTACAGGTCGGCTCCCCGCTGTTGTTTGTCAGCAGAATGTCGTCGGCAACTCAACCTAACTGTGGGAAAATCGCATTTTCGTGTCACACTATAGAACCAGCGAAAGGCCTTTGGGCAGGATTTCAGGACCTTCGACAAGCTAAGGGGAATTGACCTTTGGCAAGGATGCCTGGCGCTACAGGAATCTAATTGGTCGGGTATTCACCCCCATCCTAACCTTCCCCCATCAAGAGGGGGAAGGGACTCTGCCAGACTTCCCCTATCGAGAGACAAGAGACTCTTGGGAAGACTCCTGCCATATGAGAACCACACGTTATTTAAAGCTTACCAGGGATGGCATACCGGCTACGTTTTGCAGGCCGCCGAGATTGTCGGTATAGGGGAACTCAATGCGGTCGCTGCGGTAGGTTTCCACGATAGGGGTGGTGAACAGGGTTACGTAGGGGAGGTCGTCGGCCAAGAAGGCCTGCATTCGGAATACCTGCTCCTGCGCGGTCTGCAGATCGGTCTCCGCCACCAGGTCATCAGCCAGCTGATCGAATTCGGGGTTGTTGTAGCCTCCCGCGTTGTATCCCTCCAGTTCCGCGTACCGGCTGTGGAAAAAGACCTCGAGGTAGTCGGGGTACAAGCTCAGGCCCCACCCCAGGATCCACATATCGAAGTCCTGCTGGTTGAACACCTTTTCGACGATAAGATTGAAGCCGGTGAGGTCGGCCCGCACGGGAATGCCGACTTCAGTAAGCCACCGCTCTATCCAGATGGCGAAGGTGGAACGAAGGGGATCATAGCCAGGGCTGGGAGCCAGGACCGTTATTTCAGGTATGGGTTCGCCGTTGGGCATTCGCATCCCTTCACCCTGCTGTTCCACGAAGCGGCCATCTTCGCTGACCTGGGGTTCCACTTCCCAGGTGAAGCCAGCCTCCTTTAGCATTTCCACGGCCTGGGCTACACGCTCGGCACGGGAGAGGCCCTTGCCAATCTGGGGCACATCCTGGTTGAACCAAGCGGCGTTGCCGGTGGGCACCATGGCGTAGACGGGAATGGCGACACCCTGGAGAACGGTCTGGGTGAGGAATTCCTTGTCAATCAGGGTGGCCACCGCCTGTCGAAAGGCCTTGTTATCCATGGGTTCGCGGCGGAAGTTAAAGCCCAGATAGCGGACGCCGTCGGAGGAATTTTCGATAGTGGTTAGTCCCTCTGCGCCCTCCAGTTGCTCCTGGAGGCCCTTGGAAAGACCGAGGGGGTTGAGCATGAAGTCTATGTCGCCCTTCTTGAGGGCAAGCACCGTGGCGTCCTGGCTGCCATAGACCGAATAAATGGAGCTGTTGGCGTTAGGGCCCTCGGTAGTCTGAAGGGCCACTTCGCCGGAGGGGTCACCGAAGGCGGCGAATTCGTAGACTCCGGGCTTGGTTTCAACGTAGGCGCCATTGTCGTACTGGGTTGAAGTGGACCCCGTGAAATAATAGTCGTCGTTGCGGGACTTCTCGGCGAAGGCGCCCTTTTCCCATTTGTTAAAGCTGAAGGGACCGCCGGTGGGTTCACCTTCGGGGACGTGAGCGTACAGGACCTTTTGCTGCTCGGGCAATTCACCGACCTGTTTGGCTTCCGCGACGACGGGTTCCCAGTAGGCCCTGGGGAAGATAGGCATGAAGGCCAGGCCAAACTGCCAGCGAGCCAGGCCGGGCTTCTTCTGGAAGTAGATCTTCAGGCGATAGGGATCCAACGCCTCGGCGTGGTGGAAGTATTCGGGGTCGACAATGCCTGGCCAGTTGCCGGTAAGCTTCAGTTCACTGGCGGTGTTGGCGGTGAATGCGAAGTCCCCGGCGGTTATTTCGTTGCCGTCGCTCCACATTACGCCCTGCTTGATGGGCACCTCGGTAGTCCAGAGGGTCTGCCCATCCACGGTCTCCTCCAGCAACGCAGTCGGGAAGTCGGAAGCCAGGGATGGAACCCAGTCAAAAGTCTGGCTGGTGTAGGTATAAAGAGAGGGCTTGCTACCGCCCAGCACGTATTGGTTCCAGATAGTGCCGTCGGGACCCAAGTAGGCCCAGAAGTTGGTGGTGGTAAGGTCTTCGGAGATACCGATCTTGTAGATGCGCTCGACGTCGTCAACCATTGCCTCAACCGTGGGCGGCGGTGGGGGCGGAGGAGCCTGGGTTGGCGCCGGTTGCTGCGATTCGCTGCCCGAGGCGGGCTGGGTCTCAGGCTGACGAGGTAGCGCTGCCTGGGGGGCGTTGGGATCGGGGGTGGGAGTGACCACCACCTCTACCATTACCTCCCTCTCTACCTCCACAGGTACTTCACGGTCCACCTGGACGGTCACTTCCCTTTCTACTTCTACGGGAACTTCCCTGACTACCTCCACCTCCCTGGTACAGGCCAGGAGCAGGGCAAACAGGGTAACCAGGGCCAGGAAGGAACAGCAACGAGTAAAATGTCGCATCATAATTACCCCCAAGGGCCGTAAAGTAAGCGCTTAATGGTTGGCGGTCCAGCGGAGTGAGCAGAGTGACGGTGCGGGCCGCCGGTGAAGGGTCATTGCAACCGTGGCGTACCTCCATGCGTCCAGTCAATTAATTCAAGGAAGGCGATAGCCACTAAAGGGATGAGTTGAAGGTGAGTATAGCAATCTTAACAATGGGGATGATCATTGTCTAGCTAGGTACCGGGCTGTGGGGAATGATGGCATGGTATCTTCATTTTATTGGTGTGGAAAGAATGACCAGCAGGAGTTCAACCTAATTCAGCCGGCGGCCGCGACGTCGGAACGGCGAAGGCGGGCCCGCCTCCAGACGCGCCCGATTCGGATGGCCTCCAGGATTGCCAAGGGAACGAAGAATATGAGGGCAGGCATGGGGCCATGAAGTAGGAGCCAGTGGACCAGGACCACCACGCCCACGACGTAGGCAAGCCGCTGGAGACGATTCCAGTTGCGGCCCAGGAAGCGCATGGAAACCTGATTCGAGGTGAGGCCAAGAGGTACGATCATAAAGAATGCCAGCCAGCCCAGTATGATTTCCGGCGCACCCAGTTCCTGAATAAAGTCTGCGGCAGATTCCAGGACCACCAGATAGAGCACCATATGCACGACAGCATAGCTGAAGCAGGCCACGCCGAAGTAACGCCGCCGAGCCAGCAGCCAGCGCAAGAAGGCGGAGTTGCGAAGCTGGTATAAGGGAGTCATCAACAGGGCCAAGGCCAGGGCAATGGCGGCGAAAGTACCGGCGGGTTCGCGAATCTCCCGGACTTCCTGCTCACTGAGACCCAGACCGTCAGAAATGCCCGTCAGGAATTGAATAAGCAGGGGGATGGAAGGCAAGGCCAGGAGGGCCCAAATAAAGAAGCGAGAATTACGGAAAGCCTTGAGATGAGCCATTTTGATTACCTCGAGAATTGAAGGAAGAGCGCCACGGGGTCGGTCCCGGGCGGGGCGATGCGGCGGGACAGGGTTCCGGTGGCAGGTCGACACCAGTCGCGGCTAAAGAGTAGAGGACAAACTTGAGGGAAATGTGGGGATTAGGGATGGGACGGGCAAGAGTGGGGCGGAACAGGTTTACTGGCAAGGTTTCGGGCCCTATGCAGGCATAGGTCGACACTAATATTGGTTAGAAGGCAGGGCCGCCACTGAGGGAGGGATTAACCTGGGTAAAGTGGGCGGCAAGAACAGGAAGCGGCAAGAACAGGAGAAGGGCCGGTGGACAACCCACCGGCCCTGATTGCCTGAGTTAGGTGAAGGTTGGGGACTAGATGTAGTCCTCTTCCTCCATCATGCCCATGTTGTCGCGGCTCTGAGAGAGACCGCGAGCCATTTCGGCGCGGAATTCCTCGATCATGTCGTCGGTGATGTTGCCGCCGTTGGCCATAGCCTTTTCCTTGAACTGGCTGAAGGCCCACTCTTCAGTGTCGCCCGCAGGCATGCTGAAGAAGCCAGCGTCGAAGACCGGCATTTCGCCGGGGCCGAAGTAGCCCTTGCCTTCCAGGGTGTAGCCTTCCAGGTCGTGGGTGCCCTTGCCCAGTACCTGACCGGTCTCGGCATAGTGCTCCATGACGTTCTGGAGGCCATACTTCTGGATGGGGCAGACCTTCATGCAGATGCCGCAGCCCAGGTAGCGGGCCATGACGGGGCGGCAGCGCTTGAAGTAGAGCTTGTTCTTCTCAATTCCCCGCCACCAGATCTTGTCGCGCATCAGGGCGCGGCCGGGGCAGCGGTTCACGCAGACCTGACACACCTGGCAGAAGGCGTGGATGCCATAGTCTACGGGCTTGTCATAGGTGACATTGGCGTCGGTGGTGATCATCATCAAGCGGCAGCGGGAGCCGACGTGGGGAGTCAGCAGGTAGCCGCAAGCGCCCAGCTGGCCAAGACCGGCGGACACGAACATGGGGATGTACGGGCCGGTGTTGTCGTTGGGGCTGTGAACCTGGGCACGATAGCCAAGGCTGCGGACGTAGTTGCCCAGTTCCAGGCCGGCGGCGCCTTCAGTCCGATAGGTGCTGGAATGCACGATCTCGGCGTCAACGCTGGGGATGGTCTGGGTGGGTTCGAAGTCCTGCTCATAAGCCAAGCAGATAACGTGAGGGAACTTGACCCAGTCCTTCTTGCTCTGATAGGTGTAGTGGGTGTCGTAGGCGGTGATGCCGACTTCGACATAACCCAGTTCCCGGGCCTTGGCCTTGATCAGTTCGCTGACATCTTCGCCAGTGGGCTCTACGGTGGGTTCCTGCTCGCCGGTGAGGCGGGCGCCCATGATCAGGGAACGGTTGAGCTTGTCGTGTTCCTTGCGGATTTCACGCATTTCAACGTGCTGGTCGCGAATGGCATTGGCCCAGTCGCGGGAAGCGCGCTCGGTGATGTTCATGGTCTCTACGGGATATTCCCGCGCGTACCAGTCAACTTCACGCTGAATCTTGGGGATACCAGGAACGGTTGCCAATTCTTCGGGAACGGGAATAGTTACCGCAGAATCGCCTACGTTCTTGCCGGGTCGAACAACCTCATGTCCGATTTTGAGCATATCTTCTCCTCCCTTTGAATCTCTTGAACCTAGGGTAAGGTCTTGTCGGTAAAGATAAAGGTTGCACTTTTATTTGTCAATACTATGGGTTAACCGATTTTATATTCCTTTTTGCAATAATGAAAAGCAACCCCAAATATGTAATGTGATTGTGAATTTCGGAATGCAAGAAGGCGGTTCTTGAATATTTCACGACTCCCCGAGAATGGAAGGTTGAATTAATGAGAAAAATGCGGGTATTTACCACTGGGCGCATATTCTTGCGCCCGGTGAGGCAGGGCCGGGCGCCAGGCGCCATATTGTTCACCAAGCTCGGAAACGGAATCCCGCCCGGTCGGGGCGACCGGGAGGGGCAATCTGCCGGGGAGATTCAGCATGGCTGGGTATTATGATGCCCCAGGGCCTTCTGACCCTCTGCAACTTATGCGACGAGTCATCCCGCAACGCTCGGGTACCCTTCTATGATGCTAGGGCCAGCGGAAGGCGGATTGGGCGGCCATGCCGAATGCCCATTCCCGTTCTTCCTGGTTTTTGAAACAGGGGTAATCTTTCAGGGCTTCCAGGGAGTTGCGGTAGCCTTCCCGGCCACCCACCGGAGGAAAGTCACTGCCCCACATCATCCGCTGGGGACCAAAGGCTTCGTATGCCATATCCACCAGGGGCGGCACGTCCTCGAACATGAAATGGGCAGCCAGGGGCCTGGGCCGGACGCAGAATTCGCCCAGCCCTCCGAACTTGATGAAGGTGTTGGGGAACCGAGCCAGGGTTAGCGCCGCCTTGTAGTCATCGTATGGCGGCGTGACAGATTCCGGGCTCTGCGGCCGGTAGGCACCGGCCAGGTGTTCAAGGATGATGGTCAAGCTGGGAAACTGCTCCACGATGGCCTGAAATCCCGGCTCCGCAGCCTGGGCAGCGCTGCGGGCGTAACAGCTTACGGGAAGCCGGAGTTCGGCGGCCTTGCGCCAGATGGCCAGGGGGTCGGGTTCGGGAGAGCGTTCGTAGGGGTGCAGCCGCACGGCGATAACTTCTGGGTGCTGGGCCAGTTGTTCCAGCGTCGCCGGGGCGTTGGGGTCGGTCACATCCACCCAGATAACGGCGCCGAAGCGCCCTGGGAAGCGCTTTACGCACTCGAGAAGGTAGTCGTTATGATAGTTACCTGCGTGCTGGATTAAGGCTGTCTTTTGGACACCGTTCACGTTCATCTGGTGAAGAATGGTCTCCACCGGCTCGAACCAGTTGACTCCGGCGTGACTGTGCGTGTCAATTACCATCATTGGACTTGTCCTCCAAGTTCTGCTGTCTGGTACCTATTTTGGCGCCGTTGAGGGATATGCTGGCTGTGGGAAGCGATGAAGCCGGTCTACTTTACACTCCCTTCCCAGACTCTTCCCACCAAGGCGGAATGGATTCCTGGAACATTACCTGCCCCTGGTGGTTAGTCTTCTTTCAGGAACAGGCGGCGGGCATTGCCGCAACAGATCAGGTCCAGTTGTTCCGGGGTAAAGCCTACCTCCTCGATGTTGGAGGCTATGGGCGCGCGGGACCCGGCGAAAACATAGTCGGAGCCAAGCAATAGGTGGTTGGTTCCTGCTATGTCGTGCATCATCCGCACGGCCGGGGCGGACACGTTGACGTTGTCATAGTAGAGCATCGGCAGGTAGTCGGAGGGCCTGTCTCGTTGCAACTCCACTGGGCGACCGTTGCCGCCCAGATATCCGCTGTCGATGCGGGCCGCCTGGTATGGGAGATAACCTCCGCCATGGACCAGCATCATCTTCAAAGTGGGATGCCGATCTAACAGGCCGCCCAGGATAAGCTTGGCGGTTGTGATGGTGGTGTCCAGGGTGCGGCCCAGGGAGAAGGCCAGGTAGGACGGTTGGATGCTGGCGCCGAAACCGTGAGTGGGCGGGTGCATCACGACGGGTACGTCCAGGGCCTCGGCAGCGTCCCAGAAAGGCTCGAAACTCTCCTTGGCCAGGTCCTGGTCCACCGGGTCAGTGGCGAGCATCACGCCCAGCATTCCGAGTTCATTGACGGCATATTCCAGTTCACGGGCAGCAAGGGCGCCGTCCTGTACGGGGACGGTGGCCAGGGCGGCAAAGCGGCCGGGGTGAGCCTTAACCACTTCGGCCAGGTGTTCGTTGAAGAGCCTGGCCCAGGTGGCGGCGTTCTCGGCTGACAGGGTGTAGCCCTGGATGTCCAGCCAGGAACCCAGAATCTGCAGGCTAAGGCCCTGCTGTTCCATCCATGCCAGGCGGGGCTCCAGGCGGGCCAGGCCGCCGACGGGGCGCAGGTGAACCAGACCGTCGAACTGGAGGGCAGGCCCCCTTTCCGTGTCCTCGACGGATACGCCCAGGGTGGCGCCGGACTTGCGGGCCTCGTCTATGAGATCGGGTGGGACGATGTGGGCGTGGGAGTCGATGCGGGTGGACTGAATTGCCGTCATAAGCGCGCTCCGTTTCTACCCTGTGATTTTGGTGGGGATACTATACCAAAACGCCCCGGCCTTTAAAGGCCGGGGCGATGTTCGCCCAAATACAAGATGTGGAACGTGGAACTGCTATAAGACCTTGTCCAAGGCGATCAGCGTGCCAATGGCAGCTATTCCCAAGCCGAGAATTGTGTAGAAGAGCCGGTCTATTCTGCTGTTGAGTGTATCGAATCGGGCGTCGTTGGCCTGTTCCATTGAATCCAGCCGGGCAATGATCTGCCGCTGCCCCTGCTGCACTTCCTGCATCTGAGATTCAACCACAGCAAGCCTGGTTTCTACGGTCGGGTTTTCTTCTGGGGTGGTAGTCATGCTTGGCCCCTAAGGGTTGTTGGCAAAAGGGTACGTAGGGATCAGCGACAAGTCAATGACTCGTCATCCTATGTACTTAAGCAATCTATAGTCGGTGTCAGGCCAGGCAAGTTCGTATCTTCAGTATTCCACACAACGGGTGGATTGACTTCTTCCACTTTATTCCTATATTCCCTGCGTTTTTCCTCTTGCCAGAACCGAGTGACCGAAGGCGTTGTCTCCAGGGCACTGCCTGTTCCTTGCTGAAATTGCCGGCAAGGGAAGGGCCCTAAAGGGCTACAAGTTGGCCCCTTCGTAGCGGAGAAGTTCGACGAATCCCCCTTCATCGTCAGACCAGGCGAAGAGGGCCGCTTCCACCACTTTCTCTTCATCTATGCCAACCACCAATTGCTGGACTGGGTAGGCCGGACCGTCCCCCCAAGGGCTGGCGGCCACCTGGCGATCGGTGGGGGAGAAGTAGGCATGCCCGTTGGGGTGGGAGTGGTAGATCACCAGCGGCGGATGGTCGCCGTCCAGAGTACGGTTGAGTTCGAGCAGGTCGGGGGTGCTGAAGACATAGGCCCGTTCCGCGGTGCGGTCGGCAACGGTAGGATGGTTGCCGGCATCCTGGTCGTTGACACAGGGATGGATGTCAGTGGCGGTCTGGCCTGCTCGGGGTCCCGTCAGCCAGCCGCAGCATTCGTTGGGGAAGCTGGCGCGAGCCTGGCGGAAGATGGATTCCAACAAGGGCAGGCCGATGGCTACAGGTTGGATAGAAGGCTGTTCTCCAGGAGCAGAGGGCATGGTTCCTCCAAACTTTCTATGAGGCATCGCTGATGCTAAAGGAGGGCACAACGGCCACCCGTTTAACTTTATGAAAATTTGTTTATAAACCCTAGCATACTAATATTAGCTCTCATATAATTAGGAATCATAACTGTCGCGTGACTCCAAATAGGCTGCCAAAGTGAATCTTGGAAAGGGATTTGGACGTAACAAACGACGGTGAGAATCACGCAAACCCGAAAGGGAAAGGACAAATGCGGTTATGAAAAACAATACCAGGTTCTTCTTTAAGTCTTGCGCAAAATGCGGAGGTGACATGGTCCAAGACCGGGACTTCGATGGGTTCTTCCGCAAGTGTTTGCAGTGCGGCCGCATCGTTGACCTGGGTCCCACCCTCGAGCCGTTGACGGAAACCGCCGAAAGGAAGCTGGCCGCCTGATGGCTCCTCCGGTTACATCTGCGCCCTCTCTCTCGCAGGGCGCCTGCCCCTGGAAAGGGCTGGAACACATGGACGGGCCGGCTGCCCAGGTAGCCGGCCAGTCTCTAGGCAGGCCTAACCCGGGCCCCGCCAGTGTTCTTCCGGTGTTCGGCGTAGGAATGGACTGCCTGTTCCTGCTGGGGAGTCTGGATGGAACCTGGACGAAGCTCGCGAACAAGGTCTATAGCCGGCTGGGACTCGTAGCCCATGTAGACCATGTAGGCAGCCAGGACGGTGCCGGTGCGGCCGATACCAGCGTGGCAGGTTACAACCACGGGCCGCTCCCAGTTTTCGATCTGGTCCTCAATCCAGCGGCACATCCGATCAATCTGTTCAAGGGAGGGAGCGGAGAAGTCGGGCACAGGCTCGAACATATCGTACAGATTCCAGAGTTCGGCGGAGATGGTGCTTTCTTCCATTCTGAGAACGGCCCCAATGTCCTGGCGCTGGAAAAAGATGAGATCCCGGCGACTGGTGGGGCCCATGGCGCCGGCCAGGTAACCCTCCAGGACCCAGCTGAAGTTCAAGTGTGCCAACAGTAATCTCCGTTAATTGTCTATTGTGTTACCCGGCGCCAATTATACTGCCTGGCCATTGGCAAGCCAACAAGAGCCGACAAAAAAAGCACTAGAAGATAGAAAAAGGCACACGGCATTTGGGTGGGGGTGGTTTGTGGTCGGAAGGCAGGGCAGCCAAAGGGGATGCCCCTACGAAGATTTCGCAATCAGGCCACTTTGTTGGCAAAGTTAAGCAACAAGGGTTGATATTCCAGATTCGTAAGGAATTGTCTCGGGGGCAGGGAAGAACCCCGGTGTAGGTCCGCGAGGGCGGCAGGGTGTGGGAAGTTTTGAGGCGGGCCGAACGGGAGTGACGGGGGCAGGAAAGGGAAACATTGGGGTTCTTCCCTGCGTCCGAGATGGAGAATTCACAAGATACTGGAAGCGGGCTAGTTACATTTGCTGCTACTGATGCCACACCGAAAGAATCTTAAAGGGGGCCGAGATTAGTCTCGGCCCTCTTTCTTTAGTCTTTCCAGTCGCTCCCCCAAGACCAGATCATCCATTCCTTGTACTTCAATGATCTTGTTGCGAGACGTTGCACCTCGGACGATTCTGAGCCGACTCCGGGGAACGCCAATGAAGTCGGAAAGCAGTCCGGTCAAAGCCGCGTTGGCCCGACCGGCCTCAGGCGGTGCGGTAACACGCAGGACCAGCACACCATCTTCATAGCCATCGACCCGGTTTCGGGAGGCTCCGGGATGCACACGTACCCGCAGGGTGGCCATTGCCCGACACCTTATCCCACGACCGGCAATAAATCGAAGTCGGTGGCCCTTATTCTTCGGGCGGGGGCCACTGGGTACCGCCTTCGGAAGGACGCTGGCCCGGGGCCATCTGAAGGCCTTCCGACACCACCTGCTGAAATTCGCGCAGGATAACATCGCCCCAGTCCTTTGCCTTGCCAACGCGGTAGGCGGTGCGCTTGCCGCGGGTGGCGGCCCGAACATCGTCCCCGGTGGCGCCCTCGGATGCTACTTCCTGGGCTATGTCGTCGTCCATTGCGTCAATCTGGGGCACCAGGGAGCGGGCGGTTTCGACAAAGCGGGAAATCTCGCCCATCTCGGCGTCGAATGTTACGAAGACGGGCACGGTGCCAGCCCGATTTTCGGGCAGGAAGCTGTTAGTCATTTCCAGTTCGTCATCGCGGCTGAAGACCTGGAGATTAAGCTTGTCGGTGGCGTCGGCAAGCTTAAGGATGGCCGGTGTGGTACTCATGGCGTCGCCGCACCAGTCAGAGGTGAAGACAGCCAGGTTGAGGGGTTGCTCCAGCCCTTCAAAAAAGGCTTTAGTATCTTCCGGGACTTCGACACCATTATATATGTCGATGAAAGGCTGCTTGTTGACCTTAATGTATTCGATGTACTCCTGGGTGGTCATACCCTGTTCGAATTTATCCCTGGAAAGGGCCATTTTGGTACCTCCTTCTGTAAGGTTGCCTCTTTTGATGAAAGCCTAATAGCCCGGGGTGCGCCATTCGAAGGCCAGGGTGGCGTAGCGGACAAATACCGCGCCACCGGGAGCGCCGAGGGGGCCGTTTACTGCAAGCAGGGCAATGGTGTGCTGGTCGCCGGGCTTGGGTTCGGCGTCGACCACCACGCGCTGCGGCACGTTGAATCCCTGGACCGCGCCGCGGTCGCGGTTGCAGTCGCCGTCAATCCAGAGTTCGCCATAGTCGTCGATGCAGGTCTCGAAGATGCAGCGGGCGCCGGCGATGTCGCGGCCCTCTACCTGCTCGGGCAGGGTTACCTTGATGCGGTACCAGGCGAAGGTAACGCCCCGGGAACGCCACTCGGCCAGGTCTTCGCATATCTCCCAGCCTGAGTCATCATAGTCGACCAGGCGAGCGGGGCTGCCTTCCAGCTGGGATACCAGGCCCTCGTTGGGTTCACCGGGCACCAGGCCAGGGGCCCAGCGCCACACGCCATTGACTGCCTGTAGATCAGCCGGGTCCTGGAGATTAAGTGTTCCTCTGGGCATTGTTTGCTCCTCCGTTTCGAGAGTTAAAGGTTAGTTCCGATTCTGGCGGATTCGCCCGGGATGAGTTGACTTTCCGGGTGCTCCTCATCCCCCTTCCTCCGGCAAGCTCAGGAAGGGGTAAAATCCTTTTCTATCCAGCAGAGAACCTTCGACACGCCTGGCATTCCTCTCTATTGGACCAAGGGTTTCACCCAGCGGCATTTAGACACCCGTTATCCTGATTCCGGAGTGGACCTTGTAAATGCGATTTATGTTAACCAACAAGGGGGTTATCTGTTCCACGTACCTGGCGTTGAGCAGGCCGCCGCCGTCCACGGGGCGAAGGTCGGGAATCTTTTCAGTCAGGGCCATTACCAGGGACTTGGCGTCAGGGTTGTCGGCGCAGATTACGACATCACCTTCCATATTATGGTGAGGTTCCTGGAGTTCCTCGGCGCTGACGTTCTGGAAGGCGGCCACGACATGAGAGTCGGTAAGCAGGGACTGGGCCTCCTCGGCGGCGGACCCGGCTTCCACCGGAACGGCGATGGCGCCCTTGCCTCTTTCGAAGCGCATGGGGGCGATGACGTTGACCACGACCTTGCCGGCCAGGGGAGCGGCCAACTGCTCCAGCATGGGCCGCTGGGCTTCGTAAGGGACGGTCAGGAAGGACGTGTCGGCGCGCTGGGCAGCATCGGAGTTATCGGCGCCTTCGACGGAACCTCGGCCTGCTGCATCCTGGATCATGGCAGCCAATTCCTCGGCGGCGGTCACGGCGCGCTGGGCGTCGCGGGAACCGATTACCACGTCTTCTCCGGCCAGGGCAAGGCGGAGAGCCAGGCCCTTGCCTTCGGGTCCGGTTCCTCCCAGGAATGCCAGCATAGGTATGTTCCTCCCGTTGGTTTCGTCCCTAATATAACACAAGGCGGGTGAATTTCAGGGGCGCGCTCGTATTGTAGTGAATGACAGGCCTTGAATTGACGTTCAGATACGGGCGGGCCTAGAATTGCCCAAACCCGCTTCAAGCGCCGGTCTCCGGCCCGCGGGGGACGCCAGAGTGACGGCGGTAAGAGATGGATGGTACACGCCTGAGGGTGATGTTCCTGAGCCCCTATTTTCGACCCTACCTGGGCGGGATAGAGCGGGCGATTGAGCGTTTGTCCTTTAAATTGCTGGAGTCGCCGGAAGTGGAATCAGTGGGAGTGCTGACTACCAAGTACTCCTTCCCACCCACCCCGCACCCGGAGTGGGCGGACCGGGAAGAGACGCCTGAGGGAGTTTCCATTTTCCGGTTGACCGGGTTTCCACGTAAGTCACTACCCCTCTATTCGGTGCCGCTGGTATGGTTTTCTCCCGGGCAAATCCGGCAATACCTGGAAGAGTTCGATCCTCATATCATCCACTTCGTTGGGGATGGGTGGTTTTGGGGGCACTTTTGGGCGGAAGTGTGGCGGAGAGGAAAGGCGCGGTTTTTATTTACACCCTCGTACCACACCCTGCCGCCGTCGCGGGCGTGGCTTAAGCCCGTTAACCGGATGCTGTGCCGGGGTGTGGACAGGGTTGTCGCTCTGACGAGGCAGGAAGCGGCACAGGTGGGCCGGGATTATGGAGTTCCGGAAGACAAGCTGGCCGTTGTGGGCTGGGGGGCCTCGGCAATGGGGGAAGTGGCTGACCGGGACAGGATGACAGGGGACGATTCCGGCGACAGGGTAACTATTCTCTGCGTGGGGCGGTTGAGTCGACACAAGGGACAGGCGTGGCTGCTGGATGTTTATCGGCGCGCGCGAGGGAGTTTCCGGAGACCGGCCCGGCTGGTCCTGGTGGGTCAGGATGAGGATGCGGAGCCGGAACTGCGCACGCGGGTGAGGGAGGCGGGTCTGGAGGACGAGGTGGTATTCACCGGAGAACTGGACGACACCGGGTTGGGAAAGTGGTACCGGAGCGCGGATGTTTTTGCCCTGTTTTCGCAGTACGAGGCTTTTGGGCTAGTCTATTTTGAGGCGATGCTCTGCGGGCTGCCGGTGCTTACCCATGAGGTGGGGGCAAATCGAGAGTTACTGACCCACGGGGCCGCAGTGGTCCCACTGTTTGATATGGAGGCCGCCGCCGCTGAGATGGTGCGAATGGTTAACGAGCCCGAGTACCGACAGCATCTGGGGGAAGCGGGTCGGGCGTACGCATCGCGGGAATTTACCTGGGAGGCGGTGGCGGAAAAGTACCTGGCCCTGTACCGGGGCTGACCACAAAGGAGGCGCAAGGGTGGAACGGGCGGAACTGGAGGCACAGGCAAGGCAAATCCTGCTGGGCAACCTGCGGCGGGGCGTGGCCGACTGGAACGGGAAGGAGTTCAGCTTCGTGGTACCTTCGCTGACGGGATATCCCTTCCAGTGGTTCTGGGACTCGTGCTTTCACGCTATTGCCCTGACGCACCTGGACCTGGAGCAAGCGAAGTCGGAGTTGACTACCCTGTTGAGCAGCGCGCAGCCGGACGGGTTCATCCCCCACATTATCTTCTGGGAAATGGAGAAGCAACCGGACTTCCTGAGCCGCAACATCGTCGGAATGACGTCGCCCTACTTCAGCGCCACCATCCAGCCGCCCATTGTGGCCTACGCGGTAGAGAGGGTGTACCGAGCAACCGGGGATGAGGAGTTCCTGAAATCAGCCCTGCCCGTGCTTACCGCTTATTACCGATGGTTGCGGTACCACCGGGACCCGGACGAGGACGGTCTGATTGCCGTGATTCAGCCCGAGGAGGCGGGAACCGACTGTTCCCCCAAGTACGACGAGGCGCTGGGCCTGGAAGACCTGAGCAACCAGGGTTTCATCACTGCCCTCAGACAGGTCTATGCCGCCTACGAACCGATGCGGGGCGATGATCGCCGAATTTTGGAGGCGGACATCTTTCACTTTGAGGACGTGCTGGTCAATTCCATCTATGCTTTCGGGATGCGGTCGCTGGCGCGGATGCTGGGGGATACCCCCGAGGCGGAGGAGTTCCGGAGGGAGTCGGACAAGACCAGGGACGCACTGGTAAGGAAGTGCTGGAACGAGGATGCAGGGGCCTTTTTCGACCTTTCCGGGGTGGCAGAGAAGCAGGTGGAGGTGGTAACGATCAGTTCACTTATGCCGCTGGTGCTGGCGGACCTGCCACGCAATATTGTAGAAAGGCTGGTCAATGACTGGGTGTCAAATCCTGAGCACTTCTGGCTGCCTTACCCGCTGCCGTCGGTGCCGGCATCAAATCCCAAGTTCATGCCGGGCAACCCGCGGGGGTTCATCTGGCGCGGGCCCACCTGGGTGAACACCAACTGGTTCCTTTCGCATTCATTAAGGGGGCATGGCTACCCGGAACTGGCCGATACCATAGTAGCCAAGACCCTTGAGGCGATTGAGCTTTCGGGTTTCCGTGAGTATTACGACCCTTATACGGCCGAGGGACTGGGGGCAAGGAATTTTGGGTGGACGACGCTGGCACTGGACCTATAGAGGAACGTCCGATTGTTCCAACACTATCCGGGACTGGGGAGTGGGGCACGTATGGACGTCGAAGTCTGAGAGAGCCGCATAACTGGGAAAGTCTCCAGCAGTGGGAAAAGGCGGGAAGGCTGGCAAGGAGCCGCAGATGAAATAGACAAGGGGCGGGAGATGTTCTCGCCCCTGTCTTTTTTTAGGCGTAGATGGAGTACTAATCCACTGCCGCTGGCGCCGGTTCGGCTTCAGGGGCGGGGTCTTCTGCAACCGCCACCGCTGCCGGCTGAGGTTCCCCTTCCTCGGATTGATCAGCGACCTGTTCAGCAGCTTGTTGTGCTTCCTCGGCCGTCTGGCGCTGGCGGCCCCGGCGACGGGAGGGTCGCGCGGGCGGCACGGGAGCGGGCTGTTCCGCCTCGGGTTCCGCCGTACCGGTGTTCGCTGTCTCGGATTGGGAGGGAGCCTGGTCAGGCGCTTCGGAGCCTTCCTCGGCGGGTTGGCGCTGGCGGCCGCGGCGACGGGAGGGCCGCGCGGGCGGCGGGGGAGTGGACTGTTCCGCCTCGGGTTCCACCGCACCGGTGTTCGCTGTCTCGGGTTGGGAGAGAGCCTGGTCAGGCGCTTCGGAGGCTTCCTCGACGGGCTGGCTCTGACGTCCGCGCCGACGAGAGGGTCGCCTGGACGGCGGGGGAGTGGACTCCTCCACCTGTGCCTGAGCCTCGGGGTCCGGCAGGTCCTCCGCTCCGATGGTAGACACCGTCAACTCTTCGACGGTCTCCTCTGCCGGGGGCGCTGGTGGCGTTTCCTCGGGAGCGGCTTCCGGTTCGTGGACTGCAGTGTCGGTGTCAGGTCCCCACTGGCTTACGAGGGCTTCGCGCACCAGGGCATGGGTACGATTGAGGTTGAAGGTGCGGAAGCGGCTGGTGCGGCCGGTTTCTTCGTTGCGCTCCTGGTGCCAGTCCCGAAGGAATATCTCCTTGTCACCCAATTCCCGGAGCAAGCGGGTAACGTAGGTGCGAGAGTAGGTGCGCCCTCCCCAGCGTCCCGTAATTTCCGGATGTTCTGCGTCCAGGCCTTGCTGCAGGGCTCCACAGATTTCGGCCAGCAGGAAGTTGAAGGCCACGTGGGTGATACCTTCCTGGTGTTCCAGCATATCGGCCATGATGACGAGGTCCGTGATGCGGCGACCGTCCTGACCGTCGCCCGGGCCCCGGGGGAGTTCCAGTTGGGCCAGAGTCTCGTCGAGGGCCGCCATCAGACCGGGTGACAGGGCCGGAGGCACAACCTCTTCCGTTGTTTCCGATTCCGCGGCATCGCTTGAGGCTTCCGTTTCGGTCGGAAGTTCCACTGTTAAGGAATCGGGTTCGGTCAAGGCTTCGGCGGCGACTGGCAGCATCTCAACGGTCGTTTCCGCTGCGCCTTCTCCGGCAGGACTGTCGCCGAGTTCAGCGGGGGATGTCTCTACATCAGAATCCACAGCGTCGGCTTCAGCTACCGTTTCGGTGTCAGTGGAAGCTTCGGGCAGGGACTGGTCATCGAGAACCACTTCCTCGTCCGCGGCCACCGTTTCGACTGAACTCCTGTCGGAGTGGGATTCGGCGTGGGATTCCACAGGGTCGGGTTCGTCGGCCATAATCACCCAGTCGACCAGGCCCACCGTTACCAGCTTGATGGTGCCTTCCTCGGCAGTGCGGAGCATCAACTTTTTGAAGCCGGAGAAACCCAGCTTCTTCTCGTCAAACCCGGGCACGCGGCGCATAATGCGCTGCTTGAGGGAGGTCAACAGGGGGGTTCGTCCAGCCTGCCGTTCGGAACGGACTATTTCCTCTATCTGACGCATCACGTCGGAAAGCTGCTGCCGGTTGCCACCGTTTGACCTGGGCGAGCGTTCGGAAGCAACGGGGGCGGGCTCAGGTTCGGGCTGGTGCTCAGGATCAACGTCAATATCGTAGAGAATCAGCCCGTCCACCTGGTCGGCCAGGCGGCGGGATGTACTCCACGATACGCCGATAATGATGACACGCTTGCCGATGGCTCTCAGCGAGTTGATGACGTGTATGAAATCCGAGTCGCCGGATACCAGCACATAAGTACCGATGTTGGGATAGGTATGGGCGCACTCGATGCAGTCCGCCGTCATCTTCACGTCCACGCTGTTCTTAACCCGCGTGGTCCTGGTGTTCATAGCGGAAGGAGTCCCCAAAGGGAGTCGGGTGGGCACGTACACCGGTTCGATGCCGGCGGCATAGAGGGCGGGAGGATCGATGATAAATTGGCTAGCCCCTCTTAGTTCGGGAGACCTGGTAACCCAGTCAGCGTAGGCTTTGGCCACCACCACCCTCCCGTGGTTGGAGACCTCCTCTTTAAGGGCGCTAACATTGGGCAACCTGGTGCCCGCGGCCAGGCTGATCTTGAAGTTTTCCCAGTCGATGAAAAGGGCTACGTCATCTCCTGAAATGGGGTAACCGTTCGTGTTAATGATAAGCTCACATTCTCCTGTGAAGCCTGAAGGATGCCTAGTTCAGCAGTTTAGTCCCCGGCGCCAATCACGTCAACATTGGGCCATTGCGGGTATTGTAAAGTTTCGGTGAAGGGGGGGTGAAACTGGACACACCAGGAGGGTTTCGACCCTCAACTTAACAACTGCAATTGGGTGGACTGCCTCGGCTGGTTTATGTAAGAATAGCCCACCTTTCAGGGGGATGCTCGAATTGCTGAGAATCGCGAAAATCCTTCTCACCGTAACCATCATTTATAACATTGCCGAAGGCGTCATTGCCATTTGGTCGGGAATCGCCGCTGGCAGCATTGCATTAGTGGCCTTCGGAGCGGACAGCTACCTGGAGGTGGCCGCGGCATCCCTGGTTTTGTGGAGAGTGGGCATTCAGGATGAAGAGTATGCGGAGCGCGTCGAGCACCGGGTTGTCAGGTTCATAGGTTGGACTTTTATCCTCCTGTCGGCGGCAATAGTTTTTCAATCAGCGTGGGCGCTGGTGGAAGGCACCGGGGCCGAGGAGTCGCTGGAGGGAATAGTATTAGCTGTGCTGTCCGTCACGGTTATGCCCCTGATTGCGTTCTGGAAGCTGCAAATCGCGGCGAAGGGCAACCTGCAGTCCATTGCCATCGAGGCGAAGGAAACCATCGCCTGCTCCGCGCTGTCGGTGACGCTCCTGGTGGGGCTGGTGGCCAACGCGCTGTTGGGCTGGTGGTGGCTGGACGCGGTGACGGCGCTGCTGCTGGTGCCCTGGCTGGTGCGGGAAGGGTTTGAGGGAATCCGGGGCGAGACGTGCAATGACGGGCTGCAACTGTGTTCCTGCAGGCCCTGCCTGTACGGTTTGAGGAGTTGCCGGGCGGCGTGCTGCGCAGTTTGATGCCTGCCGACCAGGGAGGACACGCTATACTCACAGGTCTGGACCTGCCAGGATTGCGAAGAACGGCGGGGACGAACCTGGAACCCGCCCGTACAGTTACAGAGTCTCCGAACGACAGCCCACACTTCGATTAGGTTCTGTGTGCGAGGGATTCCGGCAGGTGCTATAATCCACTGCTGTACGCCCAGCGTTGTGCGGGCATTTTGCGTGTAAATCGACACATAGATAACGAAATCGGCTGGCGCGATAGCTGGCTGCCGTAAAGGTACCAGGAGGAATTGTGAGGATCCAACCCCATAATCTGCGAACCCCCGGGCCCACGCCCATCCCCGACGAGATCTATGAAGCCATGTCGGACCCCATGATCAACCATCGGGGACCCGAGTTCTTCGAGTTGATAACCGAGTGCACTGAGATGCTGAAACAGGTCTTTATGACGGATAACGACCTGTTCATCCTGACTTCATCGGGCACGGGCGGGCTGGAGGCGTCGGTGGTTAATACCCTTTCTCCCGGCGACCGGGTGCTGGCTGCCAGCGCGGGTTCCTTCGGCGACCGGTTCGCCGACATGCTGGACGCCTACGGGGTAGATACCCGGCGGATAACCTTTGAGTGGGGTGACGCCATAGACCCGGAGGGTATTCGCCAGGCGCTGCGGAACGACCCGGAAATAAAGGCCGTCATCGTAACCCACAACGAGACGTCCACGGGCGTAACCCACGACCTGCAGACTATTTCCAGCGTGGTGAAGGGGGAATTCGGCAAGCTGCTCATCGTGGACGCGGTCAGCAGCCTGGGGTGCGTGCCCCTACCCGTTGACGGCTGGGACTGCGACGTGGTGGCAACCGGGTCCCAGAAGGGATTCATGGTCCCCCCCGGTTTGGCCTTCATCAGCTTTAGCGATGGGGCCTGGGAGGCGCAGAAGTCGTCCAGCCTGCCCCGGTTCTATTTTGACCTGGAAGAGGCGAAGAAGTACCTGGAACGGAAACAGACTCCATGGACTCCCAACCTTTCGGCCATGTACGGCCTGAGGGTTGCGCTGGAGAACATCATGGAAGAGGGGCTGGAGGGTGTCTTTGGGCGCCACGCCAGCATCGGCCAGTTCACCCGGGACGGGGTAAGGGCCCTGGGCCTGGAACTGCTTTGCACTGATGAGGCCCGCGCTTCCAACACGGTCACTGCCATCAAGATGCCGACGCACATTGACGGCGAGCAATTGATGGAGTTGATGCGTACGGAGGAAAACGTGGTGCTGGCTGGCGGACAAGGAAAGCTTACCGGCCACATATTCCGCATTGGCCACCTGGGATACTTTACCGAGGACCACATTCAGGAAGTGCTGGATGCATTGGGCCGCGTGCTTCCCCGGGTAGGGTTTTAGGGTTAGAGAGGGGGACGCCCCTTCTAAAACGGTATCGGGTGGGAAAAACATTGGATAGTCAGCGAGGGCGGGTTTGAAACCCGCCCCTGCATTGCAAAAACCACCTGAACCGCATAGTTACCAATCCTTTTAGCAGGGTTTCGCCTATGTCCATGTCTCAGTTGCAGCAAACGATGGCTACGCTCCGGATGACCCTGGCGGAGTTGCAGAACAAGGAACAGCAACTCGATGCCCTGATCAGCCAGTTCCGGACCCAGTTGCAGCGGCTGCCACGCCAGGTAATCTACGGCCGGACGCCGCTGGATGTTTCCCTGTCGTCCATGGGCGAAATCGAGGAACGACTGGCGGACACGGAGGCCACCAAGGGCCGACTGCTGGCCATCAAGAAGACGGCCCAGGAAGAGTTAGCAGCACTGGAATCGGTGAAGCAGGTGGACGAAGCCAAGCGGTCCCTGGCCAACCTGAAGCGTAGCATGCGTTTGGAAGGTGAAACCCTGGAAGGATTGGCGGAAATACGGCGCCTGGAATACTTCATTGCCGAACACAGCCGGCTGGCGGAGCAGGTAATTACGTCGCGGTACCAGGAGCGGCACGGGGGATAGGGGCGAGGGCAGGCAGCTATCACCCCCATCCTGACCTTCCCCCATCGAGGGGGAAGGTATTTTTTTGTGGTTCCCTAGATGGTCCCGTCCAGACGGTTTATTACCAGGCCAGTTGGCAGCTTGGGGTAGAAGAAGGTGGACTTGGAGGGCAGTCGCTGGCCGCCACCGACGATGCTTTCGAAGGCGTCCATGGGGAAGGGCTTCAGGAGGAAGGCCAACTGCTGGGCGCCATTGCTGACCATGCCGGCGGTGCGGCCCGCGTCATGGCTGTAGTCAACGTGGCGGGACAGGGCATCATCACCCAGCGTGGGCTTGATGACCTGCTCATCCAACACCCAAGCCTCGGAAACAGCCAGGTCGCCCCACTGCCGCCAGTCAATGCCATCGCGCAGGGTCAATAGCCTGGCCTGGTCCGGGTCCGGACCTACCAGTCCCACCACGTGGCGACCTTTTCCCTCTTCGATTACCAACCGGCCCAGGCCCTCACCGCCACCGCACAGTGTCAGGTCAACCGGCCGGGCCTCGAACAGTTCCAGGAGACTGGCTTCCAGTCCTTCCAATTGCTCCGGCGACAGGCCACCGATGACCTTGTGGTAGGGGAGCAACTGAAGGCCGGCATCGTCAAACTCGGTCAGGGACATCATAACGTAGTTGAATGCGGCATCAGCTGAGGATTCAGGACGGGACCTGCGGTACCTGAGCGCCGCTTCGTAGCGGTGATGGCCGTCGGCCAGGAAGACCGGGCGCCCCTCGAAGAACGCAGTGATGCGCTGCTGGATGTCGGGGTTGGCAATACGCCACAGGGCAATTTCGCCGATGTTACACTGGGCGTTGCCGGAGGACTGCAGGTCGGGAGCGGCAGCG
The DNA here is from genome assembly GCA_963664725.1 of Dehalococcoidia bacterium. Taxonomy (GTDB): domain Bacteria; phylum Chloroflexota; class Dehalococcoidia; order Lucifugimonadales; family UBA3495; genus Bin22. Next base: position 778,937 of record OY761558.1, read on the forward strand.
GAAACCTGCTCCAGAACTGGCGCCAGTTCGTTATCCGCGTCGCGGTAAAGGGTCATCAGCGGGCTGAACTGGGTCATAGAGGCTTCAAGCAGGGCCACCCGGTCCATGACCGCTGGTTCACGGATGAATTCGTGGGGCAACACCGAGCCCTGCCCGTACTCTTCCACCAGGATGTCTCCAAAGAGACCCAACTGTTGCTTCGTTTCGCCCTGGTCCTGGTAGGTGTGGCGCATCAGGTAGAAGCAGGGGGCGTCTTCCTGGCGCAGTACGCCATTTTCCAGCCATCCACGAAATTGGGACGCTGCCTGCCGGTAACCCGCCTCCGGATTCACAGGGTCGGGCTGTTCCCCACCTTCGAGGTGTACCGCGTTGTAGGGGCTTAACTCCTGCAACGATTCCTTTAGAGCGGAGCCTATCATGTCATAGGGAGGGCAGAGCAGATCGTCCAGGCTACCGGCGATCTGTGGAACATACCGGCAGCCCCGAAACGGGCGGAAAACGGCCATAGTTGTGTCTCCTGGGAAAGGTGGGGAAATTATAGGGTAGGGAAAAGGGGCAAGTCCAGATTGGGGTGAGCCTTCCGGACACCCTGAATATTAGGCCAATGGTATTCACGAATATGAGCTAACCGACACGTTCTAACGGGCGGGTCGTCAGCACATCGGAATTCCGAACGGGACCCAGGTGAACCCTAAAACTGATAGATTACAGGACGATACTTAGGCTCGGGCACCGGTTTACCCAGCGCTCTTGCCGAGTCAATCCAGGCTGTCATGGCAAGACGGACTTCTGCCAAAGCTTCCTCGGGCGAGTCCCCAAATGCGGAACAATCTTTCAGATCGGGAATGTCGGCAATATAGCCGCAATCCTCCTCACTATAAAAGATGTTTATGTGGTAATCGCGCATTGTTCATTCCTCGAGGCGCAAGGAGTATCTTTCTATCAAACGCAAGATCTGACGTATTTGGTAGGGTTTGGCCTGTCTTCTAACTTGCTGGACATTGACTATTTCTTCAACATTTGGGTTCGAAAAAATGTGGTGACTACCGTTAATTCTGACTAGCGTGAAGCCGAAACCAAGCAATAGATCAGCAATGTCTGAGAATGGCACATTGTGAACCGCGCCTTCTGATAAACGGCGCAACAGGGTCCGCCTGTTCATTTTGCACTATATGCTTTGACTCAAAATTTAGGAAGGCGATAACGTTCAGGGAACTCTGACACCAGCGTATAACAAATATATGGTCTCCACAACGTTGGAAATGTCGGACAGGTACCAGTAAGCCTCTGTCTGAAATTGGCTCCAGTCCTTGTCATTTACTTTCCTTGACATCACTATACGCCAATACCATAATGCCTTTGAATTCCATATAGATTGATCTCACTGACAAGCTTTGAATGTCCCTGCCAAAACGCGCGCAAAGGGGGTCCATGACCACCGTTAAGTATTCGCTGGACGAGTTTATTCATGATATGGAGGCGCTGCTGAAGGAGCAGCCCGACCAGCACCGGATTTTTGACAAGGGCTCTTCCTACCTGGAGAGGCTGATTGCCAATCCTGCCGCCATTCCCGAGGAGTACCTGGTTCCGGTGGGTCAGGGCGCCCGCAGCAATCACGGCTCTTACGCCCTGTACCAGGGGGATAGCGGCCTGCTGATAACATCGGTAGTCTGGGGCCCGGGCGATCACGCTTCGCCGCACGACCACGGCACCTGGGGCATGATCGGGGTGATGGGCAACCACCTGACCGAGACGCGGTTCCGGCGAGTGGACGACCGCTCCGTTGAGGGGTACGCCAGGCTGGAGAAGGACCGCAGCGTGGAGTTCGCGTCGGGCGAGATTACCCTGCTCATCCCGGAGGTGGACGAGATTCACCAGATGGACAATTTCACCGACCACCCCACCGTAGAAATCCACGTTTACGGCGACGACCTGCGGGGCCTGAACCGCTGTCGCTACAGCCTGGACACAGGGAAGATTACACCCTTTGCCACCGAGAAGTACGATAACTGTTAGCTGACGCCGCACCGCTGTTTGGCCGGCGGCACTTAGCTTCCAGGCTTTGAGACAAATCCCCTTTCACCCCTGCCGGGGATGCAGGGGGATTTTAAACAGAAAACTCGAGGTGAATGAGATATGTCCCAGCAAGTTTCGGCCGAGAATCTCGCCGCTCTGTTTGAGAGCAACGCGTCATTCGCACTGATTGATGTTCGGGAGGCCGGAGAATACAACAGCACACATATACCCGGGTCCAGCCTGATACCCCGCCGGGAGCTGGAATTCCGCATGGCAGCATCAGTTCCACATCTCAGCGCCCACGTCATCCTGTGCGACGACGATGGTCGGCGGGCCGCCCTGGCCGCCGGAACCCTGGAAAGCCTGGGTTACTCCAACGTATCGGTCCTGGACCGTGGCATAAACCGGTGGGCCAGCCTGGACTTACCTACCGAGTGGGGCGTCAACGTGCCCAGCAAGGACTTCGGCGAGAAAATGGAGGTGGTCCACCACGTTCCCGAGATTGACGCCGCCGAACTGCACGAACGGATCGAGCGTGGCGACAAGCTGGTGATCCTGGACACCCGCACGCCAGAAGAGTACCGCCGGTTCTGCATCCCCGGCGGCCGCAGCGTTCCAGGCGGCGAACTGGCCCTGCGGATTACCGACATTACCGCCGACCTGGATCCGGATACCACGGTTATCGTGAACTGCGCCGGGCGCACCCGCAGCATCATCGGGACCCGCGTCCTGCAGCGAATGGGACGCCAGAATGTTGTGGGACTGAAGAACGGCACGTCGGGATGGGTTCTGGCCGGCTACGAGTTGGAATCGGGCGCGGACCGGGTTGATCTGCCGCAGCCTTCCGCCGAAGGGCTGGCAGAAGCCGAGGCTTACGCAAACCGGTTGGCGGATGAGGACGGCGTACGCTACCTGGATATCCCTGCCCTGCAAGCTATGATGGACCGTGCAAAGTCTGAGACCGTTTACATGGTGGACGTGCGTACCACCGCAGAATACACCGAGGGCCACATCCCGGGGTTCCGGTGGTTCCCCGGCGGGCAGGCGGTGCAGCGTTCCGACGAGGTGGCGGTGGTCCGGAACACACCCATTATCTTTGCCTGCGATGACAAAGTCCGCGCCACCCTTACGGCTTCCTGGTACCGGCAACTGGGCCACGAAGAGGTTTACGCCGTGGCCGGCGGAGTCGGCGCCTGGGCCGCCGCCGGGCTGGACGTCGAAACCGGCGCTCCGGCAGAGCCTGTCCTGGGCATGGACGAAGCGAAGGAAGGTCTGAACATCTACACTCCCGAGGAACTGGCGACCTCGATGTTCGACAGCGTTATGACAGAGCTTGCCATGGAGCTGAGCGCTGAAGATGACGAGGAGGTTGAGGTCGAGGAAGGGCCGGTGGTCCTGTTCGTGGACACCAGCGGGGACTTTGCCGCGGGCCATGTGCCGGGCGCGCGATGGGCGCCCCGGGGGTGGCTTGAGCTGCAAGTCGAAGGCCTGGTACCTGCCCGGGAAGCTCCAATAGTGGTTACTTGCCGCAACGGACAGAACTCCGTGCTGGCGGCGGCTACCTTGAAGGGCATGGGTTATTCCAATGTTTCGGCGATGGAGGGTGGCATGACCGCCTGGGTAGCCGAAGACCTGCCCGTGGAAACGGGGCTTTCCGGTGTGATGAGTCCGCCCACCGATCTGGTGGCCAGCGGGCCGGACCGGAACTATGCCGATATGATGAATTATCTGCGTTGGGAGACGGCGCTGGGGGAGAAGTACGCGGGAGCCCCGTAGGGCGGTATTGCCAGCTAATGAGTCTTCCGGCACTGCCCGGAGATTTCAGAGTAACGCATCTCCCCCATCCTGGCCTTCTCACATCAAGAAGGAAGGATCAGTGTTACTAAACGGGATTCTTGGTCGAATCAATTGACGACACTCCGGAATTTCTGAGGAAGATTAATGCCGATAATCGAACACAGTACCGTCAGGATGCCGGCGCCGGTGGAATACAAGGCCGAACGCACTTTTGTCTCAGCTGAGCAAGGCGCCGTCTCTATGACCGTGAAAGAGGTTGAATTACACCCGGGCTGGGAGGGACGGCTGCATACCCACTCTACCGACGAGGTCATAATGGTCATGGCCGGAGCGGTGCAGCTTATCATCGGAGACGAACTGCAGACGGTGCGGGCTGGCTGCACCCTATTCGCGCCCCCGGGCGTCCCCCACAAGCTGGTTAACAAGCTGTGGATTCCCGTACGGCTCCTGGTAATGTATCCCACGACAGACCAGGAAACCGATTACCTGGAGTAGTCCTGCGAATGACCTTAAGTATGTGGTAAATTAAACGAAAAGCAAGGGAGAATCAGAGCATCTCCCCATAATCACAACCCGAAGCAAACCCCGTCAGGAGGCCGACCATGGCAACGCGAAGTGTTCGCACCGAGACCAAGCCCCAGTTGATTCCCACTAACGCCGGATTCCGTACCTGGGCGGCGCCGCCGGAAGCGCTGCAGCAGGAGGTTGTGCCCAACGACCTGTTCTATATTCGCAATCACTGGACTGATTGCCCGGAAATAGACATCAATGCGTACCGGCTGGTGGTGGACGGCGAGGTGGAGACGCCCCTGAGCCTGACATTCGACGAGGTCCTGGGGATGGCCCAGCAGCGGTTCCAGGTTACCTTCGAATGCTGCGGCAACAGTCCGGTGCCCGATTACTGGGCCAAGGCCACCCGTACGGGGTCGGTTATGGAGATGATCAAGGGCCACGGCATTATGGGCAATGCCGAGTGGGCCGGTATTTCCCTGAAAGACCTGCTGGCCAGGGCCGGCGTGAAGGACTCGGCGGTGGAGGTTATGTTTGAGGGCGCGGACCACGGGCCCGATGAAACAGTTGGCGACCCCCCCGAAGTTACCTACGAGCGCAGCCTGCCCATCGCCAAGGCGACGCATCCCGACACCATGCTGGCTTACGAGATGAACGGCGAGCGGTTGCCGCTGAACCACGGATACCCGCTGCGGCTGCTGGTGCCCGGCTGGTACGGCATGAACTCGGTCAAATGGCTGGTGGGCATCCACGTCCTGGACAAGAAGTTCGACGGGTTCTACCAGACGGAACGGTACATGACCCAGAACGGGCCGGACAGTCCCGAGTACTACACCTACTACACCAAGATGAAGGTCAAGTCCATCATCACCAATCCGGCCCCCGGCGAGATTATTTCCGCCGGCGGTTACACCCTGGCCGGGGCCGCCTGGTCGGGCGAGGAAGAGGTGGTTAAGGTGGAGATCAGCACCGACGGCGGCGAAACCTGGGACCTGGCCACCCTGGCGCCGCGGGCCAGTTCCTACGCCTGGTTCCGTTGGCAGTACCACTGGCAGCCGAAGGGCTCGGGCCGGTTTACCCTGATGTCCCGCGCCACCAACAACCTGGGCGAGACCCAGCCCATGGAGTTCCCCAACCAGTGGGACGGCCGTGGGTACGGCAACAACATGGTCTTCCCGGTGGACGTACAGGTGCAGTAGCAATCAGGGCCCCCCACTGAATGCAGCGGGGGGCCAATTCCGTTGGCCCAAAGTAACGAGTCCCGGGAGGTTGTCATGCTGAAATCCCAGCGGGACAGCGTAGTCAGCAGGCTGAGCGGCGATGACCGGCAGAACATGCGCCGCATAATTGCCGCCATCAAGGAGACCAGGGGCGGTAGCCCGGACCTGGCCGCCGCCGAGGGGCGGGTTACGGCCAGGGAAATCCTGGAGGGGTTGCAGGAGGAACTGCCGGACGAAGTCCGCTCTGCCCTAGAAGCCACCCTGGTGCGGGACGAGACGGGCCCCAAGGTTGGCGAATTGCCGTCTGACTTCAACCTGAAACGGCTGGGTTCGGAGGAGCGAGTACGCTTGTCGGACTTCAGAGGCAAGCGGCCGGTGGCCCTGGCCTTTGGCAGCTATACTTGACCCCCATTTCGCGCCCAGTCTGAGCGCATGACCGAAATATTCAACCAATATCGGGGTTCGGTGGAGTTTTTCGTCGTCTATGTCCAGGAGGCCCACCCCACCGACGGGTGGCAGACGGACAGCAACATTCAGGAGGGCGTGCTGTTCCGCCAGCACCAGAGCTACGAGGAGCGAGAAGATGTGGCCCAGTCCTGCAGCATCGACCTGCACATCGGTCTGCCTATTCTGATTGAAGAAATGGACAACGCCATCGACGAAGCTTACGGCGCAGCCCCGGAACGCCTGTATCTTATCGGATCGGATGGCCGGGTGGCTTACCACGGCGGGGCCGGCCCACACTTTTTTGATTTGGACGAATGGGAAGCAGCGATTGAGACCTGCGCTAAAGCTGAGGTCAATTCCTGACTACCTGCCAGCAGCATCAGCGCCTGGTACGTTACTCCCCTAATTTGGGTGCGGCCAACTGGGGAGGATGCAGGTTGCAGGGCTATCGCATTAGGGAAACTCCGCCCGGTTCGTCGTTCCCGCTGTCGCGGGAGTGACGTTCCAACTCAAACCTGAAGTGCGAAAGCCCTGTTGTCAGGTGTTCCCGGGTTAATTGGAAAGTGTTGGGGATAGTCTTGAGCAGGAATGGCGACGAGGGGACAGCTTGGCAGTTTAATTTGTTCGACGACGGTTTAAGTCGGCGGGAGTTCCTCCGACGACTGGCAATCCTGGGTGGATGCGCCGTGGTAGGGGGATCCCTGCTGAGCCACTTGGCCTGCGCCGCCGAAGACCCCACACGGGTTCCCGCGCCGGCACTGGGTCCGGGTGAAACCGTCTCTCCGGACGACCCCCGTATTGAAGCGGGCCCGGTGGAATTCGGCACTGCCGCCGCCACCATTAAAGGATACCTGGCTCGGCCCAGGGAAGGCGGGCCCAACCCGGCAATTCTGGTCATCCACGAAAACCGGGGAATGCAGCCCCACTTTCCAGATATTGCGCGACGCTATGCGTTGCAGGGATATACTGCGTTCAGCGTGGACCTGCTATCGCGAAGGGGAGGGACCGGGGGTTTTGCCGACAGCGACCAGGCCAGGGACGCGCTGCGGGAGATCGCCCAGGGGAACTTTGTGGCCGACCTGAACGCCAGCGTTGATTATCTCCAGGGCCTGTCCCACGTGAGACCCGATCGGGTGGGAGTTACCGGTTTCTGTTTCGGAGGAGGACTTGCCTGGTTGCTCTCAGTGCGAAACCCGGAGGTCTCGGCGGCGGTACCCTACTATGGGTCGGCCCCGCCGCTGGATGAAGTGCCCAACCTGAATGCGCCGGTTTTGGGTATTTATGCTGCCGACGATGATCGGATAAACTCGGGCATTCCGGACTTGGAAGCAGCCCTGCAGGAGCACGAAAAGGTCTATCAAGTAATCTCCTACCCGGGAACCCGGCACGCATTTTTCAACGACACCGGCCAGCGCTACCACCCGGAAGCAGCGGCTGCGGCGTGGCAGGAAACCCTGGGTTGGTTTGACCAGCATTTGAAGTCCTGAAGCCAGGCGGGGGATCCCATTTCATCCTCCCAAGTGAGAGGTAACCATTGACCGAACTTATAGACCTGACTTTGACCCTGGGCAGCGACCGGGTTGTGCCGGTACCTGGACTGATCGGTGTCTGCACTGAACCGTTGCACACCCACGAGTCCCACGCCCGCTCGAATACCAAGCTGACCCTGGCAACCCATATCGGCACCCACGTGGACGCGCCCTATCACTTCCATGCCGACGGTACAACGGTGGAGAATATGCCCCTGGACCGGTACATGGGCCCTGCCCTGTTGCTGGATCTGCGGGAAGTAGCAAAGGGGCTGACTCCCCTGTCGGTTGACGATTTGCAGGGAGCAGGGGGGTCGCCCGATGCAGTGAAAGACAAGATTGTGGTGCTGTTCACGGGGTGGGCTGCCACAGAATCGGGTGGGGTACGGTTTTATTCCCAGGGGCCCTACCTGAGCAATGAGGGGGCTGCATATTTGGCGGATAACGGCGTCAACGCAGTTTCCGTAGACTTTCCCATTGATAAACACCCGCCCTCGCCCCAGTCCACCATCCATGACTTTCCTGTCCACCGTTTACTTCTGGGAAGGGGGATCCCACTGATCGAGAACCTGATCAACCTGGACCAACTGGTCGGACGGGAGTTTGAGCTGTGGGCCCTACCCATCAAGCTCAAGGACGGCGACGGGGCGGCCGCCCGGGCCGTGGCCCGCATACTTTAGCCTGCCTGTTCGCGCCAATGTCCGCATTCAACTCCTCTACTCCCATTCTGCTGGCTACGGGCAATCCGGCCAAGCAGAACGCCCTGCGGGACCTGCTTGAGGGACTGCCCCTGCATCCGGTAACACCGGCCGAGCTGGGCCTTTCCGCCGACCCGGAAGAAACTGCCGAAACCCATGAGGCCATCGCCGTGGAGAAGGCGGTGGAATGGTCGCGATTGGCGGGTATGCTGGCCATTGCATCCGACGGCGGGCTGGTGGTCCCTTTCCTTGGGGCCAATTGGGAAAGTCGGTACACCCACCGCTTTGCCGGCCCGGCGGCCGATGACGGGGAACGTAGAGGCCGCTTGCTGCAACTGTTGGAAAGTGCCACCGGCGCGCAGCGGGAGGCTTCCTGGGTGGAGGCCCTGGCCATCGCCGATTCGGGCAACCCACTGAAGTCCTGGGAATTGAAGGGAGGAATCGGCTTGATTGCCACCGAGGCTGAGCCCGGACCCCACGCCCCCGGGTTCTGGGTGTTTCCCCTGTGGTACTTTCAGGGGTTGGGCAAGTATTACAACCAGCTTTCCGAGGCTGAGAAGGAATCACTTGGGGACCACTGGGCAAGGTTAAGACAGTTGGTGAAAGAGTATTCGTTCCCGCCAACATGATCGTGCGGGTGAATAAGGACACTCAATGGGATAGAATAGGGTACAGCTTTGAGCTTCCCGCCAGCGATTCGGCAACCTTACCCGTCAAACCAATGGAGAACCGCCTTGACCACCACTGAAACCCCGCCCACATCCATAGACCAGGTCCAGAACCTGCTGCGTGACCAGCAATATGTGACGGACCGCGGCTTGGCCGTAGCCATTTACCTGGCGCTGACGTTGCAGCGGCCCCTTTTCCTGGAAGGAGAAGCCGGCGTCGGCAAGACTGAAATCGCCCGGTCCCTGGCCCGAGGGCTGGACACCGAGTTGATCCGGTTGCAGTGCTACGAGGGTCTGGACGTCAACCACGCCGTCTATGAATGGAACCATACCCGCCAGATGCTGGAGATCCGGCTGCTGGAGGCCGCGGGCAACGTGGACCGCGAGTCGGCCACCGACGATCTTTTCAGCGAACGGTTCTTGGTCAAGCGCCCACTGCTGCAGGCCATTGATGAATCCCGGGACAAGTCGCCGGTACTGTTGATTGATGAGCTGGACCGGGCAGACGAGGAGTTCGAAGGCTTTCTGCTGGAAATGCTGGCGGACTTCCAGATTACGATTCCGGAGCTGGGGACTTACCAGGCGGCGCACCCGCCCATCGTTATCATTACTTCAAATCGCACGAGGGAGATCCACGACGCGCTGAAGCGGCGTTGCCTGTACTACTGGATCGACTATCCCGACTACCAAAAGGAACTGCAGATCGTCAGCGCCAAGCTGCCCGACGCGCCCCGCCGTCTCGCCCAGCAGGTTACCGGCTTCATCCAGGAACTGCGGGAGACGGAACTGTACAAGATACCGGGCGTTTCCGAGACTATCGACTGGACGTCGGCGCTGCTGGCCCTGAACCAGACGGAGCTTGAGGCAGAAGTAATCGACGATACCCTGGGGATTATGTTGAAATACCAGGACGACATTGAAGTCGTGCGGGGAGAGCCGGTACGGAACATCCTGGAACGTTCACTGAACCGCGGCCCGAGGCGCGGCGGGCGGCGCGGCTAGGCGTTATCAAACCTGGATGGACAGGATATACAGGATTTCTTGATTCTTGGAAGGTTGGTTTGTGATTCCTGCCAGTTTCACTGTATACCTTTTGACTGATGAACTGTCATGACTGTTGAACAGGAAGCCGACGGCCACATTCTGCACAACCTGATGCTGTTCGGGGAGACTCTGAGGCGGCTAGGGCTGGACTTTGGGTCGGGCAACATGCTGGACCTGGTGCGGGCCACCGAGACTATTCCCATTGGCCGGAGGCAGGACTTCCGCGCCGCTGCCCGCTGCCTGCTGGTGCACCGGAAACAGGACTTTCCCCTGTTTGACGACGCTTTCCAGATATTCTGGCGGCGCCCCGCCCACGGCATAAGCACCCGGGACCTGCGCAGCATGGGCGAAGAACGGCGCTACCGCAATCCCCAGGTTGGTGCCCCGATTACGGGCGACGATGAAGGCGGAGACCTGGTAGGCGACGCGCCCGAGGGAATGCCGGGCATAGACATGAGCCAGACGTTCAGCGCCCGGGAAGTGCTGAGGCAGAAGGACTTCGCCGATTACACACCCGGCGAAATTGCCCAGGCCCGCTCCATGATTGCGGAATTGTCCTGGGATTTGGGGCGCCGCAGGACGCGGCGTACCCAAGTGGGTGACGGCGACTCCCTGGACTGGCGGCGGACCTTTCGGGGCAACCTGAAGTACGGCGGGGAATTGCTGGAACTGTCCCACCGGCAACCGAGGGAAAAGACCCGTCCCCTGGTGCTGATTTGCGACGTCAGCGGGTCAATGGAACGATATACCCGCCTACTGCTGCACTTCATCCACACCATTGCCGGGGACCTGGGCAGGGTGGAAGCCTTTCTCTTCGCAACCCGCCTTACCCGAATCACACGCTATCTGAATTATCGCGGCATCGACCAGGCAGTGAACGAGGTGGCCCGGGCCGTGCCCGACTGGGCCGGCGGCACCCGCATCGGCGAGGCCATCAAGAGCTTCAACTACAATTGGGCGCGCCGGACCCTGGGCAATGGGCCGGTGGTGCTGATAATATCGGACGGCTGGGACCGGGGCGAACCGGAACTGCTGTCTCGGGAAATGTCGCGGCTCCAGCGTAGCTGCCACCGCCTCGTCTGGCTGAATCCATTGCTGGGTTCGCCAAACTATCAGCCCCTGACGCAGGGAATCCGGGCGGCGCTGCCCTACGTGGATGACTTCCTGCCGGTGCACAACCTGGGCAGCCTGGAATCGCTGGCTCGCCACCTGAACAGCCTGCCTTCCCGCAAACAGCCGGCCGCGGCATATCGCCGGTCTCGACTCGCGGAACAATACGAGGAAGCGGAACCCGCCACGCCCACCCGCCGCAGGGAAGACATGAACCCAGCCCTGGCGCCCACTTTTCGCCACCCCCTTTGGGGCCAGATACCTCCGGCCTAACTTGGCCTTCTCTATCCAACATCGGAACGGGCTTACCTTGGATAACTACCCTCAAAGGGGGTAGCGGGACGATGGGAACGCTTGGGATTATGGCAATCCATTATTCCAATTTAAGCGCCTCCTCTATCTCATCTTTCTTGCAACAGATTCTGTAAGACCTTGCCACTTTGATGACGCCGAGCGCAATGGCGATGAGCGCAACCCCCACTACCGCATCCAGGAAGTAGTGGTTGCCGGTGACCACAATGGCTGCGAGAGTCAGCAGGGGATAGCCCACGCCCAGGTACCTGTACCATCCCCTTAATTCCCTTACGAAAAGCCCGGCGAAGATGCAGGTCCAGCTGAAGTGGAGGCTGGGCATGGCGGCGTTGGTGTTGTAGAAGATCGCCATGGCCTCGCTACCGTAAGAGGCGGGCCCGTGAAGCTGGATAGTGTCAACTAGGAAGCCGGTCTTGAAGGGCGGGGCCAGGGGGAAGGTGGCGAACAGCAGCAGCGCCAGAGCCAGGTGAGCCACTATCAGGGTGCGGTAACGGGCGTACAGGAGTGGGCGGGCCAGGTAGAGGTACAGGGCAACTCCCAGGATGACCGGCCAGTAGGTGACGATGTAGACCCAGTTGAGGAACACGACCAGTGGTTGGGCGTGGGCCAGGGCCCAATTCTGGATGGCCGGTTCGAGGAATAGGCCAATGCCTCTTTCCAGGTAGATTACCCAGTCTGCGTTAGCCTGGGCCTGGCGGTCACCGTCAAATACCAGCCCTCGGGTAAGGACGTAGACCAGGTACAGCCCGACATACAGGGCCAGTTCCGCGCCGTGGGAACGCCAGCGCGGAGGTAGCGATGCGGGAAATGCCCTGGAAAAGTGAAAGGCGATCCAAGCCATGGGCGCCTATCCATGAAAGTAAACGAATGCGCGGGGATGATTGAATTCGAGTGTTGAGGTCTGACCCTTGCTTCAAATCGCACCGAGGACGCCCGTTGACAGGCGTCCTCGGTGGTTTAGTTCCCCTGGAGGTTAGTCCTGGAAGTGGGGCATAACTTCGGTGGCGAAGAGTTCCAGAGAGTCCTTGACCTTCTGGCTTTCAATGCCGCCGTAGTTGGTGAAGAAGATGATGCTCTTGACGCCGGACTTCTTCATCCGCTCCACCCGCTCGGCCACATCGTCGGGCGATCCGAAGAGGATGACCTTCTCCGACATATCTTCAAAATCAAATGAGGTTTCGGCGGCGAAGCGTCGGCGGTAGGACTGGTAGTTTTCGGGAAGAAGTTCTCCCCGGCGTTCCGGGGGCGCGCCCACCTCATCGCCAGTGGTCTTGAACCACATGAAGGGTTCTTCGGCGTCCTCGCGGGCCTGGGCCCTGGTGGGAGCGGTATACATGGCCCTGGCTACCTTGACCCTATAGGGATCAAAGTCCTCGCCGGTTTCTCCCACAGCACCCCCGAAGTAGGCCACCTGATCGCCTACCTGGTCGAAGGTAAGGCCCTGTCCCACCAGCAGGTTCCAGCCGTTCTGGGCGATGCGGTCCATGCTGCCGGGGCTGGCGGCGGCAACCCAAAGGGGAGGGTGCGGGTCCTGCACGGGCTTGGGCAACACCGTCATATCGTTGAAAGTCCAGAACTCGCCCCGGTGATCGAAGGGTTCGTCGGCGGTCCAGGCACGGGCCATCACGTCCATAGACTCCTGGAAACGGCGGTCGGCCTCGTCCATGGGAATGTTGAGCTTGTGGAATTCGCCCCACTGGTAACCGCGGCCCACACCAAGGTCCAGGCGGCCGTTGCTCAGCAGGTCGACGGTGGCGGCCTCTTCAGCAATCTGGATCGGATTGTGGAAGGGCAGTACGGTTACGGCGGTGGCCAGGCGGATGGTGCTGGTCAGGCCGGCCAGATAGCCCAGCACCGTCAACGAAGCGGAAACGATGCCGTGGCGCGAGAAGTGATGCTCGGTCATCCAGACCGAATCGTAGCCCAGTTGCTCGGCCCAGAGCACCTGCTCCAGGGCATCGCGGTAGTACTGGTTCTGTTTTGAGGGGTCGGGCAACTGGACCGAATGAAAAAGGCCGAATTTCATTAACGTTCACCTGTTAGTGTTTGGGTACTCCTGCTACAAGGAGAGAGAAGGGACAGCGAGTCGAACAGTGCTCAGAAAGACAGGGCCTGCCAATAGCGGCGGCCGTCTGCCCTGACGACTTTCCCAAATCCGGGATAAGGGAAGTGGCCGATGATGCCGAGGATATCCTCGGTCTCCAATTGGTCCATTAGCTTGCGACGGGTGATGCGGGTCTGCTCGGGGTCCATGTCGGCCCGGGATTCCCAGTCGGGCTCGTTGACCTGGGCCTGGTTGTGGATGGCATCCCCCAGGATGATGGCCCGCTCGCCCTGGGAAGTGACCATGATGCTCATATGGCCGGGCGTGTGACCCGGAGTTGGGAATGCGGTCAACTCGGACGTCAGCACATGCTCGCCGTTCATGAACTCGATGAGCCCCAGGTCCTGCAGGGGCCAGACGGTGGTGGGCGCATTGGGGAATCGGGTGGGCATCACGTCGGGGTCGTGGCAGGCTTCCCAGTCGGTGGAGCTAAACCAGTAGCGGGCGTTGGGGAAGGTGGGTGCGTACTTGCCGCCGTCGTCTTCGGGAGGAATCAGGTTCCAGCCCACGTGGTCGCGGTGCAGGTGGGTCATCACCACCATGTCGATGTCGTCGGCGCGGACACCGTGGGACTGGAAGTCGTTCATCAGTTCGCCCCAGGGAGTATCGGGAGCGTCGGCAGGCCGGGCGCCCATGCCGGTATCCACCAGGATAGTACGGCCATCGGAGCGGATGAGATAGGAGGCCAGGTTGAAGCGGACCTTGTGGCCGTCCACCAGGTGCTGGCGGTAGCCCTGCCACTCGTCGTCGGACTTGTGGTTAGGGAAGAAGTTGCACAGGTCGAATTCAAGAATACCGTCGGAAAGGGAGGTGATCTCGACGTTGCCCACGGTTATCCGGTTACCGGCCATAGCTTGCCTCCCGTTTGGGTGGAATAGGGAAAGCTGGGGGGTATTTTAGCATAAATCTGGCTATTGGCTTTGCCGCCCTTGCCCTCGGGCGGGCCCTTGAACCCGACGCGACACCGGGGCGGCAAAACGAAAATTCTGTTTTCCCTATCATTCCCACTCATTTCTGCCTATTTTGTACCTGGACGTGAGAGGGCAATGGCGCCCTTTTGGGTGGTTTCGGCCCCACTTGCCAGATACAGCGTGGGCGGATGTGGCGGTGGATTGGCGGCCTGTGTTTTTCGTCCGATGGCCGGAACTGAGAATTGGATGGGGCCGCATTAATTATGGTAGGGGCAGGTCAGGCAGGGTGGCAAGGGGTGGGGCGCAAGGCTTTTGCCTTTGGAGCCGTACTAGCAAATGGGCCTTTTAGAGATAGTCGCGGCAGGCCTGACTCTGTTTCGAGGTTACTGCCTCCCCACGTTCGACGGCTTTGCCCAAACTGTAGCTTGATTGCCCTGGGAGGTGGGGGATAACTGCAATGGTCCCAATCAAAGCCAATGTGGGGTTTGCATTTCAATAGTCGACAAGCAGGCCCAGGCCAGGGCGCCTAACCACCAAATTGTCTTCCTGAATGAAGCAACGAACCGACATGTCTTCGAGAGGGAATCGAACCTAACGGCCAGGATCTTGGATCCTTCACTCCGTTCAGGATGACAGTCTTAATCGGGCGCGCTTCTCTGGTGTCCATTTCACGTTGGCTTTGGTTTAGATGCAGCCCTTCGCCGGTATGAAAGTTATGGGTGGAAGCAATCCGCTGTACTACCGCACATCTGTTACAATGTACTTCCCCGTTTCTCAGGCAAAGCAGGCAAGAAATTTCCCCAGCAAACATCGCAGCATCAACCGATGTTAACCGTATTTCGCAGGAAAGGCGTTTTTGAGCGGCTGACACGGCGGGATCGGCTGGTAATCAGGCGCAAGCTTCATACTTGGTTGAAGAAGGAAGGTGGTTATGGGTGGAAGGAAAAAGCTCGTGATAGTTACGATATCGGTGGGGATTCTCCTGGTTCTAACGATGGCAGCAGTGTTGTTCCTGCCGCCCTTGATTGCCGTGATGGTGTTCGGAGTTGGTGCCATCTTTGTGCTGTTGATTGCGGGGGGGCCATCCAGGCGGAGGCGGGACGCGCGGGACAAGGCGCTAGCGGAGGCGGCACAGAGGGGAGATGGGGCGGTATTCCTGGGGAACCGGCACGACCATACCTTTTAGCATTTCGCTAACGGCAGTGGCCCGGTGACCGGGACTGCTTAACATCCCCATCCCAGCTTTCCGCAGCCAAGGCGGAAAGGATTTTGGACTGTTCTCTAGTTTGACTCTATGTCGAGGTTCCCGCCTGCGCGGGAACGACTAATTGTCCCCCCGGTTGATCGAGTTCCTTTAAGTGCGTTCCCAAGTCTTCTTGGCCAGGGCTATGAGGGCCTCGTCGGAGCCGCGGTCACCGAGCAGGGACAGGCCGACGGGCAAGCCGTCAACCTGGGCCAGTGGCAATGAAATCTGGGGGCGGCCCGTGTTGCCCGCTATGGATGTCAGGGCGCTGTTGCGCAGGCGCAGTTCGTGGCGCTGGGATACGGGCTGGCCCGTGGGCGGCGCGGGACTAATGGTGGTGGGCAGGCACAGCACCTTGTTTCCACCCTGGAACACTTCATTCATCCGGGCCACAATATCTTCCCTTCCAAGCTGGGCCGCGGCAACCTGTTCGTCGGTTACCGCGCGGGCAGTAACGTAGCGGTCGGACACCTCGAAACTGAAGGCAGGATTGACCCGGTCTATCCACTCGCGCACCGCTTCCCACGCTTCCCGGCTCTGGAGTATCTGCTGCTGGTTGGACCAGTCGGTCAGGCTGGTCGGGGACAATCGCACCGTGGTGACCGACTCGAACGTCGATCCCAGGCTGTCCGCGGCGGCGGCCAGGGCGGCGCGGGTTTCGGGAACGGCCAGTTCGAAAGCATCTTCGGCGATGAGCAAGTGCGTGGGCAAAGCAGGTTCGACGCTGGATGCCAGCATGACCCGGCCCACCCGCTGGAAGGTGTCGGGGTCGCGGGCAAACCAGCCGATGGTGTCGTAGCTTGGGGCCTGGAGCAGCATCCCGCCCCGGGGGATGCGGCCGTGGGTGGGGCGAAGGCCGTACAGGCCACAGAAACTGGCGGGGACCCGCACCGACCCGCCGGTGTCGGAACCAAGAGCGAAGTCCACCAGTTCTCCGGCAACCGCTGATGCCGACCCGCTGGACGAACCGCCAGGCGTCCGCCCCGGAGCGCGGGGGTTCGTCGGCGTGCCGTAATGGACGTTTTCCCCGAAAATGCCCCGGGTCAGTTCGTCGGTAATGGTCTTGCCGGCCAGTTCCGCGCCGGCGTCCAGCAATTGCTGGACCACCCAGGCATTGGCCTCGGCCGGGGCGTGGGTGGCAGTCCACGCGGGATTGCCGCCGCCGGTTACCTTGCCGGCCACGTCGAAGATGTCCTTGGACGCGAAAGTCAGTCCGGCCAGGGGGCCGTCGCCGCCGGGGAGCCAGGTATCGTCGCCGGGTACGAAGGCGTTGAGGGTATCGCGGATGGTGCGGCGGTTCTGGGTCATGGGACATCTCCTGTAAGCGGGTTAGGGAAACTCTGAACAAGCGAGGTGTCTGCCCGTGTTAGGGGATAACCTCACCGGATGCCAGATAGACATGGAGGGTCTTCACCCCCATCCTAACCTTCCCCCGTCAAGGGGGAAGGGACTTATTCAGAGGTTCCTTCGGAATCCTGCCAAATAAGAAAACGGCCCGCAGAACGGGCCATTCTTCAATGGTCTGGGATTACCGTGGTCGTGCCTAGCGGCGCTGGCGGCGACGACGGCGGGCTGCGCGCTGGGCGGCCAGACGTTCCTTCTGGGCCTTGGAGCGGAAGAAGCGGCGATCCTTAAGCTCACGCAGGATACCGGCGTGCTGGACCGACGCACGGAACCGGTTGACCAGACTTTCGGGCGTTTCGCCTTCGCGAGGAGTTACAAATGCCATGCAATTCTCCTTTGCCGTTTAAGGGTTACGATTACCGAAAGCGTACCACAACGGTCAAGGGCAGGCAAGGCGAAAGCGCAAAGGCAACCGTTCAGAGTTGGTAAGTCGCTTAGTCGGCGGACCCATTAACGAACTCTCCGTCGGCCATTTCCAGGCGACGGGTGCACATTCCGGCCAGGGCCAGATCATGGGTGGCGGTTATGACGGTTACGCCCCGCTCCCGGGCGATGTCGCGCAGAATTGTGGCAATGGAGATGCCGGTTACGCTGTCCAGTTCGCCGGTGGGTTCGTCGGCGAATAGGACGGACGGGCCGGCCACCAGGGCGCGGGCGATGGCCACCCGCTGCTGTTCGCCGCCGGAGAGTTCGTAGGGACGGTGGCCAGTGCGGGAGCCCAGTCCCACCAGTTCCAGGGCTTCGGCCGCTTTTTGACGACGTTCGCGCCAACTGGCGCCGCCGATGTGCAAGGGAAGTTCCACGTTCTCGAAGGCGGAAAGCAGGGGTATCAGGCCAAAGGACTGGAATACGAAGGCGATGCGGGTGCGGCGCAGGTCCACAAGCTGGGCCTCGGAGAACTCGCCCAGGTTTCTGCCCTCAAAGATAACGCCGCCCTCACTGGGCTGGTCCAGGCCGGCCAGCAGGTTCAGCAGGGTGGTCTTCCCGGAACCGGAACGGCCGGTGACGGCCAGGAACTCCCCAGGCATTATGTCGATATCAACACCGTTGACGGCGGTGACCGCCTGGTCTCCGGAACCGAAGACCTTGACCACGCCGCGGGCGGATATGACGCTGGAAGCGGGTATTGGGGCAGGGGCCGCATTCCCGGTTGTCTGGGGAATTTCAAAGGTGGGCCGGTTCATTGGCTGTTGCTCCTGGTTCGCTGGTCTTGATGGTACCTCGGGTGCCTTTCACCTCATCCCAGCCTTCCCCCATGAAGGGGAAATGGGACTCTGGAAATGACTGCTAGCTGCTTTCATCCCCTCGGGACGGGCGGCGGAACATGGCGTGAGGGTCGGGCTCCTGGGACACCGGTTCCGGCGACGCCGGCACAGGTTCAGGTCCGGCACCGTCCGCCGGGACCATTTGCGGCGCGGGCGCCTGGGACACCGCTTCGGGCGACGCCGGTACCGGTTCAGGCCCGGCGCCGTCCACCGGGGCAGATTGCGTAGCGGGCGCCTGGGAAGGTTCCGGCTGGGACTGCACGGGAGTGGGGGCGGTGTCGGGGCGGCCGGCGGGCCTTATGGTTACCTGGCCTTCCTGGAAATCTGCGGCGGCCAGGCCGGCCAGGCCGCTGCGGCGCAACTGGTCCACATGTTCCGGCGGAAGCTGCAGGCGGCCCACACGGTCCACCACCAGGTATTCCTGCTGCACCAGGTCGCCGGGGCGGCGGTAGGTGGTCTGCATGAAACTTTCGGCGCTGATTCGTCCGTCGCGAATGTGGACCACGCGGCCGACGTGGCGCGCGACGCCGGGGTAGTGGGTCACCACAACCACGGTGACGCCAAAAGCCTGATTCATGAGTTGGAGCAGGTCGAATATCTCGTCGGCCATCTGCGTGTCCAGCTCGCCAGTAGGTTCATCGGCCAGCAGCAGGGGCGGGTGATTGGCAAGGGCCACGCCAATGGACACTCGCTGCTGTTCGCCGCCGGATAGCTGATCGGGGTAACGGTGGGCCATGGCCTCCATGTGCATAGCGGCCAGCAGTTCCTCGCTGCGCTGGCGGCGCTGGGACCGGGGGACCTTGGCAATGGCCAACGGCAGTTCGATATTGTCACGGACGTTGAGATAGGGAACCAGGTTGCGGGAGGTGGACTGCCAGACGAAGCCGACTTCCTGGCGGCGGTAGATAACCAGTTCCCGGTCGGAGATGTTCAGCAAATCCCGGTCGCCCACCCGAACCTGACCCGCCGACGGGCGTTCCAGCCCGGCCAGGATGTTGAGCAGGGTGGTCTTGCCGCTGCCACTGGCGCCCACGATGGCGGTTACCTCACCCGGGGCGATCTCGAGGTCTACGCCGCGCAGTGCCACCACTTCGAGGTCGGCCAGCTTGAATATCTTGAACAGGTCCCGGCACTCCACGTAGGGGAGGGGGTGACCGTCGGGTCCGATAGCTACGGCAGGGGCGACCGGCTGGGGACCGGGATTTCTCTGTGCATCGATGGCCATTGCAATGTCCTACTGTTCAGGTTCTTTCCTTGACTATTCTAGCCGGGACTATTCTAGCCGGCTTCACCGGCGCGGAGCACCTGCTGGATGTTGAGCCGGGTGGTGAACCAGGCCAGCCAGATTATGTTGGCGGCGGCCACCGCAGCCAGGGCAAGGTAGGCCACGGCCAGGGTGACCCAGTTGGTTTCAAGGGCCATGGGCGGGGTAACCCGGACGCCGCCTTCGGACACTTCCAGAACCGGCAACAGGGTTGCCCCAATCTGCTGGCCGGCCCAGGTGCCCAGGGCCACTCCGCAAATTACCATCAGGAGCAGGTTGAACCAGACCATGCCGTTCAACTGACCGGCGGAGGTGCCCAGGGTGCGCAGCAGGGCGAACTCGGTGCGCCGTTCGCCGGTGTCGACGTAGGAGAACAGGACAACCCCGGATGCGCTGGCCAGCACCAGGGCCAGGAACATCAGGGCCAGCAGCCCGCCCCAACTGGCATTGGCCAGGGGCTGTTCCACCCGCTCCCGGATTTCCTCCGGCGTGATCAGAGAGTCCTCAACCGTCAGGCCCATGCCGGTCAGGGTTCGGGTGAGGAGTTCCACCGCCGCAAATTCGTTGGGGGCGGCGGCCCAAACCTCGTTAGGGCCGGGACCGGGGCGTCTACCCAGCCGGTCATTGTAGAAGTTGAGGGTTTGCAGGTCCACCACAATGAAGGGCTGGTCGCGGGGGTCCAGAGTCGGGAAGTAGTCGGCCACCGCCACCACCCGTATGGGGAAAGCCAGATTGGAAGTGGCGACACCGACAACGTCGCCCACACCAATGTCAGCCAGTTCCAGGACCTGGGGGGAGACGATGGCGGCAACGGGCGTATCGGGCGGCCCGGGCCGGATAGCCCGGAGACTGACGCCGCCGGGCGCCCAACTATAGGCCGCCGATTGCTGGCCGCCGCCACGGCTGACGGCCTGACTGGTCTCCAGGGCATACAGGCCGGGCCGGGTGTAGTCCTCCGCCACCCGCCAGTTGGCCAGGGACTGGAAATCTTCCACCAGTACATCGCCCTCCGGAGTAATGGCGGAAAGGTCGTCCAGGAACAAAACGCCCGGGTCGCTGAGACCGAATCGGCTGAATACCTGAACGTTGACCAGGGTGAAGGGCGGCACCACGTCGGGCTCGGGACGGTTGCTACGGGAGCGCTGGGGCTCTATGTCGGCAGAGATCTTCTGCCAGCCGGGGTCGCCAGGCTGG
This sequence comes from Dehalococcoidia bacterium, assembly GCA_963664725.1. Taxonomy (GTDB): domain Bacteria; phylum Chloroflexota; class Dehalococcoidia; order Lucifugimonadales; family UBA3495; genus Bin22. The sequence goes on from OY761558.1 coordinate 799,673, forward strand.
CCGATTATGGTATCAAAGGTGTAGCCCGTGCTGTCCCGCAGACGGGCGGCCACGGCCAGGCGGGCGCCAGGCTGGCCGGGATTGGCCCACAGGGAAAGGCCGGTGGCTTCGGGTGGCAGGAGAATGCCGCCGCCGCCGCCGGTCAAGGCCGCGGGGGAAATCTGCAATTCGGCGGGCTGCCGCTGCTGGGTAAGGCCGGGCGGAGGCTGAATGGCCCGCATCAATTCGCCTAATGGCTGGCCGTCGGCGAAGTCGGAGCGGAACCAGGCTACCCGATGGAACCGGGAAGTATCCACGGCCAGCAGGTCGAAGCGTTCGCTGCTGAAGCCCTGGGTCAACAGATTGCCGGTGAGCCGAGCAACCTCCACCGTGCGGAGACCCGGGACTTCCTGCAATTCCCGGTCGTCCAGACCCAGGGTGGCCACGGGCTGGCGGTTGCCGGTGTGCTGGATTCTCGCGTCGGCGCCCACCAGGTAGCGGGCCCTGTCTTCCTGGCTGCGTTCCAGGGTAGAGCCAAAGGCGCTGCCGATTACGCCGAGGGCGGTGGCCAGCATCAGGAGCACCACCAGGCTCCCGGGGGCGATGGGGTCGCGACCCACACGGCGCATACCCTGGACCAGCCAGACCGGGCCGATGGGTTCAATCAGGCGGGCCATCAAAGCGACGGCCAGGGGGAAGAAACGCAGGACGATCAGGCCCAGAGCCAGCAGGCCCAGGACGGGGCCCAGGAGGAGGGTAAAGTCTATTTCCAGTTCGCCCCGGCCAACGGGACGCAACAGGAAGGAACTGCGGCTCTGTATTTGCCACCAGATGAGGCCGATCAGGGCCAGCAGCAGGAAGTCCAGGTAGTAGCGATGGAGCAGGGGCGCGCGGGCCGGACGGGCGCCGGCCTGTCGGAACTCCACGATGCCCTGGCGTGCTGCTACCAGGGTGGACAGGGTCAGCACCACCACGGAGAGCAGGGCGCCGGCCGCGCCCAGTAGGAAGGCGCGGGACGAGAGAACGATGAGGACTCCATCCCGCTGAACGTCGAAGAACAGGCTGCCGAGAAGCCCAGCTACAGGGGCGGCCAGGAGAGTACCCACAATCAGCGCAGGCACCGCCAGCAGCAAGCCTTCCACGAAAACCATCAAGCCCACCTGGAGCGTGGTGGCGCCGCGACTCTTGAGCATAGCGATTTCGGCGCTGCGAGAACGGATGGTCAGGGCGGAAACCAGGGCCAGGTAGTAGGCCAGGATTCCCACCACCAGGAAGACCATCAGGTACAGTGGGATGCGGGATAAGACAAGCTTCTCGGAATACTGGTCCAGCACCCGATCCAGCTTCAGGGAGACGGTGGAGTTGTCCAGGAGGGATACTACATCCCGCCGCATCAGGCGGATACGCTGCTGAATTTCGTCCACCTGGTCGAAACTGAACCCCTGGCGGTCCAGGTCATAAATCCAGGTAACATTTGAGTAGATGCCGGGGTATCTGGTGGCAACCTGCTGCAGGACTCCAGCCTCGGTGGTGAACATGGGGACTGTGGGCCATTCGCCGTTGTGGTTGCTGAAGTTGTGCTCCCGGCCGTACCAGAAATCGTCCTCGGGTTCAATGCGCTCAAAGATGCCCACGACGCGCACGTCTATGGTCTTCTGTTCGCTGTTGCCGGTGGCGGGGTGGACGGCCAGGACTTCACCCAGGTCAATGTCCACCATATCCGCGCCCTGCCTTTCAATGGCCACTTCCAGAGGCTGGCCGGAAACCTGGGTCGGGGCCGCAGGCCAGCGTCCATCCAGCAGGGTACTGCGGTCTTCGTCGAACAGGCGCGTCATATACTGGATGCGGCCCCGGGGTCTAGAGTCCTGATCTAGTTCAAAGCGGGGGTCTCCGGTATAGAAGAAGGTAGATGTTTCCAGCAGGTGGGCGCGGTCGGCCACGATTGGGTCGAATGCCTGGGTTACCCGCTGGTCGACCAGGTCCAGGCTCTGCTGGTACAACGATGCGCGCTGGGAGGCTATGGTGGGCTCTTCCAGGTTGGTGAAGATGCGGACCCAGAAGTTGACGTCACCGGCCTCGGCTTCCCTGAGGGTGCGGCGCAGGGCGGCCTCCGCCAGCAGGTCGGAGAAAACGACGCTGCTGGAAAGCAGGGCGACCGAGAGGAGAATACCCAGGAACAGGACCAGTTCCAACCGCCACGCCGTGGCGATTCTCCTCCGCGCCATTGTGTAGGCCAGTTGCAGGAAGGACATGCTACCTCGGGGTATTAATCCACGAAGGGTATTCGTCCACTAATGGACACGAACGTTCACTATTGTCAGATATGAGACAACGAACCGTTCCTGAATCCTCGCGCACTTCTGCTGACATTGATGCAGATAGCCTAGCCCCTGCTGCGAAGTATATCAGAGACCCGCAGACGCCCCACGGCTATGGTCGCCACCACGGTGGCCAGGGCCGCCGCGATGGCCAGGTTCACAATGACAAGTCCAATCAGCCAGCCCTGGACGGTGAATATCATCGGCGGGACGATGGGCAGGCCGCTGGGGGTCAGGCCCATATAGCCCAGGGTCCAGCGTCCCAGGTAATAGCCCAGGACGGCGCCGGAGGCCAGGCCTATGCCCGCTACCAGCACCCGCTCCAGCACCAGCAGGCTGACAAGCTGGTTGCGGGAGAAGCCCAGGGCGCGGGTAACGGTGAGTTCGACACGGGCGCCGTTGACGGCGACGATGGCGTGGGTGGCCAGGGCCAGGGTTACCACCAGGGTAAGGGTGCCGAGGCCCAGCAGGGTCAGGCCGTTCCAGCCGCCCCCGGCCAGGGGGTCCTGATGGTACCGCTCCAGCAGGCTGGAACGGTCGCGGATACTGGCGGAAACGGACGTGGCCTCGCGCACCCAGCGGATGGCTTCCGGCGTGTCCACCCCTTCTTCCAGGGCAATCCAGTATTCCCGGGGCGGGTTGAAGTTGCCCCTGGGGATGCGGGCTGTGTAGTCTTCCAGGGATTTCAGCGATACCAGCAAGAAGGGTATGTTCCGCTGGTGCATTGTGGGGAAGTGGGAAACGCTTTCCTGTACGACCACAGGCACCAGTTGCCGGCCCAGATCGAGCCGCAGCGTCTGGCCCAAGGGAAGGGCAGGACTGCCGACGGCGGCAAGGGGGAAGTCTCCCGGCGGAATGAGGATGCCCCTGGCATCCTGGAGCAGGGGGTCTTCCCAGGTGAACTCCATTCCCTGACCTTCGTTGCGCCCGGCCTGGGACGATACAAGGGCCCGGTCGGCGACGTCGCCGTCGTTGGGAAGCGCTACCCAGCGACCCAGGTCATCAAAGTTCTCGATAACCTGCGGGCCAGCAGGGACGCCGGACGCCGGTCTCAGCTTAACGGAAATATCGTCCAAATAGATGGAGCCTGGCGGCATTCGGTAGAGGGAGCGGCCCACGAAAAACAGGGCCACCACGTTGAAGGGGGGATCCAGCCAAACCTTGTCCAATGGCAGGGGGGCCTCGTAATAGGTCCACTGGTTGGCGCCGGTGTTCCGCACCAGGCCGCCGGGGGAAAGTTCCACCTCCCCCATATCCAGGTTTTCGTGGCTGCCGTCGGCGTCGGTAAGCCGCAGCCACATACTCAGTGACTGCTGAACCGAACTCTCGGCAAAGGTCTCGGTGTTAATCCAGACGCCAATGCTCTCGGCGTTTTCGGGTACGGGTATGCCGGAAGGAAGGTTGCCGCTGAGGTCGGGCAGGCGGGACTGGCCCCGGCGCAAGGGGGTTACCAATTCGGAGAGGGTCTTGCCGGAGGGCGAAAAGTCCTCGCGGTACCAGGCTATATTGGCCAGGGAGACAGGGTCGAAGGCCAGCAGACCGGCCGACGAACCAGGTATGGCGTCCAGCAGGCTAACGGAATCGCGCTTGACCGGGGTGAAAGAATGCACCACCGGACTGGCAGCCAGGTTATCCACCGTGTCGCCAGTGGGCGCTATAACGTGGACTTCCAGATCGCCGCCAGCCCGGTAGAGAGCCTGTTCCTCCTGGCTGCGGCCCAGGGTGGACTGGAAGGACGCGCCGAATACTCCCAAAGCAGCGGCCAGCATCACGATAACGGTCAGCGAACCGTAGGGAAGGGGGTCGCGGGCCACGCGGGACAGGGCAAAGGCAGCCCAGGCCGGGGCCACCAGCCTGGCGACGAGGGCCAGGGCCCGCACGGCCAGGGGGAGGACACGCAGCACCACGAAGGCGGCAGTCAGCAGGGCCAGGGAAGGGGCCACCAGCAGGCTCAGGTCAAGCTGGTTGTCGCCGGTGGACAGAGTGCGCTGCAGGAAGCTGCCGCGCTGCTCTATCTGCCACCACACCATTCCCAGGGCAATGACCACCAGGGCATCTATGTAATAGCGCTGCAGGAAGGGGACGGTGGGCGGGCGGGCTTTCTCTCTCAAGAAGTCCAGCAGACCCAGGCGGGTCAGGTTGAAGTTGGCGGCCAGCAGGACGACCAGGCTCATCAGGCCTCCCGCAGCGCCCAGGATGAACATATCGACCCGCAGGCCCACCTCAAGGGATTCGGTGCCGCCCGTGGGGTTGATGGTGCCAAATAGCACCAACTGGAAGATGAACAGGGCCAGGAGGGGGCCCACGACGGTGGCAACCGCCACCAGCAAGGCTTCGGCCAGGGTGATTACGCCCCCCACCTGGAGCATGCTGGCGCCCCGGCTGCGCAACAGGCCTGCCTCCTCGCTGCGCGTCTGGGCCAGCAGACTCGTGACCAGGGCCAGAAAGTAGAGAATGACCACCACAACCAGGGAGATGAACAGATAGATGGGGGCGCGGGCCCTGGTGACCGCCCGCTGGTACTGGGCCAGCAGGCCGGTGTCGCGGCTGTTTTCCAGGCGGGTCAGAATCAGGGAGCGGGGCACCCGCTTGTTGATGTCGGTTTCCATGCTTTCGAAGGCATCCCTGGTCGGCTGCACCAGGTCGGCATTGAGCACGTCCGTATTTAGGTACAGGTACCAGCCGAAGTCGCCCACCAGGGTAGGGTAACGGGCGCCGATGCCGTTGAAGAACAGTTCCTCGGGGACGTACATCGGCATGAGGACTATTTCGCCGGCCTCCTGGGGTCCGAAGTAGTCGTAGAAACCCATCCAGTATTCTTCGTCGGTGTCCAGAGGTTCTATCAGGCCGACGACTTCGACGTGGATCTGCTGGTCCAGGTCGGAGCGGTAGGGCAGGATAAGCGCTTCAGAGCCCAGTTCCCAGAACATGACGGAGGCGGTGTCCTCGCCCACGGCCACCTCTATTGAGAGGCGGCCGTTGTCCTCATTGGGCGTGGGTGATGGCCAGCGGCCGTCGATCAGGCGGGTGTGCTCCTGGAAGTCAGTCTTGAAGAAAGGACGCGCGGACGGCGCGCCCAATAGCTGGGACTGCTCGAAGGGTTCGTCGACCAGCAGAATTTCGGGCTGGGGCCTGCCGTACCGCTGGATGTCGCGGACCATGAAACCCAACCGGTCGTGGACGACTTCCTCCAGGTTGGCGCGGAGGGCATCGTAGTCGGCGGGGCCCAAGGGGCGGTTCTGGGCAATGATGTGGGTATTGAGTATTTCGCGGGAAGTGGACGCCAGGCTGTGCTGCAGGCCGGCTTCAGCGAGGGCGCGGGTGTATATGGCTCCCAGCGACATGAGGGTTACCGCCGCCAGGACTCCGAAGCCGGTAATGACCAGCAGCGCCCACGATGAACGCAGGCGCCTGGGAAGAATCCAAAACAGGGAGCCAATCCAGTTCATATCTGACCCTATAGCCGGGTGATAGGGTAATATCGCAAGGAATCGGGATTTTGTCCAGCGGGATTGTTACAAGAACAGGCAAACCTGCCAGGAACCGCCGCCAGTGAACCCCTGGGGCCATCCCCGGGGTCGCGTGCATCCTTCGATGGGCACACGATGAGCGGCCATGCAAACTGGGCATCCGGCGGGAATCTGACCAACCTCACTGGCCGGCCTGGCTGCTCCTCTGGGCGGCTTCAAGGCGGTCCTTTTCCTGTTCCTGCTGGTACCACATCACCATTACAATGCCGGCGGCCACGATGCTCATCATGTCGCCAACCACCCACAGAAGCAGTCCGCCAAGCTGCTGGTCGATGATGGCGTCCAGGACCAGTGGTTGAGGGAACTCGCCGTATGACTGGTACAACACGCCCCTGGAGAAGGTGATGGCCGCGCCCAGTACCGTGTTGGGCAGGACGATCAGGCCCAGGTAGAGTACCCGCAGCTCGTAGTGCATGCGGGAACGATGGGGCTTGGGGTCGATTACCAGCCACCAGAAGAGGAAGCCGGAGAACAGCATGGTTATGTGCATCAGTTCATGCACAAGGTCGTTGCGGACCGCCATGTCGTGGGGCAGGGGAAATTGCCAGAAGTAGAGGGCGCCCAGGAAGATACCCACGGCCAATACGGGATTGGTCAGGCGGTGATAGGCCTGCCTCACCCAGGGCTGGCGCACCATAGTTCGAACGCCGCCCTGCAGGAGCCAAAGGGGCAAACCGCGGAGCATGGGAGTTAGCGGGGCTCCCAACAGCACCAGGAGCGGGCCAATCATGCGGATCATCAGGTGCTGTACCTGGTGAATGAAAAAGTAGTGCTCGGCCAGGGGGTCTATGGGCGACTGCAGGGCAAAAAAGATGACCAGCAGGCCCGAGAAGAAACATATCTTGTGCCGTACATTGACCGGATGGCTGGGCCTGTCCCATTTGCCCAGGCCGTTGACGTACAGGTAGGCGGCGGCAAACAAGAACAGGGTGGGCAGGGGGTTGCCCGTGTTCCAGGCCAGCCACAGGTTATCGCCGGGGTCTACCCCGCCGTGGGCGAAGGCGACCGGGGCGTCAACCAGGAATTGCCAAAGGAATACGGCACCCAGGCCAACCAGCACCCAGCCTTTCAGGCAGACCGGGGTTGGACCCCGGTACTTCTCCTCTGGGCGGGCATCCCTGTCGATCTCGCTATTCCCCATTTTCTGGGGCAGGGTGACGATTCGCCGGAGCGATGGCGGGCTAGGTAGCATTAGCCGCTTCCCGCTGTTTCTGAGCGCGGCGGATAGTCCAGAGAACGTAGATCAAGCCGCAAAGGAGGACGCCCGACATGCCGGCAAATACGACCGAACCGACCCAGTACTGCTTGGGCTGAGGGATGGCCACGGAGCCAACTACGGTTGCTTCCCGGCCCAGGGGACCGTCCACTTCCACGCTCAAGTCCCACTGGCCGGGAAGTTCCAGCTTCATGCGGGCCCGGTAAATCTCGGGGCGGTCGGGTACGGGGAGGGCGGTGGCCCAACCGGTCTCCCCCGTCTCGTTGTGGATTGTGTGGATTTGCACACTAGCGCCGGGCACCGGTTCCCCAGTATCGGCATTCAGGACAGCCACACTCACCAGAGCGGTGCCCAGGGAAAGGTTGGAAGCCTCCGCTTCAACGAAGAGGCTATAGACCCCGGCGGTAACATTGCGGTCGATGCGCACGGGGCCGGCCAGGTCTTCCTGCTGACCGGCTTCCTGGGCCAGCGCCGGTCCGGGAGTGGCAATAGAAAAGAGGAGCAACCCAGCCAGGGCAAGCGCAAAAATGCAGGGTGTCAGGCAGCGCAATTTGGGTGTCCTTGTGGAATAGCGAGTCCACTATCTTAATGGATTGTCCGGTCGTACTCTACCGGCTAGATGCTGTCCGGAGTGTACGCGCATTCCAGTTTACCAGATTCGGGGCCAGGTGGTTTGGGAAAGAAGAGCCTGGGCAGAGTTCCAATTTGCGTGGTTTCGGGCGGGAGGCCACGGCAGACACATAAGTCTGAGTCTGACATTCGGGTGTCCGAACCATCTAAACCGGAAGGCTATCCAAGGGCCCGGCCAGCGGCGCATTAGGGGTGATGCGGTGAAAAAGAGTTCCTGGCATGGAGACGGGGCGGGTTTGAAACCCGCCCCTGCGTATTGAGGACGTGCCTAATTGACGAAGTTGGAGCAGGATCTAGATTTGGAAAGTCTTTTTCCAGACGCCGGGTGACCCGGGGGCGTGAGTCATCATTGGGCGGATCCGTTCGGTGGATGGGTCGATATCGCGCTGGCGGTCCCATTCCTCGCTTTCCGACACCAGCTCGTGCTCAAATTCGTACACGGTGGCGTACATGGGGGTGCCCCGCACCGACTTGTAGCGGCGTCCGCGGATTACGCCAGGGACTTTCTCATAGTTGGGGACGTAGATACCGCTGTACCAGCGGTTCCACTCGTCATCGTTCTCTGGGCCCACGTCCATGCGGCCGATCTGCAGGGCCGGGGCCATGTCACTGCTGGCGATAGCCTCGGTCAACTCCGTGGGATGGATCATCTCATAGACGTTGCTGATCAGGGTGGTGGCGATGGCAGGGGCCGACGCCCGCTGTGCCCACTCGGAGCGAGGGCGGTTGGTGAACGCCTCGGTGTGCACCACGGCGGGGCTTTCCAGTTCATAGCACGCGAGGTGCCTGGGGCCGCTCTTCACCGCTTCGTAGCGGGCGGCGTTGAGTATGCCGGGGATTGCCAGCAGTTCGGGTATGTGTTCCTCGTTGTACCAGGCGTTGAAGTCGTCTTCCTTGTCGGCCGGAACGTCGGCCCACACCATCAACAGCCCGGTGCCCTTCTTGTTTGGCATGGTTGCCTCCTTCTGTGTATTGGAGAACAATTCCGTTCTCCCTAGTGCGTTACATAGGCGGGAAAGTTCACTAAATTGGCGGCTCAAGTTCTGACGGTATCCAACTTTCGGCGGCGAGCAAGAGCAAGATCATAGTAGGCTTGGCGACGCATCCAAAAAGCGGCGTTACTCCAACCAATGGACTCCAGAGCCACCGCCACCTCAGCGGAAATACCCGAGCGTCCATTCAACAGCCTCGAAGCAGTGCTGCGACTGATTTCGAGCCGAGCAGCAAACTCGGTAATGCTCCATCCCTCTGCCTCAAGGCTCTCGCGGAGACTGGTAGCCGGATGGGTTGGATTTGCAGCGGTCATCTCAAAACTCCCTAATGATAGTCTTCAAGATTGATTTCCACGGCTTCAGAGTCGACGAATGAGAATGTCAAACGTAAGTTGGCAGATATCCGTACACTCCAAGTCCCTCGCCGATTACCGGACAACTGGTGTAGCCGCAGACCCGGTAGATCCATATCAGTCGGACTCTCAGCAGCAGCCAGATCGTCTAACAAACGATTTATTCGAGCTATATAGGCGGAAGGTAATCGGCTGGAGTCGTCTCGCTCCCAAAACCTTCTCAGTCCAGCGTGCCTGAACCTCATAGCTGTTTCCTGTCTTGAAGGGATACCTCCATTAACCGTCACTTGGCAGTAACACGGGTTTCTCCGTGTGCCCGCCTGTCAGAATATATACTCCGGAAGAGTATTATTCACCTAAGCTTCAACTCGTAAACGTAGCCGGTGGCGATTCCGGGTACAGGGGCGTCAATTTCTATTCCTACGCCGTAGCGGTAGTCGGGGTCCTCGTCCGCCTTGGGACCTACCGTGTTTCGGAGGGTGCCCAGGGCCTCAACCTCAAATTCCACCACGTCGCCAGGCTGGAGCCAGCGGGCCTCGTAGCCCTTGCGGATGGCCTCGCCGATGGAGCCGCCGCCCACGGTGCCGCAGCCCAGCACGTCGCCAATCGCAATACGGCTGTCCTTGGACGCCCGTTCCACCATGGCGCCCCAGGTGTGGTAGGAAAGGCCACCATCACTGTCTTCTACCCAGGGCACGCCGTTGACCCGACCTGAGCACTTGACGTGAAGGCGACCGTCGCGGATGTAGGGGGCCAGTTCGTCGGTAGTGACCAGGCAGGGACCCAGGCTGGAAGCGCCGTCCTTGCCCTTGGCGGGGCCAAGCCCAACCGCGCTTTCGTCGCGCTGCAGGTCGCGGGCACTCCAATCGTTGAAAATCAGGAAACCGGCAATGTAGTCCAGGGCGTCGGCCTCAGCCACGTTGGTCCCCTCCTTGCCAATGACGCAGCCAATTTCCAGTTCGTAGTCCAACATGTTGGATGCGGAAGGATGGGGCACCGTGTCCTCAGGGCCGTAGACGCACAGAGGATTGGAGAAGTAGAAGATGGGCATTCGGTACCAGGCCTCTTCCCGCTCCCGGGTGCCCTGTTGGGTGGCGTGCTCCTCGAAAATCATGAAGTCGCGGATGGTGGGCGGGCGCAGAATGGGAGATTGGAGCTCCACGTCTTCCAGGGCAAATACGGGAGCCCCGGAATTTTCCTGGGCCAGGGCGGACTGCACACGGCCCAGGGCGTCGGCGCCGGTTTCCAGCAGGGCATGAACGTCGCGCAGGGGTTGGGGCGCGCCCAGCAGGGCCGTAACGTCTATTACCGAATCGTCCTGCAGCACTCCGCAGCGGGGTCCGGTTCCGGTGTTGTAGGTGACCAATTTCATCTTTCGTCCTCCGGCCGGGGTATATTATTGCCGTATGTGTGGGGGTTCCGGTTCGTAAATATACCACAGGGAAACCGGACAGGGTGAGGTATAGATTTGGGCCAGGTAACGGTTGCTTTTGCCGCAAGCTTATAGTTAATATTAGCCATCAACGGAATGCAGGAAACGGAAGGAGGTCGAGTATGGCAGAACTAACCCTGGCCTATCAGGTAAGAAGCTATAGTACCGGCACACCGGGGCGCGCCATCTGCAACTCCCGCAACCATCACTGGGTTGCCGACGGTTCCGGCGGAGAAGAGGTAGGCGCCGGCGAACTCTTCCTGTCCGGCATCACGGCCTGCGCGGTGAATATGGTGGAACGCATCGCCAGCGGCGAGGAGATTCCCCTTAACTGGATGGACGTCAGCGTTGAAGCCTACCGCGACTCTGATCGGGCCGGTATAGCCGACGAGGGCAACGTGAGCGTCTACGACGATATCAAGGTCCATTTCCAGCTTTGGGGCCTGGACGACGACCAGGGCCAGTACCTGGTGGACCAGTGGAAACGGCGTTGACCCCTTTACGGTTCGGTCGCCGTGGCGACCCCGACTACCAGCGTATCGGCGGAGATTTTTGCTCAACCCCACCACTAGGCAACCCGTTTACCCAACTCATTTGCCACATTCGTAATGGAGCGGATAACTATAATTCGGCGAAGCCGTGCTGGCTTCGCCGAATTATGTTGCGCATCCGGCTGCAATAAGTGTATTTTCGCAAGTTTTGCCAACCCTGCATCGAAAACTTCCGAAACTGCCCGCTTTATGTTATGCTCAAGTCGCCCAATACTTTTCTCTTGTTTTGGGCCCAGCAACTGTATTCCTGGCGCACGCTTTTCATTTGTCTTCGGAAGGCCTGATAACGGAACAGTTGCCAACATTCTTCTAATTTTTTTAGTTATCCTGCGTTGGCCGTTGCCATATTTTTGTATACATTTGTGCCGTGGTCGTGTTGGAGGGTGGGTGTACTGGCAATTGCATCGGACCTGGAAAAAGGCGGAGACCAGGGGCTTCGGCAATCGCTGGGAGAGGAGTAGGTTTTCGTGTTCGATGTTTGGACCTTACGAGTTATCGGGGCCGGAGGCATTGGCGCGCTGGGGTGGCGCCTGGGGCCGTATGTTCCGGATTTCCCCTCTGACGGAAAACAGATCATCCCCTGGGGTATTGTCCTGGCGCTAGTGGGCATTCCCGTTGGGGCCCTCATCACCCCCTATCTGTTGCTGCGCCCGTGGCGCAAAACGGTCAACTACATTAACTCCATTCCTGGTTCCACTCTTCTTTCTGCCGCCTTTGGCGCGCTGGTGGGCCTGGTATTTGCAGCGCTGATCTCAATTCCCTTTTACAATATTGACGGGTGGATGGCCTGGGGCATACCCATAATAGTCAGCCTGACCCTGGGCCTGGCGGGCCTGATGCTGGGCGGCATTCGCGGCCGGGACGTGCAGGCCGTATTTCCATCCCTGGAGCATACTAATCACACCAATGGAGTTGCCCAGGAAGGGCGGAACGGCAAGATCCTGGTAGACACCAGTGTAATCATTGATGGCCGTATCGCGGACCTGACGGGCACTGGCTTCCTGGAAGGCACGCTGGTGGTGCCCCGGTTCATCCTGGACGAACTTCGCCACATCGCCGATTCCAGCGACCCCCTGCGCCGCAATCGCGGCCGACGGGGGCTGGAAGTCCTGGGGAGGCTGCGCCGCGACGACACAATTACCCTGGACATCCTGGACGTTGGCATTACCAACGGCGACGAGGTCGACTCCATGCTGGTGCAGATGGGCCGCTCGATGAAGTGCCCAATCCTGACCACTGACTACAACCTCAACCGGGTCGCCGAGTTCCAGGGCGTGCAGGTCTTGAACGTGAACGAACTGGCCAACGCCCTGAAGTCCATAGTACTCCCCGGCGAGGAAATGCGGGTCAACATCGTACAGGAAGGCAAGGAACTGGGCCAGGGCGTGGCCTACCTGGACGATGGCACCATGGTGGTGGTCGAGGGCGGGAAGCGCTACATCAACGCCTCCCACGACGTCACGGTAACCCGGGTGCTTCAGACCGCCGCCGGACGCATCATATTCGCCCAGTCCAAGAGCAACTAACCGGAACAACGGGACCTGAAAACCAAAAGGACGCGGCAGTCGTGGAGCAGCAAATGCATATTCCACGAAAGTCCGCGTCCTTTAATTATGCGCGGTACATTCGGCAGGGACAGACATTTTGAGCCTGGAAGCCACAGCAGGCGCCATCATAGTTGCGGCCGGCAGCAGCACCCGCATGGAGGGTGTGGACAAGACCTTTGCGCCCCTGCTGGACCGGCCTTTGATCACGCATACCATTGACCGGTTTGAAGAATTCCCGAATGTCTCGGAAATCGTGCTGGTTCTGGCGGCCGAGTCCCTGGATATTGGCCGTAGGCTGGTTAGGGAACGGGGCTACGGCAAGGTCTCCCATATCTGCGCTGGGGGCGCCCGGCGGCAGGACTCGGTAAGGGCCGGACTGTCAGTGCTGGCACCCTGCCGATGGGTGATGGTCCACGACGGCGCCCGCCCGGGCCTGGACTCGGCACTGCTGCTGCGGGGCCTGGAAGCGGCGGCAGCCTCGCCTGACGGGGCGGCCATTGCGGGAGTCCCCGTCAAGGACACCATCAAGGTGGTGGACGGAAACGGCCTAGTTGCGGACACTCCGCCGCGCGAAACCCTGTGGTCCGCCCAGACCCCCCAAATATTCGGCTATGACTTGCTGTGCCGCGCCCATGCGGAGTTCGAGGAGGACGCCACTGACGACGCAATGATGGTGGAGGCCCTGGGTTGCAAGGTCAGCATGTTCAACGGTTCTTACGAGAATCTGAAGGTGACTACGCCGGAGGATATGGTGGTTATGGAGGCAGTGCTGCGGGGGCGGAGTTGATTAAACATGGATGGACCGGATAGACAGGATATAATTGGGTTCAATCACTCCATCCTGTGCATCATGTATATCCATGTTAGATAGCATTCCTGACATCCGCACCGGCATTGGCTTTGATTCCCATGCCCTGGGTTCCGACCGAAGGCTGGTTCTGGGCGGGGTTGTGGTGCCCCACGACCGGGGGTTGGTGGGGCATAGCGATGGGGACGTACTGGTTCACGCCATTATGGACGCTCTGCTGGGCGCAGCGAACCTGGGCGACAAGGGGCAGCATTTCCCCTCGTCAGACGAGCAATACCGTGACATTTCCAGCCTGCTACTGCTCGAAGAGGTGGGCCAGCAGGTAGCCTCGTTTGGTTGGCGCATAGCTAACGTAGATGCTACAATGTTGGCTCAAAGGCCCCGGTTGGGGCCTTTCATAGCGGAAATGAAAGACCGGACCGCCGCCGCACTCTCCATGCCCGTCGAGCGGCTGAGCGTAAAAGTTACCACCACCGATTACCTGGGCTTTACCGGAAGGGAAGAGGGCATCGCCGCTGTGGCCATCGCCACCATCCTCCGCCAGGAATAGCAAATTCCCTTTGAACCGGTCCCTGCCGGACGCAGCAAAGCAGCCTTTCCGGCCTGGCAGCCCGGGCAAGCGCAAGAAATACGGCAGAGCTATGCGTCTACACAACACGCTGACCGGAGAGGACAAGGAATTCGTCCCCTCCGATGGCAAGACCGCGAAAATGTACGTCTGCGGCGTTACGCCCTACTCGTCCACTCACGTGGGCCATGCCCTTAGCTACGTTGTCTTTGATACCCTGCGCCGCTACCTGGAGTACCAGGGCTACCAGGTGAAGCATGTCCAGAACTTCACCGACGTGGACGACAAGATAATCCAGCGGGCCCAGGAAGCCGGTATCAGCGAGGAAGCGCTTACCGCCCAGTATATTGACGACTTTTTCCGCACCATGGACGCGCTGAACATCCTGCGGGCCGACGTTTATCCCCGGGCTACCCAGGAAATCGGCCCCATTCTGGAGACCATACAGAGCCTGGTTGACAAGGGTTTTGCCTACCCCGCCAGCGGCGACGTCTACTTCAGGGTGAACCGCAAGGATGACTACGGCAAGCTCAGCCACCGCACCCTGGACGGCATGATCGCCGGCGCCCGCATCCAGGTGGACGAGGACAAGGAACACCCGATGGACTTCGTTCTCTGGAAGGGAGCCAAGCCAGGCGAACCTTCATGGGAAAGTCCCTGGGGTCCTGGACGGCCAGGATGGCATATCGAGTGCACTGCTATGTCCCTGCGCTACCTGGACTATCCGCTGGACATTCACGGCGGTGGCCAGGACCTGATCTTCCCCCACCACGAGAACGAGATTGCCCAGAGCGAGGCCCACACCGGCATTACCCCCTTCGCCCACCATTGGGTCCACAACGGCCTGCTGCAACTGGGCGAGGACAAGATGAGCAAGTCGCTGGGCAACCTGGTGTCGGTGGAAGAAGCGCTGACCGAGTACAGCGCCGACGCCCTGCGTATCTACTTCCTCAGTTCCCACTACCGCAGTCCTCTGCAGTACAGCGACGAGGGAACCGCGGCAATGGAACGCAGCATGGACCGCTTCCACCACGCCCTGCGGCCCAACGATGTTGAAGACACGGCGTCTGCCGGTGGTGGAGCGCTGGACGCCGCTCCCTTCCGCCAACGCTTTATTGCCGCCATGGACGACGACCTGAACACTCCCCAGGCCATTGCGGCCCTGTTTGACCTGGCCCGGGATATAAACCGGGAGCGGGACGCGGGAAACTCTGTCACTGAGGCCCAGGCCACCCTGCGGGAGCTTGGCAGCGTTCTGGGACTGACCTTCGAGGAGCGGACCGCAGGCAGTGACCAACTTGCCGCCAAACCCTTCATCGACCTGCTGGTCAGCACCCGAACCGAACTGCGGCAGGCCCGCCAGTTTGCCCTGGCCGACCGCATCCGGGACGAACTGGCCGCCCAGGGAGTGGTGCTGGAGGATTCGGCCCAGGGCACAGAGTGGCGGTACCAGCGGTAGAATCCATCTATTGATTCCCTCTGAGTCAACACAGAATAACGGGGCCGGACTATTTTCCGGCCCCGCTTTATTGTCCCTGAATCCCTGGTTTGACAGGCCCTAGAAGATTTCCTTCTTGAAGATCATGCGCTCGATACCATATTTGCGGCTGCCGAGTACTCCGACTATGCCGGCGATGATAAACCACAGGATCGCTACTTCTCCGCCGTTCGCTCCATAACCGCCGGGCGGGAAAATGTGGGGCCAGATGCCGTTACCCGCGTGCACACGGAAATACGCAATGACCATTGTTACGCACAGGGCGCCGGCGCCCAGGCGGGTAAAGATACCCAGGGCGATCATAAAGGCGGCGATAAACTCCACCCACCCCGCAATGTCCACCAGCGCGCCGAGGGGATGATCCGCGGGAAATCCCCAAAGCAGGAAGGCTTTCTGCGCGCCATGCAGCGCGACCAGGAAGGCGAAAACGAGGCGGAAAAGCAGGTAAAACTCGTCGGTGTATCTGGGCAGGAACTTGCCAAATATCCCTTCACTTGCTGAGCTATTCATACTTTCCGTAACTTCAGCCATAATTCTCTCTCCTAATCGCTATTTTTTCTAGACTCTTGACGTAAACACGGCAAAAATATCTTAACATTGACCTAAATGGCCCATGTCAATATACCAACCGTCAAGGTTTCGATTCCCAATCCACTACCTCGTTACACAAAGTAATCTATCCACCATTTACTTTTAGCATACGTACCCCGGGCAGGAACTCAATCCTCATACTTCCTTCACTGTTCCTTAACAATTTGACGGCATCTGCGGCCCTCAGACCCAAATGCCCCTGGCGCCTAAGGCCAAAGGGGTCACTGTCTCTATCATCCAGGGTACCCACATTGTTGCCCTTTGAAACTCCCTTTGACATAATGGGAAAGAATCCATGGACTCATTCACTCTCCGTTTAACCAACCCCCAAATTTCTAACGGCGAAATTGGCTGATTTATGATTGCAACCTCCATCGTTGAATCCCTGTCCCGCATTGTTGGCGAGGACAACGTGCTCACGGCCCCCTATGACCTGGACCGATACTCCGCCGATGCCCTGACTCCCTTCCGCGCCTACCGTGCCGGCTATGCCTTTGAGAAGCTTGCCGACGTAGTGGTGCGTCCGGGTTCGGTTGAGGAGGTTTCCCGTATCGCGGCCCTGGCCACCGAGGGAGGCGTTCCCCTGGTGCCCTACGGCGGCGGCACGGGCGTCATGGGCGGCGTGCTGCCCGTCAAAGGTGGGGTTGTTGTCGATGTAAAACGCTTAAATCAGATCATCGAAATCAGTCCCCGCGACATGACCGCCACGGTAGGCCCCGGCGTCGTCCTTCAGGACCTGGCCGACGCCCTGGCCGAACACAACCTGATGATTGGCCACGACCCTTACAGCGTTCCCATTGCCACCGTTGCGGGCACAATTTCCACCAACGGCGTAGGCTACCGCGCCAGCGCCTTTGGCCCCATGGGGCAGCAGGTCGTGTCGCTGCAAGTCGTGCTGGGCGACGGTCGCATCCTGGACACCCGTTCGGTGCCCAAGTATTCGTCGGCCCCCAACTTCAACCACCTGTTCATTGGCGGGGAAGGCGTCTTCGGCATCATCACCAGGGCCACCATCAAGGTCTTCCGCATGCCGGAGGCCCGGGTCTTTGCCACGGCGACTTTTGACAGCTTTGAACAGGGTTTTGATGCCGCCGCCGAGATGAAGGCGCTGGACCTGCACCCCACCCTGCTGGACCTTACCGAGGAAGACGGCCTGATCCGCATGTTCCTGCTGTTCGAGGGATACCGGGAGGGGGTGGAGGCTCGGCACCAGCGGGCCATGGCAATCTGCGCCCAGTTCGGCGGGCGGGACATTGGCCCAGAGGACACGCTGGAATACTGGGAGGGCCGCCACGACTCGGGCCATCGCTACAAGCGCAATGCACTGGACCGTCCCCGGGAGGAGCGGTGGAACCGGCAGTGGGGCCGTAGCTTCGACTACCTGCACATGGCCCTGCCCATATCCAAGGTGCTGGACTACCGTCGCCGCTGCGAGGAAATCCTGACCGCCCGAGGGGTGCGCATCGTGGAATACGCCATCTGGAGCAGGCCCGAGCTGTTCTCCATGATGGTGGTGCCCGAAGACGCCGGTGGCGAAGGCGAGGAATTTCGCCGGAACCTGGCCGAGGCCGTGGAAGACGTGCTGACCCTGTCCCAGGACATGGGCGGCACCATGGAGTACTGCCACGGGGTGGGCATGAAGCTGAACCACCTGCTGGCCCGGGAAATGGGGGTGGGCCACGACGTAATGCGGCAACTAAAGGACGTGCTGGACCCCGCCGGCATTATGAACCCGGGCAAGTTCGGGCTGTAGGCGGCAGGGAACTACCCGAGCATCCAACTCCTTACGAGAGGTGACCGGCATGCCGGAACGCGTTTGGGAACCCTACCTTACGGAACAGGACAAGGCACACCTGGCCATGACCGGCGAGAAAGAAGTGGGGTTCGGCCGGCGGCCGGCCCTGCTCCTGGTGGACCTGTACCGGTGGGTTTTCGGGGACGAACCCCAGCCCCTGCTGGAGGCCGTCGAGGACTGGCCCGGCAGTTGTGGTCTGGCCGCCTGGGATGCCATTCCCCACATCCAGACCTTGCTGGACGCCTGCCGGAGGGCGGGCATACCGGTAGTGCACGTTACGGGCTTGAGCGACTCGGGTGTAGAGTCGTGGAGTTCGTTGAAGCAGCCAGCCGGCAACTCGGACCGGAAACCGAATATGGTGGACAAGGCTGTCCTGGACCGGCAGAGGCGCCGGTTCGACATTATTGACGAATGCGGGCCGATTGACGGTGAAGCTGTACTGTACAAGACGGCCCCCAGCGCCTTCTGGGGCACCCCTTTGACGGGCCACCTGACCCGGCTGGGCATCGACACTTTGATAACCTGCGGGGAGAGCACCAGCGGCTGTGTGCGGGCCAGCGTGGTGGACGGGTGCACCAACCGTTACAGGATGGTGGTCGTGGAAGAATGCGTCTTTGACCGCCACCAGGCCACCCACGCCATCAACCTGTTCGACATGCACCAGAAGTACGCCGACGTTCTGCCCCTGGCCGACGTGCTGGAATGGCTGGCGGAGGGGAGGTTTGAAAAGGCCGGACTATGATTGGTATTGCGGTGCTCAGGCTTGAGGAAGCATCTTTGATGAAACCGGAAAGGCAAACTGGCGAGGCGACATTGTGATAGAGGATTTCATCAAATTCGTACCTGATTGGATGTTGGATAGGTCCGGAAATGTATTTTCCTCAGGACGAACATCATTTGAGAAACCGTCTGACCTTTATGTTTTGACAGGGCATCCAGGGGGGAACCCTGCGGATGAGAAGCAAACGTTGCGCAGCCATATTGACATGGTTCTACATGGGGTTCCCGAAGAATGGTCTAACTTCCGGGATATTAGCTGGGGTAGATTTCAAAAAGGCCAACATGTTACGCAGAAAAGCATGCTGCACCTGTTTGACGGTCTCGGCAGGAGTCCTTCAGATGTCCCTGCCAGCACGCTGGTCTTTTTGAGGGCCCAAAGCAACGAAGAACTTAAAGACAAGAACAAACTTGCAGATAACTGCTAGGCATTTCATAAAGCCGCAATTGAAGAACTAGGCATAAAGGTAGTCGTATGTGTGGGAAAAGGATTCCCCGGGGAATGGGTTCGCAGAAAAATCGGATGTGGACGCGACCCAATTGACCGGTTCAAAGACAACCAAGATAAGACTAGTCTTACATTTGAAGCCCCAGGAGGACTACGAGTCGTCACCCTAGTTTACCCAACCAGGGGTATAAATTGGGCCAAGTCAGGTAACGGGTACGCCAGTTTGGTTCGAAGGGCTTTGTTGTAAACTCTTCAGTGCAGCCACAGTGGACTTTATACTCCCGTTAATCCCCTTTTTCCGCCAGGCCATCTCAAAAAACGGGGCAGCCATAAGGGCTGCCCCTACGCATTTCGAGAAGATTCGCGACCCTTCGTGGATGGACTATCCCGCAGCATTCAGGGGAGCGACGCTGAAAATTACGTGGAATGGCATGCAGTAGATTATGACGCTGTTCTGCTCGTCCAGGTTGATGTCGGCAGGGATTTCGTAGTTCTGATTGCCCATGTTGCCCTTGAGTTTAGCAAGATGGGTGTAGCCGCCGGCCTGCAATTCGTCCCTGCTCATGGGGTCCCCCGGCATGGCCAGCAGCACCCGAAGGTCGGGGCCGTTGGTGACCTCAAAATTCTCCAGCCTCAGCAGGTGGGAACCGTCGGGCAGTAGATAGATTGTCGCCGACCCGCTGCCCCGGTGAAAAGAGTCGGCGTCGCGGAAGTTGCCGGAGGCCAAGGCTATCGGTTCGGGGGGAGGACCCGCATTGGCGGCTTCCTCCAGCATTTCTTCCATGGCCGCTGTATCCCCGGCCATGACTTTCTCCAAAACTTCCCTCATTTCAGGAGAAGCTTCCGTAAGTACGGCCACTTCCTTGATAGCCTCGGCATTCGCAGACATTGGCATGGGCATGGGTTCGGCCATTGGCTCCTGGTCCATCTTTGCCATGGTCTCCATGACCATCTCCACTTCTGCCATGGTCATTTCCGCCGGAATTTCGGCGTTGGCGGCAAAGGGAAATTCCTCGTCCACCGTGGTGGTCAGGAACAAGGGCGATAGCAGCCACCAGGCGAAGGCAGCCACTGGAATTACAATTACGATGGCGGCAATGATGAAAATGTTTCGTTTGCGCATTTGAGGCTCCAGATGTTGACCGGCGTAGACTTGACCCTGCCACGCTCAGTCGTCTTCCAATTCATAAACTTCCGGATTGGCGCACCGGTCCAGGGGCTTGCCCTCCAGGCCCGCTACCAGGTTGCGGGCGGCAAGCATGCACATGGCTCCCCGGGAAACCAGCGACGCGCTGCCCACGTGGGGCGATATTACCACGTTATCCAGCGTCAGCAGCGGGTCATCGGCGGGAATGGGTTCGGGGTCGGTAACGTCCAGGCCTGCAGCGTAAATCCAGCCCTCTTTCAGGGCAGTGTACAGGGCCATGGAGTCCACCACCGGCCCCCGGGCCACGTTCACCAGTACCGCCGTGTCCTTCATCTGCCGCAACTCTGCCTCGCCGATGTAGTGGCGGGTCTCCGGAGTTAGGGGGACATGCAGGGAAACGAAGTCCGACTCCGCCAGCAGGGTGGGCAGGTCGACGTATTCCAGCCCGTATTCCGCCTCCACGTCGGGCCGGCGGGTGCGGGAATGGTAGATGATCCGCATGTCGAAGCCGCGGCCTCGCCGGGCCATTTCCAGGCCGATTTGCCCCAGTCCGACTATGCCCAGGGTTTTCTCATGCACGTCCACGCCCAGCCAGCGCAGGGGGTGGAAGGCCAGGGTCCACTGACCATCGCGCACCCAACGGTCACTCTCCCCGATGCGGCGGGCGGCGGACATCAGAAGGGCAAAGCCCACGTCGGCGGTGGCCTTGGCCAGCACCTCCGGCGTATACCCTACGGGAATGCCCCGCTTGGTGGCCTCGGCAACATCCACGTTGTCCAGCCCCACCGCCAGTTGGCTTACCACCTTCAGGCCCGGGGCCGCGTCCAGCAGTTGGGTATCCACCCGATCCATGATGTTGGTGAGGATGCCATCCGCACCGGCCACCTTTTCCCTCAAAACATCGGGCGCCGGAGGCTCTTCCTCGGGCCACACCTCCATTTCCGCGTGGCGGTCGATCAGGTCTAAGGCTTCCTGCATGATCTTGCGGGTTACGAAGACACGGGGCTTGGCGTTCACGGCGGCCACCTGAAATATATGAGAGTGAGAGTGGTATTGGGTGGTTAAATTAACTGTCTTTAATAAATCTTAACAAAGCCATATTCAGTTTGCCACAAATTCGTTATGGCTTATGCCGGTATAACTTTCCTACACCTTAGTCCCGCACCTTAGTCCCGTCCTTCCTGGTGCTATACTTACTCCCGATTGCGGCGCCCGGCGCCGTTCAAACCATACCCAGGAGGAATTATGGCCCTGTTTTTGAACGAACAAGAAGTGGCGCAGCTACTGCCCATGTCGGAGTGCGTAGACGTGCTGGACGAGTGCTTTGCCCATGCCGGCGCTGGCCAGGTGGACATTAAGCCCCGCTCCCGCATCCGCATGCCCGGGGGGTTCTTCCACTTCATGGCCGCCGCCGACGCCGGCCACCAGGTCTTTGGCTACAAGGCCTACCCCTCCTTCGCCGGCGGGGCGAAGATGATCGTGATGCTTTACGACTACGCCTCCGGAGAACTGCTGTCCTGCATGGAGGGCGGCCGCCTCGGCCAGATCCGCACCGGCGCCGCCTCAGGGCTGGCATCCCGCTACATGGCCCGGGCCGACGCCGACAGCGTGGGCGTTATCGGTTCCGGCTTCCAGGCCCGAACCCAGTTGGAGGCGGTCTGCGCCGTGCGGGACATCAAGCGCGCCAAGGTTTACAGTCGTCGCCAGGAGCGGCGGGAATCCTTCGCCCAGCGCATGAGCGAACAGCTCAACATCGAAATTACCCCTGCGGAAAGCGCCCAGGAGTGCGTATCCGATGTGGCAGTGGCCATCACCATTACCTCGGCTCGGGACCCAGTCCTGGAAGGAGAATGGCTGGCCCCTGGCACCCACGTCAATGCCGCCGGCGGAAACCACTGGATGCGACGCGAGGTGGACGAGGCTGCGGTGCTGCGGTCTGCCGTGATCGCGGTGGACGACCTGGACCAGGCCAAGATTGAGTGCGGCGACCTGATGTGGCCCGAAGCCCGCGGCGAGTTCCGCTGGGACATGGTCTGCGAACTCCAGGACGTGGTTGCCGGCCGCGTGAACGGCCGCCCCGATGACCAGGCCGTCACCCTGTTTGAGTCCATGGGCGTGGCCCTGGAGGACATTGCAGCGGCCCAACTGGTCTACCACAAGGCCAGGGAGCAGGGAATCGGCCAGGAATTGCCCTTCTAGCGTCACCGACAGCAGGAGCGCCGGCTTCCCACAACACCTGGTTCCGGAAGCTGCCAGGGGTAGAAGACTTTCAATATGGGCTCCATGTTCCGAATTTTGCCCACATGCCAGTCGGATTATTCACCCATATTGCCTGGTTGCGCCCTATTCAGCAAGAATTGACACCTACCTTAAATTCAATGAAAATTATAAACAGGTTCGATACCTCGGACGATTAGGAGGTCGATTATGACTATGGCGCCCGCTTACACAATGGATGCTTTTCTTGACGACGTCAGGGAAACCTTCGCCACCACCAACGACCCGATGGCCCAGGCCCAGGCCGTGGCCGACAACCTGAAGACCCTGATCAACACCCCAGGCTGGCTGGAAGAAATGCTGGACCTGCCCGAAGAGGGCGGCTATGGCCCGAAGAGCCTGCACCTGGAAGAACAAGCTGGTCATCCTCTCCCGGGTTTCTGGCTGATGGCCTCGGTACAGGAAGACGGCCGCGACAACCTGCCCCACGACCACGGCAATGCCTGGGTGGTCTACGGCGTATACGATGGCGCCATCGAGCAGACCAAGTGGCGCTGGTTCTACCCCGGCGAGGGCGTTGACCGCCTGCAGCTCAAGGAGACCGGCCAGTTCGTCCAGAAGGAAGGGGCGGTGGCCTTCTTCCTGCCCGGCGAAATTCACAACACCCGCAACGTCACCGGCGGCCGGGCCCTGGTGGTACGCCTGGAGTCCCAGAAGCTGGACCGCCTGGTCCGCTACCAGTACAACCCCGATGAGAACACCATGAAGGTAATGGACCGGTAGCCAACCCCGGCAACCCGGTTCCGTCGCCCCCATAGACGGACATGAAACCGGCCCACCTGCTGTTGAACGTGCAGGTGGGCCGATTGTTTTTCATTCATAAATAGGCACGAATCCCCACTAATTTCAGAACACCCCATTAGTGAATATTCGTGCCTATTCGTGGATAACTTCTCCTTTGTGACCCTTCGTGTTACTTCGTGGATTAAATCCCCGGACATTGACTTTTAGAACATAAGTTCGTAAAATTATCCCGGCAATACTCATCCCACATCGGGAGTTGCCGGGACAAAATGAAGATAGCCTGCGCGCTGATTACCCACTTCCGAGTCAAGGCCGAACTGAAAAGGCAGCCCCACCTCGGTGACCTGCCAACCATTATAGTTGACCGCACCCAGACCCGTCCCCTGGTAGTTGACAGTTCCCCCGGGGCCCCGGCGGTGGCCCCGGGAGCCACCCTGGAACAGGCCCTGGTACTCCGGCCCAACGCGGTGGCGCTGGAAGCCGACGAGTCCCACTATCGCCGGGTCTTCCGACAGGTCCTCACCGCCCTGCTGGGAGTCAGCGACCGGGTGGAGGATGCGGATTTGGGTATCGCCTACGTGGCCATCGACGGCCTGGAGCAGATGTACGGCGGCGAGGCCCGGCTGGTCACCACCCTGCTGAACGCCATTCCCCGCTGGCTGAATCCCCGCATCGGCGTCGGCGAGGGCAAGTTCCCGGCCCTGGTGGCCGCCCGCTCCAGCCAGGCCCTGGGCGCCACCCGGGTGCCCACCGACCCGGCGGCCTTCCTGGCTCCCCACTTGGTGGACCTGCTACCCCTGTCGGCAGGCACACGGGAAGCCCTGCACCGCTTTGGCCTCCACACCCTGGGACAGATCGCGGCCATGTCCCCAACCCTGCTGGTGGACCGGTTCGGCCACGAGGGCTGGCAGGCCTGGACCCTGGCCAAGGGCAACGACGACAGTCCACTGGTCCCCCTCAGGCACGAGGAGGCGGTGGAGGAGCGCACCTCGCTGCCCTTTTCCTCCACCTCCCTGGAACTGCTGCAGGTAGCCTCGGACACACTGCTGCGCCGGGCCTACGCCCGCCCGGAGATACGGGGCCGCTACGCCGGCAAAGTCCACCTGGAATGCGCCGTCTTCCGGGCCGCGCCCTGGCAGAAATCCATTGCCTTCCAGGAGGGCGTCAACCGCTGGGAGCGGGCCTCCTTCATCGTCCGCAGCCGTCTGGAGGCCGAACCGCCCCAGTCTCCCATCGACGATCTGACCCTGACCCTGGCCGATTTCACCGGCGAGTCGGGCGCCCAACTGGGCCTGATGCCCGAGGTGCGGGAGACCCGGCAGCAGCAACTGACGGAGGTGGAGCGGCGGTTGCAGACCCGCATCCCAGGCGCCCCGACCCTGTACCGGGTGGTCAACGTGGCGCCCTGGCACCCGGCCCCGGAGATGCGGGCGGTGCAGGCGCCCCTGGACCGGTCGGGGGCTGGCGGTATCCGTCCCCTGCTGTCCCCGGTTCCGGTGCTGGTGCGGGAACATCCCGACCACCGGCCGGCTGCAGTCCGGGTCGGCAATCACTGGCGCCGGGTGGACCGGATCGCCGAGCGGTGGAGTTTCGACCTCTGGTGGCTGCCCAAACCTCTGACCAGGATCTATTACCGGGTGGACCGGGAGGATGGGAGGCAGGTCGTCCTGTTCCGGGACCAGCGGGAAGACCGCTGGTACCAGCAGGGCCATTAGCGCGCACCGGGGCCGAGGGTAAAGAAGCATGGCAGGTGGCTACGTGGAACTCCACGCCAAGAGCTTCTATTCCTTTGGGCTGGGGGCCTCCCACACCCACGAACTGCTGGCCCGGGCCCGGGAGTACGGCTGCGACGCCCTGGCCCTGACCGACACCAACCTGTGCGGCGCCCTGGAGTTTGCCCGCCTGGCCGGCAGCCTGGGCATCCAGCCCGTCACCGGCGGCGAACTGACCCTGGCTGACGGCAGCCGCCTGGTTCTGCTGGCCCGGACCCGGGAGGGTTACGCCAACATCTCCCGCCTCTTCACCCTGGCCAACGCCGCCGACCGACGGGAGCCGAAGCTGGACCCTATGTATCTAGCCCGGCACGCCGCCGGGACCGTCCTGCTGACCGGGGGCCGGGGCGGGCCGCTGGACCGGCTACTGTCTAAAAACCGCCGCCCAGAGGGTATGCGGTTGCTGCAAGACTACCTGGACTGGTTCGGGAAAGACTGGGTCTTCGTGGAGTTGCAGCAGAACTTCCTGCAGGGCGACGCCGGACGCAACCGGGAACTGGCCAGCCTGGCGGCCCAGGCCGGGGCCCCACTGGTGGCCACCAACGACGTCCATTACCACGACCCGGACCGGTACCGCCTGCAACACGCCCTGGTGGCCGCGAAGCACAACACCACCATGGACCAGGCCCTGCCCTTCATCCATCCCAACCGGCACCTCAGCCTCAAGTCGCCCCAGAGGATGGCCCAGCTTTTCGAGGAATACCCGGAGGCGGTGGACAACACCAGCCGCATTGCCGGAGAGTGCCGGTTCAACCTGAGCGCCGACCTGGGCTACACCCTGCCCGAACCCGAAGTCCCTCCGGGATACACCCCGGACAGCTACCTGGAGCGGTTGTGCCGGGAAGGCGCCCAGCGTCGTTATGGCTCGGTAACTCGGGAGGTGGAGGAGCGATTGCAGGAGGAGTTTAAGCTGATTGGCCTGCACGGCCTGGCCGGGTTCCTGCTGCTGTACCGGGAAATTGTCCTGCTGGCCCAGCAGATCATGGAGGAGCGGGGCCTCTCCCACCCGGAAACACCCCTGGAGGAACGGCCCCCGGGCCGGGGCCGAGGCTCCTCGGTGGCCCTGCTGGTGGGCTACCTCATCGGCATCAGCCACGTGGATCCGCTGAAGTGGGGCCTCACCCTGGAGCGGTTCATCTCAGAGGATACCAGCCTGCTCCCCGATATTGACCTGGACTTCCCCCGCAACCTGCGGGACGAACTCATCACCCGGGTGCACCAGCGGTTCGGGCGCGAGTACGCCATCCTCACCGGGGCTATCTCCACCTACACCGTCCGGGGCATCGTCCAGGACCTGGGCAAGGCGCTGGGACTACCCCAGGAGGAACTTACCCTGCTGTCCAAGCAGCTCTATTCCTACAAAGCCGAAGACCTGGACCAGGAGATGCGGGAACTTCCGGCGTTCCGGGACAAGGCGGACGCCCCGGGCTGGCGGGACCTGGTGCAACTGGCCCCCCAGTTGATGCGCGCGCCCAAGCTGCTGAGCCAGCACGTGGGCGGCATGGTGCTCAGCAGTTCTCCCATTCCCGAGATGGTGCCCACCCGGGCCGGGGCCACGGAGGGCCGCTACATCATGGACTGGAACAAGGACAGCGTGGCCGACGCTGGTTTCGCCAAGATCGACCTGCTGTCCCTGCCGGTGCTGGACCAACTGGAGGAGGCCCTGGATCTGATCGAGGCCCGGGATGGAACTCGCCCCGACATCAGCCGCATCGATCCGGAAGACCCCCAGGTGTACGACCTGATCAACCAGGGCCGGGCCAAGGGCGTCTTCCTGCTGCAGTCACCGGCCCAGCTCAACATGGGCCAGCGGCTCAAGTCCCGCTGCCTGCTGGACCTGGCCTATCAGGTAGCTCTCATCCGCCCCGGCGTGGGCGTCCAGGGCAGCGCCGTTTCCCAGTTCGTGGAGCGGTACCGGCACGGGGCGGAGTGGGAGTTCGACCATCCCCTGGAACAGCGAGCCCTGGAGCGAGGCTGCGGCATCATCGTCTGGCAGGAACAGGTGGTGCAGTTGGTGATGGACGTGGCAGGCCTGACCGCCGCCCAGGCCGACGAGATGCGCCGCGCCTTCGCCCGTCCCAACAACAAGCACCTCATCGAGGAGCACTGGCAGCGCTTCCGGGAGGGCGCCAGTCAGCGGGGCGTTCCTGACGAAACTGCCGCCAAAATCTTCGCCAAGCTCAACGGCCAGTACATGTTCCCGGAGTCCCACTCCCACGCATTCGCCGTTACCGCCTACCAGGCCACCTGGCTGAAGCGCTACTACCCGGTGGAGTTCTTCGTCACCCTGATGAACAACCAGCCCATGGGCTTCTATCCCAGGGAGACGCTGAAGCAGGACGCCCGCCGCTTCGGGGTGCCCTTCCTGAATCCCTGCGTGAACCGCAGCCTGGAACGCTGCCGCCCCGAGGAGGGCGCGGTGCGGCTGGGCCTGGAGTTCATCAAGGACGTGGGCGGACGGGGAGCGGAGGCAATCGTGGCCGAGCGGGAACGAGGCGGCCCCTATCGGGACCCGTCAGACCTAGTGCGCCGCACCGGCCTGAAACCCCAGGCCATCCAGTCCCTGGTGCAGGCCGGGGCCTTTGACGGCCTGGTCTCCAACCGCCGCCAGGCTTTGTGGAACGCCGGCCTGGACGTGCGCCCGGGCCGCAACGGGCAACCGGCCCTGCCCCTGACCACAGTGGAACACGCCCCTGAGTTGCCCGACTTCACCGACTTTGAGCGGATGGCCGGCGAGTACCGGGTGATGGGCATCTACCCCAGTGGCCACCTGATGCAGTTCGTCCGCCCCGGGCTGGACCCGCGGGTGCTGCCCACCACGGCCATCGAGTTTCTGGAGGATGGCACGGAGGTGCTGGTGGCCGGCTGGCCCGTGGCCCGCCAGCATCCCCGGGGCCGCCACGGCACGGTATTTGTAACCGTCGAGGATGAGGAGGGGGATACGCAGCTAATCGTCTGGCCGCCCGTCTTTGAGCGATGCAAGCGGCAACTCAGCAGCCAGGTAATCCTGGCCCGGGGAACCGTGTCGAGATGGGACGGCACCGCCAACGTCATAGTCTCCGACGTGCGGGCCATAGACCCCCGGGTGTCAATGCCCGACGGGCATGACTGGCATTGATGTACAATAATTTCCCAACCGAGAGAAAATAACTCAGGGAGCAGAGATTTGCAAAACTCCACTGCTGCGACCTCATCCGGGACTCTTGCCGGTGTAAAATTGACGCAGCAAAAGCCATAGAGACAGGTGCAGACATGACCACAGTCCAACCCGCAACCGGACAGGCGCCGCCGGAGGAAAAGGGTTACTGCAAGTTCAGCAGCGACCAGTACCACTGGCTCATCGAGGCAGGCATCCTTACCACCGACCACCGGGTGGAGCTCATCGGAGGACAAATCCTGCCCATGCTCCCTATGGGAGACGAACACGGAGACAGTATCGGAGACCTTAACATCTGGCTAGTCAAACAGGCTGGACAGGATTACGTGCCCAGATGCCAGGTAACCATCCGGCTGGCAGAGGGATTCACCCCGGACCCGGACTTCATCCTGCTACAGTACAAGGAGACTGGATACCGGGGAGAGAATCGGCCCACGGCTGCCGATGTCCTGCTGGTCATTGAAGTAGCCGAATCATCCCTGGCCCGGGACCTGGGGGTAAAGAGCCTGGCCTATGCGCGGGCGGGAGTGCCGGAATTGTGGGTCGTGGACCTGCCCCACCGCCAGGTCCATCAGCTCACCCGGCCGTCGCCCGAAGGCTACCAGGAACGGACCACTGCCGGAGAAGACGAGACCATCAGCCCGGCGCTGATTCCCGGCCTGCAGATGCCAGTGCGGGCAGCCTTGTAGCAAATCTGGGCGAAAATCAGGATAGCAGTCAGCATCGCCGCCATCCCAGAGTTCAAAAAAGAGTTTTACAATTGTCTACCGGGAGAGAGACCCACCATGTGCGGAAGATACAGCCTTATTGCCGACATACAGGAACTGGCCCGGCAGTTTGAATTTGACGGGACCGGTTTCGAAAACTCGCCGCGCTATAACGTGGCCCCCACCCAGTCGGTCCTGACCGTCACCAACCGCGAGGGCCGTCAGGCCGAATACATGCGCTGGGGCCTGATACCCTCCTGGGCCAAGGACGCGTCCATCGGCAACCGCATGATCAACGCCCGGGGCGAGACGGTCTCGCAGAAACCCAGTTTCCGCAACGCTCTCCAGCGCCGCCGCTGCCTGGTCCTGGCTGACGGGTTCTACGAATGGCAGAAGGTGGGCAAGGGCAAACAACCCGTGCGCATCGTCCTCAAGTCCCGCGAACCCTTTGCCTTTGCCGGTTTGTGGGAGACCTGGCGCAACCCGGAGGGAGAGACCACCCGCTCCTGCACCATCATCACCACCGAGGCCAACGACCTGCTCCGGCCCATCCACGAACGGATGCCCGTGATTCTGCCCCGGGAACTGGAGGAGTTCTGGCTGGACGGTGACGTCACGGAGTCGGCTGCCTTGTCCGACGTGCTGTCCCCCTATCCCGAGGAGTCCATGGAGACCTACCAGGTATCGCCCCTGGTCAACAAGGCCACCAACAATAGTGCGGACCTGATCGTTCCCGTGGGCGGGGGCCTGTTTGCTTAAGCGGCGGCAGGCAAAATCCGGTCGCGGCCAATTCGGGGAAAGAAGGGGGTGGTCAACTTGGCACGGTACGGTTGCCTGATAATTGGAATCCTGGTGGCCGTGGTCTTCCTGGTCTATTTCTTTCTCTTCCGACTCTCCGGTGGGGGATTCTAGCAGGCAGGAAAAGCGGCGTTGCGGGCAACGTAATATACTGCACAGGGTCTGGCCGCACAGGTGCGGCATGGGTTGGAAAGTTAAGAGAGGAAAGAATGGGGCGGGCCATCATCGGCCCGCCCTGGTTTATGCCTGGGGAACGGTGGCGTAACCCTGGCCCACGGCCGTGGCATCGCCATTCTGGTTGTGGCACTGGACCTGGACGGTTACCTGGGTGCCGTTGTCGACGGCGTCCTGCTGGATCACGGACCCGGACACGGTGATGGTGTCGCCGTCCTTAACCGGCCGCAGGAACTTGAGGTTGACGCTGCCCGTGTGATTGAACACTTCCGGCCCGAAGAACCGGCGAAGAGCTTCGGACGCAAAGGTTACGGACATGCGGCCCGACGCCAGCGTGTAGGTGGTGCCCAGCCGTCGGGCGGCCAGTTCATAATCGTTATGGATATTCTGCCGGTCCAGGATGCCGCAAGACTCAAACTGGAGGATGCTTTCCTCTGTAACGGACTTGGTCAGCGTGGGGATCGGTGCGTTGTCTACGATTGGGGATGCCATTTCTTTCCCACCTCGTCAGGTTTTTTCATCTGGTACGTTCGCAGCCTTTCCAGCATGCGGCCGTCTTCGTCCACGGCGGTGGCCTCAATGACCATGTAGGGCTTGTCACGCCGCAGGTACTTGTCGTGGATTCTGCCAGTTACAAAGATCTTTTTCCCCACAACGGGGGGATTAAAGAATTCCACCTCGTTACCGGCGTTGACGCCGCCCACCTGGTCGTCGTACACCATGTTCAGGGCAGTGGCGTCGTGCTTCACGGCCAGGGTGGGGAAGCAGGCATCCGGGTCCTGGACGGAAGCCCGGAAGTTGTCCAACATCTCCTGGGTCAGCACGTACTCGTATGAACCCAGTTCCTCGCCGACCTGGATGTCGTCATAGTTGAAGAGCTTCAGTTCATCTTCAGCCATTAACCCAACTCCTCGATTTGTAGCGTGCCAACCATTATAGCGATAAACCGGGTATGGTCAACGGCTATGGACAACCACACCTGTCTTTCATATAATGGTGGGTACCGATTCGAGCGGCAGTGGCTCAGTGGTAGAGCATCTCCTTGCCAAGGAGAGGGTCGTGGGTTCGAATCCCATCTGCCGCTCCAAGACATCATGATTTTAGATACGAAACCGCAGTCCAGCGACTGCGGTTTTCACTTTTTTTATCACTATTGATTAAATTGCGGAAGGGCCTTTTTCTCCTATGGCCTACTACGTTTAGGGTCCTTCTAGGCCGCATCATTTCTGAATCTCTTCGCCCCTTGCAGGGTGTATGCGCGGTGTGCCTGGCTTCACTAATGTTGAGCGGGTGACCGACAAGTACCTAGTGGTGGGAATCTATCGCAACGGCTGCCTGATCCAGTTCGTCCTTACTTGGCACCCTACCTGGGTGCAGCCATGGTAGACGTCGAAAGCCAAGGAGAAGCGTGTCAGTAAGGTTTCCCTGGACCACGAGTTTCAAGGCCAGTTCGGCTCCGTCGGCGCGGAGGATGGGCGCTTTGCCTGGCCCCGATAAATTGATTTGGACCGTGACGGACGAGTGTTCGTTTCAGACGAGCATCTCAACCGGATCACCGTTTACGATGATGAGGGCGTTTACCGGTACCATAGGGGCAGGTCTGGCATCTAAGCCGGGCAGCTGAACGGACCATCAGGAATCGCTTTCGATTCCTGGGGAACCATCTGGGTGGTGGACAGCCTGAATCACCGTGTGCAAAGTTTCAGCCAGATCCGTGAGTTTCGGTCCCGGTTCGGGAAAAGTGGCAGTGGTTAAGGAGAACTGGAGATGCCATGGGGCATCTGCCTCGACCGCTACGGCAACACTTACGTGGC
Organism: Dehalococcoidia bacterium; assembly: GCA_963664725.1. Lineage (GTDB taxonomy): Bacteria > Chloroflexota > Dehalococcoidia > Lucifugimonadales > UBA3495 > Bin22. Next base: position 831,296 of record OY761558.1, read on the forward strand.
GGACTGGGTAAATAACCGGGTGCAGAAATTCGCCCCTACCGGGGAGTTGCTCGTTAAATTCGAAGGCTCCAGCGCAGTGGTGGGGTCTCTAAAGGGTCCTTCCGGCGTGGCAGTGGTCGATGGGCGGAGCTGCGCTGCCTGCAATGGCATCCAGACGGACCCGCCTTCGATGTCTGTTCAACAATAAACTCTTCCAACAACCGCTGTAGCGGGCTCCGATTACCGCCGCCATAGAGCTGCCGGCAGCGCCCGGCTGGGCGGTCCACTTCGCCTCCGCCACTTGCACACGCCGCTTGTACGCTCATGGCTAGAGTTGGTATGAACCCGTCTCCAGTCAGGTACTTTTTCAGTACCGTAAGAGGTACTGTTATAGACCTTGTGTATCATTCATTAGGGATACTTTTGTGGTTTACTTGCCAACAGAAATTCTACCTTATATTGTAATGCTAGGTATTCGGTAAAAAGAGAAATCCGGACAGTAAGCAATGGAAGTCAACGAGCGAAAATTAGGTACCCTGCGACAGGACTGTGAGGGCAGAAGTTGGGGATCATGGCAGGTAACGTGGACGAAGCAGCTGTTTCAGCAGACATCAGGATTGGAATTGTTCACCAAGTACGGGTTGTTCGAGAGGCTCTCGCCTGGTCACTGCGAGAGGAGCCCGGCATTTTCGTCGTAGATGTTGCGCCAGAGTTACGATCTACTCCGCAGGGGCACATGCCTATAGAGGCGGACATGGTACTAATCGAAGCCACCCCTGAGTTTGAAGTTTTCGAAGCACGAATCCAGGGTGTCAAAAGGCGCTATCATGGCGCTAAAGTCGTTGCATTAGGGGTAACTAACTCCAGGAACGACATACTCGTCTGCATTGAAGCAGGCGCGTCGGCATACACGCTGTCCGATGCTTCCCTGAGTGAACTGGCAGATACTATGCGCAGCGCGCATCGGGGCGGGGTTGTCTGTCCTCCTGAAATTTCCAGCTATCTGTTTGAACGACTGGCCACAGTCAGGCGGGAATTGGGTATCAAGCAGGAAGGCAAGCAGGAGCAGTTTACCCGACGGGAATCCCAAATCCTTCAACTGGTTGCTGACGGACTCAGTAACAAGGAAATCGCTTCTCATCTTGGTTTGGAACTCCAGACTGTCAAGAACTACGTGCATAACATCCTCGAGAAACTCCGAGTGCAAAACAGGAGAGCAGCAGCAGCCTACGCGCTGAGTGTAGGCCTGGTTGAAGCTGGCTCCGGTCGAAACTAGAAACCTATCCACCCAACAATCTATTCCACCTCTCACTACACGCCACAAAGTGTCTCCAGGTAACACTAACCCCCTTTTATGCCGCACCCTGTGTCGCCGACGGACATGCATTGTTCGCGGCAGGAACAACTCCTGAACTTGGCTATCTTCAGTTTCCCTCCTGGGAGACCAGAATCTGCGGAACCGTGCCCAACAACCCAGGGTTACCGGTACCTGCTCCAGTACTCTTTAAGTCCTTTGGTTCTCTCCCATTGCTGCAATTTCCATGTTCTGATTGTCATGTATGGGCCCCAAATGCAGTTATTGGGAGCAAGTATGCCTCGTTTGAGAATACTCCTGGCCTGTCCTCGAATGGCCAGACAGCGAGACTGGGTCGACACACTTGCACGTGATACCGACATCGAGTTGGTTGAGGCTGCCGATGGGACCATAGATGCCCTCTTGAAGGCGGGCAGCACAGAGGCCACCGTAGTGGTCGTCGATCTTCCAGAGTCGGGGCAAGACCCAGGCCTGACCGGACACTTATTGGACGAATACCCTCACATTAAGGTAGTTGCCGTATCTGAAGATGGCAGGAACGCACTCAAGTACGAGGCTGGAATCATAAAGGAAGCCCTGGGTGACCCATCAGTTCATCCCCTCAAGGAGCTTTTTCGTTCCCTTTGGACGGGAGGGAATCAGATATTGAGGAAGTAGCGACTACATGCTTCGTTGTTGCATGTCTGTAACAGGAGGTGTGCCCTCATATTCCCCGTTTCACTCGCGCTGCCTCTACCAGTTCAAGGCACCGTAATGGAAGAAAACACAGTCAGATTGAATAACACCATACCGGCCGGCTTTGAGGCAGACCTCGAACTGTTGAACTCGAGGCTCTGTCGGGAAATTCGCGAGCATCAGCTACGACACTTGAACGTTGGGGAAGATGCGGTAAAGGGTATGGAAGGGCTTTTTCTGTCGGATTCCCAGATCGAGTCCACTTTGGAATGCTATCAATCTGATGACAGCAGTCCTGCGGCAGGACCACCTTCACTCCAAATCAAGGATGGCTTTTCGAAGGCAAGTCCAGATTCGCCAACGGCATCAGATCTGAATGGTCGCGAGGGGGTCCGGCTGGAGAGGTTTAGGCAAGTCTTGAAGCTCAGTGACTTTGACGTGCGCGTGATCGTCCTATGCCTTGCCCCCGAACTCGACAAGACCTATGAGCTACTTTTCGCCTTTCTCCAGGATGACGTCGGCAAGCGTCGTCCTACCGTCCAATTGGCCCTACAGGTCCTCGCCGACAGCCTGGAGGACAGAATCCGGTGCAGGCAGTCATTTAGTCCTGGCGCTCCCCTGCTCAAATACGCTCTCGTACAAATGAATATGGACCCGTATTGCCAGTCATCAGGGAGTCTCTCCAAATCTCTCAACCTTGACCCACGAGTGCTGGACTACTTGCTTGGGTTCAACCCGCTGGACGATCAACTGGGTCAATTCGCCAGCATCTGGGAGGGGGAGCAGCCCTGGACCGATGTCGTGCTAGCCACCGAAACAAGGAGTCGGCTCCAGGAATTGCCTGTCCATATACAGCGGCTTACCGAAGCAGACCAGCCGGTTCTGGTTCAGTTCTTTGGTCCTGCAGGTTGCGGCAAGCAGACGGTATCCCGGGCTGTCTGTCATGCCCTGAACCGAAGAATGCTGACGATAGACCTGGAGGCGCTCTTAACCTGCGGCCAGGATATTTCGAACCTCCTCCACCGTGCACATCGAGAAGCGTTGCTCCAGGAAGCCGTAATACTCTTCCGAAACGGCCATCATCTCTCCGGGCTCGGCCCTCAAGAGCGAATGCTGACCCAGGCCATGGAAGGCCTGCTTTCGGAACGACGCGAAGTCACCATCATTAGTGGTCATACCCCGTGGATTCCCTTTCGAACGGTCCCGGATCTGGCATCCCTGATTTTGGATATCCCGGCGCCAGGCTACCCCGAGCGTAAGCTCCTGTGGGAACAGTATTTGCCGCACGACGGCTCCTCTATTTCCGATGAGGAACTTAACCTTCTGGTTGGCAATTACGGCTGCAGCGGTGGACAGATAAAGGAGTCTATCGATTTTGCCTCTTCCATGGCCAGGTGGCGTGGGCCCGACAATGCAGAGGTAACGTTCGACGACCTTGTTGAATCTTTCCGCTACGCTTCATCCCGTGGGCAGGGCAAAACGGCAAGCGATTCCCGTGCCAGGCATTCATGGGACGACCTGATTTTGCCCGACGACCGCAAGCGTCAACTCCTGGAAGTCTGCGCCTGCTTCCGGAACACATCCCTCGTCTACGATCAGTGGGGATTTGACCCCGACAGTTCCCGGGGCAAAGGCCTGAACCTGCTCTTTGTTGGTTCGTCGGGCACCGGAAAAACCATGGCCGCGGAATTAATCGCTTGTTCACTGGAACTTGACCTGCATCGAATCGACCTCTCCAACATTGTCAGCAAGTATGTGGGTGAAACCGAAAAGAACCTGGAAGCAATTTTCCGGCAGGCCCAGGAGGCCAACAGGATCCTGCTCTTTGACGAGGCCGACGCCCTCTTCGGCAAGCGCGCCGAGATTCGGGATTCCCACGACCGTTATGCGAACCTTGAAGTCAGCTACTTGCTGCAAAAGATGGAGGAGTACCAGGGAATTGCCATATTGACTACCAACCTTCGCAACAACCTGGATGATGCGTTCCTTCGCCGGCTTCACTTCGTTGTGGAGTTCCCTTTTCCCGATGAGGAACAGCGGCTGTTAATCTGGCGCCGCGTATTTCCCGCCGCGGCCCCGCTCCAGTCAGATATTGACCTGGCGTTCATGGCCAGGCAGTTCCGGCTGGCGGGGGGAAACATAAAGAATATCGCTGTGGCTGCCGCATTCCTTGCTGCCTATGACGGGAGCAACATCGAAATGAAACATCTAACCCAGGCAACCCGGCGGGAATACCAAAAGATGGGAAAGCTGCTGACAGAGCAGGAGTTTGGCCCCTATTTTGAAATGGCCACGGCCTGAAGCTCACCCGTAATTGCGTGCTAGAGAATGTTTGCGGAATTAGACGAAACAATCAGGCAGTTGTTGATACAACGGGGCAATATTGACTCCGGTGAGGTTGATATTGCCTTCCAGATGCCAACCAGGCAATGGGCTGCCGGTATTTCCCGCCCTACTATCAATCTTTACCTGTTCGAGATACGAGAAAATATCGAACTAAAGAACCCGAACCCGTGGGTCGTCCGTCGAGGACCTGACAATACGGCAATTAAAAGCAGGGCGGAAGTCCGTATGGATCTCACCTACAAGGTGACCGCATTCGCCAATACAGTTGAAGACGAACACCGGCTCCTTGCAAGAGCACTGGTCACCTTTCTCAAAAACCCCCTGCTTCCTGACGAAGTACTGCACAGCTCGTTAGCCGGTGAGGAGATACCCACCGCGGTGGCTTCCACCAGCCCAAACCAGGGGCTGGCCGAATATTGGGGGGCAATGAGCAACGATGCTCGGCCTTCCCTGGACTACCGCGTCACCACGAGGATCGACTTGAGCCAGGAGATTGAGGTGAGTCTCGCCCTGACATCCCGTCTGATCTCACGGCAAGTGGAGGGACCGACCGCAACCGGACCTGTGGAGGTTTCCCCGCTGCGCATTGGCGGAAGGCTGCATTGGGCTGGAGACCCGGAGGCGGGGATAGCCTCGGCCCGCCTGACCCTTGTTGAACGAGGTCTCGATACCTCTACCGATAGTTTGGGCCGTTTTATCTTCTCGGGAGTTCCCGCCGGAACTTACACGGTGAGCGTTCAATCCACGGACATTGACGATGAAGTCCGGACGACCCTTCAGGTGCCAGGAGAGAATTACGACATCGCAATCTAACCAAACTCTACGAAGGTAATCCGCCCATGTGAGACGCCGTTATACGTCCACAAAGGCAACAGCAATCAATTTATTGGAGGTAAAGCATGCCCACATATCTTTCCCCGGGAGTCTATGTCGAAGAGGTTGACGGAGGCAGTAAACCCATTGCCGGAGTTGGGACTGCGGTAGCTGCATTCGTCGGCTTTGCGGAAAAGGGACCGTTCAACGAGCTTACCCTGGTTACCAACTGGACCCAGTTTGTGGAACAGTTCGGTGAATTCACCCAGGGTTCCTATTTGGCCCACTCGGTATACGGTTACTTCAATAATGGTGGTGGACGCTGCTACATCATGCGAGTCGGAGGGTCTGGCGGCGATGGTAACGGAGCAGGCGGCGCCGAAACCTCAATACCGGTGGCTCTCCTGCCCGCTAACACGGCCACCGAACTTCATACCGTCAGCATTTCTGCGCTGGGCGATCCGGCCGGCCTGACCGTTGAAATCGTCGACGCTCCCGCCGCCGAGGGAAGTGATACTCCGAATCCCGATGCCTTTAACCTGATCGTCAGGCGGGACGGTGAACAGGTCGAGTCCTATGAAAACCTCACCCTTGCGGGTGGCCGGGGCCGCAATGTCCGCAATGTGGCCACGGTGGTCAACGAGCAGTCCACCCTGATTCGTGTGGAACTGCTGGATGCGCCCGCCGACATGTCTCTGGCCGAACGGCGTCCGAAAGCCGGTACCTACAGTATGGCAGTTCCCGAGGTTGCCCCTGCGCCCCCGGTCAAGGCGCTGGCCGTTTCTCCGCGGGACTTCGAAGGCAGCACCCCTGACCGCACGGGCATGGGTGGCCTGGAAGTGGCCGATGATATCACCATGCTCGTGGTGCCCGACCTGATGTCGGCCTACCAGCAGGGCATGATTGACCTGGAAGGGGTTCAGGCAGTTCAAACCGCCATGATCACCCATTGTGAGCGCATGGGGGACCGGGTAGCCATCCTGGACGCCCCTCCCGGCATGAAGCCCCAGGAAATACAGAACTGGCGCGTTAACATCGCCAACTACGATTCTTCCTACGCCGCCCTCTATTACCCCTGGATTCGGGTTTTTGACCCCATCGCCGGCCGCAGTTCCCTTGTACCCCCTTCAGGACACATGGCCGGAATCTGGGCCCGTAACGACAACACCCGTGGTGTCCACAAGGCGCCCGCCAACGAGGTCATCGGTGGGGCCCTGGATACCGAATACCAGATTACCCGTGGCGAGCAGGACGGCCTGAACCCCAACGGCATCAACTGCATTCGCGCCTTTCCCGGGCGGGGCGTGCGAGTCTGGGGCGCCAGGACTCTGTCCAGCGATCCTTCCTGGACGTATCTGAATGTGCGTCGCCTCTTCAACATGATTGAAAAATCCATTGACAACGGGACCCAGTGGGTGGTCTTCGAGCCTAATGATTTTGCCCTCTGGCAGCGCATCAACCGGACGGTTACCGCCTTCCTTACCGTGGTCTGGAGGTCCGGAGCCCTCTTTGGCGGGACACCAGCCCAGGCCTTCTACGTGAAGTGCGACGACGAGACCAATCCTCCCGAAGCCCGCGACCTGGGAATGGTGACGGTGGAAATCGGCGTTGCCCCGGTCAAGCCGGCGGAGTTCGTGATTTTCCGCATTTCCCAGTGGGCGCCTGAAGCCTGATTTTCATGACGATGCTTAAAACCAAGTAAGGAGAGTGAATCCAAGTGGCAGAAAGAGATCCCCTGATAGGCGCACGTTTCGCGCTGGATGTAGATGGCGTGGTATCTGCCTTCTTCTCATCCGCCAGCGGCTTTAATAATTCCTCGGAGGTCGTCACCCACCACGCCGTTGACTCTTCGGGTCGATCCGTGGTGCAAAAGATCCCCGGAGACCTGGTCTGGGACGACATTACCCTTTCCCGGGGCATTACCGATGACAAGGTCCTCTGGGATTGGCGGCAAAGGGTTCTTGATGGCGATGTATCCGGAGCGCGGGCCAACGGTTCAGTCATCATGTATAACCAGTCCGGGGAAGAGGTGGCCCGGTTCAATTTCACCAACGGCTGGCCTTCCAGCTGGAAGGGCCCCGACCTCGGCGCCGAAGACCAAACAGTCGCCGTAGAAGAAATCACTATCACGCACGAAGGCTTGGAGAGAGTGAGCTGAGATGCTGCACACTGAGCATGAATTTACGCTTCCCAAGGGGTTTGTAGACCGCGAAGGTACTGTCCATCGCACCGGGGTTATGCGTCTGGCCACCGCCATGGACGAAATAACTCCCATGCGGGACGCGAGAGTAAAGAATAACGACGCCTACCTGACCATCATCATCCTGTCCAGGGTCATAACCCAGTTGGGTTCCCTGAAGGATGTGAATACGGGCGTAATTGAGAACATGTTCACCGCCGACCTTAGTTTCCTGCAGGAGTTCTACCGCAGCATCAACGAGGGCGGGGACTCGCTGGGCATGGTGGCGTGCCCCAGTTGCCAGACGGAATTTGAGGTCCAACCGGGGGAATTAACGGCGCTGGTGGAGGCATAGCCGTGTATCCGCTGGAGAGGCTCTACGAGGAACTGGCCTATCTGGCATATCACCTTCACTGGCCCCAGGACCAATTGCTCTGCATGGAACACCCCGACCGCCTGAGATGGGTAGAAGAGGTGTCCCGCATTAATCAGCGACTCAACGAGGCCTAGCTGGAAATGCCACAAGAGCGTTGTCTGACTTGACCCGATTGCCCGGTCCCGGGACCGCAGTCCTTGCCGACCGGGCAGAGGTCTCTCAATGAAATACACGGAACCAATACCGCTGTTAACAACGGATTGATGGCTCAGGGCAGGCCCGAAGGCGGACGGATTTAGCGAATCAGGGATGGTGAGCTTTGACTACCTCTTCATACGCAATGTCGGCGGTCAGGACGGCTGCGCCGGGACTAACCAGATCCTTCTACGGCCGCATCGACGAATTGTCGGCCAGTCGCTTCGCAGTTGACGTGGAGGGCCTGCTGGTGGCCGTATTTACCGGGTGCTCCGGCCTCAGCGCAGAAATTGAGGTGGAAGCCTATGCCGAGGGCGGCCTGAACGACCATGAGCACAAGCTTCCCGGCCGCGCCAGCTACGGCAACATCTCTCTGACGGGCGGCGTTGGAAATTCCATATTCATGTGGGACTGGTTCCACAAGGCAACCACCGGCCAGGTCACGCGGCGGGATATTTCGGTGGTCATGTATATGCGAAACGGCTTCGAGGCCATGCGCTGGAATATTACCGGCGCTTTTCCTGTGGCCTGGGAAGGTCCCGAGTTCGATGCGGAAAGCGACGAAGTTACGGTCCACACCCTGGAAATTGCCCATAACGGCATCACATTAAGCCCACCGGCCATAGCGGTTAAAGCCCTGCTGCTGGCTGTGGGCTAGCTACCAGCCCTCATAACCCGCCCGGCTTCTCAGGTTGCCAGAAGCCGCAAGCAAGGAAGACCGCTGCGGCAACCAGTAATAATGCCGGTCTTCTTTAGGCCCGGAAATGTTTCGGAACCCCAGGCTATATGGCTACAGAACACAACAATAAACGGAACTCAGACCGGCAGGGCCCTCCGAGCGCGGAGTCGGGCACTGTCCATTATGACGGTCTGCCACTCGACAAAGATGGCAGCGACTCCCTCGCCAGAGGCGCAGGCGGCGGGACTCTTGCGGATGGGCCCGCCATACTGGCACGCCGTCGCCAGGCCAGAGGACTGGGAACCGAATCCGAGGTAGCCCGGGGGTGCAAATCCCTCTCCAGCGGCGTACACCGACGCAATCAACAAACATTCCACCGGATCGGTAGCGCATTCTCCACCTCCGTCGTCTCCATCAGGCGCTGGATGTCCGACAGGATGGCCGCGTGGGGCTGGCAGAAGGGCTACCAGGAACAGCACAACTATCATTTGACGTTGAGAATGCGACGCCAGCCATTGAGCGTCGAAACGGACCCAACAGCCTGGGATGAAGACGGCTTAAGAGCTGACCAGGGCTTCCTGACAACGCCGATGCGCCGGCCCAGAGTCGCCCCGATGCGGCGCAGGCGGCAAGCAGGCGCAGTTTCGGTTCAGGACCGGAGCCAACTGCGAGGCATGGCCGCTGGCGAGCCCGATGGAACAACACCCATCTCCTTAAGCGAGGTCTCGGACGGGGAGCCCGATAACCCTCTACCGGTATCGAGACTGAGACCAATTAGCCAGCCAGCTATAGTCAGACAACACCCTCAGAGTGGCCCAGCAGGCTTGCGTTCTTTGGCCACCAGACCTGGGACGCCTCTCCAGACCAACCGCACCCCCAAAAACGTTAATTTGTTTGTCCGGAAGGCTCCCATATCCATTGTTACTGGACTGGCGAGTTCGGCTACTAAATCTGGTTTCCCCAATCCGATGGCTTTGCCGGGGCCTGTGCTATCGGATCGGCGTGTCCGCAGTGGGGACCTGGCATATGCGGGACCCACTTTTCCAGTTACGCCGTCACCTGGCAACCAAATGGCAGCCAACCGATACGGGTCACCGAGAAGCAGGACGACAGCGACGAATGCTCCTGCGAAGGGTCTCGTTTTCTCCCCAGGCAGTGTCGCTCCCGCAGGCAATATTGCTACACGCTTGCCGACTCAACGGGTCATCTCTGCCACCGCTAGACCGCCCTCCACCTCCTGGCTTCCTGGTGGCGGCTGGGCCCTGCCCCTCGCCACGAGGAAGGTTGGCTACAATAGCGCCGCCAAGATGGGGAATGCCTTAAGAATCGTTCGCCCTGTCCGTACCGGCCAGCATTCCCTTGGCTTGGGGTCGGAAGTTACCGGACCCGCTGGCTTGGGGTCAGCATTTTCCGGATCCGCTGGCTTGGGAACAGCAGTTACCAGACCGGTTAACGAGGCGGTTCAAAGGACTATCCGAACCGAGCCCTCAACGCTGGGCATGGTAGTCAACCCCAACCCCACCTCCGGACTGGAGTTGGACCGGCGAGCGATCTACATTCCGGACGCCTCAGTAACGCAACGGCTCTCGGAAACCAGCGATGTTCATACCAGGCAGTATTCAGCCGAACCGGATGCTAGATACTCGGCTTCCGGAAGTGCACAGGGTAAGCCACGCCCTGGTCGGCAGACGGCTTCGCTAACAAGTGCTGCATCATCGCAGGCGGGCCCAGAGGCGCCCATTTCCGGTTCGGCAGGTTCCGAAGCGGCCTCCCACGTTGGGGGCGACCGGAACAATCAACCCGCACTGCCACGGGACATTGGAGAGAATACCGATGCTATTGGCCGGGGCAAGAGCCCAGCCGCCAACCGCGATCCGAATCTCTTGCGACGCCTTCACCAGCAGGAAGACCGGCGCGCCTCGAACAGGCAACGGACCGGCGGCAAGGCGGCAGAGCCATTTGCGAATCCGACTGAGAATCCCCAAAATGATCCGGCGCTTCAACCGCCGCTTCAAACTGAGGACACAGAAAAGGTGTCCCCTCCGGTGAATTCCGGCAACATCAACACTCCGGCAGAACACAGCCGTCCCCGGACGGAAAAACCGATCTACCAAGGCGGAACCGCAACTCCCGCCCCGGGGAATCGCGATCTTCAAAGCAACGACCCTTCCCCGGATCTCGAAGAAGACACGCCCTCTGCCCAACCCATCAACACTCTCCGACAACCGGAGGCCATGTCCAGGGGGCTGTCCACCAGGCTGGGGAATCTCCTCTACTGGCGGGCGTCAGGCCTGCCCTCCAATGTTAGTGAAATCACTGTCTTAAGGTCCCAGATGCCCACGGTGTCCGGCGTGATTGAGGAGCCTTCTCGGTGGGCAACCAGCGAATTGAGCCCCACAGCAGCCGACAGGGAAGGTCAGGCTTCACCTCCCGCCGAGAGGCCGCCGCGCGTATTTCTTGCCCACCCTGCCCTGGGTCAGGAAGTCCCCTCTGGTCCGGCACCTTCTGCAATGGAAGGCGGTGGGCACGCAGCTCGCCAAAACCCGATCCCCTCGGAAAATTCCTCTGGCGGAGAGCCCGGCAGCCGAGAACCCGGTAGCCGAGAACCCGGTAGCCGAGAACCCGGTAGCCGAGAACCCGGCAAGGATACTGACAACGGCGCCGGAACTGCCCCGGGCAGGAAGGCAAAGCTGGATAGTGACAACCGCTCTGCTTCTGCTGATCAGAGGGAATCGAAGCGAGGGCCAAGGGTAAAACAAGTCAAGACAGGCAGGCAGGGCAAGGAATCTACTCAACCGGCAAATACTGCACCCCATCAGATCAGCGCATTGACTGATCCTGAGGTTTCAGGGAGAAATTACTCCTGGCGCCAGCCTTCAGCCTTTCGAGACCCCTTGGGAAGTATCGGTGGAATTGGTCGTCGTTTGATCTCTCGCATAGCCCCTTTGGACACGGCGAACAAACCACCAAATAGCCTGGAAGAGACTGCTGGATTCCCCAAAAGGGGTAATGGCCTCCCTGTGTCGCCCCACCGTTCCGATCTGGTCAATGAAAGGTCGCTAGAGGTTGGTGGGGATACCACGCCGACTTCCAGGAAATCATGGTACGTCTTCGATTCACTTCCCCGAATACCAGGCATCAGCAGGTCAACAACGAAGAAAAGCTCCCAAGGGTCCGTAACAGAAGAGAATCCTCTGCATGTGGCTGTCCATCAGGCCGGGGATACGGGCTCATCACTCCCCGACGTCGAACAGAGTGTGGCTGCAGAGCAGGAAGTCTCCACCGCCGGGCAGACGGTTAAGGCAATCCTGAGGAGGCCGTACGAACCGCTTTCCTATATCGGTAACCTGGTCCTGCGATTGACTTCCCATTCACAGGGAGTGAACGCTGCTCAGCAGGCAGAACTACCCGCGCAGCCCATTTCACGTCGCCTTGCCGGCGTCGCCGAACCAGTGAAAACCGTAAGTGGAAAACGAGCCTCCGGCACCCAGCCTCAGGGAGACATCCCGCCAGCGAATGGATTCGCACCTGAATCCACAATGCGTCAGCACTTGGACTTCCATGCTGGTAGCCAAACCGCCCAGGCCAAACGACCTGCTGCTGCGATGATTCCAACACATGCCACAAATCCTGAGACCACCAGTCTTCGACCGGTTACCCTGGAACTCAGAACGGCTCGTCGGGGACGAAGGCGCTGGCACGTTCCGGCAATCTTTTCTAATCAGCGTCGCGTGGTTGCAACGCTCTCCCCGCTGCGCACCTCCTTGTCCCTTAGCCTCCTGAAACCTGTAGCGGGTGCTGAGACAACCACGACTATGGCTGCAGACACGACCGCCAACCAGAACCAAGCTACGGTGAGCGGTGGGCGTGACTCACGCCTGGATGTACTTCGCAGCAACCCGAAAACTGAAAAATCAACTCTCTTGGGGGAGCCAGAATCCACCGGAGAAAGAGGAGCCGGATACCCGTACCGTTTTGACGTGGTTGCCCGTCCTTCGGAACCTGCCCTTTCCCCAGATACCTTCACCGGGCCTGAATATGTAACTAAAGGGCCGCGAGTGCCCTTTGGAGTTCTCCGGCGCGCTTACCGGTTCGTTCTGAAGGGTCGGGATATGGTCCTGCGGCATCCTGAAATTCAGGGAACAACAGTATTGCCCGGCAGTTCCGTGGGAATTTCCCCAGCAGAATACACGTCGGAGCCTGGACCTGTACCCATGGCAACGCTGCAACGGGCCACCGGCGGCTCGTTGTCCATGAACTATCTTCCAGGGTCGTCGGGTCATGGCGGCACAAATCCACCGGAGGGCTCGCGACCGGAGGTCTCAGCTCCTGGCGCAAGGGTGGAAGCAAACACTGCCTGGGGATTGAGAATACCGCAACGTATCAGCAGGCAAGGCAGCTTCAATCGGGTGGAAGCCTATTCCCGTCGAAGCACAATGTCCATTCCGGGCCAGCCGGACCTCCCCCGTCGGCCTGCATCGTCAGTCCCTACTATGGCGGAACTGCTGGACTCAGTAAATCGCGTGCCCCTTCAGCAAGACATTCCCTTGCGGGATTCCCTTCCCGGAAGTATGGGGACCGCTCCGGTCGCCCGGCCTGCGCCTGCCGCGGGTGGCGCTTTTGGCAGCAAACTGGTCCTGCGTCGGCAGTCCGCAGCTACTGATTCAACCGCTGCAGCAACACCTGAACCGGCCGCTGCACCGGCCCCGCCAGCACAGCGTCAATCAAGGTCGGAGCGGGCGGCGGCGAGTTCTCGTTCCACTTCGTCCAGGCAGGCCCCCGAACCGGCCGGAAGAGAAATGACCGACTTGAAGGGGTGGGAGTTGGAGTTCCTGGCATCCAAGGTTTACGTTTACCTACAGCGCAGGCTCGATATCGAACGAGAGAGGCATGGCCGCCCGGGATTCAATCCCTGGCTGTGAACAAGGTGGTTAAGAATGGTTACCTCAATGATCAGCGCCGTAAATTCCCTGTTCAACCCCAGTGGGGAACTGACCAAGGCATTTCTGACCAATGTGGAGACCAATGAGCGCATTGAGTTCCTTTTCAATCCCACGGAGTACGCGCTCACCAAGACCAATAACTGGGACGCCGAGGCAATAATTGGCTTCGACGTTCCGCCTACTGAGTTCCAGGGTGGCGATCCCACTACCCTGGACCTCGAGCTTTTCTTCGACACATACGAAAAGATGGAAGACGTCCGCAAATATACCGACAAGGTATTTTCGCTCACCAAAATCTCGGACGAGACCCGTCAGAACAGTGAACGAGGACGCCCTCCGCGGGTTTTGTTTAACTGGGGCCGGGTGTTCAGCTTTCAGGCCGTCATAACCGAGTTGTCTGTCACCTACACGCTCTTCCTGTCCGACGGTACACCGGTGCGCGCTTCTATGGAACTTTCACTCCAGGAATGTGACGACGCCACCCAGATGGACCCACAAAACCCCACCAGCCAGGGCACCTATGGCAACAAGGTGCACGTGGTTAAACCGGGAGAATCTATCGACCTGATCGCCACCATAGAATATGGAGACCCGAAGGCATGGCGCGTGATCGCTGACGCCAATGGTTTGGACAATCCCAAGGACTTGCACCCGGGGACGATCCTGGAAATCGTTCCCCTGGAATTCTAGGAACCTGTTTTCGAGGGAATAAAATGCCCAAGGTAAGCGCCAGCTGGTCCCGACTTGACGTAAAACTGGCCGGCAACAATATAAGCCCGGATCTGGAGAGAGATTTGGCGGAGATTGATGTTGAGAACAATCTCTATTTGCCAGACTCTTTCACACTCCGCTTTCACCTCAGTTCCCTTGACGACAGATTGTTCGACATGCCGGATGCCGACCTGGTTGGCTATCTGTCCCAGGGCTCCGAAGTGGTTATCTACGAGAATTATGAGGGGAGCAACAACGTCATAATGGACGGCGAGGTCACCTCTGTCGGCCTGGAGTTCAGCGATCTTGCTCCCGCCGGACAGTTGATGGCCGTGGTGCAAGGCTACGACCGCTCCCACCGCCTGCACCGGGGCCGCAATACCATGACCTACAACCAGATGAGTTACACCGACATAGTTTCGAAGATCGCCCGCACTGCAAATCTGCAGGTCGATGCCGACGCCACCTCCGGCGTCCCAGAGTACGTCATTCAATCCAACCAGACCGACTGGGAGTTTCTCTGGCAACTGGCCAACCGGGTGGGCTACCGGCTCTATGTCAACGGCAAGACTCTCTTCTTCAAGAAGGGCGACACCCTGCCCGCCTCCATCGCCGAACTGCAGTGGGGCATAGACCTGGCCCAGTTTCGTTACCGGTCATCACTGGCCTTCCAGGACGGCACAGTCATAGTTCGCGGCTGGGACCCGGCCAACAAGCAGGCCATTGTAGGTCAGGCTACCTCAGGTTCCGGAATGCCGGACACCCAGGATTCAGACCCGGGGCCCGGACGGGCAGAGAATGCCTTTGGCGCATCCAGGCTACTGGTTGCCGACCGTCCAGTTCGCGACCAGTCAGAGGCCCAGGAAATGGCCCAGTCTCTGATGGACGCCATTACGGGTGACTTTATCCAGGCGGAGGGGGTCACGAACCACGGTTTCAGCAAGGTAGTGGCGGGCCAGTGCATCGACATCAAGGACATGGGCAAGAGAAGCGGCACCTATTTCGTAACGTCCACTACTCACCGCTATACCAGCCACGAAGGTTACACCACTCGATTCGTGGTCGGTGGCGGCAGGGCCAGGACTTTGACCGATTATTTCAACGGCGGCGGAGGCGATTCCGGACTCTCCAGAATTCAGGGTGTCGTTATAGGCCAGGTCACTAACAATAATGACCCCGAAGACCTGTCACGAGTCAAGGTTGAGTTTCCATGGCTGGATGAAAAAGTTGAGAGCGACTGGGCCCGAGTGGTGGCCCCAGGAGCAGGCCCGGAGCGGGGCATGCACTGGCTTCCTGAGGTGGACGACGAAGTGCTCATTGCTTTTGAGCACGGCGACATTCATCGCCCCTGTGTACTTGGCGGTCTGTGGAGCAAACCTGACGCTCCACCAGTCAGTAACTCCGAGATTGCCGGAGGCAACGGCAAAATCACCCAGCGGACCCTCACTTCCAGCGAAGGCCTGAACCTGACCATCAGCGACGAACCGGGCAGCCTGTCCATAGCCATGGCCGACAAGGATGGAGGCAACTCCATCACCATAAGATCCGATGACAAGGTCATCGAAATCCTCTCCGGCGGTGACATCAACATTAGCGGCGCCCAGGGCACCATCACCATCGAGGGCCAGGAAATAGCTATAAAGTCCACCGCCAATATGACCATCGAAGCAGGACAGAAGCTGGAAATCACCGCCGGAACCGACCTGGCGCTCAAGGGCAACATGAACACTTCCATTGAGGGCGGCATCCAGATGAACGTCAAGGGTACACAGGCGGTGGTTGAAGGGAGCGCCATGACCGAGGTCAAGGCGCCGATGGTCAAGATCAACTAGAAAGAATTCGAGGAGTATGACATGCCCCCAGCAGCGCGAGTATCCGACATGCATACCTGTCCCATGCTAGAAGGCGGTGTCGTTCCCCACGTGGGCGGACCAATCATGCCTCCGGGAGTCCCCACCGTCCTCATTGGCAACTTGGCTGCTGCGGTCGCGACCGGACTTGCCACCTGTGTCGGCCCCCCGGATACCATCGCAATGGGCTCGACCACAGTCCTTATTGGAGGCCTGCCGGCGGCCCGTATGGGAGATACCACTGCCCACGGCGGAGTCATCACCCTGGGGCTGCCCACGGTAATGATAGGAGGCTAGAAGGTGACCTCTCCGAATTCACTGTACAACTTCCTGGGACAAGGCTGGCGCTTTCCTCCTGCCGTGAATGGCGCCGGGGGCATCGCCATGACCGTGGGAGAGAAAGACATTGAAGCTTCCATTCGCGTGATCCTGGCAACCGCCAAAGGGGAAAGGGTGATGCGACCCGAATTCGGGTCAGTTATTCAGGACTTTGTGTTTTCACCCAATAACGCCACTACCCATGGCCTTCTTGCCTACCATGTAACCGACGCGCTGAGGCAATGGGAACCCAGAATTGAAGTGACTTTGGTGGACGTTAGCGCTGACCCGGATGAGCCGTCGCAGGTAAGAATAGACATCGCATACCGGGTTAAAGCGACCAACGATGAGCGAAACCTGGTTTATCCGTTTTACCTAATACCCCGGGAGGAGTAACCAATGGCCCTGCCAGTGCCAAACCTGGACGACAGAACCTTTCAGGACCTGGTAAACGAGGCCAGGCGCAGGATTCCCGTGTATTGTCCGGAGTGGACCGACCACAATCTCAGTGATCCGGGCATTACCCTCATTGAGCTTTTTTCCTGGATGACTGAGTTGATGCTTTACAGGCTGAATCGGGTGCCTGACAAGAACTATGTCAAATTTCTGGAATTGCTGGGCATCACCCTCAAGCCGGCAACCCCGGCAAAGGCCAACATCACCTTCATGTTGACGGCGCCGAGGGTGGCAGACTTGATCATTCCGTCGGGTACGGAAGTCGCAACAGTCCGAACGGAGACTGAAGAAGCAATAGTCTTTACCACCGATACAGATCTCACCATCAAGCCAGCCAACCTGGAATATGTTCTGGTTAGCAGCGACGGCAGCCGGTATGACGACCGACGCCCGCTGCTCCTGGAGTGGGAGGAGCTTCTCACTGGTGGGCAGCCGCCTGCTGCGGCCATGCAGCGTATGACGTTTTCTCTGTTCCAGGCCGTACCCCGGCCTGGCAACTCCTTCTACCTCGGTTACAGCACCGATTTGCGAAACACCGTGCTATCCATCATTCTCGACTGCGTCGAAGCGGCAGGCACCGGAATAAATCCATCAAATCCTCCCCTGCTTTGGGAGTATTGGGACGCAGTCCAGATGGACTGGTCCCCCTTTGAACGCCGCCCGGATGCTCCTGCCTGGCTGCAAAACGACGGCACTCGGGCCTTGAACACTCGTGGCGAGGTCATTCTCCATGTACCAGGCACAGCGGGACGGAGAAACGTGGACTCTCGAGACGGATACTGGATAAGATGCACGGTTACTGACTCCCTTGAGTGGCAGGGTGAATACGACGCGTCTCCCCAATTGCGTCAGGCCGGGTCTGAAAGCGTGGGCGGCACTGTGGCGGCCAGTAACGCCGTCCTGGTTACCGGGGAAATCCTGGGATCCAGCACTGGCAAACCGGGCCAGAATTTTAGTGTCGCCCGACTTCCCATGCTGCCCCTGGGTAGCGGAGAAACGGTGGAGGTGGAAAGCGAGGACAATGCAGGCTGGGAATCCTGGAGTCAGGTAACGGACTTTTCTCAGTCCACGTTTGCCGACAAGCACTTTGTGTGCGACCCGGCTTCTGGCGAGATTCTTTTCGGTCCGTCCCTTCGTTCTCCGGGCGGTGAAGAGGTACGCTATGGCGCTGTCCCATACAGTGGCAGCCAGATTCGGATCAACTCTTACCGACAGGGCGGGGGACCACAGGGTAACGTAGGGCGTAACACACTCACCGTGCTCAAATCGTCAATACCCTATGTAGCTTCCGTAACTAATCGTCAACAGGCCATTGGTGGAGTGGACCCTGAAAGCGTGGCCAACACCAGGTTGCGGGGGCCCCACATTCTGCGAACCCGGGACCGGGCCGTCACTGAGGAGGATTTTGAGTTCCTGGCAAGGGAGGCGTCTCCCCTCGTGGCCCGCGCCAAATGCATTGCCGAGCGGGAAGCAGATCTCAAATCGGGCCCCCGACCCGGCGTGGTTGAACTCCTCATAGTTCCAGCCATTTCCTCGGCGAGACCTCGTGTATCGAATGACGACTTAAGACCTGGCGGAGAACTGCTGGCGCAAGTACAGGAGTATCTCGACGAGCGCCGCCTTCTGAGCACAGTGCTGGTTGTCTCCGAACCGGAGTATGCATGGGCAGCCGTTGAAGCCGACGTGAAGGTGCGGCGTGGCGCAAGTGTTGAAGACGCCAGAAGCGCGGTAGAAGAGAAGCTCTATTCCTACATTCATCCCATTTACGGGGGCGTCGAAGGAACCGGCTGGCCCTTTGGCCGGGGGCTGTTCGTGTCTGAGTTATATTCCCAGATCCAGGCTGTGGCAGACGTGGAGTACGTCACCGACATCAGATTGTTTCCTGTCAACCCGGAAACCGGCGAGAAGGGTGAGAGGCACGACACCATTTACCTGCAGCCTGGCGCCCTTCTCTGCTCCCACATCCACGAAGTAATCTGTACTTAAGGGAAGAAGAAAGTGGTTACAGAGTTAAGGGACGAGCAAATTACCAGCAGCCGGAGCAGCTATCTCAAGTATCTGCCTGCCCTGTACTCGGAGAACGAGTTTATGGGCCGCTTCCTGCTGATTTTCGAGAGTATCCTCGGCCCCGTCGAGAATATGATTGATAACATGGCTTACTATTTCGACCCCGGCCTCTGTCCCGAAGAATTACTGCCCTGGCTGGCTTCCTGGACGGGACTAGAGATTGACGAAACCTGGCCGGTTGAGAGGCGTCGCGAAGTGGTCAGTTCGGCAGTCCTTCTCTTTCGATGGCGGGGCACTCGTCGCGGACTCCGGGAGTTTCTGAGGCTTTACACGGGCGTGGAACCGGCAATAACCGAAGACTTCGGCGGCATAGGCCTTGGCGGTTCGCACGAATTGGGCCACACCGCAGTTCTGGGCGGAGGCAATCAGCACGTCTTCACAGTGACCTTCGAGGTGGACGACCCCGAATCAATAAACACCGGCCGGGTCCGGCAAATTATAGAATCCGAAAAGCCGGCGCACACCAGCTATGTTCTGAATGTAATAAAGCGGGAAGTGCCGTCAGATTTGGTGGACTAGTTCGGGCTGGTTGGGAATGCGTTGCCTCCAAATTCACCCACATGGATTGACTGCCATGATGCATTACCTGCCTATGCGGAATAATCGAAAAAACAATCACCTCTGGAGAAACAGATAATGGCGCTTGCCAATTCGTTCGGATCGCCCCAGAGGCGAATCAACCCCCACAGGGGGCTGGTCATAGACGTGCCTCTCTGGACCGAGGCCCACGACTACCATCGGATGCAACAGGTACGCCACGGGTTGGTTATGCACTCTCCAGGAATTGTCACCGGCCTTGATGTGGTGGCCAACCAGCCAGCCTCGACCTCCGTCGTAGTCCATCCTGGCGCGGCCCTCGATCAGGAAGGGCGACTGATTGTTGTTCCAGAACCTCACTGGCTGGACCTGTCCCTCAACGGGGCAGGCGTTGCACACCTGACTCTCCAATACCGTGAGGTACCGGAGTCCCCCGCCAGTCGGGCCGGAGACCAGTCGGTGCCTTCTCTGTACACCCTGGAGGTTTACAGCATAATTGGTGGAAGGGAACCGCCGGAGGAGGCGTACCTGGAGCTGGCCCGGGTGCAGACATCACAACCAGGAACCGCAATCTCAAATGCTGTTGACCCGCGGGTGCCCGGGCTCGACGAGATAGATCTCAGATACAGGAGAGTATCGGGCCATTCGCCTTCCGGTGACATCACAGTAGGCGTTGTCTCAATCGACTCCCAATCCTCCGACGATCCGCTCCACCTGGTCGGGGCTCTGGACCTGAGAGATGCGATCAACCGCAACACCAGCTATAGGGGTCAATTCGCCGGCATCATCGATGTGACGGGAAAAGCTGGTGACTGTGACCTGTTGCTGTTGTCGGGAAGGGAGCCACTGTCCTTGTCGTCGAATTCCAGGGCTTACTTGCAGGACTGCCTTAAGCGGGGAACCCTTATATTTGGGAGTTATTGCGGGGCCCTGGCGAATAACGAAGCCCAGGAGGCAATGGCCTTCCGACAGTCTTTCGAGGACCTGGCCGCAGATTTTGGAATCGGCCTGGCTCCCATAGAACGTGACCATCCTTTGTTGGCCGCCTACCACCGTTTTGGTACCCCTCCCCGGGGGATCGGCGACGCGAGCCAGGTGCTTGTGGGAGAAGGGCTGGCGTACGGGGAAGGAGACTACGGCTGCCTGTGGAGCGGCGGCCGGCCGCAAGCCCCTGCCTCCAGAGAAGCAATCCGTTCTGCCACCGAGTTTGGCATCAACCTGGCGGTATATGCCACCAACAGGGTCCATAACTTTTCCCTCCGAGCAGGGGCAGGATAATTCTTTCCCGGAGAGCCAGGACTGTAAGCTGCATTGTAGCTCGCGCCACGGAAAACATGTAGGTTGCTCTAAGGCATCAGAAGGCGTTGATGTCCTTTTCTGGTGACTGGGTTTGGACGATTAATCCCCAAGGCGGGGCCATCCTGTACAGCGGGGCCAACTTGGGCCCAGGGTTTCTACAGACGTTGGATTGGCCTGGTCGAATTTGCAAGTGGTTGATACCAAGCATGGAAATAACATTGTCATCGAGTTCATTAAGAACACGACCCGGGGACCGGGTTGAGACTGCTGTCCAGATCTACAACGATCATACGGCCCAGGACACCTACAGCATCAACCTGGAAGGCCTTGACCAATCCTGGTGGGACATTTCTATTGTCAGCACCTCCCTGTACCCTGGAGATTCCTGTGTATCGACCATCTCCATGAACCCACCCAGGCACAGTTCTTCCGCCGCCGGGACCTATGATTTCAGTGTTATTGTTAGTCCCCAATCTTCACCCATCCCTGCGGAAAGACTTTCCGGGCATCTCAATCTGGAACCCTACCATTCCTTAAGCGTGAATGTGATGCCGGTTGACTCTAACCGCAGGGGTAGCACCTACAGATTGAACCTTTGCAATGAGGGCAATACCCCTTTGCAGATCCTGTTGTCCGGGCGCGACCCCCGGGACGGTCTCGTTTTCAGGTTTGAGCAGGAATCACCCACGGTGGGTCCTGGTAAGTCCCTGGAAGTTGGCCTGACAGTAACACCCAAGCGCCGGTCGATACTGGGCAGGCCCAGGGTGCAGGAATTCCTGGTCAAGACCATCTCCTTGCTGCCTGGCAGCGTACCCGACCTGGCCCTGGTCTCGATAACTGTCCACCCCCACATTCCTGTCTGGATCTTTTGGGTGGCGCTGCTGGTAATGGGCGCGGTTGCTGTGGCAACGGGGGTAGCTGTCATCGCCGAGTCCTACTAATGTTCAGCTGGCCGTTCTGGACGAGCCACTGGCGCCTCGACTCTCCCATTGAGGTAGCCAAGCTCTACTGTCAAAAAACCCCAAACTCCATAGCAAGTCGAAGAGGGAACAATAATGATGCCAGGGAAAGAGAAAACCAGATTACACCGGAAGACCGCCTTTTCTCCGCGCCTGACCAAGGAAGAAGTGAAGGCATTACCTGGCCGCCCACCTGCCCCATTGAACCGTCAAATGGCGCCGCGGCTGCGTCTCGCCCTGCTGGACCACTATACCGATCTATATGGCAGGGGATTGCTGTCTCCCACAGTGTATTTCAGGCAAAAGGCCGCCATCCTGGGGAAACTCCAGCAGGATTATGGTAACGGCGCGGTACAACGGTTGGTTAAAGAGGTTGAATCCAGAAGGGCCGGAGCGGTGCAAACCAAATTAACCGTGGGGCCTGCCGGTGACCGCTATGAACGGGAAGCCGACCGCGTTGCCAGGGCTGTGGTTGCCTTCCTTGCTTCCCCGCGAAACAGGCCAGCTTCCCGAATGATGGCCGAAGCTTCGAACGTCCGGACACGGCAGGTGGTCGAGCGGGCCGTCTCCGCAAGAGGCGGCGTAGTCGAACGTGGAATTGAAAATGCCATCCGCAACGCCAGGGGCGGCGGTCGCTCCCTGCCCGGAAACCTGCGGGCAGAATTGGAACGCGCTTTCGGCGCCGATTTCAATGGCGTGAAAATCCATACTGGCGCCGTTCCCGATCGCCTGAATCACTATCTGGGGTCTGCGGCCTTCACTATCGGGAAGGACATATTCTTCAGGAAGGGATACTATCGGCCAGACAATAATCGCGGCCGGGAAATCCTGGCCCATGAGCTTACTCATGTAATCCAGCAGGGGCACGGCAAAGCCTGATTTCATCTGAAAGCCTCGGAGCGGTGCAAGAAGCCCGGGGACTTGCCAGTCCCCCCGATGCCAGCCTGACACCCATCTGAAATATCGTACCCGTTTCAGGGTCACACAACCAGAACCTATGCCCGACACTTTCAGTCTGAAGTTAACTCCATCAATCCTTGAAGTAATGCCTGGCCAGGAAGTCGAGGCATTGGTGGAAGTTGAGAATACTGGCCACATACTGGATGTCTTTACTGTCGAAGTTACCGGCCTCCAACCGTCGTGGTCCAGCCTTTCCGAACGGAGCTTTTCCGTCTTCCCTGGTGACAAGGCTACCGCAGTTCTGAAGTTGCTCCCGCCGGACGAACCCAACACCATTGCTGGTACTTATGAATTTTCCGTGGAGGTGTCGTCACAGTTCTACCCAGGGGAGCATGTTTCCATATCAGGGCAGCTTGTGGTCCTGCCCGTTTACTCCTTCTTCCATGAACTGCATCCCTCCAGAGTGAAAGGCGCTGAAGGAAAGTTTACCAACACCATCAGTAACACCGGAAACGCCGACCTGAGTTTTGGCCTGCAGGGAGAAACTCCCGATGACTCTTGTGAATTTCTGATCCGGCCCAACCCTGCGAGAGTTCCACCCCGGGAAACCTTGGAAGTCGCAATTCTTGCCAAACCCACCCGGCGCCGCTGGCTGGGGAAAGACAAGACCTTAAACATTACGTTCACTGTTACTCCCGAACAGACCCCGCAAGTGGTGACTTTTGCCGCCCAGCTGGAAGCGATCCCCAGGGTGCGCCTATGGCACCTGGCTGCTGCTGCAATATTTCTGATGTTTCTATCGATATTGGGTTATTCAGGCTATTGGGCTGCTTTCGAAAGGGAAGACCTCACGTATTTTAGACAGGAAACCTGGCCCGTAGAGCTAAAGACTTTCGGCGCTGCCCATGGGGTAGTCTATTCCATCCTCTTTCGCGTCCAGCCTGGGGAAGGTGTAGAGGAAGTCAGTCCCCTTCCCCTGCACCTGCGAGCAAGCGTGACTTGGCCGGATACTGGAGATGTACCGAAGAGCCTGGCGCTGATCCTCAGAGACCCTTCGGGCAATTGCTGGGAACACCGACATCTGGCAAGGACTGCCGGACCTGTACAGTTCCCCCTCTTCAGTGGCGGTACGCCATGCGGGGGCATCGAATTCAACAGGCTGCTGCTGGACCACGGCCATGAACCGGTAAGGCCTGCGAAGTATGCACCCCAGATCGTGGTGTCTGACGAAACTATTGCGGATCACAGCCATGTACATATTGAACCGGTTGACCAGTATTGCGTCAGGAAGGATGGCACCGTGATTTTCGACGGCAAGAAACCAAGACTGGCGGCTGCCCACGGAACTTCTTCCGACGACGAAACTGACTACTGGACCATGTACGTGATCAACAGCAACGACTACCAGGAATACGAGGAACCCCCCCAGGTCTCAATACGGCTGAAGGGCTCCGTCCTGGACAAGGGTAAAACCGAAAGGGACAGAAATTACGAACTGCAGGTAATCGCAGTGCCAAGGGCAGGGACTCCCTTACCGGCCAGCGACGAAACCACCTGTGAGATTGAATGGGACGATCATGCGAGACTGGGAACAGACGGAAGGTTGATAGGAGGGGACATTTACATTAAGGGTCTGGAGTTTTGCTTAAGGTCAGACCCCAATTGTGAAACCGAGATTGCCGAACCGGAGTACACGCCTGAGGGCACGAGTGAACTTCACATCCTGAAGAATCATGCCGACCCATGCCTGAGGTTGAGCCAGGTACAACTTGACGAAGCCTCCCAGCGAAGTGTCAGCCCCGCCATGGTTTGCGGGGATCTGTTATGGGAGCAGGGCCAGGACGACACAGGCACAAGCGCCTTTGTAGTCCTCCGGGACCCCCGGGGCAATTGCTGGTCTAGCCTTGAAAGCAAGACGGTGCAGGAATTGGACCAGCCGACGCCCTTCGCCTTTGAGATCGAGGAAGGCTTGCCCTGTGAGGAAGTTATTCGCGAGGAAGTGTTGTGGTACCTGATTAACTGGTTTCCTACTGATGGAGGCCTGCCCCGCTCCGCCATTTATGAATCACCGGTGGAGCCCCTGGTGAAGCTGTGTTCGGTAGATGCAACAGACGCAGAGTCTCACCTGGTATTCGAAGACACAACGGTCATTCCTCAGGTACGGCCCCATACTTATCCATCTACAACTGAAGGCTGGCACCTGTTCGTCATCAACGGCTCAATTTACAACACCGAAGTTTCCGCGGGTCACGAGTTTGCCCCTCGCGTCTCCTTGCACGTCACGGGAGACGAACGCTGGAGGGTAACTCTGGCTGACCCTGCTCCTTCGAGGAACGGAATGCCCAGCCCCATCGCGCACTGTTCGGAGGGTAACGGGGAGTCATCCAGTGGATAGGGCATTTCATTACACGTGCCGACCAACCGGATACAGCATGGGAAGTAGAATTTGTAATGTCTGACCTGATAGGGGTTTCCTTTACTCCTGCAGAAATGCGAGTGACGCCGGGCGAGGAAACCCTGGCTTTTGTGGAGGTGCAAAACCTCGGCAGGGTCGTGGATGCCTACGCCATCGATATGGAGGGTTCAGCGTCCAGTTGGTTAACGCCGGGGCAGGAATCCGTTTCGCTCTTCCCCGGAGATGCTGAGTCTGTTGGACTAACATTCCATATTCCACCCGGCAGTGAAGCCCTGGCTGGTACGTACTGGTTGAATATCACTGTCTCCTCCAGCGTGTTCCCTGGAGAGGAGACCACAGTGCAGCACTCCATTCAGGTGGAACCGGTCAGGGACTACAATGCCAGGATTCGCCCTGAACTTGTCGCCGGCCCGAGGGGGGAGTATTTAATATCGGTAACCAACTCGGGAAATATCGATATATCACTGGACCTGGATGGCATCGACCCTGAAGGACTTTGCAGGTACGCATTCAATCCCAATCCATTGACGATAGCGCCCGGGGAATCCAATGATTCGAGGGTCCTGGTGCACCCCAGACGCAGGCCTCTCGTGGAACCGGCCCGTCCGTACGACCTTACTATTAACCTGAATCCCCGGGAGCGTGGCGAACGCGTTTCTCTGAACGCCCGATTGGAGGCTTCCCCTTTTGCCCGGAAATGGTATTTCCCAGCGGCCCTCCTGGCGCTTTTGCTGATGGCGTGGTTCTCATACTCCGTTTACTGGTTTGCGCTGGAAAGAGACGACCTGACCTATCTTAGACAGGAAAAGTGGGATGATTTTTCAGAGCCTGCCGCCGTAAAACACGGCCACATCGGGTCGTTCAACTTCGAGATCGCTTCCGTCCGGCACGGGCTTATACCCTCTCCACCTCCCATCGGCTTAAGGGGCAACGTAACTTGGCCGGACACCGGGGATGTGCCGCCTACATTAGGCGTAATTGTTCGCGACCCCGAAGGGAATTGCTGGGGACCTCTGTTGATTGACAAGACCGGCGACCCCTTCCATTTCCCGGTACACGACGGAGGTATTCCCTGTCCCCAGCTCGAATATAAGTGGTTCTTGATGGACGTTTCGCAGCCTGATGAGCCGGTCCCTGCCGAGTACATATCGGGAGTTCCCCTGACCGAGTATTGCGTTAGGGACGTCGAGAAAAATCCCGTCGCAAAATTCTTCGAGGACGGCAGCTTTCAAACGCCTTATCGATTGAGCGACGATTACAGCGGTCCAGCGGCATCCTCAGCTGGGTTGCAGGCTCTTAGAGAGCAGATGTGGGCCATATACGTGGTGAATCCCCATCCCGAAGGACAATGGCCTGTTGCGCCAGAAATTACGATTAACCTGAAAGCCGTCGCTCAGGAAGCCCACAGCTGGAAAAAAGACCAGACCTACTCCGTTGAACGGCTTGAACTGCCCCTCCCACAAGCCGTGGTACCTCGTGTGCAATGCGGCTGGGACATCGAAATGGACATCCCCCGGGAGGACGGCGGCCTGGAGCATGGGCTGATCTACGTACGGAGATTGAATCTGTTACACAGGGCCCCCGGCGATGAGGCCGGCGGAGAGTTGGGGCGAGATACCGGCCACTATGGGTGTCCCAGGGAACGTGAAGATGCCCTGGAGTTACGGCTGCGCACCGTCTGTGGAGACGTCACCTGGGAACGCACCAGCACTGTAGAGGGCAACGTCACTGCTGACAATGTGTTCATCATCTTGCGCCACAACACTGAAGAGGGGGCACGGTGCTGGAGCCGGGTCGAGCTTCACAGTTCGCCTGACAGCGTTGGCACGCCTTTCACCTTTGACCTGGTGAATGGTGGTCGTCCCTGCCATGAAGAACTGGCCGACCCCGAGCAAACTCTGTGGAATTTGATGAATTGGAACACCTTCGAGCCTGCCCGATACCAGGGCGTTCAACCTCTGGTGAAGTTTTGCCCGCATGAGAGTGGCCAGGTTCTATTCGACCGGCACTCCGCGGTTCCCTACTGGCTGCCTGACAGTTGGGAGCAAAACAGAACCCCTGGCTGGACCCTCTATATCTTGAATCCGTCCCCCGACGCCGCACCCCCGAGGGTAACCGTCAAGCTGAAGGGCGACCAGTTCTGGAAAGCACACCTTCAGGAATTACCAAATACGACCTTGGGTGACACCCCGTTGGCGTCGGCCGGATCTCGCAACTGTCCCGACCCTGGGCAAAATTAGACCGTGTTCCGAAAGCATTTATCTGACTTGATTCAATATCAAGGCTTGAATGGGCGGTGTTGGAAGAGCTAATGGTGGAGTGGGAGGATTCGAACTAACTGCAGAATCAGATATAACTATACAGTCTAAGGTTCTATTTTCAACATAATTCCCACACTACTCTTCGGTCAGTCGTTGGAAGCAAGGCCAGAACTGTGGGTCAGGCCTGTGGAGCGCCTAGTATCTTGTCAAGGTTGGAAGAATAGAGAAAAGACCGCCCGCCCTGAGCCTGTCGAAGGTCTGCCCACCGGAGGTTCGATAGGCTCACCACAAACGGTATATCGTCAATGCCCTAACATTCCTGGCTTGACCAGATACTAGCGCTGTTCAACTGCCAAGCTGGCCAACGGCCTTGGCGGTACACTTTCCCCCGCCCCAATGGTCCACTTTTCCGTCGCCCTTGTCCCACACTATCGCCTCCAGGTCGGTGCTTCCTTGTTACACCAATCTATCAACCAATTACCTGACACATACAGGAATGACAATAAGGGTCCCCCCTAATTTCCATCTCAACGAAGTTGCATTGCCGTGGTGAAAACCGCCTCATCCTGGTAGTTTGCCTCACGCCGCGGCCATCAACCCCTGGCAGTAGTGCCACGCGCTGCGAACTCAACGGACAGGAGGTGAGGCCCCTGCAGAGAATCAATTCAGCTACCTGTCCAAATGAGCGTGGGCCTGGCTCGTGACGAGGCCCCGGGGACTAGGGAAAGCCTCCGCGCCGGGGGAATACCTTTAACATAGTGGAAAATTAATAGTTACATTTTAGTCATACCGGCGAAATAAATGCTTACTACGCTGGTTGCAACGACTTCGATAGAGAGAGTCAGCAACCCGCGATGACAGCAACCCAGTACCAGCACAACACGGCTACTCACTGTCCCTACTGTGCCTTCCAGTGCGGAATGCGACTGTCCGGCCCCCGGGAGGCGGCAGTGGTGGACGGGGACGAGGCGTTTCCCGTCAACAAGGGCGCCCTGTGCATCAAGGGCTGGACGTCGGCCGAAGCGCTGGCCCACCCTGACAGGCTGCTCAGCCCACTGGTCAGGAATGCCGCCGGAGAACTGGTCCCGTCCAACTGGGACGAGGCGCTGGACCGGGTGGGAGAGGCTTTCCGGAAGACCCGGGCCGAGTTTGGAGCCGACGCCGTGGGCATCTTCGGCGGCGGGTCATTGACCAACGAAAAGGCCTACCTGCTGGGCAAGTTCGCGCGGGTGGCCCTGGGCACCGCCAATATCGATTACAACGGCCGCTTCTGCATGTCGTCGGCCGCCGCCGCCGGCATTCGCGCCCTGGGCATGGACCGGGGCCTGCCCTTCCCCCTGGAGGACATTGCCAAGGCCGAAGTGGTACTGCTATCCGGGGCCAATGTGGCGGAGACCATGCCGCCGATAATGCAGTACTTCGAGGCCCAGCGGGCCAGCGGCGGAGTAATGGTGGTGTCGGACCCCCGCCGCACCGCCACCGCCCGCGGCGCCGACCTGCACCTGCGGCTGACCCCCGGCACCGACGCCGTCCTGGCCAACGGCCTGCTGCACCTGCTCATCCGCGACGACCTCATTGACCACGATTACATCCGGGACCGCACCGAGGGATTTGAACGGGTGCGTCAGATCGCCGCCACTTACTGGCCCGAGCGGGTAGAGCGAATCACCGGTGTTCCGGAGGCCGAACTACTGCAGACGGCGCGCCTGCTGGGCCGGGCCAACACCGCCATGATCCTTACCGGCCGCGGCACGGAACAGCAGGCTCAGGGGGTAACCAACGTCCTGTCCTTCATCAACCTGGCGCTGGCCCTGGGCAAGGTGGGCCGCCCAAACTCTGGTTACGGCTGCCTGACGGGACAAGGCAACGGTCAAGGGGGACGGGAACACGGGCAAAAGGCCGATCAGCTTCCCGGCTACCGCCTGATTGCCGATCCGGCGGCCCGTCAGCACGTCGCCGCCGTATGGGATTTTCCCGAAGAGGAATTGCCCGGCGCCGGCATGTCTGCCTACGAACTTCTCGACAGCCTGGGCCCCGAGGGGGGTGTCCGCTCCCTGCTGGTGCTGGGTTCCAACGTGGCGGTCTCGGCGCCCCACGGCAACAACATCAGGGAACGGCTGGAGTCCCTGGACTTTCTGGTAGTGTCCGACTTCTTCCTGTCGGAAACGGCTCAACTGGCAGACGTGGTGTTGCCATCGGCGCAATGGGCCGAGGAAGAGGGGACCATGACCAACCTGGAGGGCAGGGTTATCCGCCGCCGCCGGGCCTACGACCCACCGGCAGGCGTTTTGACCGACCTGGAACTGCTGGAACAACTGGCGGCTCGGCTGGGCAGGGAACGGTGGTTCACCTACGCCAGCCCGGAAGCGGTCTTCGAGGAACTGCGGGCCGCCAGCGCCGGCGGCGTGGCCGACTACTATGGCATTACCTACGACAAGATTGAGGCCAGCCAGGGCGTCTTCTGGCCCTGTCCTTCATTGGACCACCCCGGTACGTCCCGGCTGTTCGCCGAGGCCTTCCCCACGCCTGACGGCAGGGCAAGGTTCCACCCGGTACTGCACCGGGAGGCGGCAGAAATGCCTGACGAGGAATACCCCCTGTACCTGACCACGGGCCGGGTGCTGGCCCAGTACCAGTCGGGTACCCAGACCAGGCGGATTGCCGAGCTGGAGGGTATGGCTTCCGAACCGCTGGCGGAAATAAACCCCACCACGGCGGAGCAGTACGGCCTGGCTGACGGCGATATGTTGACCCTGGAGACCCGCCGCGGCGTGGCCAGGGTTCGGGCGCGGCTTACCGCCGACATCCGCCCCGACACGGTATTCGCCCCCTTTCACTGGCCCAACGAGCAGTCGGCGAACCTGCTGACCAACCCGGCCCTCGACCCAACCAGCCGGATGCCCGAGTTCAAGGTCTGCGCCGTGAGAATCGTCAAGGAATGAGACCGGCGGAAACTCTGCGGCGCAAGGCTGCAGGCAGTTTCCCTGGCCAGCAACCGTCGGAATAGCTGACGAAAACGGCCTTCGTGAGGAATGGAGATGTTGAAGAAGGAACGCCTGGTAGTAATCGGTAACGGCATGGCCGGCGCCAGGTTCGTCGAGGAATTGGTGGCCCGGGGCGGGTCCGAAATGTACGACATCGTCATGTTCGGCGAGGAACCCCACGGCAACTACAACCGCATCCTGCTGTCCAGCGTCCTGGCCGGTTGCCACAAGCCCGAGGACACCCTTATCAACGAACTGTCCTGGTACCAGGAACAGCGGATAAAGCTCTACTCCGGCGTAAAGGCTGGGTGGATTGACCGGATGGGGCAGTCGGTCTACGCCGCCGGGGGCATTTCGGAATCCTACGACAAGCTGGTAATCGCCACGGGCAGCACGCCCTTTCTCCCGCCCATCGACAACATGTACGACGAGGACGGATACATGCGGGACGGGGTGTTCTCTTTCCGCACGCTGGAGGACTGCCAGGCCATGATTGATCACGCCGCGTCGGCGCGCCGGGTGGCGGTTATCGGCGGCGGTCTGCTGGGCCTGGAAGCTGCCCGGGGCCTGCTGGAACGGGGCCTGGAGGTCCACATAGCCCACCTGGGCGATTACCTGATGAACAGCCAGCTGGACGCCCCGGCCGGGGCGATGTTGAAACAGACTCTGGAAGGACTGGGCCTGAACATCCACCTTGACAAGCTGGCCGAGTCCATCAACCCGCCCTTCGCCGGCGCTCCCGTCAGTGGCCTGAAATTCAAGGACGGCGAGGAACTGGAGTGCGACATGATTGTCGTGGCGGCCGGGGTCAGGCCCAATATCGACCTGGCGAAGCAGGCCGGGCTCCACGTGCAGCACGGCATTGTCATCCAGGACGACCTGTCCTGCCGGAACGACCGCAACATCTATGCCATCGGCGAGTGCGCCCAGCACCGGGGCAAGCTGTTCGGGCTGGTGGCGCCTCTGTGGGAACAGGCCCGCATCCTGTCGGAGCAACTGTCCGGCGAGAACCCCGAGGCATCCTTCCGGGGCGTCAGGGTCTCCACAAAGCTCAAGGTGCTGGGGGTTGACCTGGCGGTCATGGGCGACAAGGAGCGGCAGACTGATGACGACGAGCAGGTCCACTACAGCGAACCGGCCCGGGGCGTCTACAAGAAACTCATCGTCCGCAACGGCCGCCTGGCCGGGGCCATCCTGCTGGGCGACGGGCTGACCACGCCCGCCGTGCTGCAGGCTTTTGACCGGGGCGAACTGTTGCCCGACAGCCGGGCCAGCCTGCTGTTCCCCGGCACCGGCGGCGCCGCGCGGATAGACGTGGAAGAGCTGCCCGATACGGCCCAGGTCTGCAACTGCAACGGAGTCACCAAGGGCCGGATTATCCAGGTCTGCCAGGAAGGCGCCACCACCCCTGAAGCCGTGTGCGCGGCGACCAGGGCCGGTACCGGGTGCGGAGCCTGCAAAGACCAGGTCAAAGCCATAGTCACCTTTGAGGCTAACCGGGCGGCGTCCCAGGCCGCCACCGCCATCAGCGTGATCGGCGGCAAAAGGGTGGAATTTCCCACCATTCCGGAAGAGGCGCCCGCCAGGACACCGGAAAACGTGGCGGTCGGGCGTAGTTAGACAAGTTCACCATAAGCGGGCTACAGGCCAGGGACCCACGCCACCAACGAACGGCAGGCGGGACAAGGACCAGCGAGGAGAAGCATCGTGAATAAGCTAGAGGCCTACAAGGAAGAGAAGAACGGGCTGGACGTTAAGGACGACCTGCCCCGCTACGCCAGCGAGGGATGGGAGACCATCAGCGACGGGGACAAGGAACGTCTTAAGTGGCTGGGAGTCTTCTTCCGACGCCAGACACCGGGCCATTTCATGATGCGGCTGCGTATCCCCAATGGCATCGGCAACTCGGCCCAGTTTCGCGCTATCGCCGAAATCAGCAGCGACTTCGGCAGGGACTTCGCCGACCTGACAACTCGCCAGCAAATCCAGCTCAGGTGGTTTCAGATTGACGAGGTGCAGAGCATCTGGGACCGGCTGGAAGCGGTGGGCCTGGTGTCGCTGCAGACGGGTATGGACAACGTCCGCGGCATAGTAGGCTGCCCGGTGGCGGGCCTTGCCCCCAACGAACTGTTCGATGCGTCCGGCGTGGTGCGGGAATACAACGACATCTTAGTGGGCAACCGGGAATTCACCAACCTGCCCCGCAAGTTCAACGTCACCATCACCGGCTGCCTGGACAACTGCACCCACGCAGTCACCCAGGATATCGCACTGACCCCGGCCGTCCGCGCCATCGCTGGCCGGGAGGTCCAGGGCTTCAACGTGGCCGTAGGCGGCAAGCAGGGTTCCGGCGGCTTTCGGCCCGCTACGGACCTGGATGTGTTCGTGCTGCCCCGGGACGCGGCGGTACTTTGCAGCGAAATTACCCTGCTGTTCCGCGACCACGGACCCAGGGAAGCCCGCAACAAATCCCGCATGGCCTTCCTGGTGGAGGAATGGGGCGCAGACAGATTCCGGGCCGAACTGGAGAAGCGGCTGGGGCAATCCCTGCTTACTGCAGGTTTGCCTGCAGGCGACGAGGACAAGTCCGACCACATCGGCATCCACCCCCAGAAGGAAGCAGGCCTGAACTACGTGGGCCTGGTGGTTCCCGTGGGTCGGATTACCGCAGGACAAATGCTGGAAGTAGCCCGCCTGGCCGATACCTATGGCAACGGGGAGATACGCCTGACTGCAGAACAGAACCTGATTATCCCCAACGTGCCGGACGAACTGCTGCCCGCCCTGGAACTGGAACCGTTGCTGGCGGAGTTCCGACCCGACCCTGCGCCGGTGATGCGGGGGCTGGTCAGCTGCACCGGCATAGATTACTGCCACTTCGCCCTGGTGGACACCAAGGCTCGTGCCCTTGAGACGTCGAAATACCTGGAGCAGCAGGTGGATGGCGCCCTGCCGGCCCTGTCCATCAACTGGTCGGGCTGTCCCAACGCCTGCGGCAACCACACGGTGGCCGACATTGGGCTGTTGGGCAAGAAGGCCCGGGTAGACGGCGAGGTTGTCGAGGCGGTGGATATTTTCCTGGGCGGCAAGGTGGCCTCGGCCGCCGGTGTCGTCACCGATGGCGAGTCTGCCGTCAAGACCCTGGAAAACGTTCCCTGCGACGAACTGCCAGAAACCCTGGCGAAAGTATTGGAATCTCTCAAGCAGACACCCGTCGCGCTGAGTGTATAGCTGAACTGACTAGTAAAAAGGAGGACCAGAGTCATGGAAGTCAAAGATTCCGAAGTTCTGTCACCACCGCCTTCTAACAAGGCTACGCGCATTAATCTTTTCAGTCTTTCCAAGCCCCACATGCGGACCTTCCATCTGACCTGGTTCGCCTTCTTCCTGGCCTTCTTCGGCTGGTTCGGCATTGCCCCCATGATGGCCCTGGTCCGTGATGACCTGGGCCTGACCAGGACCCAGATCGGCAACACCATCATCGCGTCAGTTGCAATCACCATCCTGGCCCGGCTGCTCATAGGCTGGCTCTGCGACCGGATCGGGCCCCGCCTGGCCTACACGGGCCTGCTGGTTCTGGGTTCCATACCGGTGATGTGCATCGGCCTCGCCCAGAACTACGAGACCTTCCTGCTGTTCCGGTTGGCCATCGGCGTCATCGGCGCGGGCTTTGTAATTACCCAGTACCACACTTCAGTTATGTTCGCGCCCAACGTGGTGGGCACAGCCAACGCCACCACCGCCGGCTGGGGAAACATGGGCGGCGGCGTCACCCAGATAGTCATGCCCCTGGTGCTGACCCTGGTACTGATGCTGGGGGTCAACGAGGCCTTTGGCTGGCGGGTGGCAATGGTGATCCCCGGCGTCGGCCTGTTCCTCGTTGGCATCGCCTACTATTTCCTGACCCAGGACTCGCCGGAAGGCAACTACCGGGACCTGCGCGCGGCCGGGAAGATGGCTCCCTCCCCTTCGGTCAGCGGTTCCTTTCTGGATGCGGCCAAGGACTACCGGGTGTGGACCCTCTTCGTCATCTACGGCGCCTGCTTCGGCGTGGAGTTGACTATCAACAACGTGGCGGCGCTCTACTACTACGACCGCTTTGAGCTGAACCTGGCAACCGCCGGGCTGATTGCCGGCCTGTTCGGCATGATGAACATCTTCGCCCGGACCCTCGGCGGATACTTCGGTGACAAGTTTGGCATCAAGTTCGGGCTGAAAGGCAGGGTGATGTTCCTGGGCGGTGTGCTGCTGATGGAGGGTTTGGCCCTGATCCTGTTCTCGCAGATGGCCACCCTGTTCCTTGCCGTGGGCGCCATGATCATCTTCAGCCTGTTTGTCCAGATGTCCGAGGGAGCAACCTTCTCGGTGGTACCCTTCATCAACCGCAAGGCCCTGGGCTCGGTGGCGGGCATCGTGGGCGCCGGCGGAAACGCCGGGGCGGTGGCGGCGGGCTTCCTGTTCCGCATCGAAAGCCTTACCTTCGGAGATGCGCTGATGCT
Organism: Dehalococcoidia bacterium; assembly: GCA_963664725.1. Taxonomy (GTDB): domain Bacteria; phylum Chloroflexota; class Dehalococcoidia; order Lucifugimonadales; family UBA3495; genus Bin22. Next base: position 866,053 of record OY761558.1, read on the forward strand.
CATCGGCATTGTGGTGGTGGCCGTCGCTCCCCTGGCCTTCCTGGTACGTTTCTCCCCGCAGCGGGAATCAGAGGAAAGTAGCCTGATGCAGCAAGCGCTGGCCAGTCGGAGAGCCCTGGCGGAGGAGAAGGTCCCGGCCGCGGCAGACTAGTGCTGGGTGAAAGCCGTAGTCTCACAATTCTAATGGTCTGATCCTGTGTATGTGTTAGCCAAATCGATGACACAAACTGCCAGTTCTCCAGGGGAGTCTTGCTCTTGAGGGCCAGCCAGGGCCGGTGTTATGTTCGACCCTCACCCAGTTAAAGCCGTCCCACCGGCAGTAGTCGTTGAAATGTTTGCGCCACTCATGCGCAGTTCACCAGACGTTATTGTGGCAGGGCCTCCCACCGGTGGGCACCCATTGGACATTGGTCTGCCAGGGGATGTGGGGGCAAGTGCGTTTTACCCGGGTGGAATGGGAATCACCCTTACCGTCACCGGTTGGTTGTTTTTGGATTCTTCCAACTCGTGGCGCGTTCGGCAATAACCAGGTCAACCGCCTTGGCCAAGGTGGGAACCGTGTCCGGCGGAGTGCGGGGGGCGGTTCCCTCGGCAGCGGCCCGCCGGTTTTCCAGCGTCAGTTCCCGTGCCCTGGCCAGGGTATTGGCCGAGTACGGTCCTGAACCGCCGTTAAACCACTGGCCTTTAATCCGGAGCTTCTGGGACAACGCCCTACCCACTTCTGCGAATTCAGTTATTGCTGATGGGACCCATTCCCTGGTGGCCCCTTCCCTTGTGGTCGTCGAGGTCAGACCCGTCGTCCTGGTGCTTGCCCCGCAGGACACAGTGGCGGCAGACCTTGCACACGGGGTGCAGCCCGCCGAAATCCTGGTGGTATTGTGGGCACAGTGGAGCTTGGGAATCCTGGCATCTGGGACAGCCGTCGCAACGGCCCTGGTCCTGTCCCTGGCCGGCGCGGGTTTCGGGTTCTCTTTGCAGAGTGGTCACAGTGGCCGCTCCTTTTTTTATTACATGGTACGCAACTATTAGCCCGTTAAACCGAGGTCTGGCCTACTACCCTCGGGGCCACTTTGCGGGAAAGCCAGCGGCCATCGGCAGGGCTGCCGTTAAGCTGCCCGTCTCGGACAATTACTTTACCCCGCAAAAGGGTCATAACCGGGTAGCCTTCGCACTCGAAGCCGTCCCAAATGGAGTAGTCGGAGTCGGAGTGCAGTCCATCTACTGTGATGGTCTTCTTTAGGTTGGGGTCGAAGACAACGATGTCGGCGTCGCTGCCCACAGAAATCGCTCCCTTTTGCGGGTACATTCCAAGAATCTTGGCGGCGTTGGTGGAAGTGATGGCGGCGAAGCGTTGCAGGTCAATTCGCCCCGTGGCCGCCAGCTTGGTATAGGTGACGGGCATGCGGGTCTCGATGCCGTTGTGGCCGCCGCAAAGGGTGCGGATGGTGTCCCCGGCCAGCTTGACGTTCTTGTAGGTGGTCCATTCGTCGGTGGCGGTGGTGCAGATTGGGCCATCCACCAACCCCTGTTGCAAGGCGTCCCGATCGTCGGAGAACTTGATGGCCGGGTAAGTATGGATTGCCAGGCCTTCGGGCTTAAGGTAATCGTCGCAGGTGAACTCCAGGTAATTGTGGAGAGCCTCACCGTAGACGGGCAACTGGGCGGCGCGGGCTTCGGCAATGGCGGCCACGCCCTCCTTGGCGGTAGTGTGAACGAAGTAGATGCCGGTCTCCGTGCTCTGGGCCAGGCGGATCACCTTGCGGAATGAAATATCCTCGGAAATGTTGTTGTGGGCCAGGTGCAGGTTGGAGCCGTGGTCGCGGCCCTCCCGCTCCAGCTTGTTTTCCATGTAAGTTACTATGTCATCTTCTTCCGCATGGACGGCCATTATCCCCCCGTGCCGGCCCACTTCCTGAAATATCTCCCAGAGGTGGCCCATGGGCACCCTGGCGTGGAAAGTCGTGAAAATCTTGAAGCTGGCAACCCCCGACTGGATGGCTTCCCCTATTTCGCCCATAGTACCGGGCGGTACGGCGCCGGCGAGAATATAGTGGAATGTGTAGTCGGTGTAGGAATGGCCCCGGAAGGTATTCCGGCGGGTTTCAATCTGGCTCATGATGGGGTCGGACGGAGGGACCGCCCCGGGCGTCAGGGGCAGGGCCCCGGCGAAGTCCACGTAGGTCGTAACCCCGCCGAAGGCGGCGGCTCGGCTGGCAGCTTCAGGCGGCTGGGTGAATACGCCGGCATCGCCGCCAGCCCAGTAATCGGGAACGGGAACGTTGATATGGGCGTGGGGTTCAATTCCTCCGGGCAGGACGACCATATCGGTGGCGTCGATAATTTCCCCTGCTCCCATATCGTCCAGTATGCCTGGAGCGGCTATGGCGACGATCTGCTCACCCTGAATGCCAACATCCATCAGGCCAACGCCCTCCGGCGTAACCACGGTGCCACCCCTGATGATCAAGTCCAGCATGGCTGCCTCCCTACTGACCGACTTCGGTGGACTGGCGACGCGAGACGGGCGAACGGTGCGCCAATAACGCGGGTGTTGGTGGATTATAGCGCAACCAACAGGCCCGAAACCCGAGTTAACCCGAAACCGCCCATATTCATGGCGGGTGCAGGCGGGGCCCTTGTACAATGCTGGCAATGCAACGGGATCACAGTTATGCTTGGCGGGAAACCCCAGACGATTTGCACGCGCACTCCCGGATACGGTAGTCATCTATCCGACTCCACTGGGAAAGGAGATGGGACAAAATGAGCAGCCAACAGGCAGACAACCAGGCGGAACTGGCATGCCGGTCCAATTCGACAATTGAGACGTCCCGACGGGAACTCTTCGACCTGTCGCTGGACGTGCATGAACATCCGGAGCTGAATTACCAGGAGTACTACTCCTCAAACGCCCTGGCTTCATTTCTGGAGAAGCACGAGTTTGCGGTGGAGCGGGGCATCGGTGGCGTGGAAACGGCCTTTCGGGCCACCATACCCGGCGGCGCCGGGGACGGGCCCACCGTGGCCGTGCTGGCGGAGTACGACGCTTTACCCGAGATTGGACATGGCTGCGGTCACAACCTTATAGCCATGGCAGCCATGGGGGCGGCCCTGGGCCTGCAGGCAAACGCTGCGGATCTGCCCGGACGGATAGTGGTGATTGGCACGCCGGCGGAAGAGGGCGGAGGCGGCAAAATTCGGCTGCTGGAAGCCGGAGTGTTTGACGGCGTGGACGCCACGCTTTCCTCCCATCCCTTCTCCAACCGGACTGTAATACCCGCTTCCGCGGCGAAAGGGGAAAGCTGGAGCCTGGCCATGGTGGGGTATCGGTACATGTACCACGGGAAAGCTGCTCACGCCGCCGCCGCGCCCGAGGCCGGCATCAACGCTTTGAACGCGGTCATCCACCTGTTCACCGGTACAGACGCCCTGCGGCAGCACCTGAGGGACGATGTCCGAATCCACGGGGTGATTACCGACGGAGGACTGGCGCCCAACGTGGTTCCCGAGTTCGCCGCCGCCAACTTTATGTTGCGGTCCAGGGATGGCCGCTACCTGAGCGACGAGGTAGTGGGCAAGGTAAGGCAGGTGGCTGAAGGAGCGGCGGCCATGACCGGGGCGCGCCTGGAAGTTGAAGAGTTCTATCCCTTCTACGAAAACGTCCAGCCCAACGTGGCGCTGGCCCAGGCGGTGGGGGCCAACGCCCAGGCCCTGGGATTCAGGCTGGACGAACCGGTGTCGGGGCGGCCGGGCAGCGGGGCATCCACCGACTTCGGCAATGTCAGCCAGGCAATGCCCGCCTACGAACTTCGGTACGCAGTCAGCGAAACTCCGGTGGCATCGCATACCAGGGACATGTGCGAGACGGCCACCACCGACCTGGCCCTGTCCAACGCCCTGCTGGTGGCCAAGGCCCTGAGCCTGACGGCCGGTGACCTGCTGCTGAACAGCGCCCTGCTGGAGGCGGCCAGGGCGGAGTTCGCCGAACGCAGCGGCTGACTGTGAAGCTGGCCCGCGGGGCAGACTAAGGGGCGGGATTGACACCTGACCCTTTGGAGTTGCGGGACCAGGGACGGTTTGCGAACCTCCCTTGCATTATCCACTTTCAGAGGCGGGGCATTTCACAGGGCAAGGCTATGGCAATGTTCGCCGGCATGCCGGTTACGATAACGGCGCTGGAGGCGGTGGCGTCGCCGGCCAGGGCATTTGTAAGTAAAACGGGTCGGTCCTATACTCACCTGCCAAGTCAGGACGACGGCTCTTAGCCCTTTGTGCGCGGGCGGAAGGCGTCCCACTCCAACCCCTCAGGAGGCCCCAGGTGTTAAAAATTGGCATTGACGTGGGCGGCACCTTTACCGACTTTGTGGTGACGGGCGACGAGGGACTGCCCCGTTTCTTCAAGACCCAGTCCACTCCCGACGACCCCTCCATTGGTGTCATGGCTGGGCTGGAGGAAGCCGCCGCCGCGTACGGGCTGAACCTGGACCAGTTCCTCGAGGACACGGCCCTGGTGATCCACGGGTCCACCGTCGCGACCAACACCCTGGTGGAACGACGGGGGGCCAAAGTGGGCCTCATCACCACCGACGGCTTCCGCGACCTCCTGGAGATGCGGGAGGGATTGAAGGAAGACCGGTACAACTTGCGGATGACGCCAGTGGAGCCCCTGGTGGCCCGCTACCTGCGGATGGGCGTGCCTGAGCGGGTGCGGGCCAGCGGCGCCGTGGAGGAACCCCTGGACGAGGAAGCGCTGGCAGAAAGCCTGGAATACCTGGCGCGGGAAGGCGCCGAGTCCCTGGCCGTCTGCTTTCTCTTTTCCTACTTGAACCCCGATCACGAGCAGCGGGCATCGGAAATCATCAGGCAGCGCTTCCCCGAAATATACACCTCCCTCTCCCACCAGGTAATTCCCCAGATCAAGGAGTTCGACCGCCTCAGCACAACGGTCATCAATTCCTACGTGGGGCCGGTGTTCAGCCGCTATCTGACCCGCCTGGCAGAGCGGTTCGCGGGCTACAGGCAGTTACGGGACCTGCTGATCATGCAGTCCAACGGCGGCGTGGCGCCTATAGAGGACTCGGGTCGCATGGCCGTGCGGGCCATCCTGTCCGGTCCGGCCGGCGGGGTCAGCGCCGCCGCCTGGCTGGGGCAACTGCTGTCGGAAACCCGCATCATCGCCTTCGACATGGGGGGCACCAGCACTGACATCTCCCTCATAGAAAACGGTGTCCCCCACATCACCAACGAGAAGTTCGAGGCCGGCTGGAAAATAGCCGTCCCGATGATCGACATCCATACCCTGGGCGCCGGCGGCGGCAGCATCGCCCGGGTGGACGAAGGCGGCATCCTCCATGTGGGCCCAGACAGCGCAGGCGCCGAGCCGGGCCCGGCCTGCTACGGCAAGGGCGGGACCAACCCCACCGTCACGGACGCCAGCCTTACCCTGGGTTTCCTGGACCCCGCAAACTTCCTGGGCGGACGGACCGCTCTCTATCCGGCGGCCGCCCAAAGGGCCCTGGCAGGGGACGTGGCCGCGCCGCTGAACCTGACCGAGGAGGAAGCAGCCTACGGGGTGTACAAAGTGGTCTGCACCACCATTGCCGAGGGGATCAGGCTTATGTCGGTGCAACGGGGCGTGGACCCGAGAGATTTCACGCTGATGGGCTTTGGCGGCGCTTCCGGCCTGCATGCCGCGGAGGTGGCCCGCCAGTTGCAGGTGGATAAGGTGTATATTCCGGCGTCGGCGCCGGTGATGTCGGCCTACGGCATGCTCAACACCGACGTCAAGTATGACCTCTCCCGCTCTTACCCAGCCAGCCTGGACCGGATGGACCTGGCGGAACTCCGGCGCATTCTGGGGGAATTGGCCTCCCAGGGGCAGGAAAAGCTCCTTGCCCAGGGGATGACCGGGGAAGCCGTGGAGATACAGTGTTCCGCCGATATGCGTTACCTGGACCAGATATACGAAGTCACCGTACCTCTGCCCAACGCGACCCTGTCAGACGCGGACTTCCTGTCACGGCTCAAGGCCAATTTCCACCGGCGATACCTGGAACTCTATTCCTATGCCCAACAGGACCAGGAGGTGCGCCTGATTACCTTGCGGGTGACGGCCCTGGGCAAGCTCCCCAAGATTTCCCAACTTGACCGGACGGATGAGGCGACTTCAGCCGCGCCCACGGGCAGCCGCAGCGTTTACATGGGTGAATGGCGAGAGGCGCCCACCTACGCCGCCGATACTTTGCCGGCGGGTACGGAAATTACCGGCCCCGCGATCCTGGAGTCGGACTTTACAACCATCCTGTTATGGCCTGACGACCGGGCCCTGGTGGACAACATGGGCGGCATAGCTTTGGCCGTCAATTTGGAAACTCCCTTTGCTCCACAGAGGGAAGCGTACGCCCCGGCGGACGGTGGCGGGGAGGCCGGACCGTCGCAAGCTGACCCCATTACCCTGGCCGTGGTCGAACACCGCCTGGAGTCCATCGCCAGGGAGATGACCGAGGCCATGCTGCGTACGGCCATGTCCCAGATCCTTAATTCCAGCCGCGACTTTTCCACTGCCATCCTGGACGGCGATTGCCAGTTGGTAGCGCAGGGCGAGGGCATACCCGTCCATATCAGCGCCCTGCCCGTGGCCGGCGCCGCCGTGCGGGACTATTTCGGGGACGACATTGCCGAGGGCGACCTCTTTATATTGAATGATCCCTATTTTGGCGGCAGCCACCTGCCCGACATCACCATCATCCGCCCCATATTCCACGAAGGGCGCCTGCTGTTCTACGGCGTGAACCGCGCTCACCACAGCGACGTTGGCGGTGGCACTCACGGTGGTTACAACCCCGGCGCCAACGAGATATTCCAGGAAGGCCTACGTATCCCTCCCTTGAAACTCTACGACAGGGGCGTGCCCCGGGAGGACCTTCTCCAAATGCTGGCGGCCAACGTCCGACAGCCGGAGAACTTCCTTGGAGACCTTAATGCGCAAATAGGCTCGGTAATGCTGGCCGCCCAGCGTATCCAGTCCCTACTGGCCGATTACGGCGCCGACCGGTTGATGGCGGTGGTTTCCGATATTCTGGCCGCGACTGAACGCCAGGTGCGCCGGTTCATCTCCGGCTGGCCCGATGGCGTTTACTACGGTGAGTCCCTGGTGGACGACGACGGTTTCGACAGCAAGCTGGTCCCCATTCGGGCGAAGGTAACCATCGAAGGCGACGGCATGACCATCGATTTGGGCGAGTCCAGTCCCCAGGTTGAGGGATTTATCAACAGCGCCTATGCCAACACCCGTTCCCTGGCCCACGCCGCAATCATGTACCTGGCTCCCATGGACGTGGCCCGCAACGAGGGCTCCATGCGCCCCGTCCGGATAGTAGCGCCCAGGGGCCTGGTCGTAAACGCCAATCCTCCGGCCCCGGTGTGCATGAGCACCAACCACTGCGCCGAAGAGGTGGTAGAGGCAGTCTTCAAGGCATTAGCCCCAGCCATCCCTGCCGCTGTCTCTGCGGGGTTTTCCCGCCGCCTGCGCTACGCAATCACCGGCAAGGACCCGAGGACTGGCCGCAGGTTCATCTGGCACTTCTTCCTGGCCCGGGGCGGCGGTGGCGCCTCCCAGGGTTATGACGGGTGGCCCAATGTGGGGGAGATTAACGTCGCCGGTGGGATTCGTTCGCCCAGCATCGAGGTGACCGAGGAGCGGTTCCCCCTGTTTGTGCGGCGTCACGAATTGCGCCCGGATTCAGGAGGGGCTGGCGCCTGGCGGGGTGGCCTGGGCGCGGTGTGCGACCTCGTGTACGAGGGGGAGGGCCCTGCCCTGCTCAACACCGCCGGGGACGGCATAATTGTGCCCCCGTTCGGTCTGTTTGGGGGAAACGACGGCCTGCCGCACGACTACAAAATTGTCTCCAGCGCCACCGACCGCGTGCTGGGCTCAAAGGAAGTGGGAGTAGTGGTCCACCCCGGCGACCACATCGTCTGCCTTTCCTCCGGGGGCGGCGGTTACGGAGATCCGGAGGATCGGGACAATTTGGCCAGCCAGTGGGACTTGAAGAACGGCTATATTACGGGGTAACGTCCGTCAGCGCCAACTCCGCCCGGTTCGAAACGGGGAAAGCCTTGGGAAGCTGCCAGGCTGAAGCCATCCAGTAATGCGCGCTCCTGGAAACCCTGATTTGCCAAGGCGCTGACCGACGCGACATCTTTCTGTTTCCGCTTCAGCCCCTTGCTCTGCCTTTAGTTGGATTTCGATTCTTCCACCGGCATGCCCTGGTTCATCCATTCCAGGTAGGATCCGTCGTACAGCCTCACGTCGTACCCCAGTTCCTTCAATGCCATGTACCCAACTGACGCCCGTATCCCACTGCGACAGTAGGCGATAACCGGGACGTCCTGGCTCACACCTCTGGATTCCAGGAGTTGGCGAAGATTGTCCTCCGCCAGCAGGTAACTGTCGTTGCCGTCCACCAGTTGCTGCCATACCAGGTTAACGGCGCCGGGGATGTGCCCTGGCCGTTCGTCAATTTCGGGCAAGCCATCAAACTCGTCCTGGCTGCGCAGGTCCAGCAGGGTAACGTCGACGCCGGGTGCGCCTTCCAGCACCCGCGACACATCCTCCAGTTCGGCCCGCACCTGGGGATTCAGCCGGGGCTCCAACTGGTTGGCGGTGGGCCGCACCGGCCGGTACAGCTTCTCCCGTCCCTGGGCCGCCCAGGTCTCGAAGAAGGTGTCCATAACGCGGACGTTGTCGTGGCCCAGGTATTCCAGAGTCCAGGCCGCCATGGCCGCGTTCCGGCCGTCACCGCCGTCGTACATCGTCACGGGCGTGTCGTTGCCCACGCCCACCGAGCCAAAAAACTCGGCCAGTTCGTAGGTGGACAGCAGCTTGCCGTCCCGGCCAAACAGCCTGACTGCCGGCAGGTTGACGGCGCCCCGCAGGTGGCCCTGTGTGTATCGCATAGGGCCACGGGGGTCTATCAGCAGGAAATCGGGCTTGCCCAACTGGGATTCCACCCAGTCGGCAGAAACAAACTCAACCATTATCTAACACTCCTGGAAGCGGTGGGATTACAGGCACAAGAAAACACGAAGAATCGGGCTCGACTCTTCGTGTTTTCTCGTGTCCTTCTAGGAAAAACTGGGCCTAGCCCACCATTTCGAAGTCGGTCTCGACCGACGTGGGGTTGGCTACCGACTGGGTGACGGGGGAACCCTCCACCGCCAGCCGCCAGATCTCCCGCAGCGTGGCTTCGTCGGCGTCGGCCCGGACAAAGCACTTGGCCGAAATTCGGCCGTAGCCGGGGTTGCCTTCATCCTCAACGCCCGCCCACTTGCGGATGTTGTCAAAGTAGCCTTCCACGGCCACTTCCAGGTCGTGAATGCGGACACCCTGCTTGGTGGCGTTTACCACAAACCCCACCGTCATGCAGCTGCCAATGGCCGAAAGCAATTGTTCGTGCGCGCTGGCGGCCACGTCGGTGGCGGTCAGGTCACCCGGCTCGTCCATGTCCACCTGGTGGTTGCGCATGTAGGCCCGTGCCCTCATCCCGCCCTGCCACGCAATGCGGGACTTCCAGGGACCGGTCACGGCGTCAAATACATCCGGGTCTTTGAAGGAATCCAATACCTGGGTCAGCTTCTCCCGGGGAAGACCATTCAAATCGCGTACTTCTTCCGCCATTTTCTTCTCCTTTCTTACTTACAGGGATGCACAGGATATACAGGATGTGGTCTTTGGCTGTCGCGGAAGACGCGCTCTTGCAGCGAAACTGCCACAGACGTTCAATCAAAAATCCTGTCCATCCTGTTCATCCATGTTTGAATAGTTAAAGCCTAGCCGAATTCTGAGCGAAGCTTCTGGGCCGCCTCGCCGATTATCCGCATCTTGTGGAAGGCGCCATCAGCGGTGTTGATATTCCGCTCAGCGAAGGTTCCAAAGCCGCAGTCGGGGTTCAGGTAAATCTTGTCGGCGTCAAAATACTGCAGCATTTCCTTTACCCGGTCCACCACCTGGTCCGGCGACTCAAGCTCGTCGGTGCGGGGGTTGACTACGCCAAGGCCGATTTCCTTTTCGTTGGCGTATTCCTTGAAGACTTCCATTTCGCCGGCCCGGGGGGTGGCGCACTCCAGCACCAGCTGGTCAATGTTCATCTGCACCAGGTAAGGGAGCAGCGGCCCATAGTTGCCGGTCAGCAGCACCTCTTCCTTGCGGCTCCAGTTGCCCCGGCACACGTGGACGCCCAGTTTGACACCCTCGATGCCCTCGGCCACCTCGTTCATCATCCGCAGCGCGAACTCCAGTTCGGTGGTCGGATCCCTGCGCTGGGGCAGTGAAGCGCACATGAAGGTTTCGCTGGACTCTTCACCCAGCACCACCTGCGTCAGGATGGGTTCGTCATACTGGATGAAGTCCGCGCCCATGTCCCGCAGCTTGATGGTCTCCTCCCGCAGGATCTGCACCACGTCCTTGGCCAGGTCTTCCGGCGAAGGGTAAATCTTGTCAGACAGACCCTCAAACCAGCTTGAGCGGGTCAGCATGTACGGCCCGGGAATTGGAATTTTGATGGGCTTGTCGGTGTGCTTCTTCAGGAAAGCCAGCTCGTCCAGCGACAGACCCTCCCTGGTGGATATCCTGTCAATTACGATGGGGCTCTTGATGGCAAAAGCCGGAACGTCCAGGGCGCGCAGCTGTTCTTCCAGGCGGGCACGGTCCTTGGCGTAGTCCAGCAACTCCGATACCTTCATGAGCTGCATGCCGGCAATCTTGCCCACCACGTAGGAGTAAAAGTTGTCACGGCGCTGTTCGCCATCGCTGATGATGTCGGTGCCAGCCTCATCCTGGGCCTTAAGAGAATCCAGGACTGCCTTGTCCGCCACCGTGTTGAATTCGTCCTCGGATATCTCGTCGGCCTGCCGTCGCCGCAGGGCCTGGATCAATTCCGGTGGCCTGGGCCAGCTGCCCACCACCGTCACCGGAAACAAGGGTACGTCTGCCATTACTTCCTCCATCCTGTTGCGGATTGGTCTTCAAGACTGCCCGGCTAAATGCTCATGCCTCTCGAGTGCCAATTCCTGATTCCAATCTCTTGAGTTAGTTCGCCCACTCCGGTTCCCGCTTTTCCAGGAACGCGGTGATTCCCTCCTGGGCGTCGTAGGCCAGCAGGTTCTCCACCATCGTGCGCTGGGCCATTTCGTACGCCGCCGGCCGGTCCACCTGCAGCTGCCGGTAAAAGGCCTGCTTGCCAATGGCCAGGGTATAGGAACTGGCCCTGGCAATGTGCCGCGCCAGTTGCATTACCGTGTCTTCCAACTGGTCGGCTGGAACCACCCGGTTGACCAGGCCCCATTCCTGCGCCGTCTTGGCCGAAATAGGGATTCCCGTCAACAACATTTCCATAGCGTGCTTGGGGCTGACCGCCCGCGACAAAGCCACCGCCGGCGTGGAGCAGAACAGGCCGATCTGAACACCAGGAGTGCAGAATCCTGAGTCCTCCGATGCCACCGCCAGGTCGCAGGTGGCCGCCAGTTGGCAGCCTGCCGCCGTGGCCAGACCCTGCACCTGCGCGATGACCGGCTGGGGCAGCATCCGAATGGCTTCCATCACCTCGGTGCATTCGGCAAAAATGTAGGTGTACGACTCCTCGTCCGAGCCCACCATTTCCCGCAGGTCATGGCCGGAACTGAATACCGGCCCATCAGACTTCAGGACTGCGACCTTGATGGTCGAGTCTTCCTTGATGCGTTCCAGGCGGTCCTTCAGCGCCGCCAGCACTTCGCTGGACAAGGCATGTCGGCGGGACGGGTTGTTCAGGGTCAGGGTGGCAATCTGGTCAACAACTTCGTAGATAACCAGCGGTTCAGTCATGGCGCCGCTCCTGCTTTGCAGCAATCTCCATTATGGGCAGGGGCAGTTTACCATTATGGGAAAAGGGGGTCTAGTTTTGGGGCTGTCAGGCCACACCTGAGCTGGGTAAGCCACCCCGCTATGCATTCAACGCATTCCCGATGACCCACGCCGCGGCCGGACAGCCTATTCCAAAGCCAAAAAACGGCCCAAAGTCCCTGGTGGCCGTCTGGCCCGTAAAGTAAAGCCCCGGTATGTCAGACTGGAATTGGTCGTTAAGGACGGGAAAGCCTTCCTCCACCTTCAGGGAATTCGCAATACTGGGGTCCCGAAGGTAAGGTTCCCGGGCCAGTTCCACACGGTAGCCGGTTGCCAGAATGATCTGGTCAACCTCCAGTGTCTTGCCGTTTTCCAGGGACACCCCCACCGCTCCATCCGCACTTTGCCGCCCGCCCGTTATGCGGGTGCCAGGCCACAGATGCACGTTGTCCCCCTGGATTCGGGGATAAAGCCATGGCTCAAGCTTCAGCCGTCCCTCGCCCCACAACCGCTGGTAAATCCCGTCTCTTTCTTCGGGGGACACTCTCCTGAACCAGCCCGGCGCTTCTCGCGTCCGGTCCATCAACTCATCAATCCAGTCCCAGTCCGATTCGGTGAAGGCCGGCGTTTCGTGGCGATATACCAGGTGAATCTCCGCGCCCGCCTCCTCGTTAATCAGGGCCGCCCACTCAAAGGCGCTCTGCCGCCCTCCGACAATCAGGCAGCGCTTGCCCTGCAAGGGGCTGAAGTCCACGAAATCGCAGGTGTGGGCATAGCTTCCAGGCGGCAGCAGGGCCGCCAGATCGTCCGGAATGTTCCTGTACTGGGTCAGGCCGGTAGCGGCCAGCACCCTCCGCGCCCCTATTTTGGCGCCGTCGTCCAGCATGGCGCTGAATGGGTACGGGCCATCTGCCAGATACTCCAGATTTTGGACGTACTTCTGCTGGACAGTTATGCCGCTCTGCTCAAGAAACCACTCTGCATATTCAAGGTAAAGGCCTAAGGAGATAGGGGAAACATCCGTCGGCGCAAGGCCCTTGAATTGCAGAAAACGCTCGAAGGTCAACTCTCCAGCGGCGTCCAGGTGCCACGATGTGGGGGAGCGCAGCTTCATTCCGGACGGCATGTGGTCCCGCCAGAAGCTCATGGGGTCGCCCACCACCAGGCACTCCAGCCCCAGCCTCTTGGCAAAGGAACCCACGGCCAGCCCGTACGGGCCCGCGCCAATGATCAGCAAGTCGGTATCTTTCATGATTCACCAATAGTAAAGGATTACTGCGCTTGCAGGCAAAGACCTTCTTCCCAGGTTCCCGTCAACCATTATTTTACCGCGCAATCCGCTTGTAACTTCCGAGGAAGAGTCGGCCCCGACCTGTGCCCTCCCACACCTTGCAATCAATTGGCTACAAGGATCATTGACAGCCGGCATTTTATGTAATATAAAGCTGCATGCTACTGGCAGGATGTAGCAAGTTAAACCGAGGAGGAAGCTATTCAACCAACAGAAGAGCAATAATCAATTACGGATTTCGCAATATACGGAGGTAAATTTTGGGAAACCTGACCAGACAATGCGCTCAATACTTAAATCGCCGTCTGTGGGTGATTCTGCCCCTGATAGCGATATTGGCAGTGGCGTGTGGCGCGGCCGAAGAGCCGGCCGCTGCGCCTGCCGCCGAACAACAGCAGGAGGCGGCCCCGACGGCTACCTTTGCTCCCCAGGTTATACCGCAAGCCACGGCCGCCCCGGAGGCTCCGTCGATGACTGACACGTCCTCCGGCTCGGACGCACCGGCAGCGGCCCCCACCGCCGCGCCCGCGCCGACCGCCGCGCCACCGTCCGCTGACCCCGCCAAAAACCACGCCGTGGTCGTAACTGAAGCGGAACCGGCCAGCATCGGCGCCTGGAGCGAAGGCTGCTCTGCCGAGATTCACAGCATGGGTTGCCAGGACTTCGTCACCGACTTCCTGACCTGGCTGGATGACCGCACCGCCGAGATCGTTCCCCTGTCCGGCGTGGTCGACTGGGAACAGATTGACCTCGACCGCTGGCAGTTCAACCTCCGCGACGGCGTCAAGTTCCACAACGGCGCTCCCTGGAACGCAGCCGCCGCCAAGTACGGCATCGAATACAATGCCTTCCCGGACAACCCCAGCGCGTCCGTGACTTGGACGGGCCCCGACATGACCGCTGAGGTCATTGACGACCTGACGGTTCATGCCGTATGTCCCAATCCCTGCCCCATCTACCCCCGCACCGCGCTGTTCGCCGATTTCCAGGACCCCGAGTGGTTTGAGAACGCCTCGGAAGAGGATCGTTCACTCATGACCATCGGCTTTGGCCCTTACAAGATTATCGGCTACACCCCCGGCGTCAGCACCGAGTTCGAGGCCTACGAGGACTACCTGCCCAACGAGAACTGGTTCTCCCAGGCCCCGTCCATCCAGTACCTGACCCACACCTACCGGGCTGAGGCCCCCGTCCGTGCCGCCATGATCCGGACCGGTGAAGCCCACTGGGCCGCCGACATTGGCTTTGAGGAAGCGGCCACCGTGAACAAGACCGTCAGCGGCAAGACCGCCGAGGTCTACACCCTGGTCTTCGACACGGTCTTCCACGAGGAACTAGCCAAGCAGAAGGTACGCCTGGCGCTGACCCACGCGGTGGACTGCCAGACGCTGCTCGACTCCCTCTTCGACAGCCAGATTCCCTGTCATAACGCCATTTCAATGAATGGTACCGTGGGCATTACCGCGGAGAACTCCAAGTGGCGCGAATACAATCCTGAACTGGCGCGCGAATTGTTGGAAGAGGCCGGTTACTACCAGGGTACCAATAGGGAAGATAACCCTGAAATCAACGTCAACACCCGCCCCGGCTCCAACATCCGCGGCGTGGAACTCTTGGAAGCCGTAGTCCAGTTCTGGCGCGACGTTGGCGTCAACGCCAACCTGAATTCCTATGGCGACCTTGGCGCCGCCAGGGAACTGCAGATTTCCGGTTGCGGCCGCTTCGCCGGCGAACCCGGTTACCAGGAAGCAATGGACTGCGCCGACCGGGATCCCCCGGGACCGGCATTCGTCTCGTCCCACGCGTATGAAGTAGCAACGTCCAACGAGATCCTGGACATGCAGCGCTTCAACAACTCCCGCCTCAGCTGCTTCAGCCGCAGCAGTCGTCACTGCACGGCCGAATTTGAGGCATGGAAGACGGAAGCCAACTCCATCCCCGAAGGTCCCGAACGGACCAAGGCCATGGAAGAGATTGCCGACTTCGCCTATGAGCAGGCTATCTTCCTGCCCTTCTTCGAGGTCGTGTACGTGTACGGTTTGGCCGACGACATCGAATGGCAGCCCTACTACGCGCCGCGCCTCCGGGGCAACACCCTGCGGTTCACCGAGTAACCTGAATTGCCACGGGACCCCCGGTGGGTTCCCGAAGGGTTTTGCCACTCTGGAACGGGGGCGGATATAATACCCGCCCCCTCTTTTTTGTCCACCTGCCCCAACAAATGGAGAATTAATAACCGCGCAGTCTTCGCAGTCTTCCTCTGAATCTCTTTTGCTTACTGGAATTCGGCCTTGTCAGTGGAACCCGCTAACTTTGGCAGAGCATCGGCAAGGGCCGCACCAGACAGACTCCACGCTCCCCACAGTTGACGACAGAAATCATTGACATGCTGCTATTTCTGTAATATAACCGGGTTAACTGGTATGTAAACCAGTTAATATGCAGGAAAGGAGGCATAGTATAGCCAGCACACGGGACTCACCAATATGTTATTCGTAACGATTAGAGGTGAATCATGGGAATCCTGAGCAATGTGTTCGCCCATTCCTTTCGCCGTCGTATTTGGGTAATCTTGCCCCTGATTGTAGTCCTGGCAGTAGCATGCGGCGCCGCCGAAGAACCGGCCGCGGCCCCTGCCGCCGAACAGCAACAGGAGGCGGTCCCTACGGCGACTTTCGCGCCCCAGATGATACCCCAGGCCACTGCAGCGCCAGAAGCTCCGTCCATGGCTGACCAGTCCTCCGGCGGTCAGGCAGCGGAACCGGCTGCGGCGCAGGAGCAACCGGCCCCCACCGCCGCCCCGGCTATGGCTGAGGCTCCCGCGTCAGCCGACCCCGCCAAGAACCACGCAACCGTAGTCACGGAGGCGGAGCCGGCCAGTGTAGGTATGTGGAGTGAAGGCTGCTCCGCAGAAATTCACAGTATGGGTTGCACCGACTTTGTTTCTGACTTCCTGACCTGGCTCGATGACCGGACCGCAGAAATTGTTCCCCTTTCCGGTGTAGTGGACTGGGAGCAAATTGACCTAAACCGCTGGCAGTTTAACCTGCGGGATGGCGTCAAGTTCCACAATGGGGCGCCGTGGAACGCCGCAGCCGCTAAATACGGTATCGAGTACAACGCGAACCCTGAAAACCCCAGCGCTTCAGTGACCTGGACCGGTCCCTTCATGGAGGCTGAGGTAATCGACGACTTAACCGTGCATGCAGTCTGCCCCAACCCCTGTCCCATATACCCCCGTACGGCACTCTTTGCTGACTTCCAGGACCCGGGGTGGTTCGAAAGCGCCACCGAAGAGGAGAGGACGCTGAACAGCATCGGGTTTGGGCCCTACAAGATTATCGGTTACGAGCCTGGCGTGAACACCCAGTTCGAGATCTATGAGGACTATCTGCCTAACGAAAACTGGTTCGCCCAGGCCCCCACAATTCAATATATAACCCACACTTACCGGGGTGAGGCTCCGGTTCGCTCGGCTATGATCCAGACCGGCGAAGCCCACTGGGCCGCCGACATCGGCTTCGAGGAAGTGGATAACGTGGCAAATGCCGGCGGCAAGACCGTCAGCGGCAAAACCGCAGAGGTTTATACCCTGGTTTTTGACACCGTCTTCCATCCGGAACTTTCCAAGCAGAAGGTCCGCTTGGCTCTTACCCACGCCATCGACTGCCAGACCATGCTGGATTCCTTCTTCGATGGCCGCATTCCGTGCCACAATGCCATATCCATGAACGGCACGGTGGGAATCACCCCGGAGAACTCAAAGTGGCGGGAATACGACCCGGAACTGGCAAGGCAGTTGCTAGCCGAGGCCGGCTACGATCCGGATAACGAGATCAACATCAACACCCGCCCCGGCTCCAACATTCGCGGCCTGGAAATAATGGAAGCTACTATCCAGTTCTGGCGGGATGTTGGCGTTAATGCCAACCTCAACTCTCACGGCGACCTCGGTGCAGCCCGCGAAGTCCAGAACTCCGGTTGCGGCCAGTTCACCAACGAACCCGGTTACCGCGACACCATGGACTGCGCCGGCAGGGAGCCCCCCGGTCCGGCTTACGTCAGCGGCCACGCCTATGAGGTGGCAACCTCCAACGAGATTCTGGACATGCAGCGGTTCAACAACTCCCGCTTGAGCTGCTTCAGCCGCAGCAGCCGCCACTGCACACCGGAGTTTGAGGCCTGGAAGACTGAATCCAACTCCATCCCTGAAGGTCCGGAACGCACCAAGGCCATGGAAGAGATTGCCAACTACTCCTACGAGCAGGCCGTCTTCCTGCCCTTCTTCGAGGTGGTTTACGTGTACGGGTTGGCCGGCGACATTGAATGGCAGCCCTACTACGCGCCGCGCCTCCGTGGCAACACCATGCGGTTCACAGAGTGACCTGAACCGCTACCAGACTAGTCTTCCGATTGGCGGAATGGTTGCCAAAATCTTGGGGGCGGGTCTGAGACCCGCCCCCAATCCTTTGAACACTTTCTGTCAGCCCGCCCTAATCAAACAGAATCACGCTCCGAGCCACGTTGCCGCCCTTCATGTCGGCGAAGGCCTCGTTAATCTGCTCCAGCTTCATGTGCTGGCTGACCAGTTCGTCCAGCTTCAGCCGACCCTGCAGGTAAAACTCTATGTAGCGGGGCATATCCGTCCGGAACCTGTTGCTGCCCATGCTGCTGCCCTGCAGTTTCCGTTCCCGCCGCAGAAACCCACCGGCGTCAATCTCAATCATCGTCCCCTCGGGAATCATGCCAATCACCGTGGCGGTGCCGCCGGGCCTCAGCATCTGGTAGCACTGCTCGGCGGTCTGCTTCAGGCCAATGGCCTCGAAGGAGTAGTCCACCCCGTCGTCGGTCAGGTCCCGAATCCGCTCCACCACGTCGCCGCTGGACGCGTCAATAACGTCGGTGGCGCCGAACTCCCGGGCCATGGTCAGCTTGGTCTCCACCGTGTCCACGGCGATGATGCGCAGGGCCCCGGCCAGGGCCGCTCCCTGAATGCAGTTCAGGCCAACGCCCCCGCAGCCCACCACGCAGACCGTGCTGCCCGGCTCCACCTGGGCCGTGTTCAGCACCGCTCCCAGTCCGGTAGTGGCGCCACAGCCGATCAGTGCCAGCCGGTCCATCGGTACATCTTCCCGCACCTTGACGCAGGCGTTCTCGTGGACCAGCATCGTCTCTGCATAGGAGCCCAGTTGCGCCATTTGGGTAATGCCCTCACCGTCCTTTCGCAACCTGGGCGGCTGTTCAGGACTGCGCACCACATCGGTTCGGGTGCACAGCACGGGCTGTCCCCGCAGGCAGAACTCGCAGCGGCCACAGAAGACGGACAGGCACATGATCACCGTGTCCCCCGGCTTCAGATAATAGACCTGCTCGCCCACCGCCTCCACCGTGCCCGCGGCTTCGTGGCCCAGGATGGCCGGCTTGGCGATGCTGTAGCTTCCCTCCACGTAGTGAAGGTCGCTGTGGCACACGCCACTGGCCCCGGTGCGAATCAGCACCTCCCGCGGGCCGGGGGCATCCACTTGCACCTCTTCTACCTCCAGGGGAACGTTTACCTCGCGCAGAACGGCAGCTTTCATAGCCGCACCTCCATTTGTTGTTTATCCACGAAGGGACACGAAGCTTCAGGAAGGGTTTGCTGGGCGAATAGCCCGTTTCGGCAAAATAGTTGGCGCTGAAGGCTGTCATTAAGCGACGGACGTGCGCCTCGGATTCTTCCGGCCGGTTCTAAGCTTGGTCCCCACCTCGCGCTTAACCCTTCCGGCCAGGCAATGGTCGTGCTCGACCAGGAACGACTCCACCGCCTCCCGGTCGTGCTCCACGACTGCCCGCAGCGCCCACGACAATGCCTTCACCACCATATCGTCCCTGTCATTCGCCAGCATCTGGCAAACGGTCAGGGTCCGGGTCGCGTCGCCCGTTCCACCCCTGACCTTCAGGTTCAGGGCCACGGTACTGACCAGGGCGACCCGACGCCACCAGCGGTTCTCCGACTCCGCCCACCTGTGAATATCATCATCCTCGATCTGACACTCACGCCACGCCACCCCTGACAGGTACAGCGAAAAAACGTCCACCGAGTCCCAGCTATCCAGCCCCGACCCCAGTTCTTCCAGCATATCCAGGTCAAGCGACGCCAGCGTAGGCCGGTGATAGTGCACAATCTCATACCCCACCCACCGCAGGTCCGGCTCACCCTCCCGCCGGGACCGTTCCAGGATCGCCAGTGCCAGCGACATGATTGCCTCGGGCTCGGCACGTGCCACCTGTCGGTTCAATTCACGCCGGATAGGCCGGATGGTCGGCACCGACGGCGCCGACAATTCTCTAACCCGCTGGAACAGGTCGCCCACAAGGTCGTCAGTGCCTGGCATCTGCCTGGTTCAAGTCCTTTGGCCGGGGTGCGCACGCGGCGCTTGTCCCGGGAAATATGATGGGATTGTAGCAGAATCAGGATTATGTTGACCGGCCCAATGCATGGTTTTGGGCGGAGTTTCCCTTTTCGAGCGCCACTTTACGGACTGGGTGGAGTGTGCAGCGGAGGCAGCATCTTCACTGCCGCCGGACCATATGAGAGCGCTGATTTGTGGACGCTTCGCCCTATTTGACAGCGGCCTTACCCAATGATAAATTTATGCTTGGATTATCAACAAACCAAATGATTACATTTAGGGATAAGCCAACGGCTGTAGGCCGGGCGCAGTTGTCCCCGGGAGGAATAAATTGCCCCGCTACGATTATCAATGCACCAGTTGTGACATCCAGTTTGAGCTGGTCCAGAGCTTCAAGGAAGCCGGTTCGGGGACCTGCCCGGAGTGCTCCGGCGAGGGCAGGCGGGTGTTCCACGCCGTGCCCGTAATCTACAAGGGCTCGGGTTTCTACACCACCGACTACGGCAGGCCCAAGTCGCCGCCGTCGGAAACCAAGGAGAAGGAGAGTTCGGAATCGTCGGAAAGCAAGTCCTCCAGCTCCTCCAATGGGTCCTCATCCTCCGAGTCCAAGAGCGAGTCCGCTCCGGCGGCAGCAGAAACCACCGCCTAGAAGATCAGCTTTTCCACGGCATATATTCTAACGGGCCCAGATGTACATCTGGGCCTGTGCTTGTAGTTGGCATACGATTAGCAGGATGCGGCAAAGAGGTTAACGATTTGAGGGCGTTGATTCAGCGAGTAGCCCGGGCCTCCGTCAGCGTTGAGGAAGACGACGTTGGGAGCATAGGGCCGGGACTGGTGGTGCTGCTGGGGGTATCGGCGGAAGATACGGAAGTAGACGCCCAGTACCTGGTGGAGAAGACGCTCAACCTGCGAATCTTTGCCGACCAGCAGAATCGCTTCAACCTGTCCGCCCTGGACACGGGAGCCGAACTGCTGGTGGTCAGTCAGTTCACCCTTTATGGTGACACCCGCAAGGGCCGCCGCCCCGATTTTACGGCGGCCGCCCCACCCGACCAGGCCCAGCGGCTTTACGAAAAGGCGGTAAGCTTGTTCCGGGATAAGGGACTCACGGTGGCCACCGGGGTTTTCCAGGAATATATGCAGGTATCCCTGCAAAACGACGGACCGGTGACGTTGATGCTGGACAGCGCCGACCGCCACCGGCCAAGAAGATAGTCAGTTACGACTCAAGGTAGGAACTGCCTGTTGGGTCGCTGCCCAAAGTTCATTCTTAACTCTTCACTGACAATTCCAGACTAACGCGGATACCACCCCATTCCCTGGTAGTAGCCCCGCAGGTAGGCGATCTGGCCACCGTGGGCCACGTTGTCCCAGGTGCGCTGCCCAACCGCGGAACCCACCGAGCGAGGTTCAGTGAAGGGTGGTATGACGATTGGTTTCTCCAGGTCTTCCAGCGTCACCGATGCCAGATACTCGGACGCCTGTGCCTTGACCGCCTCGTAGTAGCCCAGCTGATCCTCCACCGGAGGTGGTTCCCACGCAGCCACCTGCTCCGCCGTCCAGCCCACGCCACGCTCGGCCGGGTCGGCCGGCATATTGTACTTATCGTGCCAGCCATCCCTGATCCACAGTTGCGGGGTCTCCAGCAAGTAGGTGTTGAGCAGCGTGTCCCATACCCGGTTCATGTGCCACAGAATCCAGGAAATGGAATTAGAAGAGTCGTTGGGACGTCGGTTCATGGTCTCATGGTCCATGCCTTCCAGCGCCCGGTCCACCATGTCCCAGTTGCGTTCCAGGGCGGTGACTATACCGTCGGTAACGGGCATACTCTGACTCCTTGGTCGGCTTGACGATTGCCTCAAATCCCTTGGCGAGACCTGTAGCTGTGCCGGACAGCGCCATTACGCTGCCCTTCATCCCCCTACCAACCTTCCCCAGTCAAAGGGGGAAGGATAGTCGGAACAGCCGCCTAGTCTACGATTTCGGCCTTTGCGCCCTCGGGCAGTTCCACCTCGAAGGCGGTCAGGATCTGGCCCACCAGCATGTAGTGGCCGATGAGGCCGGTTATGTCGACCGTGTTCTGGGTGCCGAACCGTTCCATCACCGCGTTGAAGGTGGCGTCGCTGACCTTGCGGTTCTGCAGCAGTTCCTGCACGTACTTGACCACCAGTGCCTCGTCGCCGGACAGGCCATCGGGAGCAGTGCCGCGGGCTATGGCGCCGATGGTCTCCTCGGTTACGCCGTGCCCCCTGGCCAGGCGGGCGTGGGCGGCAAACTCATACTGGTTGCGTATCTCCCGGGCCGTGGCGATGATGATAACTTCCTTCAGGGCTTCCGGGACGTCAAAGTCAAAGCGGACGTAGGTGCCGGTATGGGCCACCCGGGCCGCCAGTTTGGGGCTGTGCAGCAGGACGCCGTAAGGCCCGCGCACGCTGCCCCGGCTGCCTACGATTTCGTCGAAAAAATGCTGGTCTTCGGGAGAGAGTTCTTCCCTGGTTACGTTTGGTAGTCGTGCCATCTTTTATCTTCTCCTCGTTTTCAAATTTGTAAGGCAGATACCTGCTGGCCCAGGCCCCGCATTACTGTCAACAAATTCCGCAACGGGCGCCCGGTTCATAATAAGTTTAGCCTAGGGAAACTCCAGGTCCAGGCTGATGTCCAGGGCCTGGGTGGAATGGGTCAGGCCCCCGATGGAGATCAGATGCACGCCGGTTTCGGCCACGGCCCGCACCGTTTCCATATTGATGCCGCCCGATGCCTCTACCACCGCCCTCTCGCCTATTAGGTCCATCGCCTCCTGCATCATCGGGACGGGCATATTGTCCAGCATAATGATGTGGGCCCCCGCATCCAGGGCTTCGCTGACCCCGTCCAGGGACTCCACTTCCACCTCCACTTTGATGGTGTGGGAGGCTTTCGCCAGGGCCAGCCTGACGACGTCGCCGAGAGCCAGTTCCCGGGATCCCAGCGCCTCGATGTGATTATCCTTGATTAATATACCATCGGCCAGGTTCAGGCGATGATTGTGACCGCCGCCCATGCGCACGGAATACTTGTCCAGGTACCGGTGACCCGGCGCGGTCTTGCGGGTATCCACAATGCGGGCACGGCAGCCCTCGATGGCCCGTACGTAGCGGTTTGTGTCGCTGGCAATTCCGCTCATTCGCTGCATGAAGTTGAGAGCTATGCGCTCGGCCCGCAGGATACTGCCCGCCGACCCCTCAACCCGGGCAATATCGTCCCCGGGCCCAAGGGAATCTCCATCGGCCATCAGTGGCTCAAAAAGCAGGTCGGAGTCCACTCGGCGAAATACCGTTCCGGCCACATCCAGACCCGCCAGCACGCCCACGGCCTTGGCCCGCAGCATGCCCACGCCGGTAATATCCGGTGGTATCAACAGACCGGTGGTGGGGTCGTTAAAAGTCTCATCCTCCGACAGCGAGGCATCGATCAGGTTATACACCTCTGGGGGCAGTTGGCTCATGCCTGTACCTCCTCCTGGGTCAGCGACACGTGCTTCTCCCACTGGGGGCTGGTCTCTGGAAAGTCCTGCCGGTGGTGGGAGCCACGGCTTTCCTGCCGCAACAGAGCCGACTCCACCATCAACCGGGCCAGCACCACCATGTTGCTTAACTCCCATGACGGCCGGTCGTCCGGCGCTGGCATCATTCGTTGCCACAAGTTGAGAATACGCGCCGACAGCAGCAGGCGCGACCCGTTGCGGTTGATGCCCGCGTTGCGCCAGGTCAGATCCTGCAAATTTTCCAGGCCTGGCGCGGGCATGGTGGCGCAAACCGGCGCTCGTTCCGGCATTCGCCTCAGCAGGACGTTCTCCAGGTCAGTTTCGGACGGCGGCGGCGCATGTCCAAGACTGCTGGCCACCAGGCGTCGGGCGAAAACCAGGGTGTCCAGAAGGGAGTTGCTGGCCAGGCGGTTAGCCCCGTGGACAGCGGAACAGGCCGCCTCCCCACAAGCGTACAGGCCAGGGACATTGGTGCGGCCCCACGTATCAATCTTGATGCCCCCCATCATGTAGTGGGCGGCTGGGGCCACCGGCGCCGGTTCCCGAGTAATGTCCACCCCGTAATTCAGGCAGAAGTGGTAAATGGTAGGAAACCTGCTCTGAATGAGGTCGGCTGGCAAGTGGGAGATATCCAGGTAAACCGTCGCGCCTTCCGCCTTCTCCATTTCTGCGGCAATGGCTCGGGAGACCACGTCCCGCGGGGCAAGGTCGGCCAGGGGATGGTAGTCGGCCATGAAGGCGCGGCCCTCCCCGTCCCGCAGGACTGCTCCTTCCCCGCGCATGGCCTCCGACAGCAAGAATGTGGGCGCCCCCTCCAAACTGAGGGCTGTTGGGTGGAACTGGTAGAACTCCATGTCCATTACCCGGGCGCCCGCCCGGAAAGCCAGGGCCACACCATCGCCGGTGGCCACCTGGGGATTGGTGGTGTACTTGAAAAGCTGTCCCGCCCCGCCGGTGCCGATGACGATGTTCCGACCTCTGAAAGTCTCCGTTTCTCCCGTTGCGCAGTCGAGGGTCTCCACGGCCACTACCCGGCCTTCTTCGGTAGCGAGGCGGGTAGCCAGCGTAAATTCCATGACCTTAATGTCCGACTCGGCAACTCGGGCCGCCAGGGTTAGTTCAATGTGCTGGCCGGTAGCGTCACCCCCGGCGTGGAGAATGCGAGGGCGGCTGTGTGCCCCTTCCATGCCCAGGGAAATTTCGCCGTGGCTGGTATCGAAGGGGACTCCCCATTGGATGAGGCTGGCAACCCGCTGGGGCCCTTCGCTGGTAAGGACTTCCACCGCTTCCCGGTCGCAGAGGCCTGCCCCGGCGGTAAGCGTGTCCTGCATGTGCAGGGCCGGGGTGTCGCCAGTGCCCACGGCCGCAGCTATGCCGCCCTGAGCATAGCGGGTATTGCAGTCGTCCACCCTGCCCTTGGTAAGAATCAAGGTGGAACCATGTTCCCGCGCCAGCAGGGCAGTGTTAAGACCGGCGATGCCGCTCCCGATGATGATGTAGTCGTATTCAGAATCTGGCATAGGAGAAGTGTGGGCAGCCGTGAGCCTAATATTGCTCGAAAAAGGCCACGTTCAAGTTTGGGATACTATACTGCCCACGTATGGTATTGCCAAGTTTTTGGCAATGATCCAGAAACCTGTCCCAACTGCCTTCCGCCAGGCCACGGCTGGCGACAGAAGAAAGAGAAGCCCGGCGGTTCGGCACCGGGCTCCAGACCCTAGTTCCTCAAAGAGCCGCTACTGTCGCACACTAGTAGATCAACACAGATGTAGCGATGGGTAGAGGGATTTGAGCTTGATTCGTGCATCCTCAGTGGTGAAGCGCCATTCGACTTGGATTGCGTCTTGGTTCCGCCCTCTTTGCCAGGCTGCGGTCTCTGCCGTCAGGGTTTCCCGGTCGGGAATGCGTCGGTCCAGGCATTGGCGTCCCAGCACCCCCAATTCTATTTCGGCCATGTTCAGCCAACTGCCGTGCTTGGGGGTATAGTGAATCTCCAGCCGATGGGCGATGCGCTGGGCCTCGGCGGGTGCAAAGGCCTCATATAATGAACTGGGGTGATGCGTGTTCAGATTGTCCATCACCAGCACGATCCGGTCCTTGTCGGGATAGTCCTGGTCCACCAGTTGCTGGACCTGGCGCGCCCAATCGACTTTAGTCCGGCGCTCGGTCACCTCCACCCTCCGCCAGCCCTCCAGGGGCGCGAACACCATGAACAGGTTGCTCACCCCGTTGCGCTGGTATTCGTGGTCATAGGCTTGGACCGCCCCGGGTCTCGGCGGCCGAGGCGGGCGGGTCTCCCGCACCTGCTGCTTGCTGGTCTCGTCCAGGCAGACCAGCACTTCGTTGTCCTCATATCGGCGATGATAGACCTCCAGCACGTCCTCCATGGCGCACACGAAGGCCGCGTTGCCCTGGGGCGGGATGCACCAGCATTCCTTCAGCCAGGGCTTGAGTTCGTTTTTTTTAAGGTCCGCCGCACCGTCTCGGAACTGACCCTCTCCACTATCTCGCACGCAACCATCCGGTCCGCCAGCAGCTTAAGCGTCCAACTGGTCCGGCCCTCCGGTGGTTCGCTGCAGGCCAGCGCCACCAGATAGGCCTCTCCCTGACCATCCAGTCGCTTCTGCGGCCGGTTCAGTTGCTCCTTGCGCCCCAGGGCACGCTCCAGACCCTCTTCCACGCAACGCCGCCGTACCCGCTCCACCGTCGCCCTCCCCACCTTCAGGGACCGGGCTATCTCCTCGTCCTTCATCGCCCCTTCAGCCTGGGTCTCATCGCTCAACAGCAGAATCCGGGCATGGGTCTGCCGGTAGGCTGTCGCCCTCCCCTTCGATACCAGAGCCTTTAGTGCCTGCCGCTCCTCCTCCCCCAACTCCACCCGGTACTTCTTTACCATCACTCCCACCTCACTCCTCCAGCTTCTCTCTACTAAACCATTCTACCCTATCCCCCATCATTGCATCTGTGTTGATCTACTAGCTGTTTTCCGGACGGTCAAACCCCAGATCCAGGTCACGCAGGAACTCTTCGATGTTGGCGGAAAGGGGCGGGGGCGGAGGCTGTTCCGCTCGCTGTTCCCGGTCGTAGCGCTCCTCCAACTGGGCGAGCAGGGATGATACGTCCTCGCCTTCGCTGCTGACCATCTCTGCGATTCCGTCGTACTGTTCCTTACCCCGGTCCGGCTCAATCAGCCGCTCCGGCAGGTTGTACTGGTTGCAGAGAATCTCCATCAGGCGGGACGTACCCATCAGATCTTCGTCCACCTGGAAGTATTGGGGCAGATGCACCACGAAGGTGCGGGTCTCAATGCCCTCTTTAGCCGCCTCCTGGGGAATGAGGTAAGTGATGGTAGACGGCCCCTCATAGTCGCTGGTCTTCACCCGGTTCCGTCGCTGTTCCTCCTCCAGGTCGCCGCCCACGCCGGAACCGGACACCAGCAGCGGGCGAGTATGGGGGACCATGTCGTACATGGCACCTACCAGGGAGTACCGTTTAACCCCGAGTTGCCGGAGCATGTCCAGCATAGCCTCGGCGTAGTCTTCCCCGTAGAGGTGGGGCTCCAGCAGGTGACCCAGCACAATGTCCGGACCCTCCTCCCGCTGGGCGAAGCGGATAATGGTGTTGGGGATATTGACCTCGCGCTTGCCCTGGTTGATAAGGGACCGGGGACGGTATCGGGTGAAGTCGTAAAAGAGGCCCGGCCGGTGCAGGCGGCCCAGTTCCCTGGCGCGCAGGTGCCGCTGGATGCGGCCCAGGCTAAGACTGCCCACCCGACCCACGTCAATCCAGGGGCGCAAAACGGCCAGCAAGTGGGGATCTTTGAGTTCAGGCAGGGGTTCCTTAAGTTCAAATTCACCTAGTTTCATGGCCTACAGTTTGACAGCGGCAGGTAGCTTTGACAAGAGCTGGCCTGGAACGCCCCCCTCACCCTAACCCTCTCCCGCCAGGGGAGAGGGAAAATCGAAAGACCCTGTTCCTTATGCCCCGGCGCGTGCAGCTACGGGGCAGAGTCTGGCACCCCGCGACGGGGATTTCATTAAGCAGGCCCGCTTGATGATTGAAGAGGCTGATGGGATACTGTAGCCCTTTGCGAAAGGAGCAGTATTATGAAAGTCGTAAACATTCACAGCCATATCGTCCCCGACTGTTTCTGGAAGGCCAACGCCCAAGACGGCAACTGGTACGGGGCCAGCCTCTTTACCCGCGATGGCATCCGGTATATTAACGCGATGAACCGTGTGGCGGGCCCCATTGACGAAAAATGGGAGTTCAGTCCTGCCGAGCGGACTGCATTTATGGACCAGCAGGGTGTTGACGTCCACGTGCTGTCCGTCGCCCCTTACCTCACCAACTACCACCTGGAACCGGACGAGGGCCTGACCTCGGCCCGGGAACTTAATGACGGGATTGCCGAATTCGCGAGCGCCCGTCCCGACCGGTTCATCGGCCTCGGCACTGTGCCAATGCAGGACACGGCCGCGGCGGTGGAGGAACTGGAGCGAGGCATGAGCGAACTGGGCCTGGCCGGGGTGGAACTCAACACCCACATGGAGGGACACAACTGGGACGAGGAGCGGTTCCTGCCCTTTTTCCAGGCAGCGGAGCGACTGGGGGCCTTTGTCTTTTTCCATCCCCACAACCCGGCCGGTTCGGACCGGACCAGCCGCTACTATCTGTCCAACCTTATCAGCTTTCCCCTCGACACGACCATCGCCATCGCCTCCTTCATCTTCGGTGGCGTGCTGGACAGGTGCCCCAACCTGAAGCTGTGCTTCGCCCACGGCGGTGGCTACGCCTGCTTCGGCATCGGCCGGATGGACTTTGGCGCCGGGGTGCGGCCGGAACCCAAGGTGAACGAAATCAAGGGCGTGCCCAGCGACTACCTGCAGCACCTCTACTACGACAGCATTACCCACAGTGACGAGGGCCTGAAATACCTCGTAGACCGTGTCGGCGCCGACCGTGTAATGCTGGGCGACGACTTCCCCTTCGACATGGGCCCCTTGGACCCAGTGGGCTGGCTAAAATCACTCAACCACCTTAACGACTTTGAAAAGCGCCGGATTCTTGGGGAGAACGCGCAGGGGTTGTTCGGGATTGAGGGGTAGCCAAACGCCGGTGGAATACGTCCTTTAAGAGGGAATCTGTTCAGGGATGCCGGTTCCGCGGACTTAATTGACGACGTAGAGAAATGGATGGTCTTTAGGGTTGCCCGGAACCAGACCAGTCATTTCTAAAACGTGGGCTTTGCACAGCAAACTTTCGCCTTGATTTCTGATTTTCTCCCGCTTGCCCGGCAACTGCTTAGAAGCCTTGAGGAACGAAGTGAATATTGACCTCATTCCAGCACACACCGAAACTGTTACGCAAATTCTGGCGCGGCTAGTGCCGGACTGCGACGTAATAGCCTTTGGTTCCCGAGTTAAGGGTAGCGCCCGCAAATATTCGGACCTGGACTTGGCTATTAAGGCAAAGGAACCCTTGGACTTTAGCAGGTACGCCCGGCTAAGGCAGGCATTTGAAGAGTCAACCCTGCCTATAAACGTAGACATTCTGGACTGGCATACCATACCGGAAAGGTTTCGCGAGAACATTGAAAAGAAGCACGTCGTAGTTCAAGAGGGTACTAGGCAATCTGACCCCGTTGTCGTAACTGCCTTGCCTGACCAGTAAATCGCCCTGGTTAAGTTTCTGTCCCCCCTCACTCCCCCTCCCGGTAAACCTCCGTCTCCGGGTAGAAGGAATACCAGCCAAACCAGTAGGCGTTGTGGGTGGGAATTCGGGGCAGTTGTACTGAAGGGTCGTCCTCCCGCACCAGGGCATCCTCTCCCACCCGCCATAGCTGGCCGTCGCTGCCGGTAAGGAGGGTTTCCTCTCCCTCGGCGCTCCCCTCAAGGATGAAGGTCAGGTCGCCCCTCTCGTAGGCCCGGCTGCCTATCCACCCGATAGTAACCACCACTAGGGGCTGGCCTCCCAGTTCGTCATTGACCACAGTATCAATCCGTAACGCTTCCAGGGGATAGGCCTTGGCTTCACCGTTGACCCTTAGCCCAATAACCTGGCCTTTGGTAGACAGGTCGTCGCTGTTCCGCCAGACGGGGAACATGGTCAAGGGGCTTTCCCGGTAGTTGAAGTAAATGGAACGGGCGTCCCACTCCGACTGGTAGAAGCGGCCGGGATACAGACCCGTGTCCTGGGCCAGCACCGTCGTATCCGGGTGGGCCGCCAGCCACTCGCCCCAGGTGGTTGTTACGACGGGCAGCAGTTCCAGCCTGATACCCGTGCCCACCAGCGAACCGGCCGCGGGCACACCCGTGAACTGGTTCCACAGGGTGTTGGTCTTGCGGTCATACATCAGCTTGTTGCTGCGGTACAGCATTCCGGAAGTGCCGAACTCTACCCTCTCTCCGTCGATGTTGGTGGAATACACGATTCCCGCTCCGCAGAGAGTTCAATAGGCCAGGGCGAAGGGAACCCCTCCCACCACGTCGTTCGCCATTTCGTGGGCGTTGATTATTCGGTGGGGATAGGCCCGGTGTTCGCCGTTGAAGGAAACGCCAAACACCCTGTCCTGGGGATCCAGGTATTCGGCATCCGCGCCGTCAACCACCGGCGCGTCGGTCAGGTCGGGGATTCCATCCTTGCGGACACCACCCCAGACGATTTCCTCCACGCGAATGTTGGCATGTATCCCGTCGTAAAGGAATGCGCCCATGGCCGGGTCCACAAAATCGCCGAACAGACGGCCCTTCCATCCGGCAAAGCCCGGCGGCGGCCAAACCTCGGGGTGCTTCCCAATCCACACCACCCACCGGGCCCACTCGTCCACTTCGGAACCCGGCTCCACATCAACCATGGCAGGGTTCCGGTCGGCTATGGTGTCCAGGGCCTCGTACAGGGCAACCTCCACATCCCGGTCAATCTGCCACCAGGGGAACCGCATCAGTTCCACCAGGACCGGAATGTAAGCGGGGTCACCCGAGTCCCCCAGCCTGGCCAGACCCCAGGGGTCGCCCCGCAGGGCCGTATCCAGTGCGTCATACATCAACCGGGTCGCCGCCGTCCGCGCATTGGTGGGATTGGAGCCCGGCAAAATCCAGCGGGCCAGGTGCCGCTCACCCTCGGTGCAGTCCACCAGCAACAAATCCCGGCGCAGATGGGATATTCCGCCCGCCTGTTCCCCCTCACCGGGAACCACCGCCAGGCAAATCTGCCCTTCACTCGTGCGGACCGTACCGTCGGAACCCACATCGAACACTTGTGAGGAAGAGTCGGTACATGTCCTGGTGTAGACCGCATCGCCTTCCGCCTCCATGCAAAGGTCGTAAGCCGGCATAAAAAGCTGGCCGACGGAGGGCTGGTTGACCAGGAATAGCTCATCCTCCCCACTGGGCTTGCATGTGTGGGCCTGCAGGGACTGGTCGGTCTCGGAACCCGAGCCAAAACCGCGCACATCCACGCAGTAAAATTCCGGCTCGTCCAGGGGGTCGATCAACTGGATCAGCGTCTCCCCATCCGGATACAGCGCGGTCAGACCCTGCGACTCCGAAAGTGATGGCTGAGTGGCCTCCGGGACTGGCGCGTCGGTTGGGGCGGGCGAGTCCGTTGCTATACTGGGTGCAGCAGTGGCCGGAGGTGGCGGCGCGACCGCAGTGGCCTCCGCGATAGCTATGGCGGAAGAGCCGGACGTACGTGTTCCGGTTGTCGCCTCGGCGATGGGATCGGACGTGCTTTCGGAACTTCCGACCTGGCCCGAACCGGCCGTCGGCAGCGGCGCATCCTCCGGGGTTGCACCCCTTTCAGCCTGGCTGCACCCCAGCAGAGTGGCGGCCAGCGCCGCCGCAACTATTGCGGCAATCACCCAGGTGCGGTATTTCAGCAAGGGCCCATCTCGGTCAGCTTGCCTTCCCGCCAGGCCACAGCACCGTTTCGCACTGTAAGGAAGGTGTCCAGCCGCACCTTGCCCTCAACCTTGTTGCGGGCCATGTCGTGCCAGACGAACCTGCCTTCCCGCAGGTCGTAAACCGCCGCATCGCCGGACATGCCGGGCGCCAGGGAGCCGATCTGGTCCTCCAGGCCCAGCACTTGCGCCGGACGGCAGGTGCTGGCGGCCACGGCGTCCTCCATTGGCATGCCCATGGCGTGGAACTTGCTGATCAAATCATTCATCAGATATACCCTACGACCGGGCGGGGGCAGGTGGATGTCCGTGCTGATCGTGTCTGGTGGCAATCCCTGCTGTATGGCGGCCTTCGCCACTTCCACGTCGCAGTGCACCCCGGCATGGCCCAGGTCCATGATCACGCCCCGTTCCGACGCGGCGCGGACTTCGGGGCGAATCTTGTCCTGCCGGTCCAGAATACCCTCGTGGTTGCCGTTAAAGGCGTGGGTCACAATGT
Source organism: Dehalococcoidia bacterium (assembly GCA_963664725.1). Lineage (GTDB taxonomy): Bacteria > Chloroflexota > Dehalococcoidia > Lucifugimonadales > UBA3495 > Bin22. The sequence goes on from OY761558.1 coordinate 897,542, forward strand.
CGCCCGGGCCCATGAACTCCAGGATTTGAGGCAGGGGAATGGGCGTTCCGCTGACGTGGACCATCAGTTTACTGCCGGACTGGTCGGCGGCGGCCCGGGCCCGGCGCATGGCCTCCGGCGCGTCCCAGAAGGCCACCGCGTTCAGTTCCATGCGCACCTTGATGCCAAACAGAAAACCGGGGCTGTTCTTCACCGCGTCGGCGGTCTGGTCCACGTCAATAATGCGCAGGTCCTGCAGGCCGCCCCCCAGCACCCGGTTTGCGGCCAGGCCCACTGCGCCGATGTGCAGGAAAGCCAGCAGGCGGGTTCGGTGAGCCGGGAATACGTAATCCCGCATGGCTCCCAGGTTCAGAAACCCGGAACTGCCGGCGTCAACCCCGGTGGTGGCCCCGGCGGACAGGCAATTCTGGTCGGCATGGACGGCGCTCCCGGTGCCGCCGTGATAGAAATGTCCGTGCAGGTCAATCAGGCCCGGCGTAACCACCTTGCCGGTTATGTCCACCACTCCGGCGGCCCGCTCCGGGGCAATATTCTCGGCTACCTCCGCCACCTGGCCGTTCTGGAAGGCAATATCCCGCTTGTGGTTGATAATGCCCTGGCCCGGGTCCAGCAGGGTACCTCCCTTCAGCAGCAGGTCATAACTGTCAGTTGCGGTGGTCATTGCTTCCTCCCTGAACCAACAAGGATGGGCCTAATATACAGGAAAGGATTGGGTGGAATCAGGTTGGCTCCCTGTTTTCAGTGGCCAATCCGGCTGAAGATAACAACATCCTGTCCATCCTGTGCATCCATGTCTAATTTCCAGGTTGATCCGGGTCTGTGAATTGCATTCGGCGCAGGCGCGGATAGACCAGTTCCTTGGGATTACCCAGGTCAACGTCGGAGATATCTTCCGAATCGACCAGGTTGTGGGCGCTCCATTTTTCCACCGCCTGGCGCACCAGTCGTTCCACTATCTGGGGCGAGCGACCTTCCAGCCGACCCACCTGGTAGGCCAGGGTTACGGCAAGCTGGCCTCCGGTTATTCGGTCGAACGCCGACGGGTCATTAAGGTCTTCCGGCATACCGCCGCACTGGTCCAGAAAATCGTCCAGCACCTGGCCCATGATATCGGTCAAGCCGCCCAGTTCAATCTCCGTCATATACTGCGTCAGTTGGTCGGTGAGGTCCTCCACCCCCTCGGCGGGCAGCACCAGTTTATGGACCTCCGGGTCTTCGCCGTTGGATTGGTGTTCGGTAGCCATAGGCAGTTGCCGCTCCTTGTGGGGGCTGATATGGCGGCAATTGTAGCATGTTAAGATGGCCCGCAACGGAATCAGAACCCCTGGCGGGCTGGGAGCGGAGGTAAAGTTGGTTGTACCACCGATCCACCCAGGAGAGCACCTTGCAGAAATACTGGACGAACTGGGCATCAGCCGATACAGATTAGCCAGGGCGGTCGGGGTCCCCCCATATGCATCAACCAGATTTACCACTGCCGCCGGAACATTACTGCCGGCACCGCCATCCGGATCGCACACGCCCTGGGCATGAACCCCGAGTTCTGGCTGAACCTGCAGAGGATGTACGACCTGGAAATTGCCCGCGCAACGGTGGACCTGGGCAGCATCGACGTGCTGATTGACCCCGAAGAACCGGGGTAGTTGGTTGGCAGTACTTCCGCAGGGACGCCACTATCTTTTACCTTGACGCCCGGATTCAGCCCCGTGCTAATATGATTCCCCACCCCCACCTTGCCCCGGCGGGAGCATGACTCACCGTTGATATCTCAATCCGAACGGGAAATTCTCATTACCATAGCCGACGAGTTCCGGGACGAAGTTTCGGAAACGTGGCTGGAGCATGTGCTGTCCATTGCCCTGGATTTTGCCCTTGATCCCGGCGAACCGGGCCAGATCAGCCTGCTGTTGACGGACGACGACACCGTCCGGGAACTGAATCACCACTACCGTGGCCTGGACGAAACGACCGACGTCCTGTCCTTCTCGCTCATCCACCAGGGCCATTGGGAGGGCGAAGACGGGCCGTACATAGGCCCGGACGAAGTCTGGCCCGACTTTATGCTGCCGCCCAATGAGCTTCCCCCGCTGGGAGAGGTCATCATCTCCTACCCCCAGACCTGCCGCCAGGCCCTGGACCTGGAACGCCCCATCGAACGAGAACTGGCCCTGCTGGCGGTTCATGGGGTCCTGCACCTGGTGGGCCACGACCACCTGGAACCCGAGGAAACGGCGCGCATGCAGGCCCTGGAACAGGAGGCGTTGGCCCGGATATTCGCCGACCGGGAGGATCCGTCATGACTTCCCAGGTCTACTACCGCAAGTGGCGCCCAGGCTGCTTTGCCGATTTGGTGGGGCAGGAGCACGTTGCCACGACCCTGCGCCAGGCCATCCGGCAGGAACGGGTCTCCCATTCCTACCTGTTCTGCGGTCCCCGGGGCACCGGCAAGACCACCACCGCCCGCATCGTTGCCAAGGCCGTCAACTGCCTCGACCCCCAGGAGGGCGACCCCTGCAACCGGTGTACTATCTGCGTCTCCTTCAATGAAGAGCGGTTCATGGACGTCATCGAGATGGACGCCGCCAGCAACCGGGGCATCGAGGACATTCGGGAAATTCGGGACAAGGTCAACTTCTCCCCGGGTGAGGGTCGGCGCAAGGTCTACATCATCGACGAAGCCCACATGCTTACCGACCAGGCTTCCAACGCCTTTCTGAAGACCCTGGAGGAACCGCCCGCCCACGTTATCTTCATCCTCTGCACCACCGAGGCCAACCGGATCCTGCCCACAATTGTTTCCCGCTGCCAGCGGTTCGACTTCCGCCGCCTTCCCTCCGAACGAATCTATCAGCGCCTGGCCGAAATTACCGAGGGCGAGGGGGCTTCGGTTGCCCCCGACGCGCTCAGGCTGGTGGCCCGTTACGCCGCCGGCAGCCTGCGGGATGCGGAGAACCTGCTGGAACAACTGGTGGTGTCCTATGGCGACGGGGTAACCCTGGCCCACGTGGAGGAACTGCTGGGACTGGGCCACGGCGACCGCTGGTTGGACCTGGTCAAGTACCTGTTGATGAGCAACACCACCGCGTCCCTGGAAATCATCAACCAGGCCGCCTGGGACGGAGTGGACCTGCGGCAGATGCACCGGCAAACTCTGGAACTGCTGCGCGCCGCCATGCTGCTGGAGTGGGGCGCCGCCGAGGCTCTGGAACTGCCCGAGCACGTGGCCGGACAGTTGCGCGAACTGGTGGCCAACCTGCCCAACTGGCGCATCGTCAAGGCCCTGCGCATCTGGGGCGACGTCAACATGCGCTACGACGCGCCTTCCACCCTGCCCCTGGAGTTGGCGGTGGTCGAGATTTGCAACGACGACGTCGCCCCACCGGTGGAGGCCGCCCGCGCCGAGACCGCCGCCAGGCCCGCCACTTCGCCCCCCGCCCGGCGCCCGGCGCCCAGTCACGGGCCCACCCCGGCTCCATCAACACCCCCGTCCAACAGCGACGCGGGCACTCCCAGTCCGCCGCCCCGCCAACCGGACCGGCCCCGTACCGCTCCGGTGCGCCCGCAGCCCGCAGCCACGGTCAACGATGGCATGGCCCCGCCGGGCGGTGGCGCCGATGACTTGCCCGGAATGTGGCAGGCCACCGTCAAGGCCCTGGGCCGCGCCACGGGCAAGAGGTACAATCTGGGCGCATTGCTGCGGGACTGCAAGCCGAACACCATCACCCTGGAAGGTGATACACTGTTGGTACCCTTCGTGCACCGCCCCAACATGGAGCGAATGCAGGAAGAGATGGAAGACCCCGGTTCCCGCAATCTGGTAACGGAGGCGGTAACCCGCTACTTCGGGACGCCCTACAACTTCCGCATAACCCTGGCGGGACAGACAGAAGAAGGCGCTCAAACCAACCGGCCCAACCAGCACAGCCCACTGGTGCGTACCGCACTGAATATGGGGGCCCGAATCGTGGAGGATACAATCGAATGAACAAGAACATGATGCGGCAGGCCCAGCGGATGCAGGCCCAGCTTCAGAAAATCCAGGAAGAACTGGAAACGGCCACCGTCGAAGGCACCGCCGGAGGCGGCGTGGTCAAGGTGGTTATGACCGGCAAGCAGGTGGTGGAGTCGGTAACCATCGAACCCGAAGCCGCCGAAGACCTGGAACTGCTCCAGGACCTGGTGGCCGCCGCCTTCAACGACGCAAACCAGAAAACCCAGGAAATGGCCGCCAGCAAAATGAGCGTAATAACCGGCGGCATGAACATCCCGGGGTTAACTTAGCCGATTCGAAAACGGCGTGACTGGATAAGGGGAAGTTCGCACCTTTAGTCAAACGAATCCTGTTTATCCTGTCCATCCATGTTTTGATTTCCCGTCTGAAATAGAAGAATTGACATGACCCTGGAGCACCTGCCATCCGCCGCCCCTTCCCTGGCGCGGCTAATCCAGGAACTGAACAAGCTCCCCGGCATCGGGCCCAAGAGCGCCCAGCGCCTGGCCTACTTCATCATTCGCCTGCCAGAGGAAGAGGCCTTCGACCTGGCCGCCGCCATCACTGCCGTCAAGCAGACCATCATGTTCTGCGCCCAGTGTCAGAACCTGACCGACGCCAGCCCCTGCTCCATCTGCGCCAACAATCAGCGCAACCGGGAACAGATTTGCGTGGTGGAGGAACCCCTGGACGTGCTGGCCCTGGAACGTACCCACTGCTACCGGGGCCTCTATCATGTATTGCATGGCGTCCTCTCCCCCCTGAACGGCGTGGGGCCCGACCAGATAAAGCTGCGGGAACTGTTCGCCCGCCTGTCCGATGGCTCCGTCAAGGAGGTGGTCATCGCCACCAACCCCACCCTGGAGGGCGAGGCCACGGCCATGTACATCTCCCGACACCTGGCTGGTGGCAATGTCAACGTCACCCACCTGGCCCGCGGCCTGCCCGTGGGCGGTTCCCTGGAGTACACCGACGAACTCACCCTCAGCCGCGCCTTCCAGGGTCGCCAGGCGCTGGAATAACCGGCTTCGCGTTCCTTCGTACCCTTCGCAAATAGACAGCCCGACAGTCGTCATCAATGTGAGCCAACTATGCCGCCGCTACGCACCTACCGCGCCGAGGCCCTGGTGCTCAAGAGCGTTCCCCTGGGGGAGGCCGACCTGCTGGTCACCCTGTTCAGCCGTGAGGCAGGCAAAGTGCGGGCCGTGGCCAAGGGCGCGCGCCGCTCCACCGCCAGGCTGGTGGGCCACCTGGAACCCCTGACCGTCACCCGCCTGGCCCTGTCCCGGGGCCGTTCCCTTGACGTGATCAACCAGGCGGAAACCCTGGAAAACTTTACTCCCCTGAAGACCAACCTCACTGCCGTCACCAGGGGATTGCAGGTGGCGGAACTCGTGGACGGCTTCGGCTCCGAGGCCAGCCCCAACGAACCCCTTTATCAACTGTCCTTGTCCACCCTGGCCGCCATCGGCCAGGCACCCGACGACGAACTGCCCTTGCTTCACTTCCAGCTGCATCTGCTGGCAGTTTCGGGGTTGATGCCCGAATTACAGAATTGCGTGGAATGCCGCCGGGAAATCGAGCCCAGCCACCACCGCTACAGCGCCGACGGCGGCGGTGTATTCTGCCCCGACTGCAACCCCGACCAGGCAGGGCTGCGGCCCCTGTCCTTGCGGGCGCTCAAAGTGCTGCGCCTGCTGGCCCGCACCCGCGTTGCCGACCTGCCCGCCTTGATCCTGGACCCAACCCTGACCCAGGAACTGAAGGCCATCCTCACCGGAACCGTCCAGTACTGGCTCGACAAGGAAATCCGCACCAACTCCTTCCTGAACCACCTGGCCCGCACCGGGAGGGCCGGCGCATCCGGTGGGTGATCCGGCCCACTTGTTTCTGCCGCCCAGGCCCGATTCAGTCAACCCCGTCTTTCCTGGCTTTTGCAAAGCCCCCATCGTTGCGATACACTAATTTTCCGCAACGGTATGCCTTTATTGACGGTAATGCCGCTGCCAGTCCTTCAAAGAGGTCTCAGTCAAGCCCGTGCCCACCTACCGGATAAGAGTTGGCGAACAGTTGTACACCGTAGACGTGGGCGACGTAAGCCGATCCCCCGTCGAAGTCAACGTGGACGGGCAGACCTTTTACGTGGAGGTCGACGAGCCACTGGCCGAAGCTGCCCAGCCGCCGACCCGCCGCGGACGCCGTCCCCCCAGCCGCATTGCGCCGCCGGCCTTGCCCCGCGTCGGCAGTGCCGTACCTGCCTTTGACCCTTCCGATAAGGTCCTGCGTGCCCCCATGCCCGGCCGCGTCATTGCCATCCGTGTCCGCCCGGGCGACCGGGTAGCCGCCGGTGACGAGGTCTGCGTCGTTGAGGCCATGAAGATGGAGCAGAGCATCCAGGCAGCCCAGGACGGCGTAGTTAAAGGTATATTCGTGCAGCCCATGGACTCGGTGGGCGCCAATGACGCCCTGATTGAGCTGGAATAGTTTTCGCCATGCCACTGCCGTTGCTGCTGGTGCCCATCGCCGTTACGGTTGGCTCCGCCGCCGTCCAGGCCGTGGGAAAGTTGCGAGCCCGAAAAGAACTTAACAGTCTCCGGGCCCAGTTGTCCGACGCCCAGGTCAGGCACCGGCGACTGCTCACTGAATACTACCTGCGCCAGCACTTTCTCTGCCGCCAGCTTGGGCTGGAGCCACCGGACAGGCCAGCGTCCCTGCTGCCGCCTGAACCTGCAGAAACCGGGGAACCGGTACGTAAACCGCTGTGGCGGAAGGTAATCCCGCTCAAGCCCAAGACCACCCTCACTCAGGGTTCCACTGGCTCTGCCAGGCAGATTGTGGGCCGCCATTCCCTCAGCGCCGTTTCCAGCGTGATCTGGAGGACCAGTTCCACCACCATATTGCGCGTTGTGCAACCCGTGGGGGTCCGCATTATCCAGCCCATTGGTACACGGTTGGTTACCATCGCTCCCCGGTTTGTCAGTCTGGGGGGAGGCGCCGCGTCCACCGGCGGGTCTTTGGCCGCTTCAACGGCGGCCCGGACCGTCATCGCCAGCGTCTCAGTGGTAGGCATCGTCATCGGTCCCGCAGTTGCCGTATGGACTGTTGCCAGCGAAGTCCGCAAAATCAAGCGGGCCCGCCGCGAACTGGTCAGGCTGCTGGCCCGGCAGGATATGGAACTGGCCAGCTTCCGGGTAAAAAACCGCAGGCTGGAAGCCCAATACGCCGAGACCCTCCAACCCTCCGTGGATGAGCGTGAACTGGTATCGGCCGCATAATGCGCTGGTTCCACCCATTTCCACGGCAAACCCCGGACCAGCCGCATTAGCCTTCCAGTTCAGGTGCACCTAATTGAGAACCAAATAGCCGCCACCACGCAGGTCGCCATTGTCCCACCTCAAGCGGCCCGCACCCCTGACCGGAATCCAAAGTTGCCCGCAGGCCCCTTTTCAGGTAAATTATTACCTCATTCCGGCTAAGTCATAGTCTCCCTTCCATATTGGTATATAATGTGCTTTAACAGGTTATTAAACCGCTGCAAGGTGGGGTATCCATTCTAGTTTCTACAATTCTGACTCACCCCCGACGGGGGCAACCGGACAGGCGTCGCATTTGTAGCCCGGCATCAATTAGTGCCGGGCACTTTGAACAGGGATAGAAGCCATTTGATGGATACTTACTACATTTGGACCATTGGCTGCCAGATGAACAAGGCCGACTCCGAGCGATTGGGGTCAGCCCTGGAACAACTTGGCTTGAATCCGGTGGAAAACGCCAAGGCCGCCGACGTTATCGTCCTGAACTCTTGCGTTGTCCGCCAGGGCGCGGAAGACAAGGTCGTCGGCAACCTGTGGATGGTCAATCCCCTGAAGAAGAAGCAACCCGACCGCGTTCTGGCCCTGATGGGCTGCATGGTGGGCCCCAAAACCGACGAACTCCAGAAACGCTTTCCCGACGTCGACCTTTTCATGCAGCCCCAACAGTTCGAGCCCCTGCTGGAACTGGTGGGTGAACGCAAGGGGCTTGACTGGGAGGGCTGCGTTGGTTCGCTGGCCCCGTCCCGTCCCGACGTTACCTGCTACGTTCCCATCATCCACGGTTGCGACCTGATGTGCACTTTCTGCATCATCCCCTATCGCCGGGGGCGCCAGGTCAGCCGCCCGGTAGAAGAGGTTGTGCGCGAGGTAGAACTTCTGGTTAACCGGGGCGTCCGCGAGGTAACCGTCCTCGGCCAGACCGTCGACGCCTACGGTTATGACCTGCCCGAAAAGCCGGACCTGTCGCTGCTCCTGTCCCGTCTGAACGACATTGAAGACCTGGACCGCATCCGCTTCCTTACCTCCCACCCTTCCTACATGGACGACCGGATCATTCGGGCAGTAGCCGAATTGCCCAAGGTCTGCGAACACATCAACCTGCCGGTTCAGGCCGGTGACGATGAGGTTCTCAGGAACATGCGCCGTCCCTACACCCGAGATGAATACCGCGATTTGGTGGGCCGGATTCGCGACACCATCCCCGGCGTTTCCATGAGCACCGACATTATCGTGGGCTTCCCCGGTGAAACCGAAGAGCAGTTCGACCGGACCATGGACCTGGTTTCCGAGTTGAAGTTTGACAAGGTCCACTGTGCCGCCTATTCCACCCGTCCCGGCACCATTGCCCACCGCACCATGCAGGATGACATTCCCGCGGAGGTAAAGGATCGGCGGATGAAGGAGTTAGACACCCTGCAGGAGAGCATTCTCCGCCAGACCAACTCATCCTTTGCGGGTCAGCAGTTGGAGGTACTGGTGGAAGGCCGTAAGCGGGGCAAATGGCAGGGACGCACCCGCACCGACAAGTTGGTGTTCTTCACTGAGGAGGACGCCGAGGGCTGCGCCACCGACTTGGCGGGCCAATTGGTAAACGTGAATGTTGACCAGACCAGTCCCTGGGCCCTGCAGGGAACGTTGTCGGTGAGTGAGGCTTCATAGCAGTCGAAGAGGCCCGAATCCGTGAATTGGAGAACCGCTTGGGTCATACCCGGTAATCTTGGCCTTGACTCGCATATCAAACAGTTCGGCGCTGTGCGCCGGTGGTTGCCAGCCTGTATAAGTACGGAAAATTCTCTGGAATCTCGTACCGAGGCAGCCCACCTTAAACCGAGGGAGTAGATATGGCAACAAAGCCCAGGACGCCTACAATACCCCTGACCGAAATCGAACACGCCGCCTTCTGCCGGCCTGAGGATGAACTCCCGGCCAAATCGCTGGCCGAGGAACTGGCTATCAACATCCGGTGGCAGCGAATACCTCCGGAATACTTGCGCTTCTCCCCCGAAGAACTGGATGAACGCATCTACCAGGTGCGGCAGAAGCTGGGAACCGACGTAACCATCCTGGGCCACCACTACCAGCGCGAAGAAATCATCAAATACGCCGACTTCCAGGGCGATTCCTTCCTGCTGTCCCAGGAGGCCGCCTCCCGTCCCGAGGCCAGCTACATTGTCTTTTGCGGCGTCCATTTCATGGCTGAAACCGCCTGCATTCTGTGCGCGCCCCACCAGCAGGTAATTCTTCCCAACATCACCGCAGGTTGCTCCATGGCCGACATGGCCCCCATGGATGATGTGGAAGATGCCTGGGACGACCTGCAGGACGTGCTCGGCGACCACGGCGGCATCACGCCCGTCACTTACATGAACTCCATCGCCGGTATCAAGGCCCTGTGCGGTCGTAACAACGGCGCAGTATGTACGTCATCCAACGCCACCGCGGTGCTGGAGTGGGCCTTTGGCGAGGCGGAGCGGGTACTGTTCCTGCCTGACCAGCACCTAGGCCGCAACACCGCCCTGAAGCTGGGCATTCCCCTTGACGAAATGGTGGTCTGGAACCCCTTCAAACGCCTGGGCGGCAACACCCCAGAGCAACTGCGCAACGCAAAGATGGTCCTGTGGCAGGGTCACTGCTCGGTGCATACCCGCTTCACCCCGGCCCAGGTCAAGTCCGCCCGCGAGCGCTACCCCGACATCAACGTGCTGGTCCACCCGGAGTGCCCCATGGAGACTCTCCAGGTGGCCGACATGAACGGTTCCACCGAGTTTATTCGCAAGGTCATCAACGAAGCCCCCGCCGGAAGCCAGTGGGCCGTGGGCACCGAAATCAGCCTGGTCAACCGCCTGGCCCTGCAGAATCCGGACAAGACCATTTTCTGCCTGGACCCGGTCAGTTGCCCCTGTTCCACCATGTACCGCATCCACCCGGCCTACCTGCTCTGGGTGCTGGAAGGCCTGGCCGAAGGCGTCGTCAACAATCAGATCACCGTGCCTGAGGACGTTAAGCGGGACGCCAATATTGCCCTGGAACGGATGCTGTCATTGCGGTAGCCTGCCGGTCAGGCTGCCTTGCACGAGTTCGCAGGCGATTGGCAGGTTCAATACAGGTCGTTCTTGCCGCATTGATCGAAGATTGTCCGTTGCCTGAAAATCGAACGGCAGGGCCCATGCAGCCGGGTTGACCGCCCGATCAACTGGTCATTCCCCGCACGTAGGGCAGATTGACTCCCAATTTAGCTTGTGATACATTGATCGAACCCTTCCTGAGCAAGCGCCTTTACCAAAATTTTCTGGAGGTAGGACAGCATAGCAAGGCAGTATAGAGTAAACGAGCAGATTCGATCGCCTCGCATTCGCGTTATCGGAGAGAACGGAGAGCAACTTGGCTTAATGCCTCTGGGTGAAGCCCTGCAGAAGGCACGGCAGGATAGTGTCGACTTGGTGGAAGTAGCTCCCAATGCGGATCCCCCGGTTTGCCGCCTGCTGGATTACGGAAAGCTGCGCTACCTTTACTCCAAGAAGGAACGGGAGTCCAAGAAAGCCCAGAAAAACGCCGAGTTGAAGGAAGTCCGCTTCCGACCCAACATTGGCGACCACGATCTGGACTCCAAGCTCCGCAAGGTCAAGGAGTTTATCGACGACGGCTCTAAGGTCAAGCTGACGGTCCGCTTCCGTGGACGGGAAGCCGTTCACCAGCAGTTGGGCCTGTCTTTGCTCAAGAAAGTTGCCGACGACCTTAAGGAAGAGGTGCGGCTGGAAAAGCCGCCATCAATGGAGGGTCGGGCCCTGTCAATGATCCTGATTCCCAACCCGGCCAAAGGCGAAAAATCCGACAAGAAGGTAGAAGACCTAGCCAATGCCGAAGCTTAAGACACACAAGGGCGCCAAGGCCCGCTTTCACGTTACCGGTTCGGGTAAGTTGATGCGGCGCAAGCGCATGAGCAGTCACCTGCGCCGCAAAAAGCCGAAGAAGGTAACCCGCAAATACGATGCTAAATTGTTGGTGGACCAGAAGGACATCAAGCGGTTCGCCAAGCTCATTCCCTACGACGCGTAGCCGTCCACCTGCATCTTCGGAGTTTCAAGTTGTCCAGGGTTAAACGAGGCGTCACCAAACGCCAACGACACAAGAAAGTATTGTCCGCGGCCAGGGGGTTCCAGGGTTCCTCCAGCCGCAACTACAAGTGGGCCAAGGAGGCGCTGCTCCATGCCTGGAGCTACTCCTACCGGCACCGCCGTGAGCGCAAAGGCGACTTCCGCCGCCTGTGGATCGTTCGCATTGGCGCCGCCTGTCGCCAGTCCGGCACCACCTACAGCCAGTTCATGCACGGCCTGAAGCTGGCCGGCGTGGAAGTGGACCGGAAGATGCTGGCTGACCTGGCGGTGAATGACCCCGCCGGATTTGAAAAGCTGATAGGCATCGCCACGGAAGCCAAGGCTGCAGCCTGACCGTACAACAGATTACAGAGCTGGAGATGCGTCCTTTCTGACCGAAACAGGAGGGGCGTAGTTCTTTGCGAAAATTAGCCGGGACCGCTGAAAGTCAGTCGGTCCCGGCTTCTTCTCTTTAGCAGTTCCTGGGGGAATCCCCCAGCCTGTACTGACGCCTACCGCTCACCTTCCGCCCTGGCAAATCCATAATAGTCGTCACTGTTCAGGACACGCTCCAGGTTCCTCTGGGAAATGTGGATGGGGCGCACCGGCGTGGCCCAGCGTTCGGTCAGTTCACGGTGCAGCTCGGTAAGTGATATGGGCTCGTTGCGCCGAACCAGCATCGTCCTGAAGATTATCTCCTGGATGGGCATGTTCGAGTTGATAAACTCCTCTTCATCACCGCAATAGTCGGCTATCTCATCCAGCAGTTCCTGGGGATTGTCCAGCTCGTGGTCCTCCTTCATTATCGAAGGGGACATGGGGCTGCGCCTAGCCGCCAGCAGCGTTATAGCCGACCGGTTAAGCCCGTCCAGCCGGTCAAAGCTGATACAGTAAAGGGGTGTTTCCTCCTCCTGCTGGGGCGCCTCCGGGTTGGGGATCGTCATATATCCACCTCTTCATTCCAGTCGAGCATGATGATGTCCACCCTTTCGCCGGCCTCCTTGCGGGGCAGGTCTTCAGGGCATATTGCCAGGGCGTTGGCGCGGGACATGGATGTCAGGATGTTGGAGCCCTGGGGCCCGGTAGGGTTGGCGTAGTACACGCCGTCCCGTTTTTCCACTTCCACCCGCGCGTAAACCCGGCGGCCGTCGGTGTTGTAGATTGGCCCGGTCAGGACTCCCTCTACCGTAGGACGCGCCAGCCGCTGCCGCCCCAGCATCGTCCTGATGGCCGGGCGGGCAAACATCTCAAAAGCAACCATGGCGCTCACCGGATTTCCCGGCAGCCCCATCAGGGGAATGGGTCGTCCCGTCCCCCTGACACTGTCTCCTCGCAACATCCCGAAGGCCAGGGGCTTGGCCGGTCGCATCCGCACCGACCAGAAATTGATATCGCCCCGCTCCGTCAATACGTCCTTGACCACGTCGTAGTCGCCCTTGGACACCCCCGCGGACGTTACCAGCAGGTCAGAGTCGGCCACCTCTTCCAGCTTGCGGTGCATATCTTCCAGGTTGTCCCGGGCAATGCCCAGAATCTTCGGGATTCCCCCGGCGGCCAACACCGACGCGGCCACGCTGAAAGTGTTGCTGTCGTAAATCTTCCCCCCCGCCAGTTGCTCGCCAAGGGACGTCAATTCGTCGCCTGTGGACAGAACGGATACCAGGGGACGCCGGATTACCCGCGCCCGCTCCAGCCCCAGGGACGCCAGCACTCCCATCTCTGAAGGACGAATCACCGTACCCGATTCCAGCACCAGTTCCCCGGCTCGCACGTCTTCACCGGCGGGCCGCACGTTGCAACCCAGGGGCAAATCGGCCTGGATATCAATGTCTGACAAAGAGCGGCCCGAGTTTCGACGGCTGATCTCGTCGGTCTCCTCAAAGGGGACCACCGTGTCCGCGCCTTCCGGTACGGGCGCGCCGGTCATAATCCTGATTGCAGTGCCGGGCTCCACAGGCCGGTCAGGAACCTGTCCCGCGGCCACCAGCCCGACTACCCGCAGGTTTACCGGCGCTTGCTCCGATGCGCCTGCTATGTCCTCCCGCCGTACGGCATAGCCGTCCATGCCCGAATTGGCCAGCGGCGGCAGGGAAAGGGGTGACCGCACTTCCACGGCCAAGGTCTGGCCCAGGCAGTCCAGAATAGGCCTCTCTTCCACATCCAGGGGCGAAAAGCAGGCCATAATCTGCCTGTAGGCCTCTTCCACCGACAGCATATCCTCGCCTACGTGGCGATGCCCGTGGTCGTGGGCCGTTTCATGGTGGCGCCCGTGTCCCCCATCTTGATGATGCCCGTGATGCGGCGTCTGCATAATTCGTCCTTATTCAGGCATGCCGGTAATTTACGGGTAGCTTCCGTTTGCCAATAACCAGCGAAGCCAACAACTGCGGCATTGACTGGAACCTAGTCCCTTAACACCGCCCCCACGTCCCGCTGCAGGGTGCGCAGCAGGCCATCCAGGGTGCGGTTCACTTCCTCCGCGGTCAGCGTCCTGTCCGGCGACTGGAAATAAACGTGGAAGGCCAGCGACTTGGCCCCCGCCTCCAGGTTCTCCCCGGTATAGACGTCGAACAGTTCCACCCGGTCCACCAACCGGTGCCGGTCCAGGATTTCCTGCACTTTCCCAGCCGGTACATCCTCCGCCACCACCAGGGCCACATCCCGGTGGGCCGCAGGGAAGCGGGTTAGCGACCGGAAATTGCGGCCCGAGCGGGCGGGCAGCGCCAGCAGTTTGTCCAGATACAGCTCAAACGCGGTAACCGGCCGGTGCCGCAGGTCGAACGCCTCGGTTACCGTGGGGTGCAGTTCGCCCAAAATGCCTACCTGAGACCCGCTGCAAACAATGCGGGCGGTCCGGCCCGGGTGCAGCGCCGGATTATCCCCTGCCTCCGCCGGCTCCCAGGCTGGCGTCAATCCCAGCAATGCCAGGGCCGAAGCAAGCATGCCCTTGGCGTCAAAAAAGTCCAGCGGCCCGTTATCCACCAGCCACGAAGGCTCCGAGCGCATGCCCGATATTACCCCGGTCGCCACTTCCCGCTCCTCCGGCAGTTGATTAACCCGGGGCAGAAACACCCGCGACTGCTCGAAAAACCGGAAGGGGCCCTCGTTGTGGCCTTCGTTATACGAAAGGGTGCCGAGCAGGCTGGCCAGCAGCGTAGGCCGCAGGTGGTCGTGTTCCGTGCTCATAGGGTTGGCCACCCGCAAGGGGCTGGCGCTGGCGACATCGTAATTAACCCTCTCCAGGTCTTCCAGGCTCAACACCGGGTAGCTGATGGTCTCCTGCAATCCCACGGCAGCCAGCGCTTCCCTGACCCGACCCCGCAGTTCCGTCATGGGCGCGGGTTGGCGGTAGGGTATGGGTGTGGACAACATGGTGGTGGGCACGTTGTCGTACCCGATGATGCGCACCACCTCTTCTATCAGGTCTTCCTCGATATTGATGTCGCTGCGCCAGAAGGGCACAGTTACCGACACGGCCCCATCGCCCACCCGCTCCGTCTGGAACTCCAGCGAGTGGAAGACTTCCTCCACCTGCTCGATGCCCACGTCCATGCCCAGGATCTGCTTCAATCGCCGCAGCGTCATCGTCACTTTCGGCGCAGGCTGGTCCGCATCCGCGAAAATGTCATAGATGCCCTGAGCGATGGAACCCCCGGCCACCTGCTGGATAAGCTGGGTGGCCCGTCGCAGGGCAATGGGCGCCAGTTCCGGCCGCAGGCCCTTCTCAAATCGCTGGGAAGCATCGGTATGCAGCCGGAAGGTATCGGCGGTGCGGCGGTTGTTGTAGCTGTTGAAGGTGGCCGATTCCAGCAGGACGCTGGTGGTCTCCGGCCCAATCTCGCTGTTGGCCCCGCCTATTACTCCTCCTAGGCCCACCGGGTCTTGGGAGTCGGCGATGACCAGCACTTCCGTGTTCAGTTCCCGGGGCATCCCGTCCAGCGTTTCCAGCGTTTCCCCGGGGGCGGCCCGCCTGACGATTATGGTCTTGTCCCGCACCTTGTCCAGGTCAAAGGCGTGCAGGGGTTGATTAAACTCCAGCATCACGTAGTTGGTAACATCCACCACGTTGCTGATGGGACGCAGCCCCGCCCTGGTCAACCGGTCCTGCAGCCACTGGGGAGAAGGCCCTATCTTCAATCCCTGGATCAGGCTGGCTGTATAGCGGCGGCACAGATCGGGGTCAGCCACAGAAACACTCGCTTCTGCCTCAATTGGCGGCCCGTCCTCCCTGTAGCTGATTTCCGGCGTCCGCACCTTCTTGCCCGTCAGCGCGCCGATTTCGTGGGCCACGCCCAGGATGGAGAAACAGTCCAGCCGGTTGGGAGTAATTTCCAGGTCCAGGATGGTGTCTCCCAGGTAATCGTCCAGCGGCATCCCCAGGGGGGCGTCATCGGGCAGCACCACGATCCCTTCGTGGGCCTCGCCCAGCCCCAGTTCCAGCTCCGAGCAGATCATCCCCTCGGAAACCACGCCCCGTATTCGGGCGGCTTTCAGGGCTTCGTGCCGGCCGGAATGGGTGTTGTACAGGTTGGCTCCCACCCGTGCAAAGCAGATGCGCTGACCGGCGGCCACGTTGGGCGCACCGCAGACCACTTCCATCTCGGTCCCGTCACCGGGGTTTACGCGACAAAGCTGCAGGCTGTCGGCGTTGGGGTGGGGATTCACCTCCAGCACCTCGCCGACGCAGCAATTCTCCCAGCCGCCCAGTTCCGTAACTTCGCCAACCTCCACCCCGGCCATGGTCAGCCGGTGGGCCAACTCATGGGGTGGCAGGTCGACATCTACGTATTCCCGCAACCAGCTTAAAGGTACTTGCATAGCTGTTAGGTTATTCTCCGGTTCGATGACAGGGATGCCGATAAAGCGTCAGGTAGTCTCCATTCGTTGGAGTCAGGTCAGAATAATGTTAATGACCACAAGAACAAGTACGGCAACAAAGGCGCCCAGGGTCGACAGATAAAACAGGGTCATTCTCTGTTCCAGCGATGCCACTCTCCCGGCTAGCAAGTCTATTGACTCTTTCTACGCCGTCAACTGCACTTCGACGGCAATCAGCCTTTCCCACTGTCGAGATACAGTTCCCTGCAGGCCTTCCAGTTGCCTGCCTTGTCCTTCCGCCGTGCTTTCCAGTGCGCCCAGCCGACCACCAATATAGTTGACATTTTCCTGTAAATTGGCAACTTGGTTGCTGATTTCGTCAAGACGCTCTGAATCAGAACTTGACGTAGCCATACTAGCTTCCCCTGGATCGACGTGGGGAATCTAACCGGTCCACACTCTAAAACTGCCTCAGGAACCGCAGGTCGTTGGAGTAGAAGTGCCGGATGTCGTCAATGCCGTACTTCAGCATGGCAATACGTTCCGGCCCCAGGCCAAAGGCAAAGCCCGTATACTTCTCCGTATCGTAGCCCACCGCCTCCAGGACATAGGGATGGACCATTCCCGCGCCCAGAATTTCGATCCACCCGCTGCCTCGGCAGATGCGGCACGCGCTGTCCGTCCCTTCGCAGGAGAAGCAGTCAATGGACATATCCACGCCCGGTTCGACAAAGGGAAAGTAGTCGCACCGGAAGCGCACTTGCCGCCGTGCGCCAAAGATCTGGCGCGCAAACTCGTACAGGGTGCCCTTCAGGTCGGCGAAGGTAATTCCCTCGTCCACCGCCAGCCCCTCAACCTGGTGAAAGTGCCATTCGTGGGTGGCGTCCGTGGCCTCGTAGCGATAAACCTTGCCTGGCACCACCAGTCGTACCGGCGGTTCCATGCTCTCCATTACCCGCGCCTGCATGGGCGACGTATGGGTCCGCAACAGCATGGGCCGCTGGCCCTCTTCGTTCACGTAGTCCACCCACAAGGTATTCCACATGTCGCGGGCCGGATGCCCTTGGGGAATGTTCAGCATTTCGAAGTTGTAGTGGTCCCACTCCACCTCGGGCCCTTCCACGATGCTGAACCCCATGGCAACAAATGCGTCGGTAATCTCCCGCAATACCTGCGTCGTGGGGTGAAGCCGGCCCGTGGTAATGGGTCGCCCAGGCAGGGTTACGTCGATCCGTTCCAGGTCGGCGACCTGCGCCAGCCTGGCTTGGCTGATCTCCTGTCCCCGCCTCTCCAGCCCTTCTTCCAGGGTCGATTTGGCGCGGTTGCCGAGAGCGCCAACCTCGCGCCGCTGCTCCAGGTCTAACTGGGAAAGACCACGCAAAATGGTGGTCAGCCCGCCGCGCCGTCCCAGGTAGTGGACTCGCCACTGCTCCAGGGCTTCGGGGCTGTCTAGTTGCGCCAGTTCGGAGAGAGCGGTTTGCGTCAGGTCTTCAATGGACTGGGCGGTGTTTTGCGACACGCTGGCTTACCTTTACCGGAAGGGTGAACGGGATAGGGGCCTTTTCCCGCCACGCCATTATAGGATTCGTACCCGGCAGGGTCAAGCTGACACGCGGAAGTGCAACTCCAAAAACAAGCCTATGGCTCATACACTTAGTAGGGGCAGCCACAAGGGCTGCCCCAAAATAGTCGCCAACGGTAGGGGCGCACGGCCGTGCGCCCCTACCCAAAGATCACTACCTTTCTGATCCGGGGCATACGCCCCCACACCTAATTCGGCGTCCAGGCCAGCGCCCGTACCTCGGTAAACTCCTTCTTCAGCTTGGCCCAGTTCTCCCCGCCGTCCTCGCTGCGATACAGTTCCCCGTACACGCTGTTGGCCAGGATTAGCTCCGGATCCGCCGGATGCGTGGCGAAATTCCAGACCGGCGAGTTGGGTTCCACCGGCAGGGGCCGCTCCTCCCAGGATTGCCCGCCGTCGGTGGAACGGCGGATGGTGCCCGTGTTGCCGATCGCCGCGTCGCCGTTGGCCACGAACATGGTCTGCGGATCGTCAGGCTTGACCGCCACCCAGCGGCAGTAGGGCATTTCCAGTGACTGGGAAGACATCAGCGACTCGAAGGTGGCGCCATCGTCCCGACTGGCAAAGATCTCCCGCGGCGTGCTGACCAGCACCGTCTTTTCCTCGCCCAGGCTGAAGGCCATGCCGTGGATGTCAGGGTTGGTGATGCCCTGCTCCACGTGGGTCCAGGAATCGCCCCCGTCCCGGCTGACGTACACACCATCAATCTCTACACCAGCCATGATGGTGTTGCTGTCCACCGGGTCCACCAGCAGGGCCGTAACCCGCGGATCGCCGATGGCGCATTCCTGGGCAATGTTGGCTTCCAGCCTGTCCCACGTAGCCCCTCCGTCCCGGCTGCGGAACAGGCTGGCCGGGGCGGTGCCCGCGTATATGTTGCTGGAGTTGGACGGGTCCACCGCGATGGACCAGATCTTCAGGCCCTCCATGGGCGAGTCCAGCTTGCTCCAGTGCATTCCCGAGTCTTCGCTCCGGTAAATGCCGTTCTCCGCGCCGGCATACACCACGCTGGAGTTGCTGGGATCAACCGCCAGCGCCCTGATCTGGGATTCGCCCGGGAACGGACTGCCCACCCGTCTCCAGCTTTCGCCGGAGTCGGCGCTGTGGAACAGGCCCGCGCCCGTGGTTCCCACCATAATGCTATAGCTTCCTGCCATTGCGTCTCCCTCCATGACCGGCACAATCGCCGGTTGATAGGACTTGCCGGCCCAACGGGGCCGGCTGCATTTGGACTCTCGGCTCTGTTCCTTCCCTCTCGACGGGGAAGGTCCGGATGGGGGTGAAGAGTGATCCCCGCAGTGCTCTCATCCATAACCGCAATCTAAAACTGCGGTCCTGGGATGGCCACCCTATGCGGTCGCCTGGGCCGGCCGCTCCAGCATCTCATCCCACGGCCCCGGCATGCGGCCCTTCTGCGTGCCCCCGATCATATAACCGTTGGGGTCATGCCCCCACTGTTCGGCCGGCATCTCGTAAGACAGTTCAATCCCGTTGCCGTCCATATCCCTAATGTAGATTCCGATGGCATGGCCGTGGTCCGACACCCGCTCGATGGGGATGCTCTTTTCCTTTACCCGGTTGTAGAGTTCCGCCAGGTCTTCCAGGCTGTTCATATACCAGGCCATGTGGTTCAAACCTACCTGCCCTCGCTGCGGGCCCATGGCATCCTCGCCCACTTCCACCAGCGCGATCTCATGGGAGTTGCCAATGTCGGCGCTCATGAAGGCGGCCCGTCCCGGGGTAAAGCCGTGGGTGTGCAGTCCCAGCAGATCCTCGTACCACTCTCTTGCCCGTTCGGCATTGCGAACGTAAATGTTCACGTGCCCCAGTTGTCGCGGCGTATAACCCATAATTTGCCTCCTGTACTGTTCGAATGAGACTCGTAGGTGTTGATACGGCGATTATATCAGCAGGGTTTACGCCAAACAATTGCGAAAACCGCACCGACCCCGCTCCAGGCCAGGTGGATTAGAGACTGGAAAGGTATGGGCAGACCTGCGTGCCTGCCCTAGTTTCAACCACGGTCCCGCCAGAAAGGTAGGGGCAGACCTGCGTGTCTGCCCTGATTACACCCACGATCCCACCTGAAACGAAACCAACGCGAACGTATTGTCGACAGACTACAAACAAAAGAAGAAACCATGTCCAGTCCCATAGCACGGGACGGCGCCTGAAGCCAGGGGTGAATCTTCTACCTGCCCTTCTTCAGGTCCGGCAGCGCTTCCCGAATTTCGTCGGCGTGGACGGCGAAGAAGGTGCCCACCACGCGCTTGCCACCGGCACTGGTCTGGGCCGCACGTACCAAACCGATTACCTCGCCCTTGCTGTTGAACACTGGACCGCCGCTGTCCCCCGGGTCCACCGGCACGTCCATCAGCAGGTTGCGGACCTCCTTGGCGCTGTCCACGTACACCACCTGGGACAAAACGCCCCGGTTGGCCGAAGCCGCTCCCACGGTACCGTCGTCCCGGGGAGAAACCGTCGAATACCCCAGAGCCATCAACTCCTGAGCTATGTTCCCATCCGGCACTTTACCCAGCGGCAGCGGCGAGGCCCGACTGCTTATGGGGTCCTGGTCGGGATCGAATTCAATCAACGCCAGGTCCCGCTCCCGGTCCACACCCACAACTCGGGCGGTGAACTTGGGGGCCTCCGCCTGCCTGACCGTCACCGACCGGTAGTGCTCCACCACGTGCTCGTTGGTAATTATCAGATCCTCTTCCAGCAGCCAACCGGAACCCCTGCTGTTCCCCGCCTCAATCATGAACACTGCCGGCCAGGCATGCTGGTGAATCGCCCGGAAATCGGTAACCGGTTGCGGCGTGGCCGTGGGCTGGGGCGTAGGAGTATTGGGAATGATCACCGGAGTGGCCGTGGGCGGAAAGGTAACCGGCGTCGGCGTCGGCGCCGGCGTGGACGTCGCCGGGAAGGTAACGGGGGTCGCCGTTGGCTGGGGAGTAACAGTAGGCACGGTAGTGGGAGTGGGCGCCGCCGTAGCCGTCGCCACCAGTGTAGGCGTAGGCACAGGCGTTGGCTCCGGAATCCGCGTAACCGTAGGCTGCGGCGTGGCCGTGGGCAAATGGGTGGGAATAACCTGCGGCGTCACCGTCGGCATCGCGTCAACAATCGCCCGCGCCCGCTGGTCAATCAACTGGTTCATCTCTTCATCGGAAGGCCCGCATGCGGCAAAAGCGAGGACTACCAACAAAGCAGGCGCCAGAATCGCTGACCCACGAGCCTTAATAGCAAAAAAGCGCTCCGCCAGCGGGAACTTGGTACCCTGGGCGATGTAGCTAGGAAGTAGCAATCTAAGGCGGGCCATCCAATTCCACCCTGACCGCGCTGTATGTCTTGCCCTGGACACTGACAACTACATCCTCCCCCCGTTCCTCCCCTACATAGTGGCAAATGCCGCGGCCAGGCAGTTCGTCCCACGAATACCAACTGCCAGTCTGTGTCACCCTGGTTACGCAGGGCTTGTCGTTCCGGGACCTATGCCACCAGGAACCATTTTCGAACCAGGTCAGGAACGCAAGGAAAGAACCATCATTGTAATGGGCCTCCGGTATCGATGGCGTTGGGGTGGGCTTTCTTTGAACTTGCCCCTGTTTGAGCCCAACAAATCTGTCGAATATCTCACTCATTGCCAGTGCGTATGCAGTATTCTCAGCATCAATTCTTACCGAGGTGTTCATACCTATAATCTGACCGTAGTTGTTCATGAGGGGACCACCACTGTTTCCAGGATTAATGGCCGCATCTGTTTTGACCCAGCAAACACTATCCCGTTCAATGCATACCGACGAAACTACGCCCTTGGTGATGGACAGTCCTTCTCCGAGCGGATATCCCATCGCAACTACTTCCTCACCCTGGCGTGTCGACCCCGCTGTCCTTATTCCCTTCCCAACTCGGTTCAAGTAGGAGATGCCGTCAAAGTCTTCGGTGTTGAAATCGTCGGGCCCCACCTCCAGCAGAGCCACATCGGCATACTCGTCCCTTCCAAGCACCCTGACCGTCAGAACTGGCAAGTCAGAGTACCAATGAACCCTCACCTGTTGGTCGGCGCCAACCACGTGGGCGTTGGTAACTACGTAAAAGTGGTGCTGAAGCTGAGGATCACGAATGAAGAACCCCGTTCCAGATCCTTTTGATGAGCCTATCCAAACCCTCCAGGCCCTCAGCCTATCGCTCCAATCCGTGATGCTAGGTGTCGGGGTAGGAACACTGGTCGGTCGTAATGTAGGTACCGGCGTTACCGTCGGCTGAGGAGTTGCCGTCGGAATAGCGGTAGGTATTGGCTGGGGTGTCGCGGTTGGCTGCGGCGTAGCCGTCGGAAACGGCGTTGGAACGGCCTGGGGGGTAGGCGTTGGCACAGGCGTTGGCTCGGGAACCCGCGTAACCGTAGGCTGCGGCGTGGCCGTGGGCAAATGGGTGGGAATAACCTGCGGCGTCACCGTCGGCATCGCGTCAACAATCGCCCGCGCCCGCTGGTCAATAAGCCGGTTCATCTCCTCATCGGAAGGCCCGCAGGCAACTAAAAGCAGGGCCAGAACGGCAACAACCGCTCCGGCCCTGGTCATTACAGAACTTATAGACCGCCCTTTCCCCACCTAAATAAACCGCGCCTGTGTCCTCGGCGCATCTGCGTAATCAATATAGACGGTAATTACCTCGCTGAAGAAGTCCACCGCCTCCACGCCCTGCTCCCGCTGGCCCACACCCGAAGCCTTCAGTCCGCCGAAGGGCAAATGCACCTCGCCACCCAGGGTAGGCGCGTTAACGTGGACCATTCCGGCGTCCACCGTGTTGATGTACCGGTACGCCCGCGGCAGGTCCCGCGTATACACTGACGACGACAACCCAAACTTGACGCTGTTGGAAATCTCCACCGCCTCCTCCAGGTCCCTTGCCTTGAACACCGTCAGCACCGGCCCGAAAATCTCCTCCTGGGATATGCGCATATCCGGCGTGCAGTCAGTGAATATGGTGGGTTCCACGTAATAGCCCTCGTCAAACTCGCCGCCCGTCACCGCGTGGCCGCCGAAGGCCAGGTGCGCCCCCTCCTCCGCGCCAATGCCGATGTACTCCAGCACCGTGTTCAACTGCGACTGGCTCGACAGCGGACTGACGTCCGTGTCCGGCGCCAACCCGTCTCCCACCTTGAGCTTGGAAGTCCGGTCGATTAGCTGCTCCATAAAGGTGTCGTAAACGCCCTCTTCCACAATCACCCGGCTGGTGGCGGTGCACCGCTGCCCCGTGGACCCGAAAGCCCCCTGCACTATGCCGCCCAGGGCCTTGTCCAGGTCCGCGTCCTCCAGCAGGATGACCGCGTTCTTGCCCCCCATCTCGCACTGAACCTTCTTCAGCCGCTGCGCCCCCTCGGCGTAGATGCCCGTTCCAATTTCCGTGGATCCGGTGAAAGAGATGCCGTTAACGTCGGGACTCTCCACCAGGGCATTGCCCACCGACCCGCCCGGCCCGGTAATCAGGTTCAGTACGCCCGGCGGTAGTCCGGCTTCCTCGAATACCTCCGTCAACTTCACCGCGCTCAACGGCGTGATGGACGCCGGCTTGAAAATCAACGCATTCCCGCAAATCAGCGCCGGCGCCATCTTCCACGCCGGTATGGCAATGGGGAAGTTCCACGGGGTGATGATGGCCACCACGCCCAGCGGCCGCCGCACCGTGTAGGCCACCGTGCTCGGCAGTTCCGACGGCGTCGTGTACCCGAACATCCGGCGCCCTTCGCCCGCGGCATACTCAATTATGTTCATCGCTCGCCGCACCTCACCCTGGGCGTCGGCCAGCGGCTTGCCCTCCTCCTCGGTGATGGTGCGGGCCAGTTCATCACTCCGTCGCCCCATTATCTCCAGGGCGCGGAACAGCACCTGCGCCCGGGCCGGCGCAGGAGTATTTGCCCAGCCTTCCAGCGCCTCCTTGGCCGCGGCCACCGCCTTCAGCGCGTCCTCTGGCGTAGATGTCTGAAATTCTCCCAGCACTGTGCCCTTGTGGGCCGGATTGGAAACGGGATAGGTGCGGCCGGACACGGATTCCACCCATTGTCCGCCGATATAGTTCCTGTGAGTTGCCGGAGTTGTCGTGGTCATATCTAGGTCCCTCGTTACGTGGTTGATTATTCATCGCCAGTGTCGAATTCCTACCGAGTAAAGTACCATTCCACGCCCTAACGGGCAAGCTGGACAAAGCGTCCCGTCCTTCCTCGTTTCAGGTGGTCTACGTAAGGGCAATGTAGGCGCACACCTGCCTGTCTGCCCTGGTCAATGGCAGGATTGCCTGCTGGCCGATTATCTTCTCCTGGCTACATCCGGTGCTTCCCAGCCTCCTATCAGATACAATGCGAACTGGTAAAAGAATCTCGCAGTTAAGGAGCAGCAAAATGGCAGGCTACATGATTGCCGACGTCAACGTTACCGACCCGGAGGGATTTGAGGAATACCGCAAGCTGGTATCCGCCACCATCGAGGCCTACGGCGGCCGCTACGTCGTCCGGGGCGGCGCCACCGAGACCATCGAGGGAGACTGGAGCCCCAGCCGCCTGGTTATTATCGAGTTTGACAGCGTGGAGCAGGCCAAGGCCTGGTACCATTCCGATGAGTACGCCGGCCCCAAGGACATGCGGCACAAGGCGGCAACTACCAACGCCATCTTCGCCGAGGGCTTGTAAAATGACCCGTGGCCGGACCAGGTTGGTCGGGCCCTTCTCCTGATCATCGCAAAAGAACACCCCGGGCAGGCTTGCTGCCCGGGGTGAATCACGCCACTGGTTCAAAGGCCGCGGCCTAGTGCCATTCGGCGTGGTACATCACCTCGATCAGATTGCCGTCCGGGTCCCGCAGGAACCCGGCCAGCTTGCCGCTGTCGTTCAGCTTCGGCTCGCGGCCCGGGGCAAAGTCAATTCCTTCGCTTCGGAGGTTATTCAGCCACGCGTCCCAGTCCTCGACCTCAATAGCGAAGTGGTTAGTGGGATGAGGCTGCGGGTTGGCCTCCACGTGCAGGTGCAACTCCGTGTTCCCCAGCTTCAGGTAGCGGGGGCCATCCTCCGTCCACTCGGCGCCGAACGCCTTGCGGTACCACTCCTGGCTGCGGGGCACGTCGCTGGTTTCCACATTGGTATGCTGGATCATGCTTGCCTTGATGCTGCCCTGGGTAAATGTGGGCATATAGGGGTTGCGTTCCGGCATGGTTTTCACCTCTTATGAGTTTTCTTGGGCAGATTTACCGCCCAGTTGGGCCGATGGGTTAACCAGAATATATTACAGCGAAGGGATTCGGTCAATTATCCGTCAACCTTCATCGCTTTCAGCCCAATCCCCGCCAGTTCCTCATCCCGGATCAGGTAGCCGCCCACGCCGATGCCACCCATGATTATTCCGTCCTTGGACTTGACCACCACGCCGCCTTCCCCGGGCGTCAGGCTGGGATCGCCATAGTCGCTTACCGTGCGCCCCCGCTCCTTAAGCTGCTCCCCGTGAGGCCCCGTGTCCATGCCCATAATGGCCGCGGTGTACGCCTTCCGAAAGGCGTGGCGGCGGGCGTACAGCCGCACGTGGTCCATCTGGGCGTATGCCACCATGTTTCCCGCGTCATCCACTATCGCAATTGCCACCGGCATCCCGCCCGGCTTGGTGGCCTCATCAATTATGGCCTTCATCGCCGCCTGGGCCTGGTCAAAATCAATAAAAGGTTTTTCCGACATGCTTCCTTTCCTCCTGCAGACTTCCCGGCACAGTTAGCTGCGCCGGGCCTGGTTGCCGCCCATAATATCACGCCCATCGGCACATCCCCGTTCCCGAAACGCCGACACTCACCCCTTGCCACTCTGGATGCCACACGCCCACCATAGAAATAAGCACCATGAAACAGGAAACACTGGCGTGACCCCGCGGCCCGTCGTAGGGGCGGCCCTTGTGGCCGCCTTGCTCCCACCATATATGGTAGGGGCAGACCCGTGTGTCTGCCCTGGCTGCCCATCCCCCGTCGTAGGGGCCGCCCTGCCCTGGGAGGTCAACGCAACCGGATACCCAACTCCCCCTAGCCCTCAGGGATAGGCCCCGGGGACAAAGGCAAAAATGGCACAAAATGGCACAAAATGGCACACTTTTTTAAAAAATCCCACCTTCGCGCCCCTCCGTGAACACCGTCGTAGGGGCGGCCCTTGTGGCCGCCCTGCCCCAGGAGGTCAACGCTGCCGGATACACAACTTCCCCTCGCTCTTTGGCAGAGGCACGGGGTAATGGCAAAAAATAAGACAAAATGACACAAAATGGGACACTTTTAAAAAAATCCCACCTTCGTGCCCCTTCGTGGATAAACAACAAAAGGAGACAACCAACCATGAGAACCCTCAGTGAAATCAGAAAAGAAATCCGCGCCCTCCAGCGCAAATACCACCGCCAACTCACCATCTACCGCATGCGCCGCGTAACCGAACAGGTCTACAACGACTACGCCCGCGCCGTAGGCGACCGGCAGGAACCGCCCAAACCTCTGGAGGTAATCCGCAAGATAGCCGACAAAGGCTTCCGCCTCACCACCTGGATGCACCTGCACAACTACCTGGACAAGGTGCGGGAGAAAGGAGACATCCCCGAACCCCGGCGCATGCTGCTGGCCCTGCTCCCCTGGGCGTGGGAAAGCAAATACGACCGCCTGCTAATGCGGGAACTGCCCCCACCCAAGCCCAAACCCGACCTGTCCCTCCTCTGGGCCCGCTGGTTCGCCATGGCATAGGCGCCGATCGACGGCAAAACCCCCACCGTAGGGGCACACCTATGTGTCTGCCCTGGCCTCGACAGACCCTTCGTAGGGGCGGCCCTTGTGGCCACCCTGCCCGGGCGGTCAACCGTAGGGTCAGACCTGCGTGTTTGCCCTGGCGCGGGGAGGACAACGAAATCGAATACTTAACTTTCCTTCTCCCCCTGGAAGATGGGCCGGGGGTGTGGGCCTTTCCCAATGGTATAATTGCCTCGCCAAGCAAAGGTGTTTCTTATATTGCAAACGACTCCGGGAGTGGGAGGTGCGCACAGTGAATAACCTGAACCAACAGGCCAAAGACCGTCTTGCCGCTCTGCAGCAGACCTTCGAGGAAGCCTCCGCCCACATGCTGGGTTATCCCGTTAATTTCAATTTCAATTACGACGAAATCCTGCCCTTCCTGAACTACAACGCCAATAACGTGGGAGATCCCTTCCACGGCACCAACTACCGTGTCAATTCCCACGAATTTGAGCGGGATGTTATCGGTCAGTTCGCCACCTTAATGCGCCTCGACCCCGACGAGGCCTGGGGCTACGTTACCACCGGAGGCACCGAGGGCAACATGTACGGCCTCTACATGGCCCGTGAACTCTACCCAAACGGCGTCGTCTATTTCTCCCAGGACACCCACTACAGCATCCTCAAGATTATGCGGGTGCTGAACATGCGCAACATTATGATCAAGAGCCAGGACAACGGGGAGATAGACTACGACGACCTGCGCGAAACCATCCGCATCAATCGCGACGTTCCTGTCATATTCATGGCCAACATCGGCACCACCATGAAGGGAGCGGTGGACGACTTGCGCCGGGTCCGTTCCATCCTGGACGATCTCGCAATTACCCAGTCCTACATCCATTCC
Organism: Dehalococcoidia bacterium; assembly: GCA_963664725.1. GTDB lineage: Bacteria > Chloroflexota > Dehalococcoidia > Lucifugimonadales > UBA3495 > Bin22. Next base: position 924,987 of record OY761558.1, read on the forward strand.
GACGCCGCCCTCAGCGGCATGATCCTGCCTTTTGTACCAGACCCACAGCCCTTTGGTTTCGACGAGGGAGCCTGCAGCCTGGCTGTCAGCGGCCACAAGCTTATCGGTTCGCCCATTCCCTGCGGTGTGGTGCTCACCAGGAAGGAGTATGTCTCCCGCATCGCCCGTTCCATCGAGTATGTGGGCGTAATGGACACCACCATCCCCGGGTCTCGCAACGCCTGGACTCCGTTGATGCTCTGGTATGCCCTGGAAAAGCTGGGCTACGAAGGCTGGAAGGAGATTGTTACGGGTATGCTGGACGTGGCGGAATACGCCGTGGTCCGGCTTAATGACAGCGGCATCCAGGCCTGGCGCAATCCCAACTCGGTTACCGTCGTCCTCCCCCGGCCTTCTCCCGCCGTGGTGAGCAGGTGGCAACTCGCCCCCTACCGCGATATCGCCCACCTGATCACAATGCCCCAAGTAACTCGACAAATGGTGGATGAATTTGTGGACGACTGCCTTTCTCTGGCCTCGGCCTGATCCAGCCCGACTTATCCCAGCACGATTTTGCCAGCACGACTTATCCAGGAGGATTGACTTGGAACGCATCGTAATAATGGCCCGGGACGAAGTAGGCGTGCTGGCGGACATTACCGCCACCCTGGCCCAGGCAAACGTAAACCTCGAGTCCATTAACACCCAGGTCAACGGCGAACATGGCACCATTATCATCAGCACCGACGACACCGACCGTGCTCTGGTTGCCTTGGCCGATGCCGGCTACTCGGCGGTAACCGATGATGCCCTGCTCATCAGGCTGAAGGACGAACCGGGAGCCCTGGCCCTCATAGCCCAGCGCTTCGGCGAGGCGGGAATCAATATCCGCAGCGTCCACATTCTGGACCGCAAGGACGGCATCGCCACCATCGCCCTCTCCACCTCCCCTGAAGACCGGCAGCAGGCTGAAGCTCTGGTGGACCCGACCGAAAGGGTGTAACAAAGATGGTGTGACAGGCAGATGCACTGGTAGGGTCCCTGTATTCCAGCGCGTCATGCTCGATCAATTGACCAATTCTCTCACCGGAAGTCATGTCGTCCTGAGCTTGCCGAAGGACCTGAAATCCTGCCCATCAGCCAGGTTGCCGGACCGCAAGCCTGTTTGTGGGTAGAAGGTTAGGTGCTGCGGCAAGCTCGGAAGGACATTGTCTCTAGGTGCGATCGCTCCGACCCGGTATCTCGTTCAGTTGACTGCCAAGCCAACTCATACCTATAATTGCCGACACTACCCAACTCCGGCATAACCGAATCTATGGACAGAAACCTGTCCTGTTGGAGGATTTCATGGGAGAAATACTTGGCATCGGCGCCACTCACTATCCCCCCGGCTTGGTTCCCGACGAATACAAGCCCTGGCCCCTGATCCGCATGCTCAAGACCGACCGGATCCCCGAGCACATGAAGAACCCCGCCAACTGGCCCGCGGAAATGCAGGCCGAATGGGGCGATGACGAGGGCATTACCGCTCACAAGGCCCACCGGGCCAAGGTATTCAATGCCTTCCGCAAGCTCCGAGAGGAGATCGACGCCTTCAACCCCGACTTCATCCTGCTCTGGGGCGACGACCAGTATGAGAACTTTCGGGAGGACATCATTCCCCCCTTCTGCGTCCTCGCTTACGACCAGATCGACTTTGAGCCCTATCACCGCATCGGCGACCGCCCCAACGTCTGGGACGAACCCAAGGACAAGGTCTTCAGCGTCCCCGGTCACCAGCAGGCTGGCCGCTACCTGACCAGCCGGCTAATCGAGCAGGGCATCGACATGGCCTACGCCTACAAGCCCCTGCACGAGAAGGCCGGCCTTGGCCATGCCTTCGCTAACACCCTCCTCTTCCTCGACGTGGACCGCAAGGGCTTCAACTATCCCATCCTGCCCATGGCGGTGAACTGCTACGGCAGCAACGTGGTCCGGATGCGCGGCGGCGCCGACGTCTTTGAGAACGAGCCTGATCCGCCTTCGCCTACCCCCAAACGCTGCTTCGAGGTGGGACAGGCCACGGTTCGAGCCCTCCTGGACAGCCCATATAGGGTGGTCTTGATGGCTTCTTCCAGTTGGTCCCACGCCTTCCTTACTGAGAAGAACAGCTTCGTCTACCCCGACCTGGAAGCCGACCGGGTCCTCCTGGAGGCTCTCCGCAACGGCGAGTACGACACCTGGAAGAACTGGACCCTGCACCAGGTGGAGGAATCCGGCCAGCAGGAAACCCTCAACTGGCAGTGCCTGGTAGGCGCCATGGCCGAACTCAACCGCCGCGCCGACTACCTGGAATGGGCGGAGTGCTGGAGCTTCAACGCCCCCAAGTGCCTGGCCGTGTTCAAGTAACCGCACCATCCAGAAGACTGCCACCTGGACAGCAAAAGTCCACCCCCGCTCAACCGGGGGTGGCGCCTTGGATGAACAAACTCGCAGGGGCGGCCCTTTTGGCCGCCCCTGCGAGTCCCATGATTCCGGTCCGCCTCGAACTAGAAGGTTAGCAACTTCTGCAGTTCCTTCTCCTCGTCATTGGGGCCGACCACCGCCAGGCGCAGCTTGTTTGGGTCCAGCAGGCGTTCGCCCACCCGGGCCACGTCCTCGGCCATTACCCCATCAATCATCTGGACTGTTTCATCAATAGTGGAGACTTGGCCCAGCAGCAGTTCCTGGGCCCCCAGCCAGGCGGCCACGGAGCGCGTGTCCTCCATCCGAAGCAGCAGGCGGCCCTTGGAATATTCCCTGGCCTTGTTCAGTTCTGCGGCGGGCACCGGTCCCCGCATCCCGGCAAGTTCCTGCACCACCGCCTGCACCGCTTCGGTAGCCTTCCTCGGCTCCACTCCGCAATAGACTACCAGGGAGCCACAGTCGCGGAAGTGGTTCAGGGAACTGGAAACGTCATAGGCCAGCCCCTGTTCCTCACGCAGGTTCAGGAACAGTCGGCTGCTCATTCCGTCCCCCAGTATCCCGTTGAAGATGGCCATGGCATATCGGTCAGGGTCGGTAATGGAGATGCCAGGCAAGCCCAGGCAGATGTGGGCCTGATCCGCTTGCCTCTGTTCCACCTTCGCCACCGCGCCAATGCCCCGGTCGGCATAATAGTCCACCACAGGCTGCCAGTCCAGGCTTGGCCGAGGCTGCCAGTCGCGGGTGACCTGGTTCACCATATCTACGACCTGATCGTGGTCCACGTTGCCGGCCACGGCAATGACCGTATTGGCCGGATTGTACTGCTGCACCATGTAGTCACGGACATCTTCCAGGGTAATGTTGTCCACCGACTCCAGGGTGCCGCCCACGTCCCGTCCCATGGCCTGTTCCGGCCAGAGCAGTTCGTCAATGAGCAGATCCACCCGGTGTGAAGGGTAGTCGTAGGTCATCCGCAGCTCTTCCTGGATGACCTCGCGCTCCTTCTCCATCTCCTGCGGGTCCAGCAAGGGGTGAAGCACCAAATCCAGCAGCACCGAGAATGCCTGCTGGAAGTGCAGGCGCGCCACCTTGCACCAGAATACCGTCACCTCCCGGTCAGTGCTGGCATTCATTATGCCGCCCACACCTTCGATGGCTTCGCTGACGTGGCGGGCGGTAGGCCAGCTTTCCGTACCCTTGAAGGGCAGGTGCTCCAGGAAGTGGGAGAGACCGGCCAGCGCATCTGGTTCATGGCGGGAGCCCGCCCCCACGCTGATGGTGACGGAAACGGACGTTGAATGGGGCATGGCTGAGGTCAGGACGCGCAGTTGGTTGTCCAGCACGGTGCGTTGGAACATCTCTACCTCTATTCGGTTTTGGCGAAGCATTCAGCTGGCCCGGCCCTTTTGCTTCAAGGGGAAACCAGATCAACTTGGCAATTTTTCGGAACTAACCTTGCCCTGACATATCATTGACCGCGTAACCGGCTTCCTGCATTTCCTGGGCCTGCGCAGTGCTGATCATTTTGGATACAACGCATTCGGGACCTTCAGCAGCCTGGCCCTGAATACCATAGCGTCCGTTCTTGTACCGAACCAGTTTGACTTCCTTCACGGGAACCTGACGCCGTGCCTTGAAACTGTAAGCCGTGTATTCAGCCATATTTCTCATCTCCTCACAACATCTTCGTGGCAATCCAGTCTATATGATACTCACTATCACAATTATTCAGATTAACAAACCAATTCCAATCTGTCAACGGTAAATCAAACTTGAACTTGCAAGGCTAATCCTCCTTCTGATGTGATACCACCAATTGAGAGACCCGCTCTCCCAAAGCAAGTTGATTATAATCTCTCCCAAAGCCCATTTCTTGAGTGCTTCGGGGCAGACGATCTCTTCAACAAACTCGGGTTCAGCGGGCCTGATAACTGCAGGAATTCAGCCTGATACGCCAATCCAACGCCTGTTTATTCAGTTTCCAGCCAGTCTACGTCGCCAAACAGGTCAGGGGAGTGGGATTTGGAAGTGAACACCTGATATCGGCTGCGAGCCTCGCCGATGGTAGTGTCAACCGAGCCGTGACCCGCATATACCGCAACGTCTTCCGGCAGGGTGAGCAGTTGGCTGCTGATGCTCTTCAGAATCTGCTGCAGCAGTTCGGGGCTGCGGGACTTGCCAGGGCCGCCTGGGAACAGTGTGTCGCCGGAAAACAGGTGCTTCCCTACCAGGTAGCAGGTTGCGCCCTCGGTATGCCCGGGGGTGAAGATAGCGTGAACCGTCTGATTGCCGAACGTAATGGTGTCTCCATCGTTCAAGACCGTCTCGGGAGAGCGAGGCAGGCCATCCACGTCATTGGCATGCACAGCCACGGGGGCGCCGATGGCGCCGGTAATCTCATGGAAGCCATTCAGGTGATCCTGGTGCTTGTGGGTGATCAGGATAGCCTTAATCTGCACGTCGCCGACCTGGTCTATCAGCTTCTCCGGCTCGGCGGGAGTGTCGATGATGATGCCCTCGTTGGTCTCAGGGCAAACAACGATGTAACCATTGTTATCATAAGGACCCATGTTTATCTTGGCGATCTTTACCTCGCCATCGTAGTGCAGATCCATATTAATTCCTCCCAGAAATTCGGGGTTTCATTCGTGGCTATTCTACCAAATGGGGGAAGTAGTGACTATGGGTAAGCGTCCACCTGATTATCGGGAGGCGTGGCGCTTGAACAGGACAGCCATAAAGCCTGCCCCCGAATCTCATGCACGCAATTACTGTCGGTCACGCATCTCAAATGGCGTGAAATGGGCTTACCTAATTCAACCTCTGCCCCGGACCGCTGGAGGCGTACCAGTCAAAACCGTGGGGTTCTACACGGACACAGACGTACTTGGGCGCAGTATATTCGTGGATGAAGTCGAAGCTGCCCTCGCGTCCGTAGCCACTGTCCTTGAAGCCGCCCCAGGGTATGCCCGGGTGCAGCCGGTGGTGGTCATTTATCCACACGATGCCTGCCTCCACCTCACTGGCAACTCGGTGGGCCCGGGCCACGTCGCGGGTCCAGATTGAGCATCCCAGTCCGTAGGGAATGTCGTTGGCAATAGCCAGGGCTTCTTCTTCAGTGTCAAAGGGAATGATGCACACAACCGGCCCAAAAATCTCCTCCTGGGCCACGGTCATACTCGGTCGTACGTCGGCAAGAATGGTTGGCTCGATGAAATACCCGTTGGCGAATTCGGCACCCTCAGGGTGTTTGCCGCCATGCGCTATTCTTGCGCCTTCTTCCTTCGCGCCCTTCACGTAACTGAGGATGCGATCGTAAGATGGCCTGGAGACCACCGGTCCCATCTGAGTCTCAAAATCGGTGGGGTCGCCCAGTTGGATGTTCGTTACCTTTGCCGAAAGCTGTTCCACGAAACGGTCGTAAATTGAGCTTTGGACTATGGCCCGGGAACCCTGAATGCAGGTCTGGCCCGATGCCACGAAGGATGCGAAGGCGCAACCGTTTACGGCGTCCTCCAGATTGGCGTCAGGAAAAACAATCACAGGCGCCTTGCCTCCAAGTTCCGCCTGGAAGGGAGTCAGGTTGCGGCCTGCCACCTCGCCAACGGCACGGCCTGTTTCGGTTCCGCCGGTCAGGTCCAGTTTGCCCAGGCGCCGGTCGGCGGCCAGGGCCTTTCCTGCAGTGGGTCCGAAGCCGTTAACGATGTTTAGGACGCCCGGTGGCAGACCCGCTTCCAAAGCTATGTTGCCAATCTCCGTCGGAGTCAGCGGGGCCCACTCAGAGGGTTTCAATACTACCGCGCAGCCGGCAGCCAGGGCCGGTGCCAATTTCTTGGATGCAATCATTAGCGGGTGGTTCCAGGGGGTCAGTTGCCCCACCACACCCAGAGGTACGCGAACTGTGTAGTTCAGGTGTCCCCGGTCGGTAGGAACTGTGGAACCCTGAATCTTGTCGCAGAACCCGGCAAAATAGCGGAAATAGCTGGCCACTACCAGCATCTGGGAAGAGGTCTCTGATATAGGCCGACCATTGGAGATGGACTCCATTCGGCCCAGTTCCATCCGCCGCTCTTCCACCATGTCGGCAATGCGCCACAGGATCTTGCCCCGTTCCGAGTCAGGCATGGTAGACCAGGGGCCGTGCTTGAAGGCCCGTTCGGCGCTGCCAATGGCCTCGGCCACGTCCTGTTCTCCGGCGTTGGCCATTCGGGCCACCGTTCCTCCGGTAGCCGGATTTTCCACGTCAAAGTAGTCGCCACTGACGGCGGGCTTCCATTCGCCATCAATGAGCAGGTCGTATTGCAGGGTTTGGGTTTGGGTCATTGGTTCTCCTCATTGAACTTACATGGATTTACAGGATGGACAGGACTCTTGATTAGCAGGTTCAAAAGCTATTTGTGCCTGGCTTAACCGTCGCGGCCCGGAAAATATTCTGGCAGGGTGATAAGGGTGAAACGTCCCTAATCATCACCCACGGCCACCGGTTCCTTGACGCGTTTCTTGGCTGTAGTCTTCCTGGCCTTCTTTGCGGGCTTCACAGGTTCGGGGGCTTCCTCTAACGGAGGAAGCGCCACGGACAAGGGTGCCCTGCCATTTGTTTCCAGCAGGGGCTTCAGGTAGCGGCCCGTGTGGGACTCGGGGCGCTGGACCAGCATTTCCGGGGTGCCGGTGGCGATGAGTTGACCGCCCCGGTCGCCGGCTCCGGGGCCCAGATCAATGATCCAGTCAGCATTCTTGATCAGGTCCAGGTTGTGCTCAATCAGGACTATGGTATTACGGTTGTCTACCAGGCGATGCAGCACCCGAAGCAGGGCGGCGCAGTCCTCGAAAGACAGGCCGGTAGTGGGTTCGTCCATCAGGTACAGGGTCTTGCCGGTGGCCCGCTTGGCCAGTTCGGTAGCCAGCTTCACCCGCTGGGCCTCGCCGCCCGACAGAGTTGTGGCCGGCTGCCCCAGGCGAATGTACCCCAGGCCCACGTCGCGCAAGGTCTCCAGTTTCGGCCTGATGCGCGGGAAGTTGTAGAAGAACTCCAGCGCCGTGTCCACCGTCATGTCCAGCACGTCGGCGATGCTTTTGTCCCGCAGGGTTACTTCCATAGCTTCTCGATTATAGCGGCGGCCGTGGCAGATTTCGCAGGGGACGGTAACGTCCGGGAGGAACTGCATTTCGATCTGGTTATAACCCTCGCCCTGGCAGGCCTCGCAGCGGCCACCCTTCACATTGAAGGAGAAGCGCCCAGGCTTGTAGCCCCTTATCCTGGCCTCAGGTAGAGACGCGAACAGCTCCCGGATGGGCGTGAAAGCCCCGGTGTAGGTAGCGGGATTGCTGCGGGGAGTGCGGCCGATAGGGGACTGGTCGATGTTGACCACCTTGTCAATGTGTTCCATGCCAGTAACATCGTCGTGGTCGCCCGGATAGTCTCGCCCTTTGTTAATCTCCTGGGCCAGGCGTTTGTACAGAATGTCGTAGGTCAAGGTGCTCTTGCCAGACCCGGACACCCCGGTAACGCAGGTAAGCATGCCCAACGGTATGGAAACGTCCACATCCTTGAGGTTGTTTTCCCGAGCCCCAGTAACGGTGATGCAAAGGCCGTTTCCGGGACGGCGACTTTCCGGCAGCGAAATTTCCTTATTGCCGCTCAAATACTGGCCGGTAAGGGAGCCTGAGTTGGCCATTACCTCGTCAATTTTTCCCGTGGCTACAACGTGGCCGCCGTGTTCCCCCGCGCCCGGGCCCAAATCAACAATGTAATCCGCGGCCCGCATCATCGCCTCGTCATGCTCCACCACAATTACCGTGTTCCCCATGTCCCGCAGGCGGGTGAGGGTGTCGATAAGACGGTGGTCGTCGTGAGGATGCAGACCCACGGTGGGTTCGTCGCACACGTAAAGAACGCCGGTCAGGCCAGAGCCAATTTGGGTAGCCAGCCGCACCCGCTGGGCCTCGCCGCCGGACAAAGTACGGGCAGTGCGGCTCATGGTCACGTAATCCAGACCGATGCCGTCCAGGAACTTGAGGCGCCCCTCAATTTCCTTGAGTATCTGGTTTGCGATAGACTTGTCCCTTCGGGACAGCACTTCTCCCGGGTGTTCGCCCTCGGCGTCCGGGTCAATTGTCCGTACCCATTCCACGCCCTGGGCAATGTTCATGGCAGTAACGTCCATGATGCTGAGCCCGCAAACCCTCACACCCAGCGCTTCCGGCTTGAGCCGCTGGCCCTTGCAGGCCTGGCAGGGTCGGGCAGTCATGTAACGCTCAATCTCCTGGCGGGTGTGGTCGGAGTCAGTCTCCCGGTACCGTCGCTCCAGGTTGGGAATAACCCCCTCGAACCGGGTCTCCCAACTGTACGTGCGGCCGTTGTGGGTGCGGTGCCGGACCGTAACTTTCTTGCCCTTAACACCGTACAGGATTACTTTCAGGTGCTCTTCGTCCATGTCCCTGACCGGCACCTGGGGTGAGAAGCCATAGGCCCGGGCCACCGATTCCATCATGCTGGTGTACCAGCCCGAGGAGGCTCCGGTGCGGTTCCAGGCCACAACGGCCCCCTCCAGCAGGGACAAGTTTCGGTTGGGAATGACCAGGTTGGGGTCCACTTCCAGCTTGAAGCCCAGGCCGGTACACTGGGGGCAGGCTCCGTGGGGGCTGTTGAAGCTGAAGGTACGGGGTTCAATTTCCGGCAGACTGGTGCCGCAGCGTACGCAAGCGAACTGCTCTGAGAAGACTATCTCTTCCTCTTTAGCCCCCTCGTCCCTTGGCTGGCGCAGAACCTGCAGGACACCTTCACCCTCGCGCAGGGCCGTCTCCACTGACTCGGATACCCGGCTGATTTCGGTATCGGGGCGGACGATGATACGATCAATGACCAGTTCGATATAGTGCCACTTCTGCTTGTCCAGGTTAACAGCTTCAGTCTCGTCCAGCATCAAGATTTCGCCATTAACCCGGATGCGTACAAAACCGGCCCGGCGGGCGGATTCAAATACGTCCTTGTGCTCCCCCTTTTTACGCCGAATTTTTGGGGCCAGCAGGGTGATGCGGCTGTCTTCCGGCAGGGAAAGGATGGCGTCCACGATCTGTTGAACAGTCTGCCGCTCAACGGGGCGGCCGCACTTGGGGCAGTGGGGCTTGCCCACCCGGGCGAAGAGCAACCGCATGTAGTCGTAGATTTCAGTGACCGTCCCTACGGTTGAACGGGGGTTGTGGGAGACGCCCTTCTGGTCGATGGATATGGCCGGCGACAGGCCCTCAATGTAGTCCACGTCGGGCTTGTCCATACGGCCCAGGAACTGGCGGGCATAGGCGGACAGGGATTCCACGTATCGCCGCTGTCCCTCGGCATAGATAGTGTCAAAGGCCAGGGAGCTTTTGCCGGAACCGGAAACGCCGGTAATAACTACCAGCTTGTCCCGGGGAATGGTTACCTCGACGTTCTTGAGGTTGTGCTCCCGCGCGCCCTTAACGTGGATGAACTCCTGTGGCATAGGCCCACATCCTTGACGGTATTACTCAATAGTGATTTTAACACTTTGCAGGAAGCATTAGCCACGAAGGGAGTCTACTCTGCAGGCCTGGGTGCTCCCGTTGTTATAGTCCGGTTGTGATAGAGGGGACTGGGTAGTAGAATAGGCACCAAAACAGTAGCAAGCTGGCGACAATTCGTCAAAGGAGCCCCCAATGGCATTAGAGTTTGGAGTTTTTGACCACATTGAACCCTGTCCCGGCATGACATTGCAGGAGATTTACGACCTGCGCCTGATCCAACTGGAACGGCTGGAACAGGCCGGGTTTTATTCCTACCACCTGGCCGAACACCACACTCCGGCGGTGCATAGCCTGGCCCCCTCCCAGAACGTATTCCTGGCGGCGTTGTCCCAGCGTACCAAGACCCTGCGCTTTGGCCCCTGCGTTTACGTGCTGCCCCTGCACCACCCCATACGCCTTGTCGAAGAGATCAGCATGTTGGACCACCTGAGCGGGGGTCGCCTGGAATTGGGCGTAGGTCGCGGCGGCGTGTTTGAGGCTTTCTTCTGGGGCCAGGACTCGGACGTAGAAATCAACGCGACCCGCTACTGTGAAACCCTGCGTTGTATACAGGATGGACTCAGCAACGAAGAGCTGACCTTCCACGGCGAGTTTTACAACTTTGACGAGTTGCCCATGCGCCTGCGCCCTCAGCAGGCCCCCTTCCCGCCTTTCTGGTACATGCGCAACGTGGAGACCGCGGCTATCGACGGCATGAATACCATCATTGTAGGCTCCCTGGACGGCTTTGAGGCTAACGTCCGGCGCTACAAGGAAGAGTGGGAGAAGCACCAGGGCAAGGGCGCGCTGACCGTCCAGGGAACCGAGCCCAAGATTGGCCTGGTGAACCACATGCTGCTGGCGGAAACCGACGAGCAGGCCCAGCGGGAAGCCCAGCCAGCCTGGGAGTCATACCGCTGGAACCTGGGCACTCCCCGGAGGCTGGAAGCTGAACGGCGGGGCCTTACCCAGTTCTATGGTTCCAACATGAACCCGCGTCCTGCTTCCGCGCCGCCTCGGGACCTGCCGAGGGAAGAACGACGCGACCTGGACGCATCCCTGGAAGACCTGGACCGGCAGCAGCGCCGTTCCAGCCTGCGGGGCGGACTGGGAGACGGTCATTCCGGTTCGGGCGCAGGCTTCGGCGCCATCGCCGGTTCCCCGGCCACCATACGCGAGTACATGGACGAATACGTGGCGACCGGAGCCAACTACTTTGTTTGCTCCTTCCAGTGGGGTGACCTGACCCACGAGCAGGCCATGCGCTCCATCGAACTGTTCAGCACCGAAGTAATGCCCCACTACCTGGCCAAGCAGGAAGAAGCGGCGAGGGCATAGTAATCGTCGACCTGACTATCCGGCCATCCAGATAGCAAAGTTCAGGGGCGGGATTGAAACCCGCCCCTATCGCTTTGCCCGAGCATTATTGTGTCGACCGGGGCAGCGCTACAGCCCCCTCGGTCGGAGGGCGAGGGTGGCCGGCTTGGGCGGTTCCCAGGCACCGGTAAGGTAGTCGTACAGGTTGGCGGCGCTGATGCGCATGACCATGGGGGCCATGTGGGCCTGTCCCACGTCCATAGGGTAGCGATCAACAAACTTATTGAGGTTCAGGGCCGCTTCGTTGCGGGTCATGCCTATATCAATGGCTTCCTTGACGTAGTCCCTCCACTCCATTATGAAGGAACCCTGCTCGTCCAAGTAGCCCTTGTCGCACAGGTCGCCATGGCCCGGCACAAAAATGTCCTCGTCCAGCTTTCGGAGCGACTCCAGGGCCGTCAGCCACAGGTCCGGATTCGCCTCGTGTAGCCAGGTCTGGACCTTGTGGAAGATGTTGTCGCTGGTGAAGACGACGCCTTCCTCCTCAATTACGATGGCGGCCTGGTAAAGTGTGTGGCCGGGCATGTGGATCATGCGAAAGGTGTGGTCGCCAACGCGCAGGGTCATGCCGTTCTTGAAGGTAATGATGGGGACGTTAGGCTGGTAGCCCACCATCAGGGGCCCCTCTTCCGGACCGAAGTTGGCCACCCTTTCGATGTGTTCATCCAGGTCGGTTTCCAGAATGCGGGTGCGGACACCCTCGTGGGCGACGACCGGGGCGTCAAAGAAGGCGTTGCCCGTCCAGTGGTCACCGTGGGGTTCCGTGTTAATGATGTAGCGCAGTTGCCCGTGCTTTGCAATTTCCGCCTTCAACTTCAGGGCATCGGTGGGCTTGTGGGGGCTGTCGATCATCACCACACCGTCAGAGGTCGTGACGAAGCCATGATTGCAGCCCCGCACCTCGGTTTCCACGTAAACGTTGCTGGCCAGCTGGCGCATGTTTGTTCCTCCCCTATGACCTATTGTTCTTTGCATTGGCGTTCAGGGCGGCCACAGGGGCCGCCCCTACAGTAAACGCGTCCTGAAGGTAGCCGTTATAGCTCCTTATGCCACTCGTGGCTTCCCAAATTAGCCCAGCGGACCCTGGAACACTTGGTCAACGTAGGTATCAGACAGGGCTTCCAGGTTCTCGGGCCATTCCTCGGTGGAACCGACGTTGCGGCGCAGTTCCTTCGGCCGGGGCTGGCCTTCCCAACCCAGTTGCTCCATGTAGTAGTAAAGCATGATCAAGTGGCCATCGGCGTCCTGAGCATAGGCGGCGTAGTCAACGCCGGGGTGCAGTTCCGCAGGCAATTCCTTGAAGTTGACGCCATGTTTCTTAAGAAACGCAATGGCGTTCTTCAGCTGACGATAGGTACCCACCTCGACGCCGAAGGACATACAGGAAGTGTGGGGACTGCAGCCCAGTTCCGCGCGCAGGGCCCTGGGGAACAGGCCCAGGCTGTGGTGTTCGTTTCCGTTGCGCATGAAGACGCAGCGGTGGCCGCGGAAGTTAACCTCTTCGGTGAAGACGAAGCCCAGCCGCTCGGCGTAAAATGCAACGGCGGCGTCCAGGTCTCGGACGAACAGGTTGACCGGGCCGATTTTGGTAATCTTGAAGGGCCTGGGCAGCAGGATGCCTTCCACGTCGTGGACAGCCGGCATGTTCTCCGTATCGCGGGTACCGGAGAAGATTTCTATTCCCTTCTCGACGGCCTCGTCGACTTCAGCCTCTTCCGACATCTGGGGAAGGCTGGGCGCCTCGCCGAACCCGCGATAGTGCATAGGGCGGGGCTTGCTACGGCCCAACCAGCCTATCTGCTCGATACCGTAGTAGAGCTCGTTGATGTTGTCGTCGGGGTCCCAGACGTAGGTATGCCAGTTGCTCCCGGGCATATCCCGACCGGTTCGGCGAATGGGAATACCGGTATCGTTGAAGTACTGCTGACCGTTTACGACCTCGGCCAGAGAACCGGTCTGCCAGGTAATCTGATTAATGGTTACGTCGCCATCACCCTCGTGGCCGCTGCCACGGCCCAGCACGTCCAGGGCCTTCTTGGGAAACAGGACAAAGGAATGGTGGTCACCGCCGTGGTGCATAAAAGCGCCCTGGCAGTCCTGGTCTGGAACGTCTTTAAGAATTTCCGCCCGCTGGGGGTTGCCCTTGAAGTTGAGATGGTCAGAAACCTTGAAGCCCAGCAGGTCTTTGTAAAATCGAAGGCCTGCCTCCATGTCGTACACGTTTAAACCGAAGTGACCCAGCCTCCGGATCTTAAAGGGACGGGGCATGGTTACCCCACCAACGTCATAAAGCTTTTCTTGGGTGGTAGCCATTTACAAACTCCTTGAATTGAGCAATAGGTTTGTGCCGACGCCTGTTGGCTTAATGGTAATTGAAGCCTCAACTATGGTCAAACGAAGTCAGGGCAAGAAAAGCAAATCATAAGGGACACCGGTCTACCCTTAGCTCGAGGTTCCCGCTTTCTCCAGATCGACGCATTTTCCGTTAAGCCAATATGGGGCACTTCTGGGACCTACCACCCCAGCGACTCTTTGATTAACACCATCTTGATACGGTCGGGGTTCTGCTCGTTCTCGAATATCATCAGCTTGCCCAGGGGAGCCTCGGGGCGGCCCTGGGATGTGGCCCACTCGTGGTGGCGCTCCACGGAGAATCCTCTGACCCTGGCCAGTGCTTCATCAAGGGTGGGGCAGATTTTCTGGACACCGGTCACCCAAATTACGGTTTTTGCCCCATAGACATAGGCCCCCAACTGGCTGCCCGACCCACTGGCCACTATCACTTCACCCGTTTCCGCTACGGCGTGGACGCTGCCCACGTAGTATTCGGCCACGCTGGCCAAGCGGCGCAGTTCCCGCTGCCGATCCCGGTCGGATTCCTCCGAAATTTCCAGGTACAGGTTCCGGTACCGGCCGGTCTCGCGGATGTAGTCGGAATAGCCGATGGTATCCAAGGTTTCCGAGGTGCTCTTGAAGACCTCCGCTCCGTCAGGGATCATATCTATAAGTATCTGGCGAGCCTCGTCGCCATTCTCGGCCACGACCGCATCCACGTTGCGAGATTTCAGCCCCGCCACGGTCCTGTCGATTGCTGACTGGTCAACCTGTACCGCCCGCCGATTTTCAGTAGTCATCTGTTGCTCCATCAATGAATCCGCTTCAGTGTCGCTATTTGCGCTTCGCTAGCGGCAACCCCTTTTGCCGCCACATTCTAACCCGAATACGCCTTCTCTGACACCCGGCAGTTTGCTTGACGGGTTGTTGCAGCCGGCGTAGGCTTGCCAGCGTGCTCTCGGAAGGCGAGGACAATCCGCTGCAATGGCAGCTCCGTACCTGATAGTGTGAGAGTTTTGTTGCGCTGGCAACAGACAAGAAAAACTTGGAGGCTCTAGATGCGAAGTTGCTCAAGAACCACCTCCTGGAGCCTCGCTGCGGCGGGGCTGTTGGCTGCCCTGGCAATAGCCTGCGGCACTGCGGCCTCACCGACGGAGCAGCCGAAGGAAGAAACCATAGATACCACTGCCGCACCTGTATCGGCGCCAGAGATCGCTTCAGAATCGCAAGCAGCGCCCGCGTCAGAGGTCGAGTCGCCCACTCCCACTGATGTTGCCCCTGGCATGAAGTCGAACGAAGTTTTTGCGGACAAAACGGCCTCGGAACCCACTACGGCAGAGGCAATGCCTACGGACCCCGCGCCTACAGCCGAGCCCACGGCCGTTCCTGCGCCCACCAGGTCTGACGTGGGAGCGGAACCGGACTGGGCGAGGGAATTGCGCCAGGCGGGAATCAACGTCGGCGTCTGGGAGACCAACTTCAGCAATCACAGCGTTCCCTACAACGAGATATTCTCCGGCGGTGTCCCCCGCGACGGAATTCCGCCAATCGACGACCCCAGGTTTGTCAGCGTTGAAGAGGCCGACGAATGGCTTGAAGAGAAGGAACCCGTCATCGCCCTGGAGATAGACGGCGAAGCAAAGGCTTACCCCCTGCAAATCCTTACCTGGCACGAGATTGCCAATGACACCCTGGCTGGGGTGCCGGTGTCGGTTACGTTCTGCCCCCTTTGCAATTCGGCCATCGTGTTTGACCGCCGCCTGGACGGCGAAGTTTACGATTTTGGCGTGTCGGGTAACCTGCGAAACAGCGACCTGATAATGTGGGACCGGCAAACCCAGTCCTGGTGGCAGCAATTGACCGGTGAGGCAATTGTCGGCCAGTTAACCGGGGCGCAACTGGACATCCTTCCTGCGACCTTAACGGCCTGGCAGGATTTCATGGTCACCTATCCTGACGCCCAGGTGCTGTCGCAGGATACCGGCCATCGCCGAAGTTACGGAGCCAACCCCTACGCGGGCTACGATGAAGTGGGACGGTCGCCATTCCTTTTCTTTGGCCAGCAGGATGACCGCCTGCTGCCCATGGAACGAGTGGCCGCCGTGTCGGTGGGAAATGAATCGGCTGCCTTCCCCTTTGCTAACTTGGAGACGGAACGCGTAGTACACCACTCCCTGGGAGGAGAAGACCTGGTCGTCTTCTTCAAGCCGGGCGCCCGCTCCGCCCTGGACCAGCGATCCATAGCAGATTCACGGGAAGTTGGCTCCACGAGCATCTTTCTTCGGGAACTGGACGGTCAGTTCCTGTCCTTCGACGCGGACGGTGACGACTTCGTTGACGAGGAAACGGGTACCCGCTGGAACATTTTCGGGCAAGGTGTGTCGGGCGCTCTTACTGGCAAACGGCTGACGCCCGTGGAGCACGCTAACCACTTCTGGTTTGCCTGGGCCGCCTTCCGTCCGGATACAGAGATAGTTCGCCAATAGGCCCGACCCAGGCGGGCAGTCGCACTCTCGTTGGTCATGGACTCTTGGGTCACCTGCAATCCGCCATATCTTCCGGAAACGACAAGACCTTCTTCAGGGGACCGGGACTATTCACCCCCAGTCCCTTGAACTGGTATTTGCCACTGCAACTTTACCTCCTTACAATACAGGGCACACTTGACTATCCCTCAAGGGAGCCGAACTATCTGGCCACCCAGGAGAAAACATGCCTACGCCCGAAATCACTTTTGGCTGCAACTTCACCGTGGAAGACTATTGGGACGTGGTAGAGTTTGCCCAAAAGGCCGAGGAACTGGGATTTGACCGCATCACCACCGGTGAGCACGTCATGGATGGCAACCCGCCCCGTCCAACCTTAATGAACATACCTATGATGGCCGCCGCTGCCGGCGCCACCACAAACCTGAAGGTTATGACCGGCATAGTCATCGCGCCCCTTTACCATCCAGTGATGCTGGCCAAATTGATTACTTCGGTTGACGTGGTGTCACGGGGAAGGCTGGACTTCGGCGTTGGCATCAGCGGGCAGAGGGGCACCCGCATCGAATTCGACGCCCTTGGCATTCCGGTCCACACCCGGGGCCGCAGGACCGACGAGATGCTGGAGGTGATGAAGCGGTTGTGGACCGAGGAACACGTTACCCACCACGGCCGCTTCTTTGACTTCGAGGACGTTACACTTCTACCCAGACCACACCAGGAGCCGCACCCGCCAATATGGGTGGCGGGCCGCAGCGAAGCGGCCATGCACCGGGCCGCCCTCCTTGGTGACGGCTGGTATCCCTACCTTTTCACCGTCCGCCGGCTGAAGGCCACCAACGACATGGTACGGCAGATTGCGGAGGAGGCAGGTAGAGACCTGGCCGGGTTCCACTGGGGATTGAACCAGCCCACCGCAATCGACACCGACCGTGAAGAGGCCCTGGCCACCGCCGTCGCCCACGTGGGCCAGCGATATGTGACACCGGAACGCAGCGCAGTAGACATAGCCCAGGCCCTTTGCCTCACGGGCACCCCGCAGGAGTGCATCAAGGGCATCGAGGAGCGGATTGATGCTGGGGTAAGGGACTTTATTTTCGGCTTCCTGTCGCCCGACCCGGCGGGACTCTATCGCCAGATGGAAACGATGGCCAAAGAGGTCATTCCCTACTTCCGCGGATAGCGGCTTCACCAGACTGAGATTTCAAGCGGAGCGGGCCGAACTTGGACCCGTCCGGGGGAACCATGCCCGAAATTACCATTTCTTCCTGGGTACCGGCCCAACCGGCCGCCGTTTTCACCCACGTCACGGCCTTTCCGGCCCAAGGGGAACCGGATACCCGGTTGCTAGAGAACAAGTACGGTCGCCTGGAGGCCCAGGACTGTCTGGCGTTCACTTTCAGCGACAGCACCCGGCCCGATACCAAGACCCACCTTCTTTACACCTTTAGCCCGCCTCACAGGCGGGACATGAAACACCTGGACTCGGACTGGGCCGACCGCACCGATACCTTCATGCCTTCGGGCAACGGCACGACGTGGACGATCCTCTGGCAACCCAAGTCAAAGGGAGCGCCCTTCCTCGTACGGTGGCTTTTCTTTCGGTGGAAGGACCGCCAAAGGCTCTACAACCAGATCATGCAACCGGTGGTTGACCACTTCGGCAAGCAGGACTTTTACTGAGGATGCAGTACGGTCGAGGGTGGAGAACCCAAAAGTATGATCATGCCGGCAGTTGCCGGCATGATCTCTCTGACAAGTGGGGGAATGACGTGAATTTAAGCGCCGGCCGCGCGCAGCGCGGCTTCAAGCTTGGGCGGGCTGTATCCCACCACGTTCTCGTTGCCGATAACGGTTACGGGAGTGCTGCGCAGCCCCATGGCCAGCAGTTCGTCCCGGGCGGCGTCATCTTCAGAGACATTCTTTTCGATAAATTCCAGGCCCTTGCGTGAAAGGTACACCTTCACCATGTGACACGGGCCTCAACCTGCGGAGGTAAAAACAGTGATGTCCATAGCGCACGCTCCTTAACTGTATTGGCCGCAGGGCCTGACTGAGCTAGTCACTTCCCTGATCGCCCTTGAAGTCGGCCTTGGACTGGTAGTCCTGGTCGAACAGGCCTTCGCCTGGCTTGACCGCTTCATCAATAGTCTGGACGAAATCCTCACCCTGCTCGTATCTGCGAAGGAACTCCTCGCTGACGAAGAACATTCAAATGCAGAAACCGTCGCGCTTGATGTCCTCGTGATGGCGGTCGCAGGGGCAGATCTTCTTGCGATCCTCGACGGGATCGCCGCTTAAAGGCATTCATGGGCAATATCGGTAGCCGTGATTGACCTGGTTCTCGGCCAATCCCTGCTGCACCAACTCCACTACTTCCTGTTCCGGGAAAAATTCGTATGGCCCGCGCTCCACGTACTTTTCAGAAAATGTTTTGGTTCCCTGAAGCGCCCGATCAAAGGTCAACTTCTGCCGCAATTGGTTCCTCCCCATGGTGGGTTCGACACCGGACCTCTCGCAAGAACAGGGTAAGCCGCTTTATTGCGATTTAGTCTAAATGTATTATAGCTTACCTTGCCGCATTCTGCCGTGCACTTCGCAGGACATGTTCCTGAACATGGTTACCTTGGTCTGCAGATTTTCCAGCAGGCTGGGCATGGCTTCCTTCACCTGGGACAGGGTTCTTTCCATGGCCACTTCAACGCTTAACAGCGCCGCCGTACCACACTGGCACCGGACAGCCAGGTAAACCTTGTGAAAGTCCTGATTGCCGGAGAAGTCCATCTTGAAACCTTTGAGAAGGGAAAGGGAGGAGTCATCGGCCACGGCATCCTGGAACAGTTCATGGATTTCTTCCAGACTTGCACCGCCGGGAGTACTCGCTTGCCGGCTTTCTTCATTTACCCCAACTGAAACTCCTGGAGACCAGGTTTACAACTGTGCCCCCACCTAAGGCAGAGCCGCTACGGCCTTGATTTCCACCAGGAACTCCTCCCGCACCAAACCTTCGATCACCAGGAGAGTGTTGGGCGGGTAGTCCCCGTTCGGGTACAGGGACGGGAAGATTTCTGCGCGGGCCGCCATGAAGGGCTGAACCGAGGCCCGGCCCACCACGTAGGTGGTGAACTCCACCACGTCACTGAACGAGGCCCCCACCGATTCCAGGATGCCACCCAGGTTCTCGTAGGTCTGCCTGGTCTGGGCGGCCAGGCCGCCGTCTCCGGGCAGATTGCCGTCCTTGTCCACTCCCACCTGGCCTGCGATGTACAGGAGTTCTCCAGCCTTGACGCGGATTGCCTGGGAGTACGCTCCCAGCGGTTGAGGCGCCTTGTCGGTGTTCACTACCTGTCGCTCGGTTCCTGGCACGCGTTTACCTCCTGAGGGAATCTGAACTATATCCTGGCAAAGAGACCCCGATTTTCACTAATCGGTTGCCGCGGCCACCATGTACCGTCCGCCAACCACGTTCAACTGATCCCCCGTAATGTAGGAGGACTCGTCCGAAGCCAGGAAAAGGCAGGCGCTGGCTATGTCGTAGATAGTCCCCTGGCGGCCCAGGGGTATCCGGCGCAACTGGTCATCAGCGCCCGTGGGACGGCGGGACTCCCGGGCAAACCATTCCGGATTGCGGCGAGTGGTGTCAATGGTGCCGGGGTTAACCATGTTGGCCCGTATGTTATAGGGCGCGAACTCGGCGGCAACGGCGCGAATGAATCCCCACAGTCCCGTCTTGGCGGCGGTGACAGTGGAAGTGTCCGGCCGTCCTGTAATGGCCGCCATTCCGCCAATGCCGATGATACTGCCCGTTTCCTGCTCCATCATCCCCGGCAGCACCGCCTTGGCCAAATAAAAGGTGGAATGCAGATTGATGGCAAACACCCGGTGCCAGTCCTCGTCAGTAACAGTAAGCAGCGGATGGTGAGGCCGTACGGCGGCGTTGCTGACCAGGACGTCAATCTTTCCCAGGGATTCCAGGGAATCGGCTACCAGGCGGCGGCACTGGTCGCCATCAGCAATGTCAGCAGTAGCGGTATATGTCCTTACGCCCAACTTGCGGCACTCGGCCGCCACTTCCTCGAGTTCCTGAGGACTTTGCAGGGAAGAAAGGGCCAGGTCGGCGCCCTCCCGGGCGAAGGTGAGGGCCGTTTCCCGGCCAATGTTCCGGCTGGCGCCGGTAATCAGTGCGGTTTTGCCTTCAAGGCGCAATTCGTTCCTCCGTAGCTGTAAGTAAGAGGTAATTTGCGGCGAACAAGCTACGCCACAATTTGCTCAGGTTTCGTCGGGCGACTCCGGCGCGTTATGCAGAATGTCGTCCAGGGCACGGTCCAGGCCGGGATCGAGATCTACGGGATTACGAAAGGGCTCGTAACGATAGTCGGCCCGCACCTTATCGATTATCTCCTTGGCATTGGCGTTGGTGTTACCAATGCGATCCAGGGTTTCCTTCAGCCGTTGAGACTCGACGTTGCCCCGGGTCTCCAAGTCTGTCAGGTCCATGTCCAAGCCGAACATGGCCTTTATCCGGCGCATAATATCATAGAATGAGCGGTAGTCGGTGATTATGCCCACCTGCTGATTGCTCTGGGTAGTAAAAGGGTACATGGGCGCCATGGCCCCCAGTCGTAGTACCTTAAGATCAGGGTGGTGGTAGTGGGCCATGCTGACCAGGGACATGCCCACCGTCGGCCCCTGACGTCCACCGCTGCCATAGCTGGAAAACTGGATGCCATACTTTTCCAGCTCCTCCTTCATGTCCGCCCGGCTGAAGGTGCAGCCCACCCGACGCTCCATGTCCGGCGGGGCGGGGCCGTTGTAGCCCTCCACCGTAACCGTTTGCTCGATGCCCAGTTCCCTTACCGCCTGGAAAAATGCCTGGCCGTAGAGTTCTATCTCAAACCAGGGTTCCTCGCCCATGAAGATGATGAGGCCAGCGCCGGCGTCGTAGAAGTCGTTGTCCCAGTGCATGGCAACGCTGGGCAGGCCGTCCTCAAAAGCGCAGGCCGGCCGGTAGTTGTCATGGGTGCCGGCCACCTGGAAGGGGTAGCACAGGGTTTCTATTTCTTTGCTGAAACTGCCGATCTTGCGGGCGCCGAATTGGTCAATGAGGTACTGGGGCAGGCCACTGGAAATGCCCCCACCGTCGGACCACTGGCGACGCCACCCGGCAATCAGGAAGCGGGCGCTGGGTTTTTCGTCGAGCACAAAAAGTTCGGTCGTCATGCCTGGCATCTCCTGCCAACCCGTTCACGGACACTCTCTATTGTCGAAGCGAATGTCCGATACCGATCCAACGTCGGCGTTGCCTTGGGCAATTATACTACAGCGCCAGGCCGCTGAGTCTGACATACGTGCAGGGTGCAGGGGCCTGTCCTTGCTTGCGGCAGCACCGGGTTTCCGTTATTCTGGCATAAATTCAGATAGAAACGGAGAGCTATATGGTCAGCGTACATGTTTACACCAACCCTGGTTGATTCAGTTGCCGGACGTTGGAAGAGTTCCTTTCGTCCAACGGTGTTCAGTATGAGCACCACGACATTGCCAGCGAACCCGCAGCCCAGCAGTACCTGGAAAGCCGGGGCGTCAAGTCGGCGCCGGTGACGGTCATTGACGATGACGAAATTATTATCGGGTACTTCCCACGTAAGCTGATTGCCTCCCTGAAACTGGACGCCAAGGTGGACCTTTCCGGCAGGACAAGCTGGCTGGCGGACAAGTACGACCGGATCCTGCACGCAGCCATCCGCGCTACCATGCAATTGAGTCCAGAGCAACTGAAACAGCCGGTGGCGTGGAGGCCCGAGACCCTGCGGGACACCATAGTCCACATCATGTCCTTCCCGGAACTGGCCTACACCAGCCACAAGACGGGCAGCATGACCACCGATGACATGCAGGCCTGCCGCGAACGCTTGGCCGGTATAAATTCCGCCCAGGAGATCGCCGACTACGCCGAGGGCGTCATCAAGGACATCGTCGACTTTCTGAACAGCGAAAATACTGAGGCCTTTGACCGGGTGGTGCCCGCCCACTATGGGGGCGAGGTTACGGTGGTGGAACTTCTGAACATCATTCTCAGCCATAGCACCCACCACCTGAAACAGGTCTACTGGTTCATGGAAACCACCCTGGGCGTCACCCCGGAGGACCGGGCCACCGCCGATGACATGGATGGAATCTTTACGCCGGAGGCGCTGATCTAAATCGGCGCAACGGCACAGGAGTTAAGAATGGCAACGTACAATCCCGCCCGTAGTCTCGACGTACAAGTCCACGAGGTTGAGTACCGCAACGACGGCAAAGACTCGTGGATGGTTACCATATTTCAACCCCAGGGCGACGGGCCCTTTCCGGCATTACTGGACGTGCATGGCGGCGCCTGGAACCGGGGCGACCGCAGCGCCGACGAAGTGATGAACCGGGCCCTGGCCGCCAGCGGCATTGTGGTGGCGGCAATAGACTTCCGGCTGGCGCCGGCGCATCCCTATCCGGCCCAGGTGCAGGACGTGAACTTTGCCATCCGCTGGCTGAAGGCTCACGCCGCTGAGTTCAACGCCGACCCGGCCACCGTGGGGGGCATGGGCTGCTCCAGCGGCGGCCACACCCTGATGCTCAGCGCCATGCGGCCCGACGATCCCCGCTATGCGGCGCTGGATGTGCCCGGGGCCGCCGGCCATGATGCCAACGTGGCATACACCGTCTGCTGCTGGCCGGTGCTGGACCCTTATGCCCGCTACCTGTACGCCCAGGAGTCCAACGAGCGGCTGGCGGCTTCCAGCGAGGCCTACTTCCTGGACCAGGAGACCATGAAGGAGGGTAACCCGCAGCACATACTGGAGCGGGGCGAGAATGTACTGCTGCCGCCAACCCTGATCATCCAGGGGACCAGGGACGACAACGTACCCTTGTCCATTCCACAGCGGTTCGATACGGCCTTCCGGGCCGCCGGCGGCGACATCCAGGTGGAGTACTTCGCCGACCAGGTGCACGGCTTTGGCAATATGCCCGGTCCCGAGTCGGACCGCGCCATCGGGCTGATCAAGGCATTCATCGCCCGCTGCCTGGCTCTGGCCGGCGCCCCGGCCTGACCCGGGAATATGGACCTGCCACCTCTATGGCAGGGTAAATCCAGAAGATTGACGCCCCTCTTTCGCTGACAGAGGGGCGTAGTTGAAGCAATTACACCGGGCCACGACACCTCACCTTGGGAGACGAACCTTGCGTATCGAAAAAATAGAAACCGCCCTGTACCGCATCCAGCGCCAGCCGGGACTGTCCAACTCAACCCAGCAGATTGACGCCACCAGCCTGTTGGTGGCCCACGTCCAGACTGACGAAGGCCTGGAGGGCGTGGGCTGGACCTACAGCCACGGCACCAGCGGACGGGGAATGAAGGAAGCCATCGATACCCTGCTGGCGCCCCGCATACTGGGCGAAGATCCCGCTTACATTGAGCGCCTTTACGATGGCATGTGGAAGAGCGTATTCCCAAACATCACCATGTCCGGCCTGACCACCGTGGCCCTGGCACCGCTGGACATAGCGTTGTGGGACCTGGCGGGCAAGGCTGCGGACAAACCATTGTTCCGGCTCCTGGGCGGGTACCGGGATAGCGTACCCGCATACGGCAGCGGCCTGGACCTGGCCTACTCCACCGAGGACCTGCTGGACCAGGTAACCAACTTCGTGGACCAGGACTATTGGGGCGTGAAGATCAAGATCGGCCGGGCGAACTTGGGCGAAGACATGGACCGGCTGCGGGCCGTGCGTCAGGCCATCGGCCCCTACACGCCCCTGATGGTGGACGCCAACCAGCGATGGTCGGTGGGCGAGGCCGTCACACGGGCCCGGGCCATGGAGGAGTTTAACCTGTTCTGGCTGGAGGAACCGATCCTGGCCGAGGACCACGCAGGATATGAGCGGCTGAGCAACACAGTCAACGTGGCCCTGGCCACGGGGGAAGGTGAATGGATGCCGGAAGGATTCCTGGACTTGTTCCAGCGAGGCGCCGTCCAGTTTGTGCAGGCCGACGTCTGCCGGGTGGGCGGCGTGACGCCCTGGATGCGCATCGCGGGAGTGGCCGACGCCTACCACCTGCCCATGGCCCCGCACCTGGTGGAAGAGATTTCCATGCATCTGTGCTGCGGCGCATCCAACGGCTACCTGGTGGAGCACCTGCCCACGCTGAACCTGAATAATACGGGTTACATCCTAAACCCGGTGCTGCCCAAGGATGGGAAGTTCACGCCTACGGAAGACCCGGGGCATGGGGTGTTGTTTGATTGGTCGGCGCTGGAGCAGGTGCGGATAGCGTAGGGAGATTGCGCAGGGAAAGATAAGAACATTAGACGCTCAATTCCAACAAGGAATTTCCGCTTTCGCCGGAGTCAAGCTCCGTGCTTGAGAATTCAGAGTTTATAGGAACAAGAACAACAAAGCTACAGCAAGAATAGTAGCGATCGCAATTCCCCCAAATAGCAATAAATCGCCCGCGCTAGGTGCTTTGATGTTCTTCACACCTCGGTCCCGTCTGCTTTCTGCGTCTTGCGTGTTTCGCTTGTCCCT
Organism: Dehalococcoidia bacterium; assembly: GCA_963664725.1. GTDB lineage: Bacteria > Chloroflexota > Dehalococcoidia > Lucifugimonadales > UBA3495 > Bin22. Next base: position 949,691 of record OY761558.1, read on the forward strand.
TGCCTGCCTGAGGTGGTCGTCTGGATTGTGCGGTGATTGAGGAATAAACACCATAACCTCCACGGCGTATGAGAGCTTCGGATGAAGCTTCAAGGGATTACCCAGGGTTACCTAACCTAATCTGATTTGGCTTGCCATCCGCCGCACCCTCAAGTGTACCGCAAGCTCTCGACCGAAAGTACGAGAAAAACACTGGCCCAAGAAGGCGATTGCGAAGTTCCGCCTCCCCTGTCGTAAGAGGGCTAGAGAGGGGGAGCTGAGCCTCTAGTGATAGGGCGCCACCCCCATCCTAACCTTCCCCCGTCAAGGGGGAAAGGACTTTTTTGGCAATCCTCACCCCAGTCGCCACGAATACAGCACCACCGCCACAGCCGTTGCCAGGTTCAGGCTGGAAACGCCCGGTTCCATGGGTATGGCAATTCTATAGTGGGCGTCAGCCAGTAATTCCCCGCTCAGTCCCTCCCGCTCCGTGCCAAAGGCCAGGATTGCCCCATCGGGGAGCGAACCCGGCTTCAACGGTTCTCCTTCCGGATCCACCGCAATCAGAGTCCGCTCTGCCAGGTTTGGGGGAAGGTCGTCCACCTCCAACTTCGGCAGCCACATCACCGGCAGCGCGAAGTGAAGGCCGGCGGAACCCACCAGCGCAGACGGATGCCAGGGGTCGTGTTCACCCGTAGTTAATACGCCAGCCGCGCCAGCCGCTGCCGCAACCCTGACTGCCGCGCCGATGTTTCCGTGGCTTCGAGGGTCCTCAAGCAGCACCAGTGGGGCGGAACTCTTGAAGGACCGAGGAGCCATTGTGGGGCGCAGGGCCAAAGAAATGACGCCGGTGGAAGGCGGCACGGGAGATAGCTGCCGGAAGATGGAAGCAGGAACCTCGGCAGCATCCCCGCCCAAAGTGCCAGTCAAGTCAGAAGCCAGTGAGCTTGTAAGACTTTGTAGACTCGTTGAGTCCCGGGTTACGGTCTCCAGGATGGTGGCGCCGAACCGGAGGGCGTGCTTCAGGGGGTGAAAGCCCTCCAGCACCGCCAGGGATTCATCGCTGCGGGCGAGGCGGAACCGGTCGATCAGGGGCTGGTAGCCGGACCCGCTGCTAATTGCCGTCCTCCCAAAGCTGGGCTACGTTGACGTCGGGGAGCAGGAAGTGGAAGCCGTTGCGCTCGGCGTACTGACGATCCAGGTCGGTGTCGCCGATGTGGTAGTAGTCCTCGGCCGCGAACTGCTCCTTCACAGAATCAAGCTGGTGCTTGAGTACCGTGAATTCCATGGTGATGCCGGCAGTCTCCCAGATGCGTTGCTGGTTGCTGACGGTGCGGTCGGAGCAACTGCCGATGATGCAGCCGCCGGCCTTGGCCGCCCGGACCATTTCCAGGGTGATGCACCCGGGCGGGTCGCCCACCTCCAGTGTGCCGTCTATGTCAAAGCTGATTAGTGTGGTCAATGGTTTCCTCTCGGCTGCGTAGGGGCGATTCGCGAATCGCCCCTACGAGTGTTATTTTATTCGCGTCTCTCGGAACAGCATTTAGCTGGGATATTTGCCGAGCATGAGCCAGCCGCCGCTGCTGGGGGTGGTGAATGCGCACAGGGCCGTTTCAGCCTTCACCGTTACCTGGCGGTCGCCGGCGGTGCCCCGCAGTTGCTCGATGCTGTCGGTGTACATGGCGGAGCGGGTGCGGCCGTTACCCAGGTTGCCGCCGCTGGAAAAGAAGGGGTGGAGCCCCTTGACGCTGATGTCGCCGGCGTAGAAAGCAAAGGCGTCGCCCCGCTTCACCCCATGCCACTGGAACCCTTCCAGGAAGAACTGGGTCATTATGGCGTATCCGTCGTAGGGGTTAAAAATGTCCACGTCGGCAGGACCCAGGCCGGCGCCTTCGTACATCCGGGCGGCCTGCCGGTCGGTCCACATCTCCACTTCGTCCAGGTCGGGCTGGGTGGTGCGGAACCGGAAGTTGTGCTGGGAATGGTTCAGCACGTAGACGGGCTGGGAATCCATGTCCTTCGCCCGCTCTGCGGTGGTGAACAGGTAGGCCACCGAGGCGTTGACGGGGCGGTCGCAGTCCCAGATGCGCAGAGGGTTCAGTATGTACCGGGAAGTCTTATAGTCCTCCACGGAAATGGGATCGATGCCGTTATTGTAGTTGAATCCCCAGGGGGTGAGCATGCCGTTCTTATGCTGGTTGATGACGAAGGGAGCCAGGTCGTCGTGCTCGCCGCCGTATTTCAGGCAGTACTGGTTGTGGGGGAAGATGTTGATGAAGTCGTTGCCGCCGTGGTTGCCCCAGGGCACCGTCCACTGGCGGGCGCCCCGGGCGTAGTCGTCAGCGTTCTCGCCACCGCGCCGGTAGCGGCCCTCCAGGTTGCCGGTGGGGTAGATAACCAGGCAGGTGCTGCAGACGCCGTCGCCCACGGCCTGGGAAGCCATGCCCATCATTTCGCCGATGGTGGGGACGCCGGTGGGGGCGAACTTGACGTTCTTGAAGCCCATGGCGCCTATGAGCCACTGGGCGTTGATCAGGGTGATGCCGTACTCAGAATCGTAGGGCGGGTCAAAGTAAGGACGGGGCGCCCACTGGGACGCTGAGCCGCCGCTGCCGCCGGCGATATGGCTGTCGCAACAGATGATACCGTCCACCTGGTCAATGGTGACCCCGGCCTGGTCCATGGCCTTCTGACAGGCCATCATCGTGTAGGCGCCCAGGGAGGTATCGAGATTGACGCCGTCCCAGCGCCGGTCAACGGGGGAATGGCCATAGCCGACAAGGGCCACCTTGCCCCGGTGTTCCCACACCCCCAGCCCGTCGCGGTCTCTGCGCCATTGGAAGTCGTTGCTGCTGGTCATAGTAAGTCCTTTTGGCTTATCCACGAATAAGCACGAATTTTCACTAACGTTTATTCCGCCACTCGCCACTCATGTATCAGTTGGCCCGGGGCCACTTCCTCGAAGGTGAGTTCGACGGCGGCGCCCACGGGAACCTGGTAGGCAGGGACTCCGGGCAGGTTGGAGTAGAAATTGACGGTGGAGTCCTGGTCCAGGGTTACCAGGGCCAGGTTGTAGGGCTGATCGGGCATGCGCCGATTAAGGCGGCCGTCTTCAATGACGATATAGGTGGCGACGTGGCCCTTTCCCTCCACTTCCTTCCATTCCAGCCCGTCGGGGGAACCGCAAACCTGGCAAGATGGCTGGGGCGGGTACTGGAGCTTGTCGCAAGCGGTGCAGTTCTGCAGGACCAGCCGTCTTTCGTTAACCGCGTCCCAGAAGGGCTGGCTGAGTTCGTCGGGTACGGGTATTACTTTAGGCATTGTTTGTCTCCAGTTTGATGTCGGGACGGCAGGTTAGACCACAGGCTGCTGGACGCCGTCGCCGTCCTCCCAAGCCCGGGGGTCGGGGCCGTAGTGGTTGGAGCCGGACTGGCCTTGCTTTACCATCCAGACCAGCCACCAGATGAATATCCCAAGCCAAATAGCCAAAGTAACCAGAACTCCCACTACGATAGGAATCCAGGAAACATTGGACCACCAGCTGTCCCAGTCCTGGCTGCCGGAGAAGAATCCAGCCAAGCCAGTTATGACGCCCACAATTGCAGGGACTATGGCCAAAATACCCACAACTACCCAAACCAGTTGCCACCAACCGCTTTTGCCAGTGTCGTGGAGTCGGCGTGCGGTTACCGCCAGGTTGGGGAGCAGAATAGCCAGCCCAAAGACGGAACTGAGCGGACTGAAAAAATAAGCGCCCGAAACAGCGTTGATGAAACTGTCGACTGCGCTGAAAGCCATGCTAACGATGGTGGTTGCCAACACCCACCACCAGAACTCGGCGCGGGTGGCCCGGCCGCTGAAATCGGCGTATTTCCGGATACAGGTCTTGACCGATTCCTGGATGGTCATCATCGGCCTGGATTGGGGTGTGGCGCCTGGCTGCATAAGGGTCTCCTGCTGGGATTTGCACAATGGGTATTCTACCCGTTATGCGGCGGTTCAGCCATACAGGGCGGGTGCCTGGGGGCTATTGCCTGCGGAATCATTTGCCGCAGCTTTCTCTCAGTCCACGTAGGGGGAATTTTTTTGAAAACGTCCCATTCTGTCCCATTTTGTGCCATTTTGGATGGGTCCGGTCATCCCCATTCCTTCGGCAAGCCAGGGACAGGCTCTGACCTTCCCCCTCAAGGCGAAGGGATCCCTGGGCGGGGCGGAGTTACATGTCTGCCCCTATTAATGTGGAATCCGGCCATTTTCATAGTTTTATTGTGTAGACAAGCAATGCCAGCTGGCAAGTTGGGAGCTCTCGTCGATGACACCGCCGGTGCGGGAACGACGGACTGCCGAAGAATCTGATATGCCATTGCCCTCGGTGCCTGGCAATAATGAAGGACCGTTTTCTCCGAGTATGCCCTCAAGGCTGGCTTTCCCTCCCATCGTCCCATGCCCGGGGATCAGAGCCATGCTGGTTGGGGCCGGGCTGGCCCTGCCTGACCAGCCATACCAGGGCCCAGACGTACACGGCCAGGATGGCGGCCAACGACACCAGGGCCAGGGCAAGAGCGAATATCAAGAGAATCCAGCTGCCCGCCGATTGGCTGGCCAAAAAGCCATTTTCTCCCCCAAAGCCGAGAGCGAAGAAGACTACAAGAAGGACCAGGGAAACGACAAAAACCAGCGAAGCGACAAAGTCGATGCCGTACCACGCCAACAGCCACCAGCCACTCCGGCCAATGTCGTGAAGTCGGCGAACGGCGACGGCCAGGCTGGGCAGGAATACGCCGATGATGAGAAGAAATGCCAAAGGGCCGATGAATGGGACGCCGAGGGCCAGGAATATGACCGTTAGAACTGAGTCCACAATGGCCGCCGCGACAATAGCCAGGTTGGAAACCAGGACCCACCACCAGAACTCGGCGCGGCTGGCACGGCCATTGAATTGGGCGTAGCTGCGCAGGCACTGTCGCACCGCCTGGGGCAGTGACAACATGGGTCTGGAAGGAGGACGGGACTGTTGCAACTGTGTACCTGCTACTGGGGGTCAGATTAGCTTCCGCTCTGCAATGAGGGATTCATCTACCGGAAAGAAACCCAGTTGGCCGCGAAAGGGGACAGGGGTATCGTATGCCTCTGGGTCTTCCAGGGTGAACCCGTAGGGCCCGCAGAACCAGGGGCTGTCGCTGGCGGCAAGGCAACCGGTGATGGTTACCTCGCCAATTATTGCGCCGCGGGCGAGCAGGACCGGAATGACTATGCCGGCCTGGGTGATGTATTGGCGCTGTTCGGGGTAGTCGTCGACGACCATGCGCTGGCCGGCGTGGACGTAAATACGGCCCCGGAAGTTTGTGCTCCAGGTGCGGTTTTCGATGTCCTTGTAGCCGTTGACCACCAGCCAGGCCCAGGGCTGGCGGATGCTGAGGGCGCGCATGGTATGACTCCCGGATTTGGCGGTTGGGCTGACAAGGGAATAGTGCGGGCAAGAGGGAGAGTAACCTAAAGCTTTTGCTGCCTTGCATCGAAACTCTGTTAGGCCGTACACTAGCCCATGTGATAATCGAATCCGTAGGCCACCGGGGATTGCGGCGGTTTATTGAAGACGGCAATCCGCGATTTCTACCGAATTTATCAATTCCCAGGGTAAATAATATCCTCCTAGCATTGGCCGTCGCCGAGAACATTAACAGATTCGTTCGGGATGCTCTACCCGGTTGGCGAGTGCATCAACTTTCCGGCGACCGCGACAACACTTGGAGCGTTTCCGTATCAGGGAACTGGCGAATGACCTTTCAGGAAGAAGATGGCTTTATCCGCAGCTTAAACCTGGAGGACTACCATTGACGGCCGAGACTGGCATAAAGGTTAATCTTACACCTTGCCATCCGGGTGAATTTATCCGGACTGAGGTAATTGATGAACTTGGGTTGAACTTTGCCCAAGCAGCGGAAGTCCTGCAGGTGAATCAGGATGAGGTTTCCGAATTGTTAAGCTGCAAAGTCTCACTGACCCCTGAGATGGCATTGCGGTTGGAGAAGGGTTTCGGGATTGGCATGGAAATGATGCTACGCCTTCAGGCCTGGTATGACACGGAGCAGATGCGAGCCCGGGCTGATGAAGTACAAGTAGAACGTTACCAACCGAGCCCATAGCTGGAAGGAGTAAGAACATGGCAGATCTGGTATTGGGGCTAGGATCATCCCACAGCCCCCAGTTGAGCACTCCAGCGGAGGGCTGGGCCGCCCGGGGCGAGCGGGACAAGGGCCACATTGAACTAATCGGCACCGACGGCATCACGTCCAACTTCGAGGAATTGCTGGCCCGATGCGACACGGGGCGAATTGCCAAGGAGATCACGCCGGAGAAGTTCGAGCAGCGGCACCAGCAGAACCAGAAGGCCATTGCCCACTTATCCAGGAAGCTGTACGACGCCAAGCTGGACGTGCTGGTAATGGTGGGAGACGACCAGCAAGAGTATTTGCTGGACGACAATATGCCCGCCTTCTGCGTGTACTGGGGTGACCAGGTTAAGGTGGCCGGCCACGAAGCGGGATCGTCCACCGGCGGGCAGCACCTGATTGGGTACGTCCCCGAAGACCGGCAAGTCCCCACGGACTCAGGATTCGGGCGCCACATTATTGAGCACCTGATCGAATCGGAGTTTGACGTGGGGCGTTCCAATTTCCTGGACCCCAAGCGGGGCGGCCGGGCCAGGGGCGGCATCGGCCACGCCTTCGGGTACGTATATAACCGGCTGATGACGGAAGGGACGATTCCCACGGTGCCGGTGATGCTGAATACCTACTATCCCCCCAACCAACCCACGCCCAAGCGGTGCTACAACCTGGGGCAGGCGTTGAAGGACGCAATAGAATCGTGGCCAAAGGACATTCGCGTGGGAATCCTGGCTTCAGGGGGACTCAGCCACTTCGTGGTTGACGAAGAGCTGGACCAGGCGGCATTGGCAGGAATGCAGGCCAGGAGCGTGGAGCAGTTGATGGCCCTGCCCCGGGAGAAGATCAACTCGGGCAGTTCCGAGATTCGCAACTGGATTGTGGTGGCGGGGGCTACGGAGAACCTGGACATGACTCTGGTTGACTACGTGCCGTGCTACCGGTCCCCGGCTGGAACGGGCTGCGCTATGGGGTTTGCTACCTGGGAGTAGACTGAACCACAGCATCGTCGTCCGGCAGGGGAAATCCGAATTATCCAATAAACGGGGCGGGAATCAATTCCCGCCCCAAACTTTTTACGCAGATATGCATCGGCGGAGGTTACGTCCTGCTGTTATAGACATAGTGGGGCACGCCGGTGGGAGGACCACCGGAGTCGTCGGCCCATGCGCGGTAAAACTGTTCGGCGTAGGGACGCAGGCGGGCGGCCATGCGGCGGGTTTCCAGGGTTTGCCGTTCCTCAGGGCGGGAAAGCTGCTCGCGCAGTTCGCGCCGGATATCGTCCTTGTTGACCCTTTGGTGCACGCCGTCACGGGTGAGAGCTTCGCCGTCTACGATGACTGCGGCGATGTCCCGGGACTTGGCCCTTCCCAGAACGGCTTCCAGCGGGGGCAGGTCGGGTTCCAGGTAGGGGTCTTCCAGGTCTGAAAGACGGATTAGCAGCATATCCGCCCTGCGGCCAGGTTCCAGGACACCGATTTCGCCGGCAAAGCCTGTGGGTGCTGCGGCGTTTGCCGTGGCCATGGCCAGCACCTGTTCCGGGGTTATGGCCGGGTTGCCGATGCCTGGCTGGCGGTGCAGCTTGCTGACCAGGCGCATTTCCTGAAGCAGATCGTCGTCGTCGTTGATGGCGGTGCTGTCGGTGCCCATTGCCACGTTCAGGCCCCTGGCCAGCATGGAGTTGACCGGAGCAATGCCGTTCTTGAGCCGCAGGTTGGAACTGGCATTGTGGCAGACGGTGGCCCCGGCCCCGGCCAGCAGGTCTATGTCCCGTTCCGTCAGCCACACCGCGTGGGCGCAGGACAGTCCGGGCCCCAGGAATTCCAGGTCCTGAAGGTGTTCCACGGGGGTCTTGCCCCAGGTGCGCAGGCCGAAAGCCTTCTGATAGTTGCTTTCCACCAGGTGCATGTGAATGGGCGTCTGATAGCGCAGGGCCGTCTCGCTGGTGCGCTGCAGGAACTCGTCGGTGTTCCACTGGACGTTGCTGGGGCTAAGCAGGACACGGAATTTGCCCGACGGATCGCGGTTATAGCGGTCGTAGATCTCGGAGAAGAAGGCGAAGTACTCGTCGTCGGTCATGTCGGTGGCGGCCAGGTGCCGGTTGACTCCCTCGGCCAGGTCGGCGGGCAGGCCCGACAGGAAGTCCTGGTCGGCGGCGTAGACCACCCGGTTCTGGTTGCGAAAGTAGCTGGAAAAGGCCACCCGCATACCGGCGTCCAGAAATCCCCGCAACACCGCGTCCACGTCCACGCGCAGGGTGGCGGTGGCGGTCTGGGGGTGGTTGTACATGACGGTGGTGGTGCCCGATTCCAGCATGTTCAGGGCGGTGTACAGGGTCATCAGGTAGTGGTCGTAGGGGCGTCGGCCCCAGCCGTCGAGAATCCACAGTTCCAGGCAGTCATCGCAGGTGCCCATCTGCAGGGTAGTAACGCCGCGGCCGTGGTGGTGGGAGTTGACCAGGCCCGGGATGATGGCGTAGTCGGGGCCGCCCAGTTCCTCGTCGGGCTGGTGGCGGGCGCGCATTTCCTGCCAGGGGCCGACTTCTCGAATTACACCGTCTTCCTGGTACACCGCAACGTCGGACAGGGCCGTAGTCGACCCGCCGGACGCCGGAGTGAGCAGGTACCTGCCTCGAATCAGTGAAGACGCCATGGGCCACCTCCCTCAGCCGGCTTGCTGCCGGTACCAGTCAATGATTTCGGAACCGGTGGCGGGCCAGGCGCCGCCCTGGCCCATGATGTGGGAAAGGGCACGGTCAATGCTGCCAATGCGGAAGGGCTGGCCTACCAGCCAGGGGTGCCAGTTGACGGCCATGAGCCGGCCGGTACTGGCGCCGTCCTCCTTCAGTACGTCGAAACTCTCGATTAGCATCCGCTCGTAGTCGAAAACTGTCATAAGCTTGTGGGAGATGGAGACCACGTCGTCCAGTTCGTACATCAGGGGCAGGGCGAAGAAGGGCCGGTCGCCGGTGGTCATGGGGTAGGGCTGCTCGTCGTTGGCCCAGTCACAGACGTAGGTCAAACCGGCCTCGGCCAGCAATTGGGGAGTGCGGTCGGACTCGCCGTACTCGGGGCCGAACCAGCCGGCGGGTGTGGCGCCGGTGGCGTTCTCCAACGCCTGGATGGAAGTGCGAATGTATTCCCTTTCTTCCTCTTCGGACATGTTGCTGGTTATCATGCGGCTGACTGAGATGCCGTGGCCGATGATTTCGCAGCCCCGGTCCAGGCAGTGGCGGACGAGATAGGGATAGTGCTCGGCGGTCAGGGCGTCCATGGCGATGGTGGCGCGGATACCGTGCTTTTCCAGGACGTCCAGCAGGCGGAAGATGCCAATACGGTGCCCATACTCCCGGTGAGACAGGCGGGCGTAGTCGGGGAACTCCCGGGGAGCAGAACCGCCGGCAAGTCGCGCCACCTGGAAACTGCCGGCGGGCGCCTGCCACTCCATGTGCTCCAGGGGAATTACCACGCACAGGGCGACGGCGGCGTTGCCGGGCCAGCGCAGGGTCGGGCGGCTGATGACGGGCGACCACTCGTGGTGGGGGTGGTCCATACCAAAGGTGCGTTGGGCGGGCATAGGCTTTTCTTCTCCCTTTGGGTGGCTATTTCGTAAGGAACTGACCTGGGCGAGCTTAACTTGCGGACTGACCGGCCAGACGCTGGGCGTGGGCCATGGCCTCATCGTAGTAGTTGGCGATGTAGTAGTCGGCGATTTCGTCGGCGGTGGTCTGCCATACCCCGTCGTGGGACATTATGTAGCCCAGGATGTCGTCCAGATACTTAATTCGGTGAGGCTGGCCGATAAGGAAGGGGTGCAGAGCGATGCACATTACCCGTCCGCTTTCCGCGCCTTCCTCGTACAGGCGGTCGAACTGGGACTTGCAGATGTCGGCGAAGTACTGGGCGGTATAGTGATTGTCGCGCAGGACCGAAGAGTCGTTCAGTTCCACCGAGTAGGGGACGGAAATGAGCTTTCCGGAGTTCACCTTGATGGGGGTGGGCTGGTCGTCGTGGAACCAGTCGGTGTGGTAGATGAGCCCGGCTTCTGCCATCAAGTCGGGGGTGTGGACGCTGCCGGAAATGGCGGGGCCAAGCATGCCCTTCAGGGGCTTACCGGTGTGGCGCTTCAGGGTGGCGATGCAGTCCCGGTAAAACTCCCGCTCCTCATCCTGGGTGCAGGTATAAAGGTAGCGGGTGTTGTAGATGCCGTGGCTCATATAGTCGTAGTCCCGCTCCATCATGGCCTCGGCAATCTCGGGGAAGTGTTCCAGAACGGCCAGATTCAGGGACACACAGCAGCGGATGCCGTGCTTGTCCAGGGGTTCCAGCATGCGCCAGAAACCGATGCGGTTGCCGTAGTCACGGTAGGAGAATTGCTGCACGTCGGGATAGGGCGTGCGGGGCCAGGGATTGCGGACACCCTCGTTGACAGGCTGGTACTCGTAATGTTCAACGTTGGGGGATATCCAAAGGGCGACGCGGGCATCGTTGGGCCACTTGATGATGGGGCGGTCCGTGATGGGCAGGTAGTCGATGCGGTCGGGTGGCAGGGCCATAGCAGTTTCCTCTAACTCTCGTGGAATTGAAGATTTGGAGATTGGTGGTGGGACTCACCCCCGGCCTAACCCACCCCATCAAGGGGCAAGTGACTATTGCCACGTTGGTTTGCTAGTCAAGGAACCCTGAATCTCGGCGCCATTGCACGTAGTGGGACAGGCCGGCTGCCAGGTCGTACCTGGGCGTCCAGCCGAAGTCGCGCCACAGCCGGTAGCCGGACAGGGGACCGCGGGCGGGGGAAGTGCTGACGTTGGACGCGGGTTCCGCGCCCTGTTCCAGCAGGATGGTATCGGAGTAGAGTTCCTTCAGGGTGTCCTGAATCTGCTGGCCGGTTACCCACACGCCGTTGGTGATGTTGTAGCGGTCATGGGGCAGGTCCGGGGCGTCCACCACGGTGGCGATGCCGGACGCGATGTCGAGAACGTAGGTGAAGTCGCGGCCCGCGTCGGAGTCCTCAATGGCTATGGGTTCGCCACGTACCAGGCGTCCGGTCCACTGGTGGGGGATGGACATATTGTCGCGGTGACCGGTAACCCGCTCCATGGGGCCGTAGGGTGTGCTGAGCCGCAGGCTGGCGGTGGCCCAGCCGTGCAGTTCGCCGTAACGCTGGGTGATGGCCTCGCTGGCAGCCTTGGTAATGCCGTAAAGGGTGTCGGCTTTGGACGGGTCGTCTTCATTGAAGTACTGGTCGGGGCCGCGGGTCATGCCGTACATGGAGCCGGAACTGATGTAGATGAAGCGCTGGGGGCCGATGCGCCGGGCCATCTCCAGCATATTGGCGGTGCCGGTGACGTTTATGTCAACAATGTCGCGGCTGCGGGCGGTTTCCAGGTCAACCCGGTTCACCGTGAAGACGGCGGCGTGGACTATCTTCTCAATATCATATGACTGTCGAAGCGACTCCAGGTCAGAAGGATTAAGGATGCTGCCGGCGACGAAGGTAACGCGGGACTGCAGGTCGCCCAAGTAGCGCAGGTTCAGGTCGTCAGCGGGGGAAACGTCCAGACTGACCACTTCGTGGCCGCGGGACGCCAGTTCCCGGACTATATTGGAGCCGACGAAGCCGGTGCCGCCGGTTACCAGGGTTGCCATTGGCTATCTCCTTCTATTATCCACGAATGGGCATGAATGCTTACCTACGATCTATTACACTGTCGGGGGCGCCTCACCCCCATCCTAACCTTCCCCCGACAAGGCGGGAAAGAATTTTCAACCTTCGCGCCAGTGTCTCTTACCAGCCCAGCATTACCGATTCCTTGCGGGGGTCGGCGCCGCCGTGATATACGCCGGCGGCGGGGTTGACCATGATGGGCGTAAAGCCGTTGGGAACACCCCAGGGGCCGATGACCTTCACCTGGTGGCCTTTGTCATTGAGCGCGTCCACCACGTCCTGGGAAACCCGGCCTTCTATTTCCAGCAGATTGGGGTATTCCTCGTGGGGCCAGGGAGACTGGGGGAAGCTGTAGCCGCAGAAGCGGGGGGCTTCCACTGCCTCCTGCACGTTCATCCCGAAATCGATGACATTGCACAGGGTCTGCAGGTTGCTCTGGGGCTGGCTGTCGCCGCCGGGAGTGCCCAGAGTCATGAAGGGCTCGCCGTCCTTCAGGACTATGAAAGTGCAGGGAGTGGTGCGGGGCCGCTTGCGGGGAGCCAGGCCGTTAGGGTTGTTTTCGTCCAGCCAGAAATAGCAACCCCGGCAGTTGGCCAGGATGCCCGTGTCCCCCAGCACCATGCCCTGGGCCAGGGCGCCAAAGCTGCTGGGGGTGGCGGACACCAGGTTGCCGTCCGAGTCCACGGTAGCCAGGTAGGTGGTACCGTCGCCGTCGCCGCCCACGGCCATGGGCTCCCGGGATTGCGAGGTGGCTACCCAGGTCGGGTCAACGGCCAGCATTTGGCGCGGGTCGCCAGGCGGGTAGGTGGCCTGGGCCCTGTCAGGGTCGATCAGAGTCCGGCGCAAGGCCCCGTATTCTTTGGACAACAGGCCGTCAAATGGCACGTCCACAAAGGCGGGGTCGCCGACGTACCGCTCCCGGTCGGCGATGGCCAGCTTCAGGGCCTCAACCTGCAGGTGAATGGCCTGGTGACTGTTGTGGCCCATTTCGGCCAGGTTGCAGCCTTCCAGGATAGTCAACGCTTGCAGCAGGCTGATGCCCTGGGTCCAGGACCGGTTGGTGAAGACCTGGTAACCGCGATAAGTGATGGAAATGGGCTCTTCCATGGGAGACTCGTACTCGGCAAAGTCCTCAAAGTCGTACAGGCCCCCCAGATCTTGTAAGGCCTGCACCATGCGGCGGGCCACGTCGCCCTTGTAGTAGACGTCGCGAGCGGCCTGGATACCGGCTTCACGGGAACCGCCACCGGCCAGGGCTCGTTCCTCGGCCTGGACCATCAGGGACAGGGATCGGGCCAGGTCTTCCTGGACAAACAGGGAGCCGAGCTCAGGCGGTCGGCCGTTGGGCAGAAAGACGCGGGCCGAGTCTGGGTTCTGGCGCAGATTGGCCATGCGCTCAGCGGTCGCCACGGTGCGGACGAAAAGCTGGTAAGCGGGGAAGCCCCGGCCGGCGAAATGGAGCGCGCTTTCCGCCGCCTGTGCGAAGGACATGGTGCCGTATTCGGAAAGCATGGAAAGCAGGGCGGAGATGACACCGGGGACGGTGGTGCTGAGAACACCAGGGGGTATTTCGCCCCAGTGTTCCAGGTAGTGTTCGATGGTAGCTCTCTGGGGCGCCCAGCCCTGGCCCACTATAGAGCGCACTTTCTTGCTGGCGCGATCGTAGAACAGGAAGGCGACCTCGCCGCCCAGGGTGTAATGAGCAGTGGGTTCCATTACGCCGGCGGCCAGGGCCGAAGCCACCGCTGCGTCCACCGCGTTGCCCCCCTGCCAGAGAATGCGCATTCCCGACTGGGCGGTCAACTGGGTGCCGCCGCCCACCATGCCCCGGGTACCCCATACCATGGGCCGGTGCGAGTAGGGTCCCTGGCTGCCTGGCGTGTGGCTGCTGGTGGTGGTCGTCATCTTCGTCACTCCTGTACGCCGAATCAGGGGATACTTTTGACAGGTGTCCAGTTGGGGACAGTTTAGTCTGGCGGCAGGCCAGGCGCAACCGGCATCTGTGGCTGCAAATCCAGCTTGGCGCTGCCCTCCCCAAACACTAAAATTATATGAAGATTTCGCCCTGACACGGGAACAAAGGTATCGGTATGTTAAGCTGGAATAGGGGCAGTTCAAGACCCAGTTTCAATCGCCCTTAGGGGACCCGAATCCACCAATACCAACCATCCAGTGGTTGTGCAGAAGAGAGGAGGTTTTATGGCTGGATTGAAAAAGCTGGCAGGGGGTTACCTGATGCTGCTTGCCATTGCGGTGGCAGTGTTTTTCATCATCAACAACTTCCTGGCGGATGCGATTGACGTCCAGACGGTATGGCTGGCCCTGGACGCGCTGATGCTGATCGGCCTGGCAATCGGGCTGATTTACAGCTATGGCCGAAAGAGGGCAGTGGACGGAGGTAACGAGAACGATGGCGTAACCCGCGGGTACTTAGAGGCGAATGCGGCCTTCTTCGTCACGGCCGGCGTCGCCATCCTGTTCCTGCATAACTGGTTTGCGCTACTGGCCAACGGCAACGATTACCTGGATGGCAACCACCAGTCGTGGGTGATATGGGCTGTGGTGGACACCCTGCTGCCCCTAATCCTCGGAATTACCGGGTGCCACATGTGGAAGAATTCAGACGGATAGTTGGGCACTTGCAAGACTCTGGACAGTAGCGCCACCGCTTTAACAGAACAACTGGGAGGCCGCGAAATTCGCGGCCTCCCAGTTGCTTGTGCATCGAGCTTAGCGATCGGATGCCAGTTGCAAGTCACCGTTATTTGGGGCGGCGCTGTGTCCACTCTTCGTTATCAAGACCCTCAATTGAAGATCCTAAGAATGGGTTGCGATCTGCCTGCACTTAGTTGAACCATTCTTCAAACCAATGCAGTAATTCCTGGACTTAGATGCAAAAGAGTCAGCACTCATAGCCCAACTGTATCCAAATCGTACTATACTGTCGCCAAAACCGCCGACAAACAATTGTCTTGAGTCAAGTGTGGTTGAAGGCGCGATTTGGGCGACTGCCGCGCCACCGGTGCAATCCTCGGACTGAGGTGAATGACTATGCCAGCACGCACGGGAGCCGAGTACATCAACGGACTGAAGGAACGTCCCCGGGAGGTGTGGATTGACGGGGAGCGAGTGAAGGACGTGACCACTCACCCCGCGCTGAAGAACGGGGTCAAGTCAGTGGCCGCCCTGTACGACATGCAGCACGATCCGGGGCTGCGGGAGGAGATGACCTTCGCCTCCCCGTCCAGCGGCGATGCGGTGGGACTGTCTTTCCTGGTTCCCCAGACCGTGGAAGACCTCGAACGTCGCCGTCAGATGATGACCCGCTGGGCGCAGGCCAGTTGCGGAATGATGGGCCGCTCGCCGGACTTCCTGAATATCATTTTTTCGTCCTGGGCTGGGGCGTCCGGCTATTTTGCCCAGGACCGCCCGGAGTTCCAGCGAAACGTGGAGGACTACCACGAGTTCATCAGGGAAAACGACATCGCCCTGACTCACGCCCTGGTCAACCTGCAAAGGCGGCGCACACAAAATGCCACCGACACCCTGAGCGAAGAGGTGGCGCTAACCCTGGTGAAGGAGACCGACGCCGGAATTGTGGTCAAGGGCAGCCGGGTGCTGGCGACGCTAGGGCCCATTTCCGATGAAATAGCCATCTATCCGGTGGCGTCCCACCGACTGGCCGACGACGACGGGCGTCAGTCATTCTCCTTTTCCATTCCCTGCGACACGCCAGGCGTCAAATTCCTGTGCCGGGAGAGTTTCGACCAGGGCCGTTCCCACTTCAACCATCCCCTGGGATCGCGCTTCGAGGAAATGGACTCGGTGGTATTTTTCGACAACGTATTCGTGCCGTGGGAGCGAGTGTTCCTGCTGGGCAACGTGGAGCTTTGCAACGGCTATGCGATGGGCACCAGTTCCGATGCCCACACCGGTCACCAGGTGCTGACCCGTTGCCTGGCCAAGGCCGAGTTTATGCTGGGGCTGGCGGACATGATTGTAGACACACTGGGGTCGGGTACTATACCCCATGTCCAGGAGCAGGTGGCGGAATTGATTACACAGCGTGACACTCTCTGGTCCTGCCTGAGGGCCGCCGAGGCGGACGCCAGTCCCAACCGTTGGGGGGTGATGAGTCCGGCGCTGGCGCCGCTGCGAGCGGGCAGGACGATTTTTGGCCGCTCCATCTACCCGCGGATGGTGGAAGTTGTGCAGATGCTGGGAACCAGCAGTTTGATGGCGCTGCCGGCCGAGGCCGACTTCGATACGGACATTGCCGCCGAGATCAACCAGTACATGGCTACTGACACCACCAACGCCCGGGACCGGGCCAGGCTTTTCCACCTGGCGTGGGACGCCTCGTGCAGTTCATTCAGCGGCCGGCAGGTGCTTTACGAGCGAATGTTTGGCGGAAACCCGGTACGCAATTCTATGGCTCTCTACAACAACTACGACAAGGAGCCGTTCAAGCGAAGGGTGCGGGAGTTTCTGGACTTGGAAGATTCCGAGCTTTAGGTGGTTCTCGGACAGGAGTTACGCGGCTGCGCCAATAGCCTTGCCATCAGAGGGTGCATGTACAGTTCGGAACGCAGAAATAAGAGGGTTTAGTTTACGGGAAAGGAGGAAGTGGCTCCCCAGGCAGGATTCGAACCTGCGACCTAGCGGTTAACAGCCGCCCGCTCTACCGCTGAGCTACTGGGGAATGCGGTTGCCGAACCCGCAGACCGGTCCGGGACAGCCTAGAAATTCTAGCACCTTCCAAGGTTACTAACAAGCGCATCCGGGAAACGGGCAGAGCGCCGAGCAAGCAGGAGTAGACCCGGGCCAGGCTGACCCGCCGGTTTGCCCCTCAATTTCCCCCGCGGCGTTAGAAAAAGGAGGGGCCCGTGTGGACCCCTCCTTTAGCCTCGTTACCTCCCGCGGCTAGCCTTCGGTCTTTTCCCCTGCGATAACCAGGTTATCGCCGCTGACATTGATGGGCAACTGGCGGGCCTGCTTGGCCTCAACCTTGGGGAAGGCGATGGTCAGGACACCGTGGTCGTAGCTGGTATTGGCCTTGTCGACGTCCAGGGTGTCGGGCAGGCGCAGGGAACGGTGGAATGAACCGGTGTGCCGTTCCCGCATCAGGTAGTTGCCCTCCTGACGTTCGCTTTCACCGGCGCTTTGACCACGAATGGTCAGTACGTCGTTCTCGATGGTCACGTTGAGGTCCGACGGGTTGACGCCAGGCAGGGAAGCGTGAACCACGATGTTGTCCCCCTCCTGCACCACGTCCAGGGGAATGGCCCAGCCTTCCATTTCACCGTTGCCGCCGCCGTTGGGCTGGGAGAAGCCCCGCCACAGGTGGTCCATGTTCTCCTGCATCCGCCGCAATTCAACGAAGGGATCCCATCTTCGCATTACCATAGTCTTTCCTCCTGCTGTTGTAGTTTATTGTTGTATTGTAGTAAGTCTGATGTGATTCATATCAATCCTACGCTGATTATTTTGAATAGTTTAGTGTTCCTTGTCAAGCTTACTATCAAATTACCTTACATATTCTTGACAGGCAATGCTTGTATCAATACAATATCCCTATCAAGGCTACCACCCGTAAGAGGTTTCCCGTATGCCGTCAAACTACTATGAACTGCTGGGAGTGGCCCGGGACGCCACCGACAAGGATATCCGTCAGGCCTACCGGAAACTGGCCCGCCAGTACCATCCCGACGTTAACCCGGGCGACTCCGGCGCCGAAGAAAAATTCAAGCAAATAAATGAGGCCCACGGCGTCCTGTCCGACGCCGACAAGCGCCGCAAGTACGACAAGTACGGCGACCGCTGGACGCACGCCGACGAGATCGAACAGGCTGAAGCCCAGGCCCGCAGTCGGGGTCGGGGCGGATTCCACTCTTACACCGACTACTTCACCGATGGCAACTTGGGCGGCCGCCGCAGGGTCAACTTCGACCTGGGGGGTACCGGGTCCGACGACTTGTTCGACCGACTGTTCAACAACCTCGGCTCGGAACGCTCGGCGCCACGCCACACGCCCGCCGAGTACCAGGTGGATATCACCCTGGCCGAGGCAGCCGAGGGCGCCACCAGGACGGTGAACCTGCCCGACGGTCGGCGGCTGGAGGTGAAGGTTCCGGCCGGCGTCGATACGGGATCCCGGGTGCACATACCCGCCGGTGGAGGCGACGGCGACTTTTACCTGGCCGTTACCGTCATTGACCATCCCCGGTTCGAGCGCAAGGGCAGGGACCTTTACTCCGAGGTTGAAGTGCCGGTGGATGACCTGGCCCTGGGCGCCGAGGTCACCGTGCCCACCCTTACGGGCAAGGTTGCGCTGACCATCCCCGCGGGAACGCAAAACGGGCGCCGGTTTCGCATGGCCAGCCAGGGCATGCCGGAGCTGAACAAGTCGGGCAGCAAAGGCAGCCTGTACACGACGGTCAAGGCCGTGCTGCCCGCCAACCCGGGACCGGAGGAACAGGACCTGTTCCGCAAACTACGGGACCTGCGGACCGGAGAGAGGGTATAGACATGGTTTACGAGAGGAACCATTCCGACGAGCCCTGTTTCGTCATCAGCATCGCGGCGCGCATGGTGGGCCTGCACGCCCAGACCCTGCGCTATTACGAACGGGTAGGGCTCATATGGCCCTCCCGCTCCAACGGGCGGCAGCGGCTGTATTCTGAGGCGGACATTGAACGCCTGCGCCGCATCAAGACCTTTACCGAGGACATGGGCGTGAACCTGGCCGGGGCAGAGGTGGCTCTGAAACTGATGGCCCGGATCGAGGAACTGGAACGGGAGGTCAGGAACCTGAATGCCACCATCGAGGACCTGCAGCAGGGCTCAAGGGGGACGGACGGGCTGCGACGACAAGTATGAGAACACGCCAGAAATAATTTTTGCACTATTTCTTGTCAAGAGGTACGCCGTCTGCGTAGCTACCCGCAGCGACGGGTGATTGTCCGGCGGACGTAACCGGGAGATGAGACTATGACCATGAGATCAGAAGACTTCACCGAACAGGCACTACAGGTAATCCAGGACTCCCAGGAACTGGTGCGGAGCTATCGCCACAGCCAGTGGGACGTGGAGCACGTGCTGCTGGCCATGCTGAACCAGGAAAACGGCATCGCAGCGCGGATTCTCGACCATCTGGGTGTCTCCACCGCCGCTATAAAGGCGCGACTGGAGCAGTTGCTGGAGGCGTCTCCCAAGCTGGCTAATCCATCCGGCCAGATTTACACCACACCGCGCATCCAGCGACTGTTGGACACGGCCCAGGAGGAGTCGCGAAGACTTAAGGACGAATTCATCAGCGTCGAGCACCTGTTCATCGCCGCCATACGCGAGCCCCAGGGGGACTCGGCCAGAATTGTCCAGGAGTTCGGCATTGACCAGGAGCGCGTGTACCAATCCCTGACCACCATTCGCGGCGCCCACCGGGTGGACGACCGGCGGGCGGAAAGCCGCTACCGGTCACTGGAGAAGTACAGCATCGACCTGACCCAATTGGCCGCCGAGGGCAAGCTGGACCCAGTCATCGGGAGGGACGCCGAAATCCGCCGGGTGGCCCAGACCCTGACCCGGAGAAAGAAGAACAACCCCGTCATCATCGGCGAGGCAGGCGTGGGCAAGACGGCTATTGCCGAGGGCCTGGCGTCCCGCATCGCCAACAACGACGTGCCCGACTCGCTCAAGGGCAAGCGGGTGCTGGCCCTGGACATGGGCGCCATGGTGGCCGGCTCCAAGTTCCGCGGCGAGTTCGAGGAACGGCTCAAGGCGGTGATGGACGAGGTGAAGGAAGGGCAGGGGGAGATTATTCTCTTCCTGGACGAGATTCACACCATGGTGGGCGCCGGCGCCGCCGAGGGCGGACTGGACGCCAGCAACCTGTTGAAACCTGCCCTGTCCCGGGGCGAACTGCAATGCATTGGCGCCACCACCCTGGACGAGTACCGCAAGCACATCGAGAAGGATGCGGCCCTCGAACGGCGATTCCAGCCCGTCTACCTGGATGAGCCCAGCGTCGAGGACACGGTGGAAATCCTGAGGGCCCTGCGGCCCCGCTACGAGGCCCACCATAAGGTGAAAATTGAGGACGCAGCCCTGGACGCAGCCGCCCGGCTCAGCGACCGGTACATCACCGGCAGGCAACTGCCGGATAAGGCTATCGACTTCATTGACGAGGCGGCCAGCAAGGTACGCATCGACGTCGAGGGCATGCCCGATAGTTGCCACCAGTTGGAAGAAAGCATCCGGCTGCTGAACGACCGGGAGGAGGCCTCGGCCCAGCGGGGCGAGTATGAACAGGCGGCTCAGCTGCGCATGGAGCGAATGCGTCTGGAGGAGGACTTCAGGACGGAACGGGAACGGCTGGAGCAGGACCGAAGTGTGGACCTGACGGTGCGCGAGAGGGACATTGCCGACCTGGTGTCCAGCTGGACAGGCATTCCCGCCGGACGGCTGCTGGAGAGCGAGGCGAATCGCCTGATACAGATGGAGGGCCTATTGCACCAGCGTTTGATCGGGCAGGAAGAGGCGGTCAGCGCCGTGTCGGAGGCCATTCGCCGCGCCAGGTCAGGTCTGAGCAACCCCCGCCGGCCCATCGGCAGCTTCATCTTCCTGGGCCCCACGGGAGTCGGAAAGACGGAGTTGTCCAAGGCTCTGGCGGAATTCCTCTTCGACGACGAGGAGAACATGGTGCGGCTGGACATGTCAGAGTACATGGAGAAGCACACAGTGTCCCGCCTGGTGGGGGCGCCCCCGGGCTACGTGGGATATGACGAGGGCGGCCAATTAACCGAAGCGGTGCGCCGCCGTCCCTACCGGGTAATTCTCTTCGACGAGATTGAAAAGGCCCACCCGGATGTGTTCAACATCCTGCTGCAAATCCTGGAAGACGGGCGATTGACCGACGGCCACGGGCGGACGGTGGATTTCAGGAACACGGTCATCATCATGACCAGCAACCTGGGGACGGGTTACCTGAGCCGCCAGGGCGTGGGGTTCAATACGACCAGCCAGTCCACGGAACGCGACAAGGAGCGGTTGGAAAAGTCGGTCCACGAAGCGCTGAAGCAGGCCTTCCGCCCCGAATTCCTGAACCGCATCGACGAGACCATCATCTTCCATCCGCTGACCAAGGAGCAGATAGTCCAGGTCGTGGGATTGATGGTGAAGGACGTGGCGGAGAGACTGGCGGAGCAGGGAATAACCTTCGAGTTGACCCAGGCCGCGGCCGACTGGCTGGCGCAGGAAGGTTTCGACCCGGTCTACGGAGCGCGTCCCCTGCGGCGGGCAATCCAGCGTAGCCTGGAGAACCGGTTGTCCCGGGGCATCTTGTCAGGCGAGTTTCAGCAAGGCGACCACCTGGTGGTCCACGCAGCGGACGGCGGGCTGGCGGTAACCAGGCAGGAAACGCCCGCCGTTGCCGCAGACTAACCGTAACGGACCAAAAACAATCAAGAGCTTCCAAAAAGAAGGGGCGGGATTGCAACCCGCCCCTCTTCTCACATAGGTACAGTTGGACGGGAGAGCCATTTCAACTTGAATCTCTCTGCCCCGCCCCAATCAAGTCCTTAATGTCACAAATTTCTCGCTTCACCATAAACGACTGAATATCCTGCAATATTTCAAAGGGAGCCGAAGAATTGATTAAGTTAGCGGTTCCAATCTGCACTGCACTCGCACCCGCTAGCAAGAACTCGATGGCATCTTCTGCTGAAAAAATCCCGCCAACCCCAATTATTGGAATCTTCACCATCTTAGCTGCTCGGTAAACTAGTGCAACCGCTACTGGATGCAGGCTGGGACCGGATAGCCCGCCAGTCACATTTCCTAGCAACGGCGAGAAAGTTTCCAAGTCAAATCGCATGGCCGGCATCGTGTTACAAATGGTTATTGCATCTGCACCTGCCTCTTCAGCTGCTGCAGCTATCAGGCCAATATCTGGCACATTTGGAGCCAATTTTGCAATAACAGGAACCTCCGCATGTTTCCTAACAGCCTGCACTACCTTTGAGGTATCTAACATGCTATGGGCAAAGAGTTCCTGTTTTTCTACGTTCGGACAGCTCAGGTTTAATTCGATAGCGCTAAACCCAGAAACCCCGCGGGTCAACTGCGCCATCTCCTCAAACTCCGGTACATCAGTGCCGGACATACTAAGGATAAATCTCGCGTCAGAGGCGGACCATTTTGGTGCCTCGTCTCTTAGTATGGATTCGATCCCGTGATTGTTTAGTCCACAAGCATTCAGAAATCTGGGTTCAGTTGCAAAACTCTTTCTGTCGAAGTTCTCGGGACTTTTCTGAGGGGGGGCATTGCCTTCCCGATAGCGCCGCGTCACTGTTTTGGGTATGACGGCACCCAATAGGCCCAATTCTAAGTCTTCACTTAAACCACCCCCATAACCATCAACCCCAAACGTCCCTGACGCAATCATTACGGGGTTTGGCACATAAAGGTGACTGGGGTGATTTGGGGCGAGATCTATCCCCAAACTAGGGGATACCCTTTCAGCTACAACCACAAAATTACCCTTTATAGGGATCTTATTGAGCCCTAAAACTATAAGGTAAGAATAATGTTACTTCGGTAACTATTTGTCAACAGTTGAGGGTAAAAATTCACACGGCCAGCCCACGGACATGGGAAGGCGCCAGTTCAACGGCAAGTCGGGATTGGCCCGTCTCGCCTGCTGAACCGGCGCTTTCGATGGGGTTAGATCTCTGCATCGCCGTCCAGGGAAAAGTCGGCGAGGTCCTGCTCACCGTTCGCATCACCAACAATACCGAGTCCGTCGGTGATTGAACTACCGGCGTCATCGCCATCGTCGCCGATCAGGTTGGACTCATTCTCCACGAAGAAGCCCGAGGTAGCCAGCTCTTCCGTGCCGCCGCCAAAGGCCATGGCGGCGCCGGCAGCGGCATCGCCAGATTCCAGCCATCCGGCGGCCACCAGTTCCTCCACGGCGCCGATTTCATCGAAACCGGGCAAGGCCAGAATGTCAGGCTCCTCCACCAGGGTGGTGGAATCCAGCCTGGCGGGAATCAGCCGGCCAATGATGACGTTCTCCTTAAGACCCTGGAGGTAGTCATGCTGACCGCTAAGCGCCGCCTGGGTGAGAACCCGGGTGGTTTCCTGGAAGGCGGCAGCGGCCAGGAAGCTGTCGGTACGCAGGGAAGCGCGGGTAACGCCCAGCAGAACGGGCTCGGCTGTGGCAGGTTCGCCGCCCTGGGCAAGCACCCTGGCGCAGTTCTCCTGGAACTGGACCTTGTCCACGACCTGGTCGGGGATGAAGTCCGAGTCGCCGATGGACTTCACCTGGACCCGGCGCAGCATCTGCCGCAGGATGATTTCGATGTGTTTGTCGTTGATTCCAACACCCTGGGACCGGTAGACCTGCTGGACTTCGTTGACCATATACTGTTGCAGTTCGCCGGTACCCTGGATACTCAGGATGTCGTGGGGATTCTTGGGACCGGCGGTCAGGCGGTCGCCAGCCTTCAGCATTGCGCCCTGGGTGGCCACCAGTTCGTCGCCGCCAGGAATCGTGTACTCTCGTTCTTCCGGGTCCTCCCAGACGATGGAAATAAGGTTGTCACCCAGTTCAACCCGTCCGCCTACGTTGGCGACAACTTCCAGGATGGGCTGGGGTTCGTTGCCCTGGTCCATGTCTGTCTCGTAACCCAGGGTGGGCAGGGTGGCGGCCATAAGCATTCCGGCCTCCACATCATCGCCTTCGTCCACCAACAACTGAACACCCTCGGGCAGGACGTATTCCTCGCGGAACTCCTGACGATCCACGATGCGGACGGGTTCTTCCACCAGGCGGCGGCCCTCCGAGTCCAGGGGCAGATGCACCTCGCCGTCGATTTCGGAGAGGATGGCCACACCCTTGGGCTTGCGGGCCTCAAATATTTCTTCCACCCTGGGGAGACCGCTGGTGATGTCGGAGCCGGCAACACCGCCCGTGTGGAACGTACGCATGGTGAGCTGGGTACCGGGCTCACCAATGCTCTGGGCGGCGATGATACCCACTGCCTGGCCCAGTTCTACCACCTTGCCGGTAGCCGGCAAACGGCCGTAGCACATCTGGCAAACGCCCCGGCGGGTTTCGCAGATCAGGGGAGACCGAACGGGCACCTGGGTGACGCCCGAGGCAGCAATCCGCTCGGCCATCGCCTCGTTGATCATGTCGTTGCGGTCAACCAGGAACTCACCGGTAGTCTCGTCTATGATGGGAGCGGCGGCAATGCGACCGGCAATGCGCTCCGGCAACGTGGCCTCGGGAGTGCCGTCGGGACGGGAATCGATGTAGTAGGCATCGAAGGTGCCGCAGTCCTCTTCCAGGACGATAACCTCCTGGGCAATGTCCACCAGGCGGCGGGTCAGGTAGCCGCTGTCGGCGGTACGGAGCGCCGTATCGGCGAGACCCTTTCGGGCGCCGTGGGTGGAGATGAAGTACTCCAGAGCCGTAAGGCCTTCACGGAAACTGGACTTCACCGGCAATTCGATAATCTCGCGGGAAAAGTCGCGGGTGGGCTTGGTCATCAGACCACGCATACCGGCCATCTGCTTGATCTGCATGATGTTACCCTTGGTACCCGACTGGGCCATCACGCCGATACCGCCGAAGTTTCGCAGTTCGTCCCGGACCAGGGACTCAATTTCGTCGGAGGCGAAGGTCCAGGCCTCTACCACCTCGTTATACCGCTCGTCGTCATCCATCAGACCGAGGTCGTAACTTTCCCGGTAGGTGGCCACCCGTTCCTCGGCTTCCTGAAGCTTGTCGCCCTTCTTGGTGGGCACCTGCAGGTCGCTGATGGACACGGTCAAACCGGAGCGGGTGGCGTACTCAAAGCCCATGCCCTTGACCCGGTCCAGCACGTCGGCCATCCGTTCGTTGCTGAGCCTGTAGTAAAGCTCCGAAGTGAGACCCTTAAGGGCGCGGCTGTCGAAGAGCTTGTTCTGGAATTCCATCTCCTCGGGCAGGTTCTCGTTGAAGATCAACCGGCCCAGTGTGGTCTCCACCCAGTCTTCTTCGGTGTCCAGGCGTTCCACCTGCCTGACGTAAATTCTCTCCCGCAGGTTGATATGGCCGCCGGCTTCGGCGATCCTGGCCTCGTCGATGTTGTAGAAACGGGCGGGCTCACCCTTCTGGGTTTCCACCATCTCAGTCAGGTAATAGCACCCGAGAACCATGTCCAGGGTGGGAGCCACCAGCGGTTCGCCGGAAGCCGGGGACAGCATGTTGTGGGTACTTAGCATGGCTACCTGGGCCTCGTGAACGGCCATGCGGGACAGGGGAACGTGAACTGCCATCTGGTCGCCGTCAAAGTCGGCGTTGAAGGCGGAACACACCAGCGGATGAAGCTGGATGGCGTTGCCCTCAATCAGCGTAGGCATAAAAGCCTGGATGCCCAGCCGGTGCAGGGTGGGCGCCCGGTTCAGCATTACGGGCCGGTCCTTGATGACTTCTTCCAGGATATCCCAGACTTCGGGGCGGGCCCGTTCCACCATGCGCTTGGCGCTCTTGATGTTAGGGGAGACGCCCAGCAGCACCAGCCGGTGCATTACGAAGGGCTTGAACAACTCCAGGGCCATGCGCTTGGGCAGGCCGCACTGGTTCATCTTGAGTTCGGGGCCGACCACGATGACGGAGCGGCCGCTGTAGTCCACCCGCTTGCCCAGCAGGTTCTGGCGGAAGCGGCCCTGTTTGCCCCGCAACAGGTCGGACAGGGACTTGAGCTTGTGGTTGTGGCTGCCCTGGATGGGGCGGCCGCGGCGACCGTTGTCGATCAGGGCGTCCACCGATTCCTGGAGCATCCGTTTCTCGTTGCGGATAATGATCTCGGGGGCGCCCAGATCCATGAGCCGCTTGAGCCGGTTGTTGCGGTTGATCACCCGGCGATAAAGATCGTTCAGGTCGCTGGTGGCGAAGCGGCCGCCGTCCAGCTGAACCATGGGACGCAGTTCCGGGGGCAGCACGGGCAACATGGTCAGAATGATGTCTTCAACCCGGTTGCCGCTGTTGCGGAAGGCTTCCACCACCTGCAGGCGCTTGATGGCCTTCTTGCGCCGCTGACCGGAAGTGGACCGCATTTCGCGGACCAGATCCTCGCGGATAGCTTCCAGGTCATGCTTACGCAGAATTTCCAGGATGGATTCTGCGCCCATGCCTGCCTCAAACAGGTCAGGGTACTTCTCCTTCAGTTCCCGGTACTTGGACTCGGTCAGAATCTTCAGCGACTTCAGATCTTCCAGTTCGCTGACGGTTTCCTGCAGCTTGAACTCCAGATCACTCTCTTCCTTGACGATCTGGTCTTCCAATGCATCCTTTTCGGCCTGCACGGCAACGGACTCGGCGGCAGATTCGGGGTCATTGGCCGCTTCGAGGGCGTCCAGTTTTTCCTGCAGCTCAGTCAGGCGGGGTTCGTGGGTAGACTGGATTCTCTCCTTTTCCAGTTCCACCCGCAGCCTTTCCTCTTCGATGATCTCGCTTCGCCTGTCGCCGTCAACGGAAATTACGATGTGTTGGGCGAAGTACAGGACTCGCTCCAGGTTGCGGGGAGACAGATCAAGCAGCAGGCCCAGGCGGCTGGGGTTAGTCTTGCTGAACCAGATGTGGGCTACCGGGGCAGCCAGGCGAATGTGACCCATGCGCTCCCGCCGGACCTTGGAGCGGGTGACCTCCACGCCGCAACGGTCGCAGACCACGCCACGATAGCGAATCCGCTTGTACTTGCCGCAGAAGCACTCCCAGTCCTTGGTGGGACCGAATAGACGTTCGCAGAACAGGCCGTCCTTCTCGGGCCGCAGGGTCCGGTAATTGATGGTCTCAGGCTTGGTAACCTCTCCGTGAGACCAGTTCAGTATCTGTTCTGGAGAGGCGACGGAAATACGAATCGCATTGAACTGCGTAGCCGGAGCCTCGGTTCTGTCTTGCATTCTAACCATTAAATCGCCTCCAGTGATTCATACAACTCGGTTTCATCCCCCATACCTTCCATCAGGGAAGAGCGGTCCTCTTCGTTCAGCAGTTCCACGGACAGGCCAAGGCTCTGCAGTTCCTTGAGCAGCACGTTAAAGGACTCTGGGACGCCGGGCTGGCCGA
Source organism: Dehalococcoidia bacterium (assembly GCA_963664725.1). GTDB lineage: Bacteria > Chloroflexota > Dehalococcoidia > Lucifugimonadales > UBA3495 > Bin22. The sequence continues at coordinate 976,622 of OY761558.1, forward strand.
TAGGTTCACCCTTGACAATGGCTTCGTAGGTTTTAACCCTGCCCGCCACGTCGTCGGACTTTACCGTCAATACCTCCTGAAGGTTGTATGCGGCGCTGTAGGCCTCCAGGGCCCACACTTCCATTTCGCCGAAGCGCTGGCCGCCGAACTGGGCCTTGCCGCCCAGGGGTTGCTGGGTAATCATGGAGTAGGGACCGGTGGAGCGGGCGTGAATCTTGTCCTCCACCAGGTGAATCAGCTTGAGCATGTAGATACTGCCCACGGTCACCAGTTGATCGAAGGCGTCGCCGGTCCGCCCGTCATAAAGCTGGAACTTGCCGAATATGGGCGGAGCAATGCCCCGCTCACGGTGGACACGCAAGGCCTCTTCGTGCATCCGTTCGGAAGACATTCCGTCGGATTCGACATCGGCCTTTTCCTTGAGCCAGATGCTCAGGCACGCATCCCGCGCCACGCCGCGGATATTCTCGTCAAACAGACGGTCGCCGTCGTATCCCCGTTCTCCCAGCCAGTTATTAATGCGGGGGAAATCTATGATTGGAGACCACTCGGTCGGCCCCCCGTCTACCGCGCCCGACTGCTCGGCGAACCACAGGCGGGAAAGCGAGTCTTCAATAGAATCGTCGGAGGCGCCATCAAACACCGGGGTCTGTGCCCTGAAATTCAAGCCACGGGCGGCCCAGCCCAGGTGAGTTTCCAGCACCTGTCCCAGGTTCATGCGGGAGGGCACGCCAATAGGATTGAGAATCATGTCCACCGGAGTGCCGTCTTCCAGGTAAGGCATGTCCTCCACCGGCAGGATACGGGACACAACGCCCTTGTTGCCGTGGCGGCCGGCCATCTTGTCGCCCACCGAGATCTTCCTGGTCTGGGCGATCCAGACGCGGACAGCTTCGTTGACGCCCGGGGGCAAATCATCCCGGTTGGCCCGGTTGAGAATCTTTACATCGATAACCTTGCCGCGCTCCCCGTGGGGGACGCGCAGAGAAGTATCCTTCACGTCGCGGGACTTTTCACCGAAAATGGCCCGGAGCAACTTTTCTTCAGCGGTAAGTTCGGTTTCACCCTTGGGAGTTACCTTGCCCACCAGGATGTCGCCCGGCCCCACGTCGGCGCCGACGCGAATGATGCCACGCTCGTCCAGGTCACGCAGGCTGGTCTCGCCCACGTTGGGAATGTCACGGGTGATTTCCTCGGGACCCAGCTTGGTCTCCCGGGCTTCCATTTCGTGCTTTTCAATGTGAATAGACGTGAACTGGTCATCCTTGACCAGGCGTTCGCTGATGATGATGGCGTCCTCGTAGTTGTAACCTTCCCAGGACATGAAGGCCACCAGTACATTCTGGCCCAGGGCCAACTTTCCCGAGTCGGTGGAGGAACTGTCGGCCAGGGTATCGCCCTCCAGGACCCGGTCGCCCTTCTGGACGATGGACCGCTGGTCGAAACAGGTTCCCTGGTTGGTGCGCGAAAACTTGACCAGTCTGTGGTGGTAGTCCAAACCTTCGGCGTCGGTAACCACGATGTCCCGTCCCGAAACAGAAGATACCACGCCGGTAGCGCGCGAAAGAATCACCTGGCCGCTGTCCCTGGCCACCCTTTCCTCAATGCCGGTGCCAACCACAGGGACCTGGGGCCGCAGCAGGGGCACTGCTTGCCGCTGCATGTTGGAACCCATCAGGGCCCGGTTGGCGTCGTCGTGCTCCAGGAAAGGAATCAGGGCCGCCGAGATGCTCATGATCTGCATGGGCGATACGTCCATCAAATCAACATTCGCCGGAAAGTCCTGGGCGTAATTTTCGCCCAGCCGGATTTCGACGCGATCGTGGACGAACTGGCCCAGAGCATCCAGCTCGGAGTTAGCCTGGGCGATGCGGTAGTTCTCCTCCCGGTCGGCGGACATGTACTCTACAAACTCGGGGCCGCCTCCCACGTAAGGGCGGACGCTGATCATCGTCCCGGCCGGCAGTTCGCGAAGCGCCTTAACGTTGGCAGAGGTCAGCTTCTTGCCGGTCGACACCAGGGTCTTGCCGTCCAGGCCCAGCACATCCTCGGTAACCTCCCTTCCTTCCAGGTCAGGGGCGGTATTGGATATGGACTTCAGGACTCGCCGGTAGGGCGACTCGATGAATCCGTAGGGGTTGGTCTGGGCATAAGACGAAAGGGAACTCAGCAGGCCGATGTTGGGCCCTTCAGGAGTCTCAATAGGGCAAATGCGCCCGTAGTGGGAGAAGTGAACGTCCCGCACGTCGAAGCCGGCCCGTTCCCTGGACAAACCACCAGGCCCCAGGGCAGACAGGCGCCGCTTGTGGGTCAGTTCCGCCAGGGGATTGGTCTGGTCCATAAACTGGGACAACTGGGACCCGCCGAAAAACTCCCGGACGGCAGCCACCACGGGCCGCACGTTCACCAGCCCGCGTGGTGCCACTTCCTCGGCATCCACAAGGGTCATCTTTTCCTTGACCATGCGCTCCATGCGGGAAAGGCCAATGCGTACCTGGTTCTGCACCAGTTCGCCAACTGCCCTGACCCGGCGGTTGCCCAGGTGGTCGATGTCGTCGGCCCGTTCCTCGCCTCGGTTGACCAGGATCAGGGTACGCACCACCCTGAGCATGTCATCCAGGGACAGAATGCGCTGGGCGGGGCGCTCTTCGATCTGAAGACGGCGGTTAAACTTGTATCGGCCAACCCGTCCCAGGTCATAACGCCTGGAGTCGAAGAAGGAAGTCTTTATCAGATTGCTGGCGTTCTCCACGCTGGGAGGTTCACCGGGGCGCAGCCGCCGGTACAGCTCCACCTGGGCCGAAGCGATCTGGCGAGCCGTATCGATATCGAAGTCCTGGCCTGGTCGCAGCCACTCCCACATATTGCGCAGGTCATCTTCGCGGAAGTGGGGATCCCGCTCGGCGGAGGGCTGGTCCCGGTCCAGGGTGGTCTGAATATACTGGTGCCTTTCGTCCGTATCTACTTCAGCGAAATAGGCCACCATCTCTTCCCTGGTAACGCCCATGGCGCGGAAGAAGGTGGTAACGGAAACACGGCGCTTCCGGTCGACCTTTACAGACAGGATGTCCTTGATGCTGGTCTCAAATTCCAGCCAGGCCCCCCTGGAAGGAATAACCTGGGCTGTGCACAGGTTGCGCTCTACCGAGGGCGACTTGTCGTGCTTGAAATAAACGCCTGGGGAGCGAACCAGCTGGCTGACCACAACACGTTCGGCGCCATTGATGATGAAAGTCCCCGTTTCCGTCATCACGGGAATTTCACCCATGAAAATGTCCTGCTCGAGCCGCTCGTTGGTTTCGAGCTTCACCAGCAGGGCCTTCAGGGTCAGGGGCTGGTTGTAGGTCTTCTCCAGTTCCTTGCACTCGGACGGCGACAGCTTGGGCTCTTCGAAGGTGTGCTCCAGAAAATGCAGTTCGTACTTCTTGCCGGTGTAATCGGTAATGGGAGAAAATTCCCTGAAGACCTCCGCCAGGCCGTCCTTCTTGAACCAGTCATAGGACTGAACCTGACTGAGGATCAGGTGCGGTACATCCAGGACCTCGGCAATGCGGGCATAAGATTTGACCCTGGCGGCGGCTGAGCCGGCACCGTTGGTCTTTCCATTGGAATGCCCATTAGACACGGGAGTCATAGCCATACTCCATTCTCCTTTTTGCGAACGCAGGATGGGGGCTAGTGGCCGGAAAAATTAGACAAAGCGGGACTAAGGTCTGTGATTTGCTTCGGGAAGTGAGCAAAAAAAGGTTGTTGAGGCATATTCGGCAACCTCCTATTATAGACGTGCAACACTGATTGTCAACCCGTTTTTGACCCAGGGCGATCGCATTTCAGCTTGCGGGCAACTCGCCGTTACCTCGCAGGCGGGAACCTCGACATATAGACCTCGACATTTAGTCAGATCTGTCGTAGCTATCTCCGAAATCGCTATTGGTTCCTGCGGCTGCAAATGCGATAGCCCTGGTTCTTGCTCGGGGGCAGGGTTTCGTCTGAGGTGGTATGGACAACCGGAACGGCAGGGGCAGACCTTTGTGTCTGCCCTGGTTTAACAAGAGAAACCACCTGAACCGGAATGCTTCTTTGACCGCGCGGCCCAGGGCCAGAAAGAGTTGCGGTGTTCGGGGCGCCCTGTTGCCTGTTGAAAGATGGCAACTGACCGGGATATGACACAAAAGGCTCACTAAAGAAGGCAACCAGGAGCTTTAGCCTCAGCCGTGAGATTTTAGTGAAAGGCTGTTTGGGTAGCAAGTGACATTAACTCTCAATTTTGCGGTCCCAAGGGTATCCGAACACTGCTTTGGCGGGGATGTTGTTCCTTTTAGGGTACAATGTGCTTGCAGTCAGCCAAAGTCGGGTGGGCTGGTAAGGCTCAAAACCCTTGATCCCGGGCCCTCTAGGGCCTAGTGGCGATATGGGTACCCCTTGACTTTCCATAACTGCTATGTAAAATTCTTTGCGTCGAAATTCGCCATTCCGATAGGCATTTTGGTATGCTCTGCAACTTAGCCGGCGGTTAGTCCACCAACACAATTGCTATCCACAAACGTGACAGAGGAAGGTACAAATGAGCCCATCAACCTTTAAAACCCTCCCATGGATGATCGGCATTATTGCCGTGCTTGCATTAGCCGGCATAGTAACCGGCACAATGCTGCTAGCGCCATCCTCTTCGACAGATGCGCCGGCCTTGGTGAATTTTGTAGAACCCTCTCCGGAAGCACCAGAAGACGCCTCTCCCCCTTCCACCGCCTCGGTAGCCACCTACACCAGATTCCCCCAGGTTAGATTGGACGAAGATGCCCGGGCAGACCTGGCAAGTAACCAGTCCCTGGCGGAGGTTTCCAAAACGGTGATTGCACAGACCGAACCGGCTACGACGCCGACAGCGGTCAGCATTGATCCGGTGGAGGACTGGAACCCCATATTCAGCCAGCACACCTTTACCGTCACGGTTAACGGGGCGGACGGTACGCCGGCCAACGGGGTTGAGGTGGAAGTATTCCTCAACCGGTTTGGGGAGGCCGTGGGCGACATCGTCTCCCTTGGCGGTGAAAATCCCCGCAAGGTGGACAATTACTTCGGGCGCGTGATTACCGACGACAACGGTCAGGCCACTCTGACCATCACCGCCACCCGCACAGGCGACACCGACGTAACCGCCTTTGTTCCCCAGATAATGGACAACGACACCCACAAAGTGTTTGCGGTAAAGCACTGGGTTGACATGAACGTGGAGTTCCCCGCCGATGGCGTTAACCTGGTGGGAACCGAACACCCGATGCTGGTGCGGCTCTACAAGGTTTCTGACGGCTCCCCCATCGCGGACGCCAACGTGTCCTGGGCCATAGTGGACGGAGATCCCGCAGCCACCCTGGACAACCAGGGAGAAACGGTCTCCACCACCACCAACGAGAATGGTGAGACGGTGGTCACCCTGCGGCAGGTGGAACCTACCCTGGGCGACAACCAGGTCCTGATCCAGGTTCTGGAGGAAGGCACCAACAAGGCGATGTTCAGCCACACCCACACCAAGGCGTGGCAGTCGCCCACCTTGGTAGTTGACAAGGAAGGTCCTGCCAGCCTTGGCCTGCGCAAGACCGGCGAGTACACGGTGGCAGTCACCAACAGTGGCGACAGCATCGCTACCAACGTGACCCTGACCGACGACCTGCCTGAAGGCCTGACGTTCGTAAGCTCCACTCCTGAAGCCGCCAGTTCTGACGGCAGCACCGTTACCTGGAGCCTGGGCGACATACAGCCTGGCGAGTCGGTATCCGTCAGTATGATGCTGACAGCCGACAATGTCGGTGAGCAGATCAATACCGCCACCGCTGTCTCCGTGGAAGGCATCAGCGGGCTGGATACAGCTTTGACCAGCGTGATCCCCGGCTCCCTGCAACTGGCCAAGTCCGGCCCGGAACAGACGATCTCCGGCGACGACCTGACCTACGAGATCACGGTAACCAATGACGGCGCTGGCGCGCTGACCAACATCGTACTGACCGACATTTTGCCCGAGGGCCTGACCTACGTGTCCAGCAGCCCGGAGGCAGCAGTTGGCGCCGACGGCACAGTCAGCTGGCTTATCGAATCCCTGGACGCCGAGGCAACCGCCACGGTGTCCCTGGTAGCCACCACCGGCGACCCCGGCGAGGTAGTGAACACCTCAACCGTTGATTCGGATGAGGGCGCTACCGCCACGGCACAGGCCACCACCCTGGTAACCAGGTCAGACCTGGCTATCACCAAGACGGCGGACAACGCCAGCCCGCTGCTGGGCCAGCAGACGGTCTTCACCATCGCAGTAACCAACAACGGCAACGCGGTGGCATCCAACATTTCGGTGGTTGACCCGCTGCCCGCGGAGATAGGAAGCGTGGTCGCCGACCCTGAAGCCACCCTGGCAGATGACGGCAGCCTGCAGTGGACCATCGCGTCCATCGACCCGGGGGCTACGGCCACCATCACCGTTACCGGCACTCCCACGGTGGGCGGAACTATCACCAATACCGTTTCCGCCACCGAGCGCGGCGTGACCGTGACCGCAGAAGCCAGCATCGACGTGCTGGAGCCCGCGGTCAGCCTCGCCAAGGCCGGCGGTTCGGCCCTGTACGTGGACGGTGAACGGACTTACACCATCACGGCAACCAACACCGGTACGGCTAACCTGACCGGCGTGACCATAACCGACAATATCCCGGCTGAGATGTCCTACGTTACCAGCGACAACGGCGGCCAGGAGGCCGACGGTGTAGTAACCTGGTCCATCGGCGACCTGAACGTGGGTGCATCCGTTGACGTATCGGTTACGCTGCGCGGCGAGTCCCTTGCCGAGGTCATAAACACCGCCAACGTCACCAGCGCTGAAGGCGCCTCCGCCGACGCGGTGCTCAACATCAGCATCCTGGCGGCCTCTGCGGCCCACCTGAGCATCATCGACGGCGTTGACCCCATGGGCGTAGGTGAACAGGGCAGCTACACGGTAACCATAACCAACCAGAGCGACGACTCGGCAATGTCCAACGTGAGGCTGTCGGTAACCATCCCGTCCCAGTTCTCCGTAGTTACAGCCGAGGGCGGAGCAATCTCCGGTGGCACCGTAACTTACACGGCAGTCCCGTCCTTGGCGGCCGGCGAAGATCTGGTGTACACGATCAGTATCGAGGCAGTGAGCGCTGGCGACGTGGTCGCCTCCGCAACCCTGCGGTACGACGAGTTCACCCAGCCGATCACGGCTCAGGAAGGTACGACCATCGTTGACCGGTAACCCTGGTAACCTTAAAGCGGACGGCCGGTTTACTGGCCGTCCGGCAAAGATCATCGAACCAAACGGGGCCCCAGGTTGGGGCCCCAATCTTTTGCCCAGGCTCAATGCTGCAATGTTCGAACGGGCAGTCTCTATTGTCGGGCATTAATGGGCTAAGGCAACGTCCGCATTGACAGGTTCTGCCGCCAATCCTAGAATTTTCTGACTGTGCTCCGTGGTAACCTTCACACTTCACCTGGGCCAGTGGAAACCCCGGCCTGCGTGAGCTGAAGATTGACAACTGGAACACAAAGCATGGGCAACACGGACGGCGCCCGCCTAGGAAGCAGTAAGGGCGTTCACTTCCTTTTGTTCCTGGCATTGGGACTGGTGGCCTTCGTGGCAACGGGCTGCGGAGAAGGGGATGGCCAGCGTTCGACAAATCAGTCCGGCAATCCTCCAAGCACGGAAGAATCGGTAATCACGGTATTCGCGGCGGCGTCATTGACGGAGGCATTCAACGCCATTGCCACAGAATTCCGGTTGGCTTATCCGGAAAGCGAATTAATCCTCAATTTCGACGGTAGCCAGCGGCTGCGGACACAATTGGAGCACGGGGCACAGGCTGACGTATTCGCCTCCGCAGATTGGGACCAAATGGAAGCGGTCGAATCCCTCGGACTGACTGCCAGCCCACCGATCAACTTTGCCAGCAACCGCCTGATAATCTTGGGGTATATTGGTTCGGGCGGAAATCTGAACCCGGAAGCTTTCAGTTCCTACTCACTTTCAGAGGATACGCTCCGCGGGAATCTGGAGCCGCTGGCCGCTCCCGGGATGAAGATTGTGCTGGGGCAGCCCCAGGTCCCGATTGGCAGATACACGGAACAGTTGCTGGAAGCTATTGAATCTTCCCCCGCCCTGGGCCAGGAATTGGCTGACGGTATTAGGGCAAATGTGGTGTCCCGGGAGGGCAATGTGCGCGCCATAGTTCAGAAGGTGGACTTGGGCGAGGTTGACGCAGGCGTAGTCTACTCGTCGGACGCGACTCAGGTCTCCGCCGGGGTAACAGTTTTGGAGCTACCCGAATCCATCAATGTGAATGCACACTACCCAATTGCCGCCCTGACTCGGAAGCCGGGCGTTTCCGAATTCGTCGGTTTTGTTGTGTCTGAGCGGGGCCAGCTAATCCTCCGAGATTACGATTTCGGGCCACCATTGGACAACGAGGAGAATAACCGGCAATGAGCTTGGACTTGACAGAGTCGAGCGATAACGCGCTTATTCAGGACCGGCGTGGGTCATGGGTCTCCAGTTGAAAGGGTTATTCGGGAGCGCTCGCCCATCGGGGATTACCTTCCAAATACCCGTAGGAACTATCGCCACCTTAATCTATGTTGCTTTCATCTGCCTGCCAATCCTGGCCCTGCTTCTTAGAGTAGTCCTGCAGAATGATGCCCTGACCAGCGTGTCCAACTCCCAGGTGCTCCTGGCGTTGCGCCTGTCGTTGTTCACCAGCGCCATCAGTATGCTGGTGGTGGTGCTGGTGGGCACACCTTTCGCCCTGTCACTGGCCCGCAGCGAATCAAAGATTATGCGGGTGGTAGACCAGATAGTGGAACTTCCAATAATAATGCCGCCGGTGGTGGCCGGTGTGGCCATGCTGTTGGCCTTCGGGCGGCAGGGCATTCTCGGGCCACCCCTCGCCGAATTGGGTATTTCCCTGCCCTTCACCACGGCCGCCGTTGTTTTCGCCCAGATTTTCGTGGCCGCCCCCTTCTTTGTCCGCTCGGCCAAGCTGGGTTTTATGTCGGTACCCCGTGAATATGAAGCCATTTCCCAGACCCTGGGGCTGTCACCCTGGCGCACTTTCCTGAAACTGACCCTGCCCCTGGCGGCCCCCTCGCTGCTAGCGGGTTTGGCGCTGGCCTGGGCGCGGGCACTTTCCGAGTTCGGCGCCACCATAATGTTCGCCGGCAACCTGACGGGAAAGACCCAGACTATGCCCCTGGCGATTATGGCGGCCATGGAGTCAAGCCTGGAAAGCGCCATAGCCCTGTCGGCCATCCTGCTGGCGCTGGCCTTGCTGGTGCTGGTGGCCCTGGGCCTGATTGCCAGGAACCAGTGGCGGGAGGCTATATGACCGACGTCATGGCTAAAACGCCATCCACATCCCAGTCCGCCGGATGGGTAAAGTACGAGATCGGGCGATTCAGCCTGGAAGCCAGTTGGGAGGTTGAACCTGGGCAGGCGCTGACACTGTTCGGGCCCTCTGGGGCTGGCAAGACCACACTGCTGCGGGCCATTGCCGGCCTGATCCAGCCACGGGAAGGGCACATCGAAATTGGCGACCAGACCGTCTTCGACAGCCAGCATGGAATCTTCGTTCCACCTCACCTGCGGCGGGTGGGTCTGCTGACCCAGGGTCACCACCTGTTTCCCCATCTGACAGTTGGCGGCAACATTGGCTACGGGTTGATCGACTGGGAACCGGAAGAGCGACGACGACGGCTGGCTGAACTGGTGGAGTTGTTCCAACTGGCAGACCTGGTGGACCGACGCCCCCACCAGATCTCGGGAGGCCAGCAGCAGCGGGCAGCCCTGGCCCGTGCGCTGGCGCCACAACCGGCCTTGATGCTGCTGGACGAACCCTTTAACTCGCTGGACATTGAACTTCGACGAAGTCTTCGATCCGAACTGAGGGCCAGGCTAAGGGACGCGGGTGTACCGGCGATAATCGTAACCCACGACATTGAAGAAGCCATAAGCATGGCCGACGAGGTGCAGGTGATCAACGACGGCAAGGTAGAGGCAGCCGGCCCGCCCCTGGAAGTGCTGGGTCAGCCGGGGCACGGTCGTGTAGCCCGCCTGGTGGGGGTGGAAAACCTTCTCGGTATGACGGTAGCTTCAATTCATCCGCAGGACGGCACCATGATCTGTGTCGACCCGGACGGGAGTGGCCTACGACTGGAGGTGCCGTTATCAGACGTTGTAGACGGTAGCAGGGTTACCGTAGGCATCCGCGCGTCCGACATTATCCTGGCGGACACGGAACCCCGGGGTTCTTCCGCACGCAACCGCCTGCCAGGAGCGGTCTCGCAGATAGAATTGCGTCCTCCCGGCTACCAGGTTACCCTGGCCTGCGGGGCTGTGGACCTGAAGTGCCACATTACCGGAACGTCCCTGAACGAAATGGGCATCGCGGCGGGAGACAGCCTCTGGGCCGTTTTCAAAGCCTCCTCCTGCTTCCTCGTTTCCGAAGACGAGACCTGACCGCGCGGGGCCTTCTTATGCTCTTTAACCCCATTCGGGCGGATATGCGGCTATAATCGATCCGCTGAAGCCGAGAAAACACCGCCAACCCGGGCAGTACCGATCCCGGAAACAGGAGTACAGGACAGAATGGCAGGATACCGAGCAATACTATTCGACATGGACGGAGTCCTGGTGGACAGCGAACCCCTTTTCCTTAGCGCCATCAACCGGTTGCTGGTGCAGGAGGGCGTTGAACCCGTTTCGGTTCAGGAAAACGAGGAGTTCCTGATCGGGACTACCATTGGGGAGACCTGGCGGCAGTTAAAGATTCGCCGACCACTGCCCCTGCCCGCCGAGGACTACATCAGCCGCTATGACGACATAGTCCGGCAGGTTATGCAGGAGGAACTGGAGCCCCAGCCAGGGGTGCGGGAACTGATTCAGGCCTGTAATGAACGAGGTCTGCCCAAGGCGGTGGCGTCTTCCTCGCTGCACATGTGGGTTGACCTGAAGCTGAACGCCATCGGCCTCACCGGCGCCTTTGACGCTGTGCTGGGCGGCGACGACGTTACCCGGGGCAAACCGGAGCCGGACATTTACATCAAGGCGGCGGAAAGCCTGGGTGTGCCGCCGGCGGAATGCATCGCCATCGAGGACTCGCCCATCGGCATATCGGCGGCTGTGGCCTCCGGGGCTTACACCATCGCAGTCCGTACCGAATACACCCGTAACCTGGACGTGAGCCAGGCACACACAATATTGGAAACCCTGGAGGAATTCGACCTGTCGCTGCTGGCAAACAAGGCTGGAGAACGGTAAGCGACTGGACGGGCAGGGGAAAGTCCAGGCGAGAAACAGGTCTAATGGCGACGGCGTCGCCCGGGAAGGCCGGGAAAGGTCCGCTCCGACAGCACCCACTGGATACGCTTCTGGAGGGCGACCACCTCATCCGGCAGAAGCAGGTCTAGCAGTTCCTTGAATACCCCTGAGGGGCGAATGAACTGGCCTAACAGCTTGGTCAGGGTGTTCAGGTAGACTTCAGGAATGGGTTCGCCGCCAAAGTCCCAGATGACGGTGCGGATCTTTGTGTCGGAGTGGAAAGTCAGGCCCTGGTCTATACCCCAAAGCTTTCCCTTCTCGTCCACCAGCACGTGGTTGGCCTTGCGGTCGGTGTTGTTTGACACCAGGTCAAAGCAACAGATCATCCTCAGTTCTTCCGCATCCCCATCGCTAAGGGTGTAGTAATTCAGGCGGGGGTCGTGTTCGACGTATTGCTGGACTGATCCGATGCCGTAGGGGCCCTCCCGGATGATGGTGCGGGGGATGAAATCCCACTCAAGCACCTGGCTCAGCAGGTAGGCGCCGTATTCCCGCTTGTAGAGTGTGCCCCTGGGAAAGTCCCAAAGAGGGACCTCGCCGTCCCGGGGTTTGTAGATGGCATGGCAAGTCTGTTCACCCAGTTGCAACGAAGCCAAGAAGGTATAGTTGGAGCCCATCGGAGTGAGTTCGCAGGTCTGAAATTCTCCATCCAGGAGAACGTCGCCGTTGATTTGGTCTGATGCCACCAGGAAAGTCCTTCAAGTCCCGCAGGGAGATGGCGCCGTAGCAAAGGGGAATTAGCCGGTCTCGAACACGGCGTGGCCGTTGGCCCGGGGGCAAACATGGCCCGTCGGGTCTATGGGCAGGCCGCAAAGGAAGCAGGGCGGGCGGCCGGCAGCGCAGATACGCAGGCTCTCGTTAGCCAGCACCGAAGCCTGGTCGACAGTAATCCAGAAGCTGACCGATGGCGCCTCTTCGCCCGACTGTTCGTCCCCATCGCCCTGGGCCTGCAGGTAAAAGGAATTAGTATCCTGGTCGTGCCGACCCGACAGCGCCCTGGCCTTGAACTCAATCAGGGTCTCGTCGCCCGACCAACTGGGCGCGGCCGGGGAACTGGCTGCCTCCCTTTCCGTTTCCGACTGCCGGTCTACGGCCTCCTTCAAGCCGGACCCCAGCTGGAAGAGCTGTTCCTTTTCAAGCCAGACGTGGGAGGTCGCCCGGCCCGATTGCAGCACCAGCCTGAAGGTGCGACGCCCAGGTTCGCCGAAGGTCTCGGCCTCTATCCTGGACAGGGTGCCAAGGGGATAGGTAATGCTGCCTGGTTCCATGCTCATAGTTTATTACCGTACCGCCGTCCGCAGGTGTTGGGTTAAAGTCTTCCGATTCAGGCGGAGACCATGCAGTCAATACACGGGCAGCCCGTTATGCCGTTGCCGCCTCCAGACCAAGCCTGGGCAGGGCGGCCAATCCAACCTCGCTGAGCTCCAGACCCTGGGCAACACCAGTCTCGTATTTGTCCTGAAGTTCCCGCAACTGGAAGGACAGGGGCAGCTGCCCATCATCGATGTGCTCCACCAGATCGGCCAGCGTATTGTAGGCCTGGTCCACGTTCCAGAAGAAGGACAGCAGCCACGTCAATTCCCGCTCGTTGGCCGGGGCCGGAATGTCCGCCAGGTCGATCAGGGCGGTGTTGACCTTGGTGTAGCGCAGGATGCCAGCCTTGTCCTGGGCATCCCGCCCAAAGTAGCGCCGGCGGCGCAATTCCAGCACACGAGCGGTGTAATCCTCGTCGCCGTAGATGTGCTGAGGCAGCCAGTCCTTGCGCAGGTCAACAAGCTCCTCGCCCTGGGCATTGACGATGGCCACGCCTACCTCAGAGCGAAGAATGGGATCATACTCGAACTTCACCGCTTCCCGCAGCAGGGCCTCCTGGAGCATCAGCGTGAGTTCGCGGGGAATCTTCTTGTAGTTGGCCCCACTGGCCTCCTCGTTGCTGTCTGCCCCAATGCCGCCGGTGTTGAAGACGTAGTACTCCTGGGGCATACCACCCCAGGCCAGTTGCTGCAGGATGTGATACATCAGGTTGGCGTTCTCGTCTTCCAGCCCGATGATGAAGGGGTCAGAGAAGTACTCCACGTAGGGGCGGCCGATGGCGCCTATGGCCGCGCCCATCTGCACCGCTTCGCCGTACATCAGCACGCGGATGTACTGCTCCAGGCTGAGCCTGCGCAGGGGCGGTATCACCGTGTTCTGGCGCATAACTTCCTGCCAGAAGACCCGGTCGGTGTGCTCCATTGGGACGTGAACCGAGTCCGCCAGTTCTCCGTCCGTAATGGATTCGATCAAGCCGCCTACGCCCTTGCGGGCCAGCAGGCGACGGCGGGACAGGGTAACGCGCATGTTGCGGACCGGGTTTTCCAGGAAGTTGGGAGCCGCGTCGCCAGCGTCCTCAGGCAGGATTACCGGCACGTTCTCCAGGGTTTCCTGGGGATTCGGTTCCGTTTTCGACCCTCGAACCGCGTCGAAGGTGATGGGGTCTTCGGCCTCGTTCAATCCGAAGGGCATGGCATAGAAGTTGTTTTCAGTGCCGTCGATGCTATGGGAGATGGTGAAGCGGCTGCCTTCCCGGTTGGAAACTATGGGTTCCCGCAGGGGCTGCAGCAACACTATGTCGTCGTTCATGGGGTAGACCCCTTCCACGGGGTCGGCTTCCAGGCCCATCACACCGGCCAACTGACTGTTAGCCAACTCGATCATAATGGTCAGGGTGCTCTTGCCGTGCAGGGAGGGGCCCACGGTTATCAGGGCGGTGTTGGAAATGGCGCCGTTGATAGTGCGTATGCGGGCCAGGCTCAGGGCAGCCTGGATGGCGATGCCGTTGTTCTGCTTGACCTGGTGCATGGCGATGGACAGGGGGCCCATCTTGTGTTCGCCGACGTAATCGAAGCCCAGGTGCAGGGACAGGCCCCTGGTGGGGGCTTTGAAGACCAACTGGTTGATTCCCATTTCCTTCAGGCGAGCCTTCAAGTCCTCCGGAAGCCCCAGGTCCTCGTACCAGTGGGGGATGGAGACTTCCATGATGTCCGGCGTCTCCGCCCGCTCCGCCTCAGGCAGATCGAAGGTGAGCTGGCGCCACATATAGGGGAGTTGCAGGTAGTCTGCTCCGAAAAGCAGTTGCCGGGCGTGGAAGGACCGGCCGGGGGCGTCGCAAATCTGCCGGTCGGTTTGAATTATCGTCTGGCCGGAGGCCAGGTGCTCCCGCAGCCTGGCGTTAATGCACTCGAAAACCTGGGTAAATAGGGCCTGGTTTTCTTCACTGAATGAAAGGGCGTCCCGGTTGGGAGTAAACCCGTCCACGTAGTACTGGGTAAGGTCGGGGCGGCGAACCACGCCCAACTGGCTGAAAAAGCCGATTCCGCCGCTGTCCAGCTTGACGGCCACTCCTGGCCAGGCCTTGGTGGCGGCGCGTCCGGCGGAGTTGGCTTCTGCTCCCTCCTGGACTATGGCACTGGCTTCGGCCAGTACCCTGGCCTGTTCCTCTCCCGGCATCTCCTGGAAGACTGGCATGTTGTCAACAAGCCACTGGTCGGAAGGATTAAAGTTGCTGGATTCAGGGCGGTGCCCCTGCCGGGCCAGGGAAACCAGTTCATCCAGGGCCCTTGCGAAGGCTTCGTCCTTCGCTGGCGGTGTCAAGGGGGACTTTATCCCGGCGTCCCCCCGCTTTTCCGTTTGTTCATCTGCCACTGACAGTCCCTCGTGTCGTTCTCGGTGATTTGTTAGGAATTAGCGGCCAGAAAAGGTTGTGGCCGGCGACTGATATGCTACATTGTTAGCAGTCCTATGTCAAAATTCGCAGTAGCCTTCCGCCTTGTCCGGGGCCGACTGTGATCCCTTTAGCGGAAAGCCTGAAGTGGGTGAAGAAAGCATGGAATCGCTAACCCTGAAACCCGCCACGAAAATAGGCGGAACCATCCAGCTGCCCGGTTCCAAGAGCCTGTCCAACCGGTTGCTGCTGCTGTCGTCGCTGGCCAGCGGGGAGACAGAAGTACACAACCTGCTGGAAAGCGACGACACCCAGTATATGACCACCGCCCTTGAGGCCCTGGGCATCAAGTTGACCTTTAGTGACGACGGTGCCAAATGCCTGGTGGAGAGCAGCGGCGGGCCTTTCTCTGTCAACAGTGCAGACCTCTTCCTGGGAAACGCCGGTACCGCCATTCGGCCCTTGTGCGCGGCCCTGTGCCTGGGGGAAGGGGAATACACCCTGACCGGTGAACCACGTATGCTGGAGCGCCCCATTGCCCACCTGGTGGACGCCCTGCGCCAACTGGGAGCGGACATAGAGTACGAAGGCGCGGAAGGCTACCCGCCGCTTCGGATTCGGGCCCGCGGACTGCGGGGCGGTAGCGTATCCATCAGGGGCAACGTATCCAGCCAGTACCTCACTGCCCTGCTGCTGGCGTCCCCATTGGCGCAGGACACGCTGGAGATTGAAATCGTTGGTGACCTGGTGTCCAAGCCCTACATAGATATGACCGTTGACGTGATGCGCCGGTTCGGAGTCAGGGTTGAAAACGACAACTACCAGGCCTTCCGGGTTGCGGGCGGCCAGGCCTACCAGTCTCCGGGCATTGCCCTCGTGGAAGGGGACGCCTCTTCAGCCAGTTACTTCCTCTCGGCGGCGGCCATCCGTGGCGGCACAGTTCGGGTTACGGGCGTGGGCGCCGACAGCATCCAGGGCGACGTTCAGCACGCCGACGTGCTGGAACGCATGGGCGCGGTGGTCAGCCGCGGCCCGGACTACATAGAAATTTCCCGTGGCGAACTGCGGGGCATGGACCTGGACCTGAACCATATCCCCGACGCCGCCATGACCGTGGCTGTAACTGCCCTGTTCGCCGACGGCCGGACAATCATCCGCAACATCGGTAACTGGCGGGTCAAGGAGACGGACCGACTGGCCGCCATGGCCACCGAACTGCGCAAGTTGGGCGCCGGTGTTGTAGAAGGGCCTGACTACCTGGAAATAGACCCACCGGAACGGATACGTCCGGCCGAAATAGCCACGTACAACGACCACCGCATGGCCATGTGCTTCTCCCTCGCCTCCCTGGGCGATGCCGAGATCACCATTCTGGATCCAGCGTGCGTTTCCAAGACATTTCCCGAGTATTTCGATAACTTCAAGGCTATTATCAAAGAGTAAGACACACCTGAATACGGTCAATCCGGGGCAGATGAAAGCCTGAACCTATGGTCGCCGTATGCCGGCTTTCGCCGAATTGAGAGTGGGTGGCAAGAGCTAAAGCCTCCCCGGAACCTTTCCAAATTGCAGACCAACCTTTCAGTTCAGGCCCCGGGAGCGGTATTGTAAGGCCTCGGCCAGGTGGCTGACTCCGATGGTTTCCGAACCATCCAGGTCGGCAATGGTGCGGGATACCTTGACGATGCGGTGGAAGGCCCGGGCGGAAAGATTCAGCTGATTGGTGGCAGTCTGCAGCAGGCTGCGGGCGGCATTGTCCAGGTTACAGATTTTCCAGACTTCGGCGGCCCTCATTTCAGAGTTGAAGTGGACTGCGCTACGGTCGAACCGCTCTGCCTGAACCTCGCGGGCCGTTTCCACCCGCCTCCTCACTGCCGCCGAGTCCTCCGACTCCGCCTCGTCCACCAGCTTTTCGTACTCCACCGGCGGCACCTCCACAAAAATGTCGATACGGTCCATCAGGGGGCCGCTGATACGCTTCTGGTACCGGGAGACGGCGGAACTGCTGCAGGTACAGTCCTTGCGGGGATGGGAGTAGTAGCCACAGGGACAGGGGTTCTGGGCGGCCACCAGCATGAAGCTGGCGGGATAGGTTACTGAACCGGTTACCCGGCTGATAGTAACCACCTTGTCTTCCAAGGGCTGGCGCAGGGACTCAAGAGCGGTACGGTCGAACTCGGGCAGTTCGTCCAGGAACAGGACGCCCCGGTGGCTCAGGGTGATTTCGCCGGGGCGCAGGGTGCGGCCGCCGCCCACCAGGCCGGCGTTGGAAATGCTGTAGTGGGGTGCGCGAAATGGCCTCTCAGCAATCAGGGGACAGTCGGAAGGCAGTGAGCCACTGATGCTGTAAATCTTGGTGGCGTCCAGGGCCTCCTCCGCGGTCATCTTCGGGAGAATGGACGGCAGGGACCGGGCCAGCATGGTCTTGCCGCTGCCCGGCGGGCCATTGAACAGGATGTTATGGAAACCGGCGGCGGCCACTTCCAGGGCGCGCTTGGCGTGTTCCTGTCCCTTGATGTGGGCCAGGTTGCAGCCGTTGGCGGCAGAGCCCTCGCGGTCGGGCAGGCCGGCAAACTCCAACGGTCTAATGGCTGTTTCTCCC
This sequence comes from Dehalococcoidia bacterium, assembly GCA_963664725.1. Taxonomy (GTDB): domain Bacteria; phylum Chloroflexota; class Dehalococcoidia; order Lucifugimonadales; family UBA3495; genus Bin22. The sequence goes on from OY761558.1 coordinate 994,307, forward strand.
AGCAAGTGACCCACCAGGGCCGCCAGGGTGGGCGTCGGATAGACCTGGATTCCCTCCACCAGGGCGGCCTCTTCAGCGTCGGCGGTGGGTACGTAGACGGCGGAGAAACCCTGGTCCCGGGCCACCGATACCATGGGCAGTACGCCGTTGGTGTGGCGCAGGCTGCCGTCCAGGGAAAGCTCCCCAAGGAACAGGGAGGGTTCGTCCGGCAGGTAAATCTGCCCGGAACTTAGCAGAATGCCCACGGCAATGGGCAGGTCGTAGGCCGGCCCGGCCTTCTTCAAGTCAGCGGGGGCCAGGTTGACGGTAATGCGGCGCATGGGGAACTCGCAGCCGCTGTTCCGCAGGGCGGCGCGGACCCGCTCCCGGGCCTCTTGTACCGCCGTATCGGGCAATCCCACCACATTGAAGACTGGCAGGCCGTTGGAAATATCCACTTCTACCTGGACTATGAACCCGTCCAGGCCCACTACAGCGCAGGTCTGACTCTTGGCAAGCATCGCAACTCCTCCGGCGCCGGCGCTGCCGGCGCTCAATGGTAAGCTGCGAAGACTATAGAACAGATGTTTCTAAATTATCTACGGCCTGCTGACAGTAGTTATGAATAGGTCGTCGGCCACCGATATGGGGCCGTCATAGTGGGAACGGGCCTCGTCGACCAGAGGCTGGGTGTTGTGGTGGAAGGGTGTATCTATGTGGGTTATGACAAGCTGGCCCGCGCCGGCTAATGATGCTGCCCGGGCGGCTTCGGCGGCGGTGCAGTGACCGCGGCGGGAGGCCCCGTCCTTGTCGTCGTCGGTGCTCAGGGCCTCGTGAATCAGGAGGTCGGCGCCCTGGGACGCTTCAACCAGGTTCTCGCTGTACCGGGTATCGCCGGAGAAGACCACGGTAATCCCACCGGTCTCTACCCGCCAGCCTGCCGCACCACCTATGTGGTTCACCAGGAAGCAGGACGCCCGGGTGTCCTCGCCCAGTGTGATCCACTGGCCAACTTCCACCGGGTCCCAGGCCACCACCCGGTTGCCGTCGGTGGTGGTAACGCTTTCCTGGTCAACCTGGTGGGTGATGCTTACGGCGCGGAAAAGGTCCTGCAGCCCCGCCAGGGATTCCTCCAGGCTGTGCGCCACCAGGGGGGACGCGCTGGGGGCCATCTGGGTGCGCCGGCCCTGGATGTGGGGCAGGCCGCCCATGTGGTCGGCATGGCGGTGGGACAGAAGGACGTGTTCGAAGTCCTCGGCGTGCATGCCAAGCTGGGCTCCGTGGCGCAGGACGGAGTTACCCGAACCGGCGTCCAGCAGCAGCCGGGTGCCGTCGGGACAGTCCAGGACGATGGCGGTGTGGGCGCGGTGGATGCAGTTGCCGGCGCCGGTGCCCAGGAAGGATATGCGTACTTCAGCCAAGGTTAGTGCTCCTTAAAGTATTGCCGGGGTGTTCTTGCCCCCATCCTAACCTTCCCCAATCAAGCGGGAAGGAACACTTTCAACGCTTCCTTATGAATCGCCTTCCAAACCCGCCAGCCTTCGTTCCAGGCGGCGCTGCTGGAGGGAGATGGTCAGGTCGCCACGGGTGCGTTCCAGGACGCCGCGCATGGCGTCGGTGCTGCGGCGCAGGCCGCCGGTTACGCCCTCGGGAAAATCTATGGTAACCAGGATGCCGTAGATTTCGTCCATCACGTCCATGAACTCCTCGACGTGGTCAAAGGAGTCACGGCGCAGGGAGTCCAGGATGTAGCGTCGGAGTTCCCCGATAACCTCGGCCATGCCGTTGAGATAGGCTGGCGCGTCCACATCAATGGCGCCGGGGTCGGGGATTTCCGACCGTGATATCACGGCCAGGGTTACGTTGGCCTCGGTGTATTCCTTGCGGGCGTCGGAAAGGAACCCGGCGTAGTAGATTTCGGGGTTTTCGTCCCTGATGTGGCGGGTCTCCTGCAACCGCTCGCCGGCCCGGTCGATAAGCTGCCGGGCGTCGTCGAAGTCGCCCCGGTGGACGGCGCGGATGGCGTTGGCGGAGAACCGGATAACCTCGCGGGAAACGGCCAGGGCCTGTTCCCGGGCCTGATGGCGCCGGGTCAGGGCCTCGATGGCCTCGGCGGCGATTCGGGAAAGGTCTTCGCTGTAGTTGGAAGGCACTATACCTTGCCTCCTGCCTGGCGGATGGCCTCCACCAGCCTGGCGGCGGCGGCCTCGGGTTCGGGGGCCAGCCCCACGGCGGCAGTAACGCAGACAGCGTCGGCCCCGTAGTCAATAACCGGCGCCACGTTTTCGGCATTTATGCCGCCGATGGCCACCAGGGGCACGTTGGTAACGGCGCGGGCTTCAATCAATCGCTCCGGCCCTTGGGGACCGCGCCCGCCGGACTTGGTGGTAGTCTGGTAGATAGCGCCGAAAGCCACGTGGTCGGCGCCCATTTCCTGGGATTCAATCAGCAGGTCAATCTCACGGTTGGAGCGACCCAGCACCTGCCCCGGGGCCAGGACTTGCCGGGCCTGGGCGACGGGCAGGTCGGTCTGGCCCACGTGGACGCCGCCGGAACCCACCGCAGCCGCCAGGTCAACGTGGTCGTTGACGATGAGCAGTACGTCGTTGGCCTCGCACAGGGCCTGCAGGTCCCGGGCCAGCGGGAGAATTTCGCCCTTGTCTCGCAGCTTGTCTCGCAGTTGCAGCATCTTCGCGCCGCCCCGCACGGCAGCCCGGGCAATTTCCATTGGTTCCCGCCCACCGGTAACCTCCGGGTCGATGATAACGTACAGGCCCCGTACCTGGTCGGCCTTCCGCCTACGCAACTCCGCGCCCAGTTGGGACGCCAGTTCGGATAGGAGTTGGGACAGAACTTCCGCAAAGTCCGCGGGCATTTCGTCGGGCGCGCTCAATCCGGCAACGGCGTCCAAAGAACCGGCCGCCGCACTGGCCACTGCCAATGCCCCGGCGAGAGTCAGGGGAGCAGACACGAGCCCTTCGTCTTCCGGGAGAGTGGGGAGGACTGATTTCAGCCGTACCAGGCACTCCTCCCCACCCGGAAATTGGGGACAGTCGTTGGCCAGGCTGTGGGCGTCAAGCAATACGGAAAGGGCCAGTTGCTCCCTTATGTCCAGTTGTTGCGTCATATATCCAGGTCCTTCGGAAGAGTGCCTTCCCGGGCGGCGGAGATGTTATCCCGCACCGAGTCTGGCATGTCCAGGCCGTGCCTCTGAAAGCTTTCTTCCACGTTTCTGCCTATGTTTCTTGGGTCGCTGTAGTAGTCGAGGGCCGAACCGCCGCCCAGGGACGGGAATTGCTCGTGGACGGACTGCGCCGTTTTACCCATGGCGAAGGACGACATGCGTCGCTGCATGTCCCTGCCCTGGCAATGGGAGCAGACCGGGTCCAGTTCGGCGTTAATGGAGCGGGTGAAGAAGGACGAAACCTGCTGGCAGTCCCCGCAGCGGTACTCGTAGATGGGCATAGACTCAGGCTCTCCTGGGCTGGAAAATCCCCCTAGTGGCTGTGACCGTGATCGTGCCCGTGGCTATGGTCGTGACCGCCCCCACCGGGGGTATCGAAGCTGCGGGGGCCCTGGGTAATTTCCCGGCGCATCTCTTCAAAGTCGGAGGTAACCTGGCCGCCCATTTCCTGCTTAATACGGCCCATGTACCGGTCGACGCTGCGCGGATCGTCTTCGTTAAGGTCTCGCATTGTCTCGCCGCTGGGGGCCCAGTTAAGGCTGTCCCCCCAGGAACGCTTCATGGTGAACTGGGAAATAAGGCGATTCAGGTTGGCGCCGCTGCAGCGGGCGCAGGTCCGCTCTTTGTCTTCGGACCAGCTATAGACCAGCACCGAGTTCAGGTGCTGGCAGTCTTCGCACCGGTATTCGTATATGGGCATTTTTATGAAACCACCTTGGGCCGTACTTGTGCAGGTGCACCGGATTTAGTTCCCATTTTAGCACGTTGGCGGCAAGCCGGCGCCAATAGCTTGCCCTGCGTTCGTATCCCGTTTCCCCTGTTGTATAATGCAGGAAACCACCGAACGGCCTTTCCGGCGACGTGGTCGCCTGGAAAGGAAAACCCAAAAGCCGTCTTTCGAGGTGCCTGCCATGGCCCAGCAAACCGCCGCCATGCCCCTGTTCGAGTCCGCTTCCGGCAAGCCGCTTTTGATGATCATGGACGGCCACGCCATGGTGCATCGCTCCTTCCGGGCCATTTCCACCCAGCGGCACCTGACCGTCTCAACCACGGGCGAGGACGTTACCGGGGTCTACGGCTTCACCAACGTGTTCCTCCGGGCATTGCAGGACTGGAAGCCCACCCACGTAACCATCGCCTTCGACACCCGGGCTCCAACCTTCCGGCACGAGCGGTTCGAGGATTACAAGGCCCAGCGGCCGCCTTCACCGCCGGAACTTCGTCCCCAGTTCGGAAGAGTCAAGGAACTTATGGAAGCCTTCGGAGTGCCCATTTACGAGGTGGAGGGTTTTGAGGCGGACGATGTCATCGGAACACTATGCAAGCAAGCTGAGGAACAAGGGCTGGACGCCGTAATTCTCACCGGCGACCGCGACACCTTCCAGCTAATCTCTCCCCACGTGCGAATTGACCTGTCTTCCGGGTTCCAGGACAAGAACGTGTACGACGAGGCGGCCCTGGCCGAGCGCTATGGCGGCCTGACCGCCGCCCAGCAGCCCGACTTCAAGTCCCTGCTGGGTGATTCATCTGACAATATTCCCGGCGTGCCCCGGGTGGGCGAGAAGACGGCCATCAAGCTGTTGAGCGAGTTCCACGATCTGGAAGGCATTTACGAGCATATTGAGGACGTCAAGCCACCCAGCGTTCGAAAGTCCCTGGAGGAGAACCGCGACCGGGCCTTCGAGAACCGCATCCTGACGACCATCTCCCGGGAGGCGCCGGTGGAGCTATCCCTGGAAGCGACTAAAAGCGGTTCCTATGACCGTGGCAAGGTTGTTGCCATGCTGACGGCGCTGGAGTTCCACACCGTCATTCCCCGCCTGCCGGCGCCCGTCTGGGACCCCGCCTCCGGGACTCCCCAACCTGAGACTCAACTAGCCGCGCCCGACGAGGACACGGACTATATAACGGTCCAGGCCCAGGCCCAGCTTGACGTGATGCTGGCGGAACTTCGGGAGGCCGGGGGATTCGCCTTCGATACCGAGACCACCAGCCTGGACCAGATGCGGGCCGAACTGGTGGGCCTGAGTTTTTGCACCGAGTCGGGCCGCGCCTGGTACGTTCCGGTGGGGCACAGGGAGGGCGCTCAGCTGCCCCTGGAAGAGGCGCTGGCCCAACTCAAGCCGCTGCTGGAGGACCCGGACCTGGCCAAGAGCGCCCACAACGCAACCTTCGACGTAATGGTCCTGGCCAACTACGGCATCAACGTCCGCAACGTGGACTTCGACACCATGGTCGCCGCCCACCTGCTCAGCCGCAACCAGTTGGGGCTCAAGAACCTGTCCCTGGACGTGCTGGGCGTAGAGATGAAGCTGATTACGGACCTGATCGGCAAAGGAGCGCGCCAGAAGACCTTCGACCAGGTGTCCATCGAGGACGCCACGCCCTACGCTGCCGCCGACGCCGATATGACCGCCCGGCTGCGGGGGCGGCTGGAACCGTCAATCGACCAGCAAAATCTTTCTGAGTTGATGCGCGACATAGAAATGCCCCTGGTGCCGGTGCTGGTGCAGATGCAGCGTCAGGGCATCAAGGTGGACGAAGGCTCGCTCCACGAAATGTCCCGCGACCTGAACGAGCACATGCAGCGGACGGAGTTGGAGCTTTACGAGACCATCGGCCACACAGTCAACATCAACTCCCCCCAGCAGTTGAGCGACCTGCTGTTCAACGAACTGGGCCTGCCCAAGACCCGGCGGACCAAGACGGGGTATTCCACCGACGCTAATGCGCTGGAGGGTATGCGCGGATTCCACCCGGTGGTGGACAAAATCCTGGAATACCGCCAGGTCACCAAGCTGAAGTCCACCTACGTGGACACCCTGCCGGAACTGATCAACCCCAACACCGGCCGCATCCACACCAGTTACAACCAGGTGGGTTCGGCCACTGGGCGCATGTCCAGCAGCGACCCCAACCTGCAGAACATCCCCATCCGAACCGAAATGGGGAAGCGGGTGCGCAGCGCCTTCGTCGCCGAGGGGGCGCCGGACTGGGTGTTGTTCGCCGCCGACTACTCGCAGATTGAACTGCGGGTGCTGGCCCACCTTTCCCAGGATCCTGAACTGCTGGAGGCCTTCCGCCGCGGTGAGGACATCCACGCCGCCACCGCGTCCCTGATGAACGACGTGCCCATCAACGAGGTTACTTCCGACCAGCGCCGGGTCGCCAAGGTGCTGAACTTCGGCGTCATTTACGGCCTGTCCGCCCACGGAATTTCGCAGCAGACTGAATACTCGCGGGAGGACGGCGCCAATTTCATAGAGACCTACTTCAATAAATACCCCCGCATCGCAGGCTACCTGGAGGAGGTTAAGGCAAAGACCCGGCAGACCCAGTACGTGGAAACCCTGTGCGGCCGCCGCCGTTTTGTCCCTGACGTCAACTCAAGCAACTTCAACGTCCGCGGCGCCGCCGAGCGCATGGCAATCAACATGCCCATCCAAGGCACCGCCGCAGACATCATGAAGCTTGCCATGATCCGGGTTCATGACCGCCTGCAGCGGGAGAACCTGCGCGCCCGCATGCTGCTCCAGGTACACGATGAACTGGTTTTCGAGGTACCCCGGGAGGAGATGGACGATCTGCATGCCCTGGTCTTTGACGAAATGCCGGCGGCCATGGACCTGGACGTTACCCTTAAGGTGGAGGCCAAGTGGGGCGTTAGCTGGGGGCATATGGAGTAGGGGAAGGGTCTAGTGCAATTTAATGGCTTCCCGAAGATCGCCGATATTTCATTTCTCCCATCACTTCGAAGAACAGTTGGTGGAGGGTGGATTCGATGCCCACATTTACCAGCAGATCTTTCAAGAACCGGACGAACATTTTCATGACACCGTGAGCGGTACAGAGGCCGCAGTTAAGGCTACTCTTTACAAGGGTACTGTGAGGGATGTTTTGCTGGTGTACCGGTTCGAAACGGATGGAAGCGTCGTCCTGATTACAATACACCCACTAAAGACAAACCAGAAAGAACGCCGAATCGCCAGAGGCAGGCGGGTCCGTGGATAGTGAAGAGCTAAAGGTACATTACGACGAGAAAGAAGACATACTCTGGCTCGCCAGGCCCGGAATTGAAGAGGAATTCAGGGAACTGGGGGATTGGATCAACATTGAGCTTGATGCGGACGGAGAACCACTGGGTATTGAAATAATGGGCGCATCCAAGTTGCTCAAGGATGTGGCAGAATCACTGGCCGCCAGAGCCCGGAAGTCAAAGTCCTTGACAGACTGAATCCCAACTCGGAGGCTACCCCTTGGAACTGCTGCGCAGCCTTATTTTCGTACCCGGCAACCGCCCCAACATGTTAGAGCGAGCCCTGACGTTCGATGCCGACATCATCATGGTGGACCTGGAAGACTCGGTGCCGCCGGGGGAAAAGGTCGCCGCCCGAGACGTTGCCGCCGAGTGGATTCCCAGACTGCGCCAGGCGGGGCAGCGAGTAATGGTGCGGGCCAATGCCCTGGACACCGGCCTGACCCGGGGCGAACTGGCCGCGGTTATCTCCCCTCATCTCTACGGCGTCAGCGTGGGCAAGACCGAATCGGCCGGAGACCTGCGGGAAATTGAGGGGATCATTTCTCCACTGGAGATCGGCGCCAATCTGGAAGCCGGCCACGTAAACCTTATTCCCTGGATTGAAAGCGCCAGGGCAATTGTTAACGTCAATGAGATGGCGACCGCTCTCGTTCGCACCGTGGCCATCGCCTTCGGGGCCGAGGACTATACCAACGATATGGGAATCCAGCGCACCGACGACGGGGAGGAGGTCTACCATCCCCGTAGCGCCGTGGCCATCGCCGCCCGGGCAGCCGGCATAGCGTCCCTGGACAGCCCATACGTGGCCTTCCGCAATCCCGAGGGCTTGAAAAAGGACGCGGGGGTGGCCCGTCAGATGGGTTACACCGGCAAGTTCGCCATACACCCGGCGCAGGTCGAGACTATAAACGAGGTGTTCAGCCCCCAGCCCGAAGACGTGGCCTACGCCCGCCGGGTGATGGAGGAGTGGCGAGAGGCGGAAGCCAACGGTCGCGGTTCGCTGTCACTGGACGACAAAATGGTGGACGTGCCGGTGGTCAAGCGCGCCCAGAACCTGCTGCCCATGGTGGACGAGATGGAAAAGCAACTGGCCGCCCGGGGCCGGGGCTAGTTGAGTGCAATGCTGTCCCTGAACTCTGCCAAACACTCCGCCATCGGCATCGTGTGACAGACTGTGGCCACCGACCGCATTATTCTGCAGGGCATGCGCTTCTACGGCTACCACGGGGTGAATCCCGAGGAAAAGGCTCAGGGCCAGAGCTACCTGGTTGACCTGGAAGCTGAGGTAGATCTGGCGCGCCCGGGACTCACCGACGGCCTGGAAGATACGGTCAGCTACACCCACCTTTACCGGGCGATCAGGGCTATTATGGAAGGTGAGTCTCGAAACCTGCTGGAGCGACTGGCCCAGGATATTGCCGACCGCCTGCTGGCAGACTTCCCGCTGGAGGCGGTAACCGTTACCGTCAGGAAGCCCAACCCGCCTATCAAGGGCTCCTTTATTGATTACGCCGCAGTAAGCATTCACCGCCGGCGGGAGGGCGGTTGAACGTCCAGCTACCCATTTCTCACCAGAGCATAGAGGACCTTTGATGCAGAACCGCGACACCGCCGCAGCCTTCAACTACCACGAATCTACCAAGCTGGCCTACATCAACCTGGCCACCAAGCCACCTCTGTACAAGACCTATTCCGGCCTTCCGGCCATACCCCTGCCGGCCGAATTTCCATCGCCCGACGCTCCGGCCTTGGAGGCCATAGGTACATACGAAGCCACTGGCACCCCTGATCCTTCCCTGACCACACTAACCCAGTTGCTATACTACTGCGCCGGGATAACCCGGGTGGGCAATTTCAGGGTTGCCGGGGAGGTGCACTTCCGGGCAGCGGCGTCCGCCGGTGGCCTTTACCCGGTGGAAACCTACGTGGTCTGCCGGGACTTGGATGGACTGGCTGCCGGAGTCTATCACTTCGGGCCGGATACGTTTCAACTGACCCGACTGCGGCAGGGAGACTACCGGGGACACCTGGCCCAGGCGGCCGGCGGCGATGACCGGATAGCTTCGGCGCCCCTGACTGTGGTCTTCACCACGGTCTTCTGGCGCAGTTCCTGGAAGTACCGCACCCGGGGTTACCGCTACTGCTTCTGGGACAACGGTACCGTGGCCGCCAACCTGCTGTCCGGCGCGGGGGCGACGGGCCTGCCGGCCAGGGTGGTCAACTCATTTGTGGACCAGGAGGTTGACGACCTGCTGGGCATTGACGGCGTGGGCGAGGCATCCACCTGCCTGCTGGCCGTTGGCGCTCCGTCAGGGGTGGCTGCCGTTTCGCCCAGCACCAACCTGGAAGCGGTGGGCGGCCAGTCAGTGATAACCGCGCCGGGGGAGATTGATTACCCCGAGATGCGGGATACCCACGCCGCAACCCTGCTGGCCGACGCGGAGGAAGTGGAAAGTTCCCGTGGTGCTCTGGGCATTACAGCCCCCCCACCCGACGGGCCTTCCTTTCCCTTTCCCGAGAAAGCTGCTTCGACCCTGGAGTCGCGGCCTTTGGGTCAGACCATCCGGGAGCGGGGGTCCACCCGCCGATTCGACCACGTAAACATATCCCTGGCCCAGCTTGGCGCCATCGTTACTTCCGCCACCGGCGGTGTGCCGGCGGACTTCCTTGGAGGGCCAGGCGACAGCCTGCTGGACCTGTACCTGATCGTCAACGCCGTGGACGACCTGCCCGGGGGCGCTTACTACTTTTCGCCCAGCCGGGGTGGCCTGTACCAGTTGAAAGAAGGAGCCTTCAGGCAGGAGGCCGGCCATTTGGGGTTCGAGCAGGCGCTGCCCCACGACGCTTCAGTGGTGGCGTTTTTCATGGCAGACCTGGGGCCCATACTGGAACGGTACGGAAACCGGGGGTATCGGGCCGCCCAGCTTGAGGCGGGCATTGTGGGCGGGAAGCTTTACCTGGCCGCCCATTCCGTAGGACTGGGGGCCAGCGGTCTTACCTTTTACGACGACGAAGTGACCGAGTTCTTCTCGCCCCACGCCGCCGGCAAGAGCGCCATGTTCGTGGTTCCCATCGGCGTTACCGCGGAGGTGAACCGGGTCAGGCCCTTCCGATCCCGCATCGCCATGACCCTGGACGCCCAGTCCCGGACGTCCACTCGGCGCTGAATTTAGGGCAGGGATAGTAATGGGTTCAAGTTGATTAGCGCTACGCCCCAAGTCCAACGCGCTCCAACCAGCGGCGCCGTCCCATTGCGAGTGTACAACCGCCGCAGGAGCGTACCGCAGTGCGACTCAATGTCCGAAACCAAATGTAACGAAGGTCAGGCGAACCGAATCGAAAACATCCGCGGATCAATCGGGCCCTGGTCAAGACCATATGTGTGCTGCGATGGACTGCCCTTTATTTGCCGTTCGCTTCAGCCAAGTTGACATTGAAACGGGCCGTAGTATATATTCCTGAAAATCTCATGGGGCGATCCCGGAAGGGTTGTCGAAATCCTTCAATTACCCCGACGTTATAGCCGGCTTTCAGGTCTGGCATGGTCGGGTTTTGTTGTATAGGGCCGTCATTGGGATTTCCTGGGGGCCTATTCTTCACCGGTGAGTACCGGCCATCCGGCGCATTTCGTTAACGTCAGAAACTGGCGACCGATCTGCGTTTGCTGAAGGGTTTAGATGATATGAGTGTTGACACCAGCAATGTCATTCTGGAGGTCGAAGACCTCCACACCTACTTCTTTAACCGCACAAACACCGTTAAGGCAGTGGACGGCGTCAGCTTCTTTCTGAGGCAGGGGGAGACTCTGGGAATCGTCGGCGAGTCAGGGTGCGGCAAGACTATGACCGCCCTGTCCCTTCTGAGGCTGGTTCCCCAGCCGGCCGGAAAGATCATCAGCGGTTCTATCCGGTTGAATGGCGACGATATCCTTCAGAAAAGCGAAGACGAAATGCGGCAGATCCGGGGCAAGCAGATCTCCATGATCCTGCAGGATCCCCAGACTTCACTGAATCCCGTCTTCACCATTGGCAACCAGTTGATGGAAGCACTGGGAATGGCCCGGAAGGAAAGTCACAAAAACATGATCGGCCGGGCGGTCGACGCCCTGCGTAACGTGAACGTGGCAGCCCCGGAGCGCCGCCTAGAGGACTTCCCCCACCAGATGAGCGGCGGGATGAAGCAGAGGGTGGTGGGCGCCATCGCCCTTTCCTGTGAGCCCGGCGTAATCATCGCCGACGAGCCTACCACCGCTCTTGACGTGACCATTCAGCTTCAGTACTTGAGGCTGCTCAAAGACATCCAGGCCGAGACCGGCCTGGCAATCATCTTCATCACCCACGACTTTGGGGTAGTCGCCCGTATGTGCGATCGGGTGGCTGTGATGTACGCCGGTCGGGTTGTGGAAAACGGCCCGGTGCGGGAAATCTTCAATGAACCCTCCCACCCGTATACCAGGGCCCTGATAGACTCAGTTCCCAAGCTGGAAGAAAGGACCGAACGACTGTACTCCATCGAAGGCCAGCCGCCCCTTCTGTCCAACCTGCCAGAGGGTTGCCGCTTTGCCGACCGGTGTGAGTTCGCCCGTGACAAATGCCTGGAGGCCTATCCCCCATCTTACAACGTTAGGGAAGGCCACACCGCCGACTGCTGGAGGATGGACGAATCATGGTAACGACCAATGGCGACACTCCCCTGCTACAGGTGCAAAACCTGAAGAAGTATTTCCCGGTTACCAAGGGGTTGATCCTGATGAAGACCATCGGCTACGTGCAGGCGGTGGACAGCATCAACTTCAGCATCCACCAGGGCGAGACCCTGGGCCTGGTGGGCGAGTCGGGCTGCGGCAAAACCACCACCAGCAAGCTGATGCTCCGCCTGGAAACGCCCACGGAAGGGCAGATCCTCCTGGACGGCAAGGACATCCAGGCTTTCAAGGGTCCGGAACTGCAGGACTACCGTACCACGGTGCAGGCCGTATTCCAGGATCCCTGGTCTTCTCTGAGCCCCCGCATGCGTGTGCGCGACATTATCTCCGAGCCTCTCGTGGTCAACCGGCAGGTCAGCCACCAAGAGCGGGACGATCGGGTGGCCGAAGTAATGTCCCAAGTGGGACTCCACGCCGAACAGGCCAACAACTACCCCCACGAGTTCAGCGGCGGCCAGCGCCAGAGAATTGCCGTGGCCTCGGCCCTGGCCTCCTTCCCAAAGATGATAGTCCTGGATGAGCCCGTTTCAGCCTTGGACGTATCTATCCGCGCCCAGATCATGAACCTGCTGGTGGACCTGCAGCAGGAGTACAATGTTAGTTACCTGCTGATCGCCCACAACCTGGCCACAGTGCGGTACATGGCCCACCAGACCGCGGTGATGTACCTGGGCCAGATTGTGGAGTACGCGGAGACAGAAGAGCTCTACCAAAACCCGCTGCACCCTTATACCAAGGCCCTGTTCTCGGCGGCCCTGCCGTCCCACCCGGACCTGGTAAGGGAAGAGATTGTGCTGACCGGCGAAGTGCCGTCACCCATCAACCCGCCCTCGGGGTGCCGGTTCCACCCCAGGTGCCCGTTTGCAATGGACAAGTGCTCGGTGGAAGTGCCGGTGGACAAGGAAGTCGGCCCCGGCCACCGGGTTTCCTGCCACCTGTACTAACCCCGAAAAGGCAAACCCGCCAGTCCAGAAAAAAGTACGGGCCGGACATGATGTCCGGCCCGTTTGCTTTTGGTTGCCAAGGGGAGCTACTCGTCCCACTCTCCGTCGAAATCGGTAATTTTGACGAATTCCACCGCGCCCTCTTCGTCCTCGTCAAGGTCTTCGCTGTCCAGGTAGTTCAGGACGTTCTGGCCGGCCAGCTGGCGGCGCTCCGTCCTGTTGTTGGTTGGGAAGGAGCTGATATTGTGGACACTGGGATGCCGGAAGGCCTCCCGGATGATAATGGACACGCCCCAGTCATTGATGCCCACCACGGCGGCCTCGTAACGGTTGCCGCCGGTCATCAGGCGCGCCAGGCGGGTCGCCAGGCGGGCCTCCACCTTGCCCAGGAACTCACCATCCCGAACGTAGGCGAAGATAGCCTGGTTCTGAGCGACCAGGGTCACCGGGTCTCCAGGGGCTACTCTGGCGGGACTCTTGGAGCCGGCAGGGCGCTGCAGCACCGTGGTGCCAGACTTGCCGCTTTCCGCAATAAAGAACTTGGACAGGCCGCCGGACTTCCTGGCCTGTTTCGTCTCAGCCGGAGCGTTTTCCAGTTGTTCCAGCCGGGCAAGGTTCTTCTGGGCAATGTTGTTGTAAGGGGCCTTGGCCACTACCTCCACCAGCACTTCTCGGGCCCTTCCGTATTCGGCCAGTTCGATGAAGGCATGCCCCAGGCGGTTCTTGGCATCCGCATCTTCCGGATAAAGGGTTAGCAAGGCCTGGTTAACTTCAGTGGCACGCTGCCATTCGCCCTTCATGGCCAGGTCAATTGCTTCCTTGCTCCATTCGCGTCTAAGTCTGCTTTTGTCTGAGGTCTTTGTAGTTTGCATTCTATATCTCCAAAAATCTGTCAATAATGCTGATTTCTGCCCCAGGGACCATCCATTAAGATCTATACCTCACTTGGTACAGCATTCCTTCGTGTAAGGTCAAGGCAGTTTGGTAAAAAGTTTAGAACATTTTTATACTTTGGACATAAATTAATGGTCCTGCCGGCCCGGCATCCTCGTCTTGCATTAAGAATAGAAATAGATTAATACCATAATATTACCTGAACATTACCAGACATACTGATTTCGTAAAATTACTTCACTTTTCGACCCTCAATCGCCAGCGTATCTTGATTACGTCCCGTGCCATGGCCACCGCGTCCCGCAAAGGACGGACCTTGCTCCCTTCCCGGTAGTGCCAGTCAATGGCCACTTCCCTGACCACCAGACCCCCCCGCCGGGCGAGGTAGAGAATCTCAACGTCGAAGGCAAAACCCCACAGGGTCTGCCGCTCGAACAGGGCCACCGTGGTCTCCGCCCTGAAAAGCTTGAACCCGCACTGGGTGTCTCGGATGCCCGGCAGCGCCAGCGCCCGGATAAGCAGGTTAAACACCCTGCCCATCAGGTGCCGGCGCGCCGGCTCTCTAATGCGGCGGGATTGCTCAAGCTCTCGCGACCCCACCAGGATGTCTACGCCATCCAGATCCGTCTCCAGGAATCGCCCTATCTGTTCCACTGGCATCGACAGGTCGGCATCGCAAAGGAATCGGTAAACTCCGGTGGCCGCCAGCATGCCCTGTTGCACCGCCCAACCCTTGCCCCGGTGTTCCAGCGACAACAACCGCACTCCGGGACATTCGCTGGCGAAGGCAGAGACCAGCGGGCCAGTGCCGTCAATGCTGCCATCGTCAGCTACCACGACTTCCCAGGCGTAGGATTGGAATGACAAATAGGCGCGGACTTGCTCTAGCGCAGCCTCAATCCGCGCTTCTTCGTTGTACGCCGGAATTACGACGGAGAGATAGGGCTGGGTCACGAGGCCTCCCTGCCGGGTGATGAAAGCCGTCAGTCTTCTTCGCCCAGTTGGAATCCCTCGTGCAGCAGTCGGACCGCTTCGGAGACCTGGTCTTCCTTGATGATGCAGGATATCCGAATCTCGGAGGTGGTGATCATGTCGATGTTAATGTTTCCCTCAGCAAGGATTCGGAACATACGAGACGCATAGCCGGGCGTGTTCTGCATACCCGAACCGACCACGTGTACCGACGCCAATGTCGGGTCGCTGATCACTTCAGTGCCCTCCAGCAGGGAGAGCAGACCCTGGACCTCAGCATGGGCCTGGGCCAGGTCGAACCGGTTGACCGTGAAGCTGATGTCGGTAATGCGCTCCAGGCTCGTATTCTGGACAATCGTGTCCACATTGATGCCCTTCGCCGCCAGCGGTTCAAAGAGGGCGGCGGCTATGCCAGGCCGGTCGGGCAGGGACCGGACGGTTATCTTGGCGATGTTTGCCTGGTAGGCAATTCCCGTGACCTTGACCCGATTTTCCAGTTCTCTCACTTTATCTACCCGGTGAATCAAAGTTCCTGGCGCGTCCCCGAAGCTGGACGCCACGTATATGGGCACATCGTTGGCCTCCCCCAGTTCAATAGACCGGGGGTGCATCTTGGCGCCGTAGCTGGCCAGTTCCAGCATTTCCTCGTAGCCGATTTCTGTCAGCTTGCGGGCGTTCGGCACGATGCGCGGGTCGGCAGTATATATGCCGTCCACGTCGGTGTAAATATCACAGCGGCCGGCTCCCAGGGCTGCGGCCAGGGCCACAGCGGTGGTGTCGGAGCCTCCCCGGCCCAGGGTGGTAATGTCCAGCTCCCCGGTCATGCCCTGGAACCCAGCTACGATAACCACCTTGCCGTCGGACAGTTCGCTTTGCACCCGGCCGGGGTCAATGCTGAATATGCGGGCCTTGCCGTACATATCGTCGGTGCGTATTCCAGCCTGGAACCCGCTTAGAGTGATGGCGTCATAACCCAGGTTGCGCAGGGCCATGGTCAGGAGGGTGCAGGAGACCAGTTCGCCGGTGGAAAGGAGCAGGTCCAGTTCCCGGGGGTCCGGTTCTTCGGCTACGGTGTGGGCCAGGTTAATCAACTCGTCGGTGGTATCGCCCATGGCCGACGCCACCGCAACGATACTCTGCCCCGAGTCCTTGATGCCGGCGATTCTCCGGGCCACGTTGCCGATCTTTTCCGCATCGGCAACGGAACTGCCTCCGTATTTGTGAACTACCAGATCCAACCTGACCAGACCTCCAGATTACCCTTGCCAATTGCCCTGGCGTCTACCGATTTCCCGCCAGGGACAAGCGACTAATCCCGTTCCACAACGTGGGCGCCGCTGGTCGTAGGGCGGGTTATTTCCATTTTGCCCGGCACCCCGGTTAACCGGGCTGCTTCAAACATTTCGTAAGCCACCGTCATCTCTCGCCCACGGGTCAGGGCCAACACCGTGGAACCGCTGCCCGACAGGAATACACCCAGGGCCCCGGCATCCCTGGCAGCCGCGAATATCAGTTTGATGGCGGGGAACAGGGGCTGACGGTAGGGTTGGTGCAGCTTGTCCTGGGTCGCAACATCCAGGTACTCGGGCCGGTCCAGGGCCATGCCGGCCACCATCAGGGCCACCCGTCCCATGTTGAAGACGGCGTCGGCCACGCTGACCTGGCCGGGCAGCACCGCCCGGGCGTCGGCCGTGGCAATGCGGGTCTCCGGAATGAACAGAACGGCCTGGATTTCCTCCGGCACGGGAATAGGGGCCGTGTAAAGCTGGGGCCCGTCGGACACCACCAGTTGCAGACCACCCAGAACGGCGGCGGCCACGTTATCGGGGTGGCCCTCTATAGTTGCCGCCATCTCCAGCAGTTCATTGGCGGAATACGGGTTGCCACACAGAGTATTGGCAGCCACCAATCCACCGGCAATCGCCGCCGCGCTGCTGCCCATCCCACGGCTCAGGGGAATGTTGTTGTGGCAGCGCAGCCTTAAGGGCGGCATTTCCAGCCCCGCCTCGTCGAACAGGAACTTCAGGGCCCGGAACGTCAAATTGCTGTTATCGGCGGCCAGTTCTTCCACGCCCTCACCGGCAATCTCCACCTGAAAAGACTCGGGAGTCCCGGTGGCCGCAGGCCTGACCTCCAGCCGATTCCACAGGTCAAGGGCCATGCCAAGACAATCGAACCCCGGTCCCAGATTGGCCGTGGTGGCAGGCGCCATAACCTCAAATGGTTGAAAGTTGTCCATTACTTCCTATGGGCTTTCCGTGAACTTTCGTATACAGGTCCGGCCCTGTGGATGACTGTTTTCGTCAAAGGTATCGGCCCATTTGGCCCCGGACAGTCAAAATGAGTGCCTGTTTCCGTGCAACGGAAGAGAATTATAGGTGCATTGAGGCAATTAAGCAATCGGGACTAACTTGCGACAGGACAACCGCGAAGTCGCCATGATCCAACCTGGTCGCCCATCTTAAGCCAGGGCAAGAATTCGCCGACCCTGGCGGTGTTGCCACAACCTTCGCCATCGCAGAAGGCGGCGGATACTGTGCTGGCAAAGTTGCCCGCTCTCTATTTTTCTGCTGAGGCGACGCCGTTGGGATACATTTGCTCCAGGGCATCGAAGGGGTTGAGCTTGCCATTCCCGGATAACCGGTGGGTGGGATTAATGCCCGCCGGTGAGACGGCCCTAACGGCGCTCAGGTAGTCCAGGGCCAGGCGCGGCAGCAGGAACTTCTCCCGCACGCGTTCGCGGGCAGCCTTGCCCATCCTCGACCGCAAGTCCTCGTCGTGGATAAGCTGAACGATTCGCTCCCCACATTCCGATGGGTTATTGACCAGGAAACCGCTGACTCCGTCCTCAATCTGAATCCGAATGCCACCCACGTTGCCGCCAATTACGGGTTGTCCCTTCCACATGGCCTCAGTAACGGTCAGGCCGAATCCTTCCCGTGTGGATTTCTGCAGCACCACCTGCGAAGCGGTCTGGAAGGCATTTACAATGCGGTCTATGGAGTCGGGAAGCCTCTCGGGGTAGAAATAGGCGTGGATGTCGGAGTCTCCAGTGGCATAGTCGGTCACGCTGTGAAGGACGCCCAGAGCCTCCGGATCGTCTGCAGCCTGGCTCAGACCCAGCAATGCCAACTGCAGTCCCGGGACAGACTCCCTGGCCTGGCGGTAGGCATCCATCACGCCCCAGGGATCCTTCCAGTAGTCAAACCTGGAAACCTGGGTTACCAGCGGACGGGCGGTGTCAATGCCCATGGCCGAAACAATCTCCAGGGCCTCTTCCCTGGTCATGTCCGTGTTCTTGTCAGTCAGCGGGTCAATGGACGGCGGCGTAATGTAAACCGGGTAACGTCCGACTATATCGTCGGGGACGAACTGGTCCATGGAGAAGGCCAGTCCATCGTAGTACGCCGTCAGGGGAGCCAGCGTGTCCAGTGTCTCGGCATTGGGCGTCGTAAGGTCTATGTGGCACACCCAGAAACGCAGTTCGCCATTTTTCCGGGGCAAGAGCATGGACAGGGGCAGCAGTTGCGGATCGTGAAAGAACCAGACACTTGCTTCCAGGTTTCTTTCATTTATGTCCTGGGCCACCTGCTCCATGCACTGGAAATAGACTGCCAGTTCTTCCTGGCTCAGCGCGCCGGAAGACCCCTGCAGCAGATTGTGGATGCGCTTGGTGACCTGGAAGAACTCGGGATCCTCAGGGCTGACCACGATACGTTCGGTGGGCAGGCCCAGGGAGTTCATGAAGGGCACCAGCGACTGCAGGATCTCCGCCACCCCGCCACCGGTGGCCGTGCTGTTGGCGTGGACAAAGCGCAGTCCACGGAACTGATCCGACAAGCTGAGCAGGTTGTCCATTAGTTGCTCGGGGAGAAGGGAAGTATACTGTTGCAGGGGGGCTTCCGGGTGGTTAACGCGCAATAACATTAAAGATACATACCTGTCACAGGTTAGTCAGCGCAGCCGCGAATTGGGGCGACGCAAAACGTGTCCATTATCCATTGGGCATTGAAGCAAATCAATATCTGGGGGCCACTTTTTCGCCAAATCACGTAAACATTTTGTTACGGATTCGCAAATTGAGCTGCCGGAATAGACCCACCGCCCACAGAGTTACATCACGAGGGTCCTTGAGCATCGCGTCCCTGACCTATGTCAACCCATTGATTCGGCTTCTGCGCCGCTCCTGACTGGCAACGTGTGTTACCAGGCGAGGCTACTGCAAACGGCCACCCACACCGGCCCACCCGAATCACCGGCTGAACCGGCTGGAAGGATCGGGACTAAACAGGCTATTCCACGGTAACCGATTTGGCCAGATTGCGAGGCTGGTCCACGTCGCAGCCCCGGTCCAGCGCAATGTAATAGGCCAGCAATTGCAGCGGAATCGTTGCCAGCAGGGGATAGATATAGTCGGGAGCCTCAGGCAGGTACAGGACATCGTCCACTTCAGATTCCAGCTCATCGTCGCCCTCGGTCAGCACCCCCAGCACTACCCCCCGACGGGCCTGGACTTCCCGAATGTTCCCCGCCATCTTGTCATAGAGGCCGTCCCGGGGAGCCAGGGCCAGGGTGGCCATGTTGCGATCAATCAGGGCAATGGGGCCGTGTTTCATTTCGCCGGCGGGATAGCCCTCGGCGTGAATGTAGCTGATTTCCTTCAGCTTCAGGGCCCCCTCCTGGGCAATGGCCGAGTTTATACCCCTGCCCAGGTAAAGAAAGCTGTTGTATCCGCTGAACTTCTGGGCCAGCGCCCGGTAATGCGATACGTCCGCCAGCATCTCCCCAATCAGCCGGGGACAGCGGGCCAGGTCGCGAATCAGGACGGAACTCTCCGATGGGGAAAGCCTGCCCCGGACCTGCCCAAGGTAAATGGCCAGCAGAAAGAGGATGGTCACCGAGGCGACAAAGGTTTTGGTGCTGGCTACGCCGATTTCAATGCCGGAACCCATCAGCAGGGCGCCGTCGGCCAGGCGGGCAGCCTCGCTCTCCTCGGCGTTGCAAATGCCCAGCACTCTTGCCCCACGCTCCGAGGCATCCTGCATGGCGGCGATGGTGTCCGCGGTCTCTCCCGACTGGGTTATGGCTACCACCAGAGTCTGGGCATCCAGGTAGGGCTCCCGGTACCTGTACTCAGAAGCGCTTTCCACCTCGGCCGGCAGGCCCGCAAAACGTTCGACCAGGTACCGGCCGGCCAGGGCCGCATTCAGGCTCGTGCCGCAGCCGGTCAGGACCACCCGCTGGAAATCCCTGGTATCCGCATCGGTAAAGGGAAAGTCGGGCAGTTCCACCCTGCCGGAGTCGAAGTTCACCCGCCCCCGCAGGGCGCCGGCCACTGCCTGGGGTTGTTCCATGATTTCCTTGAGCATGAAGTGGCGGTAGCCGCCCCGGTCAACCAGGGCATCCTGGGGAGAAACGGTGCGAATTTCCTTCTGGACGGCGTTGCCTTCCAGGTCAAACACCTGGGCGCCCTGCCGGGTCACCTGGGCCATCTCCCCGGGCTCCAGGTAGGCTACCGGGCCGGGGCGCTGCCGAAGAATAGGAAGGGCTGCCGGCAGGTCGCTGCCCACGATGCCCTGACCGTCCCGATGGGCCACCACGATGCCACCGGCATGGCCCACCCGCAGGGCACAAAGCTTGTCCGGTTCCATCCGGCACACTGCCGCAATGGCCTGGGACCCCTCCAGACTCCGTCCCATCTCCCTGAAGGCCACGGGGAAAGGCAATCCGCGGCTCAGTCCCTCTTCGATCAGGTGGGCAATAACCTCGGTGTCGGTTTCCGAGGAGAAGATGTGGCCTCGTTCCTGGAGACCGCGCTTGAGGTCCAGGTAATTCTCGACTATGCCATTGTGGACCACGGCTATCTGCCGGTGACACCCGGTCAGGGGATGAGCGTTCGCATCGGTGGGCGGGCCGTGGGTGGCCCAGCGGGTATGGCCCAGGCCAACTGTCCCGTCGGGATAGTCGGCCTCATCGCCCCGGGTCAGGCCGTCAACCTTTCCCACAGTCTTGCGCAGGCGCAACTGGCCGGTACGGTCCAGCACGGCGATGCCTGCGCTGTCGTAGCCCCGATATTCCAGCCTTTGCAGTCCTTCCAGGACAATGGGCCAGGCTGGTTGACTGCCGATATATCCTACAATGCCGCACATGCAATCAAGGGAAACCCGGGGTAGCAAGACGCTACCGGATACCGATGGATATTAACTCAAGGGGAGGGTAAATTGCCAGAAGGAGCGCGCCGAAATAAACACCGACAGCCGGGAACGATCGGGGTTCAGGAGACTACTACCGGCCTGTTGACTATCTCCATAATGGTGCGGGCCAGCGCCGCGGGGTCGTGCCGCAGGTACACTCCCGAGGCCAGCAGGGGGCCGGTCACGATTTCCCGCACCACCTGGCCGCACTCCTCACGGTCCAGTTCCACCTGAAACTGCCGGTCGGCAGCGTAACGGTCCAGCAGTCGGGGGGGCAGGGGGCTCTCGTTAAACACCAGGTAGTCCAGCGGTTCGCCGGTACCCAGGTAATCCATCAGCAACTTCACGAAGGTGGAAGCCTTGAACCCGTCGGACTCGCCCGGCTTGGTCATCAGGTTGCAGATGTGAATCTTGACGGCGCTGGAGGCGTTGATAGCCTCGGCAACGTCTTCCACCAGCAGGTTGGGCAGCACGCTGGTGTAAATGTCCCCGGGCCCCAGGATGATGGCATCGGCCCTGGCGATAGCATCCAGCACTGGCGGGTAAACATAGGCCTTTGGGTCCAGCCAGATGTAGTCTATGCCCACGTCCAGGTTCTCGCGGCGCAGGTCTATCACCGACTCTCCCGAAAGCTCCTCACCATTTTCCAGCCGCGCCATCAGCGTCGAGTGGGTCAGGGTGACGGGCAGGACCGTACCCCTGATGCCCAGCAGTTGAGACGCCTCTTCGATAGCGGAAATAGTGTTTCCCGTCACCTCGGTCAGGACTGCCAGCAGCAGGTTGCCAAAATTGTGCCCGGTAAGGCCATTGCCCGAGTTAAAGCGGTAGTCGAACAGACGGCGCATCAGGTTCCCCTGGTCCGTTTCCGCCGCCAGCGCCATCAGGCAGCGGCGTACGTCCCCCGGCGGCAGGTGGCCCATCTCATCCCGCAGCCGACCGGAACTGCCGCCGCTGTCGGTCATGGCCACCACGGCCGACAGGTTGCAGTCCTGGTTGCGCAGCCCGGTAAGAGTGGTGTGGTTGCCGGTGCCGCCACCGACCACCAGCACTTCCTTCCTGCTCATCTGCCCCTAACAACATTAGACCGCCGGTAGACTACCGACGGCTGAGTATCTGCATATAGGTGAATTTGCGCTAGTATATGGACAGTCTTTTCGGGGTGTCAAGGGCGTGCAACCGGAATGCGGCGTTTGGTTCGAGTTAGCTTAGGCATACACCAGCATGTCGATGTTGAATGGGGGCGGGAATGAACCTGCCCTTCCCCACCGCAACCCGCCGACTTGGGGGCGCAGCATCATTCAAGGCCTGACCCTGTGCTCTTGCTTGAGCCACCCTGCCATTCCCGCTACAATGGCTGGGAAGTCCTCAAAGGCGAGCTAGAAATATGCCCGGAAACGGCAGCCCATCCGAAGGCCAGGAACGGTGGCGCAGGGACACCCTGGAGCCCGTAACCCGGCGTTTCCCCGAGCGCCGCGAGCAGTTCCAGACCGACAGCGGCATTCCCATCGAACCCATCTACGCTCCCGCCAACGGCGACGCGGACCTGGAAAACGTCGGCTTCCCCGGCGAGTACCCGTACACCCGGGGCGTCCAGCCCAACATGTACCGGGGCCGGGTATGGACCATGCGCCAGTACTCCGGGTACGCCACCGCCGCCGACACCAACCGCCGCTACCGTTACCTGCTGGAACAGGGGCAGACCGGCCTGTCCGTGGCCTTCGACCTGCCCACCCAGATCGGCTACGACTCCGACGCTCCCCAGTCCCGGGGCGAAGTGGGCAAGGTGGGCGTCCCCATCTGCAGCCTGGAGGATATGGAGACCCTGTTTGAGGAGATTCCCCTGGACCGGGTCAGCACCTCCATGACCATCAACGCCACGGCATCCGTGCTGCTGTGCCTTTACATAGCCGCCGCAAAACGGCAGGGCGTGAGTCCGGACCAACTCAGCGGCACCCTGCAGAACGACATCCTCAAGGAGTACATCGCCCGGGGTACCTACGCCTACCCGCCCCGGCCTTCCATGCGGCTGGTGGTGGACGTCTTCAAGTACTGCGCCGAAAACATCCCCCGCTGGAACACCATCAGCATCAGCGGCTACCACATGCGAGAGGCTGGCGCCACCGCCGTGCAGGAACTGGCATTCACCTTCGCCAATGCCATTGCCTACGTGCAGGCCGCCGTGGATGCCGGGCTGGCGGTGGACGACTTCGCTCCGCGCCTCTCCTTCTTCTTCGTGGCCCAGAACAACCTGCTGGAAGAGGTGGCCAAGTACCGGGCCGCCCGCCGAATGTGGGCCGCCATCATGAAAGAGCGGTTCGGCGCGAAAGACCCCCGGTCCCTGATGCTGCGATTCCATACCCAGACAGCCGGCGTCACGCTGACCGCCCAGCAGCCTGATAACAACGTCATCCGCAGCACGGTTCAGGCCATGGCCGCCATCCTGGGCGGCACCCAGTCCCTCCACGTAAATTCACGGGACGAGGCGCTGGGCCTGCCCACCGAGGAATCGGCCCAGCTTTCCTTGCGCACCCAGCAGATCATTGCCCACGAGAGCGGCGTGGCCGACGTGGTGGATCCCCTGGGCGGCTCCTGGTACGTGGAGAACCTAACCGACCAGTTGGAGCAGCGAGCCCTGGAGTACATCGGCGAAATCGACCGGCAGGGCGGCGCCGTGGCCGCCATCGAACAGGGCTACCAGGTGCGGGAAATCGGCGAGTCGGCCTACCGCCACCAGCGAGAGGTGGACACCGGCGACCGCACCGTCGTGGGTGTCAATCGCTATGTTACCGACACGCTCCCCTTGGGCAACCTGCTGCGTGTAGACCCTGAGGTGGCCCGCCAGCAGGCCGAACGCCTGTCCCGGCTCCGTGCGGAACGGGACAACTCCCAGGTCAAGGCGTCCCTGGACCGGTTGGAGGAAGTAGCCCGAACCAGCGAAAACTCCATCCCTGCCACCCTGGAGTGCGTGGAGAACTACTGCACCCTGGGCGAAATCTGCCAGGTATTCCGCAACGTGTTTGGGGAGCAGCAGGGGGAGCTGGCGTTTTGATGCAGGAGTGGCAAGTAACCGGCTCACTTTTCTCACTTTGTGGGCAAGGGCTACAATGGAAGTAAATGTTGGGGGACGCGACAAGATGACCCAGGTCAATGCCGACCCTCGTGCTGTTGCCATCGCCCAAGCTGTGCACAAAAGGGAAAGACCGCAAGCTACCATACTGTTTGGCTCCCGCGCTCGGGGCGACTACGACGACAAGTGCTCCGACATTGACCTGCTGTTGGTCTGTGAAGAGTGCCCCGACGACGAAACCCGCTCGGCCGCGTCGGACTTCGCCCGCGCTGCTATCTACTCTATCTACCAGCGGGAGGTACCCCTACAGCTTGAATACGCTCCCCGGAGGTTCTTTGACTCCGAGCGCCCCTACATCAACAGCGTCACCTCCCAAGCCATGCCTACCGGAGTCGTAATGGCCGATAACCCGGAGGAATTCACCAGCCAGTATGCCCACCAGCCCGAGGGTTTCCCCAGACGCTTTAACTGGCCTGAGTACGACGAACAAGTAGCAGCTACGGAGGACGACCTGGCGGCGTTTAGCATCCTGGTTGAGAACAACCCGATTGACCGGGCCGCCGGATACCACGCCCAGCAAGCCCCGGAAAGAGCAATGAAAGCGGCCATCATTGCCCACGGAGGGACGCCGGAATGCGACACTCATAACATCGGGGCCCTGCTGGGAACCCTGCGCCGCATGGATCCTGAGTTGGCCGGCTACCATTTTTCCGTTGACCCGAACATTTATAACCAATATGCCGGCGGCGAACGTTACCGCTTTAGCAGCAGCGACCGGCCCCGCTTGACAGAGGTGGGCGGCTACTACGAGGATACCGTTCAGGACATCCAGTTTCTGCTGGCCTACGCCCGGCGGGTGGAAGGCCGAAACCAGCCCTATACTGAAGAATAGGCCCGATCGCGAGAAGTCGGCCAGTAACCTGTAATAGCTCTCAGACCAGGGCACCCATAGGAGTAACACCATGCCCGACCCCATGCTTACCGAAGAAGAACGAATGCTGCAGACCCTGGTGCGGGATTTTGCCGACCGGGAACTGGCTCCCCGCGCCCGGGAGGTGGACGAACTGGAAGAGTTCGAC
This sequence comes from Dehalococcoidia bacterium, assembly GCA_963664725.1. Taxonomy (GTDB): domain Bacteria; phylum Chloroflexota; class Dehalococcoidia; order Lucifugimonadales; family UBA3495; genus Bin22. The sequence continues at coordinate 1,019,364 of OY761558.1, forward strand.
TGGCAGAACTGGGAGGGCATGGCCCGGCTGGGTTTGACCGGCATCGCCATCGATCCCCAGTACGGCGGCGGGGGCGGCGGCTACCGGCAGGTCGCCATTGCCATGGAGGAAGTGGCCCGGGGAGACTCAGCGGCCAGCACCGGCCTCATCGCCCACCTGTCCCTGGGCACCAGCACTATCTACCGTTTCGGCAACGAGGAACAGAAGTCGCGCTTCATCCCTTCCCTGGCCTCGGGCAAGGGAGTGGCGGCCTGGGCTCTGACTGAACCGGGCGGCGGTTCCGACGCGGCGGCCCTGCAGACCCACGCCGAACAGCGTGACGGCACCTGGTTCCTCAATGGCAGCAAGATGTTCATCACCAACGCCGACGTGGCCGAGTCCATGGTGGTCTTTGCCAGCCAGGACCGATCCCAGGGCTACCGGGGGATCAGCGCCTTCGTGGTGCCCCAGGGCGCGCCGGGCATGACCGTCACGCCCCTGCACGGCAAGATGGGCATGCGGGCCTCCAGCACCAATGAGGTGGTCTTCCAGAACACTCCCGTGGCCGGGGAAAACCTGCTGGGAGAGGAGTGTCGAGGCTTCCGCTACGCCATGGAGATTCTCGACTCCAGCCGCATTATGATTGCCGCCCAGTGCGTGGGAATTGGACAGGCGGCGTTGGAGCAAGCGGTGCGGTACGCCCAGCAGCGAGAGTCCTTTGGACGACCTATCGCCCAGCACCAGGCAATCCAGTTCATGCTGGCCGACATGGCCACGGCGGTCCATGCCGCCCGCACCTGCACCATGCAGGCCGCCACCCTGAAGGACGACGGCCAGCCGTACATTAACGAGGCCTCCATCGCCAAGCTCCTTGCCTCGGAAATGTGCGTTGACGTCACATCCAAGGCTGTCCAGGTTCACGGCGGGTACGGTTACTTCAAGGACGCGCCGGTGGAACGCCTGTTCCGCGACGCAAGGGTCACCACCATTTACGAGGGTACCTCCGAAGTTCAGAAGCTTCTCATTGCTCGCCAGACCCTGGCACAGTACCCCGTATGACCGGGCGCGTAACCGGGCCCGTAGTATAGCGCGGGCGGGTTGTGAACCCGCCCCTGCCCGTTGCCAACCATTGGGAGCCGAAACCTAACCCAATTGCCAGGAGTCTTTACTTGAACGCCAGTCCAGTTTGCACCGTAGACTACATTGACCACGTTGGCATTGCCGTTAATGACATTGACGCCGCGCTGAAATTATTCAGCGAGGTCTTTGGGGCGCCCACGGCTGAGGTCAAACAACTGGACGACCAGGGTATACGGGGGGCTCTGGTGCAGGTGGGGCAGACCCGGCTGGAATTGATGGAACCCACTGCGCCGGACACCACCATCGGCCGCTTCATCGAGCGTCGGGGCGAGGGACTGCACCACCTGGCCTTTTATGTAAACGACCTGCCGGGCAAGATTCAGATCGTAGATGAACTGGGGCTCCAGTTGATTGACCACGCGCCCAGGGAGGGCTTGTCCGGCGACATTGCCTTCATCCACCCCCGCTCCGTCTTCGGCATTCTGACCGAACTGGTGGAACGCCCCAACGAATAGGCCCTGATCCACCCCACAGCGCCTTTGGAGGCTCCTTGCCGGCTCACTTGCTATACGGCGACAGTTTCCTCGTCTCCCAACAACTCAACCGGCTTGTGGGTGAGGCGGGAGCCGATTCCATGCTGGAGGGCAACCGGCACCAGTTGACCGGCGGCCAGTTCAACCTGCCCGAACTGCTCGCCGTCTGCAACGCCCTTCCCTTCATGGATACCAGTCGCCTGGTTGTGGTAACCGGGCTGCTGGGCGCCCTGGAAAGCCGGGGTGGCCGGGGCCGTGGTTCCCGTTCCCTGGGCGAGTGGGACAAGCTCACCGAAGCCATTCCCAATATGCCGGACACCACACTGCTGTTCCTGGTGGACGGCCCCATCGCTGACAGCAACCCTCTGCTGCGAAGCCTGCGTACCGTAACACAGGCGCAGCACCTCCAGGCGCCCACGGGGGAGGCGCTGGCCCGCTATGTTAAGGATTTGGCCCAGGGCAAGGGATCTGGCATAAGTCCGGCGGCCATACGGACCATTACCGACCTGGTTGGGAACGACCTGTGGACGCTGGACCGGGAACTGGAAAAACTGTCCCTTTACGCCACAGGACGCAACATAGAGGAGTTGGACATCCAGGAAATGGTGCCGCTGGTACGGGAGGCCAGCATCTTCAACGCCGTGGACGCCATGATCGAGGGCCGGCCCGAGGTGGCCCTGCGCCTGCTGCAAAGGCTGAGGCAGGACGGCGCGGCGCTGCCCTACATCATCAGCATGGTGGAGCGGCAGTTGCGGCTGGTCTGCCTGGCACGCTACTGGACCGATCAGAGGGTGTCTCCCCAGGAACTCGCCGGCAAGCTGGGCGTGCCGCCATTTGTGGCCCGCAAGACGGCGGAGCAGGCGCGCCGCAACTCCTGGCCTGACCTGGACCGGCGCTACCGCCGCCTGCTGGAAGCGGATTTGGACTTCAAGACCGGGCGGGTTGACTCGGAAGACCTGGCCCTGGAAATGCTGGTGGTTGACCTGGCCGTGCCGGCATCAGGGGGAAGCAGTAGGGGCCAGCGTCGCTAACTATTACTTCTGGACGGCCCTGGTATCAGCCCTCCTCCGGCGCGGGGGTCTCGAACCGGAAATAAACCTCCCGGCTGGTTTGGGGTCTGTCGAGGTTTAGCTTCAAAAAGGGCCACGGTTCTACAGGCTCACCACGAACGGGTCCTGGGAAGGCCAGCCATCCCGCTTGGATTGAGCATCTAGCAGGTCTCCCCGCAGGCCGCAGCATGGCTTGAGAAGCTCACCATGAGCGGATGACCACAGCCCCCGCGATTACCCTGACCCTAAGGCGCCATGGGATTGAAGCAGGCCGCCCAGTGGTTGTCCTCCACTTCCTCCAGCGGAGGACTGGGGCTGACCCGGCACTGGCTGACAGCCTTGTGGCAGCGCGGCAGGAAGGCGCACTCCTCCGGCAGGTTTATCATATCCGGTGGAGTGCCCCGCAAAGGCTGCAGCCTGCGGTTGGCATCATCTAGTCTTGGTAGCGCCTGGATCAGCGACCAGGTGTAGGGGTGTCGGGGGTCCCTGAACAGGGGGATTACATCAGCGGTTTCGGCCAGGCTGCCGGCGTACATCACCGCCACCCGGTTGCCCATGTGGGCCACGATGCCCAGATCGTGTGTGATCAGCAGTATAGACGAGTTGAACTCCTGGCACAGTCGCTTCAACCGGGCCAGAATCTCCGCCTGCAGGGTAACATCCAGGCCCGAGGTGGCCTCGTCGGCGATTAGCAGTTTTGGCTGCATCACCAGGGCAATGCCGATCATCACGCGCTGGCACATTCCCCCGCTCAGGTTAAAGGGGTACTCGCCCAGAATGCGGCGGGGGTCGGGAAGCCCCAGTTCCTTCAGCACATCCTGGGCCATGCGGCTGGCCTGGCGGGTGGAATAATTGGTATGATTGAGAATGACCTCTTCCAGTTGGGTGCCTACGGTCTGCACTGGGTTCAGGGCCGTCTGGGCATCCTGGAAGACCATGGATATTTCCCTGCCCCTTATGCCGCGCAGGTAGTCATAGTTGGCCCGCATCAGGTCAACTCCGTTGAAGTACACGCTGCCTTCCACCAGGGTGGCGGAATTGGGCAGCAGGCCCATAATTGCCAGGGCCAGCGTGCTTTTGCCGGCTCCGCTCTCGCCCACCACGCAGTAAATCTGGCCCTCTTCCTGGGAGAAGGTGACACCGTTCAGGGCCTTGACCTGTCCCGCGTTGGTTTCGAACTCCACCCGCAGGTTTTCCACTCGCAGTATTTCGCTCATTTACTCAACCGTGCCCCATTCCTTGAAGTGAACTGCCGGCATTCTGGGGCGCCATTCCCGGGCGCCGCCAGTGTTTATGATTGTCGCAAGGCTTCAGGCTGAAAGCGCCCCGCCTTAATTTCTTTAACCATGTCCTCCAAGCCGGTTATCCGCCGTTCAAAGCGGGTTGCCACCGTCCCCAATTGCCCAATGCGGTGAGCGTCGCTGCCGCCGGTGGACGGCAAGGCAAAGGCATTTCCCAGGTCACGAGAAAACTCGTTCTCATCCGGTTTGCCCCGCCCGTTGCAGCCCTCGATGGCATCACACATCAGAAAGAAATCGTCAGCCACCGCCCGTTGCAGCATCTCCGCCCGCGCATCCGGGTCCTTGCCGGGGTCGGACAGATAACGACGCCGGTAAGGGTGGGCGGCAATCAACACGCCACCGGCCTTGTTGACCATCCGGCGCAGAAAGGGGGGCTTGTGCAGGCCGAACACATACTCCTGCAGCCCGAAAACCAGGATATGTCCCGCGTCGGTATTGATTTCGCTGCCCGAAAGGACCAGAAAATCGTGCCTGCGGCAAAGGTCTTTTACATCGTCCTGGCTCCAGAACCCGTCGTGTTCCGTAAGGCAGATGCCGTCCAGGCCCAGCGTCTTAGCTCCTTCTATAAGCTCATCTACGCTGACAAAGCTGTCGTCGGACTTGGGGTAGCTGTGAGTATGCAGGTCAATCAACAAGGGAGGAAATCGGCCTTGATAAGCAATGAGGTCTGCGACGGCAGTTAGCCGGGCAGACCCCATAATACCACAACAGGGAACTCTTCCCGCGAACGGGAGTGTCTAGGGAAATCCTAACTTGGGATCAGCAACCCTTCGTCCTCCAGCACCTCTACGATCTGCTCGGCCCGACTGCCGCCGATCTTAAGACGGCGTTCCAACGCCGACGCGCTGAGGTTGGGGTTACGCAGGGCAAGTTCACGGGCCTTGTCCACCAGGCCCTCGTCCAGGCCCTCCCCGTCTTCCCCTACCTCGTCGTCGTCCTCGAGATTGATGGGGGGCAGCGGCGGCCCCTTCTGGTCCAGCCAGTAATCCACCAGCTTTTCGGTTTCTTCATCCAGTACCAGCGTACCCTGCACCCGCCTGGGCTTGGGAGCATCGTTGTTGAGCAGCAGCATGTCGCCCTTGCCCAGCAGCTTTTCGGCGCCCACCGAGTCCAGGATAACCCGGGCGTCCACCTGGGAGGCCACCGCGAAGGCAACCCGGCAGGGAATGTTAGCCTTGAGCAGGCCGGTTACTACCTTGACGGAGGGACGCTGGGTTGCCAGCACCAGGTGAATACCGGCGGCGCGACCCAGTTGGGCCAGCCGCACCAGGGACTGCTCGATTTCGAAGCCGCCCACCAGCATCAGGTCGGCCAGTTCGTCCACGACCAGCACCAGGAAGGGCATGGGGTCCTTGGCCTTGGCGTTGTAGCCGCTGATGTTGCGGGTGCCGATTTCCGCCATTGCCTTGTAGCGGCGGGTCATTTCCCGAATGAGGCCCCGCAGCATGGGGCTGACGTCGTCCACCTCGGTTATCACGGGCAGCACCAGGTGGGGAATGCCGTTGAAGGGGGTCAACTCCACCTGCTTGGGGTCCACCATCAGCATTCGAAGCTGGTCGGGAGGCTTGGTCAGCATCATTGACGCCACTATGGAGTTTATGCACACGCTTTTCCCGCTCCCGGTGGCGCCTGCAATCATCATGTGGGGCAGGCTGGCCAGGTCTACAGCCACCGAATCACCGCCGGCGTCGGCGCCCAGGGCAATGGGCAATCCTCCCTTGGCGGCAAATTTCCGGAAGTCCGCCGAGTCCATCACCTCCCGCATGGTAACCTTGCTGGGAGAGGGCGATGGCACCTCCAGCCCCAGCAGGGCCTCCCCGGGAACCTGCTCAAATCGCAGGCTGGGGCTGCTTATAGCCAGCGACAGATCCCGCTCCCGAGCCAGGATGCTCTGCACCCTGACCCGGCTGCGGTCGGGAGCGGTGGCGCCTTCCTTTACTGTGCCCCTCTTCTCTGTCCACCCGGGCATTAAACCAAACCTGACAATGCGGGGCCCCGACTTTATATCCGCAACTTCGACGCTGACGCCGTGGTCGGCCAGGGCGCTTTCGATATCCTCCGCCATCTTCTTCAGGGGTTTTTCATCGGTGGAGTGGACTTCCGCCGGCGCCAGCAGGTCCAGGGAAGGCAGCTTCCACTTGGAACCATTGGCCGACAGGGCTGGTGAGGAGGCCGGTGTAATAGCCTCGGGAGGCTCGTGTGTTTCAGCTTCGTCATCCGGCAAGTCCATCACATCAGGAACATCCCCCACGCGTTCAGGCTTGGGGGATCGGCGGAACAACGCCGACAGCAGACGGCCCGGGAAACTGAAAACGGCACTGAGCCAGCCGGGCCTGGTGTCCCGCCTGAACAGGGATGCCACCCTCCGAGCAATGGCGACTGAAACGAATGCAATGCCCCGGCCCAGTGATGCTAACCCAACCCACAGGACCCTGGCGGTACAGGAAAGGCCCAGCCAGTAGCCCCTGCTTGCCTTATTTGGCAGGATGAGAATGGGAATAAGCAAAGCCAGGGGAACCAGCCGGGCCATTCCCATGACCAGGGAATCGCCCATGGCGATGCTGCCCCACTCTCCACCAAGTCCCACGAAGGCCAGCGAACCATAGCCCGCTTCGAAGAAGGTCAATATTCCAACGGTAAGGGCGGCAGCGCAGGCCCCGGCCAGCCACAGGTTCCAGAAGCGAATAAGCCACCAGGGACGATAGCGCAGGGCAACCAGCAAAGCGCCAGCCCAAAGCACCACCGGAATCCACCCGTAGCCCAAGAGTGCAAAGGTTCCCTCCCACACCTCGGGGTAGAACCAGAACACTACGAAGGCGGCTGCGATAACGGAAGTGATGATTGCGATATCCAGGAAAAGAAACAAGCGGAACCAGATTTTTGAGCCATCCGATGCCGCAGGGGAACGGCGCAAGGGCCGAGCTATACCCGCCATAGAGTCCCCCAACATAACTAAAATTAAAATAACGAATATATGTTAACTGATAAGCGTCAAGGAATTTAAGGGGAAACGCTGTGGGTTTTGAGGAGTTTGGGGCGGGTTAAATGTTGGCTGGAGCCTGTTTAATGTGAAGAAGCAGGGGCTCGGGCCGTACCCAGGGCATTGGCATTTGAGTATGCGATATGCCCTGGATGCAGCGCGGGTGGTTAGACTTCCAGGAATACGGGGACTATGGTGGGACGGCGCCTCGCTTCAGTCTGGATAAAACGAGCCGCAGCCTCCCGGACGAGGTTCCTGATTCGGTCCGGTTCGTCGATCATTTCCTGTTTTTCGTGGATAACGTCGTCAATGACTCCGGATAGTTTGGGAAAGAGGTCAGTGGTTTCTTCCGTCTCCATGAAACCGCTGGCCAAAACCTTGGTAGGATAAGCAGGGAGGCCCGTGCCGGCATCCACGGAGACCACGACCACCACTACGCCGTCCCGGGCCAACGCGCGGCGCTCCCGAAGAACCTCGCTCCGCATGTCCCTGGCGCTGGGCCCATCGATCAGGATGGGGCCGGCGGACACGCTTTCGACAACCCGGCCGCCCTCCTCGCTCAGTTCCAGCACGTCGCCGTCTTCCAGCACAAAAATGCCGGACTCGGCAATCCCCATATCCCAGGCCAGCTTGGCGTGGGCCATCAGATGCCGGTATTCACCGTGTACCGGTACGAAGTAGCGGGGCTTGGTCAGGCTGAGCATCATCTTAAGCTCTTCCTGGCTGGCGTGACCATGTACGTGGACCGTGGCGATACGGTCGTACAGCACCCGTGCCCCCTGCCGCAGCAGGTTGTCGATGGTACGGCTGACCAGCAACTCGTTGCCTGGAATGGGAGTAGCGGAGATTACCACCGTGTCCCCTTCCATAACTGAGACGTCGCGGTGGTCCTGGTTGGCAATGCGAACCAGGGCGGAGGTGGGTTCGCCCTGGCTTCCGGTGGTGAGCAGCACCGTCCGCTCCGGTTCCTGGCCGCGGATTTCACTAAGGCCGACCAGGACGCCGGCGGGAATGGTGAGATAACCCATCTCTGCCGCCATATTGACGTTGTCGGCCATGCTGCGGCCCACAATCGCCACCTTACGGCCGTGGCGAGATGCAGCGTCTATGACCTGCTGGACACGGGAAATAAGTGACGCAAAGGTGGCCACCATGACCCGCCCCGGAGCCTCGCCAATGGCCCGGTCCAGCGAGTCCGCCAGGATGGCCTCCGACGGCGTGTACCCGGGGACCTCGGCATAGGTGGAATCGGAGCACAACAGCAGCACCCCTTCATCGCCATGGCGAGCCAGGGTGGTAAGGTCTATCGTGTGGCCGTCCACCGGCGTATGGTCAATCTTGAAGTCGCCGGTATGGATTACCGTGCCCAGGGGAGTGGATATAGCTATGCCCATGGCGTCGGGTATGCTGTGACAGACGCGGAACCAGCGTGCGCTGAAGTTCGTCCCAAACTGGTAGTCCACATCGGGCTCAATTGCTTCGGCCGCCTTGTCCCGAGTGGCCCGGTTCTCCCGTAGCTTTACCGAGATAAGGCCATGGGCCAGCTTTGGGGCAAATACCGGAACGTCAAGCTTGGGCAGGATATGGGGCAGGGCGCCGATGTGGTCTTCGTGCCCGTGGGTAATCAGGATGCCGCGAACCCGGTCGCTCCGTTCCACCAGGTAGGATACGTCAGGGATAATCAGGTCGACGCCCAGCATATCTTCGGTGGGAAACTGGACGCCGCAGTCGACAACAACAATGTCGTCGCCACATTCCAGTGCCATCATGTTCTTGCCGATTTCGCCGAGTCCGCCGAGGGGGATGATTCGTAAGGTATGGTTCAAACCGATTCCATTTCCAAGTTGAAGTGAGTGATTAAAACAATGACAGTTGTTCGGGCGGCGGCGACTGGTCTTCTTCCTGCGCCGCCTCGGGAGTCAGAGGTTGCTGGCGAGCCTGGGCCAGGATTTCCGGAATGCGCCGGAAGTCCTCCTCTATGGAGCCGCGCATTTCCTGGCGATACAGGGCCGCTGCCGGGTGCATGATGGGATAGATGCGCCGGCCGTCTTTTTCTCTTACCCTGCCCCGGGCGCGGCTGATGCTTTCGCCCGGGAAGAACCTTGCCAGGGAAAACCGGCCCAGTGTTACTATCAAGGCCGGGTCAATAAGCTCAATCTGCCGGTTCAGGTAAACGCTGCAGGCGCCAATTTCCGCCGGCAAAGGATCGCGGTTCTGGGGCGGGCGACACTTGACCATGTTGGCGATGTAGACCTGCGGGCGGGTAAGGCCGATGGACGCCAGCAGTTCTTCAAGAAACCGGCCGGCGGGCCCCACAAAGGGCCGGCCCTGGCGGTCCTCCTGCACCCCTGGCCCCTCGCCGATGAACATTACCTCCGCATTTGGAGCGCCTTCCCCGGGGACAGCATTGGTGCGCCCACGGTGAAGGTCGCACTGGGTACAACCGGAAACCAGCTGCGCAATTTCTTCCAGGCTGTTCATAGCGCGTTCAGAGGGACCGCAGAGCGCACTGACCCAATGGAAGAACGAGGCTTCCATTGGATATGCCATGCTGCACGGGAAAAAACTGGCTTCGCTGGCGTTCCGGCCACCGGTGGCTTTGGGGAAATGACCAGACCAGGTTACTCGTTGGAAACACCGTGTTCTACCAGGTAAGCTACGGCATCTCCTACAGTCTGGATGTTTGCGGCGTCGTCATCGGAAATCTCCACCTGATTATCCTCGGTAGAGAACTCCTCCTCGAAAGCCATGATAAGTTCCACCAGGTCCAGGGAGTCGGCGCTAAGGTCGTCGACGAAAGAAGAGGTCTCTTTTACGTCATCTTCCTCAACCCCCAGCTTGTCTACTACTATGGTTCGTACACGTTCTATAACGGTGGCCAAACGGTCATCTCCCTTCGGAAGCGAGTTTTTCCTGAATCAGTTCTCCCCGAGACATGGCAGACATAGCCGTACCCAGAACGCCGTTGACAAAACGGGCCGAACTGTCGCTGCCAAACATCTTGGCCAGCTCCACGGCTTCGTTGACGGCGGTCTTGGCGGGAGTAACGGGGTGGTAAAGCAATTCGTACAGAGCAATGCGCAGTATGTTGCGGTCGACGGGCGATAACAGGTTGACCGGCCAGGCCGGCGCATAGTTTTGTATCAGTTGGTCCAGTTCCTTTTGCCTTTCGTTCAGCCCTTCCAGCAGGACTCGGGACAGGGACAGGACATTTTCAGCGTCCCCGGCGCCCACCAGGTTTTCTTCAAGCAGCCATTCAACGCCGGATTCTTCGTCGAATCCTCCCCGTAAGTCACTGGCGAATCCGGCCTGCAAAGCCACGGTTCGCGCCAGACTCCGGGGGTCCCTGGTCAATACCTTAGGCATAGTCACCAGTATAGGAATTGCCCGCCAGCTTCCAGCACATCGCTAAATTTCAGCGACCACCTTCTCGATGGATGCGGGGTCGGAAAGGGTATACGCCTCTACATCCCGGTCTATTCGCTTGATCAGGCTGGAAAGCACCCGGGTGGGGCCGAACTCCACGAAGTGGGACGCGCCCGAATCCACCATGTATCGGACCGATTGCTTCCACCTGACGCAATGACAGAGACCTTCAATCAATTCGCCCCGTACTTCTTCGGCGGTCGTGACAGGGGCAGCCATGGAGTTGGCGACGATAGGAAATGCCGGATCACCCAATTCAAGCCCGGCTATGGCTTCCATCAACCCCTGCTGGGCATGACCCATCAGAGAGGAATGAAACGCGCCGCTAACCTTCAGGGGCACGGTCTTTTTGGCTCCCCGGGCCGTCGCCAGGTCCATGGCCCGGGCGACGGCGATCTTGTCGCCGCTGATTACCACCTGGTCATCGCTGTTAACGTTGGCTAGTTCCACCCCCGTCTCAGCGCAGATGTGCTCAAAGGCGAACTCGTCCAGGCCAATAATGGCGGCCATTCCGCCGGGGCGCAGTTCGGACGCCTCATGCATCAGGCGACCACGTTCCCGCACCAGCCTGACACCGTCCGCGAACTGAAGCACTCCCGCCACTACGAGTGAGGTATATTCTCCCAGACTGTGGCCTGCCGCAGAGATGGGTTGGGGACTCTGTGCGCCCAGGTATTCTTCCCATGCCTTCCAGCAGGCAATGCTCACCACCATGATGGCCGGCTGGGAATTTACGGTGTCCTGAAGTTCCCTGGTAGGCCCCTCGAAAATCAGCCTGGACAATGAAAAGCCCAGGCTGTCGTCAGCTTCCTCGAATACTTCCCTGGCGGCCGGAGAAGACTGGTACAGTTCCAGCCCCATTCCCACGCTCTGGGAACCCTGGCCTGGGAACACGTACGAGAACTCTTTGCTTTCCTGCGTCATCGTCATAGCCTCTACCATCTACCCTTAACCCTATTCACCATTACCCTACGGCCAACGGCCATAAAGCAAGGGCCACAAGCCGGCCAAGACCTTTCACAGGTACAGGGGGCTTGCGACCACAGGAAGTGAGACCTACATACCGACGCCGACTACTTGGCGTCCGCGGTAGTACCCGCATTGAGGACAAGCGGCGTGGGGCAACTTCGCGGTATTGCAGCGTTGACAGCGGGCAGGATGGAGGGGCTTAAGCTTGTAAGAGGTGAGCCTTCGCCCTCGCCTCGCTCGCGTAACTTTCTTGTTTGGTACTGCGCCCATGGTTCAGAATCCCCTTAAGTTTCGGATTGATTTAGCAGGGCCGCTAACGCGCTCCACCTTGGGTCGATGGCCGCCCCGCCGCACACACAATTTTCTTTGTTAAGGTCCAGACCGCATTCCTGGCACAACCCCTGGCATTCCTGTCGGCAAAGGGGCTTGATCGGTTGGGCAGCCAAGGTGCACTGCCGCAGCAACTCGGTCAAATCCAGGATATGGGTCGTATCAATTATGGTCCCTTCGTAGTCCCAGGGCAAATCCAGTCTTCTTCCCGTATTGACATCCACCAGCGGGAAAAACTCTTCCTCCACCTCCAGCGGTGAAAGGTTGGCGAACTCGTTCAAGCACCGGCTGCAGGTTGTGGTCACGTTAGCGTCTATCACTCCCCTGACCAATAGACCCTGGTGGGTCCTGACAAACTCCACGTTGCCCTTGCAGTCAGCCGTCAAGCTGCCAGAAACGTTCAAGTCCCCATCCACGCCCACCCTTCGAGAGGCGCCGGTAGGTTCCTTGAGCAACTGAGATACGTTGTATTGCATCAAATTTTAATGTGCTGGTCAGGGAATCTTACCCAATACAGGCAAAAGATAACTTCAGCCACCGGCAATGCTGGCTAGTTAAATTGGCATTGATTATACGTGGCGAACGTGGGTATGTGTCAATAGCGCAGGGTGCGTCGGGGCCAAAACTGGCACGTCCACTGCTGTTGGGCAGCCAACCTTAGCCGTTTCCTCGTCCAAGGCGTTTCCCTGCCGGTTGAAGCCAGCCCGGGCTTTCCGGCCTGGGGTTTAGCCCGCCGGCGCTTCCCTCCTGTCTGCTCGGATATATTCAACAATCTGCTGGGTAGAGGCTCCGGGCCCAAACACCGCGTTAATTCCCATGTCGGCCAGGGGTTGCCGGTCCTCTTCGGGAATGATGCCGCCGAGGACTACCAGGACGTCTTCCATCTCCTGTTCTTTCAGTCGGCTAATTATCTCCGGCATTAACTCCATGTGGGCGCCGGACAGGATACTCAACCCCAGAACTTCCACGTCTTCCTGCACTGCTGCCTGGACTATCATCTCCGGCGTTTGGCGGATGCCGGTGTAAATGACCTCCATGCCGGCGTCGCGCAAGGCGCGGGCGATAACCTTGGCGCCCCGGTCGTGCCCGTCCAGACCCGGCTTGGCTACCAGCACTCGAATTGGGCGGTTATCCTGGACCATTGACAGATTCCCCTTGTTTCGGAAATTCAGCAGGATGACAGAACAATCAACCTGTCCATTTTATCCTAAAGGCCGCCGCCTTGACACCCAATTGCACGCTCCTTAAGATTTAATGACAAGCTCAAGAGCATGTGCCTCAGTTCCCAGCCCCACCAGAGTCCCAGTAGCTCAGTGGATAGAGCGGCTGCCTTCTAAGCAGCGGGTCGCGGGTTCGAATCCTGCCTGGGACGCCACACCCTCCTACCGTCAGCCACGAAATGGCCTCTTGGCACTTTCAATCATCACTTTTTGAATTGCTGCCTGAAAGTGGCCCTTCTTTCTTGCCCGGGACCACCAGGCGGTCACGTCAGGGGCAAAGGGGGCGGCCTGGTTACCCTCTCTGGCATAACCCCGACCGGCACAGTAATCTCAGCTCCTGAGCAAATCCGCCAGCCCGCTGACCGGCTCCCCTTCCTCCAACCGGTCCAGGCGAACCACAAGCTCCGCCACGGTTGCATCCGGAAGGCGCTGCGACGCGCAGTCCTGAAACTTTTCCCTGATGTCATCCATGGTTACACCACGCAGGGCCCCGCTGCCGGCCCGGTGGGCCTCCTGCCGCAGCATGGAGCCGTCCTTCAGGTACACGTCAACCTCGTGATAACCCTCACTCCAGCTGGGCTTGCCCTCGTTGCCCGGAATGCGCTGCATATTTATTCGCGGAATCAGATCCTGGGCCTCGGGTCGCAATACTTGGTCGTCAGAGAAGGACTGGAGCCCCACTCTGCGGTCCAGCAGGGCGGCGGCCAGGCAGTATTGCATACTGAACTTCCCCTCCAGCGACGACGTGGGACGGGAGTGTATGAGTGAGCGGGGCGGATCAAAGTCCACCATTACCTCGATTCGTTCCACCGCTCCAGGATCAATATCGCCCTGGGACAGCAGGCTGAAGGTGGCGTCCAAAGCCAGGTGAGCGCTGCCGCAGCAGGGGTACTTCTTAACTTCGATTCCCGATTCGACCAGGTAGCATTTGCTGGTGAGATTCTTCACGACTGCGGCGGCGTTGAAACCCTGCCCGCCGGAGAAGGCCCTGATAAACCCGAAGCGACCCTCCAGGGCATCCAGGCTGGCGGTGAAACCCTCCCGCACCAGCCGGGCCGAAGCCACGCCGGCGCGGGCTGCGTCCCCGGCGTGAAAGGGTTTGGTCATGGTGCCGAAGTTCTGCCGCAGCCCCGATGCCTGGGAAGCCGCCAGGGAAATGGCCATGGCCGTTTGCTCTACATCCAGGCCCAGAACCTTGCTGGCCGCCGCCGCTGCCCCAACTGTCCCCAGTGGGCCGGTGGGATGCCACCCCAGGTCATCGTAATAGGCTTCGCTCAGGGACTCGCCCACCGCGCAGGCCACCTCGAACCCAGTCATATAGCCTAGCAGCAGGTCACGGCAGGAAGCCCCCGTTTCCTCGGCCACGCCCAGCGCAGCCGGCAACAGGACGGCAGTGGGGTGTGTCTTGGTAATCTGGGTGATATCGTCGTAGTCCAGCGCATGGGCCATGGCCCCGTTGACCAGGGCCGCATTGGCCGCCGAGGTCTTGAAGCCTCTGCCCACCACGCTGGCGACGGGAGCGGCGCTTTCGCCGGTGACGTAACGGCACAGTATTTCGGCCAGGTCTTCCCTGCTGCCCGCCAGCATGCATGCCAGGCAGTCCATAATCGCTCCCCTGGCAGCTTCTACTGCTTCAGGAGGAAAATCCTCGATGCCCAAATCGGTTGCATATTCGCCGATTCGCCTGGTGATGTCCACGAGATGCCTCCATTTCGATCGTGCTTCTTATACTCATCCAACTGAGCCCCCAATCCTGTACGGCGGCAGGTTTCCCTAACGAAATGGCCCCCGACCGCTTGGTCGGGGGCTCTTCGGTTAGACTGTCATTCTACAATCTGACAGGCGCCGTATGCCTAGCTGTACTTTCCCGTCAACTGCGGCGTGGTGGTGTCAAAACCCTGGTTCTGGCGATCCAGGCGGGTTTCCCGCGCCCAGGTGCGCTTCAGGTCATCCCTGACATTGAGATGCAGGTTGCCCAGGCCCTCGCACTCCAGGTCTATTACGTCCCCGTCCATCAGGGCGCTCAGGCCCCGGTGGTTGGTACCCGTGGCAACGATGTCGCCCGGCTCCAGGGGATGTATGGACGTCACCCATTCCATGATCCTGGGAATCTGGTGGGCCATATCGCTGGTGTTGTAGTTCTGCTTGACTTCCCCGTTAACCTTCAACACGACCTGCCGGTTCAGGGGATTGGTGTACTCATCAGCAGTAACAATGTAGGGACCCATGGGAGCGAAGGTGGCCCTGGACTTCATCTGGTAAAAAGTATTGCCCGGGGGAAGAACACCGCGGGCTGAGCCGTCAATGAAGTTTAGATACCCGAAAATGTAGTCGTATGCGTTCTCCGGCTGAACGAACTCCGCCCGCTTGCCGATGACGAAAGCCATCTCCGCTTCGAACTCGAAGATTGTGGCGGGAATGTCGGGCAGAATTATCGTTTCGTTGGGGCCGATAACGCAGTGGGGCGATTTCTGGAAGGCATTGATGGGGGCAGGCTCGTCCCTCGTGCCGTCTTCCATGTAGTTGACCGCCATACACACGATGGTGTAGGGCTTGGGCAGGGGCGGCCGCACGTGCACCGAGCTGATGGGCAGCCCGGCTTCCGCATTCACAATGGCTTCGATAGCTGCCCGATGTCCGTCAAATCCCTCGATTACCCGGTTAATCAGGTCCTGCGGCGAAGTGTGGGCAATGCCGCTGACGGCGGAAGAAACGTCAACTATGTTGTCGCCCTTGACCACGCCCAGCCTGTAATCGTCAAAAAAGGCCAGCTTCATATCTCTTTCTCCTCTTTAAAGGTGGTCTTGCTGAACAACTCGCGATCCGACGACTCTCTCCGTCGGACTAAACCAGCACCCCGAAGCCGGAAACCGTGCATAGCTCAATGCGGTTGCCGTCCA
Organism: Dehalococcoidia bacterium; assembly: GCA_963664725.1. GTDB lineage: Bacteria > Chloroflexota > Dehalococcoidia > Lucifugimonadales > UBA3495 > Bin22. Next base: position 1,035,131 of record OY761558.1, read on the forward strand.
GGTCATTGATGTAGAAGGCCCGCTGGCCGTCGTTGCGGGTCTGGATGTCCGTGGTCTCGATGCCCTTCCCATTGAAGTACTTGTGGGAGGCTTCAATGTCGTCCACTTCAAAGGCAGTGTGGTGGGAAGGCGCAGACGGCGCTTCTTCGTTCTCGATGATGTGGACCATGGCGCCGCTGGGCAATTGCAGCCAGTACAGATGATCGCTGTTGACCATTTTGGGAATCTGCTTAAGCCCCAGGACATCTTCGTACCAGCGCAGGGCGGCGTCCTTGTCCTTTACGTTATAGGTGATGTGGTTAATATTCTTAAGCCTAATGGGATCATCAAGCATTGGCTACCTCCATTTTTCGGTATTTCCCGGATGGCGCTATCATACCAGCAACAGCCCACCAAACCAAATAGACAAAGGCACGGGCAACCACTTCGGTTGCCCGTTGATGTGTGTCGTACAAGCCCTGCCGCACTTGCCTCTTTACACGCCCAGGACCCTTTCCAGGTTCTTCCAGAGAATGGCGTCCTTTTCGTCCTGGGTCAGGCTTTCCAGGCTGTTCACCCATGCAGTGGGCTCGTCGATTCCCATGTCGTAGGGGTAGTCGCTGCCCAGGAAGATCCGGTCAATACCCGCTGAGTCGATCATGTACCTCAGCACCGCCTCGCTGTGGGTCAGGCAGTCATAGTAGACCTTGTTGAGATAAGAACTGGGAATGCTGGCGCCCAGTTCCCGGGCTTCCGACCGCACCTGCCAGCCCCGGTCCAGGCGTCCGGCGCCGAAACAGGTGAACCCGCCGCCGTGGGCCAGGCACACCTTCAGGTCGGGGAAGCGGTCCAGCACCCCGCCGAACACCAGGGTGCCAAAGGTCACCACCCGGTCGGACAGGTTGCCGATGGAGTTGTCGATGGCCCAGCCCTTGGTGTCCCGGGGCTTCACGATGGTGTCGTCGCCTTCCTGGTGGAAGAAAATCAACGCCCCGAGTTGTTCCGCCGCCGACCAGAAGGGGATGAAGTCCTCGTGGTCCAGGGTCTTGTTGTTGACGTGATCGGCGATCTGCGCCCCCTTCAGGCCCAGTTCGTTAACGGAGCGTTCCAGTTCGGCAACGGCGGCATTAACGTCCTGCATGGGCAGGGTGGCCATACCGGCGAAGCGGTCGGGATGAGAACGGGTCAACTCCGCCACGTAGTCATTGCACTCCCGGGCTATGCCCGCGCCCACGTCGCCGGGCAGGTCGTAGTTGTACATGCCCACCCAGGTGGTCAGCACGTGGACATCTACGTTCACCGAGTCCATGTAGGCAATGCGCTCGTCGGCGGTCAGGGAGTAGGCGGGGTGCAGCCATTGGCGCTTGTCGCCCTGCACCAGGAATTGCCGCCCGTTCATCTCCCGGCGGGTGAAGCCATGCCAGGTCTGGCCCTCGGGCAGATGGGACGCCGCCAGCGGCGCTATGTGGGCATGCATGTCTATGCTGCGCATTATTATGTCTCCTGTAATGGCTGGGGCCTTATCAACTGTTAGAGCTAAATCCCCAGCAGGTTTTCCAGGTTCTTGTAAAGAATCGCTTCCTTCTCTTCCTGGGTCAGGCTTTCCAGCCCCAGCACCCAGGCCACGGGCCAGTCGATCTGCATGTCAAAGGGCCAGTCGGTGCCGAAGACCACCTTGTCGATACCCACCGAGTCGATCAACATTCGCAGGGCCGGCTCGCTGTGGGTCAGGCAGTCGTACCAGAACCGGTTAAGGTAAGTGCTGGGCGGCTTGTTTATGTTGACCCGAGCTTCCGACCTTACCTGCCAGCCCCGGTCCATCCGACCGGCCCCGAAGCAGGTGTAGCCTCCCCCGTGGGAGAGACAGACCCGCAGGCCCGGGTACTTGTCCATAACTCCGCCGAATACAAAGGACGAGTAGGTAATGGCCCGCTCTACCAGGTTCCCAATGGTGTTGGGCAGGTGATAGCGGGTCGAACGGTCTCCAACTACGGTCTGCATCCCCTGGTGTACCAGGATAACCGCGCCGGTCTGCTCGGCAACTTCCCAAAGGGGGTAAAACTCGGGCTCATCGTAGGTCTTGCCGTTGACACTGTCGTCAATCATGGCGCCCTTCATGCCCAACTGGGTCATGGCCCGTTCCAGTTCGGTGGCGGCGGCGCCCACGTCCTGCATGGGCAAATTGGCCAGGCCGGCGAACCGGTCTGGATGGTCTTTGGTCAACTGGGAAACGTAGTCGTTGCACTCCCGGTCCATTGCGGCAACGGCGTTGGCGTCCCGGTCATAGCAATAAAAAACGGCATTGGTGGACAGGACGTGAACATCAACCCCAAGGGAGTCCATGTCGGTAAGCCGCTGTTCAGGTGTCCACATGGTGCGGGGCACGGCCTGGTGGAACTCGTGGGACCTGCCACTGATGCCGTACCACTCTTCGCCCGCTTCTACCGCCCGGATGTACCCTTCAGGGCTGATGTGGGCGTGGATGTCAATGGAGCGCATAGGCTTAAAAACTCCTCCGTCGCTAGTTGTCCGCGGGGCTAAAGGCCCAGCATACTTTCCAGGTTCTTCCAGAGAATGGCTTCCTTCTCGTCCAGGGTGAGACTCTGCAGGCCCATTACCCAGGACACCGGCCAGTCAATTTTCATGTCTGCCGGCCAGTCGGAGCCCAGTACCACGCGGTCAATACCAACCGAGTCGATCAGCATCCGCAGGGCCGGTTCGCTGTGGGTCAGGCAGTCGTAGTAAAACTTGTCCAGATATTTACTGGGCGGCTGGTTGATATGTTCCCGCGCTTCGGACCGCACCTGCCAGCCACGGTCCATTCGGCCGATGCCGAAGCAGGCGTAACCGCCGCCGTGGGCCAGGAGCACCTTCAGGTCGGGGCACTTGTCCATCACTCCGCCGAAGGTAAAGGCGGCAAAGGTCACCGCCCGGTCGGACGGGTTCCCTATGGTGTTGCGGACGTGGTAGCGGGGCTGGCGCTTGGTTCCGATAGTGCCGCCGCCCTGGTGGATGAAGATGACCGCTCCCATCTGTTCCGCCGCTTGCCAGATGGGCAAAAACTCGGGTTCGTCGAAGGTCTTGCCGTTGACATGGTCCCCGATCATTGCACCCTTGAAGCCAAGCTGGTGAACGGCCCGGTCCAGTTCGGCGATTGCCGCGTTGGCATCCTGCATGGGGATGTTGGCCAGGCCGGCCAGGCGGTCGGGGTAATCCATGGTCATCTGGTAGATTTCGTCATTGCAGTCGTGGGCAATGGCCGTGGTTACCGCCACGTCCTTGTCGTACTGGTAGAAACCGGCGTTGGTGGAAACCACCTGGATGTCCACGCTGATGGAGTTCATATCGGCAATGCGCTGGTCCGGTGTCCAGGCGTTGCGGGGGTTGAACAATTCGCCGTCAGCGGCCGTCATGCCGTGCCAGTCATTGCCGGCCAGCACCGCGCGCTGAAAGCACTGGGGCGTCGAGTGTGCGTGAATGTCTATGCTTCGCATAAGCTCCCTTTGTTAAATGTGATGGCGCCGTAGATCACGGTGGCTGCAGCGCCGGCTAAATTCCCAGCAGGTTTTCCAGGTTCTTGTAGAGAATTGCTTCCTTCTCGTCCTGGGTCAGGCTTTCCAGCCCCAGAATCCAGGACACGGGCCAGTCGATAGCCATGTCCGCCGGCCAGTCGGTGCCGAAAATAACCTTGTCGATCCCCACGGTGTCGATGAGCATGCGCAGGGCAGGCTCGCTGTGGGTCAGGCAGTCGTAATAGAACTTGTTCAGGTAGGTACTGGGCGGATTGCTGATGTTCACCCGCGCCTCAGGCCGCACCTGCCAGCCCCGATCCATGCGGCCGGCGCCGAAGCAGGTATACCCACCGCCGTGGCACAGGCAGACCCGCAAATCGGGACAGGCGTCCATTACTCCGCCAAAAACGAAGGAGGCGAAGGTAACCGCCCGGTCGACCAGGTTGCCGATGGTGTTGTGCAGGTGATAGTTGGGGTTGCGGTCCCGCACCAGGGTCCGGCCGCCCTGCTGGTGCACCAGCATTACGGCGCCCATTTCCTCGGCGGCTTTCCACAAGGGCAGGAACTCCGGATCGTCGTATGTCTTGCCGTTGACATGGTCGTCGATCATGGCGCCCACGAAGCCCATGGTGTTGACGCACCGGTCCAGTTCATCGATAGCCAGCCTCACATCCTGCATGGGGATTATGGCCATGCCCTTGAACCGGTCGGGGTAGTCCACCGTCATCTGGTGGACCTCGTCGTTGCACTCCCGGTGCATCGGCAGAATTATCTGCGGGTCGCGTTCATAGTAGTAGTAAAAGCTGAAGGTGGACACCACATGCACATCAACACCCAGGGAGTTCATGTCGTCGATGCGCTGTTCGGGGGTCCACGAATTGCGGGGGCCGACACCCATTTCGCCGGGTTTGACCCCGTGCCATTCCCTGCCTTCCCGCATGGCGCGAATGAAGCACTGCGGGGTCAGGTGGGCATGTATGTCTATGCTGCGCACTGGTTCCTCCAGGTTTTGGGTTGTCCCGCGTCCGCCGTTCCCGTCCGGAGCAGCGTGAGCAGATACCCAGGCATTAGTCGCTGCTGACACCCAGCAGTTTTTCCATGTTCTTCCACAGGATGGCTTCCTTCTCCTCCTGGGTCAGGCTCTCCAGGCTCAACACCCAGGAAACGGGCCAGTCAATTTGCATGTCGAATGGCCAGTCCGTGCCGAAGACCACTTTGTCGATACCGGCCATGTCGATAAGCATCCGCAGCGCCGATTCGCTATGGGTCAGGCAGTCGTAATAGAAACGGCTCAGGTAGGCGCTGGGGGGTTCGGGAATCTGGGGCAGGCGACCCACGTCCCAGCTTCGGTCCATGCGACCGACGCCGTAGCAGGCATAACCGCCGCCGTGGGCCAGGCATATTTTCAGGTCGGGACAGGCGTCCATAACGCCGCCCATGACGAAGGACGCAAAGGTTACGGCCCGGTCCACCAGATTGCCGATGGTGTTGGGCAGGTGGTATTGGCGGGTGCGGGGATTGACCAGCGTCCCACCGCCCTGGTGAATCAGAAAGACTGCCCCCATCTGCTCCGCCGCCTTCCACAGGGGCAGAAATTCGGGTTCGTCAAAGGTCTTGCCGTTGACCTTGTCGTCGATCATGGCGCCCACCATGCCCAACTGGTTGACGCAGCGGTCCAGTTCGGCGATGGCCAGGTCCACGTCCTGCATGGGAATCTGGGCCAGGCCCTTAAACCGGTCAGGATGGTCGATGGTCATCTGGTGGACTTCGTCGTTGCACTCCCGGTGCATGGCAGCGATTTCCTGGCCGTCCCTGCCATAGAAGTAGAACTGGGCGCCGGTCGACGCTATCTGCACGTCCACGCCCAGCGAGTCCATGTCCTTGATTCGCTGCTCGGGAGTCCATGCCAACTGGGGCATAATGTCCCGGTCCCTTGGTTCCAGCCCGTGCCAGGCCCGGCCGTCCCTCATGGCGCTCATATAGGACTGGGGCGTAACGTGGGCGTGAATATCTATGCTTCGCACCTGTACCTCCGAATACGGTCTGTTTGAATTGCGGGGCAATTATTGTTGAAGGGTATCTTGGATGGTATAACCAGGCGCCGTACCTCGTTAATGGCACGGCGTATCAAAAATATGATCTCCCCCGAATCGGGGGAGATCATTATTTCCAGGAACTTGGGCCGGCACTCAAGCAAGGGATTAGCGACCCCGCTGCCGTGGGTCGAACAGGTCCCGCAGCGCATCGCCGAAGAAGGCGAAGCCCATCACCGTCAGGGTGATGAAGATGCCGGGGAAGGCAATAATCCAGGGTGCCCTCGGCGCGTACTGGGCCGCCTGGCCGGTCAGCATCCGGCCCCACGAAGGGGTCGGCTCAGAGATGCCCAGCCCCAGGTAGCTCAGGCCCGCCTCGGTCAAAATGGCCGTTCCAAACATGGACGACATAATAATCAGGAAGGGCGCCACCGTGTTGGGCATGATGTGCTTAAGCATGGTGCGCAGGTCGGAAGCGCCGATGGACCGGGCAGCCATGGTGTAGTCCATCTCGCGAATGGCGATGGTGGCAGACCGGATGATGCGCACGCCGCGAGGAAGGATTGTGGCGGCGATGGCCAGAATCACGTTGGGCAGCGTATTCCCGAACACCGCCACAATGGTCAGCGCCAGGATCAGGTCGGGGAAGGACATCCACATATCCACAAAGCGCTGCACTACGGCGTCAACCTTTCCCATGAAGAAGCCGGAGATCAACCCGATTACGGCCCCGATGCCGGTGCCCACAATGACGGACAGGAACCCCACCAGCATGGAAATCCTGGCGCCGTGAACGATGCGCGAGAAGATGTCCCGCCCGAAGTTGTCCGTGCCAAACAGAAAGGTGAAGTTGGGCGCCGTCAGCACATCCTCGTAGTTCTGCTGCTGGTAGGCGAAAGGCGCAATAAGGTCGGCAAACAGGGCAATAATAACCATCGTCACAACGATGACAAGCCCCACCGTTCCCAGCAGCTTGTGCCGGAAATAATAGACCGAATACTTGATCATGCCAGGCCTCCGGGGAGGCTCAGCCGTCATCAAGTTTTCTCGCACTCTCTCCGCTGCGGCTATTTCATCTGGAGTAGTCATAACTCATCCTCTAACAAAACGGGCTTTAACATTTGCCCGCCTTGGGCATACGGCAAACGCTTCCTTAGTTGTAGCGGATTCTCGGGTCCAGCCAAGCGTACATTACGTCAACCACCAGGTTGGCAGCCAGCACCACCAGGGCAATGAACATCACAATTGCCTGCACCACCGGGTAATCCCGTGCGGCCACACCCTGGATGAACAGCTTGCCTACGCCGTGCAGGTTAAAGACCTGCTCAATGATAACCTGACCGCTCATCAGGAACACCACTTCAAAGCCGGCCAGCGTAGTCACCGGGAGCAGCGCGTTGCGTAGCACATGCTGACCCAATACCTTCGAGCGGTACAGGCCCTTGGCTTCGGCAGTGCGCACGTAGTCCTCCCGCAGCACTTCCAACACCGAAGAACGGGTCATGCGCAGGATTTCCGCAGAACTTCTCAGCCCCACCAGGAAGGCAGGCAGAAGGAGCACCGAAATGTTTCGGACCGGGTCGTCCCACAGGTGGCGGTACTCAATGGGCGGCTTCCACCCCCATATGGCCACCAGGCCGGCAATCACCATCAGGGCCAGCCAGAATCCGGGCATAGCCTGCAGCGTCATACTGGTGCCGCGCAACAGATAGTCTACCCATGTATCCTGGCGCACGGCGGAGATGACCCCGCCTATTGTGCCCATAACCATTGCAATGCAGACGGCCAGTACCCCCAGCTCAAAACTCAGGAATATCCTGGGGGCCATCCGGTCCCAAACCGGCTTCCGGTTGGTCCAGGAAATGCCAAAGTCGCCCTGGAAGAAGTTCCCCAGCCACCGGGCATACTGTTGAGGCAAGGAACCCTGCAGTCCTAACTGTTCCCTGATTTTCTCGAACTGCTCGGAACTGGCGTCATAGGCTTCACCGGGCTCACCACCCAGCAGCAGGGCCGTAGCGTAATCACCGGGAATGGTGTGCAGCATTATGAAGATAAACACTGACACCCCGAACGCAGTCGGTATAAATAACAGCAGTCGCTTGATCAGGTATGTTCTCATACCGTTAACACCTCTCCGGAGCTTGTCGAAAAGCGGTTCCGGTGTAGCCTGTAGGGCCAAAACCTTCGGAATGCCTGAATATACGACATCCTGAATGTGATGGTTTCACGAAATTATATGACAAATATTGTTGGTTGCAAGGGCTTTTGCCGAATAGGATTAAATATTTCCGAAAACAGATAATAAGATGAATTTACTATTACGTTATTCGATGAAAAGGTTAGTCTTTCCCGCTGCTGATGCACAGTGGCCGCTATAAGGTGGGCCACCCATCGTAACGACGGGCGGCCCTCCATTTATCTATCAGGCGCACCAGGAACTTAACCCTGGCTAACCCTTATGCACCACCCGGCACGCCGGAGATCTGTCCGGAATTGCCGGAGTTGTCCTTGTCCGCCGGGTCGATCCACAGGTGCATGAACTTGAGGAAAGAACCATTGGGCGCGGGGAAGTGAGAGTAACCGTTGACCTCAGGCCAGAAGGAAACAGCTTCCTGCTCCCAGTAGACCGGGAAGGAGCTGTACTGCTGCATGGCTGCCAGTTCGATCTGGTGAGCCAGGTCAAGCCTCTTGGCCGGGTCCAGTTCGGTCTGGGCCTGGTCCAGCAACGAAACGATGTTTTCGTCGCAGTTGGTAGCGGGAGGAGTCCAGTCGTTGCCTTCGGAATCGCAGCGCAGGTAGGCTGCGACGCCTGCATTGGGGTCGTCTGCGGTAACGGTGTCATTACCTGGCTTCAGGTCACCCCAGGTACCGCTGGATTCCTGTTCGCGATAGGCGATGGTCTCCACCAGGTCAAAGTCGGTCTGGACGCCTACCAGGCGGAGCTGTTCCTGCAGGAACGTAGCCCTTGCCTGTACCTGGGCGTCCGACTCCACGGTGAATGAGTAGGTCTTTTCGAAGTCGAAGCCTTCGCCTTCCAGGATAGCTTTTGCTTCGGCCCGAGTGGCTTCCACGTCATCAGACACGCACCAGCCCGGCACCGAGCAGCGTTGTTCCATGGAAAGTTCCCAGGGGCTGCCGGGAGCGTAGCCGAAGCCGCCAGCGGCGCCATGGCCGTCCTGCAGTACCAGGATGCCGGCATTACGGTCAATAGCCATTACGAGGGCTTGGCGAACCTTGACATTGTCGAAGGGAGCGTTGCGGTTGTTGATCCACAGGCGGAAGTTTCCGCGGGTGGCGCGGATCACGGTTACGATCTGGTCGTGGTCCACATAGGACTGATACTGGCCCCAGTTACGGACCCAGTGCCAGTCGGTCTGGTGGGCCAACTGGGTGGCCTGCTGGGTGGACTCGTCCAGGATACCGTTGATTACGAGTTCGTCCACGTAGGGCAGACCGGGGAAGTAGTAATTGGGGTTCTTGTCAAAGTACTGGGTGTCGATACCTACCTGTTGGTCCTCTCTCCACATGAAGGGGCCAAGGCCGACGGAAACGTCCTGGAACATGGCTTCTTCGCCGCCCTCCTCAAACCAGGCCTTGTTGAAAACCTGGGCTCGGCGGTTGGCAATGGGAAGCAGCAGGACGGACTCGCCGCTGGGGCCGGTGAATTGCATCTCGAGGGTCATGTCATCGGCGCAAGTGAAGGTATCCACGTTGGCCAGACGGCTCTGCATGTAGCTGGCCGTGATGCCCTCCGCGGAGCGCATGGTCTCAAAGGAGAAGCGCGCGTCTTCGCAGGTGAAGGCTTCACCATTATGCCAGGTGGTGCCGGGACGGAAGTTGAAAGTAATTCCATCCAGCCCTTCGGCCAGATCCCAGCTCTGGGCCAGGTCGGGGATGATGGGTGCGCCGGAGTCGTAGGGGTTCTCCATAACCAGCAGCGCGCCGGTGGGCATGCGATACCGGTCGGTTACGCCGGAGCCCGCGCCCCAGGCATTGGCGTGTTCAAGGGGGTCTTCGTAGTTAATCCGAAGGGTCCCGCCGTAAGTAACCTCGCCATAGAAGTCGGCAACGTGGTCAGGAATGGGCACCACGTCGGACATTTCCATCATTTCCATGGTATCGGGCTTGTCCATCGAATCCTGCGACGGCTCAGCCATGGCTTCGGGTACAGCGGTAGGCTCGGCCATAGCTTCCGGAGCGGCGGTGGGCACTGCCGTGGGTACCGGAGTGGCGGTGGCAGCGGCGCCGCAAGCCACGGCAGCCAAGGCCAGAATCGCCAAAACAGGCGCCATTACCAGAGCCCTGGAATTCCTAAACCAGTGGTTGGGCATTTTGAATTTCCTCCAAATCTTTCAGGGTAAACACAGTCCGCGATCCAGCTATAGCGCTGGCAAAGGACTAGGCCATTGGTATTTATGCCGTACAATCCACCTCCTCTTCCAATATTGGGGTTTGGATACAGGCATTATGAACTGAGCCAAATGCAAAACTGTCCGCCCAGACGCGGGGCGGATTCACAAACCAGAGCAATATAAACACACGCTTTAGGCCTGTCAATAGTTACAAATTTCACAAATAGATAGCAGTTTCGGCGTTATCTAGCGGTATACTTACCATATCTTAAGAGTTTTGTTGCGATATATAGTCATATTTTTACGCAACCTGTTATGCAAACGGATTCGCATCCTCCAGTCACTGACATTGCCGCACAAGATAATTGACCGCTTCTATTATTGGTAATATCATTATCTAAAGCTTGGGAGTATCGGTAGCCCGAGGTAATCGTAATCCTGCAAGAGACTCGACGCTGCTCCTGCGTCTATTGAGGACATATATTGAACGACAATAAATTGGTAGCGGGCCTCTTCGTCCTGGCGGTTGTGGGCATCTGCATCGCTGTGGTACCCATCGCGGCCCAACTCGGCCTGCTCTGGCTCTATATAGAACCGAACCCCCGGCACCTGCCGCCCGTCCTTATCGGCGAAGCCGTCGGATGGGGCGTTATTGGGATACTGACAGGAGCCGCAGTTGTGATAATCTCGGAATCCATGTTCTGGCATCACAACCAGAACCTGTGGACCAGGTACCGTGGACTCATCACGGGCGCCGTTGTTGCTTTGGTTGCGGGTACAACGCTGGGCATTTTTTTCGCCATAATTCAGATGGACAGCGTTGACGGTCAGGCCATGGAAACCAGTCAGCTTGCGGCCCTGGCCGGCGCCACCGTGGCGGCTCTGTCAACCATCGCAGGAATCATAGCCGGCACGGTCTCAAGGCGATACGTCCTCCGGCTGTACCGGCTTCCCGATGCTCAACCCAGCCGAATCACCTTTAACGACGAAGACGCTACCGGCGCCCGCCGCTCAGCGTCAGAAAGGAGCGGTCATGCGGGAGAACTCCCTTAAGCGCAAACTGGCAGAAGGAAAGGCGGTTTTCGGCGTGATGATCACCTTTCCCTCCGCGCCGGTGGTGGAGATGCTGGGCGCACTGGGTTTCGACTGGGTGCTCATCGACAACGAGCACGGCTCCATTACCGTCGATAACTCCGAGGACATGGTGCGGGCCGCCGAACTCAGCGGCATCGCCCCCATTGTCCGGCCTGTCGCCAACAAGCCTGAAATTATCGCCCCCTTCCTGGACCGGGGCGCTTGGGGCGTTCAGGTGCCCCACGTCAACACCGCCGAGGAAGCCCGTGCCGCAGTGGACGCCGTCAAGTACTACCCTGAGGGCCACCGTGGAATCTTCAGCCGAGGCCGCCCCGCCGGTTATGGTTTCGCCGGTTCCACTTCCGAATATGTAAAGGACGCCAACGCCAACACCCTGGTCTGCCTGATGTTGGAAGAGGTAGAGGCCATAGACAACCTGGAAGACCTGGTTACCGTGGACGGTGTGGACGTTTTCTTCATCGGCTCCGGCGACCTGTCCCAGTCCATGGGCTACCCCGGCCAGAACACTCACCCGGATGTCCAGGCCCAGATGGAGAAGGGAGTCAAGATCATCCGCGGTGCGGGCCGCATTGCCGGCGTAAGCTGCCCCGACAACCTGGTGCCCAAGTTCCTGGGCATGGGTGTCCAATACTTCCACGGCAACGTGGGCACCCTGCTCCAGACGTCCAGCGTGGACTACTTGAACGCCATGCGCTCATCTGCCGCCGAAACGGGCATGTAAAGCAACATATAATAAGGTAAACCCAACACCAGCGCTTGCCGGTCTGGCAAGCGCTTTTTGCTGCCCCTGGACCGTTTGCTGCGCCTGGCGTCCAGGTAGAATGCCAGCCAATCACTTGAAACCGCCACCAAGAAATATATTGACAATTATCCTGGAGGAACCTTGGAATATCGAACCCTTGGCCGTTCCGGCCTGCAAGTATCGGAGGTAGGCTTCGGCGGGGCCGGCATCGGCCACGTCTGGGGCCCAACCACCGATGGGGAATGTACCCGCGCCGTCCAACGCGCTCTGGACCTGGGCATCAACTTTTTCGATACATCGCCCATGTACGGCGGTGGCCGGTCCGAGGAAAACCTGGGCAAGGGCCTGGCCGGCCGCAGGCAGGAAGCCATCATCGCCACCAAGGTCAGGCTGCAAAGCGAAGAAGACCGGGCCAGCATAGCCAGCATGGTCTCCGCTGTCCGCAATTCGGTAGACCAGAGCCTCGCCCGGCTGGACACGGACTACGTTGACATTTTGCAGGTGCACCACCAGATCGGCGCCGAGCGAGGCCAGTACATGGCCGCGGTGGGCCCGCCGCCGCGATATGCCCTGCTATTGAATAAGGAAGACTGTCTGGCACTGGGCGAAGCAATGAAACAGGTGGTCCAGGACGGTAAGGTCAGGTTCATCGGCATAACCGCCTGGGACGGCAACCGGCAGGCGCTCGGAGAGATCCTCGCCAGTGGCCTGTTTGATACCGCCCAAATCCTCTACAACCTTTTGAACCGGACCGCTGTTTCCGCGCCACCGCCCGGCTTCGACGACCTGGACCAGGGCCGGTCCCTGCCCGTTGCAACTGCCCACGACGTAGGCGTCATTGGCATACGTTCCCACGCCGCCGGCGCACTGGTGGATCAGTTGGACCGGGAAACGGCCCCGGACACTGAGGTCTCAAGGGACCACGCCAGGGGCCTGACTTTCCGCCCGCTGCTGGCGGACCGCTACTCAACCCTGTCCCAGGCCGCCCTGCGCTTCTGCCTGGACAACCCGGCTATCGCTACCGTCGCGCCTGGGTTCAAGTCAGTTGCCGAGGTCGAGGAAGCGGCGGCCTGCTCCGATCTGCCTTCCTTGCCGGATGAAATCCTGAGACAACTTGAGGACTTGTACTGCCGGCAGTTTGCTGCCTGAACCCTGTGATACACTGCCAGCGGCGCCATGCCAGCCATGTTTTCGGGAATTCTGAGCCAGGAAATCCATGGCTCCCGGCTTGGTGCCAAGAAAGCAATCTACAAGGAGTGACAGCCATGGGCGTTTACAGGATGTACACGGGCGACGACGGCGAGACCCACATCGACGAACTGACCGAAGATGCCATCAAGGGAATCAACCTGGAAGGGGCAAAAATGGAGTTCAGCGTTTCCCAGCGCGAACCGGGCTTATTCTCAGACTTTCACCCGGCGCCCCGCCGCCGCTGGCAGGTGGGCATCGTAGGCCGCACCATCATCGGCCTGAGCGACGGCACCTCTCAGACCTTCAACCCCGGCGACGTCCGCCTCATCGAGGACCTGACCGGCAAGGGCCACACCACCACCTACCCCGACGGCTACAACATAACCCTGCAGGTAACGCCGGCGGAAGACCTGTAACCCCGCCAACCCATTACTCCAAATTGGCCCTGGTCGGATTTCGTATGACCAGGGCCCTTTTTTGCAACTTATGCTCACCGTTGTTGGAGAATTGCTTAAATTGTTTCTTATTGCGTTAAACAGATTGACATTATCCATCCCCGGAAATATACTCCCTCAAATTTCACCTGAGCCTTGAAGAACGGGTACGAATCGCCTTTACAATTGCCGTAATCCCATTGGCTTCAGCCGAAGCCCGAAAGCAGTTATCTTCCTTAACTTACCCAGCGGCGCAGACAGGACGGTATTCTCCGCAAATCTCAATAGGATCGCCATACTGATCGGCACTCGAATAGGGTCCCCACTTCGGGACACTCTAGGGAGGTTGAAGTGCAGCGGTACATCATAGTACGTCTGTTCCACGCCGTTCTGGCGCTCTTCGCTATGAGCCTCATAGTGTTTTCCCTGGCTCGGGTTTCCGGCAATCCCTTGGACGTCCTCCTCCCCGACGATGCTACAGAACAGGACTACATTCAGACCGCTGAGGCCTGGGGCCTGGACAAACCCCTCCACATTCAATATTTGGTCTACCTTGGCCGGGTGCTGAAAGGCGACTTTGGAGAATCCATCAAGTGGCCTGGCCGGTCAGTTCGCGAACTAATTCTGGCCCGGTTCCCGGCCACCCTTCAGCTGGCCTTCTTTTCCCTGGTGATTGCCGCCATCCTGGCCGTGCCACTCGGTGTCCTGGTGGCTGTCAAAAAGGACACCAGCATTGACTACGGCGGCAAGGTCATCGCTTTGCTGGGGCAGGCTGCCCCTTCGTTCTGGGTGGGCATCATGCTCATCTGGATATTCGCCGTCACCCTGGAGTGGCTGCCGTCTTCGGGACGTGATGGGTGGGCCAGCGTCATAATGCCCTCCATCGCCCTGGGCTGGTTCCAGGTAGCGGCCGTAATGCGCCTCACCCGTTCCTCGATGCTGGAGGTCCTGGACACCGAATACGTCAAACTGGCCCGTATCAAGGGAATTCCCGATTGGAAGGTGGTCTGGAAGCACTGCCTTCGGAACGCGGCCATCGCACCCCTGACCTACTTCGGATTCATACTTGGCGGATTCCTCACGGGTTCCGTGGTTACCGAAACGGTCTTCGCGTGGCCTGGAGTGGGTCTGCTGGCTATCGACGCCTTGCGGGCCAGGGACTTCCAGGTGGTGCAGAGCGTTGTTCTCTTCTTCGGAGTTGTCTACATCGTCAGCAGCCTGCTGGTCGATGTCCTTTACGCCTATCTTGATCCTCGTATCCGCTACACCTCGTCCTCTTAACTGGACGGGGAGCGGAATAAGGAGTCAGTCCCATGGCCGGAGTAGTTCAGGCCCAGCCGGGATCCGTAGCCAATACCCTTGGCAAGGTGGGGGCAGGAATAACCTGGTTGCGCCAGTTTCCCCTGCTGACCATTATCGTCCTGCTGGTGGTGCTGGTAACACCCGCCATATTTGCCGACGTGCTGGCCCCTCACGATCCGGTAAGGGGCAACATTCTGGACCGCCTCCAGCCTCCTGTATGGATGGAAGGTGGCTCGTGGAACCACCCCCTGGGAACGGACAAGCTTGGCCGGGATATTCTTAGCCGGATAATGTACGGCGCCCGCATTTCCATGACCATGGCCGCCGTATCTATTTTCTGCGGGGGAGTCGTGGGAACTGCCCTGGGGCTGGTGGCCGGGTATTGGGGCGGGTGGTGGGATCACGTCATAATGCGCCTGGTGGATATCAAGGTATCCATCCCTACAATACTGTTAGCCCTGATCCTGGCGGCGGCAATGGGGCCAAGTTACTTTACCGTGTTTATCGTAGTGGTCCTCACTCTTTGGACCCGCTACGCTCGCCTGGTGCGAGGCGAGGTGCTGAGCCTCCGGACCATGGACTTTATCGCCAAAGCCAAGGTCGCCGGCTCGTCCACTCCGCGCATTATCATGCGCCACCTCCTCCCCAACGTGGTCAACACCATAATTGTGCTGGCTACCCTGGAGGTTGGCGTGGTCATAATTCTGGAAGCCACGCTAAGTTTCCTTGGCGCCGGCATTCCGCCTCCCAATCCCGCCTGGGGCCTCATGGTGGCCGACGGCCGGGTGCTGGTAATCAACGCCTGGTGGGTGTCCTTCTTCCCGGGCATGGCCATCCTTCTCACCGTGCTTTCCATGAACCTGCTGGGCGACTGGTTGAGGGACAGATTGGACCCCAAGTTGAGGAACGTTTAGTAGAAGACTACTCATAAATGCATGCCATACCTGTTCGCGGCGGAACTGGAGCCCGCCGCAACACGCGGTAACAATTAACCACTCTGGATCAAATATGGGGGGTGTTTAGGTATGCGAACTTTATTGTGGAATCCCTGGCGTATTACTGCAATTCTAGCTTCACTGCTGGTTGTTTTAATCGTGGGTTGCGGCACTTCGGAGGCCCCGGCAGCCGCTCCGGCAGCACAGCCCGCGGCCCAGTCACAGCAGACCCAGCAACAGCCGGCCCAGGAATCTCAGCAAGCCCAGCAAACTGAGCAGCAGCAGTCGGCGCAGCAGTCCCAGCCGGCACAGGCCGCCCAACAGGCAAGCGGCGGCAGTTCGCCGGCGTCGGGTTCATCCATCGGAAGGACCGAGGCAGCGGCGGTGGCCGTGGGCCAGGAAACCGCTCCCACTCCGGTTCCCCAGGCACAACCTGAACCGGCAATGGAATCCACCGAGTCCAAGCTGCAAAAGCTGGGTGTGGCCGTAGGCGCCCAGTCCTACGATACCAATTACACCTACAAGGTCATCATCAGTGGCTACCTGGACAAGCGCCCGGTGATGGAATGGCTGGTGGGCGTGGACCGGTTCACCGGCGGGTATGAACCAATGCTCGCCGAGTCCTGGGAAATGGCGCCCAACGGTAAGGACTGGACCTTCAAGCTTCGAAAGGGCGTGCAGTTCCACGACGGTTGGGGCGAATTCACCGCCGAGGACGTGCTCCACTCTGCCTGGCTGCTGGTATCTCCCACCTCCACCGCCAGCGGCATTTCCACTTGGCGCCAATACCAGGGGGTTACCAAGGCAGACTACGATACGCCTGAGGTAATCGCTGAAAAGTCCGCAGAGTTCATTGAGATCGTGGACGACTACACCGTCATTCTGCATAACCAGAGTGTCTTCCCTGAAGCCCTCTACCAGTTCGGTTACCGGCGCAACCTGCCCATGGAAAGCAAGGCCCGCTGGGACGGCGTGGGCGGCGACGAGTTCTATGGCGACCAGATGGTCGGCACCGGCCCACTGGAGTTCGTTGAGCGCGTCGAAGGCTCCCACGTCAGCTATGAGGCTGTGGACGAACACTGGCGCGTAGTCCCCGACTACGACGAGCTTGAATTCCGGTGGGTCAGCGAGAGTACTACCCGCGTGGCCGCCCTCCTGACCGAGCAGGTCCACCTGGCTGACATCGAGCGTGCCGTACGTGAGGACGTCATAGCCGCCGGCATGGACTTCATTCCGGGCCAGTTTGGCGAGATAATGCACCGCTGGTCCTTCGCCGGAAACTATCACACTACGCCGGAAAACCTGGACCCCGACAATCCGCTCCTGGACCAGCGGGTCCGGCTGGCCATGGCGAAGTCAGTCAACCGTGAGGCTATAGCCGAGGCCCTGCTCCCCGGAAGCAGCGTTACCGTCGGCGTCGCCAACCACTATCCTTTCGACCCGATTCTCGCCGAACTGCAGTGGCCCGGTGTTATCAACGGCGACTGGGCTGGCAAGTGGGATGCCCAATACGGCTATGATCCCGAGGGGGCCAAGCAGTTGCTGGCTGAAGCTGGCTACGGCGACGGTGGCCCTGAATTCGTGATCGCCCTCTATACTCTCTCCGGTTTTCCGGAGTCCACGGACATCGGACAGGCAATCGCCCTCGACTTCGAGGCAGTGGGAATGAAGCCCAAGCTGGAACAATGGGACTTCCCGAACATCCGGTCCGGTCGCCGTGCCCGGGAACTCTCCGGTGTGTTGTACCCCAGCGCGACTTCAGGAGATTTCACCCTGTACAACATCCAGACCAATTTCTACTCCAAGGGTACGGTCCGGAGCTTCGAGCACCCCGATCTGGACGCGATTTTTGAGAAGCTGCAGACCACCCTGGTCCCTGAAGAGAGGGCCCTGATCCTGCAGGAGATAGGTGACTACTGCTTCGATGCGGTGTGCAGCCTCCCAATGTTCTCCCTGCCTGCCGACATCGCGGCCAATCCCAAGTACATTGAAAGCTACGTCTACCCCGGGTTCATCAACTCCTACTACACCCACCTGGAGTATGTGGAGACCAAATCCGAATAGATTCCAAAAGGGGTGGCACTTCCACCCACATACCTGACCGAACGCAGCCCGCCGGGAAAGTCCAACTCCCGGCGGGCCACTTATTGCTTCATAAATTTCGATAATAGTTGCAAGATAGTATGGTAAGATACGATATCCTTGCAGCGCACCGCGCGGGTTGCCCGAACCCAACCCGGACCTTCATTTGAGACTGAACTCCTCCCTTCGCCAGGCTGCCTATCCCGTCGCCATCCTGGGGGAACGCAACTTCGCCCTGGTCTGGTCGTCTGTCTGGACCGTTCAGACGGGCAACCAGATGGAAGCCCTGATCCTGGGCTGGTACATCCTCGAGGCAACCGGCAACCCCTTCCTGGTTGGTCTTATTGCCTCCGCCCGCATGGGCATGAACTTCCTGGCAATGTTTTCCGGCGCTATCGCCGACCGCCTGCCCCGAAACCGGCTTCTGGTCGTCGTCGAACTGGTCTTGACCGGCCTGGGCGTGGCCACCCTGCTCCTCTTGGTCACTGGCTTCCTGGAGGTCTGGCACCTTTTCGCCATAGTGATGTGCGCCGGGCTGGTGAGAATTTTCCAGATGCCCACGGCCCAGGCCCTGATTGGCGATACCCTGCCCCCTGACAAGATCAGCAATGGGGCCGCCCTCAGCAGCATGGCCCAGAACCTCTCCACCATCCTGGGCCCCTTCATCGGCGGACTCCTTTACAAGACCTGGGGGCCGGAGGGCGGTTATGCCGCGGTTGCGCTGCTCTACTTCGTCAGCGCCGTTTGCGCCACCTTTGTCAGGCCGATTAGGGTTTCCGAGGTGCAGCCCCGGGGTTCCGTCCTGCGCACCGTGATGGAGGGCCTGCGTTACGTCAAGGGCCAGCAGATTCTGTGGGCCACGCTGGCCATTGCCGTCATCATCAACCTGACGGGCTGGCCCTTCCACACCGCCCTCCTGACCATTTTTGCCGGCAACGTGTTGGAAACCGGCCCCGACGGGCTGGGCACCCTCACTGCGGCCTTCGGCATCGGCGCGCTGTGCGGCTCTCTTGCCTGGGCCTCGTTCCGCAACCTCCGCCACATCGGCAAACTGATGATCCTGTCGGTGGTGGTGTGGCACGGCAGCATGCTGGTCTTTGCCTTCTCTACCTCCTTCTACCTGTCCCTGGCCATACTGCTGATCACTGGCGCGGCCTTTTCCTCCACCCAGGTGATGATGCTCACCGCTATGCTGCGCACCACCCAGGCCGAGTTTCGGGGGCGGGTGCTCGGACTGCGGGTGCTGGCCATTTACGCCTATGCCTTTGGCGGCGCCGGCGCGGGCTGGATGGCCGGCGTCTGGGGAGCCCCCGCCGCCGCCATGATCGTCGGCATCACCGGCGCGGCCCTCACCCTGGCCCTGGTGATATTCACCCCCCAACTAAGACGGGCATAGCTTCCCCCGTCTGTTGGACTTGCCTTTTAGGCCCCGCACCCTTTTGGGCCCCGCATATTGTAGGGGCGGCCCTTGTGGTTGCCTTCGCCGCTACCAATACCACACTGGCCCAGGTTCCCTTATCCCACACTCAACCCTTTAGCAGCGGCCCAAAAGCCGTTATACTTGGGCCAACTTCAACCAAGATAAGCAGGAGGTTTGACATGGCCCGACTGCCCAATGTAACCCGCGACATGGTTCCCGAGGAATTCCGCGAAGCTTATGACGAAGTAACCGGCGGCAACGTCATCACCGGTGGCCCCGGCTCCATAACCATCTACAGCCCTGAAATGGCCCGTCGCCGCGCCGGCTTGACGGCCTACCTGCGCTACGAGACCACCTTCCCCCGCCGCATCCTGGAACTGGCCATCATCGCCACCGCCCGGGCCATGGACTGTCCCTACGTCTGGAACGCCCACGCCCCGGCCGCCCGCAACGAAGGGGTCAGCGACGCCCTGATTGACGCCCTGCGGGAAAAACAGCCTCTACCCGATATTGGCGACGACGAACGGGCCGTCATAAACTATGTTAACGAGTTCTACGCCAACCACCGGGTCAGCGCGGAAACCTTCCAGGCGGCCCTGGACCAGTTCGGCTCCCAGCACCTGGTGGAGTTGACGGCGCTAATGGGCAACTATGCCCAGACCGCATTCGTGCTCAACGCCTTTGAGGTTGAACTGCCGGAAGGCACCACCGAACCTGTCCTGCCCGTTTAGGCAGTAAGGGCAAGGTCAGGATGGGGGTGATGACCGCTCATCCTGAGCTTGTCGAAGGACCGAGTTGCGGGTAAGGCACAATGGGAGTAATGAGCACTTCCCGTTCCTGCTCTACCTGACGGCAGTTCCGCAACCTGCTGGCAGACAGCAACATAAACAGCCGGCCCCGCAGGCCGGCAATTCCCAGAACCGGAGGTAAACCATGCGACTGGAAGGTAAAGTGGCCCTGATCAGCGGCGGCGCCCGGGGTCAGGGCGCCTGCGAGGCCCGGATGTTTGCCGCCGAGGGCGCCAGCGTGGTCTTCGGCGACATCCTGGACGACCTGGGCCAGCAGGTCGAGGCCGAAATCCGCGAACTGGGCTACGAGGCCACCTACGTGCACCTGGACGTCACCAGCGAAGCGGAGTGGGAAGCCGCCGTCCAGACCGCCGTTGACCGCTACGGCAAGCTGGATATCCTGGTCAACAACGCCGGCATCTGCAACTGGGGCAAGCTGGAAGACTCCAGCGGCGAGGAGTGGGACCGGATAATGGACGTCAACGGCAAGGGCGTCTTCCTGGGCACCCTGGCCGCCATTCCCGAGATGAAGCGGGCCGGTGGCGGCTCCATCATCAACATTTCGTCTATTTCCGGCCTGGTGGGCCAGGACACCGTGACCGCCGCCTACAACGCGTCCAAGGGCGCGGTGCGCCTGCTGACCAAGACCACCGCCATCCAGTATGCCGCCGACGGCATTCGCGCCAACTCCGTCCACCCCGGCTCCGTTGCCACGCCCATGACCGCCGAACGCCAGTCCGACCCCGAAGTTCTGCGCCAGAGCGAGTCCCGCATACCCCTGGGCCGCGTGGGCCAGTCCGAGGACATCGCCTACGGTGTACTGTATCTGGCCTCCGACGAGTCGTCCTTCGTCACCGGCAGCGAACTGGTCATCGACGGCGGCTACACGGCAATGTAGTCTGAAAGTCTATCCAGGAATAAACACGAATGTTCACTAATGAACCATTGCCAAAAACCAGCAAAATTAGTGAGCATTCGTGAACATTCGTGGACAAACAAGGTAGAGGTAGCTTATGGTTGCCGAAATGCAGGGACTTGTTGACTCCGAACGCGGCCTGGTAAGTCGCCGCATCTTCATCGAACCCGACATCTACCAGCAGGAACTGGAGCGCATCTTCGCCCGCTGCTGGCTGTTCCTGTGCCACGACAGCCAGATCCCCAACCCCGGCGACTACTTCACCACCTACATGGGGGAAGACCCGGTGCTGGTGATGCGCGACAGTGGCGGGGCCATCAATGCCTTCCTGAATGTCTGCCGCCACCGGGGCAACCGCCTGTGCCGCGCCGACTTCGGCAACGCCGCCACCATAACCTGCGCCTACCACGGCTGGACCTTCGCCAACAACGGCAAGCTGGTGGCCGTCCCCAACCTCCAGGACGCCTATTTCGGCGAACTGGACCTGGACCAGTGGAACCTGATCCCCGTGGCCCAGCTTGACACCTACCGGGGCATGATTTTCGCCACCTTCGACCCCGACGCTCCGTCCCTGCGGGAGTACCTGGGCGAGATGGCCTGGTATTTGGACAGCTTTTTCGACCGTCGCGAGGGCGGGGTCGAGGTCGTCGGCGGTGTCCACAAGTGGGTGGTGCCCTGCAACTGGAAGCTCCCTGCTGAGAACTTTGGCGGCGACGCCTACCACGTTTCCTGGAGCCACCTGTCCGCCATCCGCGCCGGCTTTGCCGGCGACTTCCGGCTCCGTAATAACACCGGCGGCACCCTGGTATCGCCCGGCGGCGGCCACTGCGTCATCAATTTGGGGGCCGGCTCTATTGCCGAAGCCCCGGATCCGGAGCTTCTCGCCTACGAAGAGGAGACCCGCCCCGAAACCGTCAACCGCCTGGGGCCCAGGGCCGAGCAGGTCAGCCCCATCGTGGCCACCGTCTTCCCCAACCTGTCCATCATCCGGTCCACGTCCCATTCCTTCCGCGTCTGGCACCCCAAGGGCCCCGGCGAAATCGAAATCTGGGCCTGGATTTTCGTCGACAAAGCCGCCCCGCCCAAGGTAAAGGACGCGCTGCGGATCAACGGCCTGCGGGGCTTCGGCCCGTCCGGTACTTTCGAGCAGGACGACATGGACAACTGGCAGGAATGCACCCACACGTCCAGGGGCGTCGTCTCCCGCCGCTTCGACCTGAACATGCAGATGGGCCTGGGCCACGAACAATACCGCCCCGACCTGGGCGGCTGGGCCAGCGATTACCGGCTCAGCGAAAGCAACCACCGCCAGTTCTACCGCCGCTGGTCCGAACTCATGGCAGCGGAGACCTGGGCCGACTTGCCAACGTAACGACTCCCCGACAACCTGGGTTCCGTTTGAAATGAGGGCAAACTCTCAGAAAAATTACTAATAGTAATGAATCATCGCGTCGTTGAAAAATCTATCCTTCACTATACCAACAAGGAACGTCAGAAGCGAGGACGTGGAAAGGTGTTCGGAAATAAAAACCTTATCGACGCTGCCAGTAGCCACGCCGCTTGGTGTGCCCGCCACAACGTAATGAGTCATACAGGACGCAATAATTCCCGCCCGTGGCACAGGGCGACCGAGGCAGGATATCCTTCCGAAATGGTGTCCGAAAATATATGGCAACAACATGGCCGCAATAAAACTACCTATGGCAGCAGGTTCTTATGGCGTACTGATTGGGAATTCGGGAAAGCGGCTGTCACTACTTGGATGAACAGTCCGGGCCACTGCGCCAACTTGCTTAACTCTAAATGGACAGAAATCGGAGTGGGTGTCGCTCGTAGAGACACCCACACAATGTTGGTTCAAATGTTCGGGGAAGTGTTGCCCAAGTCTTACAGCCACTATCACGACTGGTCGTTTCATACACACCGCAATCGCCCAAAGGGAGGCAGACACTACAACGCTGTGAGACGGAGACAACGGCCTTGGCGTATCGGGTTATTTGCCCTTCTGGGGTTATCATCCCTACTAGCTATTCTTACCATTGTTGTGTAATAACTCGCACTACAGGCGGCAGGGTGCATAAATTACCACTTGTTAAAGCCGTGTATGGCCCGCAATCAATACAATGGCCAAGTCCGGCGAGGCTTTCTTCAGGTACAGTCAGGTTGGTTCGGAGTATTGGTTCACATGCATATATTCCCCAAATATATGGGCCGTGAGCAGTGGTATTGTACCTCTAGGAGATCGCCTGAATGAAGTACATCTATATTTGAGCGCTATCAAGAACCCACCCCGCCACCAACCAGCAATTCTAGAGGCCGCAAACTTGCAAATAACGCCCGACCTGCTCCGCCAAATCGAACAATTCCTATACCGGGAGGCCCGCCTGCTGGACAGCCGCCGGTTCCACCAGTGGGTGGAACTGCTGGCCGACGACTTGCGGTACTGGATGCCCCTGCGCAGCAACGTCTATCCGTCCATCAGCAAGTCCATCGCCTCCCTGGACGAGTCCCGGCAGGAGGAGAGGGAATTCACCGAACCCCACGAGCTTGCCGTCATGGATGAGACTCGGGACTCCCTGCTCCGCCGCGTCGAGCGCCTGGACAGCGGCCTGGCCTGGGCCGAAGACCCGCCGTCCCGAACCCGTCACTTCATCTCCAACGTGGAACTGGAATCCACGGACAACCCCAACGAGGTCAAGGCCTATTCCAACTTCATCATGTACCGGACCCGCGGCGAGCGGGAGGAGGACTTCTACGTGGGCAGCCGGGAGGACATTCTCCGGCAGTCCGGCGATTCGTGGCTGCTTGTTTACCGAAAAGTCGTGCTGGACCAGACCGTCCTGTCCGCCAAAAACGTCAGCAACTTCTTCTAACCCTCATTTCAGCCACGGACGGGAGCGAATAGCATAAACCCTTACTTAACCTGGTTAGAGCCATCATTCGTGAACATTCGTGTTAATTCGTGGATAAACTATAACGGAGGCAACCAATGGATATCGGCGTCCTGAACTTTGTAACCGACTACTCAATGCGCCCGGCGGAACTGGCCATGGCCCTGGAGGAACGGGGCTTCGAGTCCCTGTGGGTCCCCGAACACACCCACATTCCCGCCAGCCGCCGCAGTCCCTGGCCCGGCGGCCCCGACCTGCCCCGAGAGTACTGGCACTCGATGGACCCCTTCGTTGCCCTGGGGGCAGCCTCCGCAGTCACCACCAAGCTGAAGCTGGGTACCGGCATCTGCCTGATTGTCGAGCGGGACCCCATCATCACCGCCAAGGAAATCGCCACTCTCGATATGCTTTCTGACGGCCGCTTTATGTTCGGCATCGGCGGCGGCTGGAACTCGGAAGAGATGGAGAACCACGGCACCAACTTCCGCCGCCGCTTCCGTCTGCTTCGGGAGCGCATCCTGGCCATGAAGGCCATCTGGACCGAGGAAGAGGCCGAGTTCCACGGCGAATTCGTGGACTTCGACAAGATCTGGTCCTACCCCAAGCCGGTGCAGAAGCCCCATCCCCCCATCTTCATGGGCGGCGACGGCGCCACCACCTTTGACCGGGTGGTTGATTTCTGTGACGGCTGGATGCCTATCGCCCGCGGCGCCGGACAGGAGGGCGTACTGGCCGAAAAAATCGCCCTGCTCCGCAAGCAGGCCGAGGAGGCTGGCCGCGACCCCAACAGCCTGCCCGTTTCGCTCTGCATATTTGGTCCGCCCGACGAGGGCCTGGTATCCCGACTGGGGGAGGCCGGAGTCGACCGCCTGATTCTCGGCCTGCCGTCGGACGAGCGGGACAAGGTGTTGCCCATCCTGGACCACTACGCCGCTTTTATACCGTAATTCGCGGTGAAACAATACCGGACCCCCTGCGGACAAAACAACCAAACAGTCAACGGGAGGTACCTATGGGCTGGTCAGATCACCACAGGAACGGGCTCATCTACCACGCCCCGCAGCATTGCTACCGGGGTTATACCCTTTTTACTACCAACGGCGACAATCATGTCAACCTGATTGACATGGAAGGTCGGCTTTGCCACCAGTGGTATTACCCGGAACGTCTGGGTTACGGCTACCTACTGGACAACGGCAACCTGCTGGCGCGTACCATCAGTTCCCGGGCCGGCGGCCAGCGCAGCGATGCAGGCCCCAGGGCCGGCGCCATCGTGGAACTGGACTGGGATGGCAGGGAAGTCTGGCGGTACGAGAATCCCCTTCTGCACCACGACTTTGACCGCCTGCCCAATGGCAACACGCTGGTCCTGCTCTTCGAGCCCCTGGATCACGATCTGGCGGCAAGCATCAAGGGCGGACAGCCTGACGCCGATCGGGAAGTGGAAATGCTGGGCGATCTGGTTGAAGAGATTACCCCCGAAGGAGAGACCGTCTATTCCTGGCGCTCCTGGGAACACCTCGACCCGGACGTCGATGTCATCTGCCACCTGGAAAACCGGGAGGAGTGGACCCACCAGAACTCCCTGCGTACCACCCCTGAAGGTGACCTGATCGTCAGCTTCCGCCGCACCGATACCGTGGGCATTGTGGACCGCGAGACCGGCGACTGGAAGTGGAAGTGGGGCCCCGGCCAGATATCCCACCAGCACTTCCCCTACATGTTGGACAATGGCAACATCCTCCTCTTCGACAACGGCTGCCACCGGCCCGGTTTCACTTTTTCCCGGGCAGTCGAAGTCAACCCTGCCAACAGCGAAATAGCGTGGGACTACACGGCTGACCCGCCCATTTCGTTCTACAGCTTCCACATCAGCGGCGCGGAAAGGCTGCCCAACGGCAACACCCTCATTTGCGAAGGCGCCCCGGGCCGCACATTCGAAGTAACTCCCAACAAGGAAATAGTCTGGGAGTACGTAAACCCGATCTTCACCACCGGGGTCAGGGGCGGCGGCCGGGCCAACTCCAACTTCCGCGCCCACCGCTACGGCCCCGATCATCCGGCCCTGGCCGGCAAGGAACTGGACCCGGCCAGATACGCCAACTTCAACCGCCTGTACGGGGGTTGAGCTTAAGACTCCGATTGAGAGCGACATTGAATCCCGGGCTTACCGAAAGGCTGCCCCTGGGAGTTTCCGAACATGACCACAAGGGAAGAACTGCTGCAGCGCGCCGCGTCGCTGGTTCCCACCCTTCGCGAGAGGGCGCCGGAAACCGAGAAGCGCCGCCAGGCTCTGCCCGAAACCATTGAAGACCTGAAAGCAGCGGACCTGATTACCGTCGCCCAGCCCCAACGCTACGGCGGCCTTGGGCTGGATTTCGACGTGGCATTCGACATTGCCGCCGAACTGGGAAGGGGCTGCGGATCTACCGCCTGGTGTTACGGCATCTGGTCCAGCCACAACTGGTTGGTGGCCCTGTTCCCCGAAGAGGCGCAGGACGAGTACTGGGCAAACGACCCCAATACTCTTGCCTCTACTTCCTTCAATCCGGCCCGCAGCAAGGCCTCAAGTGCCCCGGGAGGCTACCGCCTTACCGGCCACTGGGACTTTTCCAGCGGCTGCGATCCGGCCCAGTGGGTGCTGCTCATCGCCAACGGCCCCGAAGTTCCTCTGATGATGCTGTTGCCCCGCCGGGACTACACCATTGAGGACACCTGGTTTGTGTCCGGTCTGAGAGGCACTGGCAGCAAAGACATTCTGGTGGAGGACGTATTCGTTCCGGAATACCGAACTGTCCCCATGCCCCTGCTGCGTGAGGGAAACGCCCCGGGCCGCCAGGTCCACAACACTGCCAACCAGCGCATACCCCAGCAGTGCATCATCCCCAACGCCCTGGCCTCTCCCATTGTCGGCATGGCCCGGGGCGCCGTTGAAACCTTTGAGGAACGGATACGCCACGGCGCTTCGGCCAGGGAGGGAAATCCCCTGTCCCAGGTCGCCAGCTACCACCTGCGCCTGGCCGAATCATCGGCCGAGGTGGACGCTGCTCAACTCATAATGCAGCGTGACTGCCGCGAAATAATGGAACGCGCCCACCGGGACGAACTGCCCACCATCGACGACCGCGCCCGTTACCGCCGCGACCACGCCTACGTAACCCGCCTCTGCGTCCGTGCCATCGACCGCCTCTTCGAAGTCAGCGGCGGCCACTCCCTGTACGACTCCAGCCCCATGCAGCGCTTCCACCGCGACGCCCACGCCGCCTCCCACCATGTGGGCCTGTCATGGGACGTCCTGGCCGAGCAGTACGGCAGGGTCAGGGCGGGCCTGGAACCGGACCCGCGATTGGTGTAACTGCCTGGTCGGCGAAAAATAAACAGGGGCGGGTTTGAAACCCGCCCCTGAATCTGTCCCCGTTCTTGAACTAAAGAGGTTAGCTAATCGGCCCCATTCTCCTGCTGCCACTTGGCTTCCAGGAAGTTGGCCGAGTTCATCGGCAGGTCAGTCAACCGCAGCCCCGTAGCGTGATAGATAGCGTTAGCCACCGCGGCCATGGGCGGCACCAGCGACACTTCGCCCACGCCCCGCACACCCAGCGGATGACCGGGGTTGGCTACTTCCACGATAACCGTGTCAATCATCGGCAGGTCCAGGCTGGTGGGCATCCGGTAGTCCAGGAAACTGGAATTCACCATCAGGCCCTCCCGGTCCAGGTAGTATTCCTCGTTCAGCGCCCAGCCGATACCCTGGACGGCGCCACCCTGTATCTGGCCCTCCACGTAGCTGGGGTGGATTGCCTTGCCGGCATCCTGCAGCGCAGTGTAGCGCAGCACCTCCACCTTGCCCGTATCCGGGTCGACCTCCACGTCCACGACGTGAATCCCGAAGGCGTTGCCCACGCCGCCCGGGTTGGCCGTGGCGCGGCCCACCACCGGCCCGCCGGTACCGTTCAGCCTTCGGGCAATCTGGGCGAAGGTCATGCTCAACTCCGAGTCGGACTTGTGGCTCAGCACGCCCTTGTTGTACTCAACGTCCTCTTCGCTGACGTCCCATATCCTGGCTGCCCGCTCGATAAGCTGCCGCCTGATGTCTTCGCCCGCGTTGTAGACGGCCGTACCCATCTTGAAGGTAACGCCGCTGCCGCCCGCCCCGGAACTGTATCCGATGGAGTCGGTATCGGCGATGGAGGGCTTGATATCCTCGGCGGCGATGCCCAGTACTTCGGCAATCTGCATTGCCATGGCGGCGCGGCTGCCCCCGATGTCCGGCGAACCCTCAACCAGGCTGACCGTGCCGTCAGGGTTAACGCTGGCCACCGCGCTGGCCGGGCCGCTGCCGTTCATCCAGCAACCGGCCGCCACGCCCCGTCCCCTGTACTTGCCTTCAACGGGACTGGCCAGGTGCGGATGCTGCTGGGCGGCCTGGCAAAGCTCCACCATGCCTATCTTGCGGTAGGTGGGACCGGTAATCTGGCGGTCGCCCTCCTTGGCGGCGTTCATCAACCGGAACTCCACCGGGTCCATGCCAATTTTCTCGCACACCTCGTCCAGCACCGTTTCCGCGGCATAGGCGGCGGTGGGAGATCCGGGCGCCCGATAAGCGGCCGACTTCTGGGTATTCACCACCACGTCCAGCCCTTCTACGTATCCGTTGGGGATGTTGTAGGGGGCAAACATGGTGCGGCATGCCGACGCCACCGGCGAACCGGGGAAAGCCCCCGCCTCGTAGGTAAGCTGGGCTTCGGCGACGGTTATCTTGCCGTCGTTGGTGGCCCCCACCTTTACCTTCATGTGGGTGGCCGGCGCCGGCCCCGTCCCCAGGAAGACCTCGGTGCGGGACATGGCTATCTTTACGGGCTTACCGGTCTTGCGCGACAGCGCGGCTACTACGGGCTCAATGTAGCAGCCGCCCATACCCTTGCCGCCAAAGCCGCCGCCGATCTCCATCGGAATAACCTTCACCTTGGAGACGGGCAGACCCATTATGGTGGAGGTATGGTCCCGCAGGGCGAAGTGGCCCTGGCTGCTGGCCCAGATTGTCACCGTGTCGTCGGTATTCCACTGGGCGGTGGCCGAATGGGGCTCAATGTAGCCCTGGTGCACGGGACGGGTGTGGAACTCCCGCTCCACCACCACGTCGGCCTCGGCGAAGGCCTTTTCCGGGTCGCCCAGGGTGTATTCAAACTTGTTGGCCAGGTTGGAAACCGTGTCCGACTGGTCGCCCCACGCTCCTGGCCGCCAGTTTGGACTGTCAAAAGTGACCAGTCGCTCATGGACCAGAGGCGCGCCCTCCGCCAGCGCCTCTTCGGCGTTGAGCACCGGTTCCAGGATTTCCCAGTCCACGTCGATCAGCGACAGCGCCTCTTCGGCCAGGTGGGGACTGGTTGCGGCCACCGCGGCCACGGCGTGACCCCGGTACAGGGCCTTTTCCCGCGCCATCACGTTGCGGCTGTAGAAGCCATAGTTAACGTTGGCGCCCTCGGACAGGTCCGACACCTCGGCGGAAACCTCGGGAAAGTCGGCCGCAGTTACCACGGCCTCCACCCCGGGCAGGGCCAGGGCGCGGCTGGCATCAATTCCACGAATGCGCGCGTGGGGATGGGGACTGCGCAAAATCTTCCCGAACAGCATTCCCGTAAGGTGAATATCGGCGGCGTAGCGGGCGCGCCCCATCACCTTGTCGGGCCCGTCGTGACGGATGGGCCTGGTGCCTACGACATCGTACTCCTGGTTGGAGAGCACAATGTTGGGCTTGTAATCAAGCATCTCTTCCTCCCCTGTAGCCCGGCATCTGGCAGGGCTGAATCTGGGCCTAATTTACCACAATTGACGGCCGTTAGGTAAATCAGCAGGCTTCTATTACGAAGGAGTGCGGCCGCGTTCAATACACGCTCTCAAGTAGTCATCAATGGAGGTTCTGAACTCTCGTTCCAACTGCTCAAGAGACTCGGCTTCGAAAAAGACTACATCCCTGATACCTGATACTTCGCCTTGGAAAACGTTACCACTGCTGTCGTATTTGA
Source organism: Dehalococcoidia bacterium (assembly GCA_963664725.1). Lineage (GTDB taxonomy): Bacteria > Chloroflexota > Dehalococcoidia > Lucifugimonadales > UBA3495 > Bin22. Next base: position 1,064,826 of record OY761558.1, read on the forward strand.
ACGACGCCCTGAATCCCCTGTATCGACTAGTGAACAAGTTCTTACCTCCGACCCACAAGGGTCACCGGTGTGATTTCAGATAACGTGCAGGGCAATCGCATCTTAGAGAATTGACACTCTGAACGACCAAGGCTGTCATTCTGAACGAAGTGAAGAATCTAAAAACCTTCCCACAAGCCAACTTTCGGATCCTCGACCATGCTTTGGGGAAGGATTTTAGGCCCTTCGGCAAGCTCAGAACAACATGACTTACGCCTGGCGGATGTCTACCACCTATAGCCTGAATCTAAAACGCGATTGCCCCGCAGACCCCCCGTGTCGGGAAAAGCCCCGGGGCATATAATGCTCATAGTTCTATCAATATAGATATCCCCGTCCCGTCAGCCAGGAGCTTCGAAGATGTACAAGGCAAAAGCGCTGATTGCATGCCTCCTGTTGGTCATGGCATTGGCGATTTCCTGCGCCGGACCCGCCCCTGTAAGCATTGGCACGGAAGGCGCCTATCCCCCCTTTGGTTACCTGAACGACGCCGGCGAACTGGAGGGCTTCGAGATTGACCTGGGAAACGAACTGTGCCAGCGCGCAAAGCTGGAGTGCCAGTGGGTAACCAACGACTGGGAATCCATAATTCCCAATCTCCGCACCGGCAGGTACGACGCCATAATGGCCGGAATGAGCATTACCGAGGAACGGGACGAGGTGATCGACTTTACCCAGCCCTACTTTCCACCGGAACCCTCGGTCTTCGCGGCCCTGACCGGCGCCGGGGAAGCAGCCACCCGCGGTAGCGTGGCCGTTCAGGCCGCCACAGTCCAGGCCGATTACCTGGACGGCAAGGTAGCCGCACTTCTCCAGTATCCCCTGGCCGAAGACACCGTGGCCGCCGTTTTGAATGGCGAGGCCGACTCCACCTTCGCGTCCATTTCCTACCTCCAGGACATCGTCGCACAGAGTGAAGGCCGACTATCCTTTGTCGGAACGGAAATACCTCTGGATAAAGGCACGGGAATCGGGATAAGAGAGGAAGACGTCGAACTCAGGGAAAAGCTCGACGCCGCCATCGGCGAAATGAAGCAAGACGGTTCCCTGAATGACCTGATCGACAAGTGGTTCGGCGAAACAGCCCGGACTTTCTGATCCCCTATGGCGCTATTCAACCCTCAGGGCAGTCCGGATTACCGTGTCCTGACAGTTAATGCTGGCCCGGATGCCTGTTCTGCCAGGTGAAATGCCCGGGACTGGCCATTCACACATCCTCCTTGCCTCTCCGCACCCTGTGGTAAACTGGGCGCTGTTCGCACCACCACTAAAGGAGGAATCATGCCCCCGAAGCAATACGCCAGCCCACCATCATTGATACTGGACCCCACCAAGCTTTACTTTGCCGGCATCAGCACCAACCACGGCGACATGCTCGTCCAGCTATTTGCCGATGAGGCTCCCCGCACCGTCAACAACTTCGTCTTCCTGGCCCGCGAGGGTTTCTACGAAGACGGTTCGTTCCATCGTGTAATCAAGGACTTCATGATCCAGGGCGGTTGCCCCGAAGGCACCGGACGCGGCGGCCCCGGCTATCGTTTCCAGGACGAGACCGTAAGTCGCCCCTACGTTAAGGGCACCCTGGCCATGGCCAACGCCGGCCCCAACACCAACGGCAGCCAGTTCTTCATCGTCCACGGCGCCAACGTTGGTCTGCCTCCCAACTACACCATCTTTGGCATGCTGGTGGAAGGCGAGGACACCCTCGACACTCTGGCCAATTCTCCCGTGGGCTCCGGTACCGGGGGTGAACGGTCCGCGCCCTCCGAACGGATCCAGATTCACAACATAGAAATCCACGAACGGGAAATAACCCCGGCCTGAAATTCAAGCACGGATTAACAGGATACACAGGATGACAGCCAGGGCTTTCGCATGAATGGTCTGGGAGAACCTCGTCGTTCCCGCGCAGGCGGGAACCTCGCAGAGGTTAAGTCAGGATTCCCGGTTTCGCAGGTATGACGTACGAGACGGCAGGACACTCTTGCGTTTGCCCTGGGATGACAGCCTGACCAGGCAACAAGGGTTTCCCGAAAGCTGTCAGCTTATCCTGTCCATCCTGTTAATCCATGTTCTAATCTCCCCGCACCCTCGGCTTCCGCGCAAACAGGAACAGAACCCCGCCAAGGAAGTTAAACCCCGCCAGCAGCAGGAAAGCTGGGTCATAGGTACCCTGAACGTCCCTCATATATCCGGCCAGGGGCGACCCAATCAGCAGCAGCACATTCATTGGCACCGTGGACAGGCCCAGAATGCGGCCGAAGGACGTCCGGCCAAAGTACTCGCCCCGGATGGCGGTGGTCAGCGGATTGCGACCCCCAAAGCCAATACCGAACAACACCGCAAACAGATAGAACATCATGATGTTCGAGGCCAGTGTCAACTCCACCACCGCCGCAGCCTGTATGGTGGTGAAAATGAACAGCGTAATGTTCTTGGGCCAGCGGTCCCCCACATAGCCCCCCACCAGCTGGAATACCATGGCCGTTGCCGTGTACACCACCACAATCCACCCCGTGGTCTGCACGTCGAACCCTTCATCCTTCAGCAGCAGTCCCAGGTGCGTCATAATCGCCAGGATTATCATTGAGGTAAAGCCGTGCCCGAAGGATATCAGCCAGAAAGCCGGAGTCCTCAATGCCTGCCCGGCGGTCAGGTCCCCCTCATCCTGGGTGGCTGGACGACGGGCGGCAGTGGCCGTTTGCCTGGTGTTTTCGGCTCGAGTGCCGGTAGGCCCGGCGTCCGATTCGGTGCTTGCAGGATCAGTGCTTGCAGGAGAGGCGGGCGCGGGTCTGTCGCCATCGGGAAGCTGACCGTAGTCCTGGGGGCGGTTGCGGATAAGCCGGGTAAGAGGGAAGGCAATAATCAGCGTGAATATCCCTAAAATCAGTGCCGTCAGCTGCCAGCCTAGCCGCGTATGTTCCGGATCTATGGCCCAGGCTATTGCCGGCACCAGCAGCAAGGCGCCGAGCCGTCCCCCCACGTTGGACCAGCCCATGGCTGTCGCCCGCCGTCGCGAGAACCAGTTGTTAATGGTCGTCATCAGGGGGAGCCAGCTTCCCAGTCCCTGCCCCAGCGCCATCACGATGAATGCCGCGTAGAACATCCACAGGTTCTGGACACTGGCGAAAAGGAGGAATCCAACCCCCAGGATCAGCAGGCCGATCAGGATCATGCGGCGGGCGCCCAGTCGGTCAGCCAGATAACCTTCCAGGGGTCCCATGAAGCCGCCCTCAATGCGGGTGAATGTTAGGGCCAGTCCTATTTGACCACGGCTCCACCCAAACTGACTCTCCAGGGCCACCGACCATACGGCCATCGCGTGGTACAGAGGCACCGTGGCGATGGTCATGGTGAAGCCGCTGATGACTACCAGCCACCAGCCATAGAAAACGCCCCGCGCCCGCTGGGGAGCGGAAGTTAGTTGGCTTGCCAGACCCAAGGTTGTGCTCGCGAAAGGAGGAAAATACTGCCTGAGAGTGGCGAAACGCTGCGGTCAGCACGCCACCCTTCAGCAAAACGCCAGTTTACCACAGGGAAACCGCCCCACCGGCAACAATACGGAAAAGCCCAGGGCAATCGCATTATGTCTAAATTGTCATTCTGAACGGAGTGAAGAATCTAAACTCCATCCCGCAGGCCGACTGGGGGCCCCGCAACCGGGCTGACGAGCAGAATTTCAGGTTCGTCGGCAAGCTCAAAGCGACCTGTCTTATACCTGGCGGATGTCTGCCACCTGTAGTCTGAATCTAAAATGCGATTGCCCTGCGGGAAAGCCCAGGGCAATCGCATTATGTCTAAATTGTCATTCTGAACGGAGTGAAGAATCTAAACTCCATCCCACAAGCCGACTTGGGGCCCCGCAACCGGGATGAAGTGCAGGAATTCAGGCCCTTCGGCATGCTCAAGGCGACATGAACTCTGGCTCTAGTGGGCAGCGACCCTTTAAGATGCGATTGCCCTGCTCAAAATCCCTTCCCCCTTGACGGGGGAAGGCTAGGATGGGGGTGATCGCCTTCAGCGCGTATCTGCCATCCAGTGAGATTGCCTCCCTTCAAGGACAGACGCTTCACTTGTTCAGAGTTTCCATGGATATGACATACGGAAGACGATATAATGTAGATGGCGCTCTTCGTACCCCAGACGGTCGCGACCCTCAGGTCAGGACCGTCTGGCAAGTGGAATCTGGCTCACAAAGCCCGAGGCTGATCACCGCCTTTCCGCTAAGGAGGTAACCGTTGTTCGATGAACATGACACCGTCATCCTGACCGACGTCGTAACGGGTGATGAGGAAACTCACCTCCTGCCCGGAGATGTTGGCTGCATTATCCACATCCACGGAAACGGCGCCGCCTACGTGGTGGAGTTCACTGCAGTGGATGGAGAGACCATCGACGTAGCTACGGTAACGCCAGGGCAGGTTCGCGCCGTCACTGCCAGGGACATCACCCATGCCCGCCAGGCTGCCCCCGCCCGTTAATCAGGGTAAACGCATCCGATAGCCCAGGGCCGGGCCTTCAGGAATGGATGTTCAACCCCTCCCCGTCTCCACCCACATCCGGTACACCTCGCTCCGGGGCAGTCCCGTGGCCGCCATAACCTCCGCCACCGCTTCCCTGGCCCTGCTGCCCGATTGCCTCAGGGCAGCCAGCATTTCCTGTGCCTTTTCCAGACTTGCTTGTCCTTCCGACTCCACCGCCTCACCCGCTCCCGCCACTACCAGTACAAACTCCCCCCTGGGCACTTCAAAATATTCAATGGCCTCGGATATTTGGCCCCGCCAGACCTCTTCGTGCAGCTTGGTCAATTCCCGGCATACCGCCAGTTGTCGGTCACCCAGGACCCCCAGCAAATCGGTCAGCGTGGCCCGCAACCTGTGTGGAGACTCGAAGATAACCAGGGTGTCCGGTATGGACGCTGCCCCCGCCAGCCTCTCCCGCCGCTCTCGACCGCGCCGTGGCAAGAATCCCAGGAAAGTAAAGGAGTCGGCCTGCATGCCGGACACGGCCAGGGCAGTGGTAACCGCCGACGGCCCGGGAATCGCCACCACTGTAACCCCTTCGTCGGCCACGGCAGCCACGATAGCTGCACCGGGGTCGCTTACGCCTGGCATCCCCGCGTCCGTTACCAAAGCCACGTCTCCCGTCTCCAGCGCCCTTAGCAACTCCGGCAATCGCTGCCGCCAGTTATGCTCGTTGCAGCTAACGCAGGGAACCCGCACCCCCAGGTGATTCAGCAGCCTCCGCGAAACCCGTGTATCCTCGGCGGCCACCAGCGAAACCTCCTCCAGCACCCGCGCCGCCCGTACGGTAACATCTTCCAGGTTCCCGATAGGTGTCCCCACAACGTACAAAATGCCCATGCACGGGACTATATACCGCCATCCCTGGCTGTTCAAACCCCAGCAACAATCTCAAAACCCCCTACTCTTCAGCCCGGCAAACTCAGAACAGAGGTCGCCAACCCCGAGTTTGAAACTCAGAATTGGCCCAAAGCACCCCTTAACTCCTAACTCCTAACTCCCAACTCCCAACTACATCTCCCACCCCCCTTGCCAACCCGCATAACCCATCTCCACCATACAACCATCACCCTGTCACCACGCCCTTGCCCCAACCAGCACTCGTAGGGGCGGCCCTTGTGGCCGCCCTGCCCGCAGGTGATGGCATCCCCTAATGGCAGACCTGCGTGTCTGCCCTGCCCAGCGCCGAAAACCCCAAAATGGGACAAATCGGGACAATAAAAAAGTTTCCGCCTTCGTGTCCCATTGTGGCAAGCTCTCATCTCTCTTTGGAAGAGTAGAGCCGGGGAGCCCAGGCAAAGCGCGGTGCCTAAGCGCAACAATAAAGGCATCGTTTCAGTTGGTATGGACGGTAGGGGCAGACACATAGGTCTGCCCTGCCCAGTGCCGAGAACCCCAAAATGGGACAAAATGATTCAGAACGGGACAATAAAAAAGTTTCCGCCTTCGTGTCCCTTCGTGGAAAACTTTCATCTCTCCTTGGCAGAGTAGAGTCGGGGCTGGGCCCAGGTAAAGCGCCGCGCCAGGCCCAATAAGTAGCGTTTCGTTTCAGTTGGTATGGACGGTAAAGGCAGACTCACAGGTCTGCCCTGCCCAGCGCCGAAAACCCCAAAATGGGACAAAATGAGACAAAATGGGTCACTAATTAAAAATGGCCCGCAATCGTGTCCCTTCGTGTCCCTTCGTGGAAAACTTTTATCTCTCCTTAGGAGAGTAGAGCCGGAGGACCAGGCAAAGTGCCGCGCCAGGTCCAACAATCAGGGCATCGTTTCAGGTGGTATGGACTATCGGAATGTAAGGGCAGACCTGTATGTCTACCCTGGTCTCACAAACGTAACAACCGGCATAGGAACGCTGCCGCCCGTACGCCCCTCCCTTGCCGAATTCAGACCGTCAAGGTAAGCTCTTACCAGTCCCGGCCTTGCCAGGCCGACTTGCAAAGGAGTTATTTATGCCCAACCTCAACGGAGGTCACCTCTTCATCCGCTGCCTGAAGCAGGAGGGCGTCAAGCGGGTGTTTACCATCGTCGGCGATACCGTCCTCCCCCTGGTGGACGCCGCGGCCGACGAGGGGATCGAATTCATCGACACTCGTCACGAGGGCGCCGCCATGCACATGGCCGACGGCTACGCCCGTATTACCGGCGAGCCGGCCGTGGCCCTGTTCACCGGCGGCCCGGGCTTTTCCAACGCCATCTCCGGCCTTCCCGCCATCTACACCTCGGAAAGCCCCGTAATCTTCGTCGCCGGTTGCGCCGAACTCCCCGAAAAGGGCATGACCACCTTCCAGGAAGTGGACCAGATCGGCATGACTGCTCCCGTCACCAAGGGTTCCTGGCTCATTCACGACCGCCGCCGCATTCCCGAATTCGTCGCCACCGCCTTCCGCACCGCCATGTCCGGTCGCCCGGGCCCGGTTCACTTGACTCTCCCCATCGACATACAGGACGAACCCATCTCCGAAGAGGAATTGCCTCCCTTCCTGCCCAGCGAGTACCGGAACATGGGCCGTCCCCAGGGTGATCCCGCCCTCGTCCAGCAGGCGGCCGACCTCCTTCGCAACGCCCAGCGTCCGGTGATCATCGTCGGCAATCCCGCCCGTTACGGCGCCACCCAGGAGCAGTTGACCGCCCTGGTGGAAGCCACCGGCATCCCCGCCTTCACCGTGGAGCAGGCCCGGGGCATGATTGACGACGAACATCCCCTCTGCTTCGGTTACGCCGACGGCGCTCTCAACACCGCCGCCCGCCGCTTCCGCGAGGCCGACGTGGTTCTCCTCCTCGGCAAGCGCCTCGACCACCGCTACCGCTACGGCCAGATCTTCAGCCCCGATGCAAAGCTTATCCAGGCCGACCCCTCCGCCGCTGAGATCGGCCGCAACCGTGGCGTTGCCGTTGGCCTGCTGGGCGATCTCGGCGCCATGACGGAGCAGTTGACTGCCGCCGCCGGCCAGGGCAGCCGCGCCAATATCAGCGACTGGGTCACTCAACTCGGCCAGGACCGCCAGGCCTGGCATGACGAACTGCGTGCCAACGCCACCGGCGATGAACCCATGCACCCCCTCGACGTCTTTACCGGCATCGAGCACCTGATCGACGACGACTCCTTCATCGTCATGGACGGCGGCGACTACGTGCAGTGGGGTCGCTCCTACTTCAGCGCCCGCAAGCCCGGCCGTTTCCTCCGACTGGGGCCCTTGAGTCACTTGGGCGCCGGCATACCCTACGGCATGGCGGCCAAGTTGGCCCACCCCGAAAGCAAGGTCTTCGTCTTCTGCGGCGACGGTTCCTTCGGCTTCTACCCCATGGAGTACGATACCTGCATTCGCCACAACCTCCCCATTACCACCGTCCTGGGCAACGACTCCAACTGGGGCATCGACAAGACCTTCCAGCTTGCCTACTACGGCCGCGCCGTGGGCACCGACCTGCGCTTCATCCGCTACGACCAGGTCGTGGAAGCCATCGGCGGCTACTCGGAATACGTGGAAAAGCCCTCAGAGGTTGGCGCCGCCGTCGAGCGGGCCATCAACTCCGGCCGCCCTTCCCTGGTCAACGTGGCCGTCCGCCCCGGCGCCAGCCCCCTGGCCCAGGCCATGATCAACCGCCGAACGGGAGGCTAATCCGGCTTCCTGCTGCCGCAAAAGAACGGGGCGAGCATTGCGCTCGCCCTGAGTAATTTCCGTATTGCCAAGTGCCCTATTCTTGGGTGAAGGTGGCCGATGACAGCGATTCTACCTCTCTTCTTCGCGGCCAGGAGCATCGGGAGGCAGTTCGTCGAAGGGGCGTCCCTCACGTTGCGCAGCCCGCATGCGTTCGTACCAGGCCCGCCAGGCTCGGTTTGTTCTCGCCGCACCTTTCGCCGCACCCTCTACCGCTGCTTCTCGCCTGGCTTCTTCCAACTGGGTCTTGATCTTCTCTCTAGCCCAAAACACCATGTAGTAGCTCCTTTCCACAACCGTCACGAGAAAAGTATAGCCGGCTCCTACTACAGAGACCAGCGTCGCGCTGGTTAGAATAGTTTCATCGCTCGGTACCCAGCCCTTCATTGTTCCGCCCCATAGGTACGAAAACGCCAGGACAATCGGAATACCAACCAGAATGTGGCGTATCGGCCACTGGGGACTGTGGTTCATCGGAAACTCTTACGACCGACTCCCCGCCGGATGACCCGTAAGCGGATCAGATGTAAAGCAGCGGGGCGGGATTATTGTCCCGCCCCGCTTAACCCATTTGCAATACCTGGCTTGGCCTAGTAGTGTCGCAACTCCACCACATTGTCGTCCGGATCATAAATGTACAGCGACATGCCGTCGCCGTGCGAACCCCACCGCTTGCCCGGCCCGGCCTGGATTTCAATGCCCAGCGCTTCAAACTCGGACTTCAGCGCATCCATGTCCGTGGGCTCAATGACCATACAATAATGGTCCTGGTTCTTCGCCCCGTCCTTGCCGATGGGTTCCTGGTCGCTGGCAAACAGGTCAATGATGGTGTCGGCGTTCAGCCGGACCGACGGAAAGCGAACATCCCCGGCCCGCCACTGCTCCACCCGCTCCACTGCCAGGCCCAGTATTTCCGAGTAAAACCGCAGCGATTCCTCTACGTCGCTTACTCGCAGGACGATATGGTCCATTTCGGTAATGGTTACCAGGGGTTGGGACACCCGGGAACCGGTTTCAATCTGTGTCGCCATGCTGTCTCCTCCCTTTGGGATTGTTTAGTCGGCCGGAACGGGCGCTGAATTGTACTGGGGATGCCGCCGCCACTGGGGACTCTCGTCGTAGTGCGGGATCGCGACCTCGTTGCCTTCCGCATCTTCCATGCCCATGGGATGCTGCACCAGTTCGATCATGTTGCCATCAGGATCGTGGATGTAGGTGTAGCAACCGCTGCTGTACTCCCGTCGCCCCCAGGAATTCTCCGTCTCGTTTCGTCGGCCCGGCGTGGTGGTGTAAGGAACTCCCAACCGCTCCAGGTTCTCGATCAGTTCATCCCAGTCGTTGATTTCCACGGCAAAGTGCGCCGACGGTACGGGAGTCGGGTTGCGGGAGTCGGTGGTATGGATCTCCCCGTTGCCAATGCGAAGCTGAAGCTGGCGCTCGTTCATTTCCGGACCGCGGTCCAGAAACTCCGCCCCCAGGACATCTTCATAAAACTTCCGCGTCTTTTCCCGATCGCTGACCTGGATGTTTATATGCTGGATAAGGGTAACTCTGGACATATACAGCCCTCCCCAACTTATGATTTTGGTGAATATCTCCGGTTATTCTTGACTTTACTACCGAATTCGGTAATGGGCAAGTCGCGGCATGACCCCGGTATGCTTCGGGTCAGGTGGCGTGGACCAACGGTACGGTAGGGGCAGACCTATGTGTCTGCCCGCGTCTCACAAACGATATAACCTGCAATCAAACGCTACCGCATAACCCCGGCAGCGTTTGATTGCAGGTGGCAGGGACAGTCTGAATGGTAGGGGCAGACACAAAGGTCTGCCCTGGCCTCACCAGTGAATCCCCCTGAATTGAAGCCCTCCCTACCCCCCGAAGTTCCGCTCCCCGCCATTGACGTGAATAGTCTGGCCGGAAATATAGTCCCCCGCGTCCGTGCAAAGGAACAGACAAAGATTGGCAATGTCGTCAGTGCTGCCCATGCGCCCCGCCGGAATGTCGGCCAGCCTGTTGCCGGTTCGTGGGGCATTGCCCCCGTCACGGGAGGTGTCGATCATCCCCGGCACTACGCAGTTTACCCGTATGCCCTGTGGGCCCAGTTCCGTGGCCAGGCCCCGCGTGAAGCCTACGAGCCCAACCTTGGCGGCGGAAATGTGCGCGCCGCCGTGCCGTCCCTGGTGAGCCTGCAGACCGCCCAGGTTGATAATCCGGCCCCAGCCCCGTTCCAGCATCCCCGGGACCGCCGCCCGGGACGTGATGAATGCCGAGTCCAGGTCGGTTGCCAGCACCCCGCGCCAGTCGTCATAGCTCATCTCGGCGAAGGGCTTGTGGGGCCGCACCGAAGCGTTGTTTATCACAATGTCCAGGTGGCCGAACTCTCCCAGGGCCGTCTCCATCAGTTGTTCCAGTTCCTCCCGATTGCCCACGTCGGCCAGCAGCGGCAGCACGTTGCGTCCCAGTTCCTTTACCTCTGCTGCCACCGAATCCACGTCAGCCTGGTTCGACCTGGCGTTCACCACCACATCCGCGCCTTCCCGTGCCAGGGCCAGGGCAATGGAACGGCCAATGTTCCGTCCCGACCCCGTTACCAGCGCCGTCTTTCCTTCTAACTGCATAAAACCTCCGATAATTGCCCCCACTGGGGTCCTGAAATGGGCTTTCCGGCATTATGAACAGGCCCGTACCATCTGGCAACTGAATGCCCCTCCTCGGCAGCGTCTCGGTTTAGGTGGTCTTATGGCAACAATGGCAGGGGCAGGCCTGTGTATCCTCCCCGGTCTCACACAGGAAACCACCTGATTTGGAACGCCGCATCCTTCCCACCACATCCTCAATTACCGACACCACCCCCTTGCCACCCTGCATAACCCATCCCCACCATAGAAATACGAACCATCAAACAGGAAACACTGGCGTGACCCGCCCTGCGCGTCGTAGGGGCGGCCCTTGTGCCTGCCCGGGCCCCCGCCTCAATGGTAGGGGCAGACCTGTGTGTCTGCCCTGCCCAAAGGACAATGCCCCCTCACCCGCTGGTACCAGGCCCGGGGGCAAAAACATCGACCCGCCCGGCCCGTCGTAGGGGCGGCCCTTGTGGCCGCCCTGCACCAAGAGGTCAACGCAACCGGATACCCAACTCCCCCTAGCCCTCAGGGTTAGGCCCCGGGGACAAAGGCAAAAATGGCACAAAATGGCACACATTCCAAAAAATCCCACCTTCGTGTCCCTTCGTGGATAAAAAACAAAAGGAGACAACCATGCGAACCCTAAGCGAAATCAGAAGAGAAATCCGCGCCCTCCAGCGCAAGTACCGCCGCCAACTCACCATTTACCGCATGCGCCGCGTCACCGAACAGGTCTACAACGACTACGCCCGCGCCGTAGGAGACCGGCAGGAACCACCCAAACCCCTGGAGGTAATCCGCAAGATCGCCGACCAGGGATTCCGCCTCACCACCTGGATGCACCTGCACAACTACCTGGACAAGGTGCGGGAAGCAGGCGACATCCCCGAACCCCGGCGCATGCTGCTGGCCCTGCTGCCCTGGGCCTGGGAGAGCAAATACGACCGCCTGCTAATGCGGGAACTGCCCCCGCCAAAACCCAAGCCCGACCTGTCCCTCCTCTGGGCCCGCTGGTTCGCCATGGCATAGGGGAATTGCACCCACCGTAGGGGCAGACCTATGTGTCTGCCCTGGCCCACCGCCGACCACCGTAGGGGCGGCCCTTGTGGCCGCCCTGCCCCGGCAGGTCAATGTCGCCGGATACATACCTCACCCTTCACCCTCCGGTACAGGACCCCGGGGTTAGAGGCAAAACCGGAACAAAATGAGACAAAATGGGCCAAAATGGGCCAAAAAATAAAAAAATCCCATTCGTGAATATTCGTGCCCATTCGTGGATAAAGCCCTTCCCCTCCGGTTGCACAGGGGTGAGGACAAAATGAGACAAAATGGGACACTTTTCAAAAAATCCCGCCTTCGCATCCCTTCGTAGGCAGGAGAAAACCGTTGAGCCTCGTTCCGCTCCGAACAGCCAAACTCTGCAAATATCACTGGCCCGGAACCGCTGCCAGCCTTATAATAGCGCCATCTTCCGAAAGGAGCGTTGAACATGTACCTGGTACGCAGAGTTTGCAAGACCAAGCCTGGCCAGGCCTGGGCCGTTGCGGGTTACCTGGCCAAGATTTGTGAAGCCTACGAAGTAAATGGCCGCGACAAGGCCCGGATCTACATCGAGGGACAGGGCCTGCCCGGCACCCCCAATCGGGTCTATGCCGAGTGGACCCAGGACTCCATCGAGCCCAACTGGTTCTCGAAAGTCCCCCAGACTGTCCGCGAGTACAACCCCCGGCTGCAGGAACTGCTGGACGAGTACCTGCTGGAAATCTACGAAGTCGCTACCCCCGAAAAGCTGGTGGAACGGGGCGTAGCCCAGTAATTGGAAACTGTTTCAGAATCCCTTCCCCCTTCCGGGGAAGGTTAGGATGGGGGTGAACAGCAACCATGAACTTTCTTGAGATAGCAGGTTAGCCCCTTTCCGGTAACTGACTAAGGCACGGCGGCTCCCTCCCCTTTGCCGGACGGGCGCCGCCTCTCTGATTGACCCTTAATTACAAGGAGCTGACCATGTTGATAGTTGATGCCCAGGTGCACGTCTGGGGCGCTAACCTGCCCACCAATCCGGCCCACCGCCAGATTACCTCCTTTTCCAGGGATGACCTGCTCAGGGAAATGGACGAGGTCGGGGTGGACGCCGCGGTCATCCATCCCCCGGGTTGGGATCCCAATTCCCGTCAATTGGCTCTGGAGGCTGCCGCCGAACACCCCAACCGCCTTTCCATCCTCGGCAACTTCCCCCTGGACCAGGAGTCCAGCCGCGGCCTGGTGGATGGCTGGAAGCAACAGCCCGGCATGCTGGGCCTCCGTTTCACCTTCCAGCAGCCCCACATGCTCTCCTGGCCCAGCGACGGCACCATGGAGTGGCTCTGGCCCGCCGCCGCAGCCGCCGGTTTGCCCGTAGCCCTGGCTTGTTCGGCCTTTCTGAACGACCTGGGTCCCATCGCCGAACGTCACCCCGACGTTAAGCTCATCGTCGACCACTTCGGTCGCGGCGGCGGCGCCACCGACGAGGCTGCCTGGGCCAACTTGCCCGACCTGCTTGCCCTGGCCAGGTATCCCAACGTTGCCGTCAAGGCCACCGGCGCTCCCAGCTATTCCAGCGCCGAATACCCATACGCCAACATCCACGACTACATTCACCAGATTTACGACGCCTTTGGGCCCGAGCGCATGTTCTGGGGAACTGATATTACCCGCATGCCCTGTTCCTGGAAGCAGTGCATAACCATGTTCACCGAGGAATTGTCCTGGCTTAATGAGAACGACAAGGAACTCATTATGGGCCGGGCCCTCTGTAACTGGATTGGGTGGGACCTTCCGGGCTAGTTCGGTGAGCCGAACTAGTTGGATTTCGTCAGAGTAGAGGATCGGGGTTGCTGATAGGGTAACTCCGATACTATTCATTGAATGTTATTTGACCAGTCAATAAAAAGGGACTAAACTCTACCTAATTGCAACGGCGTCAGCCCCTGCCGTTAAATAAAAACATGCAATCCAGGTTTCCAGTGGGGCCGCATACCTCAACTAAGCAAGTCAGGAGGTAAACCCTATGGACTTTGGAATCTTTCTGGACTTTCCAACCGGCGGCGGACCCCACGAGACAGCCTTCCGCGACACTTTCGAACTGGTTGACATGGCAGATGAATGGGGCCTGGACACCGTGTGGCTTGGCGAAACCCACTTCACCCCCGAGCGGGCGGTACATTCCGCTCAGATGGTCATTCTCAGCGCCATTGCCTCTCGCACGAAGCAGCTTCGGGTCGGATCAGCGGTACACGTGCTGCCCCTGATTCACCCCCTTCGCATCGCCGAGGAAGCGGCCACAGTTGACCAGGTCAGCGAGGGTCGTTTCGAGTTCGGCGTGGGTCGCAGCGGCAACATCCGCGCTTACGACACCATGGGCATCGACTACATGGAGAGCAAGGACCGGTTCCAGGAAGCGCTGGAAATCATCACCCAGGCCTTCAATGGAGAGACCTTTTCTTACGAGGGCAAGTATAACCGCATCACCAACGCCCGCCTGACCCCGCGGCCCTACACCAAGCCCCACCCCAAGATTCGCATCGCGTCCAGCGGTGAGGACAGCTTCGAGCGCGTCGGCCGTCTGGGCTTCCCCATCTTCCTTTCCATGCGCGGAATGGACGTGAACGAACTGGAATCCAACATGGTCAACTACCACGCCGCCTGGCAGAAGGCTGGCCACGAGGGCGAAAGCGGCGACATTTCGGTGCGCTTCCCCATGTACATCGCCCCCACCGAGGAAGACGCCCTGGAGGAACCCCGGGAGACCATCGAAAACTACTTCCGCCGGATGCGGGAACGCTTCCAGCAGGGCCGTTTCGAGGAAGCCCTTGCCGATGTCACCGGCGGTGGGGACTTGATTGAAGTCCGCCGCGCCCGCCTGGCCCGCCTGGAGGCCATGACCTACGAGGAAATCCTGGACACCAAGGTCATCGTCGGCAGCCCCGACCAGGTCATAGACAAGCTCCACCAGTACCGGGAAAAGCTGGGCATCACCGGCTTCACCGCCGAACTGAATCCCGGAAATCAGTTGCCCAAGGAAGCGGTACAGCGTAGCCTCAAACTCCTCACCCAGGAAGTAATGCCCGCCTTCAAGTAAGCGTGCTGCTTCCATCCAGGCTCACGAGAAGCGGGGCGGGATTTCATCCCGCCCCGCACCTTCTGCTCCATCGGGCTTGGTATCGGTAACTGTGCCTACACGTTCCGCAGCTTGGGGTCCAGCCTGTCCCGCAGCCAGTCCCCCAGCAGGTTCATCGAAAGCACCGTCATCAGGATCGCCAACCCCGGGAAGAGTGATATCCACCATCCATTGCCGGCTGCAATCAGGTTTCGCCCGTCAGCCACCATCAGTCCCCATGCTGGCGTAGGCCTTGGTATCCCGACGCCCAGGAAGCTGAGTCCGGCCTCCAGCAGGATGACCTGACCCACCTCCAGGGTCGCCAGCACTATAAGAGTGTTCACCACGTTGGGAAACAGGTGGCGACTCATAATCCGGAAGTTGGAGGCGCCGGCAACCTTGGCTTTGGCGACAAAGTCCTGGTTCTTCAGCGCCAATACTTCCCCACGCACCAGCCGGGCGTACCGGACCCACAGGACCAGGGCAATCACAATAATCACAGTGTGGAACCCTGGCCCCATAACGCTGACCAGTACCAGGGCCAGTAGCACCGATTGAATGGAAAGCTTGATGTCCACCAGTCGCATTATTACGTGGTCCCACCAACCCCCGAAGTAACCGGCTATCAGACCCAGGGCCGTGCCAACCAAGCCGCCACTGAGGATGGAAAGGCCGGCAACTATCAGGGACACCCTCGCGCCGTGGATTATGCGGCTGGCGACGTCGTATCCCACCTTGTCCGTGCCCAGGGGATGTTCCCAGGTTCCGCCTTCCTGCCAAACGGGAGGCGTGAGCCGCTCAGTTAATCGCCCTTCCAGCGGGTCCTGCAGCCAGGTATCAGTTATCTGAGTGGCGAAAATCCCCGGGATGGCCAGTACGAAAATCAGAATTGCCAGGGGCACCAGCGGGTAACGCCGAGCCGTACCCCAGGCTCTGATAAATCTGCCATTTACGAATGTTGGTGCGGACTGTGGAATAAACCCGTTAAGTGCCATCAGGTGATCTCCTTACTACAGAGCAAATGGCAACGACAATTGCAGTGGTTAAGTCAACCGGATTCGAGGGTCCAGGTATGCGTAAAGAATATCCACCAGCAGGCTGACAAATACGTATATGAATGCGAAGACGACCACCACGCTCTGCACCACCTGGTAATCGCGCGACCGTATAGCCTCAATGGCCAGCAGGCCCACCCCCGGATAGGCAAAGACCGTTTCCGTAATGACAGACCCGGTGATAAGCCCGGCAAACTGCAATCCGAAGTAGGTGATGGGAACCAGGGCAGCGTTGCGCAGGCAGTGTTTCCAGATAATCTTCCTTTCGGGAACACCCTTGATTCGGGCCAGCTTTACATATTCGCTGTCAAGCACATCCAACATGGCGGAGCGACTTAACCTCATACCGGCGGCCAATCCAAATGCTCCCAGGGCGATCGCCGGCAGAATCAGGTGATGGGTGCCGTCTACGAACCCCTCTCCACTTCCTGAAGTTGGGAACAAGTTCCAGTCCACCGCAAGGACCCATATCATCATAATCGCTAGCCAGAAATTGGGAACGGCCTGCCCCAGCAAGGCGAATGCTTTGCCTCCGGCGTCCCAGATGGAGTCCTTCTTGACTGCGGATAGAATCCCAAGAGGGAGGGCAAGCAATACGCTGACTGTGAAAGCTACCACGGTCAGCTTGGCCGTAGCCGGTAGCCGCTGGAGAATCAACTCACCGGCAGACTTGCCAGGCCATTTTATAGACTCCCCGAGGTTTCCGGTCAAGATGTTGCCCACGTAAACCGCGTATTGAACGTGAAGCGGCTTATCCAGGCCCCAGTAGGCCTCCAGCCGTTCGTAGTCTTCCATGGTTGCTTCTTCGGGCAGCAACACGGATGCCGGGTCGCCACTGGCCCGGGTGAGGGCAAAGATAAGTAGACTTATCGCAAATAGAGTTATGATGGCGTGAAATCCACGAATAATAATGTAACGCTGCATCTTGATTATCCTCTGAGGGATTGCTCATCGGTCATGGAATCTATTCCCGACCAGGGAATTCGGAACTATTCCCTTAGCTTTGTTACGGGCTTTCCAGGATAAGCCGATAATTCCGTCCACTTTCTACCATGGAGTTGGAACTATGGCGACGCCAAACCATTGGAACCGGTTTGCCAAGGCCAGTTTGTCTTCGTGGCCCTGCCTGTTAATCTAGCCCCCTCCCCACTCGTAAGTGCAGAGGGGGCATCTCCCCTTGATTTCGCCGGTAATAGCTGGAAGGTTCTGTTAGCCAGCCATTACTTGGTTGCTGGGACCTGATTGTGCCAGTAGTAACCGCGGTTCAGATACACCCAGTCCTCCAGTACCTCGGGGTTGACCGTGAAGTTGAACCTGAACCAGAACACAGGAATGGTCCAGTACTGGTCATACCAGAAGTTGGCAACATCACGCCCAATCACGTCTATTTCGTCTTGGGTAAAGACCTTGAGGGTTTCCTGGTACTTCTCTTCCATGTAGGGGTGGCTGAAAGTATGCGACGAGGTGTTGGAGGGCGCGTTGGTCCGGACCCGGTCCTGGATTTTCCGGAAGCTGAAGACGTTGGCATACATCATGTGCTGGATCTTCTTGGCCCTCCGCAGGTCTGAATAGGCCCCGGAGTCTATGTCTGTGATGGTAACGTCAATACCTACCGGACCCCAGTACTGGGGCAATGCCTCCACGGCGAGAGGTGATTCCGGTTCACCGGAGGTGCGGTAGTTGAGCATCTCCACCTTAACCGGATTGTCTGGTCCGTAACCGGCTTCGAGCAGCAGTTGCTTGGCTGCCTCAGGGTCATAGCCGTAGGCTTCTTCCCACCGGGCTTCCCATTCTGGGTTGTATATTTCCGGGTCAAGGACCTGGTGGCAGCAGGCTGTTACATGCATCCGCTGCCCCTCACCCTTGAAGATATAGTCGTTCAACTCATCCCGGTTAATGGCCTTGTTCATGGCCTTCCGTACCCGCAGGTCAGCCCAGGGGGTAGTCGGATCAAAATCAGGGTCGCCGGGCATGAAGTACATACCACCGAAGAAGAGGCTGAGCTGGCTGAAAGCCTGCTGCGCCGGTATAACTTTCATCCCGCCGTCAATGGCTGATCCCTGGAGGTCGCGGGACAAGGCGATAGCGTGTATCTCTCCGGCTAACAGCCCTGCGAGCCTGGTTGTTTCCTCACCTATCCAACGGATCTCCATTTCCTCGAAG
This sequence comes from Dehalococcoidia bacterium, assembly GCA_963664725.1. Classification (GTDB taxonomy): domain Bacteria; phylum Chloroflexota; class Dehalococcoidia; order Lucifugimonadales; family UBA3495; genus Bin22. The sequence goes on from OY761558.1 coordinate 1,083,029, forward strand.
GGAGACTGGTAGCGCCAGTGCTCGTACGGGGTTCGCTCGTATACCACGCCCTCACCGAGCTTGCGTTCCAGGAACTGGTAGTAACTGGTACTGGCGGGCTTTATGTCGTCAAAGTTTTCGTAACCCACTTCGTCCAACTGGTCCTTGCTGAACGAAATCAACTCCAGTCCGGTGGGCAGGTTGGAAACGACGCTGGGCATGGGGAGGGACGGGTTGTTCATGTGGAATTTTATCGTGTAGTCGTCCACCACTTCCGCCTGGGCCATTTCCTTCCAGAAGCTGGTGGTACTGGAAGCGCACGACTCGTCGCCCTTGGCTACGGCCATATTGGCGATATCTCGCGCCGTAAATTCGCCGTAACCGTGGTGGAACTGGACGTCCTCCCGGAGCTTGAAGGTCCACACTTTGGCATCTGGCGTGGTCTCCCAGGACTCCGCCAGCCACGGATTAAACTCGGCCGTTACAGGGTCTGCCTCCACCAGGAATTCCACGTAAGGCAGGAACTGGGAGATTATGGGCCGGTTTCCGCCGCAATGCTGGTTGGTTTCTACCTGGATTTCCCCCTGGGATTCGACGTATCTCACTACCGTGGGTTCGGCCATTTCTGCTTCCATGGCAGGAGCAGGCTCTGCAGTTGGGGCGGGCTCTTGCGCTGCCGCCGGTTGTTGGGCCGGTTCCGGCGCGGTTTGCTGCGACGCCTGAGGTTCTGCCGCAGGCTCCTGAGCCGGCGCTTCGGGTGCTGAAGCGCCGCATGCCACAAGCACTGTCAGTATGAACAGTAGCGAGACGAAAAGTAACGCTTTTGACGGGAGTAGCCATCGGTTCCGCATAGATATTCCTCCTTTTATGTAGAGGTAATGGGTACCATTTGAGGCATACCAAGCGAAATATACAGCCGTATCTGTATGGTGTCAATGTATTTGAAAAACATTATTGTGTTTAGCATCTAAGCTGCGAAAATAATACGATTTACACTTATATATTGAGCAACTATTGAGTAAGTGTTCGATGTCCGGGTATCACTCCTTGCCGGCCGAAGTGGTCGAATAATCGTATGGGCCATACAGTTTCAGTCATTGCCCCTCTTTTGTTGAAAGGGTAAGATTGGCCCATCGCCCTTGGGGTCCTGTCAATGTGCAAAACCTGAGACAGACCGGGTTATGGAGTTGCCAAAGGAGGAACCATGGCAGAAGTACTTGATACAAAGGCGGCGGGAGCCCGTCGGTTTGAGGGCCAGGTGGCGGTGGTTACCGGCGCGGGGCAGGGCATCGGGGCCGCTACCGCCCGGCGCCTGGCCCAGGAGGGCGCCGCCGTGGTGGTTGGCGATATGGTGGAGGCTTCGTCGCAGCGGGTCTGCGACGAACTGCGTGAGTTCGGCGCCGAGGCGGCCTACTGCCTGGGTGAACTGTCCAAATGGGATAGCGCCCAGCGGCTGATGGCATTTGCCCAGGAACAGTTCGGCCAAATTGATGTGCTGGCCAACGTGGCCGGGGGCACTATCTGGTTCCAATCGTTTCAATATTACACTCCCGAGCAAATTCAGGCGGAGATTGACAAGAGCTTTTGGACCGCAGTGTGGTGCTGCCGGGCCGTCCTGCCGTACATGATCGAGCAGCAGTCAGGGGCCATCGTCAACGTGGCCACCCACGCGGTGACCGGCGCCTTCCGCGTACCCTATGCCGCCGCTAAAGCGGGGCAGATTGGACTTACTACTTCCCTGTCCCGGGAGGTTGCGCCCCTGGGAATACGGGTCAACTGCATGGCCCCCAGCGGCACCCTGGCGGAAGACCGAGTGACGCCCCGTAACCACGGAGTTACCGCCGACCCGCCAGAGTTGCCCCAGGAAGAACTGGACCTGCAGGAAACCTACCGGCAACAGACCCGCCTGTCGGAGATTCCCATGGGCCGGCGGGGTGAGGCCGATGAACAGGCGGCGGCTATTGCCTTCCTGGCCTCCCACGACGCTTCCTACATAACCGGGCAGGTGCTGGCCGTGGGCGGCGGACAGCCCTATCCATTCTGATGTCGCGCAGCTTCCGGGCGGGCGGCCTGTCCTGCCTCCGTTGTCCTGATCCGGTGGAAGGTTCGGGAGGTCTTGATCACTTTCGGACCTGGAATCAATCTCTGCACCAATCCCTGCTATGAATAGCACTTCTATGGAAGGCAAGACCTGCCTGATAACCGGGGGCAGCGACGGAATCGGTTATGTCGCCGCCCTGGAACTGGCGCGCATGGGCGCTACGGTGGTAATCGCCGGCCGGAACGCCGAGAAGACGGAAGCCGCTGCGGCGAGCATCAGGCGGGATACGGGGAACCCGTCGGTGTCCTTCCTGCTGGCGGATCTCTCCTCGCAGCGGGAAGTGCGCCGCCTGGCGGCCGAAGTCATAGACAAGCTGCCCCGGCTGGACGTGCTGCTGAACAACGCCGGAGCAATATTCCTGTCCCACCGTAGCAGTGCTGACGGCATTGAAATGACGTTTGCGCTCAACCATCTGGGCTATTTCCTGCTTACGACGCTGCTACTGGACTTGCTGAAGGCATCGGCCCCGGCCCGGGTTGTCAACGTTTCCTCCAGCTCTCACTATGCGGCGGGCAACTTCCGGTTAGAAGACCTGTCCCGTCCAGGCAATGGCCGATCCTATCAGGCCTACGGACGCTCCAAGCTCTGCAACATCCTGTTAACTTACGAGCTGGCTCGCAGGCTGAAGGGAAGCGGCGTGACGGTCAACGCCCTGCACCCGGGCCTGGTACGCACCAGCATCGCACGGAATAACGGAATCCTGGGACGTATAGCCAACTTGTTCATTGGAGTTCGCGGTGTTTCCGCATCCAGGGGGGCCGAAACCCTGGTATACCTGGCATCGTCTTCTGACGTAGAGACGGTGACGGGCAAGTTCTTCATAGACTGCCGCGCCGTGCCTTCCTCTCCGTTGAGCTACGATGCTGGCCTGGCGTCTGATCTGTGGGATTTGAGCGAGCGGCTTACGGCGGCCAGCGCCAGTGAAGACTGACGAGCGCTGTCCCCGTAGCTAAATCCCCACAACCCTAACCCGGTGGTTGTTGCTGTCGGCGATGTAGATGTTGCCTGCCGTGTCCAGGTCAAGGCCATGGGGGCGGTCCATTCCCGCTTGGGTGGCAGGGTCGCTGTCTCCCTCGCCGCCCCGGCGGCCGCCGGCAATGGTGGTTACGAGGCCGGTGGCGGCGTCGATGCGACGGATGGCGTGGTTCTCCGTGTCTACCACCAGCAGGTTTCCCGTATGGTCGCAGCGGATGGCCTTGGGCGCGCCCCAGGTCGCCTCGATAGCCGGGCCTCCGTCTCCGTCATAGCCGAACTCGCCGGTACCGGCCAGGGTGTGCATGATGCCCTGGGCGTCAACTATGCGGATGCCGTTGCCCTCGCGTTCGGCGATGTAGGTATTGCCCGCGCTGTCCATGCACACGGCCCTGGCCCCCAGGATGCTGGCTTCGGTGGCTGGTAGCCCGTCCCCGGCTCGCTCCTTTTCCCCATTACCGGCGAAAGTAGTGACGATGCCAGTAGCCAGGTCCAGGCGGCGAATGCGCTGGTCCTGAATGTCGGCGATGAGCAGGCCCCCATTTCCGTCAAGGAAACAGTCGTTGGGTTCGCGGAACTGGGCCAGGGTTCCAGGACCGCCGTCGCCTCCGTAGCCCGCCTCGCCTGTTCCTGCCACGGTGTTGATAATGCCGGTAGCGGCATCGACTTTCCTGATAACGTAGTTGAGCCGGTCTACGACGTAGACGTCGCCGTTGGAGTCCACCTGCAATGAGTAAGGCTGGTTGAAGGTGGCGTCTGTTGCGGGGCCACCATCTCCCGAATATCCCTGCTCGCCTGTTCCCCCAATAGTGGTGATGACGCCGCTATCCACGTCGACGCGGCGGACGCAGTGGTTGGTGGCCTCGGCAATGTACAGGTTGCCGTCTGTATCGAAAGCGCACATAAAGGGTTCGCTCAGGTGCGCCCCGGCGGCGGGTCCGCCGTCGCCCCGGTAGCCTCTCTCGCCGGTGCCGACTGTGGTAGTGATGATGCCCGTTTCGTACTGCATAGAGATTCCTCCTGCCAGATGTAGGAAGAGGACTGAACGCTTCTTTCCAGATAGATACCAAAGGATAGACAGGTTGCCTCTTGTTGTCCACGCCGGACTGCGGTTGAGGTGGCAGGCACCACGGACGAGCATGCTGTCCGACAGTGGATTCTTCAGGCTATCGTCCAACGTTCATCGGTGAGAAATTTTTTATTTCTGTGCCATTTTGTCCCATTTTGTCCCATTCTTGGGTCTTTTGTATCTGACAGGGCGGATTGAACGGTTCCCTGACGGACTGGCTGTGGGCCGTTGCCAGATAGGAAATGGGACGCTGAGTGGGCCAAAACCGGGCGAAATTTGGCCACTTTGTCCCATTTTGAGCCACTGCAGGCAACAGGGAGGCAGTCATTCACTGGCGATACTACCTTTGCGCTGACTCCAGGAAAGGGAGCAAGGCGACGCCAACATTTATGGTAGGGATGGGTCATCCAGGGAAGCAAGCAGGGAGTATCCATCGGCCACTGAATTCCTGGCGAATTCGGCGCCGGGCCATCTTGCCTGGTTCCAGGTAGATTCCGCCGAACCATCCGAGTCCATCCCACAAGCGGTATTTTGGTCAGACAGGAGGGCTAAAGGAAAGAATTTCAGGTCCTTCGGTAAGTTCAGCGACGCGGCTTAAGGCCACAAGAATGCGGTATCAAGGATGTTATTGCCCTGCCCCTGGGCCGGCCGGCTGACCTGTTACGCCACTGTGGCAGAACCATTGGGGTAACACGTCAGGGTGTTTCGGAATCCTCTGCGGGGGCCAGTTCCAGGAGGCGCATACCCCGTTCCACCTGCTGGCCAGGCTGGACGGCAACGCGGCGGACGACAGCATTGCGGGGAGCGGTGATGGCCAGTTCCATTTTCATGGATTCCATGAGCAGCACCGTCTGGTTGCGTTCCACCCTTTCCCCCTCGGTAACCAGCACTTCCAGTACAGCACCTGGCATTGGGGCCAGGACGTCGGCAGTAGATTCGGAACCGAGGGCGTTACCCTGTCGGCGAACGTCCTCCCGCTGAAATATGAACAGGTAGCCGTCCAGCCACAGGTGCAGCTGAGGGCCGGCCCAGGCCCAGGCGAAGGGACGGGTGCGACCCGATTCGTCCCGACACAGTCCCTCGCCGGCCTGACTGACCTCGATTTGGAGAGCAAGGGTTTGCGGAGAACTGCCTTTCGCCGCGTCAAGGTGAAAGGTGAAATGGCCGCCATCTTCCGACATGCTGCAGGTCAAGGGTTCTTCGGTAACCGGGTACATCAGCCGCATCCGGCCAGGGAGCCGGTTCATGGCAGCCTCCGGGCGCCGGTGGTATGCCAGGGGTTGGAGTGGGGTGGTCCCTCTTGCCCGGACCGCGGGGGGCCGGGGACGGAGGGCTGGGTCGCGACCCATGCCGCCAGGGCTTGGGCCAAGATGAGGGTTTCGTCAGGTGTGGACGGGACGGTTACCGCCGGGTTCCATTCCAGGAAGCCGGTATCGTAGTTGCCGTTTTGGAACTGGGGGTGGCTGAGAACCGAGCGCAGCAGGGGGATGTTGGTTACGACGCCCAGCACCTGGAACTGGGACAGGGCCACCTTCAACCGGCGCAGGCTGGCCTCACGGTCAGGTCCCCACGCAATCAGCTTGGCCAGCATGGGGTCGTAGTAGATGGAGATGGTCTGGCCCTGGGCAACGCCGCTATCCAGGCGCAGGCCGGGCCCGCCGGGGGGCCGCCAGCAAAGCAGCGTTCCGGTGGACGGGGCGAAGTCGTTGTAGGGATCTTCAGCGTAGATACGGGCCTCGATGGCGTGGCCCCGCGGCTGGATGTCGGACTGTTGCAACGTAAGGGGTTCACCGCTGGCAATGCGCACCTGCCACTCCACCATGTCCAGCCCCAGGACGGCCTCGGTGACGGGGTGTTCCACCTGGAGACGTGCGTTCATTTCAAGGAAGTAGAACTCGCCACGCTGAGGGTCGAGCAGGAACTCCACAGTGCCGGCGTTGACGTATTCGGCGGCGCGGGCCACAGCAATGGCGGCCTCGCCCATGCGCTGGCGCAAGTCGGGTGTAAGGGCAGGGGATGGTGTCTCCTCGATGATCTTCTGGTGGCGGCGCTGGATGCTGCACTCCCGTTCGCCCAGGTGGATGGTGTGGCCTGCGGCGTCGGCCAGAACCTGCACCTCCACATGGCGGGGATTGGCTACGTAGCGTTCCAGGAAGACCCGGCCGTCGCCAAAGGCGGCCTGGGCCTCCCGGCTGGCAGATTCCAGGGCGGTGTCCAGGTCATTGCGGTCGTGGACCAGGCGCATGCCCCGGCCGCCTCCCCCTGCGGCGGCCTTGACCAGCAGGGGAAAACCAAACCGCTCTGCGAAGTCCCCAGCCTCTGCGTCTCCCGGCATACAGGCGGGGGAACTGGGAACAACGGGTACTGTGGCGCCCTCCGCAATGGTCTTGGAACGCAGCTTGTCGCCCAGGGCCTCCATGCTTTCCGGCGCTGGACCGATGAAGGCCATTCCAGCTTCCTGGCAGGCTCGGGCGAATCGTGGATTCTCCGACAGAAAGCCGTAGCCAGGGTGGATAGCCTCCGCGCCGCTGTCCAGGGCGGCCTGTACTATCTTTGGGATGTCCAGGTAGGTTTCCTCTGCAGTATGGCCGGGAAGGGCGACGGAGTAGTCTGCCGTTGCTACGTGGGGAGCGCCAGCGTCGGGGTCGGAGTAAACCGCCACCGCGGCTATGCCCATAGCGCGCATGGTCGCGTTAATGCGGACGGCGATTTCACCCCGGTTGGCTACCAGGACTTTGGTGAACATGCTGGTGGTCCGGCCTCTCTGGATGGGTTGTTGCTGCCTTTGTTTACGGTGCCTCTAATGACTATTGGGTTCCCGACGGCGCGGGAATGTCGGGCTGTGCGGCAGTCTCGATCACATCCTGAACACACCCTGACTGCGTTCGGGGAAAGGGGAGTTCAGGGATGCGGCGATGCCCAGGCCCACCACGTCGCGGGTGTCAACCGGATCGATTATGCCGTCGTCCCACAGGCGGGCGGTGCTGTAGTAGGGGTCGCTTTCCACTTCGTACTTTTCCAGGATGGGTTGTTGCAGGGCGTCTCGCTCTTGTTGTTCCATGGTACGGCCCTGGCGTTCAAGCTGCTGGAGACGGACTGTCAGCAGGACTTCGGCCGCCTGCTGGCCTCCCATGACCGAGATCCGGGAGTTGGGCCAGGTCCACAGGAAGCGGGGCTGGTAGGCGCGGCCGCACATGCCGTAGTTGCCCGCGCCAAAGGAACTGCCGATGATCACGGTGAACTTGGGAACGGCGGCGTTGGTGACGGCCATGACCATCTTGGCCCCGTCCTTGGCGATGCCGCCGGCCTCGTACTGGCTGCCCACCATGAAGCCGGTGATGTTCTGAAGGAAGAGCAGGGGGATGCCACGCTGGCTGCACAGTTCGATGAAGTGGGTGCCCTTCAGCGCGCTTTCGGAAAAAAGAACGCCGTTGTTGGCCACGACGCCCACCGGATAGCCCCAGATGCGGGCAAAGCCACAGACCAGGGTTTCGCCGTAGGTGGCTTTGAACTCGTGGAATCGGCTGCCGTCTACAATGCGGGCAATCACCTCCCGGACGTCGTACTGGCGGCGGTTGTCCGGGGAGACTATGCCGTAGAGTTCCGCCGGGTCGCGGGCTGGCGGCTCCGGTGTTGTTACCTGGAAGGGTGGTTCGCTACGCCGGACGAAGTTCTCGGCGATGTTGCGGGTGATGGCCAGGGCGTCGGCATCGTCGTCGGCCTGGTGGTCGGCCACGCCCGACATGCGGGTATGAACGTCGGCGCCGCCCAGAGTTTCGGGGTCAACCTCCTCGCCGGTGGCGGCCCGTACCAGCGGGGGGCCACCAAGGAAGATGGTGGCTTGCTGGCGGACCATTACCACCTCGTCGCTCATGGCGGGAATGTACGCGCCGCCGGCGGTGCAGGAACCCATGACCACGGCCACCTGGGGGATTCCCAGGGCCGACATCCGGGCCTGGTTGTAGAAGATGCGGCCGAAGTGGTCGCGGTCGGGGAAAACCTCCGCCTGCAATGGCAGGAAAGCACCACCGGAGTCCACCAGGTAGATGCAGGGCAGGTGGTTTTCCAGGGCTATTTCCTGGGCGCGCAGGTGCTTCTTTACCGTAGTGGGGTAGTAGGTGCCGCCCCTGACCGTCGCGTCATTGGCGACAATCACTACCTCCCTGCCGTGGACGACACCAATGCCGGTTACGATGCCGGCGGAAGCGACCTCGCCGTCGTACAGATCCCAGGCGGCCAGGGGGCTGAGTTCCAGGAAGGGAGTGTTGGGGTCTACGAGGGCGTCGATCCGCTCCCGCGCCAGGAGCTTGCCGCGGCTGCGATGCAGGTCCACTGTTGCCTGACCGCCGCCCTGGCGTGCCTGGGTCAGCCGCTCCTTTAGCTCCCGCACCACGGCTTCCATGCGGGCCTGGTTGTCGGCGAAGGTGTGGTCGGAGTTGGGCAGGTTGGAACCGATTACGTCCATGCGGTCTCCGTGGCGGCGTGTCTTTAGCCCTATAGTATTATTATCCACGAAGGAGCACGAAGTTTCACGAAGGAGGCTAACGATATGCCGTCATTCTGGGAAAAGGTAACAGTTGAAGGGCTGGAAATGGACCTGTACGCCAGCGTACCGTCGGGGTCGGGGCCCTTCCCGACCATTGTGGTGGCCCATCCGGCCAGCGGAGTCGGGGAATTTACCCAGAGCGTTGCAGACCGTCTGGCGGAGGAGGGATACGCGGCCGTCGCGCCCAACCGGTTCCACCGGGTGCCGGCGGAAGCGCTGGCCGGGGGGCAGGCCGCCGGGCAGTTCCTGAACGACGTGGAGACCATCTCCGATATGAACGCCACAGTGGACTTCCTGCGGAATCACCCGGCCATTGATGGAGAAAGGATCGGGATTATCGGGTTCTGCTCCGGCGGCAGGATTGCGTGGCTTTCGGCGGCTACCAATGCCCACTATCGGGCGGCGGTACCCTACTACGGGGGCAACATTATGGCGACTGTGGGCAATGCCATGGCGACGCCCTTCGCGCTGGCCGAAGGAATAAGCTGTCCCATGCTGTTCCACTTCGGCGGGGCGGACGTCAACCCCTCGCCGGAGGACATGGCCAAGCTGGACGCTGAACTGACCCGACTGGGCAAGGAGCACGACTTCCGGACCTACGAGGGGGCTGGTCACGCTTTTCTGGACCAGACCCAGGCGGCCAGGTACCACGAGGAAGCCGCCACGGCGTCATGGCCGGTTACGGTGGAGTTCTTTGCCCGGTACCTGAAGGGTTAGCAGGCAACCTTGCCTGAACTAACAGGCGCTAAAGAGGTACCGTCAGTCGGGCGAAAGTCCGACTGACGGTACCTGATTTATCCACCGATATTGCAGCTATAACAGCCTATTATAGGTTCTGTACGATGTTGTCCGGGGCGCGGCAGAGGATTGCCACCATCTCCTCTTCGTAGGGGTTTTCCTCGAAGTGCGGGGTGTGTGAGGGGACGAAGAGGAAGTCGCCAGGCCCTGCTTCGATCCATTCCTCCAGGTTATCGCCGAACCAGACCCGCACGCGGCCCTGGATAACGTAGGCCGCAGTTTCGGCCTCCAGGTGGGTGTGGGGCGGGCCCTTTTCCAGGGGGGCCGCGGTGACCTTGCCCATCCAGATTTTGGTGGTGTCGCCCTTGCCGGGGTTGACCGCTGGCTGGCGTACCATGCCAGGCGTCTGGATAGTTTCCGATGCATCGCCCACGGCATGGACCACGTAGGGCTTGAGGGTAGACTGCTGTTCCGTGGTTGTCATGGCATTTGCTCCTTACCTTTATTTGCCTGGTACTCGGGTGCCAGTATGATACATCCTTCGGCGATCTGGCACATCACCCACTCGGGGCCGACAACCGCTGTCGCTGTGGCTGACGTCAATTTTCTACCGGCCAACCGCCCGGATCTACTGTCCTGGCAATGATTAGTTCACCACCAAATCCGTCCCCATCTTCGTCAAAGTCTCGCACCCTTCGGATGTAACCAGCACAGTGTCGCCAACGGACATGGCCAGCTTGCGGTCCCAGTCCAGCAGGATCATGTGCATGAAGATGACCATGTTGGGCTGCACGACCAACGGGTTATCGCGAAAAATCATGGGCCAGTCCATCCAGGTGGGCGGATACAGGGCGCCCATGCTGTAGCCGCAGGCGTTAAGGCGATGCTCGCCAAACCCGGCGCGGTCCAGGGCGTCGGCGTGGGCGGTGAAGATGTCGCCGAAGGTGGAACCGGGGCGGGCTGCTTCCTTGCAGGCCTGGAGCGCTTCGCAGCAGGCGGCGTGCATCGCGATCTGCTGGTGGCCGGGTTCGCCGGTAAGGATGGTCCGCATCAGGCAGGCGTGGTAGTGGCGGTAGGCGCCGCCAAATTCCAGTTGAAGCTGGTCGTTGGCGTCGAGCGTACGGTAACCGGTGAAGTTCCTTACCATCAGGGCGTTCTCTCCGGACCCGATGATGTAGCGGGATGCCGCGTAGTCGCCGCCACCCCGGAATACCGCCGAGTGCATTCCGGCCAGCACCTCCTGCTCCGGTGTGCCCGGCCTTGCCAGTCTATGGGCCGCAGCCAGGGCGTCGTCGGCCAGCGCCGCGGCCCGGCGTACGTACTCCAGTTCCGTGGAGCTCTTTATCAGCCTGAATTGGCTAACCAGTTCCGAGCAGTCTTCGTACTGGCAGCGACCGTCGATGGCAGCTTGGACCTGCTCCCATCGGGCGGCGGTCAGGCACCAGGCTTCCATTTCAACACCTACCCGCTGGCCTCTGCAGCCCTGCTCCTCCAGGATTTCCCACAGGTCCCGGCCGGGGTTGCTGTCGGCGCTGTCCACCCAGATTCGGATATCCTCAATTACCGATGTCAGCCTTGCTTGCCGCAGGTCGGCGGACCGGGTAAGCAATACCAGGTTGCCGTCGGCCCCCAGGGAGAGGCACTGGAACTGGGAGTATCCGGTGGTGTCGTAACCGGTAAGGTAATACATGCTTTCCTGCCGGAAGATCAGCAGGGCTGCCAACCCCCGAGCGTTCAGGTCCGCGACGACCTTCGCGCGGCGTTCCGCCAGTTCCTGTTCGGTGAAGTGGAGGGGCATTTGGTTCCTCCTGGTTCTCTGAGATGGGACGACTGGTCGATTCTATCACCGCAAATCGCAGTTTACGCCTGTATAATTCAGCCAATCCATATTCCCGGCCATCAGGATCAGCCCGAAACGGATTTCTTCCAAAGGGAGGTGTCGCATGGCAACCATCAACTCGGTGCTGGGGCCCCTGGATACGGCGGACCTGGGGTTCACTCTGCCCCATGAACACCTGATCGACTCATCAGCAGGTATCCGGCAGACTTATTACGAGTTGGAGTTTCGCGACCAGGCTCTGGGGATGGCCCTGGAGTCCTTTACCCAGGCCAAGGAGGGCGGCGTGGACACGGTGGTTGAAGTGTCGCCGCTGGACCTGGGGCGGGACGTGTCGCTGATGAAGGAAGTGTCGGAGCGGACGGGAGTGCAGTTCATCTGCTGTACGGGTTGCTGGCTGGACGTTCCCCGCAGTTTCTGGGGACGGGACAAGGACTTTATTGCCGACCTGTGGGTGCGGGAAATCGAGCAGGGAATTGAAGGCACCGGCATCCGGGCCGGCATCATCAAGGTAGCCACCAGCGACCCGATAACCGAGCAGGAGGAGTTGATGCTGCGGGCCTCGGCACGGACCCACCTGCGCACCGGCGTGCCCGTTACTACCCACACGCCTGCAGAGTCTCGCATTGGCGAGGAGCAGGTTCGCGTCCTGAAGGAAGAGGGAGTGGAACCCCACAACATATACGTGGGCCACATCAACAACACCCTGGACCCGGACTACCACCACGAACTGGCCCGCCTGGGCGTGTGGCTGGGCTGGGACATCAACAACCCCTTTGGCCGCCCCAACCTACCGTCCTGGCAGGAACGTACTGATTACTTGAAGGCTCGGCTGGACGAGGGCCTGGACGCCAACATGATGCTGTCGCACGACTGGAACATCGTCCTGTCCCGCATCGGATCACCGGGCATGCCCACCCGGGAGCAGAACCCGGACGGCTACCTGTGGTTGAGCCGGGCGGTCATTCCCCGGCTGATGGAGGCCGGGGTGGCGCAAAGCGTGGTTGACCGGATGATGATTGAGAACCCTAGGCGGTATTTTGAGGGTGTGCAGCCGACGGAGTGATAATCGGGGAGTGGTCCAAGAGATTTCCTTAGATCCCGTTTCGATATTTGCAGGACCCATTGGGACCAGGGACTGAGCCGATCGGGGCATTTGAAGGACAGCACAGGGGCGGGTTTCAAACCCGCCCCTACTGCATTGGCCGGCATTGTCAAGGTTTCTTTATATTAGTCCCTTCACCGCCTGGGCCAGCTGGTCCACCTCGTCTTCGGTGTTGAAGAAGTGGAAGGAGGCCCGAATTCCGGGTGGGTAGCCCACCTGGCGCACCACTATGCGGTGGTCATCCCACAGGCGCGCCACCGCGGCAGGCGGTTCCCAGTCGGCCAGGGCGAAGGCCACCAGGCCGGAGGACAATCCCGGCTCCATGGGAGAGTAAATGTGGACGCCGGGAATGTCAGCAAGCTGATCCTTGAACCGGGCGGCCAGTTGGCGGTTGCGTTCCTCTATTTCGCTGACTCCCACCTCTTCAATAAAGCCGACTGCCTCCACGAAGGCGGCCTGGAGTGGGACGCTGGATGACCCGCCGTGGAATTTCTCCATGTCGGCAGAGTTGATTTGGACATCGTCATAATCGACGGGCTGCACAATGGCGTGCCCGCCGGAGTGGGCCGGGTGAACTTTTTCGAGCAGGTCGCGGCGGATGTACAGCGCCCCCACTCCCTCGTAGCCCAGCACCCACTTCTGCCCCGGAATGGAGTAGAAGTCGAACCCCTCGGCCGCCATATCCAGGTGAAGGTGTCCGCCGGTCTGGGCGCCGTCAAGCATGATATAGGCGCCCCGGTCGTGAGCCAGGCGCGTAAGCTCAGGGGCCGGCATGCGGAGGCCGGTGGAGTACTCAACGTGGCTGACAAAGACCATGCGGGTGCGGGACGTGAAGGCCGCCTCGAACTTGGACAGAATGGTCTCCAGCGAGTCGTGGGGGTCCAGGTCAACCACCCGAACCCTGAGGTCGTGCCGCTTGGAGGTGGCCAGGCTGGTCAGTAGGACGGAGCCATGTTCCAGGTTGCACGTTATTATTTCATCCCCAGGCTGCCAGTCCAGGCCGCTGAGCACGATGTTAAGGCCCTCGGTGGTGTTGCGGGTTACCAGCACGTCTTCAGGGCTGGCGTTGAACAGCCGGGCCGCAGCCTGCCGGGCCTGGGCCTGGGTCTCGCGTCCCTGTTCCTGGACGGGACGGGAGGTGGGGCCCTCGTTCAGTTCCAGGTAGATGCGGTCCTTCATGGCCTGCGCCACCCGGCGGGGCGGCGGGCCGGACCAGCCGGTGTTCAGGTAGGTCGCGTTAGCAAGAACCGGAATCTCGTCTCTCAATTGCTGCAAGTCCACGTCGGCACCCCCAGGCTTTTGGGGCATTATACGCCGTCCGGGACGTCAGGTGGTTGGCCTATTTGACGGTTACTTGCCATAGAGACCGGAGGGTAATCCCAATCTACAGTCTAGAAGGACCTGGAAGTGAAGAGAGATGTATACTTACATCGTATTACATACTATATTTTCTTGGTGGGCATCCTGAGGTTTGGAATCCGCCCCCTGTTCTGCCTGCCATTTCGCCTGGCCAGGTAACTACTATGGAGGTTTGGCCGTGACGACGATTAATTCACTGGATGACATGTTTGAAGACGCCGAAAGAGGGCTTGAGTGGCTGGAGAAGCTGGAAGCCCTGCAGTCCCGATCGGCCTCGGACCGGGCCGCTTACGAGGTGGCGGAGTACGTAATGCGGCTGAGGGAGGCGGTGACGGCCCTGGCTGGCGACCGTACCGCTGTCGAGTTGGGCGAGGCAGTGGGCCAGGATACGGCGCAACTGGTGGAGGAACTGCGGCAAGCAGGGGATGATGATTACTGGAATACGAAGGTCCGCCCGCTTCTGCTTAAGCTGGAGTCCTGAAGGGGCGACGGTTGGATTCCCTTGGTGTCGGTGTAGCTCCTGTCACGCGGGCGCACTGGGTTCAACCCCTCTATGAAGCTCGGTAGTGTCTCGACTCAGCTATCACCGTACGGCAAGATCGCCTCGGAACGTGACAGGGGCGGGTTTCAAGCCCGCCCCTGCATTTTGTCGGGTGCCTGAACCGTGACGACTAGACCTGGGGACGGATGCCTCTGCTGGGGGAGACCTGTTCGTAGCCAGCCGCCACCTGGAAGAGCAGGCTTTCCTCGAAGGGGCGGCCGATAAACTGAACACCGATGGGCAGCCCTCCATCGCTGAAACCGCAGGGTACGGTAATTGCCGGCAGGCCGTTGCCGTTCATCGGGCTAGTGTTGCGGGAAATAAAACCGGAGCCAGGGCCCCGAACCCGGTGGGTTTCGCCGCCCAGTTCAATGTCCAATGCATCGATACGGGGAGCAGGTATTGGCGTGGTGGGCGTAATGAGGAAGTCTACCCCCTGCAGCACCCTGGCATACTCCTCCTTGATGAGACGCTGCACCTTCATGGCCTTGGAGTAGTCGCGGCCCAGGACGAACTGGCCGGCCAGGGTTCGGTAGATGACGTTGGGGCCGTACTTGTCCCGGTCGCTGGTCAGGTAGGGCTCGTGGGTTACCACCCCGTCGGACAGGCTGGCGGCCCGCAGCGCTCCCACGTACTCCATACTGGGCAGGCTTACTTCCACCACCGAAACGCCCAGTTCCTGCAGGGCGGCAATGGCATTCCTGACTGAGGTCTCAACTTCCGAGTCAATTTCGTCGAAGAAATAGTTGGCGGGGATGCCGGCGGTCAGGCCGGACAGGTCGCCGCCCAGCCCTGCCGAGTAATCAGGAACGGGTACGGGCACGGTGCTGGGGTCGAGAGGGTCGTAGCCGGCAAGGGCCTGGAGCATAAGGGCGCTGTCGGCCACTGAACGGGTCATGGGGCCAATGTGGTCGCCGTTGAAACTGGTTACCATCAGTCCCCGCTGGCTGACCCGGCCGAAGGTCTGCTTGAGTCCCACCACGCCGCAGAAGGCGCCCGGCAGCCGTACCGACCCGCCCAGGTCGGTGCCCAGGGAGGCAAAGGTTACGCCGGCGGCCACGTTGGCTCCGCCGCCGCCGCTGGAGCCGCCGGGGATGTGGTCGAGATTCCAGGGGTTGTGGACTGCGCCGTAATGGGGATTGTTGGAGGTGGCGCCGGCGGCAAACTCCTCCAGGTTTTCCTTGCCCAGGATGATTGCTCCGGCATCTTCGCACAGGGTGACCACCTGGGCGTCCTCATCTGGAACGTTGTCAGCCAGGACCAGGGAACCCACGGTAGAACGGATGCCCCGGGTGGCGAGGTTGTCCTTGATGCCGATGGGGATGCCGTGCAGGGGCCCGCGGTACTTGCCGTCGGCCAGTTCTGCCTCCATTGCACGAGCACGTTCCAGGGCCCGCTCGTGGAGCAGGGTGATGAAGGAGTTGAGCTTGGGCTGGAGCTGGTCAGCCCGGGCCAGGGCGGCCTCGGTAAGTTCCACGGGGGAAACCTCCCGAGAGGCTATCCTGGGGGCCAGTTCGGATATTGTCAGGTCCAGTAGCGCATCATTAGGCATCTTCGGTCCCTCCCTCGGCGGCGCGCAGCAGCCTGCTGGACATCACATCGACCAGGTCCAGGTCGGCAACTCCCGCCATGGCTTCCAGGTAGCCGTCCACTTCGGGCTGCACCAGGTCCAGTTCCTCGTCGGAAAGGTCAAATCCCCCGTATTCCCGGATGATGGCTTGCATGGTCTCCTTGGAAATACCCATGTGGCCTCCTTGTAACAAGTCTAGGCTCGGTGCTGTAACTATTACTATGGCTGAAAAGCGCAAAGACTACGTCTGGTTTATTTGCTCGCCGAAGGTTAAATCGGTTCGTCTTTTAGCCCCCAGAGATCACGGCTTTAAGAGTAGGGCCTAATAGATACTTACGCTGACGTCGAAAACCTAGGAAGATCTAGATTTCAGTTTCCTTCTGGCTAGGGCTGGCAAATGCCTGTCGAGGGGTTTACCACAGAGCCCTTTCTCATGGATTTGCTCAAACCACATACCGAATGCGCGAACCGTGTGATCTGGAAACTTACATTTATGGCCCTGAGTGGAGCAGAGGACGTCGACACCGCCGAATTCAGGTGGAATTGGAGGCCCGTCTCCTCCCCAATAAATGAAGTCCTCACTTATGAGAACCCTATCCGTCCTTGCATCGTGATACGGGTCGTAGTCGCAGTGATAGGAAGCTTCGTCTTGAATCCACTCGTTCGTTAATGGATCCCAAGAGTAAACGTTGTCACCGCAGGCTTCTTTCCAACAACCTGCCTCTTGAGGTTTCTTAGACTGAAAACGGTGATCCCTCCAATATTCGTCGAGTGACAATACTTCGGTTATCCGCATAGCATATACAAGGAAACCTTGCCTGTTCTTAGACTTCGACCCAGTACCTATAACGTAGTCACCGACGTTGGCGGTCTTTCGAATTCTTGGCTTGCATGTCGCCAATGTACAAAAGCCATGGAAAGGATTCGGGGCAAATCCCGTGTCGAGCCTAAGAATGTATGAGTAAAGACGCGTCATAACTGACTAATCTCCTGATAGATGCTGGAACGATAGATCATCCTACGTGTGCCAGAAGCGCGAAACTCCCGAGAGGCCGTCTGCCCGAATCTATTTTTTTATTATTAGTGCAAGTCAAGCAACAAGTTTAGTTTGAGCTGATCTATGATCCATTAATACTCTTGGATTGAAAAGCACCCTACCTGTCAACCAAAATCCCCGGGTTCAGCACCCAGTTGGGGTCCACTGCGGACTTGGCGGCGCGCAGGGCTGCGGCGAAGGGGTCGGGCCTCTGCTGGTCGTACCAGGGGCGGTGGACCCGGCCCACGGCGTGGTGGTGGGTGATGGTGCCGCCGGCCGCGATAATGGCGTCTGATGCGACCCGCTTGATTTCCGCGTGCATTTCTATTTCGGCGCCGGGCCGACCCATGCCCTCGAAGGTGAAGTAGGGAGCCGGGCCGTCGGGGTAGACGTGGGTGAAGCGGCAGGTTACCCGGCCGCCGCCGCATACACGGTCCAGGGCATCCTGCAGGGCGGTCCGCACCGCGCCGTCCATTTCATGCCACCGGTCCCAGGTTATGGACGTTTCCAGGGTCTCGGCCACCAGTCCCATGCCCATGGATGCGTTGCGCTGGTAGGGGGCGTTGATGAAGGCGTTGCGCCACGCTCCCACCGCCTCGGGACGTCGGGCCTCCTCGCTGCTGCCGTCGATGATTCTTATCTGGTCTTCATTTACGGAACCGCCACAGTCCCGGGCGATGGCAATGACCTGGCGCATCTGCACATCCTGGGGCAGTTCGGCGGACTCAAAGCCCAGTACCAGGATGGCGTGGGTGCCGCCCGATCCCAGGGCGTCTTCCGCTTCGCCGGGGTCCAGCAGGCGGCAATTGGCGGGCCAGAGCTTGGTCTGGACAATCTGCCGCACCGCCTCGCCGCCGGCCTCGAAGGACGGGAAGGTGACGGCGGCGGAAGCCCGAAAGCGGGGGCGGGCCTGGATGCGCATCCACGCTTCGGTGACGATGCCCAGGGCCCCTTCGCTGCCCAGCACCAGGCGGTCCGGGCTGGGGCCGGCGCCGCTGCCGGGAAGACGGCGGGACTCCCAGATTCCCTGTGGAGTAACCATGCGAACGGACTCCACGAAGTCGTCAATGTGGGTCTGGTTGGTGGCGTAGTGGCCGCCGGAACGGGTGACGATCCAGCCGCCCAGGGTGGAAAACTCGAAGCTCTGGGGAAAGTGGCGCAGGGTGTAACCGTGGGGGCGAAGCTGTTCCTCCAGCGCGGGGCCGAACACGCCGGCCTGGATTCGGGCGGCCCGGGATACGTCGTCTATCTCCAGCACCTGGTCCAGCCGGCCCAGGTCGATGGAGACGACGCCGTCGTAACCCTCGGGGGGCTCCACGCCGCCGACCACGGAACTGCCGCCTCCGAAGGGGATAGCAGCGTAGCCCCGTCTGGAGCACCAGTCGAGCAGGGCCGTCACGTCGTCTTCGTTTTGGGGGTAGGCCACCACGTCGGGCGGGTTGGGGAACTGCAGATTGAAGGCGCGGATGCGGTCTTCAAAGTTGCGGCCGTAGGTGTGGACAGCCCGGTCGTGGGTGTCGGTGGAACAAATGGATGCCAGGGAATCGGGTATGGCAATGCGGGGCGGGCGCAGGTCCAGGTCGTTGCTGGCCGGTACGGGCGGGACGTCGATGGAGACGCCGTGCTTGGCAGACAGAGCTGCAGCCAAGTCCCGGCGCTGGGCCTCAGTGGGTTCGTCGGCCTCCATACCCCAGGCCCAGAAGCTTCTTCTTGGCATCGCCTACCCCCACTGCTCGGCGCCGGAATCACCGTTGAATACGGCAGACTGGAGCGCCTTCAGGATGGTGGGTATGATACGCCGGCGTTTGACGTCGGACAAGGCAGGCGGTTAGAGCAGGTTCTTCAGGTAGGGACGCAGGAGCAGGTGGATGACGGAAAGGATTATCGTACCCAGGACTACGAAGAGGACGGCGGACGGCGTCCAGCCGGTGACCACCAGGCCCAGGGCAGTTCCGGCCGCAGGGGGATGTTCGGTGTTGGTCACGGCCATGAACAGCATACTCAGACCCACCGATACCACGGCAACAATATCACGAGTAGCGTTGGAACTGGAAACCAATTCACCCAACCCCAGCAGTAGAAAGGCCAGCGAGATTGCCGTCCCCACAATGACCGCAACAATATGTCCTCCGACTACCCGGCGGGGGCCGGCGGCGTTGCTGTGGGGTGCAACGAAAACAATGAAGGCGGTGGAAGCGATGGCGACAACAATGGCGGCCTGGAGCACTACGTCGATCACCAGCAGGATGATCAGCAGGGCCACCATGGTCAGCGCACTCTGGAACAGGTAGCTCCGCCAGTTTTGCCGGAACTTCCTGTCAATCAGCCGGCGCCTGGATGACAGGCCCAGCGCGGGTGGCTGTATTCCAAACTTGCGCAACATGAACAGGTGGGTATCTTGACAGCCGGGAGGTAGACTTGCATAGGGCTGGCAAGGCGGATTTCGCATGCTTTGGCGCGCGAACGGCGGGAGCGGGTGTTGCGGCGATGGGGGTCGAACCGGCCCGCGCTACCTGCTGGACAGGGCTGATATCCGGGCGTAAACGCCAAAGTGGTCGGTAAGTTTGCCGCTGTCGTGGATGTTGCTGATGACGCCCAGGTATGGCGCCGCCAGGTCTTCGCTCAGGGCTATGTGGTCGATGCTCTTCCGCTCCGTGAAGGCCAGTTCTGACGTAACTATTCTCATGCTCGGGGGAAATGCCGCCCGCAGAGCCGTTTGCATAGCTTTGGGGGCGCGACTTCCCGTGCCGATGATCTGGTTGAAGTCTCCCATGACCACCAGGCGCCGGGCAGGATGAAGGCGCAGGAGTTCGGTGAGACATTCCAGGTAGTGGGCGTGGTCTTCCCACCGCTTTTTTTGCTCCAGGCCGCGCCTGGCCTCGGTCCTGCAGCCCCACCAGGGAATGCAGATGCCGATGACGGCAATTTCGCCCAGGGGAGTCCGGGTTACTCCGGAAATGAACCTGCCCGGGGGCATAGCTTCGAGTCCCACGTCATCCACTTCCGACCAGGGATTTCTTGACCACAGGAGTACCTTGCGTCGGGCTGCCTGGCTTCCGTAGCCATAGTCAGGTTGGGCGGTGATGGTGTGGCCTTCCGCGGCCAACAGTTGGTCGCTGGTCTCGGTCAGGCACAAAACGTCAGCGTCCAGGTCTGCAAGACGGCGCAGAATTTCCGGGGTGCGCCGCGAGCGGGGCGTGGCCCATTCCAGGTTCCAGGTGGCGATTATCAACGACGACTTGCTATGCTCCGTCCATGTTTGTTCGCAAATTTTGCGGGTCAGGGCCAGGCCCGCGCATAGTGAGCTTGTCGAAACATGCCCCGGTTAAAGGACGCCCTTCGAAAAGCGCAGGCTGAGCGGTAAAGTCCATCCCCCAATTTCATTTGCGCTGCGTCAGGCGTGGCAGGCGCCGTTGTGGTGGGCGCTGGGCGGCACGTCCAATACCGGGTTGGTGTCGAAGAAGCCCACCGGCTTCAGGCTGAACCCGCAATAGGACACAGGGGAAATGGGCCAGTCCTCCGGGCGGGGGACGTGGTGATAGCCCAGGGTGTACCACAAAACCAGGTCGGTGTTGTCCACGCTGCGGTCGTTCTTCGTGTACTCGGGCAGGCCGGCGCCGCCAGGGTGCTGGTTGGGATAGGGTCCGGTGGCGGAAGTTTCGTCGGGCGTGTAGGGGGTTACCCACAGGTGCCTGGCCATAAACCCAGCCCGCTGCATTATGCTGGCGGTGGGGTGGGCAAAGGGCAGGACGTTCTCCCCGGGCATAAGCTTGTAGGCCACGGGCCGGCCCAGGGCGTTCTTGACGGACGGGTTGGATACCACCCAGTAGCGGCCATTCAGGGGGTCAACCACCCGCTGGGCCTGGTGTTCCGACTTCAAGGGGGTGGCCTCGGCGTAGAAGGCGTTGGCGTGGGGGTTGTCCGGGCCCAGGGGCGCGGCCACGGTGTTCACTTCGTGGACCACGTTGTCCTCGCCGTCCACGTCCAGGTCCAGCCGGAAATTGAAGAAGTGCTGGTGGATGTGGGCGTTGAGCCCGGGAGCCACCAGGGTGCCATACGTGGGGTCTTCTTCATCCCCGATTCCCGCAGTGTTGATGATGCCGGTTAGCTTGATCTCCATCTGGATGGTGCCGTCCTGGTAGAAGTACCAGAAGAATCCGTATTCGTAGTTGCCCACGGTGGCCACGCTGGAGACCACCAGCCGGCGCGAACGGCGCACCTCCACGTGGCCGGTACGCCAGTCGGTGTGCTTCCACAGAATGCCGTAGTCCTCTTCGTGCATGCAGACTGCGTTGGGGATGGTGAAGGCCTCGCCGCCACCGGTGTTCAGGTGGGCGTCAAAGTAGTAAATCTCGCCCAGGCAGTCGCAGCCCAGCATCAGGGAATTGGTCAGGGAGCCAATGCCGTATTCGCCGGCGTCGAAGGCGTTCTTGCGGTAGTGGTCCCCGCCGGGTTCGCCGTAGGGGACGACCATGTCGGACAGGGCGGCGCGGTACATAACTGGGCGGATCCGCCCCTGGTCCTCGTAGCCGATGTCGTGCAGAACCAGGCCCTCCCGGGGTGTGAACCCAACCCGTAGGCGCCATTTCTGCCAGGCAACGGCGCGGCCGTCCACGGAAAAGCTGGGTCCCTCGGGCTGGGTGATTTCCAGGGGTTTCAGGTCCTGCCGGAAATCCTTGACGAACTCGGCTCCGTAGTTGCCCGGGTTGGGCGGGAGGGGGACGACGCCGTAGTCGTCAATGCGCAGCACCTCCATCTTGTTCAGGTCCACGACAACGCTTAGTCCCTCAATTGGGCGGGCGTAGCCGTTGTCGTTGGGGCCGGAGCGCAGGAAATTTCGGGCAATGGCAAGCCTGCGCCCTTCCTCATCGGGAAATCCGTAATAGCCCGCCGACCAGGAATCCACCATAATCAGGTCGGGGTCGGTGATGCCACGCTTCCTCAGGGCCGCCTGGAACTCAGGGTTGGACCGGACGGTGTTTTCGCACTCGACGAACTCCTCAAACATTATGCGTGGCTGAACGCCGGGGACATGCCGCCAGGATGTGACTGTCCCTTCGTCCAGTGAGACGGTAGCCTCGTATGTGGCCTCGTCGTCGTTGTCCAGGATAACCAGGAAAGCCTCTCGGGGTATGGGATCTCCCGGGGCGAACTTGCGGACCAGATCCTTGCCTGGCTCCCTCAGGACGATGGTCTCAAATCTGACCCTGGGGCCCAGTTGGCGCTGGGAACGGAGAATGTTAGCTGCCTCGATTATTTCTGCAGAAGTAAGTGGGTCCAGCGGATGGGCGACTGACAGGTCGGCTGCCGTGGTGGTGTCCTTCTCTGCGGGTATGGCCATGGTTGCCTCCTCAAGGGGCGTCCAATTTCGGTTGAAATTAACATCGGCAGTGGTGGGGGTCAACAATGTTGCCCCAGGGCCTTACCCCTCTTTATTGGTGCATTTCCTCTCCCCGATGCAGCCGCAGGGCGATCTGGTAGGTCTGTCCCTCGGAGCGGGGAGTGGGAGAGTGGGCCGCCAGGAATCGGGCAAGGCCAACCATGACGTGCTTACCAGACTCGGCGCCCTTACGTTCGTGGAACTGCTGGAAGGACGCGTCCAAGATCTGGAAGGAATGAAAGTCGGAGTCCTCCCGCAGCATCATGCTGCCCATAGCGGCCATCAGGTCGGCCGGGGAACCGCCGCCGGCCAGGTACCCGGAAACGGCTTGAGCACATTCCTCCACCTGTTGCCGGCTGTTCACCAGGTTCAGCAGTTGGTCCAGTTGCTCCCTGGCAGGAAGGGCGCTGGGCGTCGGGTCGGGCAACCGCTGGGCGGGCATGTTCAGGAACCGGTCCAGGTAGATGCTGACGGCAACGTCGAACACGCTCCGCAGCAACTCCGGCGTGGGTGTTCGTTTCAGGGCCTGGTGCAGGGCATTGGCCGCGGTCAGAGTGTTGTGCACCGTGTCCCAGTCCCGGAATTCGTTGGACGTATGGAAGCGGGCCATCCGCAGGAAGGCGGCGTGGGAGACGGCGGCGCCAACCTGCTGGGGCGTGGCTCCGTCAATAACCGCCTGTTTCAGCGCGTCAATAATCTCGTCGGGAGAGTCCGCCAGGACCTGGGATGCCAGGGCATCCGGCCCGTCCCAGTTGCCGAAATTTGGGCGGCCCCGTTCCAGCAGTTCGGGCAGTTCGTCCCGGGCCTGCCAGACCATGGACGCCAGGTCTATGGGGTCGCGCCACTGGCTCAGTTCCTGGCTGCGGCGGGCCCGGGCCATGCCATGCACCAGGCTGGGCAGCACCTGGGACGCCATTTCCCAGCCCAGGTGGTCCAGAAGCTCAAAGGCCTTGTTGGCGTAGTCCACCACGTGGCCGCCGTCCAAATAGATGTGGTCGGTGGCGGCGGCGAAAATCATGCCGGCTATCTCATCACGGGAAACACCGCACTCGATGGCGGTAACCAGGCACCGCTCGGCGCCCTCATCGTCACGCACGTTGATGAAGTTGCGGAACCAGCCGGCGAAAACCTCCGGGCGGGTCTCGGACGTGAGCAGCGGGTCCACGGTGAATCTGGGGGCACGGCCGGCGCATTCCCGGGCGACGTGGAGCAGTCCCTGGTACATGGCCCTGGGCCGGTCATCCTCGTGAAGGTAGGGCAGTATGTTGGCGGTGCAGGTAAGCATGCTCAGGGCCGCGCCCCAGCCGGCGGCGGAATAGGTGGTGCCGAACCTGGCCCCAATGCCCAGGGGCTCGCGGTAGTCCGCGCCGGACGACTGCAGCCCCAACGCCGCCTTGGCTATGACCAGCCGTAGATTATGCTCCATGCCGTCTTCCAGCCGGCGGCGCCAGTGTCCTGCTTCGTCCCGGGGCGGCGGTGCTGGGTCAACCCATACCTGGCCGTCGGTCACTTTCACGGGAAAGGTACGCACGTCGTCGGCGAATGGGTTGAAGGTGCCGCCGCTGGAGAGTTCGAACCTGGCGTGGTGCCAGTGGCAGGTGAGAATGCCGTCCTTGACGCTGCCCCGGTCCAGGGGGAAGCCCATGTGGGGACAGCGGTTGTCCACCGCAAAGACCTGCCCGTCGTGGCTGAAGACGGCGATGGCATGGCCCCCGCCGGTAACCACGGTGCAGCCCCGTTCCCGTATTTCTTCCAGGGTTCCAGCGTTGATGTGCTCATTGGCCGGTGTGCTCATGGCTCATCCTCCTATGCCGGTTGGGAATGGGAGTCAGGCTTTCAGTTGCGAAGCTTCGGCCCAGGGTCGGGAGCGGGCCAGGTCGCGCACCTCCGCGGGTGTGGCGACGGGGGCCAGGCAGCGTTCGCCCATACAGACGTACAGGGCAGGCTCGGCGCGGGACGGGAAGCCCAGTTGGCGGATGTGACGGGCGTTGCGTTGCCAGTCCAGGGGCAGGACCACCCGATGGGGGGCGTAGACCCTGGATGCGGCGCGAAGAAGCGGCCGGTAGGCGGGGTTGGAAGAGTCGCCCACCAGGGCCAGGCGCACCGGGCCGTTGTCCAGCAAGTCCCGGGCCCGCCCCCAGGCAGAGCCGGCGGGAAGGAATAAGGCCTCCTCGTCCTCCTCCATGCGGCGGGACTGTCGGTTGCCCAGGTAGCTTCTGCCCGGGATGACCGACTCGAAGATTTGCAGGGCCGCGGCGGCCTGCCGCTGATATGTAGCGTCATCGGAAAGGTGGGAAAGGACCATCAGGGCCTCGGCCCAGTAGGCGTTGTCGAGGGCCGGCTGTTCTCGAGGGAGAAGGGCCGACTCGAAGGTATGTGGAGCGGTGGTGTCGTAGCAGCCACCGCCGGGCGCGCCGAAAAGAGTCTGGTTGGTTGCGGCGACCTCTACCGCGCGGGTAAGGCAGTAGGGGTTGCCCGTGGACTGGTACAGGGCCAGCCAGGCCCGGAGAAAGCTGATCTGGTCGGCCAGGACAGGAGCGGACTGCCCCCGAGCGCCGGCGACGCGGCAAAGGCCACCCTCGCCAGTCCAGCTTTCCCGCCACAGCTTTTCGAGTATTGCGGTGGCCTGGCGCCGCCAGGACGCCCGGCCCAGGGCATCGGTGGCCTGGATAAGTACCTGGGCGGCCAGGGCGTTCCATCCTGCGTAAAAAGTGCGGTCTATGGGCGGAGCGTCGGCAGCGTCGCGGTCTTTCCAGGAACCATGGTAGTAGGGTTCGTCGGCGTCCTGGCTGGCGAAGAACAGGCCGTCGGAAGGGCTGTACAGGGTGTTAAGCAGGTATTCCAGAATGCCGGAAGCGGCGGCGCGGTAGTCCGGCTTGCGGGTGAGCAGGTAGGCGTCCAGGTAGGTCATGGCCAGGTTGGCGTTTGTGACCAGCATCTTCTCGTAATGGGGCACCTTCCAGTCCCGGCTGACGGAATAGCGGAAGAATCCCTGGTGCTTGTAGTCGTAAATGCCCTGCCACATGCCCTGCAGGGTATTCTCCACCATCGCCAGCAGGGTGCGGTCTCCCGACAAGGAGTAGAGGGCCATGAGAAAGCGCAGGGCCTCCCACGGGGGCTGCTTGGGTTCCAGTCCGAATCCACCGAACCGGTCATCGTAAAGCTCGGCAAGGCGGGCCAGGACCCGATCCACCGGGGCGGCCTCGGCGTTGCCGGCCGGGGGACTGTCGGGCTCACCCGTGGATTGCGTGTGGGTGACGGCCTCGCCCCGGGAGACCTGTTCCAGCAGGGCGACCATTTCGTCGGGCGGCGTGTAGGGCCGGCCGGCAAGGAACTCGCCGGCGCCGGTCAGGAAGGCCACCGACGGGTAGCCGCCCTGGTTGTAGCGCAGGGAGATATCGGGGCGCTGGTCGACGTCCACCCGCACGGGGATGAAACCCGAGTTGACCAGATCGATTACCCGCGGGTCGGCGTAGGCACGCTGATCCATGACGTGGCACCAGTGGCACCAGGTGGCGCCCAGGGTAAGGAGCACCGGCTTGCCCTCGTTCCTCGCGGCCTGGAAGGCATCTTCGTTCCATTCCCGCCATGCTATGGCGGCTGACCTATCGTTTTCCTGCATCTCGCTGACTCTGGCATTGTATTTGCATCAGGGTAATTCTACTCCTGATTCGGGATGGCTGCCCGCCTTGACCCTATTCATGTGAATACGACAAGACCGCCCCATTGGGGTGATACCAGAATATCCGGATATAATTGAGAAGGTTGTCCATTGCCCGGGTAAAGGCGGTTGTACCATGTCCAGCAGCTTTCTGATACTGGCGGTTTGCACCCTGTTGTTTGGGTTGCGTGTGCTGGGGCAGGTGGTGGTGGTTACGCGGGCCCCGTGCTGGCTGCCGGCCAACGAACACTGGTATTCCGGCCTGATGCCCTACCGATACTTGCTGCCGGCCCAGTTGGCGCTGCTGGCGGTAATGGTGGTGATTTGCGCCGACGTTTACCGGGACGGAGGACTCTTTGCGGTGGACTGGTGGGGCCGGGCCGCATTGCCTCTGATGGTACTGTCCTGGGTATACTTCGGGTCCATGGTGGTGCGGTACGTGCTGACCATGGTCCTGCGCCCGGAGTTGCGGTGGTTCCGGCGCACCATTCCCATCTGGTTCCACATGGTGCTGGCGCTGGCCCTATGGGCTTTCGCCAGCTTTCACCTGGCCTAGGCTCGTCGCGACCTGGCGGCCGATGCGCCTGGCGTCGATGCGGATGTTGTACAGGCCACCCCTGCCGTCGTAGTTGTGGCCCACGAAGAACAGGTTTGGGTGGGTTGCACTCTGCACCCTGCCCTTCCGCTGGGCGAAGCCGCACTCGTCCCGAGCCTCATACCCTCCCATCCATTCCATGGCCGAGCGGTAGCCCGTTGCCAGCACCACTGCATCGCCCTGCCACTCGCTCCCGTCGGTGAAGCGCACGCTATCCACCGTAAACTCGGCGATGCCGGGACGTAACCGAATCCGCCCGGCGGTGATGTGTTCCAAAATGGCGTGGCCGACCACCGGTACGTCCTGGCACGGGCCGGCTTCGACTTTCCGGGGCAGAGTGGCCTGGCGGCGACGTAGAAAACTGCCGAGCAGTCCCACGGAGCGCATTATGCGCCGCTGAATTGGCCCGGGCAGCCAGGACATTCCCCACCCGAAGTATTGGGAAGGAATGCCGGCGATGGTCCGGGGTATGACGGTGGCCCCCGACCGTATTGAGACGGTTACGTCTCTGCCGGAAGCGGCCAGTTCCGACGCAATTTCCGCCGCCGAGTTGCCGATGCCGATTACCAGTATGGACTGACCAAGCCGTTGGTTGGGCCGCCGGTAGTCCGTGCTGTGGAATAGCTGGCCGGTGTAAGAATCCATGCCGGGGAAGGCTGGCAGGACCGGGGATGACATAATGCCAGTGGCAACGACGACAATTTTCGTCTGGTAGTGGGCCTCACCCGTTTCCACAATCCAATTGCCGTTATCCCGCCTGAGTCCTGTTGCTTCAATACCGTTGCGGACGGGCAGTTGAAACCTGGCGACGTAATTGTGAAGGTAGGAAATGAACTCGGAACGGTTCGGGAACAGTGGCGTTCCGGCGGGAAAGGGCATTCCTGGCAGGGAACTAAGGTGTTTGCCGGTGTGGAGCCGCAGACTGTCGTAGACGTGGCCCCACATCCACGCGGGGTGGTCTCCCCGCTCCAGGATGACGTGGCGGATGTTGCGGGCGGTTAACTGCTGGGAAACGGCAAGCCCGCCTGGCCCCGCGCCCACGATGACGACGTCGAATGATTCAACCGGGACGTCATGCAGTCCGCCTTTCTCCACTCCCTCACCTCACATCACCCTGTCAGACTGAATCACCTGGGGCCACCGCCGAAAATAGCGGTGGCCCCAATAATCAACTTGAAAGCAGAAACTCGTGGCAGGCCCTACCCGTGATGGTGGTGGCCCTGTTCGCGGTGCTGGCGGAGTAGATCCTTGCCGTAGTCGTTGCCGTTGGGCGTTCGCATTACGGTGTGGATGTGGTTCCTGGAAGCCTCGTCGTTGGCCAGGAAGATGCCGCCCTGGTGGTCGAACTCAATAAGAACTACAGGGCTGTGGACACGGTAGTAGAAGACGCTGTCCTCGTCCGTCCCGCCCATCCAGGCAAAGTGGGTCTCGTTAAGGTGCTGCCGGATTTCGTCCATCCTCAGCTTGGCCTGGTCGGAGCGCATCCGGTTCACGTAGGTGCCGATCAGGTCGAACATCAGGGCCTGCTGGTGGCTGGACAGGCTGTCAAACTTGACGCCCTCATAGGACATTTCGAAGTTGTCGCGGAAGGCGCCGGTAAAGACGCCCGGAGGTACGTCATCACCGATGATGGCCTTGCTGCGCTGCTCGGCGGAAAGGGTGCGGGCCAGGGCCAGGCCGGTGCTTTCCTCGCCCCGGAAAGCCCGGATGCCGGCGTGCTTGCCAATGTCCACCGCCACGGGTTCCGAACCCATGAACATGGGGGTCATGACCACCTGGTCGCCCAGCACGAAGCAGTTGACGTTCAGGTGGTGGCCGTCCATCTGCCAGCCCCAGGGCTGGTCCAGGGAAGGCTCGCCCATGATGCTGAGCCAGTAGAGCCACTCGCCCAGTTCCTCGTCGCTGCCGGTGATTTCGCGGATGGACTCGTTCAGCTTCATGATGTTGCGGGCAAGCTGGAAGCCTTCAGGACTGAAGCCCTCCTTCAGGACGCCGAAAGCCAGGTCCCGCTGTTCCTGGGACATGGGTTCCAGCATGGCGCCGTGGCGCATCAGGAATACGTGGATGTTGCTCCAGCGGCGCCAGGCATCGCTGTCCATGGAAAACTGGGCGGCTTCGCGCTGGCCGTCGTCCAGGGAAGCCAGCCAGGCATCTGCGGCCTGTTTCATGCTTGCGGTGGACAGGCCGGTCTGTTGCAGGGAGAAGAGACCGGGAACCACCTGACCGTCGCTGGTCAGGCCCTTGAAGGGCTCGGCGATCTGGGCTTCGGCGTTGCTGAGATTGGTCCGCATCTGCTCGGACATGTCAGGATCCAGCCGCCGGCCGGACACAACGGGACGGTTTCGGATTCGGAAGTCCTTGAGTGTTAGCGTCATTGCTGTGCTTCTCCTCAATGAAGATAGCCATATTGTACTACAGGGCAAAACTGAATCATGGGGGACGTCTAGGCCGTCTCAATGCTGGCGGCGCCTTCCAGTTCAAGTTCCTTAATGGAGATGTCGCGCATGACGTACTTCTGGATTTTTCCGGTTACGGTCATGGGGAACTCGGACACGAACTTGACGTAGCGGGGGACCTTGTAGTGGGCGATTCGGCCCCGGCAGAAGTCGCGAATTTCTTCCTCGGTGGCTTCCTGGCCGGCCCGCAGCAGCACCCATGCCATGATTTCCTCCCCAAACCTTGGGTCTGGGACGCCGATGACCTGCACGTCGGCCACCTTGGGGTTGGTGTAAAGGAACTCCTCGATTTCGCGGGGATAGACGTTCTCCCCGCCGCGTATGATCATGTCCTTGGAGCGGCCGGTTATCTTGAAGTAGCCGTCGGCGTCCACGGTGGCCAGGTCGCCGGTGTGGAGCCAGGAATCGGTGTCGATAGCGGCCTCGGTTGCCTCTGGCATCTTGTAGTAGCCCTTCATGTTCATGAAGCTGCGGGAGCACAACTCGCCCTGGTCGCCCACCGGCACCTCATCTCCGGTGTCCGGGTCAACGATCTTTACTTCAACGTAGGGTATGGCCGTGCCCACGGTGGAGACCCGCCGCTCAATGTTGTCGTCGGCCCGGGTCAGGGTAATTATGGGAGCCGCCTCGGTCAGGCCGTAACCCACGGTCATCTCGCTGCAGCCCATGCGGTCGATGACCTGGTGCATCACCTCAATGGGACAGGGGGAGCCGGCCATAATGCCGGTACGGAGCGAGTCGAGCTTGAACCCGTTGAAGTCGGGGTGTTCCAGTTCGGCGATGAACATGGTTGGGACGCCGTGGATGGCGGTACACCCTTCCTCTTCCACCGCCACCAGGGCCTTGCCGGGCTCGAAGTACTCCGACGGCACCACCATTGCCGCGCCGGCGGCGGCGCAGGCCAGGGTGCCCAGCACGGAACCGAAGCAATGGTAGAAGGGGACCGGAATGCAGAGACGGTCCTCTTCGGTGAACCGCAGACCCTCGGCGGTGTAGGTGGCGTTGGCAACCAGATTGTGGTGGGTGAGCATCACGCCCTTGGGGTTGCCGGTGGTGCCGGAGGTGTACATGATGCAGATAACGTCGTCGGGGTGGCAGTCGGCCTTGCGGCGGTCCAGAACCTCGGGGGTAACTTCCTCGCCCAGAGCCTTCACGTCGTTCCAGGAAAACATCCCCGGGGGAGTCTTGCCATCAGTCCCGTCGTAGGGCGGGATGTAGATTACATGGCGCAGGGCGGGCACTTTGTCGGACTTAACCTGGCCAGGGGACGAGTCCGCCAGTTCAGGCGCTACCTCTTGCAGCATTCCCACGTAGTCGGAAGTGCGGAAATTGCCGATGAGCATCAGGGCCACGGCGTCGGACTGGTTCAGCAGGTATTCCAGTTCGTGGGTTCGGTAGGCGGGGTTGACGGTAACCAGGACGGCGCCGATGCGGGCGGTGGCGAACTGGGCGACGACCCATTCGGGGTAGTTGGTGGCCCACAGGGCGACGTGGTCTCCCTTGTTGATGCCCAGGGCTATCAGGCCGCGGGCAACCTGGTCGCACTCGTCCTGGAACTCGCGCCAGGTGTAGCGCAGGTCCCAGTCCACGTGGACCAGGGCGTCGCGGTCGCCGTAGCGTTCGGCCCGGCGGTCCAGCAGGTCTCCAATGGTCATTTTAAGGTCGGCGGGGCTGGTCATAGCTGCCCTCCGTAAATGTACTGAATTTCAATATAGCCTAACCGTCCGAACAGGGTCAATTGTCGTTGGATTTCGTGGGGGATGAGAATTGTGGGACTGCTGGATGTCGGCTTTCTTCCCTAAGACTGGTCGTCAAGAGAAGCGAATAAGGGTGTCGAATCACCTAGCCTTCCCTTGACCACCATCCCGTCCTGGGTTAGATTCGACACCAACCCAGCTGAACGCTTCAATATTGGAGGGACATTTCCATGCCGTTCTACGAAAGGGGCGATACCAAAATCTATTATGAAGAGGCCGGATCGGGATTTCCCCTGATGGTCATCCCGGGCGGGGGGCTCAATTCCACCATTGAGGGGCTGAAGAACTCGCATCCATTCAATCCGCTGGAGACCTACAAGGACGACTTCCGCGTCATTGCGGCCGACCTGCGCAATGCTCCTCCGGGCCAGTCCAGCGGGCCGGTGGAGATTGACCGGCCCTGGGACGCCTACACCGACGACCAGATTGGCCTGATGGACCACCTGGGCATCGACAAGTTCCTGGTGATGGGGTTCTGCATCGCCGGACCGATGATCCACAACCTGCTCAGCCGGGCCTCGGACCGGGTTCAGGCGGCGGCAATGATGCAGCCCAGCGGGTTCAGGCCGGAAATGCCGGACCTGTTCTACCAGAACAATATCACCGGCTGGGGGCCACCCCTGTGCGAAAAGCGGCCGGAAGTCACCATGGAAATGGTCCACGACTTCCTGACCAGCATGTACATTAACCGCGGCGACTTCGTGTTCACCGTAACCCGGGACTTCGTGCGAAACCTGCAGACGCCGCTGCTGATCGCGCCCGACGACGTGCCGGCCCACCCCTACGCGGTGGCTATGGAAGTGGCCAGCCTCGCCCCCAATTCCGAGGTGACCATCTATCCCTGGAAGGACACCCAGGAACACATCGACCAGACCGTGGAACACGCCCGCCGCTTCCTGAAGACCCACGAACCGGTGGCTGCCAAAGCGTAAGTAATTTCGGGAAGAGGTGCAGGTCCACCTTCCTGGTATCACGACAAACTTAGGGGCGCACGGCCGTGCGCCCCTACACGTTTAAGCTACACCCCTTGCCCGGGTTTTCTCAGCCTACGGCCAACTCCCGTCCCGTGTCTGACGCCTCCTGGATGGTATCGATGAACCGGTGCAGGTTCACCGCCTCATCGAAGTTGGGCAGGCGATTCTGGCCGGTGCGGACCGCCTCGGCGAACAGGGCATACATCTGCCCCACGTTATATGGGTCGCCTTGGGGGAAGTCGGCAGGGACAAATGCGAAGCGGTCGGGTATTTCCAGGTCCTCCAGTTGGTGGCTTCGTTGCGCGCCCTGCACCCGCAGCATCTCGCCCCGCTGGGATGAGACGCTGCCTGAGGCGACGAGGGTGCCCTCCCGCCCATAAATTTCCATGCGGTAACCGCTGCCGGCCCAGGGGGCCGCGCCCACGTGGACCGATGCCGCAGCCCCGCCCTTCAACTGCCCGCTTACCCTGATGTTGTCCGGAGACGTCACCTCCACGTACTGTTCGGTGTCCGTCTCGTACCACTCCTTTGCCTGGGTGCTGACCATGCAGGCCACCCGGGCAAAATCGCCGGCCACGAAGCGCAGAGCGTCTATGACGTGGCCGTTGGCGATGGTCAGCGTGTTGGCGCCCAGGCTGGCGTCCCGCTGCCAGGTGCGGCCCGTCGGGCGGGCCAGCGCCCCGTCGCGCATGGTGGTCAGGCTGCACGAAAGTACCTCGCCCACGTAGTCCGCCTCGATCAATTCCTTGATGTACATCAGGGCGGGACTGACCCGCGACTGCAGGCCCACCACGGTCTGCACTCCCTTTTCCCGGGCCAGGTCCGCCAGTTCCACTGCCTCGGCGGTGTTGCGTCCCAGGGGCCACTCGGTGTACACGTGCTTGCCACCTTCGATGGCCGCCCTGGTAGGCTCGTAGTGTGCGGGCACCCGCACTACCACGGCGATGGCGTCGATGTCAGGCGATGCGGCCATCTCCCGGAAATCGTGAAAGGCCAGCTTGGCCCCAAATGCCTGGCGGGCCTCCTCCGCACTTTCCGGCCGGGTGGTGCAGACCGCGGTGAATTCAACGTCGGGGCTGGCCAGCAGCGCCGGGAAGTGGGACTGGGAAGCCCAGCTGGAGTTTACGTTGGCCCCAACGAAGCCCAGGCGAATTTTGTCAGTCATAGCTTATGCTCCTTGGGAAAAGTTCCTGTGGTAGTTTAGTAGTTGGCTGCTGCATTCTACTATAACGGGGAGAAATGAGTGGTGGTCGGGGGATGTCCGCGAGTCGATGCTCCATGAGTATGCTGCAAGCAAAGAGGGTCCGCTTCTAATGGTGGAAATACCAGTGCAGCCAGCATCGCATTGCGGCCAGTGAATTACGAAATACTGCAGCTAAAGCAGGTATGCCTACTCAATACCGCCACGATTATCAAAAACTATTGACTAACTTTGGGCCTAATATTATTGTTGGCAATACAAACTCGGTGAACGGGAACACCCTCCGAGTGGTGCAATTCTTCGGTAGATATTCGTAAGGTGGAGGGATCTGCGGTGAATTTCAGATTCGTTTTATTGTTGGCATCTTTGTTGATCGTGGTTGTTGCGGCGCTGGCTTGCGGCGCGGCGGAAGAACCGGCCAGCCAGGCTCCGGCCCCGGCCCCGGTCCAGGAGGCCACCGCCGTGCCTGAACCAACGGCCGAACCGCCCGCGGCGGAACAACCCGCCGGGGATAAGTATGGCGGCACCTTGAAGGTACAGGTGCACCTGGACCCCACGGGTGTGGACCTCCACACCCCCAGGGGAGCCAGTTCCCGGGAGTTCTGGATAGCCCAGCCGGCGCTTAACTACCTGGTAACCGAAGAACTGGGCAATCCCGGGGTGATCGCTCCTGACCTGGCCGAAAGCTGGGACGTAACCCTTAACGATGACGGCACCGCGGACTGGACCTTCAATCTGACCTCCAGCGCCAAGTGGCATAACGGTGATGCTGTCACGGTAGACGACATAAAGTTCAACTTCGACCGGGTGAAAAACCCGCCCGAGGGCCTGATCATTGGCCGGGCGAAGCCGGTCGGCACTTATTACGACAACGTTGATGACGTTCAGGTCAGCGGCAGTCAGATTACGGTGCATACCAATAACAAGTCTCAGGGATTCCTGGCCGCCGTGGCATTGACCAACTTTCCCATATTTAACAAGGCGGCCACCGAAGCTCTTCCCCAACCCCTGATAAGGAACTACGAGGAACTGGTCGGCAGCGGCCCGTTTATCCCTGAAGACTTTGAGACCGGCGCCCGCTACTCGCTTTCTCGCAATCCGTCCTACTGGGCCAACCCGGACCTGCCATACCTGGACGGCATTGAAGTTCTGGTGATGGTGGACGAAGCCACCAGGCTGGCGGCCCTGCAGACGGGACAGGTGGACATCGCCTACCCGCAGCTGGCCGCATCCCTTTACGTCCAGTTGCAGGAAATGGACCACATGGTTACCAAGGAAGTGCTGGGCGACGTTTCTCACTGGGACGTGCAGATGAACGAGGAGCGGGAGCCCTGGAACGACATTCGGGTGCGCCAGGCGGTAAGCCTGGGTATGAACCGGATGCGGGTGGGGGAGATCAGTGAGCGGGGCTTCGGTTCGCCTTATGGCATTCTGTACCCGCCGGGCAGCCCCTACGCTCTCCCCATCGATGAGGTAAAGCAATTGCCCGGTTTCGCCGAAGACAAGGAGGCGGAGTTTGAAGAAGCCCGCCGTCTGCTGGCCGAGTATACCGAGGACACCGGCTATGACTTTACGCAGGAAATCCCGATGCTTACTGAGAATCGGCCGGCAAACATTGAAGGCGCAACCCTGCTGATTCAACAGCTTTCCAACATCGGAATAACCGGCGGCGTCATGGACGTCCAGGAAGACGCCGTCACGGAAGAGCGCGAAATCGCCCATGATTTCAACATCATGATACGCCTTTTTGGCGGACCGTTGGAACCGGACCTGCACCTGCAAAACCAGTACGTAACCGATGGAGCCAGGAATTTCGGCGCCATGAGCCATCCTGAAATCGACTCTCTGTACGAGCAGCAGCGTGATGCCGAGACCCAGGAAGAAAGGGCAGCCATAATCCAGGACATGGCCCGCAAGTTCTGGGAAGTCCAGGGAGGCTCGGTGCCCATGTGGTGGAGGGCCAGGTTCCAAGCCTGGAACGAGAGAGTCCAGGACTACGACCCTCAGTTGTCCTTTTCACCGGACACCGCAAATGTAGCGCACGTTTGGCTAAAGAAATAGTTGGGTTACACAGTCAACGAATCATTTGGCAGGTCTCAGGCCGGTGGTCTGAGACCTGCCGTTGTCTGAACAAGAGAGGGTATTGGCGGTAAGTCCAGTACAAGAGTGACTCGGGTTCTGTAGCGACATGAAAGCGTATCTTGCCAAAAGAGTGGGGCTGGCGCTGATAGCCGTAGTTGGCTCCAGCATCCTGATTTTCTTCATCATGCGGGTGATACCCGGGGATCCAATTACCGCCCTGCTGGCGCAGGCGGAGTTGGGGCTGACCCTTGAAGAACGGGATGCCATGCGGGCCCAGTTCGGCTTGGATCTGCCAGTTTACCAACAGTACCTGAAATGGGTTTGGGACGTGCTTCGCCTGGATCCTGGCATCAGCCTGGTGCGTCAGAATCCGGTGCTGGAGAATTTCGGCAGGGCATTTCCGGTAACCGCCGAATTGACGATTATCAGCCTCATTTTCGTCATCGTCTTTTCCCTGTTGTTAGGGACCATTACCGCAGTGCGACAGGACACGTGGCTGGACTACGTGGTCCGGGTCACGGCCATCGGGGGCCTGGCCATTCCCGTGTTCTGGATCGGCATAATGGTGATCCTGGCGCTGCTGTTCTGGTTCAACTATACCAATCCCCTGGTTTACGTGCCGTTCACCAGGGACCCGTTGACCAACCTGCAGCAGTTTCTGCTGCCGGCGTTTATCGGCTCCATCCGCAGCATCGCCATATGTGCCAGGATGGTACGGTCGTCCATGCTGGACATTCTGGACGAGGACTATGTCCGAACGGCCTATGCCAAGGGTTTGCGGGAAAGTGTTGTAGTAATGAGGCATGCGCTCAAGAACGCATTTATGCCCGTGGCGACATTGTACGGGGTTACCCTGATCGGCCTCTTTAACGGCGTGGTGGTCGTGGAGGTGGTATTTAACCTCCCCGGCCTGGGCCGTTTGCTGGTCGGGGCGGTGGCGGCCCGGGACTATCCCACGGTGCAGTTCCTGATACTGGTATCGGTAGTCTTTGCCAGTTTCATCAATCTGCTGGTGGACTTGACCTACGCCATGCTAGACCCCAGGGTCCGGGTATCCAACTAGCATTCCGCTGTGTTTGTAAGGTCAAAGTTCGTCAGCAACAGGTAGTAGAGTCGTACCCAATGAACCAAGGCGCCACACAAAATGAAACAGCGGTCCTCGAGCGCCGCCCCAGGAAGACGGGGTTTCTTCCCGGGTTGGTGTTCCTGGTCCGTCGTAAACCCCTGGGAACATTCGGTGGGGTGCTGGTGGTGCTTATGCTGCTGGTTGCAGTGTTCGCGGAAGCAATGCAGAACTTTGATCCCATTGAACCCCACTACGAGGACCGACTAGTAAACACCAACTCCACGTACTGGATGGGGACCGACCAGTTCGGGCGGGACCTCTATAGCAGGCTGCTGCACGGCACCCGGGTCTCCATCATCGTAGGGTTTTCCGCCATCGCCATTGCGTCGCTGGGCGGGGGCCTGCTTGGCATCATAGTGGGGTATCGCGGGGGTGTACTGGACCTGATTGTCCAGCGCATCGTGGATATCCTGATGGCATTCCCCACCATAATCATGGCCATGGTGGTGGTTACTGCCCTTGGCACGTCCCTGTACAGCCTGATATTTGCCATTGGGCTGGTGCAGTCCCCAAATATATCGAGGATTACCCGTGCGGTTACTCTCAGCATCAGGGAGCGGGGGTATATTGATTCGGCCCGTGCCGTTGGTGTCAGTGAGCCCAGGCTCGTCCTTCGCCACATCCTCCCCAATACGATTTCGCCCTGGATCGTTATGGCCACGGCGGAACTGGGCACCGCAATTCTCACCGAGTCCACGCTCAGCTTCCTGGGCATTGGGATTCAGGAGCCCAACGCCTCTCTGGGCTCCATGCTGACTGGCCTGGCACAGCAGTATCGCAACGAGGCGCCCTGGATGGTGATCTGGCCAGGTGTGGCGATCAGCATTGCCGTTTTCGGCCTTAACATTTTCGGGGACGCCGTGCGGGACCTGTTGGACCCACGGCAACGGGGCCGATAGGCTCTTCCTGCGGCTAACGCTGATTCCCAGCCGACGTGGTGGTGCTGGCGCCACGGAATTACCCGCCAATGTCGGCTCGAGCTCACAGCCGACCCAGCATCTTCCCTGTCCCAAAGCAACGCCGGAAGCAAGTTGACAGCTTCCGGCGTTGACCTCAGTAATGTGTGAAATCTTTTATCAGTAAACACCGGGGAGAATTCGGTACTTGACCCTCTGCTGATACTCCGCCCACTTCTCCGCGCCGTACTTCTCGGCGCAATTGGTATCGTCCAGCCGCTGCCGCCAGGTGAAGAGCGAGACGATGAAGACGAAATAGGTCCAGGCCCAGGGGTTGGCGAAGTGACCAAATACCATCCCGATGGAGAAGGACAGGAACCCCTCGCCCAGGTAGTTGAAGTGGCGGGCAAAACCCCACAGGCCGCTGCACAGAATCTTGCGCTCTCCGGCTTCAATATATTGGGGATCGATGATTCCCAGGAATTTGCGTTCCGGCCACCGCTTGAAGGTGTATTTCTGCATGTTGGCGCCCCGCGAAATTCCCCAACCCAGCAGGAAGAGGGCGGCGGTCCCGATCAGCCAGATGTAGGTCCAGAGCGGCGAGAAGCCGGGGTTGGGAACCGCGGCCAGGGCCCACAGGGGCAGGATGTAGAGCCACCCGTAGACCACCAGACCGCCCCAGATCAGCTTGAAACCCAGGTGTTCGTGGATCAGGTCGTAGGTATAAAGCTGGACCCGCTCGAAGACAAAGTAGTCCAGCACGTAGAAAGTCAGGAATCCGGCATACAGGAAGACGCCGGGATTGAAGTCCCCGCCGAACTGTCCGTAGTGCCACGCCGCGCCGGAAAGGGCGTTGAGGGACAGCATGGTCCCGCCGACCACGTACAAGTACATCTTCAGGTCGAAGCGGCCGTTGAAGAAGGGCAGTTCCAGGGACCGGCCCTCCCAGAAGGCGACGAAGGAGTTTTCGATGTGACCTTTTGGCCGACTAAACACCGCCCACAGGGAGAATATGACGCAGAAAACCGTGCCGCCGGCTACCGCGTACATTGTGGACCGGTAGAACCAGTCACGGGGGAGACCGCCAACCTCGAAAGCCCAAACCGCGATGGCGATGGCAAAGACCAGGATGCCGTTGAGCTTGTAATTGCGGGGTTCGCCGGTCTCGGGGTTTATAACGTAGCCGGTTACTCGCCTTCCAGGGAGGACAAACTGAACCACGAAGAAAGCGGCAAAGATGGCCAGCGGGGTGAAAAACCCGGCTATGGCTTCCGCCGGAGAAAGCTCGAATAGGTGTCCGATTCCCAGCCATTCAATCATGAACGCACCCCCCACTCCGTAAATTCACATCTATTGTGGGATTCGGCGCGGGAAAAGGTCAACATTCTGCTGCTTGGGAAACTGGAAAATCACAAAAACATCATTGGCGGTTCCTGATTGGCGGTTCCTGAACAAGTTTTGCGAATCCGCTGCCCGGTTTGGCAATGCTTGCGGCAGTGTGGCTACCCCAAGTACAGGCGATTAAGATTGGAGAATCGCGCCGGATCCAGTTCCCTTCCCTGCAGGGCCGGGTGATCGGGGCCGTAGCGGTGGGCGCGGAAAACGCCATTGGCCACCCCGTGCTGGGAAGGGACAAAGAAGGGACTGACGAACTCCCACACTGTTTCACCGGCGGCGGTGACCTCGAACAGGCGGCCGGACATCCCCTCAGTAATCAGGGTGTTGCCGTTGGGCAGTCGCTGCGCCCCGCCGGTGAAGTGGGAGAAGAAGGAGGCCATGGGCCGTCCCTGGTACTGCCACACTATCTCGCTGGTTGACGGGTCGACTTCCAGCACCCGGGAGTAGCTGAGACCCCGCCGGTGGGAACCGTTGTCCAGCAACAGCACATTACCATTTGGTAAGTAGGTTGGGTGATGCTGGTGGGATATGATGCCCGGCCCCCACTTCCAGGTAATCTCTCCCGACGCCCGGTCCACGAGGGCTACGGTGTCCAGGATGCGGAAGCTGATCAGGAAGGTGGCGCCGTCGGGCGACGACGTAAGGTCGTTGGCCCCGCCCCAGGCAGCCCGGTTTTCCAGGGGGCATATGACATCCGCCTCCGGGTCCAGGTGGTCGCCGGAATGCCAGACGTTTACCTCGGTCCCGTCCGGGGCCACTTCCACCACCTGGTCGCCGAACATCTGCTCCGGGTCGGCGGCGGACCTGAAACCACCCTGGACCCGGCCCGTCAGTTCCCGGGAAATTCGGTCCCGCTGCAACAGAAACAGGTTGTTGCCGTTGGGCAGGCGGTTATGTCGGCGAAGGCTCGGGTCGTAGTGTTCCCAGACCAGGTGACTGTCCCAGTCCAGTTCGCGGATATGGTCGGCGCCTGGCGGGCTTGCCCCCTGGTCGCGGTAGAGCAGGTTGCCGTTGTCCAGAAGATATCCGTAGGCGATGCCGCCGGGGTAGCGCCAGCGGTGTACGAAGTTGCCTTCCATATCTATCAGATAGGCATCGTCGCCGACGTTGGGGGAGAAAAGGGTGTAGCCCCGATATGCGCTGGCGGGGTTGTAACAGGTCAATCCGGTGGGACGGTAGGACATAGTCATGCCGGTGCCTCCTGGTTGACTGGATTAGAGCCGCCGCAGCCACTTGCGGCGCCGGTGCGTGTCGGGGGGATGGTTTTGCCGGACTAGACGACTCTACCGGAGAGAATAATGGATACCTGGCCGGTGGTAAACTTGTTCTGAACTTTCGCCGCAATCCCGGGGCTTGAGGAGACGGATAGAATGCGCCTGGCGGTACCGGACCTGGTATCCAATTCCTACTTTCCGGCGTTAGCCGCCGTGGAACTGGGGTTTTTCCGGGAACAGGGCATGGACGTGGACCTGGAGTTGATCTCCCCGGCGGGAAGGTCAATGGAAGCGCTG
This sequence comes from Dehalococcoidia bacterium, assembly GCA_963664725.1. Lineage (GTDB taxonomy): Bacteria > Chloroflexota > Dehalococcoidia > Lucifugimonadales > UBA3495 > Bin22. The sequence continues at coordinate 1,122,919 of OY761558.1, forward strand.
CGGGAAGGGCGGGTGGACTTTGTGGCCGGTCCCGCCCACGCTGCTTTGCTGGCATTCCCCGAATGGCGGAGCGTCAGGCTCCTGGCCGCCCTGTCCCAGCACACCTACTGGCTGCTTGTGCTAAGTTCCAGCCTGGGCGTCCGCCCCGGCGACGTTTCGGCGGTTAAGGGGCTGCGAATCGGCGCCGCGCCAGGTCCGGATGCCGCGCTCCGCTGCCTGCTGGCCGATTCGGGCATTGATCCGTTGCGGGACGGGGTTGACCTGGCGCCGGTACCAGGCAGCGGCGAACCCGGCGTATCCTTCGGTGTCCACGCTGCCCGGGCCCTGGAGGAGGGGGTGATAGATGGCTTCTGGGCCAACGCCATGGGCGCCGAAGTGGCGGTGCGCAGCGGCCTGGGCACCGTCGTCCTTGACCCGCGGCAGGGGCTTGGTCCGCCAGTCGCCAGGGACTACACGTTCCCCGCGCTGGTTGTTGCCGAAAGGCTGGTTGAAGAGTCCCCGGCGCAGGCAGCGGGAGCCGTTCGGGCCCTGGCGGCGACGCTGCGGGCGCTGCGAGACGACCCTTCCCGGGCTGATGAAGTCGGGCGCAAACTGTTTCCCATCGACGAGGCAGCTTTGATTGAAGACCTGGTGCGAAGGGACACTCCCTTCTACTCTCCCGCCATTTCTCCCCAATCAGTGTTCAGCCTGAACGATTTTGCCCGCAATACTGGCCTGCTTTCTGGCGACGCGGCCTATGAGCAGGTGGTGGCCCAGCAGTTCGCCCACCTGTGGGCTGAAGGTTAGGTGGAGAGAATGAAAGTGGATATCAGGGTGCCGGTGGGCCTGCCGGTGCCGGAGACCGCTGACTTTATCGCTGAATGCGAGGCCGCCGGATTTTCTGGGGTAGGGATCCACGACCACCAGCACAGCGGACGGGACGTCTTTCTGACCCTGGCCCTGGCAGCGGAGCGGACTTCATCCCTCACGCTCTATCCCGCGACCAGCAACCCGGTTACCCGACATCCCATGGTGCTGGCGTCGCTGGCCCATTCGCTGGAGGAAGTTGCGCCGGGGCGGGCGCGGCTGACCATTGCGCCCGGCTACCTGGCGGTGGGCAACATTGGCCGGCCCCGTGCCACGGTGGCAGCCATGCGACAAGCCGTCCTGACAATCCGCAGCCTGCTGCGTGGGGAACGGGTGGAGTTCAACGGGGTGGAGACGCGGCTGCGCAATGTGAGCGATACGCCTACTCCGGTGTTTATGACCGCTGCCGGGCCGCGCATGGTGGAACTGGCCGGAGAGGTTGCCGACGGCGTCCTGCTGCTGGTGGGCCTCCATCCCCGGGCGGTGGCATCGGCCAGGCGCCGCCTTGAAATGGGCGCGGCCCGGGCGGGACGTACCCTGGATGGCTTCCAGACAATCTTCATTACCCCGACCACCATATCGGAAGACGGCCCGGCCGCGCGGCGCTTTCCGCAACAGTGGTTCCGGCCGGACCAGCCCTATCTCAAGTATCCCAGCGGTTCCAACCTGCACTGGCTGGGGGAGGCCGGCATCGACCTGGCCGATGACTTCGTACCGGAGGACATCAGCGACGCACAAGCGGCGGAGATTTGCGATGCCTTCGGCCTGTTCGGTACATCCGACGAGTGCCTGGCGCGGCTGAAGCGGGCCGGAGCCGAATCAGGCATCGAGCACGTCTTTATCTTTCCCACCCACACCCAGGAGGGCGGCTACGACATGCCCAGAGCCGAAGTAGGGGCCTTCCGGGACGCTATTTTCCCAGGGCTGAACGCTGGTTAGCAGAATAGCGCACGGGATTCTGTTCGCATATTTGCTGGGACAACTCACAGTCAGGGACGGTCCTGCCTGGGCCGAAATCCAGCCATCCGAATTGCAACGGCGCTAACTTTCCTGCGCCGATTGGCACGGCAGTTGGTTGCCCCTATACTGGACATTTCAACCCCAAACCCATAGCGCGCAATAAGAATTCCCCTGATTATTCAGGGTCTCCAGGGAGGTACAGTATGCAGAACCAACCAGGCAGGTTGAGCGGCAAGGTGGCTATAGTAACGGGCGCCGGAGCCACGGGCGCCGGGGACTTTGTGGGCATCGGCCAGGCCATTTCCATCCTGTTCGCCCGCCAGGGCGCCACCGTGCTGCTGGTGGACCGAGACCAGGCCAATGCCGAGACGACGCTGGCAACCATTCGCGAAGAGGGCGGCGAGGCGTCGATTTTCCTGGGGGACGTGACCAGCAACGACGATTGCCGCGACATGGCCCAGGCCGCCATTGACCGTCACGGCCACCTGGACATTCTGATTAACAACGTGGGCATCAGCGGGCCAGGATCGGTTACCGACGTGGACGAAGACCTGTGGGACACGGTACTGGACGTTAACCTGAAGAGCGTGATGCTCACCAGCAAGCACTCCATTCCCCGCATGATCGAGGCCGGCGGGGGTTCCATCGTCAACCTGTCGTCCATTGTAGGACTGAGGGCAGGCAGCGGGCGCCCCAGCCATCCCTACGCCGCGTCCAAGGGCGGCATCATCGGCCTGAGCAACTCCATGGCGGTCCACTACGGTCGGGACAACGTGCGGGTGAACTGTATCGCCCCCGGGCATGTGCGCAGTCCCATGGTGGCCAGGCACTCTTCCGAGGAAATGCTGACTCTGCGCCGCCGGGCCGGCCCCCTGGGCATCGAGGGCACCGCTTGGGACGTGGCCAACGCCGCGCTGTTCCTGGCGTCGGACGAGGCCCGGTGGGTCTCGGGGGTTACCCTGCCGGTGGATGCGGGCCTGCTGGCCGCCACACCGCTGGCCATGTTCCCCCACCTGACCGGCGAGGAATAGGACCTTAAGGCCACTAGCCCGGTACAGAATTGATCAGGGTTGCTGTTCCCGTAGCCCGTAACAAGTAGGGGCGGGTTTCAAACCCGCCCCATTCCATTTCAAGAGATCTTCCCCGACTTCACCCGAGACCGAATGCTACAAGGGCACTGCCTGAGATAAGCCCCGTCCTCCCCGGCTTGTTCCGGTCTGCGCAACTCCGGCGTGCTAAAAGTCCGCCAGGCCGTTGCCCCGGGCCAGTTCCACCGCCAGGCGGATGGACTCCAGCATGGAAATGTGCTGGGCGATGCCCTGTCCGGCGATGTCGAAGGCGGTACCGTGGTCCACCGAGGTGCGGACGAAGGGCAGGCCCAGGTTGGCGGTGACGCTTTCCTCGAAGCCGTACACCTTGACTGGGATGTGGCCCTGGTCGTGGAACATGGCCAGGACGGCGTCGTAGCGGCCCTCGATAGCCTGGGGAAAGACGCTGTCCGCGGGAATCGGCCCAACCACGTTGATGCCCCGTTCCCTGGCCGCGGCCACGGCCGGGGCGATTTCGTCGGCCTCCTCGTTCCCTATCAGGCCGCCATCGCTGTTGTGGGGGTTCAGGCCCGCCGCGGCGATGCGGGGGTTGGGGAATCCCCACTTGACGAAGGAATCGTGGGTTAACTGCAGGAAGTCGAGAATCCGGTCCTTCTTCACGTAGTCGCAGGCCACCCGCAGGGAGCGGTGGGTGGTGAGGTGCACCACCCGCAGGTTCTTGGACATGAGCATGGTGGGTACGATTCTTGCCCCGGACAGTTCCTGCAAAAGCTCGGTGTGGCCGATGGACTCGTAGCCGGCCATGGCCGCCGCCTCCTTGTTCAGGGGCGCGGTGGCGATGCCGTCCACGACACCGGCCAGGGCCAGTTGTCCGGCTTTGGACACCCACTCCATGGCCGCCTTGCCGCAGGGAACGCTGATCTGGCCGACGGTAATGTCCTCCGGGTTCAGGTTATGGATGTCCACCACGTCCACGGTGGCGGGGTCCTCACCAGCACAGGTGGGGTCGTCGGTCTCGCGTATGGCCAGGGGCAGGCCGGTGGCCTTGACCGCCTGGTTCATGGCGTAGGTGTTGCCGATGACCATGGGTCGGCAGGAGGCGTAAACCCGTGGGTCGGCCAGGGCCTTGACCACCACCTCGGGGCCAATGCCGCAGGGGTCGCCCATGGTAATGGCGATAGCCGGCTTTTCCATATCAACGTCAACCATAACTCACATCGCTCCCGTTGCAGATAGGGCATAGGTACGGATGGATTATAGCATGGGGGTGGGGGTGGAATGTGGCAGCAAGCGCAATAAAGGCCTATGTCTGGGCTAGGTCGTCCACCACAACCAACTCTAAATTGGGGAGGTCGGGGAGAGCCTTGTCGTTAGTGAGAAAGTAGTCGGCGCCCGCAACCACGGCGGTGGCCATCTGAAGGGCATCGGGCGTGCGTATGCGTCGATAGGTAGCCCGAATGTGAGCAGCTTCCTCGGCGATTTGCTGGCCTACGTTCCATATTTGTAAGCCCGCTGCGTTTAAGAGGACATTTCGGTAGCTTTCAACTAGATCAAGACGCCCGTCTCGAAAGGGTACGACCAGCACTTCTTCCAAAGTTATTATAGAGGTTAGCGACTGGAAGATGTCCGAACCAATGGCATCGAAGAAGGGGGCAACTATACCGTGAAAGGGCTCTTTTTCTTCGATGTAATAAATGAGTGGTGCGGTGTCGAAGGCCACCAACCTGCCGCGAAGGGGATCTAGCTGCATTTAGGTCCGCGCAACTCGTCAACGTATTCCTTGGCGTCGATGCCCTCCCAAATTTCTTTGCCCAACCCCTTTATTTCCTTAATGCTGTGCTTCTTGCTCCGGTTGGCAACCATAACGCGCACAACTTCCAGCACGGCAGCCTGTTCTTCACACGTCAAGTCTTGAATTAGTAACGCCAACCGTTCCTTGTCGGTGGTTTTCTTTCTTTCCCGCATAGAAGGTTCCTTGTTTAGGATGATTAAAGAAAGTATAGCATTCCCTGCCAAATGGAAGTGAGTCCAACTCCAGTCATTGAAGTGTCAAGGACAGGCTGCGGACCCTTGCATACTGAGGCCCCACCGTTGACAACCCCTTTACCCTCCAACCATAGTACGCCCTACTAGCCAGTCCCGAAGGGAGGAGAACCTGCCCATGAACTTCAACCCCGAAACCCACCTGGCCGCGCTGGAACGGACGGTTGCTTTCCTGGAGAAGGACGGCCAGCCCGCCAGTGCTGTTTCCCTTTACCGCAGTTTCGCCACGACGCTGGAGGACCTGTGGGACGCGGTGACCAGCGCCGACCGCATCCCCCGCTGGTTTGCGCCGGTCAGCGGCAACCTGGAACCGGGCGGACGGTACCAGGTGGAGGGCAACGCCGGCGGGACGATTTTCGCCTGCGAGTCCCAGTCGCACTTTGGCTTGACCTGGGAGTTTGCCGGGGACGTAAGCTGGGTGGCGGTCCAGGTATGGGAGGAAGAGGCCGGCCAGGTTGGGCTTGTCCTTATTCACACCGCCCTGCTCTCACCCCACTGGGACCAGTTCGGCCCGGGCGCGGTGGGCGTGGGCTGGGAGATGGCCTTCCTGGGCCTGGCCCTGCACATCGCCGACCCGTCAGCGCCCAAGCCCGACGAGGAAGAATTCGCGTATTCGGAGGAAGGGCGGGCGTTCATCCACGGCAGCAGCGAAGCCTGGGGGCAGGAGGCAATTGTGGCGGGGACGGAGCCGGAGGTTGCGCGGGCTGCGGCGGCAAGGACGGCGGCGTTTTATACGGGGGAGGAGGGGTGATGGGTTGGATCAAGTGACCGTTAGATATTCTCACGTTGGTCGGGGCTTAACTAAATCTTGGGGATCATATAATTGTTGTCCGAAATCAATTATTCTTTCTACCTATGGGATCACGCACAACTAAACAACCGCCCTTTGGCCTAAGATCCATACCCCATCTCTCCCCTGCAATGAACAAACCTTCCATTCTAATTTCTCGCCACAATAAGAGAGTCGATGTGGCAATAAGTGCCTGACAAGAGCTACATATTGAAAACTGGCTCTGTGGATATAACGTCCACATATGGGAGCATTGTTTAACAACCCTTTTCTGAGCTGATAAGTTTCTAGACTCCTGAAAAGAATTTATCAAAGCATTTAGATCCAGCGTTCCTATTTTGCTAAGAAGCCATCCCAACGCAAATACAACAGCGATTACAATTAGTAGTATGGGGTTACTCAAACTACCGATAGCTGCTTCCATACCAGATAAACTTCCTCCCCTATATCTATCTAATTATATTCAGGAAGCCTCTGAACCGTCTTTTTCAAAAAGGATTGCATAGCCTAAATTTTGGTCTTGGTTGCAAATTGGCCGTAGATGCCAACTTAAAAGCCTCCATGGGTGAGTAGGCCACTGGAAACGAACCCTCTTTTCGCAGCGTCCTGTGGCAGCAACTTTGCCTACAGTAAATCAAGCTGTACTAGTGCTTCCAGCCACTGTCAGGGAAGCCCTTTGTAGAAGCACCATCCCAAATTGCCTTAGCCCAAGCTAATACTTCATCCATTCCGACTGAATCTGGATTGAATTCTATTTCAGAGGATATATGGCCAAAGTCCTTAACCGAAAACTTTATTCGAGCAACGGTTCCTGCGTAATGCGCTATAACTTGTCCAGCAGCAAAATCGGGCCCGGTAGCCGCCTCGACGCCAAGCCGTCTCTCGGAACTCGTCTCTCTAACAGATTCTGCCAAGTAGCCGTACACTCTCTCAACACCGTCTGCCATGCCTTTCTCCTCAAGAGGCTGACTGCTCTATTGTTCAAGATTTTGAGACAAGAGAAACATTAGACGTCAAACGTCTCTCATGTACTATTCGACCCATCACTATTTCGTTCAGCGTTGTAAACGGGTAGTAATGTCTTACTGCACTGCGGGCTGAAGAAATGATTAGGGCGGAGAACGAAGCTCTTCGCCCTCTATTTCAAATATGTGCCACCGTCACTCACACTTATTCCACCCACACGAAATGCACATCAAACACCCCTCCTGGTATATGACCGGGGTGTTGCAGTCGGGGCATTTCCGGGCGGTGGGGACGGTGCCGGCGTAGCCGTTGCCATTAGCTCCATTACCGTTTCCGTTGCCGTTGTAGTGCACCGGTTCGGGGACGAACTGCATCTGCACTGACTTGGAATCGGCGTGCCCGGCGGTATCGGCCTCGCCCTCGATGTAGCGCTGCAGGGCCAGGGCCACGGCGTCGGGGCCGGAGCGTACCAGGGTGCCCTCATCCCAGAAGGGGCAGCAGGTAATTCCCCTCAGCTGTTCCACCACGTCCTGAACGCCTACGCCGGAGCGCAGGGCCAGGGACGCCAGGCGGGATATGGCCTCCAGCTGGGCCGAGTCGCAACCGCCGGCCTTGCCCAGGGTAGTGAAGACCTCGAAGGGCTTGCCCTCCTCCTGGAAGTTGATGGTCACGTACATATTGCCGTGGCCGGTATGCACCCGCTCGGTGACGCCCTGGATCTGGCGGGGACGGTCCCGCATTACCCGGACGGTCCCGCTTACGGCGCCGGACTGACCCGCTTCCTGGGCGCCGGTCTGGCCGGTACTGAGCACCTGGCCCTCCTTGCTGCCGTCCCGGTACACGGTGATGCCCTTGCAGCCCGTTTCGTAGGCCAGGCGGTAGGCCTCGGCCACGTCCTCCACGGTGGCGGTGTTGGGGAAGTTGATGGTCTTGGACACCGAGTTGTCGGTGTACTGCTGGAAGGCCGCCTGCATGCGCACGTGCCATTCCGGGGTGATGTCGTGGGAAGTGCGGAACACGTCCTTAACCCATTCGGGCACGTCCAGGTCGTGGAGGGTGCCTGACTGGGCCAGTTGCTCCATCAGTTCCTGGGAGTAAAAGCCCTCGCTGCGGGCCACTGCCTCGAAGTAGGGATTGCCTTCCACCAGGCGGGTGTTGTCCATGACGTTGCGGACGTAGGACAGGGCGAACAGGGGCTCAATGCCGCTGGACGCCCCGGAGATGATGCTGATGGTGCCCGTGGGAGCGATGGTAACCGGGGCGGAGTTGCGCATGCGCCGGACGTTGCCCGGCTGGTTGTACACGCTGCCCTCCCACGCCGGGAAGGTGCCCCGGGATTCCGAGAGTTCCATGGAGGCCTTGTAGGTCTCGTCCTGGATGCGGCGCATAACCTGGCCGCCCAGTTCCAGCGCCTCCTCCGAATCGTACTGGATGCCCAGCTGCACCAGCAGATCGGAAAAGCCCATTATGCCCATGCCGATGCGGCGGGTCTTCTTGCTCATCTCCTCGATCTCGTCGAGGGGATAGTTGTTCATGTCTATGACGTTGTCCAGCATGCGGACGCCGGTGCGCACCGCCCCGGCCAGCCGGTCCCAGTCCATTACCACGTCGCCATCGGTGTACTTGACCATGCGGGCCACGTTGAGGGAACCCAGGTTGCAGGACTCGAAGGGGAGCAACGGCTGTTCGCCGCAGGGGTTGGTGCTTTCTATGGCGCCCAGCTGGGGGTTGGGGTTGTCCCGGTTGATGCGGTCCAGGAAAACAATGCCCGGATCGCCGGTCTGCCAGGCCATCTCCACCATTTCCTGGAAGACGTCGCGGGCGTTAAGCTGGCCGGTCACATCGCCGGTGCGGGGGTTGACCAGGTCGTAAGACTGGCCCCGTTCCACCCGCTGCATGAAATCTTCGGTAACGGCCACGGAAATATTGAAGTTGACCAGGTGCGCGCCGTCTTCCTTCGAGTGGATGAACCGGAGGATGTCCGGGTGGTCCACGTTGAGGATGCCCATGTTGGCGCCGCGGCGGGTGCCGCCCTGCTTGACCACGTCGGTGGCGGCGTCAAAGGCGTTGATGAAGCTGACGGGACCGGAGGCCACGCCGCCGGTGGAGCCAACCACGTCGCCCTCGGGCCGCAGCCGGGAGAAGGAAAAGCCGGTGCCGCCGCCGCTCTTGTGGATCAGCGCCGTTTCCTTGACTCGCTCAAATATGGAGTCCAGGGAGTCGCCTACGGGCAGGACGAAGCAGGCGGAAAGCTGCTGCAGCTCGCGACCGGCGTTCATCAAGGTCGGCGAGTTGGGCATGAATTCCAGCCGGCGCATAACGCCGTAAAACTCGTCCTCCACGGCCTGCCGGTCGTCTTCGGTAACCGGCGGGTAGCTAAGCTCCGCCATGGAAAGGTTGCGTGCCACCCGGCGGAACATGCCGTCCGGGTCTTCCAGGACGTTGCCCTCCCGGTCTTTGGACAGGTACCGCCGCCGGAGCACCACTTCGGAATTTTCCGTAAGCTCCGTGGAGCGGCTGTTGATCTGGTTAGCAATGCCGGAGGCGACCATTGCCACACGGACGCGCCGCCTGACTTCCTCTCCTGATATTTCGTTAAAGTTCTGGACCGTAGCCATTTCCCTACCCCTTCCCTATCGGTAAATTGTTATTTCTTATTTCTTGTCGATTGCGCCTATCTCACACTGGAAGCTTGATTCAGTCTCCCGGTCAGCGCCAGATCGAAGGTAATACCCCAGTGGAAGTACATCTCCGGGACCTGCCGCGCCGGGCCGGTTATTCTCGTCGCCATTCTCCCCAGCAGGCCGGCCAGCAGGGGCCGGGCCACGGAGCGGCGTTCCAGGGCGGTGATGACCGGGCGGGTCGCCGTCGCCACCGGGCCCATTACCATCCGGTTGATGACGCCCGACTTCAGCTGGGAACCCCGGTCGGACAGGCTAAGCTGGATGGTGTCTGCCAGGTCCTTCAGGGCCCCGTGAGCCAGGCGGTGACCGGATACCAGTTCAATGGTCAGCCAGTCACGTTCGGTCCAGCACCGCTCCACCGGGAAGCTCTGCGCCAGTTCCGCGGTTAGCTGACTTTCCTGACCGCTGGGCACGGGCTGACACTGTACGTGAATAAGGTATTTGGTTTGTTCTGCCATTTGGTTTTGCACGACTCCCGTTACGGATGGTTGTAGCTGGGTCTTCCGGCGACAATCCTCCGCCGGTACCCTGCCGGGTCAAAACTACTGCATTCTGTTGAACCCACAACCCCGCTCGGTTCGCCCTCCATCAAGAAGGGAAAACGCCGCCCCTCCATCTTCAACGGTATCGAAAATTCATCGCCCGCCCGGGCGAGGGAACTACTCCTGGGCAATTGGGGGGCTGCTTCCGCCCCCGTTCAGATGCGGTCAACCGTGGTTTCTACCGCCGCCACACTGGAACCGGACTTCAATGGGCATCGTCCGGTTCCTCCCTAATTTTTAACACATCTGTTCCAATTTTGCATCGACCAACTGTCAGTAAATTGAGCCCGGACTGCGGTCCGCTACCCGTGGGGACTGTGTGCTTTCGAGGCTGGCAATTTACTGACTTCATGGGTTCCACTCTTTGGAAAGGGCTCGGTACTTCCATAGTCTTGCGTGGGTTAAGTACTAGCCCGGTCTAGACCTGGTCCAGGTCTTCCATATCCATGGGCAGGGCGAACCAGCTTGCCACCAGGCTGGCCCGGACTTCCCGGTCGATGTCTTGCTGCAGGTCGGATATCGGGTTGGAATGCTGTTCGTACTCCAGTTCCAGCGAGTCTTCGTCCAGGCAAATGTTCTCTTCCGGTAAAGGTAACCGGAGCAGCAGGTCTTCCAGTTCGTGGACCTTCGTGTTATGGCACAAGAGCCGGGTCAGGGCAGAATATTGGGCGCTGGTAGGCATCAGAAAGCTCCTTGAATATTGCGAGCCGCCAGATTAGCGCCGACTGGCGGGATGGTACAAATTTTTATCGGTCCGGGTCTCCCGTACTGGCGTCGCCCTCGGGCTGCTGGTCCTGCCCTGCTCCCAACTCCCCTTCCTCCGGTCCGGCTGTGGGGGTTACGGCCGCTGGCGCCTGCCGTCGCCTTCCCCTGGCCCTTCCGCGGCGTTGCCGACTTGGTCCCGGTTCTATGTGCGGGAGGGTAAGCTGGGTGCCGCCTCCCTCGCGCAAGTCCTTAACTGCTTCTTCGAAACTGTCGATGTCCTGGAAGTCCCGGTAGACACTGGCCCAGCGGATGTAGGCCACCCGGTCCAGCCCCTTCAGTTTCTCCATCACCGCCTCGCCAATCTGGCTGGCGTTCACCTCGCTCTGACCCTGAAGGTCGCCCTCGATATCCTCCACCAGGTCTTCAATGGCGTGGGCCGGAATGGGACGCTTGGCGCACGCCTTGCGAATGCCGCTGGCCAGCTTGTCCCGATCAAACTCCTCCCGCCGGTTGTCCCGTTTGATTACCAACAGGCCGGTGTTATGGATACGCTCGTAGGTGGTATACCTGCGCTGGCACTCCAGGCATTCCCGGCGGCGCCGAATGCCGTTTTCCACGTTCCTGGAATCCGTGACCCTGGAATCGAAGAAACCACAATAGGGGCACCGCATTTCCTTTTCCAGTTTCTAAAACTTTTTTAAGAATTGTTTTAGAAATACTCTATCTTGTATCGATCCACCTGTCCACTACCATTTGTGGTAGCCAGACTTTCCTGTTTTTGGTAGGCAGGATTCTATATGTCCCTGGAAAGCCCAGTCAAGGCATTTCTGGGCTCTAAAAAACAGGAATTGCGGAATTCATAATTTCTTCAGGGTCTCGATGGAAGGACGGAAGGCCAGGCGCCGATACCAATTTGCAATGGAGGGCCAAGCTAACATAACGTGAAAAAGGCCCACAAATGCCCGGCACAGGTGATGTTCCGGGTCGCGATGGAGAATGCCAGGGAATTGGGAAATTGGCTGCGTTACCGATGGGACAGCCCGGTTCCGGGCAGGGAAGGGGGGATACCGGACCATGGACGGTGCCGGCGCCCATGCCGGCGAACAAAAAGAAGAACCGGCGCCAGTGCCGGCGAACAAAAAGAAGAAGGCCGACCCGGACATCGGGTCGGCCTAAAAGCAGGTTCTCGGCGCTCAAGTGGTCAGCGATACTAAATAAAATGTACTACTGCTAGGAGCCTCCGAGAATATTCCTCTAATCAGGAACCTGGGTCTAAGTTACCAACTTTGCTTGAGTGGCGGCAAGGGGAAAGCTTGCCGGTTTCCTTGAGTTTCCTGGTCCCTCAGGACTTTCCCCTCCGCCAGAATTTGGACCAACCACCCTGCCGGCCTTCCCGGCGACGGGCTAACCCGTCGAAGTCCCTGGTGTGGCCCGGGGTATGGCCGGCGGGACCTTCGCCGGCCTCAAGGTTATCGAAAAAAGCCGCGGCGGCTTCCGCCGGACTGGCGGCGCAGGAAACTGGGCACGTCCAGGTCGTCCATGCTGTCCTGGGGAATGTCCTGCAGAAGCTGCTGCAGTTCCGCTTCCCGCTGGCGCTGGTTGTCCTGGTGTACCGGGAAGGCGGCGGCCACCATGGTCATCTTGACCTCGTCCTCCAGGCGTGGGTCCCGGCTGGTGCCGAAGATGATATTGGCCTCCGGGTCGGACATCTCCTCCAGCACTGCGGCGGCATCCTGCACTTCCTGCAGGGACAGGTTGGTTCCGCCGGTGATGACGAACAGGATCCGCTTGGCGCCGTCCATGGCGATGTCCAGCAGCGGGCTGCGGGTGGCCATCTTGGCCGCGTCAACGGCGCGCTTCTCGCCCTTGCCCCGGCCAATGGCCAGCCAGGCCGGACCGGCGTTGCTCAGGATGGTCTTGACGTCGGCAAAGTCCACATTGATCTCGCCGGGCACCGTGACCACTTCGGCAATGGCCTGTACGCCCTGGTGCAGGACGGAGTCGGCCATCTTCAGGGCATCTTCCCAGGTGAAGGTCTGGTCCTTCTCGTGGTTCAACTCCAGCAGGCGGTCGTTGGGGATGACGATGACCGTGTCGGCGTGGTCCTTGAGCCGCTCAATGCCCTCGTCGGCGTTCTTGCGGCGGGCCGCAGCCTCAAAGGAGAAGGGTCGGCTGACCACCGCCACGGTCAGGGCGCCGGATTCCTTGGCGATCTGGCACACCACCGGCGCTGCGCCGGTGCCGGTGCCGCCGCCCATGCCCACGGCCACGAAGACCATATCGGCGCCTTCCACGGCCTTCTCAATTTCGGGGCGGGACTCTTCCGCGGCCTGCCGGCCCAGTTCCGGCTGGGCGCCCGACCCGAGTCCGCGGGTCAGGTTCTGGCCCAGGGCGATGCGGTGGGAAACGTCACAGCGGAAAAGGTGCTGCGCGTCCGTGTTCAGGGCATAGTATTCCACCACGGGGAGCTTGTCCTTGTACATGCGGCTCACGGCGTTGCTGCCGCCGCCGCCCACGCCCAGGACCTTGATCAGGGGCACTCCCCGCGCGATTTCCGGCATAGCATTGTAGTTTTCGTTGTTGTCTCTGCCGGGTTCCCAGGATGCCGAGCTTCCGAATACCATATCTCTTTCCTCCGTAATCCGAATGGTAAAGAACTGTTAAATTCCGCCTTCCTTCCGGGTATCCGGCCCTGCTTGCGTCCCTTGCCTTGAAGCCGGCCTCGTCCGGTCGGAACTTATCCCTCTCAACCGTCGCCTAACGGGCAGTTTTCTCCCGGGTGCGCTTGAAAATGCTGAGCAGAGACTTGTAACCCTTGGTTGAACCCTCCGGGGCCCGATAGGTGCGCCCCTCTCCCTGGTGCTTGATGCCCCACAGCAGGGTGCCTACCACTGCGGAGAAGCCCGGCTTGCGCAACTGAGTGGGCAATCCCGCCACCCCGGTGGGGTAGGCGATTCGGACCGGTTCGCCCAGCACGCTTTCGGTGAACTCCTGCAGCCCGGCGATTTCCGCGCTGCCGCCGGTGAATACCACGCCGCCGTCGGGCAGGCGGTTCATCCCCGCCTGGGACATTCGCTGAACAATCATCTGGAGTATTTCGTACATTCGCGCGTTAAGGGGCTCGCACAGGTGCCGCCGCCGCACCAGTTTCTGGCCCTGGCCCTGCCCGCCGGACAGTATCACCTCTTCATCCTCCACCAGTTCCGGCATCACGTTGCCCCGCTTGATTTTGGCGTCTTCCGCCACGTGGAAGGGAATGCGTTCGGCCACGGCCAGGTCCCGGGTCAGTTGGCTGCCGCCCACCGGCAGCACCATCGACATCCAGGGACTGCCGTACTGGAACACCGTAACGTCGGTGGTTCCGCTGCCTATATCGATGAACAGCACCCCCAGTTCCCGCTCGTCGGCGGTCAGCGTGGCCTCGGCGGACGCCAGGGACTGCAGCACCAGGCTGTTGACCGACATCCGGCAGGATTCCACGGCGTTGACCGTGTTCTTGAGAATAGTCGCGTCGCCGACGGCGATGTGGGCTTCCAGTTCGACCTGGTTGGCGTGCAGTCCTATGGGATTGCGCACACCGGACAGTCCATCCACCGCATAACCGATTGGAATAATGTGTAGTATTTCTTGCCCCTCTCCCAGGGTGGGGAAGGAAGACTGGATGAACCGGTGCATATCGCTCTGGGTAATGCTTCCCAGGTCGGTGGGATGCTCCATCACGTCCCGGACGTTGGAGCTGTGGATATGTCCGCCACTGACCACCACATAGGCGCTGGGGCTGTAGCCCTTGCCCACGTAGCGCTGGGCCTCCACTATGGAGCCCTGGACCGCCTCTTTAACCTCTTCTATATTGTCGATGCAACCCTTCTGCATTCCGTGGGAGGGCGCGATGCCGGTGCCCAGCACCTTCAACTCGCCTTCGCTCCCCACTCGGGCCACGACGGTGACAACTTTGCTGCTGCCAATGTCCACTGCAGTATAGAAAGTCTCTTTCGCCAAGATGTACCGTCCTTCGATAACCAGAGTCTTGGACCGAAAACCTGGTCTCCGCCACCGGCTACCCGGTCGCGGGGCCAGGTATTATTTCTCCGTATCACCCTGTACGGCCAGCCGCCGGGCCACCCGGAGCCGGGCGCTTCGGCTTCTGGGGTTGGCTGCCACTTCATCTGCGCCGGGCCGGATAATCCGCCGGTTTACCAGGCTCAGCCTGGGCCGGTGCCCGCAAACGCAGACTGGCAACCGCGGCGGGCAGATGCACTGGGCCGCCTCCCTGGCCAGAAAGTTCTTTACCAGCCGGTCCTCCAGGCTGTGGTAGCTGATTACCGCTACCCGCCCTTCCGGAGCCAGCAGTTCCACCGCTCCTTCCAGTCCGGCGCTCAGGGTGTTCAGTTCGTCGTTCACCGCGATGCGCAGGGCCTGGAAGGTGCGGGTGGCGGGATGAATCCTGTTGGGCCTTCTGCCGCCGCCCCGAGAGTTCCGTCCCGTCCTCCGCCCCAACACTTCCGCTACCACCCTCGCCAGTTGGGCGGTGGTGTGGACGGGCCTTCTCTGTACTACGGCTGCAGCAATGGTCCTGGCCCGGGGTTCCTCGCCGTATTCCCGGATGACAGCCGCCAGTTGGATTTCCGACCAGGTATTGACGATGTCGGCCGCCGTCGGGATGTCCGCCTCCGGATTGAACCGCATATCCAGCGGTTCGTCCCGCTGGAAGCTGAAACCGAATCCGGTGGCGTCTACTTGCCGGGATGATATCCCCAGGTCCAGCAGAACCCCGTCTGCCCTCGCCTCCGCACCCCAAATCCCTTGGACCAGGGGTACCATCTCGGCATAGCTGCCCAGCACTGGTGTAAATCGCACTCCAAAAACGGCCAGGCGCTGCTCAGCTCGGACTAAAGAACGAGGGTCCAGGTCGATACCACACACACTCCCACGTGGGGAGGACTCCCGGAGGAGGGACAACGCATGTCCCCCATCCCCCACCGTAGCATCCACAAACACACCGTCCGGGCGCACTCCCAACTGACCCAAAACCTCCGCCAACAACACGGGAAGGTGAAAAGGAACCGCTGCTCCTTCTGCCTGATCTGTCATCGCTGACCTACCGGGCCCCGGACCGACAAATGGAAATTAAAGAGGAAGCTGCCGGACCGAAAATTCCTTGCCAATGTGTCGACAGAGAAACCATAATCTCCCGTTGGGACGCCTCGTTCTCTGTCCTGATTGCCGGGGCGAAAGAGTGGAGTTGCCGGCGCCGCCTGGTCCGATGCTTGGGAAAGACGGTAGACCGGTTTAGCCCTGGATTCGGATACCCAACCCAACTCTGCCCCGTTCCGAATATTGATCGGCTTCTCCCCAACTCTTGGGAGCCCTGGGAGAGCCTTCAGAGACCGATGCGGGACTCTGCAGAAGCCCCGAACGGCGGTTTTGTAGAGTGATACGGAGATGTGATCCTCCCACAAGCCCCTCACCACAATCACTGCACTGACGGTAACAACATGCGGAAGAAAGTGTCAACGGAACTTGGTCGCTTTTTTTGACAAATTTTGTAAATAATCATTTTTGTTCATTTTCTTAAACTTCAGACAAATATGCCTTCTCCCTCTGCGAGGTCTTGGCGACAATCTCACCTTTCAAAAATGGGGGGGTTACTGAGGGGGAAACCGGGATTCGGGTCACCTCCCTGCTGCCATCGGTATCCAATGCATTGAGATACGATGCCGGCGCCGAAACATGTTGCCCTGCGCCCCTGCATAACGGCCCTTCGCTTTCTTCGCTCCTTCCGCGAGTTAACATCCGACGTACAGTGTCCTGTTTCTCGAAAGAATCCGTCGTTGACACCTCCCTGACTGCCCATTACGCTACGTTCATCCTGGCATAGACCCTGCAAATAGCGTATCGGGAGGCTTTCCGATGAAATACGACTACGTGATTATCGGCGCCGGTTCCGCGGGCGCCATCCTGGCAACCCGGCTCACCGAGGACCCCGCCAAGTCCGTGCTGCTGTTGGAGGCCGGGGCCGACTATCCGAACCTCGAGGACCTGCCCGAGGAGGTGAAGTTCGGCTACGCCACCGAGGCCGACGTGATGACCAGCGACCATAACTGGCAGTTTGTCGGCCGGGCCACTGACGAGGCCCCGCCGATGATGGTGCCCCGGGGCAAGGTTACCGGCGGGTCCAGCGCCATCAACGGCCAGGTATTCCTGAGGGGTGTGCCTGAGGACTACGATACCTGGGCATCCTTCGGCAACAACGAATGGACCTACACCAACCTGCTGCCTTACTTCCGCAAGATTGAGACGGACACGGACTACGGCGGCGACGATTTCCACGGCGGCGATGGCCCCATAGTGATGCACCGCTTCAAGCGTGAGGACTGGATGCCGGCCCAGGAGGCCTTTTACCACGCCGCCATTGCCGCCGGTTACCCCGACTGTCCCGACCACAACCACCCGGATACTCACGGCGTAGGGCCCACGCCTCTGAACAACCCCAACGGCATCCGCATCAGCACTGCCATGGGCTACCTGGACCAGGCCCGCCACCGCCTGAACCTGACCATCCGCCCCAACTGCCTGGTCCACCGCATAGTATTCGATGGCCACCGGGCCACCGGGGTGGAACTGGAAAGCGGCGGTGAGACCTTCGTTGTCGAGGGCGAGGAGATCATCCTGTCCGCCGGGGCCATCGGTTCCCCGCAGATTCTGCTGCTCTCCGGTGTTGGCCCGTCCGGCCACCTAACTGACCTGGGAATACCGGTGGTGCTGGACAAACCCGGCGTGGGCCAGAACCTGCGCGATCATCCCGCCGTTTGGGTTACCTGGCGAACCCGGGAGGGCTTTGAACTGGACGGCCTGAAACCCCGGGCCCAGCTTACTTTGCGCTACACCGCGGAGGACTCGGACCTGCGTAACGACATGAAGATAACCATGCAGTCCTTTGCTACCGAGCGGGTTAACCTGGGCGGCAGCCGCATGGTGCCACTGGGCATCCGCATGACCACCGGCATTTACCTGGCCGTGGGCGCGGGGGAACTGCGCCTCGCCTCCTCTGACCCCTCGGAGCAGCCCATCCTGGACTACAATTACTTGACCGACGAGTTTGACGTCCGGCGTTTGCGGGAGTCGGTTCGCATCTGTGTCGACCTGGGCAACGACGACGCCTTCAAGGACATCATCCAGGAACGGGTCTCCCCCACCGACGAGGACCTGGCTTCGGACGAGGCGCTGGACGCCTGGATGCGGCGGGAGGTGACCACCTCTCAGCACATCTCCTGCACCTGCAAGATGGGGACGGCCGACGACCCCATGGCGGTGGTGGACCAGTACGGCAATGTGTACGGGCTGGAGGGCCTGCGGATAGTGGACGCTTCCATCATGCCCGACTGCATCCGCGCCAACACCAACGTAACCACTCTCGCCATCGGCGAAAAAATCGCCGACCATATCAAGGACGGGAAGTAGGAAACCTTATAACTATGGTGCGTAGGCCCTGACCCGCATATCAGGCAATCTCATCAGGAAAACCGTTCTGTCTCGTCAATCCCGTGAAAATAGATACCTGTCTCCCTCAAGGTGCAGGTATCCGATTTCACGGGATTGATATGTCTACAGGTAATTGAAGTGCTATTAGGCGGACGCTGCATTTTTCCTAACCTTTCCTGCGCCGCTTTTGTGATAGGATAGGCAGAAGACACCCATTCCACCATTTACCGGAGGCTCTTCCCATGCAGATAGTACGGGTTTATGCCGGCGACGACGGAGAGTCCCACTTTGAGGACCTGACCGTTGAGCAATTTACCGAAATCGTTAACCGGGTGGGACCCGGCGACATCACCCTTAACGCCCGTTCCTCGCCCAACTTTTCCGACTACCACACCGCGCCCCGCCGCCAGTACGTGATGAACCTGGCCGGCATTGCCGAGTTTGAAACTGCCGATGGTACTGTCCGCCGCCTCCACCCGGGGGACGTGCTGATTGCCGAGGACGTTACCGGCCACGGCCACATTGCCCGCAGCATCGGCGACGAATTCCGGGTTTCCCTGGCCGTCCCCCTGGCCGAGGAGTAGGTACGGGTCATGGCAGAAATTGACAACGACGAATTTATCCGGCGAATCCGCCAGAAGATTGAGCGTCTGACCGAGGGCCGCATTGAACTGCGGGTGGACGTAGAGGATGTTAACCGGCTGCAGGTTGACCTTGACCAGGATGCCCCCCGGGTAACTCTGGGCGCCAACATTTACCGCTACTCGGGTTTCGCGCGCATGGGCGTGGAGTACGCTGTGGCCGCCATCCGGGAGCGGCGGGAGTTGGAACCCCTGGAGTTCCACCTGCTGCTGGCCCGCAACTGACCGGAGTCCACCCTCTCCTCTCTCTATGAGCCAGGAAACCCGGGAACCCCAGCCACCGCCGTCGCAGGAAGAAGAGGGACCGGCCTCGGTCCCTCCCGACGAACTGAAGCCCTGGTACTACCAGTACTGGTTCCTGCATCCCATGATCGTTTTCTGGCCTTTGTGGCCGGTACTCATAATCCGCTCCCCTTGGCACAACGGGCTGATCATGGGCGGCCTGGCGTGGGCCTGGCTGATCATTGGCGGTTACCTCGCCTTCGTGCGCCTGCAGATGGGTGGCACTGTGGCCCTGAGCACCGTGGCCATTGCCGCACCGGGCCTGCTCTTCACCGTAATAACCCAGGTCCACTGGGTAATCAACCGCCGCCGCATCCTGAATCCGCCTCCGGCGCCTCCTGATGTCGGGTCTTCAGCCGGCGACGAACCCTCCGCCAGGGCCCGCCGCTCAATGCGCCGTCGCCGCCGTCGCCGGTAAGGCCCCGAAGCTCCCTGCCGTACGTTACCCCCTGCTGCCCTGGAAGGGTGGACGTTCGAAGATGCGGTGCACCATGGGCACAAAGAAGTCCAGGGGCAGGGACTCATAGCCAGGGTCGAAAGACGACTGGTCCCACTGGTGGCAGAAGTCTACCGTGTCCTGGTACCAGGGATGGTCCTGGTAGGCATCGCGGGCGTTTCGGTCACCACCCGAGTGGTGGGCATAGTAGTAGCTCTGGAACAGGCCGTGGTGCAGGACGATCCAGTAGGTACGCTCCGAGACATATGGCCGCAACACCGCCGCCGCCAGTTCGCTGTGGTTGTAGGGGGCGATCATGTCCCCGATGTCGTGGAGCAGGGCGGCCACCACCATCTCCTCGTCGGCCCCGTCCCGATAAGCCCGGGTAGCGGACTGCAGCGAATGTTCTAGCCGGTCCACCTGGTAGCCCGACAGCGAACCCGACAGGTCCCGCAGCATGACCAGTACCCGGTCGGCCGTTCCCTTGGCAAAATCGGCCTCCAGCGTTTCCAGTAGCTCGTAGTCCTCCCTGGTTCCCTCGGCCATGCTGGTAAAGGCAACCACTTCGTTGGCGTCAGTCATCTTATATCTCCATGCCCCAATCAGGGCAAGAATCAAGGGTGTAGAATGGGCCTGATTCTACCATCCCCGCTCGATTGGGGTCATGCTCGGAGGTGGGCCAATGGCTGAAAGCAGGAGGCTGGAGGGAAGGGTCGTCCTTATTACGGGAGGAGGCCGCGGCATCGGGAGGGCCATCGCCCGGGCCTGTGCCGCTGAGGGAGCCAGTCTGGCGCTGGTATCCCGAACCGCCGCCGAACTGGAGGAGACGGCGCGCCTGGCCCAGGATGAATATGGGGCCGAAGCGATTACTTTATTGGCCGATGTGGCTGTCAGAGAGCAGGTTGACCGGGCTGTGGAGCGGGCGCTGTCCCACTTCGGCGGCATCGATGTTCTGGTCAACAACGCCGGCAACATTGGGCCGGTGAACACCGTCTGGAACTGCGACCCCGAGGAATGGGCCGGCACAATCGCCATCCACCTCATGGGGGTATTCTACGGCTGCCGCGCCGTCCTGCCTCACATGCTGGAACGGGGCCGGGGCCGTATAGTGAACATGTCCGGCGTGGGCGGCCCCAACACTTCCGCCTACGACGCGGCCAAGACCGCCATAGTCAACCTTACCGAAAACCTGGCCCTGGAACTGAAGGACACCCCCATAACCGTCAACGCCATCAGTCCCGGCTCCATTAACACCAGGATGTGGGAGGAAACCCGCGACCTTTCCCTGGCCATCGGCGATATGGCTACTTACGAACGGGGCGTCCAGGTAACCTCCGGCCAGGGAGCGTCCATCGAGCGGGCAGCGGAACTGGCCGTCTTCCTGGGCAGCGACGACTGTGGCGCTCTGTCGGGCCGGCTAATCCGTGCCTTCGCCGACCGTTTCGAGGAATTCCCCGGAAAAGAAGACGAAATCATGGCGTCGGAGGCCTACCAGTTGCGCCGGGTCGACCCGTCCCGCCCCTTCCCCACGTCCCCGTCATACCCGGATTTGCCGATAAAGGGTCCCTGAATCAAAGCCAAGGCGGTATGTGCATTTCCAAGTTGGGCACCCTGGCCAGGGGCCTGCGTGCCCAAACGCCAAACTGTCATTCTGAACGGAGTGAAGAATCTGTAACTCCAAGAGTTTGGAAAGTTTCCTCAGGCGAGACCTTTAGATGCCTCGCTTCATTCACCATGACAGTCTTTCCCCAGTTCGTCATTCGTGTGCACACTCCACCCTACCTTTGGTTTGGCGGGGAGCAGGGTTCTTGAACTCTGACAGCCATATTATTTCGACAGCCCGGCCAGCCTTTCCAGCGCCTCCCTCCAACGTTGCCGCATCAACTCCCGCTCTTCCAGGCTGAACAGCCGTTCCTGGTGAAACCTGACCGAGGCCTTGTCGCCCGCCGGCGTGATGGTAACCTGCAGCGTCGATGGACCCGCCAGTTCCGGGCTGTGCCAGGTAAGCCTCACTCGCTGACCGGCCAAAACCGAGCGGACTTCGCCCCATGCCCCTTCGCCGGTCTGGTACTGCGCTCCCCGCTCGAGTTCCAGGTTGTCCACCTTTCCCAGCCATGCCGCCAGCCCCTGGCCCTCCATTACCAAACTCCAGGCTACATCGGGGAGAATGGGCAGGGTCTTCTGGACACCAATCTGGTAGCCGCCTGCGGAGGTCTGCCCTATAACCCTCAACCCCCGGGCCTGTTCGTATCCTATGGCCACCGACTGCTGCCACCAGCCATTTGATAACCCGCCCGGCCCTGCTATAAGAGCGACAATTCCCTTGTGGTCCAGTTCCTGTGCACCCAGGCCGTCAAGGAAGCGCAGCCAGGCGTTCCAGTCCCGGCCCGTCGCCCTGGCCACCGCCTCGTCGGACATGCCGCTCGGTTTCTGCTCATCAACTGCCAAGGTTGCCTCCACCACGCGGGTTCAACGATATACTATAGGCCACACTGGATGGTCCGGCACTACCCTGCACGGCCCGCGTCTTGGCCTGCTCTTTGACCCTGTCGGCGGCCCAAGTCCACAATCCCTCATCACCAGGAAGGAGAAGAAGTGATGCCCGATAACAAGCGCATGACCACTCGGCTCAAGGAACTGTTTGAACGCCCGGAAATCTTCGTCCTGGCCGGCGGAATGAATGCCATGGGCGCCAAAATGGCGGAGGTGGCGGGCTACGAAGCCTTCTATATGTCCGGGGGCAACACCTCGGCCCAGCTTATGGGCCTGACTGAGGGCGGCACCAGCATGCGGGACATGGTGGACAACGCCCGGCGCATCGTCAACACGGTGGATATCCCCGTCTTCTGCGACATGGACACCGGCTACGGGGACGCTATCCAGGTTTACGATACCGTGAAGGAATACATCCGGGCCGGTATCGCCGGCGCCCACCTGGAAGACCAGACTTACCCGCCCAAGTCCGGCCCCCGCCGCCGCTGTGTGTCCATTGAGGAGATGGTGGGCAAGCTCCGGGCCGCCATGGACGCCAAGATGGAGTTCGACCCGGACTTCGTCATAGTGGCCCGGTGCGACTTCGGCGGCGTCCCCGGCGCTACCTTCGAGGGAGTTATGGAGCGCTGCCTGGCCTACAAGAGCCAGGCAAACGCCGACGTTATCTGTCCCGCCATCCAGTCCTGGGAGGAAAACGTGGAGGCCATCCGCCGCATTCCCGGGCCGGTGCTGCCCCTTTTCACCCACGGCAGCCAGACCCACCCAACCCTGCAGGAAATGCAGGAAGCCGGGGCCTCCGCCGCCTGGTACCCGGCCCTGACCACCATGGCCGGCCTCCAGGCGTCCTGGGACTTTCTGCACGACTTCCAGGAACGCGGAACCCAGGCTATCGACGAATTCCTGGCGGCCGCCGCCCAGAGCCGGTGGGGTGTGGCTAGCAACGGCAACATTCTGGGGGCGCAGCGCATCCGGGAAATGGAAGACAAGTACCTGCCGTGATCACGGCCTAAGGAAGGGGTGATATTTTCCCAATGCCGTCATACCGGCGAAAGCCGGTATCCAGGGCTTCACGCGAATTAAACGGTAACGATCATTTGCTCGCCGCCCGCATCGCCACCAGACCCTCGGCCAGGCTGTGGGATTCCAGCCCCAGCCTCCGCATGGTCTGTTCGCAGTCCAGCCCCAGCCGGTCGAGACTGTCTGGATCGCCTTCGGCCGGCATCACCAGCCCCTGGTCTAGGCCAAATTCCCTGGCCACGGCCCGGGCAAAATCATACATGCTGACCCAATCGCTGCCCGCTAAGTGGTGAATGCCGGGGTGAAACTCCTCCACCAGCCTCGCAACACCGTCTACCAGGTGTTCCACGTATACCGGGCTTCGCATAACCCCCGTCCCGCCGTGGTATGCCTCTCCCCTTCGCAGGCGGTCAGCCAGCGCGGTGACGAAATTGCGGCGTCCGGGCGCGGGCCATCCGTACACGATGCTGGTACGCAGGCTGGCCCCGTAGGCGTCCAGGGTAGCAACGACCTGCTCCGCCTCCCGCTTCGTGCGGCCGTAATGGGTTGTGGGGTTGGCTACGTCGTCCTCGCGGTAGAAGCCTTGGCTCCCGTCAAAGACGTACTCGGTGGACACGTACAGCAGACGCGCCCCGCCGGACAGGCAAAGCTTGACTATCTCCGACGTTGCTCCAACATTGACCGCGGTGGCAGTCTCCTGTTCCCTTTCGCACGTACCCACGTCTGCCATGGCAGCCAGGTGGACCACCCTGTCAGGGCGTATCATGCCGAACACCTTGTCCAGCGCCACCGGGTCGGTCAACTCAACCTGGTACCAGTGGTTGCGGTCGTCCCCGGGTGGCCGGGTGCGGTAGGAGCAAAACGTCTCCATACCAGGCAGCAATCCCAGCCGCCGCGCCAGGTAGCGGCCAATAAACCCGCTAGCCCCGATTACCAGGACACGCATGGCTACCGGCTGCCGGCGGACCGCCCGCCGTCCACCATGTACACCCCGCCGGTGCAGAAACTGCTCTCATCGCTGCCCAGGAACAGCATCATCCTGGCCACCTCCTCCGGGTTGCCGTACCGCCGCAGGGGTATGCGGTCGGCATAGGACCGTTTCATCGTGTCCACGGTGATGGTATTGTCGTCCAGAGCGGCCGCTCTCTGCTCTTCGATGGAGCGCATCATTCGGGTCTCGATGGGCGCGGGATTCACCGTGTTGACCCGGATTCCGTGGGGCGCGCACTCCAGCGCCGCGCACCGCATCATTCCAATCACAGCGTGCTTGCTGGTGTTGTAGGCCGACATCTCCGCCGCTCCCCCTATGCCTGCGGTGGATGACGTGATGACAATGCTGCCGCCGCCCCGCTCCTGCATTGCGGGAACGGCGTACTTGATGCCCAGCCACACGCCCCGGACGTTGACCGCCATCACCCGGTCGAACACGTCAATGGGATACTCCGGTATGGTCGACAGCGTCCCCTCAATACCCGCGTTGGCCAGCAGTATATCTATGCCGCCCCACCGGCTTTTGGCCGCTTCGACGTAGGCCTGGGTCTGGTCAGGCTGAGTAACGTCGGCGGCGGTGTAGCTGGCCCGTTCCTCCCCGATATCGGCGACCAGTTGGCGCAACGCAACTTCGTCCAGATCCACCAGCGCCACCCGCGCGCCCTCCTCGGCAAAAAGCCGCGACGCCTCGCGGCCTATTCCCCCCGTTGCCCCCGTGATTACCGCTACTTTTCCATCCAGGCGAGCCATGTCAAACCTCCCTGCCCCGTTTGCTCTCTTGGGCCTGTTGCCACCCGTTGTACCATCCGGCCCCCCGCAAGGCAAGGGCCGGCGGGTTGTGGCAAATGGGCATTAATCGGTCAGCGGCCAACGATGTCGCCCCGGCTTTTGTACGGCGCTGGTGAAGATACGGCCCCCAGCCAAATGCGCCGGTCCGCTGCGGGTTTCGCTGCCTTCCGTGCTATAATCGCTGAAAATCTTCGGATTGGCCCCACCCGGCCTGAACCCCAATACGGAACCCCATCTGTATCGGAGGCAGTAACATGGGCTTGAAGAAGCTGCTTTTGAAACCCCTTTCCGGCTACCCCGGCGGTTACAAACACATGCGGCGCGGCACCCAGGGCTTTGACCAGACGCCCCCCTTCCGCGTACCTGAAGACCCCGACGACCGCCGCAGCCGAATGCCCCCTCTCGGCTTTCGCGAATACTGGTACCCGGCCCTGCCAGAAAAGGCTGTCAAAAAGGACAAGCCCGAGGTCCTGCGCATGCTGGGCACTGACGTGGTCTTTTTCCGCGACCAGAACGACGAGGTGCAGGCCTTGCTGGACTGGTGTCCCCACCGCTCCGTGTACCTGTCTATGGGCCGCTGTTACTTCGAAGGCTTCGTAACCTGCCCCTACCACGGCGCCACCTTTGACGGCGACGGCAACTGCGTGGCCTTCCTGACGGAGGGGCCCGATTCCAAGATGGTCGGCGCCCCGGGGATGAAGGCCCGCAAGTTCCCCACCGCTACCATCAAAGGCCTGGTCTTCGTCTGGATGGGCGACGGAGAGCCCGTGGACCCGCAGGAAGACATTCCGCCGGAAATGTTCGAGGAACACAACATCCACCGCCCTGTCTTCTCCATGTTCGACTGTAACTGGGTGCTGGTTCTGGAGAACACCATGGACGCCCACAACGCCTTCATGGTGCACCGCAACGCTATCCGCATCCTGAAGAGCCGCCTGGGCGGCCGACCCCGCACGCCCCTGGGCTACCGGGTCAACCTGGTCAACAACAAGAACGTCCACTACCAGCCGGGCCGGGGCAAGTCCAGCGTCGAACGGTACTACTACGACGAGGAAGGAAACATCCCCTACCAGATGTACTACCCCGGCGTGGACGGCGTCTGGCCCAAGTCCAAATGGCGCCTGATGTGGACCTGGATCTTCGACCGCAAGGCCCGCAAGACCGGCCAGGCCCCCGGCCGGGTCCGACCGCCCCAGGCCGATACCCCCGGCGTCAACGAATGGAACGGCACCCGCCTGCCGGGAATGTCCCGCACCGGCGGCAACAACGCCTACTTCCGCAGCACCCGCTGGGCCGTGCCCGTGGAGGATGGCCTGACCCGCATGGTGTACCTGAACGTGGAACGCTACAGCAAGAAGCCCGGCGCCCTCCGCCGCCTGTGGAGTTCCGCCTCCTGGCCGTACCGCAACTGGGAGCTTAACTTTAACTTCCGCAACCAGGACTACGACGCGGAGAAGTACGTGCAGTACGACTTCCCCGAGTACCTGTCCTCCACCGACTCGGTGGTGGTGGCCATGCGCCGCCTCTTCGTGGAACACAACCGCGACGTTCAGCGCCGCCGCGCCCGGGAAGAGGAACTGCCCGAACGCCCCGAGGAAACCCTGGCCGAGCAGATGGTCCGCGAAGGCGACGCCCGAGTAGCCCAATCCAGCGAAACCTTCGACATCGACCGCCTCCAGGAAGAGTTGCTGCGGCAGGTTTAGGCCGCTCCCGGCCCATTATCTTGCACCAATAGTCCCCTTCGACTCTCCGGTCGGAGGGGATGAACTTTCAAGGGACAATGATGCAGGACTTGTTTGGAAACACAATGGGGAAGAACGCTGAGGGGAATACGCAGGCCGGATTTGCTCTGGACGACGGCTCGGGCCTGCGGGTCGTCGATGCCCGCTTTGTGGAGGAATCCAAATTCGATTGGGGGCTGTTCCATGGCTTCGATTCCATCCGAGTCCTGACCTACTCCGCCAGCATCCCGGCCATAGTGAAGATGCTGGACGAGTTTGAGTTTGCGTCCTTCGAATGCGTTTTCGGCTGCGAAGCAACCCTCAGGGATATCAAGGACGTTCTCGCATTCCAGAGAGTGGCAGTTGGCGACACCCGCGCCGCTATTATGGGCCTGTCGGACCGCCGGCATGCCTACATTCTGTCAGAGGTCCAGGCTGGTAAGGCATCCTTCCGGGTCCTGCGCCAGCAGGTTGCCCACGCCAAGCTTTATCTCCTGGAGAACCGCGCAGAGGGTCGGAACCGGGTGGTAGTCGGGTCGGCCAACCTGTCCGAGAGGGCCTTCTCCGGCACCCAGCCCGAAACCCTGGTCAAGTTCGACGACGACCCTGATGCCTGGGCCCACTATTCCCGCATGTACCAGGCCATCAGGGACTCCGCATCCGATGA
Source organism: Dehalococcoidia bacterium (assembly GCA_963664725.1). GTDB lineage: Bacteria > Chloroflexota > Dehalococcoidia > Lucifugimonadales > UBA3495 > Bin22. The sequence continues at coordinate 1,150,022 of OY761558.1, forward strand.
AATACCCCTGCCTTCCGAACGAATCGTAACCGCCGAAATCGAGATTGAGGAGGTGCCTGCCGTTGCAGACCAGGCATCCACCCTGGTCATTGACCGCCCTGCGGACGAGGCAAGCGTTACCAGTTTTCCCATCCAGGTTGAACGAATTGAAAGAGTAGCCGCCGCCCTCAGTCCCCATGTTGCTGCTGCTGCGCCGCCCTTCCGCAACGGAAGGCAGCAGATAACACCCCAGGTGAAGCGGGAAATCAGCCGCATCAAGCTGGTGAAGTCCGCCGAGGATTCCGACAACCGGTACCTTACCATCAACCGCGCCGACGAGAAGGCCATCCTGTCCGGGGAGGAGTTTCCCCTTGAATGGGCGCCCGAAAAGGTGGCAAACGACGCCAGGCTGATGGTCGAATATTTCAACAATTTCGACGGGGCCTTTGAGGGCGACGTGGCGCGCCTCCAGCGTGACTACTTCATCCTCTGGTCCTGGTTCTATTTTTCCCCCTTCATCTGTGACATGCGTTCCAGGGCCCTGCTGCTGGGCGCCGACGTGGTCCGCTATCCCTCCTTCGCCATCGTGTTCGGCAAGTCCAACTGCGGCAAGACCACGCTGGTGGATACTTTGATGACTTCCATGTTCGGCAGGGTTAACACGGTGGACAAGAGCAGCTTCACCGCTGGCCGCCTTCGCGGGTTGCAGCAGTCCTACAAACGTTTTCCTGTCGTGTTCGATGACATTGGGCGGCGCGCCTTCTCAAACCACGGCCGTGACATTATCAAGGACGAACTTCCCCCGCCCGTGGAGGAATACCCCGGGTTTGTCCTGTCCATGAATGCCGAACCCACCGCCTTTCCCGATGAGATCGTCAAGCGCAGCCTGATGATTTACACAACTACGGCATTGCCTCCCCACCAGGAAGAACTCAGGCAGCGATTGCACAGCCGCATCCAGGGTGTGCGGGAGGGTCTCACCGGGCATCTCTACCGCCGTTATCTCGTCGATACAATGGAACGTCTCAAGGAGGACAACCTGCCGCAGGACTGGCTCTCTCTGTCCTCTGGCGTCTTGAGCGGGATACTGACCGAGTGCGGCGGTTACGACAGTACGCCCCAGTGGTGCCAGGCCCAGACCTGGCTGGGCTATGCGGAAAAGCGGTACGACCGGGTCCGGGCGCGACTAAACGACCTGCTCCGGCCCTCGGCCCACATAAAGAAGGAAGGCGAGGCTCCGAACGGGTGGCTCATTGACGGGCAAAGGGTGGTCGTACTGGAGCAGCGGGATGCCTTCGGACGCCGCGGCTTTGACTGGGAGGATGTGCCCTCCACCCTGATTGACGAAGATGCCAGCGGCGGGTCAAGAACGGTCCTGCACCGCTCCAGCCTCGAAGGATTTCTGGGCAGGAATCTCTCTCCACGGCACAGGCTTTTCTTCTGGAAAAACGTCTAGCAGGCTGCCAGGCTGTCTTGATGGATAAGCAGGATATGCCCTTGGGGCTTGTCAAATCATTAGGAAATGGTCCTTCGACAGCCTCAAGGCGAGGGGAACTAAAGCCACCGTTCAAGGAATGCCAAATCAGCCAGCGGCGTTCAGACTTGGTTGGCTTGCAGCAAATAGGGGCGGGTTTCAAACCCGCCCCCTTACCTGATGAGGTCCAACTGAACCGTGTCGTCCCCTACTCATCAGCCTTTACCGGGAAGGCCCGCTTATGCACCGTGGCCAAACCGAAAATCAGGGACGCCACCAGCGCCATGGCCGGCCCTGAGGGCCAGTTGGCATAGAAGGAAAGATACAGTCCCGCCACGGCCGAAACCACGCCGATAAAAGCGCCCAGCAGGATCACCCCGGTGAACCGGCGGGCCAGCAGATAGGCCGTGGCCGATGGTATTACCAGCATGGCCATAACCAGGACAATGCCGGCGGCGGACAGGCCTATGACGATCACCACTGCCAGCAGGGCCAGCAGCAAGTACTCGACCAGCGAGGTCTTCACCCCCGCCACCCGTGCGCCCAACGGGTCGAAGGTGGTGTATACCAGGTGCCGGTGGAACAGGAAAACGCCCGCCGCCACCGCCGCGGTGAGGACCAGTGATATCAGGACGTCGGTTTGAGTTACGCCCAGCACCTGGCCCAGCAAAAGGTCCTCGATGTTGACGGCGCGCCCGGGGTTCACGTCCACGCTGATCGACAGAATAATCAGCCCCAGGGCGAACATGCCGGCAAAAACTACGCCGATGGAAGTGTCGTCGCTGATGCCCGTCTGCCTGCTCAGGAAACCCATCAGCATGGCAATGGCAATGCCGCCCGGAACCGCCGTGATATAGGACGTGAAGCCCAGCAGGGACGCCACGGCCACGGGGGCTACCAGGGAATGGGCCAGCGCGTCGGTCATGAAGGCCCGGCCCCGGGTGATAATGTAGGCGCCGACCACAGGAAGCAGAAACCCCACCAGTGCTGAAACGATCAGGGCCCGGAGCATGAAGGAGTACTGGAAGGGTCCAACAAAGAAGTCAATCATGGGCCATGTGGGTCTCGATGTGGGTCTCCCCGCCGGCGTGGGTGTGGGCCAGCACCAGGCCGTGGGAACCGTACAGTTCCTCCAGCACCTCGGGGGTGAAGGCCTCCGCGGGCGGGCCATAGGCGCAGATGTGTCGGTTGATGCAGATTATCTGGTCGAAGCGCTCGGCCAGGTTGGTAAGGTCATGCGTCGCCAGCATCACCACCTTGCCCTCATCGCGCAGGGACTGGAGCACCTGGATGATGCCCTCCTGGGCTCCCACGTCCACCCCGCTGAAGGCTTCGTCCAGCAGGATGATGCTGGCCTCCTGGGCCAGGGCGCGTGCGATGAAGACCCGCTGCCGCTGCCCGCCCGAGTTCTCCTCAATCAGGGCGTCGCGGCGTTCCCACAGGCCCACCCGTTCCAGGCAGGCGCGGACAATCTCGCGATCTTTCCTGCCTTTCAACTTGAACAGGCCCATGTGGCAGTATCGGCCCATCATCACCACGTCGTAGACGGTGGCAGGAAACCGCATATTGATATTGTCGCGCTGAGGGACGTAGGCTAGGCCGCCAGCGCGACCCTCAATGCCGTGAAGTTCCACCGTGCCCCTGGTCAGTGGCAAAACGCCGACAATCGCTTCGAACAGCGTGCTCTTTCCCGCTCCATTGGGCCCAACGACTCCCACCAGGTTGCCCGGCCCTATGTGGAAGTTGACGTTGAAAAGGGCGCGGAATCCATCCCGTTCCACAGTAACGTCGGAAACTGTTATGGCTGGCTGGGTCTTCACAGATGGTTCTCCAGGGTCAGGCTGCGCCGGCTATTGGCGCCTGCAATCTCGGGGATCCTGCCTCTGCGCCGGCGATGAGAACAAGGCCCATAACAGGGATTGAGTATCGCTATTATGGGGATTTTGGTAAGCCCAGCAGGCAGTGTATTGTTGCCTGGCTGCAATTGATTATACATAGAATGACAGGTTGTATCAAAGAAAGAGAGGGGCAACTACTCTTCATATCAGACGGGCAGCCGTGAAGGAGGGAAGGCTTATTTGACGTATGGAGCAGAAAGACTCGGGCGCTGCCGGGGTGCAGATTTGGTGAAACTGCAATTATGAGTGCATACCTCGCTTAACAGAGTAGTTGACGGTGGATATTGCGGTTGCTAATATCAGCCTTAAGGGAGCCTGCTGGGGCCAAATTCGGGGCAGGCAATGTGAAAAGTGCAATGACGTCGCCACTGACTACTCGCACTGAAATAATGTCCATCCTGGAAAACCGGGGTTATCGGGCCACGGCCCCTAGGCGGGCCATTATCGAGTTGCTGGAAGGGAAGAAAGAAGGATTCACCGCCGAAGAGATCAGCAACGAACTGCCCCAGGTGGGCCGGGCCACCGTCTTCAGGACGGTCAAGTTGCTGCTGAACGCGGGCGTGCTTTGCCGGCTGAATATGCTGGACGGAGCGCCCAGGTACAGCCTGTCCAGCGTCGAGCACCACCACCACACTATCTGCGTGAAGTGCGGCAATGTGGGCGAGTTCCGCGCCACCAACATCGAAAACCTGATGCGGGCAGTGAGTGAACAGATCCCCGGGGAGATTGTGGGTCACCGGTTTGAGTTCTACGTCAACTGCGAAACCTGCCTGAAGGGGTAACAGCGGGACACCGGATCCCCGTTCCAGGCACACGGGTACGGGGTCGCCTCCACGAGCATTGGAATATGCTGAGAAATGAATCGGGCTGCCATCTGGCAGCCCGATAAGCTTTGTCCCTCGGCTATTGCCCGAAAATGCCCTAATTGCGGCCTACGGCCAGGGCCCCCACCGCCACCGAAGGTAGACGTACCGGCAGTTCCTCCCAGGTTACGCCTCGGTCGGCGCTCTGGTAGAGTTGCCCCCCGTCGGCGCCGGCATAAACCCGGTTGGGTTCCGATGGGTCCCATTCAAAGGCCACGACCATCTCTGCGGGCTCGGTGCCCTGGCCCACATTGTCCACCAGTTGCCAGCTGTCGCCGCCGTTGGTGGAGCGATAGAACAGGGGATTGAGCCGCCGCGCGTTTTCAGACACGGTTACCAGCACCAGGCTGGCGTCGTCGGGAGCCGGGGCGATGTGGAGCGTGTACCGCCGGTCCAGGCCGTCGTTAATCACCTCCCAGTTGCTGCCCCCGTCACTGGAACGGTAGGGGGCCCGGGCGGTGGCGACGTAGACGCTGCCGGGCCGGTCGTCGCTCAGGGCCACGCAGTGAATGTCGTCGTTGAGCCCCGGCAACTGCTCCCAGTTCCGGCCGCCGTCTCCGGATCGGACCATCCCGCCCACTTCGATTCCGGCGTAAAGCCGGTCGGGGTCGTCGGGGGCAACCCGCAGGTCCCGCACGTGGGATTCGCGGGTGGGGGAGTGAAAGCTCCAGTCCACAGATTCGGGTACTTGGGTGAAGCCTTCCATTTCGGTCCAGGTATCGCCGCCGTCTTCCGAGCGGTACACCGTGGCCGGTTCGCTGCCCACCAGGAGAGTGTCTCCCTGGGTGGGATGGGCCAGCACACTGTGGGCGTAGTCGGAAGGGTAAGAATCCAGGTGAGTCCAGGTCTTCCCCCCGTCATCGGTGCGGTAGACACCCGCCTCGTAGGCCGCCAGGTAGGCCCGGCTGGGCTTTACGGGGCTGGCCGCCACCCTGGCCGCGGCGTGGGGCAGGGAAGTGACCGGACCCTGCCGCCACGACTTGCCGCCGTCATCGCTGGTGACCGCACAGACACCGTCGTGCATACCGACGTAGATGGTCTTTTCTGCGCTCATATTTCTTCTCCTGCTTCCGATTTTGGTTTATGCCTGGATTATAAGGCAACCGGAACCAAAAAGAAGGGTCGCACTATCGATGAAAGTCTGATTCTATTGAGTTCTAAATGGAATTCAGCTAATCAGGAACGCAAACGGCGAGCACTAGTAAATAAGGCTTTCCGGAAACTAAGGGAATGACCTCACCCCTGGCCCTTTCCCTTTTGAGTAAGGCGCAACTCCTCAACTGTGAAGGGTTTCTGGCAACAGGGCAATCTCGTTATGATTAAGTTGTCATTCTGAACGGAGTGAAGAATCTAAACTCCATCCCACAGGCCGACCTTGGGGGCCCGTAACCGGGCTGACGCGCAGAATTTCAGGCCCTTCGGCAAGTTCAGGGCGGCATGACTTATGCCTGGCGGATGTCTGCCACCTGTAGTCTGAATCCAAAACGCGATTGCCCTGGTACTGGCAAATGATCGCAATTAACATCCTTCCCAAAGGGTGTATACTTGCCCTTTAACCCCAAAGCTGGCGGTAACGATGGCGGCAGAAGGCGCAACGAAAGAGCGAAAACCGGTATTCTATGGCTGGTATATCGTTGCCACCTGCATCTTCGTGGCCTTTGTAACCAACGGGGCCCGCAACAGTTTCGGCATCTTCGTTCTCCCCATGAGCGAAGAGTTCGAGTGGAGCCGGGGGACGATTTCCTTTGCCGCGGCCCTGGGTTTCCTCGTCAACGGCATCACCCAGCCCTTCATGGGCCAGTTGCTGGACCGGTTCGGTGGACGCAGGATTATTGTAGCCAGCATCGCTGTGTTCGGCGTGGCTACCGTGGCGCTGAGCCTCACTTTCCACTACCTCTTTCTCATTTTCATGTTCGGCGTGGTCTCGTCCATCGCCCTCAGCGGAATGTCCCTGAACAACACCGGAACCCTGCTTTCCCGCTGGTTCCGTCGGCGGCGTGCCACGGTGGTGGGCCTAAACGCGGCCGGGCTGTCGGCCGGCGGCCTCCTTCTGGTTCCCCTGGGCATGTACCTGCTCCAGTCCACCAACTGGCGGATAACCTGGATCGCCTTCGGCGTGGCCGTGCTGGCCCTGTCGGTGCCGCTGGCCTTCTTTTTCCTGAAGGATGACCCCAAGGACATGGGTCTGAGCCCGGACGGTGACGAAGACCCGGTCGGCACCTCGTCCGGTTCCGGCATGAACCGGATTGCCGGAATGCTGGACACGGACCGGTGGGCCGAGTGCTTCCGCTCTATGCCTTTCTGGCAGATGACCATTGCCTACTTTGCCTGCGGGTACACTACCGCGGTGCTGTCCGTGCACTTCCTTCCCTTTGCGAACTCGTTAGGCCTCACGGAACAATCTGAAGTCTCTGTATTCTGGCTCCAGATGAATGGAGCCCTGTTAGCCTCTTTCATCTTTGCCCTGATGATGGGACTGAACGTGGTTGGCAGCATCGGCGCAGGAATCCTGTCCGACAAGTTCAGCCGGAAGAACATGCTGGCGATCGTCTATTTTGTACGGGGTTCGGCCTACATGCTTATGCTGGCCGGCGTTGAATTCCTGGGTTTGGGGGCCGGAGCGCTGCTTGTCTTTGCCGTTGTGGCCGGCATTTCCTGGATCGCCACCGCGCCGCTGACCACGGCTCTCATTGCCGACGTTTACGGCGTGCGGGCCCTCGGTACTATTTCCGGCGTTGCCTTTATGATTCACGCCTTTGGCAGCTTTATCAGCATCTGGGTAGCGGGGGAACTGTTCGACCTGACCGGGTCATATACGATCCCCTTCCTGATAGCAGGGTTGATGCTGTTCCCGGCATCGGTGTTCGCCTTTTCGATCAAGGAAAAGAAGTACTCATCCCGATACCAGACTGTGGAACCGGCGGCCATGCCGGCGGCCGGCGACTAGCCCCGGGGTTTTTTGCCGGCGGGCTGGAACTGACGGGGGCTTGCGATGATTGGCACTGGCCTGTGGATGCCGGTCAATTGGCTGGGGGGCGAACTGGCTTCGCTGCTGCTGGGGGTGGCCACCCATCACGACGACATTGTCGACCCCGATTTTCTGGCGTGGCTCAAGGCCCGGCTGGACCACATCATCACCCTGGACCCGTGGGTGCTGGTGATTATATTAACGGTGATAGTGCTGGCTATTCCGGCCGGGATAGTGGGGTTCTATATATACCAACAGTGGCGGGTCAACTACTCCTGAGCAAGGGGGGGCGGCAGCTTCCCTAAGCCGATCACCCGAGATGGGAAAAAGCCAGGGACGGCGCATAGCAGCCGTCCCTGATTTTTCGTGTTCGGAATAGGTTCGGAATTAACCGGGATTGTGCTTGTCTATCAGGGGACCTACGCGGGGGTCAACATTGCCGACAGGCTGGCCTGCATCGACACGGGCGACCGCCAAATGAGCGTCTCGCTGAATTTCCTCCCATTCCGGTTCCAGTTCGTACTCGTCTCGCAATTCGTCAAACAGCGCGGTGAGCGACTTCTGATCAAACATGATATTTAACCCTGATACCTCCTCCTTAGTATCGTGCTAAAACGTTCTTTAGTCTAGCCATTTTTGGCAGGGCTGGCAAGCGTGTAGACGGGCAGATTGGCGCCTCTGGCGGAACCGGTCCTGGACCAACTTGCCAGGTGGCGGAAATTGGTCTGGTTCCACTTGGTTTCCTGCCCAACTGGAACCTCTCAGGGCGGCGGTCCAGGGGCGTTGGGCCATCCCGGTTCGCTGGATATACATCGGTAAACTAGGCATAATCATTAGGGTTGAACCTGAATTTACACGCCCAAATTGGAGGACGATTGTTAACTAAGCGAATTCACCGATTTATGGTCCCAATATTCGCGCTGCTTTCGGTTGGAATAATGGCCGCCTGTACCTCTCCCGAGCCTACCGCAGTCCCCGCCGCTCCCACACCCGACATTGAGGCAACCGTAGAGGCACGGGTACAGGAAGCGATGGCCGGCGCTGAAGCCGGGAGTGGCCGGCTGGAAAGGGTTCGGGACAGGGGCACGCTGTTGTGCGCCGGCAACGATTCTCTGGCGGGCTTCGGCTCTCTCCAGGCGGATGGCAATATCCGCGGTTTCGACGTTGACCTGTGCCGGGCCGTGGCTGCCGCAGTGCTGGGTGACCCGGACGCCATTGAATTGCGCCCCACCACCGCCGCTGAACGTGGACCGGTGATGCAGTCCGGCGAAATAGATATGATGTCCCGCAACACCACCTGGACCAGTTCACGGGATGTCCAGTGGGGCAACTTCGCCCAGACCATGTTCTACGACGGCCAGGGTTTCATGACACCCGTCAGCATGGGCGTGTCCTCCATCTCCGAACTCCAGGACGCCACTATTTGCGTGCAGCAGGGTACTACCACCGAGTTGAACCTGCAGGATTTCAGCAACCAGAATGGGATGAACTTCTCCATAGTTACCTTCCCGGACAACATCAGCACCGACGAGGCTTACACCAACGGCCAATGCGACGCCCTTACCACCGACCGCTCTGGCCTGGTCAGCACCCGCCAGGGCCTGCCCAACCCTGACGACCACACCATCCTGCCCGGCACAATTTCCGAAGAGCCCCTGGGCCCGGTTGTCCCCAGCGGCGATGACCAGTGGTACGACATCGTAAAAATGGTTATGGCCATCCTGATTTACGCCGAGGCTTTTGGAATTACCTCCGACAATGTACCCACCGAAGCCACGGGTAACACCCCGGTAGACCGGTTGCTGGGTCTTGAGGGAGCCTACGGCCAGGAGGAGGCCGGGTTGAGCTTGACCGTGGCGCAGGATGTGATCAGTGCCGTGGGCAACTACGGCGAAATCTACGAGCGGCACCTGGCGCCGCTGGGCATTGCCCGGGAGGGCAGCCGCAACGCCCTGTGGAGCGCCGCCCCCTGCGTCGACTGCCCCAAGGGCGGGCAGATTTACGCCGCGCCCCTGCGGTAACACCAGACCAACCCTTCGCACACCAGGGCTGTCCCACTCGGGGCAGCCCTGCTTGATTGGCAGCCTTGCAGCCACCGTGTTGTCCCGCTCTCCCTGGTGCTTCCGTAATCTTCCTTACCCGAGTGGATCAGAGTTTCGTTACCAGCGCCAGAACCACGGTAGTATAATGGCGCATAGGCCTGCATTCTGTGTCTGGTCGCTGGAGTTAGCTTTTCGCATATTAGCCCAGGTAATCAATCAGTAGTCGGTCAGTTTGCAGCCAAACACCCCAGTTCGGTATTCTTTTCATTTCATCCAGCAGATGGAGTCCCGGTCTTTCCCGGACGGTTTGGCGGAAAGGATCTTTGAATACGCCGACGCACGATATTTTGACTTGCTGCACAATAACCTGGTCGCCGTTAAGCGAGAAGACTACCTCGGAGTGACACGGGACGTTTCTTTAGCTTTTGTTGCCCTGGAAGATGCCACAGTGTTCCTTACCATTTACCCTTTGAAGGAAGGCCAGCAGGGACGCAGATTGCAGGCTGGCAGGTGGGTGCGATATGACCCTGAAACTTCACTATGACGCAGAGTTCGACATTCTCCACTTGGCACAGGATGGGATAGAGGACGAAGTGGTAGAAATTCACCCCGGGATAACCCTGGAGCTGGACTGCGAGGGATCCCTCATCGGCATCGAAGTGCTGGGAGCCTCAACTCTATTGAAAGATTCGCTGCTCCAATTTGGAAAGTTGGCCAATAGGAGTCCAGTGCATTTGACAATGGACATGAATGAAATCGACGCCCTGTTGCGCCCGCGGGACGGTAAAGGTTACCGGGAGTACTTTGACTCTTTCGCGGAGCATGACTCCACGCAACTTTCAGACTCCGAAGCGCTGATAAGCGTTCGGCAGACTTTCGCCGCAGTGTGGAAACAAACGGCCCATATAACGCCATCTTACTGATAGAGCGCAAGTAGGTGCCTTGTAGTGCCCCGTGAAACTTGCCCCACAAATTCCCTGTCCCCTAAGGAGCGACACCATGCAGATCGGAGCGCACGTCTCGTCCGCCGGCGGCATTAGCAAGTCCATTGACCGGGGCCTGGAAATCGGCTGCGAGGCCATCCAGATTTTCGGCTCCTCCGCTCGCACCTGGGCGTTCAAGCATCCCCCCGAAAAGGAGATTGCCGCCTTCAAGGAGCGCCGGGCGGAAGGGGGCATGGGCGCCGTCTTTTTCCACGCCATCTACCTCATAAACCTGGGCAGCCCCAACCCGGAACTGGTGGAAAAGGGTGTGCAGTCGCTGGTCAACTACATGACCCTGGCGGCCGACATCGATGCCGAGGGCGTCATCTTCCACCCGGGCAGCCACAAGGGCCAGGGCTATGAGCAGGTGTTTGACCAGGCCGTGGCCGCCATCAAGCGGGTGCTGGACAATACTCCCGAAGGCCCCTACCTGTGCCTGGAAAATATGGCGGGCATGGGCCAGCACATCGGCGCCAAATTCGAGGAATTGGGCGGCATCCTGCAGGCGGTGGATAACCCACGCCTCCGCATCTGCCTGGATACTCAGCACAGCTTTGCGGCCGGCTACGACCTGACCACCATTGAAGGGGTCGAGGGCATGATCGCCCAGTTTGACGAGGCCATCGGCGCCGACAAACTGGCGGCAGTCCACGCCAACGATTCCAAGCAACTGTGCGGCTCGGGAGTGGACCGGCACGACAATATCGGCGAGGGCTACATCGGCGAACAGGGGTTTGCCTGCATCATGGGCAACCCGGCCTTCAAGGACGTGCCCTTCTTTCTGGAAGTCCCCGGCTTTGAAGGGGATGGGCCGGACCAGCAGAACATAGATATTCTGAAGCGGATCAGAACGGAAGTCGGTCTATAGTTTTTCAGCGAAGTGACGCGAAGACTCACGAGGCAGATATGGCGCTCCCTGTTGCCCATTCCTGCATCGCGAAAGTCATTTGCGGAATGGGACATGGAACTTGGTCAACATCAGTTACCCTGAATTTGTGCGGTTGGTGCGGCGAGCCTACCGACGACTGCCAGCGCACGTACTGGATGCCCTGGAGAACGTGGACATCACCGTGGAGGAGTGGCCCGGGCCCAACGAAGAGGAGTTGCTGGAGGACGGAGGCACTCTCTTCGGTCTCTACTACGGCGTCCCGTTGACTGACCGGGAAGGTGGGGCGCCCGTCCTCCCCGACCGCATAACCCTTTACCGCCAGCCCATACTGGAAAGCTGTCAGACCCGCCGTGACGTGGTCCGCGAAATCCGCATAACCCTCTGGCACGAAGTCGGGCACTACCTGGGCATGGACGAAGACGACCTGCATCGTCTCGGCTATGGGTAGGGGGCCGGCCCAAACATGGATGACCAGGACAGACAGGATGACGAACCTCCCAGCGCAGATCAATTGGAACCGTAGCCAGCAAAGCCCAGTGGATCCTGTGCTTCCGTGTTAAATTCCCTGGGGAAACTCATCGGCCTGGGCTTTGGTACCGGCCTCTCTCCGGTCGCCCCCGGCACCGCTGGCAGCCTGGCCGCGGTCGTCATCTACTACCTTATCTACCTGGTCGCGGGGGGTATTGCCCCCTACATCCTGGCGGCGTTGATAGTGGTGGGCACGCCCCTTGGCATCTGGGCCACGGGACTGCTGGTAACGGAGTCTGATCCCGACCCCGGCCGGGCGGTATGGGACGAGTTTGTGGGGATGTGGATAACGTGCCTGTTCCTGCCCGTGACTATTCCGTGGCTGGCCGCTGCCTTCTTCACTTTTCGAGTCTTTGACGTTATCAAGCCCTGGCCGGCCCGCCGCCTGGAAAGCTGGCACGGGGGTCTGGGCATCATGGCGGATGATGTGGCGGCGGGGGCGTATGGCGCCGCTCTCCTGGTAATCATCCATCTGGTCCTGGTCTGGCAGTTTCCAGGCTGAAAGAGCATCCCGTCGCACCTGACCGGGTCGGGCCCTTCGTCCGAGTTCGTGCCTGTGGTCTTGCCGAGATTTACCGGCAACCATTGGGCAGTCTCGCAACAGCATTCAGATTGCCGCTCAATCTGCCCTCATGTTATACTCCATAAAATTCTGCGATAGCAGTTACAAGGACAGTGTTTATGGTACAGTCAGCTGAGCGTCCTGCCGAACAGGCCCCCGTGGCGACCCCTCCCCCCGCTCCCCAGCGCGAACCCCTGACCATGAAGTCTCTGCTCGAGGCCGGTGTCCATTTCGGCCACCAGACCCGCCGCTGGAACCCGCGCATGAAGCGGTACATTTTCACCCAGCGCAACGGAATCCATATCATCGACCTGCAGCAGACCCTGGGGTTGATGAACGAGGCCTACCGGGCCATGGTTCAGGTGGCAGCCGAGGGCGGCAACGTGCTGTTCGTGGGCACCAAGAAACAGGCCCAGGAAGTGATGCAGAGCGAGGCCGAACGCTGCGGAATGTGGTACATCAACCAGCGCTGGCTGGGCGGCACGCTCACCAACTTCCAGACCATCCGCACCCGCATCAACTACATGATCGAGTTGCAGCAGAAGCGGGACCAGGGATATTTCCGGGTGTTGCCCAAGAAGGAAGGCTTGAAGCTGGAGGAAACCCTGGCCAAGCTGGAAAAGTACTTCCTTGGCATTCGCAACATGACCACCCTGCCCCAGGCCATGTTCATCATTGACATTTGCAAGGAAGACATCTGTGTTGCCGAGGCGCGACGTATGGGCATTCCCATATTCGCCATCGTGGACACCGACACCAACCCGGATCTGGTCAGCCATCCCATCCCGGGCAACGACGACGCGGTGCGGTCCATTCGCCTGGTTACCGGCCGCCTGGCCAACGCTATCCTTGAAGGCAAGGCGGAACGCGAGGCGATGATCGCTGAACAGCGCGCCCTGGCTGAAGCTGCCGCCCAGGCCGAGGCCGATGCCCTGGCCGCCGAAGCCGGCGAGGAACTTTCCGACGAGGAAGCCGAGCACGTGGCCCTGGCTTCCATGCCCCTGGACGACCTGGCCCAGTTGATGGAACAAGGCAACCGGGGCGGAGAAGAAGGGGGAGAAGCCGCGGGCTGAGGAAGCCGGTAGCTTAAACATCGCGCCCCACCTGGAAGGGAGTTAATCAGCAGATTTATCGGCAAGTACTGGATAGCGTACTATATTCTATCTGGTAGGAATCGCTGTCCTGATTGGATTGAACTGGTACTCTCCCAGGTGGAATGAAGACTGGCTACCCTTGCTAGCCGATATACTGAGCGCGGCGATGGGTATATCCATCGCGTTGACTATCCTGGCCGAATTGGTGGGTCGCATGGTGTTGTTGATTCCTGATGCTGTAAAAGGCATTAGAGAAAAAGAAAAAAGAGACCAGAGGAAGCGCCGGAAAGAGGCATACGAGCGGTTTGGGGTTGAAGTGAATGGTGTACTAATGCTTCCTAACACATCTGAAGTAGAGGCTTTCCTGAATGGAGAAGCACCCGCTCCCGACGCTTCGCATTGATTCATAGAGATATATTTCCTTCAAGCTTGAGTCGGATAAGCCCTGTATTCCAGGGCTGAAAAAGGGGACACCGCGCTGGTAGGTTTACTGGCGCAACTAAGGGAAGAGTATTAACGACACGGAGGAGATCCTTGCCAGCAACTGTTGAAGAAATCCGGACCCTGCGCGAACAGACCGGGGCCGGAATCATGGATTGTAAACAGGCCCTTGAAGCTAACGACAACGATATGAATAAGGCCGCTGAGGCCCTGCGCCAGAAGGGATTTGCCCGGGCTGCCCGGCGGGCCGACCGCGAGACCACGGAGGGAGTCATCGAGGCCTACATCCACACTGGCGGCCGGGTAGGCGCCCTGGTGGAACTGGGTTGCGAGACTGACTTCGTGGCCCGCAACGAGGAATTCAAGCAGGTGGCCCACGACATCGCCATGCAGGTAGCGGCCATGGGCCCTGTGTACGTCAGCGAGGAAAACAAGGAAGAAGGCGACGACCGTCCCGCCAGTGAAGTTTGCCTGATGCAGCAGACGTTTATTAAGGACAGTTCTCAGGTCGTGGGCGACATCGTCAGGGAACTAGCCGCCAAGGTGGGGGAAAACGTGCGCGTCGTGCGTTTCAGCCGCCTGGCCCTCGAGGAATAAGCATCCCTTAGCCTATGGTAGCGCCAAAATACCACCGGGTACTGCTCAAGATCAGTGGCGAATCCCTTAAGGGTTCCGCCACTACCGGTATCGACCCCGAGGCGGTCAATTACATGGCCCAGCAGATCGGGGATGTGTGCCGTATGGGCATAGAACTTGCAATAGTCATCGGTGGCGGCAATATCTGGCGGGGAGGTCAGGCCGAGCGGTGGGGTATGGACCGGGCCACCGCCGATTACTCCGGCATGCTGGCCACCATCATCAACGCCCTGGCGCTGCAGGATGCCCTGGAAAAGCGGGGCATCATCACCCGCACCCAGAGCGCTCTGCAAATCCAGGCAGTGGCGGAACCTTACATACGCCGACGCGCCATCAGGCACCTGGAAAAGGGCCGCGTGGTCATCTTCTCCGCGGGCACGGGCAATCCCTTTATGACCACGGACACTGCGTCGGCCCTGCGTGCCCTGGAAATTGGCGCCGAGGTGCTGCTGATGGCCAAGAACAACGTGGACGGCGTCTATGACTCCAACCCCCACATGAATCCCGAGGCCAAGCGCTTCGCCAATCTGGACTACCTTGAAGCGCTGAACCGGCGCTTGGAAATAATGGACTCCACTGCCGTCTCCCTTTGCATGGAGAACAATCTGCCTATAGTGGTCTTCAACATCTTCGAACAGGACAGTATGCAGAGCATTCTTACCGGCGATACGGTAGGCACCACTATCACCTCATCCGATTAAGGGGCCGGTTGGACCAGGCCGGAGACTATGTCGGAGGGGCGGTCACTGCTTGCCGCCAGCATAATCAGGGAGACTTGCAGCACCCGGAACCCTCGATCATGTTACTCAATGGGAGGGACCCATAATGGTAGAACAGGACAACAACGCCGAAACCCAGTTGACACCTGAAGAAGTCTTGTCGGATGTAGAGCGCAGGATGAACCGGTCAATGGAGGCCCTGGAAAGGGAGCTTGCCACCCTGCGTACCGGCCGTGCCACTCCTTCCCTTGTGGAAAATATAAACGTGGACTATTACGGTTCTCCCACTCCCCTGAAACAGATTGCTTCCATTTCTGCGCCCGACGCCCGGGCGATTATGATCCAGCCTTGGGACAGACAGGCTCTGCGGGATATTGAGCGCAGCCTGATGCAGTCCGAAATGGGGTTCAACCCTTCCAACGACGGCAACATCATCACCGTGCCCATTCCGCCGCTAAACCAGGAACGTCGCCAGGAACTGGTGCGTCTGCTGAAAAGAAAAATCGAAGACGGCAAGGTGTCCGTCCGCAACGTGCGCCGCGATGGCCTGGAATCCCTGCGCAAGCTGGAACGGGACAAGGCAATCTCCCAGGATCAGAATCGACGCAGCCAGGATCAGTTGCAGAAAACCACCGATGGCTTCATCAAAGGTATGGACCAGGTTGCAACCGCTAAAGAAGCGGAGATCATGCAGGTTTAGCGCCCGGAACAGCCCATGAATGCCCCAACCGGTCCGGTCAACCTGACAGAACATCGTAGCTCCTCTGGGGAGATCCCTCTTCGCTCTCAGAATGAACCCCTTGGCGCCGATCCTCCCGCCCGGGTGCCTCGGCACGTCGCCATAATTATGGACGGCAACGGCCGTTGGGCGGAACAACGCGGCATGCCAAGGCTGGCCGGACACCGGGAAGGCGTCAACGCCATCCCCAAAGTTGTCGACGCGCTGGCCCTGCGGGGAGTCCAGTTCCTGACCATCTACGCCTTCTCTACAGAGAACTGGTCACGGCCCATCTCGGAAGTCGAAGGCATAGTCCAGTTGCTCCACGAAACGCTCCAGCGGGAAACGGATCGGTTCAACCAGAAAAACGTTAGGGTGGTCCATATTGGCAATGCCGACCGGCTTTCGCCCGAAATTCGGGATGCCGTGGAACGGATCCAGGAGGAAACGGGCGGGAACACCGGGCTTGTCCTGAACGTGGCCTTCGATTATGGTGGCCGCCAGGAAATTCTGGCCGCCGTCAAAGCATTGATCCAGGATGGCGTCAGCCCTGACGAGGTTACGGAGGAGGCCTTGAGCAGCCGCCTCTTTACAGCCCACAGTCCCGATCCGGACCTCATCATCCGTACCGGCGGAGAGTTGCGTATCAGCAACTTTCTACTGTGGCAGTCGGCCTACAGCGAGTATTTCCACACCCCTGTCCTGTGGCCCGACCTGGACGAAGCCGAACTGGATCGGGCCCTGGCCTCCTACGGCAACCGCCAGCGCCGCTTCGGAAACGTATTACCCGACACCGGGAGTTAGGTCCGGTGCTGCTCCGGACCATCAGCGGCCTGCTGGCTCTGGCCCTTCTCCTGGCCGCGGCATGGGGAGGCCTTTTCTGGGCTTTCCTGCTGACCCTTTTGGCCGCCGTTCTGGGCATTCGGGAATTTTACCGCCTTCACCCACCGTCGCCCGCGCCCTCTGAGGAAGCGGCCGATGGAGACTTGGCGTCTGCAACCACCTTTGAAGATTCTTCCCTGTCTCTCCCCAATAGCCCGCCTGGCGACACGTTTAGCCCAGGACTTGCCCCTGAAGGTCAAGACCCAGGCCCCCCCGCCGGACCCGAGAGCGCCGCCGCCACCAGTCCAGCTTCCGGGGCAGGGTCCGCAAGCCATTCAGTGGTGGCGACCGCAAATTCTGATACAACGGAAATGGATGGTGGGCCTCCCGCCGGAGGTCAGGGAGGATCTGCCAGTGAACTAGCGGACGTACCCGATACCACTCCGCTTCCTGCCTTGCTGGGGATGACCTGGGTCGTAGCCTTCATCATTGGTGGGGCGGGAGCCAGCGGAACAATCCAGTTCTGGGGCATTTCCCTGGGGATTCTTGCGGTGGGCTCCTTTGTAGCCGTCTGGTGGCTCATCGCCTTCTACCGCGGGCCTGGATGGCCGGCCGCCGCCGCATACCTGGTTCTGGGGCCAATTTACGTGGGGTTCCTCCTGGCCCACGTTATGCTTCTCGCACAGGTGGGGGGATCCTTCTTTCAGCTCGACCCGCTGTACTTTGACCCCGACGCCGGCCCCACCGTCTACGAAGTCGGCCGCTACTGGTTGATCTTCGCCCTGCTGGTAAACTCCGCAACCGACTCGGGCGCCTATTTGGTGGGCCGGGCCATTGGCCGTCATCCCCTGGCCCCGGCGGTCAGTCCCAACAAAACCTGGGAGGGCGCTTTCGGCGGCTTTGCCTGTGCCATCGTTGCCGCATTTCTCCTGGACCGCATCCTTGACCTGGGGCTGGGGCCCACGGTCTGGAGCGGCGCCTGGTTTGCTCTGAACTGGCAACCCCTGTTAATTGGTGCTACAGTAGGTGTAGCCTCTCAATTCGGCGACCTGCTGGAGTCCAGGCTCAAGCGTATCTCGCAGGTCAAGGACTCCGGAACCCTGCTTCCCGGTCACGGCGGCTTGCTGGACCGGCTGGACAGCCTCCTGATCACCCTGCCGACGGTGTACTATCTGCTCGTGGCGGTGCTCCGGCTATGAAGAATATTGTAGTTCTCGGAAGCACCGGCTCCATCGGTTGCCAGACCCTGGACATCGTCCGCTCCTTCCCTGGCGAGTTCCGGGTGGTGGGGCTGGCCGCCGGTTCCAACCATAAACTGTTCCGCCAGCAGATCGACGAGTTTCAGCCCAGCTACGTCTACTGCATCGACCCGCCCCACACCCTGGCGCCCAGGTCGTCCTTCGTTCCTATGGAGGAGATGACAAGCCTGCCCGAAGTGGACGTGGTGATGGCCGCTACCACGGGCGCGGCCGGCCTGGTGCCCACCATCAACGCCCTCAAAAGCGGCAAGACGGTGGCCCTGTCCAACAAGGAACCCATCGTAATTGCCGGACCCCTGTTGAAGGACTACGAAGAGAGGTATGGAGGGGCCATCCTCCCGGTGGACAGCGAACCCAGCGCTATCTGGCAGTGCCTCCAGGGAGAGAACAGCCAGGTCCGCCGTCTCATCATAACTGCTTCCGGCGGGCCCTTCCGGACTATGCCCCTGGAAGACCTGTCGAAGGTCACTCCCCAGCAGGCGCTGCAGCATCCCACCTGGCAGATGGGGCCCAAGATAACCATCGACTCGGCCACGTTGATGAACAAGGCCTTTGAGGTGATTGAGTCTCACTGGCTGTTCGGCGTACCCTGGGCAAACATCGAGGTGGTTATCCACCCCCAGAGCACCATACATTCCATGGTTGAGTTTGCCGACGGTTCGGTGAAGGCCCAGCTTGGTCCCCCCACCATGCGCCTGCCCATCCAGTACGCCCTCTTCCATCCGGAACGGCGGCGCAACCCCGACGATTCCCTGATCCCCCGCCTCGACACTACCACTCCCCAGTCCCTGGATTTCCGGCCCCTGGAACCGGAGCGCTTCCCGTGCTTCAACCTGGCCCTGGAGACTGCCCGCCGTGGCCAAACCTACCCCGCCGTCCTTAGCGCCGCCGACGAAGTGGCGGTCAACGCCTTCCTTAAAAGCAAAATCCGCTTCACCGACATCCACAAAGTTGTCGAAAGAGTGGTAGATTCCCACACTCCCACATCCGGCGCCACTCTGGAAGAACTGCTGGCCGCCGACGCCTGGGCTACTGGGGAAGCAAAGCGGGTTGTGGAGGAGTTGGAGTAGGGCCCCATTTGTGTGGCTTCTCAAATTGCGTGGCAGATGCAGGCAAGAGGCATTAGCAAAACGCTGCTGGTTCTACGCAGCCCCTCTTGCTATCATCTTCAGGTTTCCCCAATGTTCCCTGTGCTATCATTATTCCAATTGACTCTCGAAAATGTTTCCACTGAGGCCGGTTATGCCTGAACGGGAATATGTTAACTCCCATGAATTTGACCGGGTGCTGAACTACTTTTGGGCCGAGCAGGAGTTGAGCAGCGGCATTTGCGATATTCTGGACTTGCAGAAAGCGGCCAGATTGAAATCCGAACAGCTGGCGGAGCAACTGGAAAAACAGCCGAAAGCTCACATCTCTGTGGAAAACAGAACGCACACCCTTGAGGCGAAGAAACGGGCCCTGCAGAATATGGGCGGGCTGGACGGTATTCTGGAAAAGCAACGGGAAGCCCTGGAGTCGCTGGAGCAGGTGGGCAAGGAACTCGAGCGGCAGAAGGCGGCTATTGACGCGGTTGGGGGGTTGGACCGTCTCCTTCAGCAGCACAAGATGTTCATGGAAGCCGCTCGGGAATTCAGCCCAATTTTCACCATCGAGCCGGGCAAGCGGTTTGGCAAGCCGTGCATCCGTGGCATCCGGATGACGATTACCGACGTGCTGGAATACCAGTCGTCAGGCATGACGGACAAGGAAATCCTGGACGATTTTCCGGACCTGACGCAGACGGATTTAGACACTTGCCGGGCATTTGGGCTTTATATGGAAGAGCGGTTCAAGAATATTTAACCCCCAATGAAGCTGCTATTCGACCAAAACCTTTCCCGGCATTTACCGAGACTGCTGCAGGATATTTTCCCTGATTCGTTGCACGTCAGAATGATTGAAATGAGAAGGTCAGGAGACACCCGGATTTGGGAATACGCAAAAGAGCATGACTACATTATTGTCACCAAGGACATTGATTTTCCAGAAATGAGCAGGTCTCTGGGCCCTTATCCAAAAGTGATACACATAACTCTCCCGAACTGCTCCACGTCAGATGTTGAGGCTCTTTTGCGAGAGCGGTACGGTGAAATAGCTGAGTTAAGTGGGGATGATGGGAACGGGTTGTCGTCCCTGCCCTAGCGTTTCTTGTTGCCATAACGATATTTGATCGCTCTACAATCTACGAAGGAACCACATGGAAACAGCAATAATTGCCATCATCGCCTTTGTCCCCATGCTGGTGATGCTGGTAGTAATCCACGAATGGGGACACTTCTTCACCGCCAGAGCCTTCGGCGTCAAGGTCCTGGAGTTCGGCATCGGCTACCCGCCCCGGGCCTTCGGCTTCTACACCGGCCGCACCCGCGTGCTGCTGGACGACCAGACCCAATACGTTAACCTGTCCGGCCCGTCAGCAATTCAGCCTGGCCTGCGTATGCGGGTCCACTCCACCGAGGATGCCGCGGGTAACCTGGTGGCCCGGGTGGTGGAGGGCTCCCTCTCGGGGAATCTGCGCCGTTCGGCCTCCCTGCAGGACATGGATACCGACGAACTCCTGCGGCACGAAGGGGCGGTGCGTGAAGTCGACGTTGACTCTATGGTAATCGCCGACATGGCCTACACCATCAACTGGCTGCCCCTCGGCGGATTCGTGCGCCTGGCCGGCGAGAACAATCCTGCCGTGCCCCGCAGCCTGGCCTCCAAAGGGCCCGGCGTCCGCACCATCATTCTGGCCGCCGGTTCGCTGGTGAACGCTGCCTTCCCTCTGGTGGCCTTCACCCTGCTGTTCATGATTCCCCAGAGCGTGAGCGTGGGTCAGGTGCAGGTGGACGTGGTGGAGGCCAACTCTCCGGCCCAGGCGGCGGGAATCCAGACTGGCGACCTTGTCTTGGCTGCGGGGGACCGGACCATTGAGCAAGGGTCCGATCTGGTGCGGGCCACCACCCTTAACGCCGGTTCCTCCATGGAATGGACCATCCAGCGCAACGGAATTACCGAGATAGTCCGGGTTACACCAAGAGTCAACCCGCCTCCAGGCCAGGGCGCCACGGGCATCCAGATCAGCCTGGTCAACCTGCGTTCCGAGACCCGCTTCGACCTGCCCTGGACTGCCGTGTGGAGGGGCGCGACCAGTTCGTGGGAGATGTTGACGCTGCTCCGTCAGGAAATATCGTCGTGGATAACCGGCACCCGCAGTCCTCAGCTTTCCGGACCCGTGGGCATTGCCCAGGTAACGGGAGAAGTCACCAGGGACGGGGGAGTTCGCGGCTGGGTAGTACTGTCTATTCTCTTCAGCATCAACCTGGCCATCCTGAACCTGCTGCCCATACCCATGCTGGACGGCGGCCGGATAATGTTTGTGCTGCTGGAGTGGATACGGGGGGGACGGCGCATTCCCGCGGAACGGGAGGGCCTGGTTCACCTGATCGGCTTCGTAGCCCTGCTGGGCTTCATCCTCTTCATCACCTACAACGACATCGTCCGCATGATCCAGGGCGGCAGCCCGCTGGGCGGGTGAGCTAATTAGTCCCCGCGGGTACGCCAACAATAGCTGATTGTTCTTTGTGTGCTATTGTTGGCTATACGCCCCGCGGCGTTTCAGAACAGGAGGTAGCGATATTCGTCATACCGGCAAAAGCCGGTATCCGGTGTTCCCTGAATTGGGAAACCCCTGCAACACGAGGTAACCTTTCCCCGTAGGCCGTCTGCATCGGAAAGGCGCCAATTCGTGAACGGTCGATGCCCTCAGCTACCGGAACCGGGGCATCACTTCCTCGCTCAACAACCTCAGCGACCTGCCCGTCTTTTCCGCTGAAACCAACCCACGGTTTGTGACCATCAGATTGCGGATGCCTGCGTCCCGCATCTGGGCCAGTTGCTCTGCCACCCTCTTGGGGCTGCCCACGATTCCTTCCCCCGCATCCGGGTCCGGTTCGGGCGCATAGCCTTCCTTCTGCATGGGCGGCGGCTGGCGGTCCATGTTGTACTGCGGCGGATTCCAGGTTGTCCGGTAATGCTGCATGTTGGCCCAGGCTTCGTGCTGGGCCGGCAGGAACTCCTCCATTGCCTGACTGTCACTCTCGGCCAGGTGCATCTCCCGCCACACCCAGATCTGGTCCAGGTTGGCCTCGATGGCCGCCTCGTCAAACCCTGCTTCGACCATGGTGTCCCGGTACAGTCTGATGCTGGCGGCGGTGTGGTTGGTGGAGCGGCCCCGCAGCAGGATAGGACGGCCAATCCGTGCCATCGCCTTCACCGATTCATCATCGATGCAGGCCCGCGCCAGCCGGGGATGGGGCTTCTGGTAGGGCCGGGGCCGCGAAGACGGGAAGGTTACCTTGTAGTGCTTGCCCTGGAAGTCCAGGTTGTCGGTGGTCCAGGCCTGGACCAGCAGGTCTTCGGCTTCCTGCAGTTGCTCCGGCCCCAGGTCCGGGTTGGTGCCGAAGCCAATGTACTCGTAGGCGTTGTAGTTGGAGCCCCTCGCCGTACCGACAATTATTCGGCCTTGGGTCAGGTTGTCCAGCAGGGCGGTCTGGGTGGCCACCCTAACAGGGTTGTGCAGGGGCAGCTCCAGGATGCCGAAGCCGATATCCACCCGCTTCGTCTTCACCGCCAGGGCCCCGGCAAAGACCAGGGGGTCGCCGTAGACGCACTCGCCGGTGAAGTAATGCTCCGCCAGCCAGATGGCGTCAAACCCCAGTTCCTCCACCAGTTCCGCCTCGGCCAGGCACTCCCGGATTTCCTGCTCGTCTCGGGAGTCGTCGAACTTCATCGGATAATAAAAGTGCCCAAACCGCATTCTATTCCTCTTTTCCCCAGGGCAATCGCATTATGATTAAATTGTCATTCTGAACGGAGTGAAGAATCTAAACTCTACCCTACAGGCCGACTAGGGGGCCCGCAACCGGGCTGACGTGCAGGATTTCAGGCCCGTCGGCAAGTTCAGGGCGACTTTACTTATGCCTGGCGGATGTCTGCCACCTGTAGTCTGAATCTAAAACGCGATTGCCCTGCTCTTTTCCCCTATCCACGAAAGGCCGCTAATAATATGCAATGGATCAAATTATTTGTGGATAGTCGTGCCTGGTCGTGGATAGCATTTTCGCCTCAGGCGAAGGCCGGCATTACCTCTTCGGCAAACAAGTGTATGGAATTCCTGGCCGCCTCCGGATCCATGTATCCGAACTGGTGGCGGGCGCAGAAAATGTCGTGGCCGATGAGTTCGTGCTGCTCCTGCAACTGCCGCGCCACCGTCTCCGGGCTGCCCACCAGGGCAATGCCGTTGTCCACCCAGAAGTCGAAGGACCGGGCCCGCTCCCGGAAGGTGCGCCGCAGTTCTGCCCGCTCCGGCGTCCCCGGGTCGTCGCCGCGCATACCGCTGGGGCCGTAGCCAATACGGGTGGTGGCGATGATGTCCTCGCCCTTTCCGGTGGGGACGGCCTCCGGAAAGGCGGCGGTTGCCAGGTGGGGTTCCGCCTGTTCCCGGGCCTTGGCGTCGGTCTCGGCCACGTGGACGTGGCGGGTAAGGAAAGTACTGGGAATGGGCCCCGGATGGCCCTGTTGTCTCCAAAGGTCGCGCCAGGTCTCAAATTTTTCTGCGATGACCGGGTCGGTGTCGATGTTCTGGGCCACGTGGAAGTTGTTGCGGGCGGCGTACTCAAAGCTGGCCGCGCTGTGGCACCCAAACCACACCGGCGGATGGGGCTGCTGGTAGGGCTTGGGTGTCGTCAACACTTCGTCGAACTTGAAGGACTCGCCATCAAAGTTGACGCTGTCCTGGGTCCACGCCTGCAGGATGATGTCGAGGGCCTCTTCGCTGATTTCCCGGCGCCGGTTGAAGTCCACGTTCCACCGCATGAACTCGTGCAGGGTTACGCCGATGCCCGCGCCGAACTCGATGCGGCCCTGGGACAGGTGGTCCAGCATGGTCACCTCTTCCGCCAGTCGAATGGGGTGGTGGAAGGGAAGCTGGTAGATCATCACGCCGAACCGCATGGCGCTGGTGGCCCGGGCCAGGGCCGTCAGGTAGATGTTGGGGGCGCTGAGAAAGCTTACGTTGGAAGTCTGGTGCTCAATGGAAAAATAGTACTTGTACCCCATCTGCTCGGCTTCCTGGGCGCCGCGAATGTGCTCCTCGTAAACGTCGGCAGCCGTGGGGTGGGACTCCATCTGGGGTTGGTCAAGAACGTCGTATAGTCCAATTTCCAGTTTTGGCATGCAAGAACACCTCCGGATCGCTTTGGTGGCTTCCTGGGTGGTCGGATACTAAACAAATGCCAGGGTGCATTACGCATTTGGTACAGTGGCGCGGGTCCTTCGACTCCAGCGTAGGGGCGATTCGCGAATCGCCCCTACGCTGGCAGACTGGACTGCCAAGAGCTGACGGGTTCGAGCAAAAATGTACATCCCACCTTGGCCTTGGTTTGGTGGCCGCACCTCGATTACTGCGCCGTCCAGCCCCCGTCTATCACCAGTTCGCTTCCGGTCATGAAGGAAGACTCGTCGGATGCTAGGAAAAGGACGCCATTAGCCACGTCCTCCGGTTCCCCGTATCGGCCAAGGGGAATGCGCGAGACGGTCGTCCTGTACCGGTCAGGGTCGGCCCGCCCGCCCTCGGTCATGGGCGTGGCTATCGGGCCGGGGTGGACGGAGTTGGCCCGTATCCCGTCCTTGGCGTACTGGATCGCCGTGGCCTTGGTGAAGATGCGCACCGCACCCTTGGATGCCTGGTACTGGGGCCCACTGTTGTCCACGCCTACAATGCCCAGTTGGGAGGAGATGTTGACGATGGAACCGCCGCCGTTCCGCCGCATGACCGGCAGGGCGGCGCGGGTACCCAGGAAGGTGCCCTTGGCATTGATGTCCAGCACCCGGTCCCACTCCGCTTCCGATATATCTTCCACCAGCCCGGCGCCCCGGACGCCTGCGTTATTCACCAAAACGTCCAGCCTGCCGAAACGGGCCACGGTGGCATCAATGGCCTCCTGCCAATGGTCCGCGCTGGTTACGTCCAGGGGCAGGAACAGGGCCTGGCCGCCGCTTTCGGCAATCTCCGCTTCCAGCGCCCGACCATCCGCTTCCAGCAGATCGCCGAAGGCTACGCTGGCTCCCTCCGCGCTGAACAGGCGGACTTCCGCGGCGCCCATGCCCCGGGCGCCCCCGCTGATAAACGCAACCTTGCCTTCCAATCGCATCGCTGCACCTGCCGTCTGCCCTTTAAAAGAGTAATTCTTCCCCATGCCGCAAAGGGGGTAGGAATCCAAATGATACCATCCACTGCCCCATAACTGAACAGACGAGATTCAGGCGGTAAGGGTTCGATTCAGGTGGTTTGGACAATCAGAAAGGTAGGGGCAGACCTATGTGTCTGCCCTGGTCTCACAAGTGAAACCACCTGAATCGGAACACCACTGATTCAGACGGTAGGGTTCCTGTCTAAATGGTTTTGGGATGCAGGTGCAGGTCGCCAACCCGCCCTCGCTGCCGTGACAGTACTGTTTCCGGCCAAAGCCACCCGAATTAGAGCGCCTTTGATTCAGGCTGGCCCGCTCCCTGCCAGGCTGGTTGTCCGTCCCTGCTTGCCATTGCGAGCCCGTTGCCAGCAATCGGCGCTGCCGGAAGGCTGGTTTACTTGGTATGAAATAGCCCAGGCTGCCCGGCCCTTAACACCGTGAGAAAACCTTCATTCCTAGCAATATTTCTGAGATCGCCTCCATACATTGCTATACTATCTCGTGTATCTGTTTAGCCCAACTTGTCACAAAATGCCGGCCCCAAAAATCAACCCACACCATCATCAACCGAGGTTTGTCCATCCATGTCCGCCAATGCCGTCTGGATTCTCTGTGTCTTCATAGCCTACTTTGCGGTCCTCATCGGCATTGCCATAGTCCGCTCCCGGCACATGGACGATATGTCCGACTATGTGCTGGGAGGGCGAAAAATGGGTTACATAACCTCGGCCCTCAGCGCCGCCTCTTCCGCCACCAGTGGCTGGACCATGCTGGTCCTGCCGGCTCTGGCCTTTGCCGCGGGCATGATGCACCTGTGGACCGTCGCCAGCATTATCCTGGGCCACTGGTTCGCCTGGACCATCCTGGCCCGCCGAATCCGCCGCTACAGTCTGGCCGCGGAAAACTCCTTGACCCTCCCAGAGTTCCTTGAAAAGCGATTTGGGGACACCAGCGGGTTGCTGCGCGCGCTGTCAGGCCTGATCGGTATCTACTTCATTACCCTGTACATCTGCTCCGGCCTCATAGCCGGCGCCAAGCTGCTGGAGGTTGTGTTCGGCCTCGACACCCAGGGCCCGGGCCACGATATTGGTGTGCTGATCTCCCTGGTTGCCGTCGTGTCCTACACTTTCATCGGCGGCTTTCTGGCCGTGTCCCGCACCGACGTTTTCCAGTCTCTGATCATGCTGGCCGGCTTCATCATCATTCCGGTAACCTTGATCCTCATTGTGAACAACCCGTTTCAGGGCCTGGAGACCACCGCTCCGGGATTCTGGAATCCCTTTACCGACCAGGACAACACCCAGTTGGGGTTCCTGTTCTTCATGTCGTCCCTTGGCTGGGGGCTGGGCGCCCTCGGGGCTCACCGTATAATTGCCCGCTTCATGGCCGTCCAGCGGGAAAGTGACATCAAGCGCAGCCGCAACATTGGCTCGGTTTGGGTGGTGCTGGTCTTTCTCTTTGCCCTGCTCATGGGCCTGGTGGCTGCCCCGGCCCTGCTGGACCGCGGCATAATGCTGCCCGACGCCGAGAAGCTCTACCTGGTAGTGGCCGAGACTTTCTTCCATCCGGTAATTGCCGGCCTGCTTCTCACCGCCGTAATCGCCGCCGTCATGAGCACCGCCGACTCCCAGCTTCTCCTGGCATCAGCCATAGCCACCGACGATCTTCCCCTGATAAAGCGAATCACCTACTCCATGCGCACCCAGTCCCGGGTCTGGATGGGCCGTGGCATGTTGCTGCTGGTCGGCATAATTGCGGCGGTTGTCTCCATCGTCTTTCCCGAGTCCGTATTCGCCCTGGTTTCCCTGGCGTGGGGGGGAATGGGGGCCGCTTTTGGGCCCGCCCTGATTCTGGGGCTTTACTGGCGCCGCTTCAACCGCTGGGGGGCCCTGGCCGCCGTCGCTGCCGGGTCAATAGTCTCCACCTGGTGGTGGCTGGCTGGCCTTGGCTACGAGAAATACTCCACCGTAGCCGACCTGCTGGGCTTCGAGGCCACGGTGGACCAGATGGAGGCGCTGGGAGTCTGGCAGATAAACCCCGGCGTACCCGGCTTCGTGGCCGCCGTGATATGCGCCGTTGCCGTTACGCTTTTGACGGCGCCGCCGCCCGAAGAGGTTACCGAGCTATACGACCGGGTGAACGGTCCCGACTGGGTGGAGGAAAACGACGCTGCCGGCCAGCCCCGGCAAGCCTAACCCTGTTGCCGTGCCCCTGCATACCGGTTCTCCGGTATCGGCAGCCCCAGGTTCCCGTGCAGCGTGTCGGCCTCGTACTCGGTGCGGAAGATGCCCCGCCCCTTGAGGATTGGCACAACCATCTCCAGGAAATCGGTGAACCCCACCGGCAGCGCCGAGTTGTTCACCATGAACCCGTCGGCGGCGCCTCCTTCAAACCACGCCTGCATGGTGTCCGCCACCTGTTCCGCCGTGCCAATGAACTTGTGGCGAGGCGTGGTAGCCCTTAATGCCACCTGGCGCAGGGTTAGATTCTCCTCTCGCGCCGCCTGCTTTATGCGGTCGGTGGTGCTTTCCCACCCGTTGCGCCCGTAATCGCCCAGGTCGGGGAAGGGTTCGTCCAGCCCGAACCGGGTAAAGTCCAGGTCATCAAAGTAACGGCCCAGGTAATTCAGCGCATCCTCGATGCTAACCAGTTCCACTATTTCCCGGTACTTGCGGTCCGATTCCTCCTCCGTATGCCCCAAGATGGGCGCGCAGCCAGGCAGGATCAGCACTTCCTCCGGCTTCCTGCCGAATTCCGCCGCCCTGCCCTTCACGTCATTGTAGAAATCCCTGGCCGCCTCCAGGCTGGGCTGGCCGGTGAAAATAACGTCGGCGTGGCGGGCGGCGAAACTGCGCCCCGCTTCCGACGAACCCGCCTGGATCAACACCGGCCTCCCCTGCCTGGAACGCCCAATGTTCAGCGGCCCCTGCACCGAGTAGAAACGGCCCGTGTGGTTCACCCGGTGCATCCTGTCCGGGTCGAAGAACACCCCCGCCTCCTTGTCGAAAATAAAGGCGTCGTCCTCCCACGAGTCCCACAGTCCCTTGGTCACCTCCAGGAACTCGTGGGCCATCTCGTAGCGCAGGTCGTGGGCCGGATGTTCCGGTCTGCTGTAGTTCAGCGCCGAACCTTCCAGCGGCGACGTGACGATGTTCCAGCCTGCCCGCCCTCCGCTTATGTGGTCGATGGACATAAACTGGCGCGCTACGGTGAAGGGTTCGCTGTAGGTGGTGGACAGGGTGGCCGCCACGCCGATGTGCGTCGTGTCCATGGCCAGGGCGGCCAGCAGGGTCAGCGGCTCAAACCGGTTCAGAAAGATGGGGTGCGACTTCTCGCTGATGTACAGCCCGTCGCCAAAGAAGACAAAGTCCAGCTTTGCCTCCTCGGCTCGACGGGTCAGGTCCCGGTAGTACTGCAGGTTTATCGGCCCGTCCGGCACGGCCTGCGGGTGCCGCCAGGAAGCCATGTTGCTGCCCGTCCCGGAGAAAAAGGCCCCCAGCCGCAGCTTTCGCTGACTCGTCATTTCTGCCCCTCCGCAATGCCTTGCCCTTCGACCGGTGTGTCTCCGCCGTCTCCCAGCACTTCCTCGGCCAGCAGCCTGTATGAACGCAGGCGATCCGGAAAATTGTCGATGGCGGTGACGATGAAGACCTCGCTCACACCATATTCCTTTCCAATTGCCAGCAGCCGATCTTTAACCCGCGCCGGCGAACCGTGAATCACGTTGGCAGGCTGTACCTCGTAGGTGTACTCCTCACCCGACTGGCGACCAAATTCCCTGGCAGCTTCCTCGGTAAACACCGTGAAAGTGCGCCCGCTGGCCAGCCTGATCCGCACCACGTGGATGGCCCCGGCGTAGGCCGCCGCCTGGTCATCCGTCTCCGCCACAATCACCGGCAGCGCCAGCATGGCCTGGGGCCGAAACTCCGGTACCTTGCTGGAATGCGCGTGGTAAGTGTCAATAGCCCGCCGCATTTCCTCCTCGTCGCCGTTCAGGAACATGGCGAACACATATGGCAGGCGCTGGGCCGCGGCCATTTCCCCGCTGGCGGCCGTGGTCCCCAGCAGGAACAGGTCCGCCGGCTGGGGCGGCAGTGGGGACGCGATTACCCCGTTGGCGCCGCTGCCCAGGAAGCTCCGCAACTCCGTCAGCTTCTCCTCCAGCGATACCGCGGGAGACCCGTTCAGGGGCTGCGGCCGCAGGGCCTGGGTGGTGCGGGGCATTCCCCCGGGGCCCCTGCCAATCCCCAGGTCGACCCGCCCGGGCGCCAGCGATGCCAGTACGTTGAAATTCTCGGCCACCTTGTAGGGACTGTAATGCTGCAGCATGACGCCGCCCGAGCCAATGCGTATCCGGTCGGTGTGTGCCAGCAGGTGGGATACCAGGACCTCGGGCGAAGAACCCATGTTGCGGTTGGAGCCATGGTGCTCCGTCACCCAGAACCGGTGGTATCCCCACTCTTCGGCCTTCTGCACCAGTTCAATGGTATGCCCCAGGGCCAGCGCAGCCGATTCCCCCACTGCAGCGGGGCTCTGGTCCAGGACGCTCAGTTTAAGCTGGCTATCTGACATAACTGGTACGCGCAGTGGTGACAAGAATCGGTAGAGTGAGATTCGAGGTGAGACCGAATTCTACCACAGGGGTCGCCGGAAGGTCGGAAAGTGCAACCGCCCCTCAGGTGGACGGGTTTCTCTCACCGCCACGCTCCCTGGCCAGAAAGCCCATTTCGTGGACATGGTCTGCCATCTCCACCGCCTGCGTGGAACCTTCTCCCCTTATCCTCAGGGTCATTACATGGGCGGTGTTGTAGACTGCTACCGGATACGCCAGGGTGAAGGCCCTGGCCCGGCTTCTCCCCGTCAGGGCTTCATACGGCGGTAGAAAAACCGTCCCCATGATTCTCTCATATTCCTGTGCGCTTCTTACCTGTCCCACGGGATACCGGTGTTCAACGGTTAGACCGTTGGTCAGCACTACGGTTATAACTATGAAATCTGGCGCCTGGCGCTCAATTGTCATGGCAGGACTCCATTAATCAGTCTGGGGCATTGCAACTTCAGACCCCGTAATATGGCCTTCGTTCTTCAAGAAAATCCACCAATACGGGAGTTCAAAAACTATCGGGAAATGCTGCGAAAAATTATGAAGAATTTTGCCCTCAATATGGTGTCGTATATAACTCATTAAAGACTTTTATGCTAAACTAATTCTATTATTTCACATTTTCGGGGCAATTTGATCGACGGTCCAGGTCTGCTGCCTGCCGCGCTATTGCTCACGTCTTCCAGGATTTTCAAGGATTCCAACGCCCAGCAGACGCTGGTTGGAATCCGGTCTGTGCCAGGCATTAGACCTTACATTTGACCTTCTTGGGTTTGAGCATTGTTGGATTCTATGGATATAGCTGTCAGCCAAATTTAGAAGGAGGAAGCTAGCGATGGCTACCCAACCCACAACTTCTACACCGCCGCCCGGCCTTTCTTCCTTCCTGACTGCGTCCCAGGATTGGCTGGGTGACGACTATTCCAGCCACGTGGTTAAGCAGGTGCTCGACGCCAGGGACCAGATTCCCTCCGAAATTAAGCGGGCCCTGGACGCCGCCATCCGCAACAGCGGCGTGCGGGTTCCCGGCGCCCAGTTCCAGGCCAGGGACGTGGAAGACGCTCCAACCCATCACCTGCAGTCACCTGTGTTGCGCAAAATGCACTCCTCCGACGAGCTTACCGAAGCGGTGCTGCGGGCCTGGGTCGGCATCCAGGGCGACCTGTACGAGAGCGTGGTACAGCACCTTCAGTGGAATGATGAGCCCACCTACGGTCCCGACCGGCAAGAATTGAGCTTCCGGGGCTTCTGGGACGCCCGGGACTGGCAGACCAACTACAACCAGTTCCTGGCAGACCGGACCGGCTTTGACCACAACGACGTGGGCCTGATGCTGTGGTACGTCTCCGGCAAATTGCCCCCGCCCCACTCCGAGGTCATGGATCCGTCCGAGAGGGTTGACTTCGAGCACTGGAAAGAGCTTCTGATGGCCCTGCGTTCCGATGCCCCCCAGTGGGAACAGGCCCTGGAGTTTGCGGCGTCCATCGGCGACATAGTAATAGAAAAGGAAAAGCAGCGGGCCAGAAACGCAGTCAATCATTTGAAGAACAAGCTGGAGGATATCTGGCTTGAGTATTCCGACGAACTGGTCTACCTGGAAAAGAATATCGGTCTCTGGAGTGCGGCAAGAAACATCCAGCCCGAGCAAGCCCTGGAGACCCTGGCCCGGGTTAACAATCTGGAGTCGCTGCTGAGCCAGTACCGCCCCATTCGGGATCAGGCCCAGAGCCGCAGCGTCGAATCCTCCCGGGCTGGACGACGGGCCGAACTGGAGGCGGAGATAATTTCCACGGTGGTTGATCTGGAGCCCCTCTTTGATCCTTCGCGAGGTCCCAGGCCGCCCGCCACTGAGCTGACCATTGACGCCGACACTCCCGATTGTGAAGTAATGCCCGACCAGGTAGCGTTTGACGGGGAGCCGACGACCTTGGCGGACACTGGCGACATGGAACTCGCGGACCAGTACGAAGAACTGGCGCCCGTTGACCTGGTTCCCTGCCAGCCTGAGTTGGAAGGCCTGACCCCCGCGCCCGAATCTATGGATGCTGGGACCGAATCTATAGATACGGCGCCCGAAGCTTCGACCCCAGTGCCCGTGTCTCTGGATGTGGCAGCGGAGGCGCTGACGCCATTGCCCGAGCCGTTAAATCCGGAGCCGGAAGCGCCGACGCCTGTGCTTGAAGCGCTGAACTCCCGGCTGGAGGCGCTGGCCTCGGTGCCAGATTCGCTTGCCCCTGAACCGGAACAGGACCAGTCCGCCGACGTCAACGTCAGTATTCTGGCGGGATTGCAGTCGCTGCGGGAAGACCTGGAGCAGCTTAAGGAGCAGTTGTCCGGCGCCAGTGGTACCGGAAGCCCGGACCAGGACTCCGATGTCTTGGAGGCGGGTCTCACTCCAGACCCCGCTAACGATGTGCCAGCGTCCGGTCTGGAGGAAGCGGTGATGCGGGCCCGGGAGGCGTATCCCAACCGGCTCATATTCCGCCTGGATGCCGAGTCCTGGGTGGATGGAAACCCTTACGAGGACCACCAGTCGGTCTCGGATGCCCTGGAATGGCTGGCAGCCACTTACTATTCGGTCCGGCGGGGGGAATTCGATCACGCCCAGTTGAACGAGTCCCTGTACCGGGCCTGTCGCTGGAAATACTCCAGCAATCAGTCGGACCGTTCCTTCTTCCAAAGCGAAGGCCGCTACCGTATGTTGGTCAACGGTCGCGCTTATTTTCTTAACGAGACCATCGGCAAGGGCGTGGGGGAAGACCCGGTGAATGCCATCCGAATCGCCTTCTACTGGGACCGCCAGCAGGAGCGGGTCGTCATAGGCTACATCGGCCAGCACAAGCCCGACGCCAACTCCTGATCCCCTTACCACAAAGCCTTCTCTCCTGACCGCTCTTGGCAAGCTTGTCTAACCGCATCCCGCGGTCATTCCAAATACCCAGCCGATTCCAATTCGCCTACCACAACTCCCCGCCGGCCCGCCATTCCGCCGACAGCGGTAGGGCCAAGTCCAGTTCCGGTGTCCCCTGCAGCCTCAGTATCATCACCCGTTCTTCCGGTGTGGGAATCAATGTCGCGGGATCCGTAATCAGGAAAGTTCCTTCCCGGATGAACAGGGGACCCTGCCAGTACTCCCAGCCCATGTGTTTGTAGAGAGAGGTATCCGCCGGGCAGAGCGCCGCCACGTCATACCCGCCCAGGGCTGCCCTCTCTGCCAGTATCCTCATCATTCCGGCCCCAATTCCCTGCTTCCTGTAATCTTCTGCCGTCGCCACCAACTCCACGTATGCAGTGCGTAGCAGCGGGCCGTCCCCAGCCTGCAGCCACCGGCTAACAATCATTCCGTGCCCCACCACGGCATTACCGACCCGGGCCAGCACGTGAATATCCGCCGTATAAGCATCGAAAAGGTGCGACACATCCTCCCTATAGGCTTCGTTGCACATTCGGACAATCTCCGCCCTGTCCGCCTCGTCCAGTCGACTGCCTTCCAACACTTCAAAGCTGTAGCTATGCAACATCAGAAAATGAAGAACCCCCGCGTTCAATGAGCGCGGGGGCCTGATTGCCATTTAGTTGAAACGGGGGAAAACGCCTACAGGCGGGCCCCGTCGTACATTCCCACAAAGAACGGAGGGATCTTCCGGTAGATCTGAATCCGGTTCCGTTGCGAGTCCACGATGAACAGGCGGTCGTCGTCGTCAATTTCCACGCCGATGGGCCCCCGCAGGAACTTCTCCCGCTCCAGGCCCTGGGCGATCTCCCGCTGTAGCTTCATATCCGGGTTGGCGTCCAGCTTGGTAACGCCCCACTTGGACAGCGTGGCGTCGCCCATAATTACCGAGATGAACAAGCCGTTGCTGTCAAATACCTGCACCCGGTCATTGTCCCAGTCGGCCACGTAAATGATGCCTTCCTTGTCCACGGCCACACCGGTGGGCCGCTTGAACTCGCCCTCTTCTGTGCCGGTGGAGCCGATCTTCATCAGGAAGTTGCCGTCGGCGTCGAACTTCTGGATCCGGTCATTGCGCCAGTCAGCAATGTAGATACTGCCATCCCCGTCAATTTCGATGCCCCAGGGCATATTCAATTCGCCATCGCCGCTGCCGAGGCTGCCAAAGGAGGAAACGTACTGCCCACCCTTGGTGTACTTCTGGACGCGGTTGTTGCCCGTATCCACCACCAACACGTTCCCGTCGGCGTCAAAGTGAATACCCGAGGGCTGGTTGAACTGGCCGTCGCCGTCGCCCGCCACGCCCCAGGACCCTACCCAGTCGCCGTCCTTGGAGAATATGGCGACCCGGTTAAGCCACTCGTCGGTGATGTACAGGTTCTCGTCGCTGTCCAGGGCAATATCCGTTGGCCAGACCAGCGAGCCATCCGAAGCGTTCTCGCCCGTGTCCATCAGGTCGCCGCCCAGGCGCCCGCCGTTGCCGATCTCGCCAATGTAGTCCTCGTCAACGGTACAGACGGTAATGCGCTTGGAATCGGCCCGGTAGTCATACGCCCGGTTTACAACGTACAGCACGTTGTCAGCCCCGCGGGCCACGGAAACTGGGTTCTTGAAGCCCGGTCCGGCTTCCTCGCCCCGCCCAATGGTGTGGGTGTAACGGTAGGTTACACCTTGAACTTGCGTTGTCATTATCATCTCCGCCAGGCAAGTTAAAGAGAGCGCCCGTTAAGGCGCTCTCCCTGTGCCCTGGTCTTACTTCTTGATGAAGTCCATCTTCTCGAAGCTGCCGTTCACTATGGGCTTGGCGTCCAGTCCGAACCAGTCTTCCAGGATGGTCGTGTACAGGCCCCGGAAGTCGTTGTTGAAGTGCAGGTCGCCGTCCAGCAGCTTGTCCTGTTCCAGGGACGGATACTCGCCGTACAGGCCGCCCTTGATGCAGTCGCCAATGATGTAGGCGGCGCCGCCCGAACCGTGGTCCGTGCCCGAACCGTTGTCGTGTACCCGGCGGCCAAACTCGGTGAAGACCAGCAGCATCACGTTATCGCTTTCGTTGTGCTCCTTCAGGTCCTGGTAGAAGTCGTTGACCGTGCGGGAAACGTTCGTGACCAGGTTGGCGTGAGCCGTCAACTGCGTCGCGTGCGTGTCAAAGCTGTTGTACGGAGCCGTGGTGTACAGCACCCGGGTGCCCAGTCCCGCGCAGTGTACCTGGGCGATATTCCTCATGTACTGGGCGATCGAACTGTCGTTGTACTCCACGGTTGAAGTGTACTGGGCGGGAGCGGTCGCCAGGATGTCGGCGCCCTTCAGCGCGTCCATGCCCGTCTGGGAAAGGTAGTCCACCACCGGGCCCTGGCCTATGGCCGGGGAATACATGCGCGCGAAAATGTCCAGTGCCTCGGACCGCTGCTCTTCCGCCTCAATGGTCGTCAGCACGCCGTAGGAATCCAGGTTGCCCACGGAAGCCACGGGCACGCCGCCGGCTACCATGGCCCGGGGAAGGCCCCTGCCGAAGTTAACGCCGGTCAGCACGTTTTCCTTGGTCGGGTCCAGTTCCTTGATGGCCCGGCCCAGCCAGCCCTCGTCGGCGATCTTTTCCGGCTCACAGGTGTGCCAGATGTCCATGGAGCGGAAGTGGGACCGGTTGGGTACGGGATAGCCCACGCCCTGGATCACTGCCACCTTGCCCTCTTCGTAAAGGGCCTTGAACTCGGGCATGTTGGGGTTGATGCCCAGCTCGTCGTTGATGGGCATTACCTGGTCCACTGGAATGTGGACATTGGGCCGATTGTCCATGTACAGCGGATTCGTGTACGGGACAAAGGTATTCATGAAGTCGTTCCCGCCGGATAGCTGAAGAACTACCAGGACCGGATCTTTCTTGGTGCTGGTCATATCTCCTCCTCTTTCTCGTTTTTCAAACCTGATTGTGCTTCCGGCTTCCCCATCGGCCTGTTGCCGCCGGATGAGTCGGGAAGCCGGCTAATTCCACTTGTGCGCCCCTTAGGAGAACTGGTACTCCTGGGTGGCCACGATCAACTGTAGCAACTGGCTCACCTGGGTCGCAAACTCCTCACTGCCGGTGTGCAGTTCGCTGGCCTTCACCGCCTGGGACAGGAACAGTTCCCGGGTCTCCTGCATCAGTTCGTAACCGCCCAGCAGTTCCAGGCAGCCGTCCAGCAGGGCGTCGGCAGAGATTACATCGCCGCGTGAAGCCAGGCGGGCAACGATGTCCTGGACGCCAGGGGAGTCCAGGCGGCCCATCTCGCCGGCGGCGAAATTGACCCGCTCCACCAGGGTGCCGCTGTCAATCCATTCCTTGCCCGTGTGCCAGCCTTCCACTGTCGGCGGGTTCAGCAGGTCCTGGCCCATGTAGCGGATCTGCAGGGCCGGATCGTAGAACCGGGGCTTGGGAGTTTGGAAGTCGCCCACTATCCGCAGGGTGCCGCACACCACTTCGGAGGGGTTCTTCACCTTGGCGAACCGCGCGTTCTTGAAGCTGTCCGAGTTGAACAGCACCCGCAGCATCGCGCGGATTTCATATCCAGAGCGGTAGTACTCGTCTTCCAGGGCCTTAATCAGTTCCGGGTCCTTCGGCGGGGTGTGCTGCCAGGCCGGTACCTGCGGCTCGTCGGCCACGAAGAAGTTGTACAGGTGGCGGGCAACGAAGCGCGCGGTGGCCGGCTGCTTGCAGATGATCCGGACCACGTCGTCGCCGTTCCAGTTGCCGGTCTCGCCCATGAAGGTCTTGTCTTCTTCAATGTGGTCAAACTTGTTGTAGAGGAACCGGTTGGCGTAGCTGCCGTACGGGTACCTGGGGATGGCGTTGGCAATGGTCCAGCCGGTGAACGCCTGGGCACAGGCCTTTACGTCGTCCTCGGAATAGTTAGCCTCGCCGTCCATGCCCACGCCCATGGAGAACAGTTCCAGAAGCTCGCGGCCCCAGTTCTCGTTCACCGCTTCCTTGTGGCTCAGCTGGTTGTCCAGGTAGTAGAGCATCGCCGGGTCGGTGGACAGGTACATCAGCAGGGTTTCAAAATTGCCCATCCCGTGGGCCCGGAAGTTGTTCAGCTCCAGCAGGATCTGGCGGGCGCGCATGCACTTGGAGTCGCCCACACAGAAGATTCCGTGCCAGAACAGGCAGATCTTCTCTTCCAGCTGTCGGGGAGAGTTGACCATCCGGTAAGTCCAGTATCCCTGGTTGGCCATCAGGCCGTTCATGTCGCGCCAACCGTGCATGTACCGGTTCATCACGTCCATTTGCAGGTCTGGCTGGTCTTCGGGATGGAGAAGCTCTTCTACGGTGGCCTCGTAACCCTTGGCCGCTCGCCGTTCCAGCTCCTCGTAGGACGCGCCAAATCCGGCGCGGCGCATAAGGTGGGCCATCAACATTATGTCGTTACTATCTGCCATACCTTTTACTCCTTCTCTCAGTTTCTCCGGTTCATCAGCCCCAACTGTGTCAGACAAACAAATCCGACAGATACAGTTGGGCTGATGCGAGAGCTTCGCCTAAGGTGGCAACTGCTTTCTGCCGGTATATGTGCAGTCGGATTATAATAGTTGCCGGCCCAGTTGTCCAATAGTGGTCTGACTTTTCTCCCACCTTTAACAAGCCCTTTACCAAACTCCTTCAGACTGCTACACAAGCGCAGCGACCCACCACCGCCCGCCCCGTCCTTCCGCCCGCCTCCTTCATGTTCTGGAACTATTGACACTACCCCCTTGCCACCCTGCATAACCCATCTCCACCATAGAAATACGAACCATCAAACAGGAAACACTGGCATGACCCCCCAGGCCCGTCGTAATGGCGACCCTGTGTGTCTGCCTGGGCCCCGGCGATCAAACGTAGGGGCGGCCACAAGGGCCGCCCTGCCCGGGGAGGTCAACGATTCTGGATACCCGACTCCCGCTTGGCCCTCTGGGAAGGGCCCACGGGACAAAGGCAAAAATGGCACAAAATGGCACAAAACGGCACACTTTTCAAAAAATCCCACCTTCGTGCCCCTTCGTGTCCCTTCGTGGATAAAAACAAAAGGAGCGACAACCATGCGAACCCTCAGCGAAATCAGAAAAGAAATCCGCGCCCTCCAGCGCAAATACCACCGCCAACTCACCATCTACCGCATGCGCCGCGTCACCGAACAGGTCTACAACGACTACGCCCGCGCCGTAGGCGACCGGCAGGACCCGCCCAAACCCCTGGAGGTAATCCGCAAGATCGCCGACCAGGGATTCCGCCTCACCACCTGGATGCACCTGCACAACTACCTGGACAAAATCAGAGAGAAGGGAGACATCCCCGAACCCCGGCGCATGCTGCTGGCCCTGCTCCCCTGGGCGTGGGAGAGCAAATACGACCGCCTGCTCATGCGGGAACTGCCACCACCAAAATCCAAACCCGACCTGTCCCTCCTCTGGGCCCGCTGGTTCGCCATGTCATAGGGGCCGAACGATGACAACCCCCCACCGTAGGGGCAGACCTGTGTGTCTGCCCTGGCCCACCGGCAACCTTCGTAGGGGCGGCCCTTGTGGCCGCCTTGCCGGGGGGTCAACCGTAGGGGCAGACCTGCGTGTCTGCCCTGGCCTCCACCGGTCAACGTAGGGGCGGCCCTTGTGGCCGCCCTGCCCCGGCAGGTCAATGTCGCCGGGTACAAACTTCACCCCTCGCCCTCCGGAAGAGGGGGTCAGGGCAATCGCGTTATGATTAATTTGTCATTCTGAACGGAGTGAAGAATCTAAACTCCATCCCGCAGTCCGACCAGAGGACCCGTAACCGGGCTGACATGCAGGATTTTGGGCCCTTCGGCAAGTTCAGGGTGACATGACCTATGCCTGGTGGATGTCTGCCACCTATGGTCTGAATCTAAAACGCGATTTCCCCGGCAGGGCATGAGGAAAAAATGGGCCAAAATGAGCCAAAATGGGCCAAAAATAAAAAAACTGCCCACCTTCGTGAACCTTCGTGTCTCTTCCTGGATAAGAATCGGAGGATAACCCGCCCTTCCTCCACCCCGGTTGACACGATTCCTGTTTGCCCGTAGGCTGAATGCCGTTTAACATAAAGCAGGTGCCTTTCACACCATTAAATGGAGAGCAATTGCCCTATGCGCAGCATCGACATTCATGCCCACATTACTCCCGAAAACTGCCTCAAGGCCATGCGGGAAGGGACCGGCTACTATGCCTTGTCTCCCCAACAGGTGGCCGGCAGATACCAGGGCTACACACCCCGGGGCATGTGGTCCCCCGAGGAGCGCATTCAGGACATGGACTCCCTGGGCGTGGATATTCACGTCCTGTCCACCCACTCCTTCCTGTATTGTTATGATGGCGACCTGGACACCGTTGTGGCCATGAACCACGAGTGCAACGACTACGTCGCCGGACTGACCAGGCAGTATCCCGACCGCTTTGCCGGCCTGGCCAACCTGCCCATGCAGGACATGGCCGCCTCGGTCGCTGAACTGGAGCGCTCCGTCAACGACCTGGGCCTGAAGGGCGCCATGATCGGCGACAACGTAAACGGCAAGACCTACGATAATCCCGAGTTCTTCCCCCTTTGGGAAGCCGCCGAGCAACTGGGCGCCGTAATGCTCATCCACCAGGACGGCCCCACCGTCGTCAGCCCCAGGAATAACAACTACCACCTGTCCAACACCATCGGTAACCTGGCCGATCGGGCCGTTACCTTCGCCTCCTTTGTCTTTGGCGGCGTGATGGACAAGTTCCCCAACCTGCGGGTCTGCCTCTGCCACGGCGGCGGGTACGCCTGCTACGGCATTGGCCGCATGGATCGGGGCTGGCAGGTTCGCTCCGAGGCCCGGGTGAACATCAATCGGCCGCCCAGCGAGTATCTCCGCAGCTTCTATTACGATTGCCTGACCCATAGTGAAGAGGACCTGCGGTACCTGGTGGACTGCGTGGGCGCCGACCGCGTAGTATTCGGTACCGACTGGCCGGCTGACATGCAGATAGACTGGCCCGTTTCGTGGGTGCTCGGCCTCCAAAGCCTGACCCGCGAGGAGAAGGAAGCTATCCTCTGGAAGAACCTTGAACAGATGCTCGGTCTTTAGGAGGCTGCCTCTGCATTTCCTTCCCGTTGGCCCTGCGCACCGCGCCAGGTCCCTTCCCCGCAGCATAAGTAAGGCAATGGCAGGGTTGATCGGCGACCTGCCCGGAGGAGATCTGTTTGGATCTAGGGGACCTGATTGGATTTGTAAAGACCACTGCCAGGCCGCCGGCATTTGGGAAAGATTAGTGAAGATTCCGGCTCGTGCCGGCGAAGTGAAAGGAGTTGCGAATCCTCCCGCTGCGCCGACTGTTTGGGTTCCCGGGCACTTGATAGCGCAGGATGACTCAGTTTCGTCTGCAAAACGCAACCCTGCATTGCATACGATGGCTATTTCTTGCCAATTCTCGCAAAAGGCGGGAATTGTCAGCTAAGTCTTGCATAGTTACAATAAATTGGTGTTGATTACATAACATCGCTATCATGGAGGCAAACATGAGATTTGGGAGTAGTGAGGGTGTGAAGGCATCTCGGTTGCCTGTAGTCCTTATCTATTTGACAATTAGTTGCGTGATTTTGCTGGCGCTGGGCGCTTGCGGGGGAGAGGATCCTACTCCCGTCCCGCCGCCAACAACTGCCCCGGTAGTTATAGCGCCGCCTGTCCAGCCGCCGCCAACATTGCCGCCGCTCCCTACCGAGGAGCCGGTCGCTGAGCCGTCGGCCCCCGTGGCCACTCCCCTGGTAATTGTGCCCCGGTT
The DNA here is from genome assembly GCA_963664725.1 of Dehalococcoidia bacterium. Classification (GTDB taxonomy): domain Bacteria; phylum Chloroflexota; class Dehalococcoidia; order Lucifugimonadales; family UBA3495; genus Bin22. Next base: position 1,190,500 of record OY761558.1, read on the forward strand.
CGGCAATCGCGATACTGTGGTCGAGCCGACTCTTCCTCCGACGGAAGAACCTGCTCCCGAGCCTACGCCGGAGCCTACCGCGACTCCCTTGCCCAGGCCTACGCCTACCGTTGTCATCCGGCCCAACCTGCCCACCGAAACGCCGGTTCCCGTCAGGAATCCGTCTGTTAGCGCTTCTCCCGGCAGCGGGCAGCCCGGGACGGGCGTTACCCTGGCCGGCACCGACTTCGCTCCTGGCTCATCGGTTGGCGCGGTGAGTTTTGGCGGAGTCACCGCTTCGCCGGCGCCGCCTGTGACCGTCGACTCATTGGGCAGCTTCTTTGCCACCATTGTCGTGCCCGATGTGGCCGCCGGTAATTACAACCTGACATTGACGGTGGGGACCGACTCCGCCTCGACTGGCTTCAATGTTGAGGCCGCGCCTTCCGGCCCCGTGGTGCCGGCCGGATCCCCCATAGTTAATACCCTCGCGCCCCTGGCCGGAAACCTCCAATGGGTCGCCTACTTCGACAACGCCACCAAGAGTTGGTCGTTGTACGACCCCACCGGGACCTTCAACCCGGGACTTTTGCCCTTCTTCCTTGGTCCGCCCACCGATGTCAGCGCCTACGCGCCGCTGACTTCGATAGACACTGAATTCTCTTACCACTGGAATCTGCAACGGGGGGCTACCGTGACTCTAGCCGGTAAGGAGTACGAGTTCGGGGAAGGCTATAGCGTGAAGTGATCTGGTAGTCCGTCAACGGGCTAGGTCGCCGAATAGCAAACGGGACAGGTCCCTTAATTGAGACCTGTCCCGTAAGTTCCTTAAGGCGGTATTGCTGAAGCGTCCCTTGCTATCCGGCGATAACCTGCTCGTCTATGGCCCGCTTCCGCAGGTAGGCATTCTTCTCAATGTGGTTGCGGATGTTGATCAGGCCCGACTCCACCAGGTAGGACTCCACTTTCTGGGCGGCCTCTTCCTGCTCCGATTGGCCCAGCAATTCGCTGACCCTGTCCCGCAGGTGCCGCAGCGACCAGGCCACCTGCTCCTCCACCGTGGCTACTCCATCCGGAAAGTCCACGTGGGAATTGCCCGGTGTCCCCAATCGGTCGTAGCCGCCGGTGTGCCAGTGGCCCCGATCGGCGTGGCAGTCGAACCGTAGCACCTCTTCATTGCCCACGTCCACGCCTATGGTCGGCCCGCCGCAACTCGTTCCCCTGATAGACAGGATGCGCAGCGGCCATACATACGCCGTTACCTGCCCGTCGGTGGACAGGGGTACGTGCAGTTCCTCGCCCCAGTATGCCTCTCCCATGCGCTTGGTTGCCATAGGTCATTCCTCCAAAGCCCTTTCGGCTCACTTTCCAGCCAGTTTACTCCCCCCGGGCCGCCGATTCCAGTGCGGCCAGGTCGATCCTTTCCATCTGCAACAGCGCGGCCATAACCTTCTCCGGGTTGGCGTCCAGCAATGCTCCCAACTGAACGGGAACTATCTGCCACGACACCCCGAACCTGTCCCGTACCCACCCGCACTGCTCCTTGACTCCCCCTTCTCCCAACCCTTCCCAGAAGTGGTCCATCTCCTCCTGGGTCTCGCAGTTGACCACGAAGGATATGGCCGGAGAGAACTGGAACATCGGACCCCCGTCCAAGGCGGTGAACTCCTGTCCGGACAGTACAAGCGACACAAGCGCAGCCCCCTCTGCGGGTCCCCCCTCCAACGGCGAGATGCTGACAACCCTGGAGTCGGGGAACAGCGATACATACAACTCCGCCGCCTCCTGCGCCCGCCCGTCAAACCAAAGGAATGGTGTGATCTTTTGCAACTCCGCCATGGCGTTTAGCTCCCTTTCTCCTTCATCTCCGCGGGTAACAGACTCTCGTCGATCGCCATCGCCTCCCATATATGGTCGTCCAGATCCTGGAAGGCCCGGTAATACACCCACCCGTGGTCGGAGGTCTCTCGGTACTCGCTGCCACCGGCAGCGATGGCTTCCGCTATCATGGTATCAACTGCCTCCCTGCTGGGTGTTGACACCGCCACCAGCACTTCCGATGTGACCGCAGCGTCGGCAATGCTCTTGCCTGGGATGAAGCCGCCATACACGGAGTGGGGTAGCAGCATAACGTAGGACTTCTCGCCTATGATCAGGCAGGCGCATTTGTCGTCCGTGAACTCTTCGTTGAACTCGAAGCCCAGTGCTTTAAAGAAGGTCATGGACCTGTCCAGATCGGCCACCGGCAAGTTGACGTAAATCTCTCGGTTATACGGCATAGCTGTGCCTCCGTAGCAATGGCAGCAATATATCCTACCCGTAAAGTCGTGTCTATCGTCATACCCAGTGCGGACTGGGTCATGGGAAAGTGGTATTGCTGTAGCGCTCCAATGCAGGTTGTATAGGCCGGAAAGAGTACTTGCCCTGCATCGAGGGTGGGTTTCAAAGCCGCTCCCACCCGCTGTAAACCATCTACACCGGAAGTCTGCATGACCGGAACTCTGCCTGGCTTTGCCCAACTTGTCTTAAGGACTTACAATGCTGCCCCAGGGGTTCCCATACCTGTGGCAAGGAGGGTCGAAATGACTTCAATAGCTGCCGCAAAGGCAACGGCCCTGGCGTGGATCGAGAACCACCGGCAGTGGCTGTCCGACTTTCACCAGGAAATCTGGGCATACGCCGAGCCGGCCTACCGCGAGTACCTGTCTGCGGCAGCGTACGTGGATCTGCTACGCCGGCAGGGCTTCACAGTGGAAGAAGGCTCAGGGGAAATGCCCACCGCCTTTTCCGCAACCTGGGGTCAGGGAGGTCCCGTGCTGGCAACCTTTGCGGAGTACGATGCAGTGCCGGGCAATTCACAGCAGGCCGTTCCCTACCAGGCTCCCCGCGAGGGGTTGCACCCCTGGGCCGCCGGCCACACCGACCCCCATTCGTCCCTGGGTGTGGCGGCGCTGATGGGTATCCTGGGCGCCAAGGCGGCCATGGAGGCTCACGGTTTGCCCGGAACCCTCCGCATCTTCGGCGAGCCGGCGGAGAAGATCTGCGGGTCCAAGCCCGTTCACGCTGCCAAAGGTTACTATGACAATCTGGACGCTGCCGTGGTCTATCATCCCCATACCACGAACACCGTGGCGTGGGAAACCCACTGCGGCTCCTACTGGAGCGTGGTCTTTACCTTCGAATGCCTGGAACCGGAGAAGTGGATGGATGCCAGCTTGCTGGCGGCGCCGGATCGGCCCCATACCGTGGCCCGTTGCCCCGGTGCCTTGGACGCGGTATGCCTGATGTATACCAACACCAAGTACACCAAGGAGGCTATGTTTCCCCACACCGGAACCTGGACCCTGAACGAGTACATAATGGCTGGCGGCCAGTGTACTTCCGACAACCTGCCGCCCCGCATCGGACAGATCCAGTACGCCTGGCGCTCCCCCACTCTAGACATACAGGAACGCATCTACCAGGTGCTGGAGCGCAATGCCCGCAACGCCGCCGACGTAACTGGTTGCGTGGTCACGCCCCGCTGGGTAACCAAGACCCGCGTGGGATTGCCCAACCTTGCCCTGGCAGACTTAACCTATCGCAACCTGCAACAGGTGGGGCCGCCCGTGATGAACGACGAGGCTCTAATCTTCGCCCGCTCCATCCAGGATAATCTAGGGTTGGTTACCATGGATGAGCCCTTTACCGACGACAACCTGAGCCTGCAAACTCCCCAGGACTACGAGGCGGCGCAGCAGCGCAGCCTGCCGCCCTGGCAGCACAACTTCACATCAGATGACTACGTGGAATACACCTGGCACGCGCCCACCGCCCGCCTGCATACTTCGCGGCCCAGGCTCCGGCCGCCTGCCTCCGGCTTCACCTATCCCATGTGGACGTTGAACGCTATGGGCGGTGTGCGGGACTGTATTGACCCCGGCATGTTCGTGGCGGGGAAGACCATCGCCGGCACCCTGACCGACCTGTTGACCAATCCCGACGAACTGGAGAAGGCACAGGATGAATTCAAGGACAGGACGGGTGGCGGAATTAATGGAGATAAGTGGATTGCCCCACTGCTGCCAACCGGCTTTATACCGCCCGTAGACCTGCGCTGGGCCGAATACGTGGAGACGGCCCGGGGACGGGAATGGTGGATTCCAACGCCTTCCGATTAAGCAATGGAATCAATTGTCGCCGGAGTTCATTCCACTGATTTGGCCCAAGTGTACCGCTGGCGCCCACTCATTTATCAGGCCACACATATCACCCCAAAGGAAGGGACAGCTGATGCCATTATTGGAAATTGGAGTACAGTTTCACCTGCCCACATATGCCCACGTGCCCCTGCCTCACTTGGTTGAGCTGGCAAAGGAGGGCGAGAGCAAGGGCGTTTCCCAGTTCTGGGTAACGGACAACCTGCGCAGCCGCCAGTGCTACGTTACCCTGGCTGCCATGGCCTGTAACCTGAATACCAAGCTGGGCACGGCGGTTACGGTACAGTATTTCCGAAACCCGGTGGACCTGGCTGACTCGGCGGCTACCCTCAGCGAACTAATGGAAGGCCGGGAGTTATCCATCGGGCTGGGCCGTGGCAATCCCCGTACGCCCCGGCTGATACAGACGCCCCGCCCGGTCAGCGTGCTGCGGGAGACGGCCTTAAGCCTGCGCCGATTGCTGGACGGCGAGGGAGTCTGCTTTTCCGACTATCCAGCGCTGCTGGACTATTACCATTTCAATCCCGGCGCTACCTTCCAGCTTAACTTCAGGCCTTCGTCTCCGGTGAATATCTTCTGTGGCAGCAACGGTCCCAAGGGCCTGGAGGTTGGAGGCAGAGATATGGACGGCCTGATTTTCGGCGGCCATTACCTGGCGGCCCTTCAAACCGGGCGCGTTCCTGAACTGCTGGACATTTTTAACAGCGCCGTATCCCCTGAGAAGGACCAAACCCGGGTGCCCCGGGTAGCGGAGATAAAGATCTCCGTGTCCCGGGATGCCGACCGGGCGCGGGAATGGGTTAAGGAGAGTGCAGGCCACCGAGTCTTGAACATGTACCGCCAGGGCTACACCCACGAAGACATCGAACGCATGGGGGTGGCTATCGGTGACATCGAACGGCTGGACGTGGCCGAAAGGAATGGAGCTACAGAGTCGGAGTTCGACGGGCTGGTCACCGACGGCATGGTGGACGCCATTTTCATTGCCGGCGCGCCAGGATATTGTGCCGAGCGAATGGTGGAAATTCGAGATACAGCGCAGGCCCAGGGCTTCTCCCAGCTAATGTTCTCGGAACTGGGTCCTGATGTTGATGAGGCAGTCTCCCTGCTGTGTGAGGGAATAATACCAGCGTTGTAGGTATGAGGTAAATATGGTGGCTAAGGGTAGCACGGGGCGGTTGTTACAACCGCCCCGTCATACTCTTGGGCGCCGCGCAGTACTGCCGAAGCCTCTATCGGTACTCCAGCGCATTCGGGAACAGGGACAGTAAGGGAGAAACAGTGGCTATCGAGTCGCGGTCGATGTTCTCTACTGTTGTATTGCCGCACATGCCCATGGTGGCCTCCAGTTCGTCCCGCAGCATTTCCAGCACCGCCTTGACGCCGTCCTCTCCGTCCACGGCCAGGCCCCAGAAAAGGGGACGGCCAATGAGCACTGCCCGCGCTCCCAGGGCCAGGGCCTTGAACACGTCGGACCCGCGCCGGATTCCCCCGTCCATGTACACCTCAACCCGGTCGTTGACGGCGTCCACCACCTCTGGCAGCACCTCGATGGTAGCAAAGGTGGTATCCAGGTAGCGGGTGCCGTGGTTGGACACGATGACCGCCTTGGCGCCGTGCTCGGCGGACTGGTATCCGTCCTCGGCCACCATTATGCCCTTTACCACCAGGGGCAGGCGCGTGTTGGCCGCCAGCCAGTCCAAGTCTTCATAGGTGGCAGCCGGGTCGCGAATATCGTTGGCGCCCGAAGGAGCGTCAAGGCCAAAACTCCAGGTGCTTCCGCCGACGTTCAGTGCCGGGTCGTAGTTGGGCGAGGCAGGGCCCTGGTAGTTGTTGCGAATGTTGCGCTCCCGCTTGGGCTTCACCTTGGCGTCCACCGTCAGGCACAGGGCAGAGTAACCGGCTTCCTCGGCGCGTCGGGCCATTTCCAGGGTAAGGCCCCTGTCCTTGAAGAAGTACTGCTGGTACCAGATCGGTCCCGTGGCGGCCTCCGACACCTGTTCCAGCGTCCGCGAGGCTTGGGCGCTCAACACCATTACGGTTCCCGCGGCGCCCGCGGCTCGGGCAGTGGCCAATTCGGCATCCGGATGGGCCGAGCTATGGTTGCCTGCCGGGTCCAGCATTACGGGAAACGTGATTTCTTGCCCCAACACCGTAGTGCTCATGTCCCGTTCGCTAATGTCCACCAGCATTCTGGGTTTCATCACAATGGAATCCAAGACAGCGCGGGTCCGGCGCAGAGTTATTTCGTCGGTGGCGGCTCCAGCTATGAAGTCGTACTCTCCCTTGCCCAGCTTGCCCCTGGCTATTTCTTCGAATTCGTAGATGTTTACCGGATGTGCGTCCATATTCTTAATCTCCAGGGTTCGATTTGCAGATACTTGGGCTAATACTATTACACACCGTTGGCATTAAACAAGGACGATACGGTGCAAGTCCCTTAGTCCCAGGGGATACCCTTTTGATTGAATAGCCTGCACCCATGAAAGTATGTGAGAGGCAGCAGGCCGCCAAAGGGAGTAATGGAAACAGGATTCCGGCTCCGTCCAGGACAGATGCCGTGTAGCGCCTTATCTCACTGGACAGGTCGGTTACTATTGCGGCTTTCGTAAAGGAGACCATTCATGCGGAAATAATAGACTAGTATCACAATTAGAAATGAAGATAATCTTAGTGAAATGACGCACAATGTTGACTAATCCCACAAAATGTGAATAAATGGCCTAAACAGGAGGAAAATGAGGGGAAATATTTCCCTATCAGCTTGCTTAATATCACTCTAAAGGAGGGTATTATGGTAACGCAGACGAAACCAAGGGCCCTGGTGATTGGCAATTATCGAGGAAGGGCAGGTATCATCCAGGCACTGCGCGGTTCACCTTTCGATATTGTTGAAGCCACCGAAGGTCGCCGAGGCATCAAGCACGTACTGGAGGACGCACCCAGTGTGGTGATCTTAAGCGGTTCCTCCAGAGACGCCGGCCACCTTAACCTTCTACGCGCCATCCGCTGTCTCACTACCGCACCAATTCTCGTTATCGGCTCCGGCCGGGAAACCTGCGCCAACGAGTTCCTGTTCCACGGCGCCAACGGCTTTGTGCCCTATTGTCGCCGCTTCGAAATGACTCCCGTATACGTTAACACCCTCTTGAGCCGTAACTAGATTTCCCCAAGGCCAAATCGGGTAAGAGCGTTGTACCCAGGCGGGCTTCGCTCGTTCCCGTTTTTGTCCTGAGAGAGGGCTCTGCCTTGCCCAGCCGGGCGACAACTTTTCCTTAGAGGAGGTCTGAGATGGAACTCAAGATAGAAAGCCGCAACTTCCACTTGGGCAGGCGACTCGACGCCCTGGTTACCCGGAAAATGGAGCAACTGCTGTGCCATCTGCCGGCGGTTGACGAGGCCCGCGTGGAAATCATCCACGAACCCACCCGGGGCCGCCAGGAGTGTTACCTGGCTAAGGCATCAGTCAGCATCAAGGGTACCGTAATCCGGGCAGAACGGCGGGGTCCCTCGGCCCTGTCGGCGGCACATAGCGCCGCAGGCACTTTGGACAAGCTGGCAGCGCGCTTCAAGGGGCAGGTCTACCGTAGCCAGCGTACTCGAGAACACGTTTCGATAGGCCAATTGCAGGCGGACGAGGCTCTTGAACTGGATCGGGAGTTGGCGCGGGACTTGCTCGCAGAAGATGAAGCGGCATTGTCGGTTTAAGTGGCTCCAGCTTAAGTTATCCGGTTCGAGATTCTTTAGACTTTAGAGTATCAGGAACTTGGCCAGTAAAGATAATTCGGTGAAAGGACCAGCCCACGCTGCCGGCAGGTCGGCGGCTGGAACGGAGCACGAAGGAGGGCTTATGTATCGGAAGGTGTTGATTCCCCTGGATGGATCCAAGGAAGCGGAAGAAGTGTTTCCCTTGGTCCAGAACGAACTCACGGAAGATGGCGAAGTAATCCTGGTCCAGGTTGTTCCCCCGGCCCGTACTCAGAAGATTGGCGAGCACATTATCCTGGCCAGCCAGCAGGAAGAGGCTGACCGGTCGGAGGCTATGGCTTATCTCAGGTCACTGGCCCGCCAGCAGGATGCTTCGGCCGATAACTGGAGGCTGGAGGTTGAGGTAGCGAATTCGGTGGCAGACGGAATAGTCCGGTTGGCCGACCGGGAAGCGGTTGATCTCATTGCCATGTACACTCACGACAGGAAACTACTCGCCCGCCACGTAAAGCGAAGCATCGCCAGGGAGGTGCAACGTCGGGCATCTACGGAAGTGCGAGTGTTCGGTACTCGTGAGATCCAGGAACTGACTACTGGGTCAGTTGGATCCGTCACGACTGGCGAGTTCCATGACGGCGACAACCGTATATTCAGGCAAATAGATGCTTTTGGAGATCTTTCGCCCGAGCAGATCGAAAAGGTGGTTGCCCTGGGTTCACGGCGTAACGTGGAGGCTGGTGAGTTGCTCGGCACCGGCGGCGAACTTGGAGAGTTCATGTTTGTAATCCTGGAGGGGGAAGCGCACCTCACTACCCATTCCGAGATCGGTGAAATCTCGGTAAGAATAGCCCGTCCCGGGGAGGCGTTCCCCCTGGCTGCCCTGCTGGGGTCCGGCACTCTGATAACTTCCGGGGAAGCGCTGACCGAAATGGAGGTGCTTGCCATTCCCAGGTCCGAGTTGCTGATGCTGTGTTCCCGGGAACCGGAAATCGGCATGAGGATTTACGCGTCGGTGGGCCGGCTGTTCTCCAACCGCTATGCCGAGACCTTGACCCACTTGACCATCAGCGCCGCCAGGGAATTGGAGCGGGGTGACTCCTAGTCTATGCCACTGGAGAGCCGGTGATATACTGTTGGGCGGACTAGCGGGAAGGCAGGCGTCCAGTTGGCCGCAACCCGCAATTATCACCTTTGAGAGACTTTGGGGGCGGAAACCTTGAGTGTACACGCTTACATATTATTGAACCTGGAACCTGTCAAGACCCAGTCGGCTATCGAGAGGCTTAGAAACCTGCCCGGAACCATGGTGCAGGAGGTGCTGGGCCCTTACGATGCGGTGATGGAGATTGAGGCAGATACCCAGGAGGATATTACCGGTATGTTGCGGAACCGCATCCGTCCAGTGGACGGGGTTACCAACACCGTTACCTGTATTTGGCTGTAGCCTGAACCGGCGAGGGCCGGAATGCGGCAGCACTTCGGCGGGGATGCCGTCACAGTTCAACGTCTGTTCAGGGAGTAATGGGAATGTACGTGAGGATGGTTTGGGGGCACTTGCGTCCCGACAGGTGGGACGAATACGAGAAGTACTATCGCGAAAACGTCTTTCCGTTGAACGACAAGGTAGAGGGCCTGGTCAGTCGGTCCGTCCTGCGTGGCATAGACGGCGAGGACGAAGCAGTTTCCCTCAGCGTCTGGAATACCGAGGAACAACTGGCCGCATACGAAACCAGCAACCTTCGCAAACAGTTCGCTGACGACATCCAAAGGAACTTTGCCACAAGCTGGAGTTACATCACTGGCGAGTACTGGGTCAGAACCTTCGAGGTGGTGGATGTGACCAAGGCTTAAACGGGGGGCTTCCTTCGGGCTGACACTATTGGGTCCCATGCAATGCGCATGGGACCCTTTTCTTTGGTGCCCTTGCCAGAATTTCAGACTGAAAGACAACTTGGGTTGCCCGAGTGAGTTGGCGAATTGCTGGTTCCAGCAGTCTGAAGAGTAATTTCCTGCAAAAGTGCTGGATGGATTACGAAAACCGTACAAAAACATTTCCAACCTACAATTTGAAGGCGCATTGTAGGTGAGGTTGTATGTGAAAGCACCGAATGTGGTAATATGTTGCCCATCATTTGCCCAGGGTTCGTTGGGCCGGCCGAAGTCTAATATTTTGCTTACGGGAGGATTTATATGACGATTCGGTTGTCAGGCTTGCACAAGGTTCTTGTCTTGTCCGGCGTTTTGGCCATGATGTTTATAGTGGCCTGCGGCAGCGCCGCGCCGGAAACGGTGGAAGTGATCAGGGAAGTGCCCGTCGAGCGGGAGGTTATCCGAGAGGTCGAAGTTGAAGTGCCCGTCGACCGGGAAGTAATCAGGGAAGTACCCGTCGAAAGGACCGTGGTCGAAGAAAGGGTCAAGGAAGTCCAGGTGGACAAGATCCTGGTAGCCACGCCAACCCCGGCCCCGGCCCCGGAAGCCGCCGTTCAATCGGAAGGCCACCTGCGCATAACTTACACGTCAATGGGTAGTGATGGAATTTACCCCAAGGCCAGCAACGTTAACGCCGGGGGCAAAGACGTCAACTCTTCCATGTACGATGTGGTGATAGGTTCCAATGCCCAAGGCGCCTTCAGCAAGGAAACCGGTCTGGCCAACGATTGGTCCGTTTCCCCTGATGGCAAGGTGCACACTGTCAATCTGCGCCAGGGTGTGATGTTCCACAACGGATCCGAAGTGACTTCCGAAGACGTGATATTCAGCGCACTGGAGGTCATGGAGGAGGACGCTCAGAATGCCTTTATCAACGAACTGACGCCGCTTTGGGACAGCTACGAGACCCCCGATGCCTATACTTGGGTTATCAATTGCCACACTCCGTGCCTGTATGCCCCGTGGATTTTCTCCGGAGTGCGCGGTACCGAAGGCATGATTGTTCCCAAGGCCCACTATGAGGCCATTGGAGAGGAGGAATTCGCCAAGTCTCCAATCGGCAGCGGTCCTTACCAGTTTGTCGATCAGGTGCTGGGTGCCTCCGTCGCCGTTGAGTCCATCAACCGGCCCCACTTCCGTGGCGGCGCTGGCGGCGGCATACCCAAGTACGCTGAAATAACCTTCCTTGGAGTGTCGGAGGAAACCACCCGAATCGCCATGCTGAAGTCCGGCCAGACCGACGTAATCGACGTCAGCCGGGAGCGGATAGCCCCGCTGGCCGACGATGGCTTCAACATCTTCTACAAGGAGCGGGCCCTGCTGTCGGGAATGTACTTCTTCCAGCAGTGGGAGGAAGGCAATCCCTTTGGGGACATCCGAGTGCGGGAGGCCTTGAACAAAGCCATCAACCGGGACGCCATCCTGGAGCACATCTTCCTGGGCAGGGGCAGCACTACGCTTTACCCCATGGGCAGCTACGCCGCCGAGAGCGGCTATGATCCCGACCAGAGCTCCTACCCTTACGACCCGGACCGGTCCCGGCAGTTGCTGGCGGAAGCCGGTTACTCTGATGACAATCCCCTGGAGATCAAGCTGTCCATTTACGCCTTTGGCGGCATTGCCGAATTCCCGAGGATGATTGAGGCCGTGGGCGCCGACTTTGAGGCGGTGGGGGTGAAGGTCAACTTCCAGCCCACCGAGTACGGTACCCTGCGGAGTATGCGCCGAGCGTGGAGCCTGGGTGGCGGATGGGTTGGTCCCTGGGGCACTCATAACCGGGCGGCTCCGGCTGAGATCCTGAGCATTGTCAAGGTACTAAAGCACTCCGATGCACCTTACACCACCTATAAGAACCCGGAGTTCGACGCCATCATGAACCAGGCCTTTGCCTCTACGGATCCGGAAGAAGTCAAGAGACTCATTGGCGAAATGCAGCAACATTTGCTTGCCAACTACGACGGGATTCCGCTGTTTGAGGTGGATTCATCCTTTGCCGCGATCCCGGAAATCACTTATTGGAACACCGGGAAAGACTCCTACGACAACAACGTGGACAGCCTCTTTTTCCCAGAACTGAGGTGGTAGGAGTAACCATAGTCGGCTAGACTGGCGATATCAGGGGCGGGTCCAAGACCCGCCCCGGCAAATCTGGCCCCGTGACCTTGCTGGGGAAGTGCCAGCCGTCTCCAATTAAGGACGGATTATGCAACGTTATATTGTAATGAGGGTAGGACAGTCGATAATTGCCCTCATCATCCTTTCAATGATCATATTCGCCCTGGGCCGCTTCACCGGAGACCCGATAATTCTGTTGTTGCCACAGGAAGCCACCTTAGAAACGGAACTCGCGCTCCGCGCCCACTACGGTTTGGACCAGCCCTGGCCCATTCAATACTGGAAGTTCATAAGCAACGCGGTCCAATTTGATTTTGGTGATTCAATAAAGTCCAAGCGGCCGGTGATGGACCTGATCGGGCCCAAGGTGATGAACTCGCTCAGGCTGGGCCTGGCAGGCATGGTAATCACCTTGATAATCGGCATACCTTTAGGCGTACTGGCGGCGGTTAAACGGGACACCTTTTTTGACGGTGGGGCCAAGCTGATTGCCATCATGGGGCAATCGCTACCCCAGTTCTGGGTCGGCATCATGCTGATCCAGTTTTTCACCGTTCAATTGGATCTCTTGCCGGCGGCGGGGACTGGGGGGATCAGCCATTACATCATGCCCGCCTTTACATTGGGGTGGTGGGTGGCGGCGGCGGTGATGCGATTGCTGCGCTCCAGTATGCTGGATGCCCTTGACGGGGAATACATCAAGATGGCCCGAATCAAGGGCTTGCCGGAATACAAGATAGTATGGAAGCATACGTTCAAGAATGCCCTGATACCGGTATTGACGTTCGCGGGCACTTACCTGGCCACCTTCATTACCGGCGCCATTCTGGTGGAAACGGTCTTTGCCTGGCCGGGTCTGGGGCGACTGGTTTATGACTCTATTATCTGGCGCGATTTTCCGACCCTGCAAACCCTGGTAATGATGATTGCCGTAGCAGTTATCACAGTGAATCTGGCGGTTGACATCGCGTACGCTTATATAGATCCCCGAATCAGATACGACTAGAGAGGAGGGCGAAACTTTGGCTACAACCATTACAACCCTAGCCGCAAGGCCCGCCTTCCTACAGAAGAGCAGGCAGGCGGTCGACACGCTGCGGCGTGCTCCGCTGATACCACTGGCGATCATCGTTATCGTGTTATTTACGGCCATTTTTGCGCCCTTGCTTACCCCCCATTCCACTACGAAGCCTTCGTTAGCCGACCGGCTTACGCCACCCGTCTGGCAGGAGGGTGGCAGCTGGGAGCACCCGCTGGGCACCGATGCCCTGGGGCGAGACCTGGCAACGCGGCTCATGTACGGTGGACGTGTGTCCATGATGGTGGCATTGTTCACCCTGGCCATTGGAGGCGGGGTTGGCACTGCCATCGGGCTGGTTTCGGGCTATTTCGGTGGAAGGATTGATGCGGTGTTCATGCGAAGCGCGGACAGTACGCTTGCCTTCCCGATTATCCTGTTTGCCATTCTGCTGGTGGTGGCGGTGGGGCCCAACCTGGCTAACGTGGTGATCGCCGTTGCCCTGGTGCTCTGGGCGAGGTACGCCCGGGTGATTCGGGGCGAGGTGCTGGCCCTGAGGGAACGGGACTTCATTGCCCGAGCCAGGGTTGCCGGCTGCTCTCACCTGCGGATAGTGCTGTTCCACCTGTTCCCCAACACGGTGAATACCCTGCTGGTGCTGCTGACGCTGCAGGTGGGTTGGGTGATTATTGTTGAAGCATCACTGAGCTTCCTGGGGGCGGGCATTCCACCCCCGACGCCGGCCTGGGGCAGCATGGTCTCGGATGGCAGGGAGTATGTAGACACGGCCTGGTGGGTATCGGCTATTCCCGGCATCGCCATCATGCTGACGGTGGTTGCGTTCAACCTGTTCGGAGACTGGCTGCGGGATACCCTGGACCCCAAGCTGCGGCAGGTGTAACGCCGATTATTTGAACTTGGTCTGATTAGTGTGGGGCGGGTCATTGCGACCCGCCCCATTCTTGTTTGCCTCGGGCGACGGGCTCCTGGTCCCATCGCCAAGGGGGAAGGGATTTGGTGATGCCCTTTTAGTCGTAGACGACACGCTCGGAATCGCTGGGGCCCCAGGGGGGCGGGGCTACGACGTCCCAGTCGGATACAACGTCCACCACTGCCGGGCGGTTGGAGGCCAGGGCCTCGTCGATGGCGCTGGAGATGTTGGCGGGATCTGTGACGCGAATGCCGAAGCAACCCATGGACTCGGCGACTTTGGCCAGGTCCACGTCGGTGAACTGCCACATGGCCTCGGCGCTCATGCCCGGGTAGTTGGCGTTGACCACGCGTTCGTCGCCGACGCGGCACTGGTTCAGGGAGCGGTTGTCGTTGACGACGATGACGGCGTTGATGCCGTAGCGAGCGGCCGTCTCCAACTCGGAAATGTGGTACCAGAAGCCACCGTCGCCGGTGTAGGCAACTACCGGGCGGTCGGGCAGAGCGCACTTGGCGCCCAGGGCGGCAGGCAGCGCCCAGCCAAGGGAACCGGCGGCCCGCATGAATTCCTGCTCGGCGTGGTGCAGTTCGATGTAGGCGCCGGTCCAGATGCCGGCGTGGCCGGTATCGGAGACCAGCATGGCGTCGGAAGGCAGGTTGTCGGTGAACTCCTGGCAGAGACGTTCCGGACGAATGGGCTGAGCGTCGGAGTGCCAGTCCGGCGCCACTTCGTCCCGGAAACCCTGGACCAGTTCTTGAACCCGCTCCACCCACTCAGTACGAGAGACAGGCTCCAGGGCCTCAACCAGGCGGGATACGGTGGCCTTGGCGTCGGCCTGGATGGCCACGGTGGTGGGGAAGCTGCGGCCCAGTTCCGACGCGTCGATGTCAATCTGAATCACCTTGCAGCCGGGCAGGGGAATGCGCCAGTCCAGGGTTACCTGGCTGCCGGTCTGGCTGCCGATGAAGATGGCCAAGTCGGACTCGGCCACCACGCGGTTGGCGCACCAGCGGGAGTAGGCGCCGCAGACACCGACGGAGAGGGGGTGGTTCTCGGGTATGGTGCCCTTGGCGTTGAGGGAGGTGGCCACGGGAATGTTCAGCATCTCGGCCAGCTTTACGACCTCTTCCTGGGCGCCGGAGGAGGTAACGCCGCCACCGGCGACGATGACGGGCCGGCGGGACTCGGCCAGGACCTGGACCGTGCGCCGTATTTGGTCGGGACTGGGTTCGGGGCGAATAGTGGACCGCTTCATGAAGTCCTGTTCGACGATGACTTCCATGTCGGCCTCGCCGTTCTCGATGACCTCGCCCTGGATGCCCATGAAGTCCATGTGCACGGGTCCGGGGGCGCCGGAAGTGGCCTCCCGGAAGGCCTGCCGGAGGAGGTGAGGCAACTGTTCCACCGTGTCCACCGCCACGCTGTACTTGGTGGTAGAGCTGAAGGGGCGGAAATGGTCGATTTCCTGGTAGGAGTTGCGGTACTGGTGAGTCAGGGGCCGGTGGCCGGTGATGGCGATGACCGGGGAAAGGCCCAGGAAGGGGTCCTGCAGGCCGGCGGCCAGGTTGGCTGCGCCCACAGACTGGGCCATGCAGACCGCAGGGCCGTTGGAGGCGCGAGCGTAGCCGTCGGCCATGTAGGCGGCAGCCTTTTCGCCGTGGCAAACGATGCGCTCAATACCCGCAATTTCCAGTTCCGCCAGTATGCGGCGGGCAATGGAGGGGACGTAGAAGACGTGAGTCAGCCCG
Source organism: Dehalococcoidia bacterium (assembly GCA_963664725.1). Taxonomy (GTDB): domain Bacteria; phylum Chloroflexota; class Dehalococcoidia; order Lucifugimonadales; family UBA3495; genus Bin22. The sequence continues at coordinate 1,206,127 of OY761558.1, forward strand.
TACCCCTTGAAAGTTTCCGCCACGAACCTGGCGCCGCTCATTCTTGGCATAGGAAGACCTCCCTTGTATTCCATAGGATTGACGGCTGAACATTAGCATTACGGGTAGCTACAGTCAACCGAACAGTCAACCGAAGGAAGGAAGGATCCAGATACTCGTCTCATTCGGGCCAGCGCCAGCATGCCAGGCTCTTTTATGCGTTTATCCACGAAGGGCAAGAAGGGACAGGCAGGTGGGCAGTTTTTTTATTTTCGTCCCATTTTGGCTCATTTTGGCTCATTTTTTCCTCACCTCCGGCCCCCTCTTCCGGAGGGCGAAGGGGAGTCGTGTATACGGTAGCGTTGATCTCCTGGGGCAAGGCGGCCACAAGGGCCGCCCCTACGAAGGTTGCCGGTGGGCCAGGGCAGACACATAGGTCTGCCCCTACGGTGGGTGCAATTCCCCTTATGACATGGCGAACCAGCGGGCCCAGAGCAGGGACAGGTCGGGTTTGGGCTTGGGCGGTGGCAGTTCCCGCATTAACAGGTGGTCGTATTTGCTCTCCCAGGCCCAGGGGAGCAGGGCCAGCAGCATGCGCCGGGGTTCGGGGATGTCTCCCTTCTCCCTGACCTTGTCCAGGTAGTTGTGCAGGTGCATCCAGGTGGTGAGGCGGAATCCTTTGTCAGCTATCTTGCGGATTACCTCCAGGGGTTTGGGTGGGTCCTGCTGGTCGCCTACGGCGCGGGCGTAGTCGTTGTAGACCTGTTCGGTGACTCGGCGCATGCGGTAGATGGTGAGTTGCCGGTGGTACTTGCGCTGGAGGGCCCGGATTTCTTTTCTGATTTCGCTGAGGGTTCGCATGGTTGGTTGTCTCCTATTGTTATTTATCCACGAAGGGACACGAAGGGGCACGAAGGTGGGATTTTTTGAAAAGTGTGCCGTTTTGTGCCATTTTGTCTCATTTTTGCCTTTGCCCCCGGGGCCTAACCCTGAGGGCGAAGCGGGGGTTGTGTTTCCGGTTGCGTTGACCTACCAGGGCAGGGCGGCCACAAGGGCCGCCCCTACGACGGGCCTGGGGGGCCGATGTTTTTGCCCCCGGGCCCTGGTACCAGAGGGAGAGGGGGCATTGTCCCTTGGTCAGGGCAGACACATAGGTCTGCCCCTACGATTTGGCGGCGGGCCAAGGCGGCCACAAGGGCCGCCCCTACGACGGGGAGTGGTGACCTCCGTTTCACTTTTCAAGTCTGTATTCTTATGGTGGAGATGGGTTATGCAGGATGGCAAGGGGGTAATGGAAGTGCAAATGCAGGGGCCTGGGGCTGTTATGAGCCCGAATAGCACTACCAGTTTGGTACGGCGGCGTGGAGATGGTGGACGTTTGACTTTCCATAAGTGCTGCCATACACTCTAGCCCGCTTGATCAAACTGGATATTTTGAGGAGATGGGAAATGCCGGAACTTAGCGTGCTGCTGCAGGGAAGCCCACTGCGGACCGATGTGGGAATAGTAGGATTTTGCTCGGTGGTACTGATTGAAGGCGAGAAACGCATCCTGGTGGACGTGGGCCATGTGGGTCGGCGCACGGCGCTGGAGAATGCGCTGAAGGCCAAGGGCCTGACGCCGGAGGACATTGACATCACCATCATGAGTCACGCCCACTGGGACCACAGCCAGAATTACGACCTGTTCCAGCACGCGCCCATGCTGGTGCACCCGCTGGAGCGCAAGTACGCACACAAGCCTCACCGGAACGACTGGGCGACTCCTGCGTGGTCGGGGGCGATGATCGAGTTCCAGCCCAAGATTGAAGAGGTGGAGGAAGGCCACGTCGTCGAGCCGGGGGTAACCCTGATGCACACGCCGGGGCACTCTCCGGGCAGCATTTCGGTGATGGTGGATACCCCGCAAGGGTTGAGCATTATATCCGGTGATGTGCTGCACTACTCCGCAGTGGCGCTGACCCGCAAGAATCCCCTGGTGTTCTGGGACGAAAAAGAGGCTACACAAAGCATCAATCGCATTGTGGAACAGGCGGATATCATCTATCCGGGACATGACCGGGCGTTTCACGTGGTGAACGGGGAGATTGAGTACCTGGAAGAGACGAAGATGACGGTGGCGGGGCTGGACCCGGAAGACCCCAACATTACCTTCGATTTCGCGCCGCGGCCCATCTGGATTATGCCGGGGATTGAGGACCAGACGCTGGAGCGGCTGGGGTAGCCATATTCAAACATGGATGGACAGGATAGACAGGATGTTTTGTGGGGCGGAACCAGGTTCCGCCCCTGTTTTTTGTCTCGGTGGGTCTCTTGTCCAGGCTACCAAAGAGTAGAAGCAATGAGATATGCGCGCTCCCCTAGAGGTAGAATCTCAACAATTGAGGTGTCTGCCCGGGAAAGAAGGCAATGTCACTGAATGCCAGATATGTAATGACGGCATTTGCCCCCATCCTTGCCTTCCCTCATCAAGGGGGAAGGGACTTGTTCAGAGGTTCCTAAGGTCGGGATTAGCGTTTGACTCGCCGCTGGCGGACTGCGTGGGGATTCCGGGAGGTGAGATGCCAGTTGCCGCATTGGGCCTTGTAGGGCCGCTGTTGACCGAATTTTCGGCTGAGGCGCGCGGCCTCTGACTCGGCGACCTGCCTGGTGGGGTAAATGACCTTGTGCCTGGTCCTGGTACTGTCCAGACACATGTAGCAGCGGGGCTTGCCCCTGAGATAGTAATAGTCAGACCGGAGCAGCCTTCTGGCCCAAAGGGCCAAGGCCACAATCAGGGCGAGAACCAAGAGTATGGACCAGGGATTGGCCCACATCCAGTTCAGGAGTCCGAGCACTAATTCTGTCGCGCTCATAGGATTGATGGGGATGAATTTAAGGTCACTATGTTTTCGTCAGGTCCAGTGGGCAGGGCAATCGGTTTAGATTCAGACTATAGGTGGCAGACAAGCGCCAGACGTAAGACAGGTCGCTCTGAGCTTGCTTATGTACCTAAATCCTGCATGTCAGCCCGGTTACGGGTCCCCTAGTCGGCCTGTGGGATGGAGTTTAGATTCTTCACTCCGTTCAGAATGACAACTTAATCATAATGCGATTGCCCTGGTCCAGTGGGGGACAACGACACCATTGCTTGATTGCGTTTAGGCGGCATCAACACTGCTACTCTGGGTATTATTCGCCTGTGTCAGCAGGTTCACGGCGGCCAGTGCGGTAAAGGTCAGTTGAGCAGGGCAGCCACAAGGGCTGCCCCTACGGAACTGCCAGGGCAATGGCTGAACTGGGCGGTTGTTGAATTACCTTCCGGAGAGCTTTACGGGCTGGCCGGTGCGCGCGGCCTCCTCAATCGCCAGGGTTACCTCTACCGTGCGGCGACCCTCCCTTGCCGTGGTGTGGGAGCAGGGGGTGCCGGCGGAGAGATGGTCGAGCCAGGAGCGGGTCTCGTTGGCGATGGGGCCCCAGTACTCGCCCATGGCCCAGTCGCCGGAGGAATTGCTCTGCATGAAGAGGGCATCGACGTAGTGATCGGGGACGTAGGCGTGGGGGACGCCCTTGTCGGTGAAGAGGAAGCTGTCCTTGTTGTCCATGTCCAGGATGATTACGCCGTCCTCGCCCAGTACCTCGAAGCGGGCGCTCTGGCCGTAGGTGGGGTAGCGGGCCGGCAGGGCGTAGCAGATGCCAAGGTTAACCAGGGCGCCGTTCTCGAAGGTGATGATGGCCCAGGTAACGTCGTGGATGTCGTGGCCCATCTCCTTGTAGAGGCCGTAGTTGCCCCGGGCGATGACCTCCACGGGGCGGACGTCGTCCAGGTACCAGCAGGCCATGTCCACATAGTAGGTGAGGGCGTCGAGGACGGGCGTGGCCTCGGGGGAGCGCTTGAGAATCTCCATCATGTGGGCGCGGGAGTTGTACACGCGGGACTGGATGCCGAGGATACCGCCGAGGCGTCCCTGGGCCACCTGCTCGCGGGCCAGCATCCAGCGGCGGTCGTGGCGTCGGGAGTAGCCGATGCGAAGTTCCACGCCGGTGCGGTCCACGGCCTCGACGATTTTGTCGGTGTCGTCCAGGGTCAGGGCCAGGGGCTTTTCGACGAAGACGGGCTTGCCCAGTTCCAAGGCCTGGAGGATGGGTTCGACGTGCTCGTGCTCGGGTGTTGATACGACGACGGTGTTGACCTGGGGGTCGGAGATTATGCGGTAGTTATCGCTGGAGGTGAGGTCGGCATTGACCTGCTGGCCGAGCATCCCGGCCTTTTCGGGGTCGATGTCGGAGACGGCGAGGAAGCGCACGGAAGGGTGGCGGGAGGCCATGTTTGCCCGCAAGGTGCCGATGCGGCCAGAGCCAACGACGGCGACGCCAAGGTCCTGTTTTTCCATGGGGTTAACTCCTGATGAATTTTTTCCTAGAAGGGGAAGGGAGAAGCACGAAGATTATGTGCCGGACCCAGGTGAGCAGGCGTAGCGAATTGCTGTGGTGGGAACCAGGCTGAGCCTTACCGGGTCAACTGCCAATCCCGCACCCTCTAAGGTGTAAGCTCCCAACAACGCGGGGGATGAATCGCTGGCAAAGACCACGATGGTGGTTCTTTCAATGTCCGCTACCCTCACTCGTGCCTCGCCAATGTCATCCTCAATATAGCTGCCATCGGCCAGTTCGAACCGCATCTTGCCGAGTGGGGCAATTCCCAAATCACTCAAAATCAAAGAAGGCATACAGGTATAGGAAGAGCCGGTGTCCACCGTGGCTTCGACCGTAACTGAACGATGTCCATCTAACGAGAAAATGTCCACAGGTACAGTGAAAGTTCCCAAGGGGTTACCTCACGGTTGGCAATTCGATCATCTGCTGTTGTACCCAGACAGATGATAAGTTATCGGGGAGGGTAATCACCCTCCCCGATATGATAGCACCTATCTTGCCTGATGGTCGCCTGACAAGAAGCGTCGCTGCTAGCTCTTCTGGTAAATCCTGCTGCCGGCCTGGCGGAACTCGTCGGACTTTTCCTGCATGCCGACCTCGATGGCGTTTTCGGTATTCAGGCCGCGGTTTCTGGCGTATTCGCGGACATCCTGGGTGATCTTCATGGCGCAGAACTTGGGGCCGCACATGGAGCAGAAGTGGGCCACCTTGGCGCCCGTGGCCGGCAAGGTCTCGTCGTGGTAGTCGCGGGCCGTTTCCGGGTCCAGGGCCAGGTTGAACTGGTCCTCCCAGCGGAACTCGAAGCGGGCCTTGGACAGGGCGTCGTCCCATTCGGCGGCGCGGGGGTGTCCCTTGGCCACGTCGGCGGCGTGGGCGGCGATCTTGTAGGTTATGACGCCTTCCTTAACGTCCTGCTTGTTGGGGAGCCCCAAGTGCTCCTTGGGGGTGACGTAGCAGAGCATGGCGGTGCCGTACATGCCGATCATGGCGGCGCCGATGCCGGAGGTGATGTGGTCATAGCCCGGGGCGATGTCGGTAGTTAGGGGCCCCAGGGTGTAGAAGGGGGCCTCGTGGCATACTTCAAGCTGCCGGTCCATGTTTTCCTTGATCTTGTGCATGGGAACGTGGCCGGGGCCTTCGATCATTACCTGGACGTCGTGTTCCCAGGCAAACTGAGTGAGTTCACCCAGGGTTTGCAGTTCGCCGAACTGGGCCTCGTCGTTGGCGTCGGCGATGGAACCGGGGCGGAGGCCGTCACCCAGGGAGAAGGAGACGTCGTAGGCCTTCATGATTTCGCAGAGTTCCTCGAAGTGGGTGTAGAGGAAATTCTCCTGGTGGTGGGCCAGGCACCAGCCGGCCATGATGGAACCGCCGCGGGAGACGATGCCGGTGACGCGGTTGGCGGTCAGGGGCACGTAGCGGAGGAGGACGCCTGCGTGGATGGTGAAATAGTCCACACCCTGCTCACACTGCTCGATGATGGTGTCGCGGTAGATTTCCCAGGTAAGTTCCTCAGGGCTGCCGTCCACCTTTTCGAGGGCCTGGTAGATGGGGACGGTGCCGATGGGAACGGGGGAGTTGCGGATGATCCACTCGCGGGTGGTGTGGATGTCGCTGCCGGTGGAAAGGTCCATGACGGTGTCGGCGCCCCAGCGGGTGGCCCACAGCATCTTTTCCACCTCTTCGCGGATGGAGGAAGTGATGGCCGAGTTGCCGATGTTGGCGTTGATCTTCACCTGGAAGTTGCGGCCGATAATCATGGGCTCGGTTTCAGGGTGGTTAACGTTGGAGGGAATGATGGCGCGGCCGCGGGCAATTTCCTGGCGCACGAAGTCGGGTTCGACGCCCTCGCGGATGGCGATGTATTCCATTTCGGGGGTGACGATGCCCTGTTTGGCATAGTGCATCTGGGTAACGGCGCGGCCGCCCTTGCCGCGGAGGGGGTTGCGGGTCAGGCTGGGGAAGGGCTGGCCTTTGTCCTGGCCCCGATAGATGACAGGCGCGGCGGTGTATTCCTCAACATCGCCCCGCTCCAGAATCCAGGGCCGGCGGAGGGCGGGCAGACCCTGGCCCAGGTGCAGACGAGCAGTATCGTCCGAGTAGGGACCGCTGGTGTCGTAGACCTTCAGGGGTTCGTTATGCTCTTCTCCGAAACGGCCGGAAGTGGGAGTGAGGGTTACTTCGCGGAAGGGCACTTTAATGTCGTCGCGAGAGCCGGTGGCATAGACTTTTCTGCTGGCGGGAAAGGACGATTGTCCCTGGATTTCCAGGTCAGACTGGGTCTGGGTCATGATAAACCTCCCTAAAATAAATCGAGCCGCCAGATACAGGGTCTGGCGGCTTCACGAATGCCAAAAAAGAAAGACGCCGGTTCCCTGCGCTGGCATTACCCAGATCAGGTTCGTAAGGGTCGGCGGCATTGGGGCCGCCCTCTCAGCCTGGCTTCACCAAGCTCCCCTACGTGTCCAGATTGGTAGGTTGTTAATTGCGGGTATTTTATGGGCGGGGGACGGGTATGTCAATGTTTGGGTTGGAAATGGAAGGGTTCCGATTCAGGCGGTTTCACTTTTGGGATAAGTGTAGACACGCAGGTCTGCCCCTGTCGCTCTGATTGTCCATACGGGCTGAAAAGAGATTCTGCCGCGGTGTTCCTGCCGTTTCGCTTGCTGCCGCAATGGGTTATAATGGAGGCACACCCTAGATTAGCGCCACGGTTTGACACAAGAGCGTTTCCGTTTCTTCTCTCCGGGCTTCTTGTTCACCCCCCTCGCTGATTCTCCCGTGTTGCCATTTCATTATATGGAGTACGCTCGCCCATGCCTTATGCCTCCGCGCCTACCCGTTCGCGCCCAACCAACCGTGTCAAACACCAGGCCGTCTGCAACAACTGCGGCATACCGGCAAACCTCCCCTTCCGGCCCACGCAGGGGAAGCCGGTTTATTGCAATTCCTGCTTTAAGGCTCATCGCCAGGAACCTGCCGCGGGCAGGAAGGCCAGATCGGAGAGGTCGTTTGCCCCTAAGCGGCAATCCGACAATGGAGCCCGGCCGCCGGTAGTCAGCGCGCCGCCCAGCGATGAGGCTCCGACCATTGACGACTCCGCAACTGGTGGTACGCCGTTTGCCGAGTTTTCCCTGAAGTCGGCTACCAAAGCAGCCATTGCCCGTATGAACATTTCGACGACCACACCGATTCAGGAGAAGGCTATCCCACACCTGCTGGAAGGCAGAGACTTGATTGGCCAGGCGCGGACTGGCTCCGGCAAGACCCTGGCCTACGCCGTACCCCTGGCCGAGAAGTGCGATTCAGCAGTCAGGGCAGTCCAGGCGCTGGTACTGACGCCCACTCGAGAACTGGCGATCCAGGTGGCCGGGGTAATAGAATCCCTGGTTTCAGCACAGCAACTCAGCGTGACACTGTTATATGGCGGGCGGTCACTGGTCCCGGAGTACAAAGCGTTGAAGAAACGGCCCCAGATCGTCATCGGCACCCCGGGCCGGACCCTGGACCATCTTAAGCAGGGGACGCTGAAACTGGATTCGGTGAGATTCCTGGTGCTGGACGAAGCCGACGAAATGCTGGACATGGGATTCGCTCCCGACGTCCAGGCCATCATAGGTCAGACACCCAGCCCGCGCCAAACCGCTTTAATGTCCGCGACGATGCCGGACTGGGTTGCCAAGACCGCGGCGAAGCACCTCCAACAGCCGGTAAAAGTAGAGGTGGACGCGGGCATGACTTCGCCTTCCACCGTGGCGCACCGGGTCTATTCAATCCAGAAGAGTGAAAAGATGGGAGCGCTGAAAACCCTGCTGGACCAGAGGGACGGCGCGCCGGTAATAGTATTTGGAAAGACCAGGCACGGCGTAAAAAAACTGGCGAAGCAACTGGATGAGATGGGCTACCCCGCACTGGCGCTGCAGGGAGATTTAAGCCAGCGGGCGCGAGAACAGGTGATGAAGAACTTCCGTTCCGGCACCGCGGAAATCCTGGTGGCAACGAATGTGGCCGCCAGGGGCCTGGACTTCGAGGACATTGGACAGGTGATTAACTTTGACCTGCCGGACTCGGAGCAGTCGTTCACTCATCGCGTCGGTCGAACCGGCCGCATGGGGCGCCTGGGCGAGTCGGTGACACTCATTACGAGGGAAGAAGAACGGAAATGGCATGAGATCGAGCGCGGCCTGGGCCGCAAGTTCTCGCGCCAGCCGTGGTCGAAGAGTCGGTAGGCGTTCAGTCAAGATTGTAGTAACAAGGGACAACCCGTTCGCCCTGAGCCCGTCGTATGGCCGCCCAACTGGTGGTTCGACAGGCTCGGGGCGAATAGTATTTCGGCTATACCCTAGCATTCCTGGCTGGACTGAATACTAATCTAAAGGCAAGGGGGGAAGTGCATTTCCACCTTGAGCAGGCAGTCCTCTTGGCAGGATGCCTAACCGCCATGCTGCCATTCTGAGTGAAGCGACGAATATAGAATTCCAAGGGTTGGAAACGTATTTGTCGGCCAGGAATTTAGATCCTTCACTCCGTTCAGGATGACAGGTAGATCGTTCAGGATGACAGGTTATCCCCAATACGTCATTCCCGGTATGTTCCGCCTTGGCTTTGGGTTAGCCTTCCGACGTCAAGGAGGAAGGGACTTGTCGGGAGATACTTTAGATCCTTCACTCCGTTCAGGATGACAGGTAGTTCGTTCAGGATGACAGGTACTTCGTTCAGGATGACAGGGCCAGGGGCGGTTCGCGAACCGACCCTGCGTAGTTGGGGTTCACCTTTACCACCGATCCCTCTTCATGAGGGAGAGGGTGGAGGGGGTTTCACACGTATAGGCACTTACCCCTTTCGAGGTTCCCGTCTGCACGGGAACGACGGGGTTACCCCATTTCAAGATTCGTGGCCTGGATGGATTGAAAGTGAGGAACCCCCCGGCCCAGCGGCCGGGGGGTTTTGGTTGTCATCCTCGCCTTCCCACTGACGGGGGAGGCGCTGGTTCAGGTTGGCCCTGGTATGTTAATCGGCGGCGGCAGTTGGGCTGTCGATGAGATTTACACTGGAATCCAACAGTTCGAAGTCGAATTCCTGGGACGGCGCCGCGGCGCGACGGACCAGTATGATGATGGCAGTAATAACGGAAGAGATCACCAGGGCCGAGGCGAAGGCCCAGAACATCTGGCCACCGGCAGGGGCCGTAAGCGCCCACGGTGTCAGCAGGTCGGGCGTCGGGTAATAGAGGGCGCCGATTACGATACCCACTCCACCAGCGACCAGAACTCCCCAGCCGGGCATCCTACGGGAGTAGAGGCCGACCAGCACGGGCGTAACAAGGGCCGCGCCCAGCAAATCCGCGATAAGGAAAACGTAAAGGACGCTGTGCCCCTGGGAAGCTACGATGATGGCTGGGATGGCAACGATGACGGTAACGGCGCGGGCCAGCATCATAAGGGAGCCACGCTGCAGGCCAAAGCCGGCCAGGTCGGCCGCGATACCGCTGGCGATGCCGTTCATCAGGGTGTCCAGCGTGCTCATGGCCAGCATCAGGGCGCAGATGAGCATAAGGAAGTGCATCCATAAGGGGAAGACGTCGCTGGCCAGGGCGAACAGGGCCGCCGCGACTTTCGGATACCCGAAAGGCTCCACGGAGCCATGACCCACGGCGGCTATGCCGGACATTCCCATCAGGAAAGTCAAGGGTATGGCAATTGCCACCGCGCCCCACAGGCTGCGGTTCAGAACCTGCTGGTCCCGTACCGTGTAGACCCGTTGCCACATGCCGGGGTGGAAGGCGTTGGAAGCCACGATGCCGATGATGAGAACGATGCCGAAGAAGTAGCTGCCTGAGTTGCTGGCGGACAGGAGGCCGGCGTCGCTGGCGCTGGACCAGGCATCGGTGTTGCCCAGCAGCACGGCGGCAACCAGGACCAGCAGCAGGAGAATGGGGATCAGGATCCAGAACTGGATGCGGTCGGTATAGATGGAGGTGCGAAGTCCGCCATAGGCGGTGTAGGCGATGACCACGATGCCTACTGCCACGGCAGTTGCCCAGAGGGGAGAGTCGGTAAGGTTGCTCACCGCGGCGGTGATAGCGGTTAGTTCGGCGGTTATGAAGATGCCCATAATGAAGATGATGGAGAGAAAGATGGTTACGAAGGGCACAATGCCAAACCGGTGCCGGATGTACTCGGTGAGAGAGTGGCCGTTGGGCATCAACTGGCGTATGCGGGGGCCGACGAACATGTACATGACGGGGATTCCGGCCATGCCGATGGCGTAACCCACCAGGGAAATGATGCCAAAGTTGGCGCCGGATTCGCCGGGGCTTAACAGCACCCAGGTACCGAACATGGAGGCCACCAGGGTGGCGATGCCGACATTGACGGAGGCGTGATTGCGGGAGACGGTGTAGTCCTCGACGCTCTGATGGCGCCGCCGCCAGGAGTAGGTGACGCCAAGCACAAGGAAGGCGGCGCAGACGACTATCAATGTAATAATGCCAAGGTTGGTGTCCAGCATGTGGTGCCTCCCGGTTTGTTCGGACTCGGCGGTGGGGAGTTATAAGAATACCTAATATGTGCCAGTGTTGGGAACCCTCTCGGCCAACAAACGTAAATTTTCTTTCCCGGGTTGGCGTTATCTGGTTGCGGCGCTGTGGTCGGAGACCGGATGGCGGTGTTTGAGATTTGGAAAGGCCAGGCTCGGCTGGGGAAACAACAGCGTAGTACCCTGACAAATTGACAGGGAATAGATTGCGGTGATGGGCAAGGTTGAATGACGGAGTGGTGATGACCGAACCGGCTCTTTCCGATAGAATCAAGGGCAGGAAGTAAAGTCGGGGTGGAACGGCATGGCGGAAAATAGGCAATACATATTTCCAAAAGAGGACGGCGTTGCTCTGGTAGACGGGGTGCCCAGGATTGTGGACCATGAGGCCTGGGAGAAGCGTCAAGAGGAGCACAGGAGAGACAGGCAATATTTCGGGGCCCACAGGGAGGAACTACTGGAGAAATATCCAGACCAGTGGGTGGCGGTATTTCGGGAAGAGGTGATCTTTGGTGGTCCGGACCGACGAGCCGTGTCGCAGATGGTTGTGGAATCGGGGATACACATAAATCACGCGGTGATTCGCTTTATAGATACTGACCCACCCACGTTGATCCTCTGAAATATTATGCCTATACGCGGATTTTACGACTGGGAGAACAATAGCCCACCCGCGCCTTTCCTGACGGGAATGATCTATTTTCCCAGGCTGGATACGGGAGGGCGCGCCTCTTTCCTTATCGACACTGGCTCCGACCGCACATTTCTTCCAAGGGGCCATGCAGAGGAATTGGGAATAGACTATCAAGAGTTGGAAGGAAGAAGGATTCTCGGGTTGCGCGGGGTGAGTGGATCAGCCGGATATTACAGGGAGCCTGCTCTGATGCTTTTCAGCGATGAGTCTGGCCGAGATCATATGTGTCAGCTGTTAGTGGGCCTGCAAGCAACGAGAGAAGACGGTTTTGACCGAGAGACACCGCCTCTGCTGGGACGAGATTTTCTAAATCGGTGCGACTTGAGGGTTAGCTTTGCTCAGAGTCTGGTGGAGTTGGAGCCCATAAGGGTGGAAGGGAATTTTATCGTTGAACCACTGAGCTAAAGGGGGGTAGCCGGTGTGGAAGAGTGGAAGGGAAGGCTGGAAATCGGCGTCATTCCGGATTGGTTGGCCGGGTAATGGAGACAGGACGGCCACAAGGGCAGCCCCTGCAGGACTTTAAGCACGGGGTCCGGTCCGCGGCAGTTCGGACAGCATCTAATTCCTTGACAACCCCGGTCGCCAAGCTACAATTCCCATCAAGAACCCCATACCAACTGAACAAGGAGTGAGGAATATGCCGTTCTACGAAAGAGGGGATGTCCGCATCTATTACGAAGAGCAGGGCTCGGGTTTCCCGCTGCTGCTGACCCCCGGCGGGGGACTAAACTCCGTAGCCGCAGGCTGGCCCAGGCAGGTCTTTGACGGCATGGAGACGTTCAAGAACGATTTCCGCTGCATCACCATGGACCAGCGCAACGCTAACGGCGGTCAGTCCACCGGTCCGGTGCAGGTGGAAGATCCCTGGGGAGCGTTTGCCGACGACCAGTTGGGACTGATGGACCACCTGGGGATCAACGAGTTTCTGTTCATCGGTTATTGCATTGGCGGGCCCTTTGCGATGAAGCTGATTGAACGGGCGCCGGAGCGGGTGCAGGCGGCAGTTCTTTGCCAGCCGGTGGGACATTCGGACAAGACGCCGGATTCCATGTACGACTCGGGCATAAATCAGTGGGGCCCGGAGCTTATGAAGAACCGCCCCGACGTTACCCAGGAGATAATCGAGCAGTACCTGCACAACCTGTACCGGGTGCAGCCGGACTTCATGTATTGCGTGTCGCGGGACTTTGCCCGGGAGTGCCAGACGCCGATCCTGGTGATGCCGGACGACACCCCTTCCCATTCCTACGTGGCAGCCATGGCAATGGCGGAAATAGCTCCCAAGGCCCAGGTAACGGTGTATCCCTGGAAGGAGGACCCGGAAATCAAGGCCAATACGATTGAGCAGGTGCGGGAGTTTTTGAAGGCGCACCAGTTGGTGTCGGCTACGGCGTAGGTTTACCGGACGGTTTGAGCGTGAAAATTCCCGGGGCGCGAATGAGCGCCCCGGGAATTTCTTCGTTTCAGGGATCGGCACCGTTCGTCCCGTCCCTTTACCAAAAAAGAGGACGAGACTCCTTTACATTGCCTACCTTATCAACCGGTCGGCCATGTGCTCCAGTTGTTCGGACATTTCTGCTTCTGTATCGCAGTGCTGGGGCCAGACGGAGACGCGGAGGGCACCGGCGTTGAGGAAGTCGTCAACCTGCTGGCGCGTAATGTCGGGAGGCTGGCCGAAGACTGAGATGGTGAGGGACTCGGGGGCGCGGCCGTATTCGCCGGCCAGGGCGTCAAGCTGGTTGCGGCCGTTTTCGATCATTTCGGGGTTGGCGCGGTTGGGGAGCCAGCCGTCGCCCCAGCGGGCGACGCGGCGCAAGACGTTGCGGGCGTTGCCGCCCAGCAGCACCGGCGGGTGGGGCTTCTGGTAGGGCTTGGGGTTCATGTAGACGGGCGGGAAGTCGTAGTACTTGCCGTGGAACTCGGCCTCGTCCTTGGTCCACAGTTCCTTCAGGGCCAGGACGGCCTCGCGGGCCTGGGTCCAGCGGTGGTCGAAGTCGCCGCCCATCATGGTGGTTTCCTCGCGGTTCCAGCCGGCGCCGATGCCGAATACGAAGCGGCCCTGGCTGTGGAGGTCGAGGACGGAGATCTGCTTGGCCAGGATCAGGGGGTTGCGCTCGGGAATCAGGGTGATTCCGGTGCAGAGCTTGATACGCTCGGTGACGGCGGCGGCCATGGCCAGGGCGATGTAGGGTTCGGTGAAGTGGGCGTAGGTCCAGGGTATTTCACCGCCGGTGGCCGGGAAGGGGCTGTCGCTGTTGACGGGCAGGATGGGGTGTTCGTGGTACCAGAGAGACTCGAAGCCCAGTTCCTCGGCCTTGCGGGCGTAGAAGGCGGGGTCGAGAGTGTAGGCGGGAAGGGGTACTACCAATCCTACGGACATAAGGGGCCTCCGATTACTGGCGGGCAGGCTACGGGTTGATCACGCTGCTGTGGCGGTTGACTACGAAGGTTTCGCGGTTTTCGATGAAGTCTGACACCACATCGGCCACGGCCTGGGGACGTTCGGCAGTTGCCAGGTGGGCGGCGTCGTAAATCAGGGAGACGTGGCAGTTGGGGATGCTGGCACGGTAGGTGGATGGGGCCTCGCGGGCAATTTGCCGGTCCCTGGTGCCGAATGCCGCCAGGGTGGGGCATTTTATCTCCGGCAACCATTCCTCAAGTTCGGCGTCGGACTCCTTGGGCAGGAATTTGGGAGCCAGTTCCCCTCCGCTGGGGAGTTCTACGATGTTGTTCATGCGGTGTATGTCGGCCACCAGGCGGCGGGTCCAACCGACCGAATCCAGGTTGAACAGGTCGGGAGCGGTGCGAATGGCGTTGGGAGAAAGCAGCACAAGGGACTCGGCCGGTTCGGGGTCAATGGGCGCGCGCAGAATGGTGCGCAGGGCCAGGTTGGCGCCCTGGCTCGCGCCGACCAGGTTGTAGCTGTCGCCGGCCAGGGTTTTGGCCGCCTCGCGGACGGCGGCTTCTGCGCCCTCTTCCTTGGGGAGATGGATGTCGTAGTCTTCGTAAGCGTCGGGATTTCTTGCGTGGAACTCGCGGCGCTTTTCCTGCATGTTTTCGACCTCGGCGGTCTCAAACTCCAGGATGAAAAGGTGGAAGCGCTGGCCGAGGATGTCGTAGAAATCGCGGTTGCCCCAGCGCATGGTTTCCAGGAATATGACGGGCAGGCCCTCTCCGGCCTCGCGGCAGTTCAAGGAGAACTGGCCCGCCTTGATGCGGTACTCCCTGAAGGGTATGGACGGCTCGTTAAAGGCCATGGACTGGTCGTTGGAATCCATATTGTTGCATTGGCGTCTTCCCTGCAGGAAGGGGAAGGCTGCCTAAAGCTCCTTAATCTGGGGTAAGACTTCCTTGCCGAAGAGTTCGATTTCGCCCATGACCTCGCCGTGGGTCAGGCCGGGCTGCTGGAAAAACAGGTCGACGACGCCGACGCCGCAGCGGTCGTGATATTCCTTGATCTTTTCGGCGACGGTGTCGGGGCCGCCCAGGAAGTTGAGACCCAGGGAGCGGCCCACCACGTCGCCCTGGGGGCTGCCGGCGAGGATGCGGCGCAGGTCAAACTCTTCGCCGGAACGGGCGGCCTGGACCACCTGGGCCACGGAGCGGGAAATCTGGATGGCGGGACGGGGCTGGCTGCCGGGGAGGGCGTGAAGCCAGTCCTGGGCCGCCTGGTCCGTCTCGGCCACGTAGATGTTGCCCCGGAAAACGATGTCATCAGAGGCGGGCTGCCAGCCGGCCTCGTTGCACCAGCCAACGTACTTTTCTGCAATGGGCTCCATCATCTCGACGGGAATGAAGGATACGCCCAGGCCCATGCCGTTCTCGGCGGCGTACCGGATGGTATCGTCGCTGCGGGTGGCCATGATGCATGGGGGCAAAGGCTGCTGCACTGGGCGGGGCCACACGGAAACGGTGCGGAACTGGTAGTAGCGCCCCTCCCAGGAGAAGGGCTGTTCCTCAGTCAACGCCTTACGGATCAGATCCATGCCCTCGAAGAGCATTTCGCGGCCCTCGGAGGGGTTTACGCCGTACACCTGGTCCTCGTTGGGGGTGCCGCGCAGGAAGCCCATGACGAGGCGGCCGTCGGAGATGTTGTCCAGCATGCCCATTTCCTCGGCGATGCGGACGGGGTTGTTCAGGGGCAGCAGGGGGCCCAGCATGGCCAGCTTGACTTTCTTGCACCTTTCGGCCACCGCCGCCGCCATGACGGCGGGGTTGCCAGTGGCGATGCGGCCGGAGTAGTGGTGCTCGGAGAAGCTGACCCATTCAAAGCCCATCTCCTCGGCGAATTCACATTCCTCCATTCCGTCCTGGTAGCTCTGGACGGAAAGGCGTGGTTCGTGGCAGGCGGGGGGAATGGGCCAGGTTTCGGGGAAGAGGTGGCGGTCGGCGTATCCCATTGCGCCCAAATAGGATGCTTTCATAATCCTCCTTGCTGGGTCGCCGGGGGCGTACTCGGGTTGGTTGCGTATTTGAGGTGAGTCTCTTTCGTAGCTGTAGTTTAGGGTTGGGGTGGTGGACTGTCAATGTTGCGATATGGCGTGTGATGGAGACGGGACGGCAGTTTTGGGGGTGACGTTAAGGCCAAGGGTTGCCTGGTATTGGCGGCTGGGCGGCCACAAGGGCCGCCCCTACGGCAGGGAATGGGGTTCGGAGACTGTTGGAGTGTTGGAGATTGGATGGCTGAACTTGACGGGTCACGGTGTCATAACTACATTAGGCCCTAATCAGCCCAAGCTCAATTCTCGAACACACTTACCCGGGAGAAGACCATGAAGTATGACGTGATTATCATTGGGGCCGGTTCGGCGGGAAGCGTTCTGGCGACACGGCTGTCGGAAGATCCGGACCGGTCGGTGCTGCTGCTGGAGGCGGGGCCCGACTATCCTAGTTTCGAGCAGATACCCGACGATGTGAAGTATGGATACAACACGGCGCGGGCGGTGTCGGGGCCGCACATGTGGGGCTATCGGGCCAAGGCGAGGCCGGAGCACGACAATACGTTCCACCTGCCCCGGGGCAAGGTGATTGGCGGCAGCAGCGCGGTCAATGGGCAGGTATGGCTGCGGGCGTTGCCCGAGGACTTTGACAACTGGGTGGAATGGGGCAACGGCGAGTGGTCCTTCCAGGAGATAATGCCCTACCTGAACCGGATTGAGAACGACCTGGACTTCGGCGGCGACTTCCATGGGTCGGAAGGACCCATTCCGGTGCGGCGGCACAAGCGGGAGGAGTGGCTGCCCACGCAGGAAGCCTTCTACCGCGCATGTATTGAATCCGGTCTGCCCCACTGCGACGATATGAACGACCCGGATTCCACGGGCGTAGGGCCCAGGCCCATGAACAACGTGGACGGGGTGCGGATGAGCGCGGCTATCACCTACCTGGACCTGGCTCGCCACCGCCTGAACCTGACCATCCGGGCGGGAGTAACGGTACGGCGGATCCTGTTCGAGGGGACGAAGGCCGTGGGCGTTGAGGTGGATAGTGGCGACGACCGCTTCGTCATCGAAGGTGAGCGGATAATTCTGAGCGGCGGGGCCATCGCCTCGCCCCAGTTGCTGATGCTGTCGGGTATTGGACCTCGCGAACACCTGGAAAGCCTGAGCATACCGGTGGTGCATGACCTGGCTGGCGTGGGACAAAACCTGCGGGACCATCCCCTGGTGGCGCTGCAATTCCGCGTGCGGCAGGAGTACCTGGACGACCCGGATACGCCCTGGAGCCAGGTGGCGTTGCGGTACACTTCCGAAGGCTCCTCCACCCGCAACGACATGCAGGTGCTGCCCGGCTGGTTTGCCGACGCGCAGGGGGAGGCGCCCGATGCCGCGGCGGGCATGCGGATGGCCCCGGCCCTGGAGAATGCCTCCACCGCCGGGCAACTCCGGCTGACGGCCAACGACCCCTACGTGCAGCCGGAGTTGAGCTACAACTACCTGGATGACCCGGGCGACCGGGCCAGGATGCGCGAGGCGGTGCGCCTGTGCATTCGCCTGTCCCAGTCTTCAGCCTTTTCGGGGATCATCACCGAACGGGTTGCGCCCACCGACGAGGATCTGGCGTCGGACGATGCGCTGGACGCCTGGATGCTGCGGAATGTTTCGACGCAGCAACACTCTTCGGGTACCTGCAAGATGGGGCCGTCGGAGGACTCGGCGGCGGTGGTTGACCAGTACTGCCGGGTTTACGGGGTATCCAACCTGAACGTAATAGACGCTTCGGTGATGCCCGACGTGGTGCGGGCCAACACCAATATAACGACCCTGATGATTGCGGAGCGGTTGTCGGACTGGATCAGGGAGGGCAAGGTGTAAATGGCGCCTTGCGGCCACGGGTTTCATGTTGGATCGGAGTAACTGAGCGATAAATGGCGTGCCCGGGCATGGTTGGCAGCGGCAAGCGGAGGCGGGTTCAAAACCCGCCTCTTTTTCGTTGGGCCGATGGCTTTAGAAACTATCGCACAACTATTCAAGCCAGAACGTTGGGCAAAGTGGGACGGCAGCAGAGATTGCTTTTCACCCCCATCCTAAACCAAAGCCAAGGTGGGATGTGCATTTTGCTCGAACCCGTCAGCGCTTGGAAGCCCAGTCTGCCAGCGTAGGGGCGATTCGCGAATCGCCCCTACGCTGGAGGCGAAAGACCCGCTCCACTGCACCAAATGCGTATTTCACCCTGGCATTGGTTTAGCCTTCCACCAGGGCAAACTCATCCTAATTCCCGCAGTCCACTTAAGAGGGGGGCATGTCGCTCTGAGCCTGCCGAAGGGCCTAAAATCCTTCCCCAAAGCACGGTCGATGGTCCGAAAGTTGGCTTGTGGGAAGGTTTCAGATTCTTCACTTCGTTCAGAATGACAGCTTTGGTCGTTCAGGGTGTCATTTCTTTAAGACGCGATTGCCGCGATTATCCACCTGGTTGGCTTGACTTCCATTACCTTGTGCTTTAAATTGTTAACGCCAATATTTGCAATAACTGGTAGTGTTATGACCAGCTATGAGCAACTCTTACAGGTTCTTAGGGACCAGGGGCACCGGCTAACGCCTCAAAGGCTGATAGTCCTCCGGGTAGTTGCGGAGGGCAGCCAGCACATGGGGGTGGATGAGGTGTTCCGCAAGTCCCAGGCCGCCTATCCCTACATGGATCTGGCGACGGTATACCGTACGCTGCGCCTGTTTAAGCAGGTGGGCCTGGTAACCGAGGTGGCTATTGGCGACCGGCTGCATTACGAGCTGACTGACCCCGGGGAACGGCACCACCACATGGTTTGCCGAGGCTGCCACGGGGCTTTCAACCTCAGCCCTCATTACCTGGAAGAGTTCAACAGCACCCTGGTAAACGAGTTTGGATTCGTTCCCGACCTGGACCATTTCGCGATTACAGGCGTCTGCGTAAACTGCCGGTCTGAAGGCGGCGAGCCTTCTGACCCGATTCCGAAAGAAGATTTGACTCATGAGGATCACTCTTAAAACCTTACTACGCGTGCAGAGACTTTTCATTCCGGCTGTTCTGGCAGCCGTTCTCACGGGAACGGCGGGGTGTGCTTCCCAGGAGGAGACCGCGTCTCCAGTGAACACCCAGACGGTGGAGTCGTCCCAGTCGGCCCTAAATGTGGCCAGCACAGTCTCTCCCATCACCAGCCTGGCGGAGAATATCGGCGGCGACCGAATCAAGCTGACCGGAATAGTTCCGGAAGGCACTAATTCCCACACCTTCGAGCCGGCCCCGTCGGTGGCCGCCATCCTGGCCGAAGCCGACCTCTTTATTGCCAACGGGCTGTTCCTGGAAGAACCCACAATCAGGATGGCGGAAGCCAACCAGAAGGAAGGGGCCGTTCACCTGATCCTGGGCCCCAAAACCGTTACCGAAGATGAATGGGTGTTTGATTTCTCCTTCCCCGAGGGGGAGGGACACCCTAATCCCCACCTGTGGACCGCGC
The DNA here is from genome assembly GCA_963664725.1 of Dehalococcoidia bacterium. GTDB lineage: Bacteria > Chloroflexota > Dehalococcoidia > Lucifugimonadales > UBA3495 > Bin22. The sequence goes on from OY761558.1 coordinate 1,225,685, forward strand.
CGCACATGGCGTTGCGATACGCGGAACACATTCGGGACGAACTGGTGAGGCTGGACGGAACGAACGCCGACTTTTACCGGCAAAATTACGAGAAACTGGCCGCCAGCATTGAAGATTTGGACGGGCGGATTTTCCAGGCAGTGGAAACCATTCCCCCGGAAAACCGCAAGCTGCTGACCTACCACGACTCTTTCCCCTACTTTGGTCCCCGGTACGGGTTCGAAATAATCGGGGCCATCCAGCCTTCCGACTTCACCGAGCCTTCCGCGCGGGAGGTAGCTTCCCTCATTGACCAGGTCAGGGAGAATAACGTACCGGCCGTTTTCGGATCGGAAGTGTTCCCCAGTCCCGTTATGCAGCAGATTGCCCGGGAAGGGGGCGCAGAGTTCGTGGACCAACTGCGGGACGACGACCTGCCCGGCGGGCCAGGCGATCCCGAACACACTTATATGGGCCTCATCCTTGAGGACGTGCGGATTATCACCACCGCCCTTGGGGGCGATCCGGCAGCTTTAGAGGGATATGACCCCAGCCACGTGATTGAAGGCGACAGTGGCGCCGTCTATCCCCAATAACCGAAATTTGGACCAGCATCAGTAAGGAAAACAAATGCTCCATCCTTTTCCCCACCATCGCGAGTCGGGGCAGCCAATTGTAGAACTAAAAGAGGTTACAGCAGGGTACGAAGGGCAAACGGTATTGTCCGACGTGAGCCTGAGAATAATGCCGGGAGATTTCGTGGGTTTCCTCGGTCCGAGCGGGTCGGGCAAGACTACCCTGCTACGCACCATACTGGGCGCGACGAAGGTGTTCAGCGGACAGGCTGAGCTCAACGGGAAGAAGGTGGACCGGCGACGATCGCTGGCCGGATACGTGCCGCAACTGGAAACTATTGACTGGAACTTTCCGGTCACGGTGGGAGAGGTGGTGATGATGGGGCACACCCGGGGAAATCCCCTCTTTCCCTGGCACCGGCAGGAGGACTGGAGGGCCGCCCGGGAGATTATGGAGCGGCTTGGGATCGCCCACCTGGAGGACCGTCACATCCGGCAGCTTTCCGGGGGTCAGCAGCAGCGCGCCTTCCTGGCACGGGCGCTGGTGAGCAACCCCGCACTGCTGTTGCTGGACGAACCGACCAGGGGCGTGGACATCAAGACCCGTGACGAGGTGATGCACCTGCTCCACGAGTTGAATCACCAGGGCATTACCATCGCAATGACCACCCACGAGATAAACACGGTGGCGGCGCACCTGCCCTGGCTGGTGTGCATCAAGGGCCACATCCTGGCCGAGGGGCCGCCGTCGGAAGTGATTTCGCCGGAGATACTTCGCCTGACCTATGGCGCGGAGATGCCGGTCATTGAGTACGAGGGAATGACCCTGGTGGCGGAGAGGCCGCACCACTTTGGCAGGAAGGTCAAGAGCAAGGCCTCGGTCAACGGAAGTGTCAAGTCGTCGGAACCGAAAGCAGCGCATGGCCACGGTCACGATGGGGAAGCGGAAGGCCACAATCACCCGGTAGGCGCCCGCGAGGCCACTGTCGCAGACTAGGGAGTTCTGATAAGTGCTTGATCCCTTTGGTTACGAGTTTTTTGTCAACGGCGTCATTGCCGCCACCCTGGCAGGCGGGCTTTGCGGGCTGGTGGGTGTGTACGTTGTGCTGCGCCACATGTCCTACATCGGCCACGGGCTGGCCCACTCCGTGTTTGGCGGGGCGGTGGTCAGCCACTTCGTGGTGTTCAACGTTATTTTCGCCGGAGCGGCGGTGGGGTCCGTGGGCCGGGACGGCCTGGGCGAGACTTACCTGTTCCTGGGGGCCATTACCTGGGGTTTCCTGACGGCCATGGCCATCACCCTGATAACCCGGCTGCGGATTATCGGAGCCGACGCGGCCATCGGCATAATAACCACGTCCTGCTTTGCCCTGGGCATTGCGCTGATCAGCTACACCCGTTCCTTCCGGGATTTTGAAGCGCAGCTTTTTGGCAACATCCTGGGGGTGACGGGGGCGGACCTGGTTACGATCCTGGTGGTAACCGTGGTAACCGGGGCCGTGTTTGTGGTGTGGTACAAGCAGTTCCTGTTCTCGGCCTTTGAGCCGGAGGTAGCCGGTTTCTACGGCGTGCCGACGTGGCTGACGGATACGATTTTCTCCCTGGTGCTGGCGGCGACCATCGTGGCGTCGCTGGACGTGCTGGGGGTGACGATGATCGCGGCGGCAATTGTAATACCGCCGATTATTGCCCGTCTGCTGACTAACCGCTTCCGGACAATGATGATCCTTTCCACTATTACGGGAGCCGTCTGCGGGTTTGGCGGGGTGTACGCAAGCTGGGTGCTGGATATATCTACCGGCGCCAGCGTGGTGCTTTTCTCCTCGGTCCTTTTCCTGCTGACCCTGGTTTACAGCAACGTTAAGGGCCTGGTGCATGCCAGCGGCGGCCGTGGTGAGCGGACGGCAGGAAGGCAGCAAAGCCAGGCTGCGGCATTTGATTAGCCACACCCTAAGAAACGCGGCACCTGACATGACCCGGTACCTAGCATTAAAACGGTATCCCCCTGTTTCAAATAGGCAGACGAGGGAAGCAGTGCAGATACATGGGCTGCCCCAACGATAATTCCCTGCCATCCAATCCATTGTTGAGCTGGGCATAGCATAACGAGGGTGGCTTACTCTCGTCCCTATGCCGTGTTAAACTTGCCGCGATCCTCTTTCCGACTCTCCCAGAGGTCGGGAAAACGTCTTCAATCTGCCCAGGGGAGGAGGAACCACAATGGCGCATTCCCATCACCACCAGAGCCCTCTGCAGGTAACCGAGGAGCACCAGGGCTTCCGACGCGGCGCGGCCTTTATTATCGGCGGCCTGACCAGCGGGCACGGGGTGTTCCACTGGCTGACCCAGAGCTTCATAGTCGTGCTGCCGGAAGTGCGGGACCTGCTGCTGGGGGGGAGCGTAATCGCCACCACCAGCATTCAGACGACCAGGGAGATCGCATCGGGAGTGGTTTCCCTGCCCGGCGGGGTGTTGACCGACGCGCTGCGGCGCCACTGGGGCTGGGTGATGGCCGTGTGCATGGCCCTGTTTGGAGTGGGGTGGATACTGATGGCCGCCGGAGGCTGGACGGTCCCGGGCAGCGCCTGGCTTACTTCGGAGCAGTCAATGGCTGCCGGGGAAGCGTCCGGGGAGTTGAACGTCATGGGCTATCTGCTGCTGCTGTTTGGCATGGCGGTGGTGGGCATGGCGGCGTCATTCTGGCACCTGCCGGCAGTGGCGGCGCTGTCTGCGCAGTTCAGCCACCGGCGGGCTTCGGTGCTGTCCTTCCACGGTGTGGGCGGCAACGTGGGCGACGTCATTGGGCCGGTGCTGACCGGGCTGTTGCTGTCAGTCCTCACGTGGCAGGGCATTATAACCATTTACGGCGCGGTGCCGGTGTTCCTGGCCTTCCTGGTCTTCTGGGCCTTCCGCGACATTGGGCAGCAGCGGCACGGCGAGGAACAGCAGCGTACTGCCAACACCATGCGGCACCAGATAGACGAGACCAAAATCCTGATGCACAACGGGCGCATGTGGGGAATTACCGCAGTGGCTGGACTGCGCGGCATGGCCTACATTGGCTTTATTACGGTGCTGCCCCTGTACCTGGCCGACGAACTGGGCCTGAGGATGCTGGACGGGGAAGGCGGGTTTGAGAACCTGTTCTACCGGGGTTCGTTGATCGGCCTGCTGGTGCTGGTGGGCATTTTTGCCAGTCCGGTGATGGGCTACCTGTCGGACCGGTATGGGCGGAAGCTGGTGCTGATACCGGGGATGGCGGTCCTGGCGGTATTGACCTTCCTGATGGCATCGCTGGGGGATACGCTGACGGGAATGACGATCCTGCTGGCGGGTCTGGGCCTGTTCCTGTATAGCGACCAGCCAATTCTGACGGCCACGGCCATGGATATAGTGCGGGAGGGGACGGCGGCCACCACGCTGGGGTTGATGTCTACGTCCCGGTTTATCTTCAGCGCCGTCTCCCCCCTGATTGCGGGGGCGTTGTACACGATAAATCCCGACAACCTGTTCTATTACACAACGGGTCTTTACGTGGCGGCCATAGTCATACTGTTCTTCATCCGGCTACCGAGGCCCGCGCCGGCGCCGGCCGGTGATGGCCATCATGGTCACGGATACGAGCACGCTCACGCCGCCCACGAGGCGCCGGCCGAAGAGGAAGGGAATGGTCATGACCATGGGCACGATCATGGGCATCGCCACTAAGCCCGGGCAGCGACCAGTCAGCGGGCAGTACGACCTCACGTAAGCTTCATTATCCCGCACCCATTTCGGGTGCGGGAATTTTTGTGGCCGGTGCTATACTGAAACCCAGGGATCGGGGAGGTAGCGGAAGGTGGTTTGCACTAATTGTGGGGAGGAAATGGGCGATGGTGCCAATTTCTGCAGGCATTGCGGTGCGGCGCGGCCGGTTGCCATGCCCGACACTGCCAGTGAAGGTAGTCCTCAACCTGAAGTAGAAGACTCCAACGCTGATTCCGGGGTTGAACTGCGGGCCGCCATCACGTCGCTGCAGACCCAGGTAGGTCTTCTTACCAGCCGGATCGCCGCCCTGGAAAGTCAATTAAGAGCGGGTGACCAGAGGCCCGTTCCAACTCCCCAACAGAGGGCCGCGCCGGTATCCGATGCGCCCGCCCGCGCCCCGGCAGCGCAACCTCCCACTGTCAGCCCAGCTACACCTGCGCCCCAAGTACCATCACCATCACCGTCTCCAACTCCAGTTTCAACTCCTGCTCCAGCTACCGTTTGGCGCCCCACACTAGAGGAGCAAAGTCCTGCCACGGTTGGGGAAACTTCAGGCGCAGGAGGGGGAGAAAGAGCCGCTACCGGCCAGGGCCGGGCTTCCAGTCTGATGAACTGGGAGTGGCTGCTGGGCGGGAACTGGCTGGCCCGGATTGGCATTCTGGCCCTCATTATTGGCGTTGGATTCTTCCTGAAACTGGCCTTTGACAACCAGTGGATCGGGGAGACGGGCAGAATTCTGCTGGGCCTAGGCGCTGGGGTGGCGCTATTGGGGGCCGGCGAGTTCTGGCGGCGGAAGTACGCCGTCTGGGCCCAGGCAGTCACCGGTGGCGGTATAGCAATTCTATACCTGTCTATCTTTGCGGCCTTCGGGCTGTACCATCTGATAGGAGGGCTTACGGCGCTGGGCCTGGCCTTTCTGGTGACCGCAGCAGCGGCGGGGCTGGCGCTCAGGTACGAGGCCCTGGCAATTGCCATACTTGGCATACTGGGGGGATTTGCCACGCCGGTGTTTCTCTCCCAGGACGTGGAACAGCAGTGGGCCCTGCTTGGCTATGTGCTGGTGCTGGACCTGGGAGTGCTGTTTCTTGCGGCCTTCCGGAACTGGCGCTGGTTTACGCTCCTTGCTCTCGCGGGTTCATTGGTTCTTTACGGCTTCTGGTTGGAGAACGAACCCGCTCCCTCGCTGCTGCTGTCCCAAACGGGCATAACCCTCATCTTTCTCATATTCGTTGGGGCTACAACCCTTTATCACTTGCTTTGGCGGCGTCCCCTCCAGGCATTTGACCAGTCCCTGATGGTGATCAACGCGATGGCCTACCTGGCCCTCAGCTATAACCAGTTGTTTGATGTGTACCGGGAGTGGATGGGAGCCTTTACCGTATTGTTGTCCGCCTTTTACGGCTTGCTCAGCTACGGGATCCTCCTGCGCAATCGTGAACAGGCCCACCTCAGCATGTTCGCGGTAGCCATAGCCCTGGTGCTTTTGGCAATAGCCGTGCCGGTGCAGCTTAGCGGCCCTTCGGTTGTCGTGGCCTGGGCTGCCCAGGGAGCGGCGCTGACGTGGCTCTCCTTTGCAACCGGACTGCGCCAGATGCGCTGGTTTGGACTGGCCTTCTTTGCGATTGTCCTGGGGTGGATGCTTGTTGTCGACCTGGCGCTGGACCTGGGGATTGATTCGCCCTTGAGTTCATACTCAACTGAAAGTGGCTGGCCTTTCCTTAATTTCCGGATTCTCGCCTACCTCATGGTTATCGCCGCAGGATATCTCACGGCTTTTCTGTGGGAGCGATGTCGTGAGGCAGTTGATTACGAATGGGAAAGGTTTGTGCCCGCTGCTTTCCTGGCAGGGGCCCAAGTTCTAACGTTATGGATTCTAAGCATCCAAATGGTGGACCTGGTGCAGATCGCAGTGGATGCAGGGCTGCTTGCCAAACACCTGGAGGTCACCGCCATATCACTGTCGGTGGGCGGATGCTGGGGACTATACGCAGTTGCCGCGCTGGTGGCAGGCAAGGTAAGGAACCAACCACTGGTGCGGCTGGCAGGGCTTGCCGTGCTGGCGCTGGCCCTCGCCAGGTGGTTCCTGGTGGACATAGGGATCGACATGGACCTGGTAATCTTCAATTGGGAAAGCTATGACCAAGACTCTTACTGGTTAGTCTATGACATCCGGATTGCGGTGTACGTGATCCTGGTGGGGGCAGCTTATTATGCAGCGTCCTTGTGGAAGGGAAATCCCCAGCAGTACATTTTGAACTGGGAGTCCAGGCTGCCCAGCCTGCTGGTGGGGGCGGCGAACGTGCTGACGCTGTGGGTCCTTAACGTGATGGTTGTGGACGCGGTTAACCTGGCAGCCCACCACGACCTGGTAGCGGACGGGCAATTCCCGAATGTATTGAGCTTGAGCCTGGGGGCGTTGTGGGCTGCCTACGCCGGGGGTCTGATTTACCTGGGGACGAGGCGGCGGTTGCCGCTGCTCAGAGCAGGTGGAATGGCGCTGCTTGCCATCTGCGCAGCGAAATGGCTGCTGGTCGATATTGTACTGGACCTATCGCTGCTGCAGCGGGATAACTATCACCTGAGCCCATTCTGGTTCCTCTATGACGTCCGTCTGCTGGCCTATGTGGTCCTGATAGGCGTCTCTTATGGTTCGCTATTCTGGTGGAAAAGGATTCGGGATGATTTTCAATACGAATGGGAGCATCGCATTCCCCTGGCGGTTTCCGTGGCAGCAAACCTGTTCACTTTGTGGATACTCAGCGTGATGATTGCGGACGCGGTGGGCCTGGCTTCACGTAGTGGATTTGTCGGCGGCGCCGCCGCTGGCAATGCAACCAGCCTTTCCCTGAGCGTCCTATGGGCCATCTATTCCACTGTGCTCATTGCCCTGGGAATAATGAGACAGGAACGCTGGCTCCGCACCGGCGGTCTGGCATTGCTGGCGATTCCCGTGTTGAAACTGTTCTCGTACGATGCCTTTCAGCTTGAGGAGGGTTATCGCGTCGGCGCCTTTATGGGTCTGGGAGCGCTGCTGGTCCTTGGCGGGTTCCTCTACCAGAGATACAGCAGGGTTATCAGGGGATTCTTACTGGAGTAAGTTGAGCATTGCTGGCTGTGGTGTTGCGGTCAGCCGGCTGGGCTAAAGATCAGGAACACGAAAAACAGGGCCCCTCCGATTTTCGGGAGGGGCCCATTGAAATGCCTGTAATTGTAGAAACGGCGGCTGTTGCAGGGAAACGGTCTAGTAGAAGACCGCCGTGCCCACGCCACCGCCGGCCGCGATTACCTCGCCGGTAACGGCCCAGGCCTTGTCGGAGGCCAGGAAGGCGGTGACAAAGCCGACTTCCTCGGCGTCCACCATGCGGCAGATGGCATTGCCGCGCCCGGAGCCGGGGGCGAAGTCCCGCTGCTCAACCTCGGTAGCGGTAATGCCCTGCTGAGCGGCCCGGGACTCCAGCATGTCCGCGGTGCGCTCCGTGCGGGTGGTGCCCGGATGGATGCAGTTGACGGTAATGCCGTAGCGGCCCAGGTCGTTGGACAGAGTCTTGGTCATGTGGACCATGGAGACGTTCCTGGCCCCGCCGCTGAGGTTGCCGGCGTTGCGGGCGTTGCCGCCGCTGATGTTGATGATTCGGCCGTAACCCTGTTCCTTCAGGTGGGGAATGGCCGCCTTGGAGCAGCGCAGGGCGCCCACGAACTTGACGTCGAAGTCGGCCATGAGGGATTCCTCGTTTACGGTTTCCACGTAGCCCACTGCGTCCTCGGAGCCGCCGGGGAGGGAGGCACTGTTGACCATGATGTGCAGGCCGCCCAACTGCTCCACGGCGGCGGCCACCACCGCGTTAACCTGGTCGGTCTGGGTGGCGTCCATCTGCATGGGAATTACGTTGCGGCCGGTGGCGTCGGAGATTTCCCGGGCCGCGGCCTCAAGCTGGTCCAGGGAGCGGGAAGCGATTACCACGTCGCAGCCCTCCTCGGCCAGAACCCGCGCAATTGCCTTGCCGATGCCTCGTCCGCCGCCGGCGACGAAGGCCTTCTTGCCCTGAAGTCCAAAATCCATATCCTCTCCTTCTGTGTGGGCCCTACTTGGAGCAAGGCCCAACCTGATCTACCAAGTTTCTGGATTCTACACAAAGGCAGGGTAGGGGGCAATATGCGGGGCTCAAGGTATCGGAGTACAGCCTCCAGGGTGAGTGGGGTGGATTTCGGACATAGACAGGCTTATTATTAGATGAAATTCTGCACAAATCTTACGAATTTATTGCTAGAATAGAGGGACGCTCGAGCAGCAGCGACAAGGTGTTGCGCCTTGTCGCTTCCGTTTGAATAGCAGCCGGAAGCGGAGTCGGCATTTCTTTGCGACACGAATACCTACCGGAAGTATGGAGAAAGATGGAAGTCAGCCCCAACCACAACATTCGTAACCTGGCAATTATCGCCCACGTTGATCACGGGAAGACCACCCTGGTGGATGCGCTGCTGAAACAGGGAAGGGTTTTCCGGGAACACCAGGAAGTGGGCGAACTGATTATGGACAGCGACCCGCTGGAACGGGAGCGGGGAATCACCATCCTGGCAAAAAACACGGCGGTGGAGTACCGGGGCGTGAAGATAAACATCATCGACACCCCGGGCCACGCTGATTTCAGCGGCGAAGTGGAGCGGGTGATGAACATGGCCGACGGCTGCCTGCTGCTGGTGGACGCGGTGGACGGCCCCATGCCCCAGACCCGCTACGTGCTGCAGCAGGCCCTGCAGCGCAACGTAACGCCGATGGTGGTTATCAACAAGATTGACCGGCCAGAAGCACGCGTCGCGGAAGTGGAAGTAATGGTGCAGGACCTGTTCCTGGAACTGGCAACCCTGCCGGAACAACTGGATTACCCGGTGCTGTACGCATCGGCCAAGCAGGGATTCGCCGCCACGGAACCGGATGCCAAGGACGGGGATATGCAGCCCTTGTTCGACGCCATCCTGGAAGTTATCCCGCCGCCGTCGGGTAACCCCGAGGGGCCGCTGCAGATGCTGGTGGCGGCGCTGGACTATGACAACTACCTGGGCCAGATTGCCATTGGCCGGGTTTTCCAGGGGACTGTTCACTTCCGCGAGCCGGTGGCCGTCCTGGGACGGGACGGTATTCCGAGGGCTGAGAGCCTGGAGAACGTCTTTGTGTTCCGGGGCCTGGAGCGGCTGCAGACCCAGGAAGCGGTTGCCGGGGACATTGTGGCGGTGTCGGGGATTGCCAGCATATCCATAGGGGACACCATTGCCGCACCGGAGAGTCGCGAGGCCCTGCCCTCCATAGATATTGAGGAACCGACGGTGATGATGACCTTCGGCGTGAACACGTCGCCGTTCATGGGCAAGGAGGGATCGCGCTGCACCTCGCGGATGCTGCGGGAGAGGCTGTACCGGGAATTGCGGACCAACGTTAGCCTGCGGGTTGAGGAAACGGCCAGCGCCGACGAGTTCCTGGTATCAGGCCGGGGCGAACTGCACCTGGCCATCCTGGTGGAGAACATGCGTCGGGAGGACTACGAGTTCCAGGTTTCCCGACCGGTGCCGGTTACCAGGAATATTGACGGTAAAGTGCACGAACCCTATGAGCAACTTACCGTGCACACCAGGGAGGAGTTCATTGGCCCCCTGTCGGAAAGCCTGGCCAATCGCCTGGCCCAGATGACTGATATGGACAACGATGGGTCGGGCAACGTAAGGATGGAGTTCCTGGCGCCCACCCGTGGGCTGATCGGGTTCCGGTCCTTCTTCCTGCGCACCACCCGGGGCAACGGGGTAACCAACAGCCGCTTTGTTGAGTACCGGCCCATGACGGGGGAGATGAAGAACGCCAACAGCCAGTCCCTGGTGGCCTCGGAGCCTGGTGTGGCCGTAACCTATGGGCTGCTCAACGCCCAGGGGCGGGGTTCCACCTTTGTCGAGCCGGGGACGCAGGTGTACGAGGGCATGATTGTGGGAATGCACCCCAAGGAGGACGACATCAGCATCAACGTCTGCCGGGAGAAGAAGCTGACCAATATGCGTTCGTCCACCGCCGATGTGGCCAAGCGGCTTAGTCCGCCGGTGAAGATGAGCCTGGAGGAAGCGCTGGAGTTCATAGCAAACGACGAACTGGTGGAGGTTACGCCGCAGAACTACCGACTGCGGAAGAAGGTGCTGGCATCGGGGGAGCGGCAGAAGCAGAGGAACCGGAAACGGGAGGCGGTGGCAACGTCACTGGCATAGTGGCAGTTCGGATTTACCAGGATATCCAAAATGGAACCACGACTGCCTGACCGTCAACGAGAGGAACGGAAGCAGAGCAGACAGGGGTAGTAGCCCATAACACCATAACTATCTACCCCGTCGAAAATTACGGGGCGGGCTTGAATGATAAAGCCCGCCCCGCTTTGTTTACCTGCTAAATTGTTCGACCGCCGGTCTTTAGTCTACCATCGTCCTGACGGCGCCACTGTCTAACCGGGGCAATGGGGTGACTAATAGTCGCTTTGTCGAGTACCGGCCAATGATGGGGGATATGAAGGACGCCAACTGTCAGGCGCTGGTGGGATCGGAGTCGGGGATGGCCGTTACCCATGGCCTGGTCAACGCCCAGGGGCGGGGGCGGTGGAAAGGCAGAGAGGCCATTCAGGGATAGATGGGTAGAGGGAGGGACCCCCGGCAACTTCGCCGGGGCTCGATGCTTCCCGGTGGCTGCCAAGCAAGAGTTTCGCAATCGTGGTCTCCTTTTCATAACGATTTCCTGCACTCTCCTGCTGAGAAGGAGCAAGGTATTGTCGAATGGACCAATCGCATTGCATTAGTGCAACAATCTCGGCATAATCCCACATAAGACCTACGATTTCCAAGGGCAGTCTACCGCGCTGCAGTTGTGAATGCTGCATTGTTGGTCCCATGGTTGCCTGCAGAGCATACCGGTTTCTCCTGCCGGTTTTTCTGGTTATAGGGTTGCCTGATTCCGGGCTATGTAAGTGTTTTACCTGACCAGGGATTGGCAGTAACAAAGCTCTGTTGAGGAACTGATCAGGTGAACGGGAGAAGTTGCAATGCTGGAAAGAACAAGGGCCTTCCTATTGAGAATGGCCATGGCGGCGGTATCGGTATTCCTTGGAGTAGCGATTACTTCGGCTGCGTGCGCGCTTCCATCCAGTGACACCGTCGTACCAGGTCCTTCTGACAGCGGGCCGGGCCAGGGCGCCACGCCGCCCTCCTCGCTGATGAATGAGGCGGCAACGACGGCGAGGGAGTTGCCTGCCTTACCCACGCCGCCCTCTTTGCCTTCTTCGCTGGGCAGCCCAACTCAATTGACCGTGTTGCCCGGGGACCAGGAAGACGAGGTTCTCCTGCAGTGGGTCGCGGGTAACAATGCCACTACCCACCTTATTTATCTGTCGGAAGGCAGCGGAGAAAACGGGCGGTATTGGGCCCAGACTGATGGGACGTCCTCACAGACAGTTGTCGACGGGCTGGAGCCCGGAAAAGAGTACTTATTTATCGTCATTGCCGGTCAGGAAGAAGGGGATAGCGCACAGGTCCAGTGGTCGCAATGGAGCAATTGGGCCCAGGTCGGGCCAAAACAGGCGTTAGTATTTCCTGACCCACCAATGCCCCCAGCTCGGGACATGAGTCAGCTTGTGGCCGGTTTGACTAAATCCCGGGCGGCCGTGGTGGGAGTCGTTCTTTCAATATCTGACGATAGGGGAACTTTCACGATACAGGTAGTCGATTCCGAAATTCAGGGCGCACTGTTGCCCGCGAAACCTGTGACCGTGAGGTATGAGTCCGGCAGTCCCGCTGAGAAAACCCTGCAAACGGGCAGCTATGTGGGAGTTGAGGGGCAGTATAACGCCGCCAGCAATGTGCTTTACGCACACGAAGTTGAGCCAAATATAGTAGGGCGCGAACCTGCCGAGGTGTTTGCCAGAGAAAACCGGGAGCCCGGTGAACCGCCTGGCGACGCTCCCAGTCCCCAGGAGTCATCGGCGATTTTCGATGGGGACTCCGACTTTCGTGTTATTACCACATACGGCGACGGCGAACAGGTCGAGCTTTCCGATTACCTGGAAACAGGCGCTACGGGTGTTACCTTCGAGCTGAAGTCCTGCGACCAATCGGCGGGAGACTACTACGACTCGGTAGCAGTGGAAAACGGTGTCCTGACACTGGAGCCAAACACGCTGGGCCACGTTCACGGGACAAATACTCAGGAAGAAACCGTGTGTACCGTAACTGCTACCAGCGGCGGCGTCAGCGAGGACCAGGAGTTCAGCGTCTATACGGTGTCCGACCGGACACCGGCGGCTTTGCAGCCCGGGTCCCTGACCATAGAAGAAGCCCGCCCAACGGAGCTGGACGTAAGACTATCGTTGCCTGGATCGTCTCGGGGTTACGTTCGACTGGGTTGGAGAAAGGTTGGGGAATCACCGACATTCGCGGTGGTATGGGGCGTGAGTGATGGAAGTGTTATAACCATCTCGGGCCTGGAACCCGGCACGGACTACGAGGTACGGGCGTATCTGATGACCCCGCAGGCTTTCGACCTTTACCGGTTCGGCAACTCGGGCCCCGCGGAAACACTGATCCCCGAAGGGCAGCCAGACAGCAAGTGGATTAGAAACCTGGTAAACGCGGGCCTTGGCAAGAGCCAAACGGCAACAATTACGACTGCTGCAGCGCCACCACCTCCGCCACCTCCGCCACCGGTACTGGAAGCTACCCCGGTCCCTGCTCCGCGTCCTACTCCCGAGGGCGATGAGGAAGATGACGGGGTGGACACGCCAACACCCACGGACAATGACGGGATAGACACGCCCACGCCGACGGTCACGGACAATGACGGGATAGACACGCCCACGCCAACAGCCACGGACAATGACGGGATAGACACACCCACGCCGACGGTCACGGACAATGACGGGATAGACACACCCACACCCACGCCGACGGCCACGGACAATGACGGGATAGACACGCCCACGCCGACGGTCACGGACAATGACGGTGTAGACACGCCCACGCCGACGGTCACGGACAATGACGGTGTAGACACGCCCACGCCGACGGCCACGGACAATGACGGGATAGACACGCCCACGCCGACAGCCACGGACAATGACGGGATAGACACGCCCACGCCGACAGTCACGGACAATGACGGGATAGACACACCCACGCCGACGGTCACGGACAATGACGGGATAGACACACCCACGCCGACGGCCACGGACAATGACGGGATAGACACGCCCACGCCAACAGCCACGGACAATGACGGGATAGACACACCCACGCCGACGGTCACGGACAATGACGGGGTGGACACGCCCACGCCGACGGACAATGACGGAACGGACAGCGATGGGATAGATACGCCAACTCCTGTTACCCCGGACTCGCCTACCCCGGATACGCCAACTCCTGACACACCAGAGGCGCAGCAGCAGGTTCAGGATACTCCCTCGCCGGTAACGCCGCCGACGCCCTCGCCGGTGACGCCGCCGACGCCCTCGCCGGTAACGCCGCCGACGCCCTCGCCGGTAACGCCGCCGACACCATCGCCGGCCACGCCGCCGACACCATCGCCGGCCACGCCGCCGACACCATCGCCGGCCACGCCGCCGACACCATCGCCGGCCACGCCGCCGACACCGTCGCCGGTGACGCCGCCGACGCCCTCGCCGGTGACGCCGCCGACGCCCTCGCCGGTAACGCCGCCGACACCATCGCCGGTAACGCCGCCGACACCATCGCCGGTAACGCCGCCGACACCATCGCCAGTAACGCCGCCGACACCGTCGCCGGTAACGCCGCCCTCGCCTGACAGTGGGGAAGATGATAGCGATGAGTCAGGGGGCAGTTAACCATCATGGCTACTTCAATATGCCCGGTTACGCTATATCCCCGGGTGGAGTTTCCAGACGATCCGAGGCTGCCGGATCTGCCAGGGCTTTTCGACTCGGAGTGGTTGTTGGGGATATGTCGGAGGGAACTTGGGTGGGTTGACCACGATCCCCAGGCAATCCATATCCGGCAGTTCACCCACAGCCTGGGCAGGAAGGCGATGGTCAGTTACCTGGTGGAATGGGATCCGGAAGAGTACTTGCCGGACGAGCACGTTGTGGCCCTGTTGGAGCGGGGAGAACGGGTAAAGCTCTTCCAGTTCCCCGACGACCCTGAGTTGCCTGGGTTGAAACGAGTGGCAGATCCGGGGGGTGCGCTGGAATTGATGAAGCGCCACGTGCTGCCCGTTGGAGGTCGCCGAGTACGGGTCGAGGTGGTCAGGTACAGGCCCGGCAATCGGGCGGTACTGCGCCACCGGGTTGGCCGAGCGGGCTTCTTTGCCCGGGTAATGCCGCCATCCTCCCTGCCACCCTTCCTTAATGGATGGGAATTGATTAGGCAGTCCAAATTTATCGCGCCCCGGATCGCCGGATGCTGGAAGGAAGGTGGCGTTGTGTGGATGTCTGAAATTCCCGGCAGAAACTTGCGCCAGTGTGTCCGTCGGGGCGACCGGCCAGACCCAAAGCCTCTGTTGGACGGGCTAGCGTCGCTCTGGGGCCAGGAACCGGTTAACAACTCCACTGCTGCTTACAATCTACCAGGCGGGTACCGGCAGGCCAAACGAATGTTCACACACGCGGCCAATGACAATACAGAGCTTTTGGCTGCAATCAGCGGCCTCTCTGATATTTTGGACCCCTTTATTGATTCCTGGGCACCCACGTGCATCGCGCATAATGACTTTTATGATGACCAGCTCATCGTTACTCCAGATGGCCGGATTGCCCTGGTTGATTTTGAAGAAGCGGGTCCGGGAGATCCCCTACTGGACGTGGGTAATTTCCTGGCTCACTTAAGGTGGAGGATGGGGTTGGGATCAGCTTCTCAAATGGACATAGCCTCCGAATACCATCAGATTTTCCGGGAGGCAGCCCTGCAGCGGTTCCAGTGGAACGGGCGAGAACTGGATTTGCGGGAGGCCGTGTGCCTGTTCCGTCTCTGCACTAACATGGTCAGGCAGCCCCAGGAGGACTGGGCGGACAGGCTGCAGAGAGGCTTTTCCCTCGTGAAGGAAATTCTGCGGTGACGAAGCCAACATAGGTTCAGGCGGCTATGTGTAAGTGACCAAAAGGGAAAGCGGCCCAGAAGTACTGGGCCGCTTTCTTAATGGGGCGATGAGTAAACTCTTCTGCCTTCTAGTCCTGCATCGTCCTGACGGTGCCGCGGTGGTAGCGCTCGACGGTGGTTTCGGGGTCCCAGTCGGCGGGGACTTCGGAGGCCCAGGGGGGAACCGGGTCTTCGAAGGTGAAGACGAAGTCGCGGTCGCCGCGGCCCTTCTTGAAGAGTTCCTTGGAGGTCGGGTACTCGAAGTAGATCTCCAGGCGGTTGCCCTCGGAGTCGGCGAAGTACATGCTGCGCTGGTTGGCGTGTTCCACCAGGCGGTCAACGGTGACGCCGTTGCTGAGCAGGTGATCGTAGGCGTCCTTCATGTCCTGGTGGGTGTCCACCTTGATGGCGATGTGGGCCACGCCTACCTGGTTGCGCTCGGGAGCTTCCAGGGCGTTGTCGGGGTCTTCCACGGGGGTCAGGTCAAAAACGTGACCCTCGTGGGTGTCGTCACGGCCCAGGCTCATGAACACGCCACCGTGTTCCGGGTCCTCTTCTTCAATGACGAAACCCAGGACATCGGTGTAGAACTTCTTGGCCCGCTCGATGTCGCGCACGCGAACGGCGGCATGGCCAATGCGGGAAAGGTTGATAGGCATGGAATTTTCCTCCGGCTAATCAGGGTAGGTTTAATGTCGGCAATCACTTTATATCAGGCAGATAATTGTAGTCAAATGAGGGCACGTTATTTCAGGGCAATCGCATCTTAAAGGGTCGCTGTCCACTAGAGCCAGAGTTCTTGTCGCCTTGAGCCTGCCGAAGGGCCTGGAATCCTGCAGGTCGGCCCGGTTACGGGTCCCCTGGCCGGCCTGTGGGATGGAGTTTAGATTCTGCACTCCGTTCAGAATGACAACTTAAACATAATGCGATTGCCCTGGGGGCACTGACAGTCAGCAGAACAAGAAAGCGGGGTGGACACCAAGGTCACACCCCGTTTTCCGTTAAGGACGTGGGCGGGTTTGAAACTGCGACCGCCGTAAATCCCGGGTCGGTTGCCGCGTCTAGCCCCGGTTGTGGGTCTTGGTTTCGGCCCAGGCCACGATCTTGGGCATGGCGGCGTTGACGTCGCGCTGGTCAACGGAGCGGGCGACGCCGTCGGCCTGGCAGCGGATCAGCATGATGGGCAGCCGGTTGCGGATCTTGTCCAGGGTCCAGGACAGGGGATCGCCCTCGGCGGTGAAGTCAAGTTCCAGGCGGACGTTCTGGTCCATGGGCTTGTTGCGATAGTGGTAGTGGGGGTTGATGCGGAAGCAGTCGAACCGGAGCAGTTCCTTGTCATTACCCTCGATCTCATTTCCATAGACGTGGATGCAGATGCCCTCGTCGTTCATCGCGCCCACGTTGGTGCGGTATTCGAGGCCGAAGGTGACGGCACCGGCCTGAACCAGTTCCTCGGACCCGCTGGTGGAGCCTCCCATCTGTGCGTGCATTACCTCTTGTGTCATGGCTCAAAACCTCCTGCTTTCGTTGAGTTCGGGAGTATATCCGTCCTTTCGGACTGTTTGAATTGATTATACTACCTGCTTTCGCAGGCGCAAGGGTTGAAAGGGCGGGAATCTGGGTGATGCTGCAATCGAGCCAAGAGGCGGTGGATTCGCTTGGGGCTGGCTGAGCGCCAAGGCAGACTGGAAGACCTGGCACGGTCTGGTTTCCCCAGCTGACTGGCTGAAGGGGACGCTGCCGAGGCTGCTGGCAAACTTTTGCCTCCCGGTGGTTTATGCTATAATTTAGCCTCCCGCTAGTAGTGGCTATCCCCCGTTGCGCCCTGCGCGGACCACCAATTTACGGAGTGAAGTTTGGTGAAAGTTTCGAAGGAATCGTCCAGCCCAGTTGAGATAATCCTGAATATTGAAATGGACACAGTGGACGAAGACCCATATATTGATCGATCCTACCGACGCACCGTTGGCCGCCTGAACATCCCCGGGTTCCGCAAGGGTAAAGCCCCCCGCTCGATTGTCGAAAGCTACGTTGGCCGCATGGCCCTGATCCAGGACGCCCTGGACTTCATGATTCCCGAGACCCTTAACCAAGCCCTGCAAGACGAAGAGATTCAGGCCTTTGTTGAGCCGCGGGTGGAAGTTACGGAACTGGAACCGGTTTCCTTCACGGCCACCGTCCCCCTGGAACCTACTGTGGACCTGGGGGATTTTTACAGCGTGCGGCTGGAGAAGGAACCGGTGGAGATCTCCGACGAGGAGGTTGACCAGGTTTTGGAGCGGATAAGGCGGGAAATGGCGCCCTGGGAACCGGTGTCCCGCCCCGTGGCGTTCGGCGACCTGCTGAACCTGAATGTCGAGGGGGAGATGGACGGGGAGACGCTGGTCAACGACCAGGAAGTGGACTATATCCCCGAGACTACCAACGTTTTGCCCTTCCCCGGCTTCGCCGAACACCTGGAGGGGATGGAGGAAGGGGAGCACAAGGAATTTATCGTATCGGTGCCCGAGGAGTATCCGCGCACCGAGTACGCCGGCAAGGACGTGGCCTTCAAGGTTGACGTCCTCTCCATCAAGGAAAAGGCACTGGCCGACCTGGACGACGAGTTTGCCAAGGGAGTAGGGGAAGGGTTTGACGACATGCCGGCCTTGCGGTCCCACATTCTGGAACGGGTTACCAGCGAGGCCGAATCCCAGGCCGATCAAGCCTTCCAGGAACAGAGCCTGAACTCCCTACTGGAAAGCGCCACCATCACCGCCTCTGACCTGCTGCTGGAGCGGGAAATCCAGAGTATGCAGGACGAACGGGAGCGGATGCTCCAGAACCAGCGCCTGGACCTGGATACTTACCTGAGCTACGTAGGCAAGACCGCAGAAGAGTTTCAGGAGGAACTTCGGCCCATCGCTGAAGACCGGCTGAACCGGATGCTGGTGGTACGCAAGCTGGCCCAGGAGGAGGAACTGGACGTAACGCCGGAGGAAATCCAGGGAGAGATCGAGTCCATCCTTTCGGGCGCAACAGAAGAGAACGTGGGCGCCATGCGCCGTGCCCTTAACTCAGAGGGCACGATGTCGTCAATACGCTCGTCGCTGCTGAACCAGAAAGTCATGGCCCGCCTGGTGGAGATAGTACAGGGGCTGGAACCGGGCGCCAGTTTAGCCTCGGAAGAAGCCACCGCTGAAGACACTGATTCAGAAACGGAAGGCGTCGGCGACTCGGACGCCGCAGATGCCGAAATGGACAGCTCCGACGGCCAAGAAGACCCGTCGGACGCTGAAGAGAGTAACGAAGGAGCTTAACCCAATGCTGTATAACCCGTCGCAATCCGCCAACCCTGAGAATCAAGCGATGAGCCCCGCAATGTGGCAAAACGGGCTCCTCAGCCTGGGTGGCTCCGTGGATTCAGGACTGACAATCCCCCAGGGAATAATCCCGATGGTGATTGAAACCAGCCCCCGGGGTGAGCGGGCATTTGACATTTACTCGCTGCTGCTCAGAGAGCGCATAATTTTCCTGGGCACACCCATTATGGACCAGGTGGCGAACACGATAATCGCCCAGTTGCTTTACCTGGAGCGGGAGGACCCGGACCGGGGGATCAGCGTCTACCTCAACAGCCCGGGGGGATCAATTACCGCCGGCCTGGCCATATACGACACAATGCAAATGGTCTCTCCCGAGGTTTCCACCGTCTGCGTGGGTATTGCGGCCAGCATGGCTACGGTGCTGCTGTCGGGCGGCACCAAGGGCAAGCGGTACTGTCTGCCCAACTCCACCGTACACATGCACCAGGCCCAGAGCGGCACCCAGGGCGCGGCCTCCGACATCCAGATCGCGGCGAGGGAGATTACGAGGCTGCAGGATCTGCTGCGGGGAATCCTCTGCAATAACACGGGCCAGCCAATGGAGAACATCGTTCGCGACAGCGACCGGGACAATTACCTGACGCCGGAACAGGCCATGGAATACGGTCTGGTTGACGAGATTCTTGGCATAACCAAAGAGGAAGAGTCCTCGGATTCAGAGGCCAGCGAATAGCAACCCTTCGGCCCAGTTGCAGGGCACTTGGGGCGAGCCAGCGGCCCGTCGTTGTTGCCTTGACGGGAAGGCTGGGATGACGTCCAAAGCGAGCCAGTCCGGCCGCTGTGGGCGAATCTTCGACGGCCTCTGCGGGCGACCCTTCGACGGCCTTTGGGGGCGACCCTTCGACAAGCTCAGGGCGAATGGAATAACAGGCTGTCAAACCATAGTAATTGAAGCGGCGGGCAATCACACTCTGGCGGGGATCACCTATGGCAAGTCCGGACGGCAGGGAAACTAGAGGAAGAAGCGGGACACGGCCCTTGCAGTGTTCCTTTTGCGGGAAAGGAAAGGCCCGCAGCGAGTTGTTCCTAGCCGGCCAGGGCCGCGCTTCAGTTTGTTACGAGTGCATCCGGGCAATGGGTGAACTCATTCAGCCGCAGACTCCCCAGGCGCCTGCTTACCAGGCCCCACCGGAAGGGCCCCTGGTGCCTCGCGAAATCTACGCCAACCTGGACGACTACGTAATCGGCCAGGAACAGGCCAAAAAGACCCTGAGCGTCGCGGTCTACAACCACTTCAAGCGCGTCTGGTCGGGACTGGCCGGTTCCGAAGTGGAATTGCAGAAGGCCAACATCCTGCTGATGGGCCCCACCGGCAGTGGCAAGACCCTGCTGGCCGAGACGCTGGCCCGAACCCTGGCGGTGCCCTTTGCCGTCTGCGACGCCACCTCTCTCACAGAGTCGGGCTACGTGGGCGAGGACGTGGAGAATATCCTGCTGCGACTGATCCAGGCGGCGGACTGGGATATATCCCGGGCCGAGCAGGGAATCATCTACATCGACGAAATGGACAAGATCGCCCGCAAGGAGGGCGTGAACCGGTCCATCACCCGGGACGTGTCGGGCGAAGGCGTCCAGCAGGAGTTGCTGAAGATCATTGAGGGCTGCGTCGCCAACGTGCCGCCCCAGGGCGGGCGCAAGCATCCGCAACAGGAGTTCCTGCAGATCAATACCAGGAACATCCTCTTTATCTGCGGCGGGGCCTTCGAAGGCTTGAACGAGATAGTATCCCGGCGCATAGCCACCCACGGTTCCCAGCTAGGGTTCCTGGGCGGGGCCCGAAATCGGGCGGATACGGAGGACAGCGTTCTTTCCCAGGTTACGCCGGAGGACCTGCTGGCCTTTGGCTTCATACCGGAGATGGTGGGGCGATTGCCGGTGGCAACCAGCCTGGACCACCTGGACAAGGCCTCGCTGGTGCGGGTGCTGACTGAACCCAAGAACGCCATCGTGAAGCAGTACCAGTACCTGTTCAACATTGACGGGGTGGACCTGGAGTTTACCGAGGGCGCATTGCAGGCGGCGGCG
Source organism: Dehalococcoidia bacterium (assembly GCA_963664725.1). Taxonomy (GTDB): domain Bacteria; phylum Chloroflexota; class Dehalococcoidia; order Lucifugimonadales; family UBA3495; genus Bin22. The sequence continues at coordinate 1,246,500 of OY761558.1, forward strand.
GAGCGGGCCCTTAATCACTACACCGGGGCGCGGTGCCTGCGGTACATAGTTGAGGAAACCCTGCTGGATGTGATGTACGAACTGCCATCGCTGAAGAATATCAGCCGTTGCATTGTTGACCGGGACGCTATTGAAGGCCGGGGAAACCCAACCCTGGTAAGCAAGAGCGGTGAAATCGTCGCCCTGTACCCCGAACTGCTGCAGCAGTCTGCCTGATTTTCCCTCCTTTATCTTCTCAATAATCCACGAATAGCCACTAATGGGGTTGGTTTGGTGTGGGCGTTTGCATGAGCGTCCCGTTGCCTGGTTCGTCATACCTGCGAAACCAGGAATTCTGGTTTAGCATCGGCGAGGTTCCCGCGCAGGCGGGAACGACGGGGTTTGCCCAGACCATTCATGCGATAGCCCTGGATTTATTCAGGGGCTCCATAGATCAGTCCGCCGGCAGCCATGGCCCGGTCAATTTCTTCGTCCAGGCACAGGCCAAGTGGCGTGGCGGCAGATACGGGGTCGTGCCTCTCATCCAGTACCATACCGTCTCGAATCACTACTCTGCCGTCGGCCACGGCCCGCAGGGTTTCGAGAATCAGGTAGGGCTCCCTCCGGTACTGGGCCTGGCGTATCTGCTGGAAAAGGGGCAAGTCCTCGCCGCGTCCTGCCCGCACTTCATCCAGGTCCATTCCCTCTAACTCCTGCCAGGCAGCGTCGAAGTCGGGGCCGGTAATTGGCGCGGTGCAGTAGGAGACCACTGGGCCCCGGTCCAGTTCCTCGGTGGCCAGGTGAGTCATCGCGCCGGTTTGAGAGGCCCGCTGGCGAATGAGTTCCCACGTAACCTCCTGCCAGGTGCCGATGGGGCCGTCGGGCAAGGCGGGATGGAGGTTAAGCAGGGGAAACCGGCGGCACATTTCGCCGGCGAATATCAGCATATAACCGGCCAGGACACAAACGTCGGGCTGAAAGTCCCTGAGGTCTTGGATGACGAGCCGGTCGTATTCAGGGCGCAGTTCCGCCCACGAAAGGCCGGAAGAACTGCGGGAACGGCGGTAGCGGGCTGATGAGCGGGTGACCAGGGGAAGGTTGTAACTGTCTACCAGTTGGAAGAAGCGGTCGGTGCCCTGGGCCTGGCCCCGGTCGCGGTTGCTGAATACGAACTGAATGCGGGCGTTGAGGAGACCACGTTCGATGCGCTCCTGCACGAACTGCAAGAGGCCCCGCGAACCCTCCCCCCTGCCGGTGGAGAACCAGCCAATGTTCAGCATGGGCTAGTTGCCATCGGGAAGGTCCTCTTCCGGTTCCCATTCCTCGTCCACCGGAGGCATCTCGAGGTCTCCCCAGGAGAGCGCGTCCTGCTGGGCTGTGGCCGGGGAGCCACCGTTTTCGCGGATTTCGGCAATACGCAGTTCCGTTTCGTCGAGAAGCTGGGTGCAGCGGCGCACCAAGGCCATGCCCTGCTCGAACATCTGGGCCGCCTGGTCCAGGGGCAGGTTGCCGGCCTCCAGGGTTTCCACCATCGCGCCCAGGCGGGTAAAGGCTTCCTCAAAGGGGAGGGAAGCAGGATGATTAACGGTGTCGTTGTTTTGGGGTTCGGTCATTTCAGTCTATAACCTGCGGCGGGGAAATTAGATTCGCGGGGAACAGTTTAACGCGGCGGTGGGGCTGGTGGAAGGGGTTACAACCGGCAGAACCGGCGCCAAGCGGCTGGGCTTTCAGTTGCGGACGGGGAGCAGGACGTAGATAGCGAAGGCGCGGCGGTCCTTGAGGGAAGCTCTCCGAAAGTTCTCGATCGCTTTTTCTGTGGCTTCTATATCTTGCTCAACTATCAGCTTAGGAAACCCGGCATTCGAATCATAGTCTGCCTTGTGTCTCTTTTCCTGCATATCCAAGAATTGATTAGCGAACTACCGAATTTCAACAGGAAAACGTTGTATAACTGAAGCTTGACGACATCGCTGTCTGGTGGTTCCATGCTCAAGGGCCCTATAGGCCTGCCGCCATGCTGGTTCGCTACGGTCAGACCCTGCACCTCCTACCAATACGTCAGCACAGCAACCGGCCGGGCAGTGGAACATCGCATAATAAGTCGTACTCACAGCCCGGCATACGTTTGCTTGACGCGGCCTGCCGCGCCGTGCAACCAACAAATCCCGGGCACTTTCGATCAGACTAGAGGGCGTCAACTTTCCCCCGTTTCAGGTAATACTGAAACTCCTTGCTGTCATTGAAGTAGGGCGAAGGGAATTCATAAATTCCGATTTTGTCCAGCTTATCCCGAATGCGGGTAATCAGTCCAACGTTCCAAGACGCATCCAGCAAGTCCGTATTCCCGTTCACCACCAACAACACGCGGACGTAATCGTCACCATAATAGTCCACGTCGGGCTTGACGATAATGGGGTCGAACTCAAGCTGGCCGGCGTACCGTTCGTCCAGCGTTTCGGCGAAGATCTGCTTTACCTGGTCCATTGCTTCCGGCGTCATCACGTTGTCTCCTTGCATAAGGCACGGGATAACTGTAGGGAAGGCAGGTTGGGGTGTCAATCGGCTGTTGTCAGTGACGGAGAACGTCTGACGAAATCGAGAGGGAAGAGAATTCGGGAGTCTTGCCAGGAAACGAGTTGCCCGCTAAATCAACCGGTCCATACCTGGAGATTCGGGGGGGCGGCGACGGCCCCGGCGAGTGTTCCTGGCAGGGGGCGCTGGCTCGGGATCGGGAGAGTCGGCCTCCCTGGTGTCCTCGTCCGGCGGTGTTTTCTGGTCAGCAAGCGGGGTGGCGGGTTGGGGAACGGTGGCAGTCCCATCCCCAGCAATGGCGGGGAAGGCGCCGTCAGCCACGGTTACGGTGAGGGACTCGCCGCCGCTCACCTGACCGACGCCGGAAACCACCTGTCCAGTATCGGCACGCTGCACCATGGCGAACCCCCGGCGCAGGGTGGCGGCCGGGTCCAGGGTTCGGAGGCGACCCCCCAGGCCATCCACCTCCAGACGGGCCAGCCTGAGGCGTCCCTGGAGGTTTCCGCCCAAGCTTTCGGCCAGATCGTCGACCTGGCGCTTCAGATGGTCCAGGTCGGGCAGGCCTGACTCCAGACGTCGTCCAAGGTTTGCAACATCTGCCCTGCTGGTCTCCACCGAGCGCAACGCTCCACGCCAGGCGCGCTCGGTCCAGGCCTGGACGGTCTGGCGGAGGATGGAGCCGTCGGGGACCACGAGTTCGGCGGCGGCTGACGGAGTGGGGGCGCGGCGGTCGGCCACATAGTCGGCGATGGTGAAGTCGGTCTCGTGGCCCACCCCGCTTACCACGGGAATGTGGTTGCGGAAGATGGCCCGGGCCACGATTTCCTCGTTGAAGGGCCAAAGGTCTTCGAGGGAACCGCCGCCACGGGCGACGATGATCACGTCGGAGCTACCGTCCACGTCCAGACGATCCAGGGCGTCGGCAATCTGGGGCGCGGCGTCCAGGCCCTGCACCTGGGTGGGGGAGAGCAGCAGGCGGGCCAGGGGGTAGCGTCGTCGGATAACGTTCTGGATGTCCTGCCAGGCCGCACCGGTGGGGGAGGTGACCACGCCCACCACCTCAGGGAACTGGGGCAGGGAACGTTTGCGCGATTCCTCGAACAGGCCCTCCTGACCCAGGCGGGCTTTCAGGCGTTCCAGTTCCTGGGCCAAGGCGCCCTCGCCCTCGGGCAGGACGCGGTCGACCATGAAGTCGGTGGAGCCGCGGGGTTCGTAGAAGCTCATGCGCCCATGGGCGCGGACCGACTTGCCGTTTTCCAGGATTCCGGCGCCGCCGTGGCCCCGGAAGAGGACGCAATTGAGCGAGGCAGCGCTGTCCTTGAGGGTGAAGTAGGAATGGCCCGATGACGAGGCACGGAGGTTGGAGACCTCGCCAACGATCCACAGGTCGGACAGGAAGGGGTGGCTTTCCAGCAACTCCCGCAGGTGGACAGCCACCTGGCTGACGGAGAAGACTGCCTGCTGCGGGAGGGTCAAAACGCTAGCTTACCCGCTCCGTGTACTGGCCGGTGCGGGTGTCCACCTTTACGATGGTACCAGGGGTGATGAACATGGGCACGTTGATGCGCAGGCCGGTTTCCAGGGTGGCGGGCTTGTTGCCGCCCTGGGCAGTATCGCCCCGGAAGGCGGGGGGAGTATCGGCAACCGCCAGTTCAACGTGGGTAGGCAGGTTCAAGTTGATGGGCGAACCCTTGTAGAAGACCATTTCGACGATCATGTTCTCTTTCAGGTAGTTCAGGGTGTCGCCGAGAGTCTCCCTGTTCAGTTCGTACTGGTCGAAGGTCTCCTGGTCCAGGAAATAGAAGTAGGTGCCATCGGTGTAGAGGTACTGGGTTTCCCGGTTGTCAATCTCGGCCACGGTGAAGTCGGTGTCGTAGCGCTGGAAGGTACGTTCGACCACCGCGCCGGAGAGAAGGTTCCTCATCTTGATGCGGGTAACGGGGGCGCGCTGCTGCATCTTGTGCCGCTCGTAGTCCATGACCTGCCAGGGCTGGCCGTCCAGTTCGATGACCATGTTGCGGCTGAGGTCGCTAAAGTTAATGCTCATTGAGTTATCATCTCCAAATTCAGGCTGTGGTTCCTTACTCCTCAGTAGAAGGGATTTCAGTAATGGTAAAGAGTTTAGTTCCGGGATCCTGACCTACTTTATTCTGATTCTGTAAACTCATCAGAACTGTGTAAGTAAGATAATTTCTGTAGGAACCTCGAAATTCTGAATTAAGGCCGAGCCGATTGGCAATCTCCACGTTTCGCAGCCCACGAGGGTTGTCGGAAAGGAGCTTTAGTATAGCCGTTTGTATATGTGCCAGTCCCGATTGCGCGGCTTCTTTGCCCGGAGCATCCCCATTCCGGCTGAAAAAGAGCTTACTGTTCTCGTCCCGGCTGACCAAACCGCGGTTTTCCAGGCTTCCCAAACTACCATGGGTTATGTGGTTCTTGTATTTGCCACTGAACTCAAAGCTCAGGCCCAGGGCCCGGGCGATGTCCACGTTCCGCAATCCCTGGGGATTGGCGTCCAGCAGGCGTAGGATAGCATCCTCAATTTGCCTCCGGCCGGCTTGGGCTAATTCGTGGGGGTTGCTATCTGCTACCATTCTTAAGAGTCCGGGTGGGCGATTCGCATGTGTTCGATTAGGCACCTGCTACAGGTGATATCATCGCACTCGTTGCATGCCTGATTACAACCGTCACAGTATTGCTTCTCGCACATTGGGCAAAAGTAATCATACCTGGGATCAAGTGGGCGGTTACAATTGTAGCATTCCCATATGATTTCATACTCAGCTTCTAGTTGTTCCCAGGTTGGCTCTGGCCGCAACTCCTTTGCTCCTTTGAATGTCTCCAATGGATTCACATACGACGTTATGGCCGATGGCGCAACAGGACGAAACTGGCGAAACTACGTCGTTGGCTCCTATCTATGGAGAGGAATTTGTCAATAGCGGCTTCGGCCAAATCAATCTGTCGGATTACTTGTAACCGGGAAAAGGTTGCCAGAGGATCGTAATCTGCAAAGTGACGCATCTGTTGCACATCTACAAACATCTTGCCAAATTCCTGGATTTCCAGCGGAAACCTGCTCATCGAGGACTGGTTGTTACACTGGTTCCTGGCCATGCCATGTTCTAAGGCTCGGTACGTATGCCTCCATGCAGGATCTCGGCGGTTGGCCCGATTACTCCCGACCAACGTATCTGCGCAAGAATTCGCCAATGCGTGAAATAGTGCGTAATAGGTGGCACTGACTGCTCGGCAGAGTTCGGCTTGCCGTGGTCTTCCGCGACGACTCCCAACCCTTCCGGTGGCCAGTTGCCTGGCAATTCTTATCAGATCACCAGGGTTCATCGGCCCTTGGATGTTTACTGTGGAAGACTTCCTCCCATTCGCTTTTTTCCACGTAGGAAACTAATGGGTTGCAACGTACTCCCAACTCTGACAATTTCGATTGGAGGAATATCGGAAACCGAAGGGTCCATTGTAAGTCCAGTTTTTCATAACCGCCTTTGTACACCACAAATATATCCAGATATTCATCCCCATAGTGATCTATGGCCGGCTGGACCACTATGGGATCGAATATCAGGTCGCCTGCAAACCGCTCACGCAGGGACAGACCTACCAGTTCTTCCACTTCAGCCGCTACTTCTCCGCTTATCATCCGGACTCCCCCGTTGCCCGTGGCAATAAACCCCTACTTCCCGGCCCTGCTCAGCGGCGTGGCGCCGTTTTCGGCGAGGATTACTATGTCTTCTATGCGGACGCCTCCCCAGCCGGGGAGGTAGATGCCGGGTTCGATGGTGAATACCATGTCGGGCTGGAGGATGTTATCGGCGCGGGGGGCAACCCGGGGGTGTTCGTGGACGGCGAGGCCGACGCCGTGGCCCAGGCTGTGGCCAAAGTTGTCGCCGTAACCGGCTTCGGCGATGATGTCGCGGGACAGGGCGTCGCATTCCTCGCCGGTCAGGCCGGGACGCACGGTGTTGATGGCGGTTAGCTGGGAGCCCAGGACGATATTGTAAATCTTGTGGAACATCTCGTCGGGTTCGCCCACCACCACGGTGCGGGTGATGTCGCTGCAGTAGCCGTTCACCTGGGCGCCCATGTCGATGACTATGGGTTCGCCGGCCTTGATAACCGTGTCGTCGGCCCGGTGGTGGGCCATGGCCCCGTTAGGACCGGCGGCGACTATCGTGTCGAAGCTGATGTTGTCGGCGCCGAATTCCCGCATGGCCATTTCCATGCGCCAGGCCACTTCCTTCTCGGTCATGCCCGCCTGGATGGCAGGGCAAACGGTCTCCATGGCACGGTCTGAGGCGTCTATAGCCTTCTGAAGCTCGGCCAACTCTTGCTGGTCCTTGAAGACGCGCAGCTCATCGGTGATGCCGGAGGTGGCGATGAGGGAAGTCTTTCCCAGGTCTTCTTCCTCCTTCATTGCGTCCAGCACCCGGTGGTAGGAAGCGACGGTCATGTTGTCGCTTTCAAACCCGATCCTTCTGACACCGGTCTCCTTCATGGCGTCCATCAGCCAGCCCAGGCCGGGCTGCATCTGGACTACCTCGAAATGAGGGGACTGGTTACCCGCCTGCTCGGTGTAGCGGGAGTCGGTGAAGAGGACCTGCCGCTGAGGAGTGACCAGCAGGTAGCCGGCCGAGCCGGTGAACCCCGACAGGTAGCGGCGATTTTCGGGAGCGGAAATGAGAATGGCGTCCAGTTCCTTTTCCGGCAACTGGGCGGCCAGTTGGGCTACGCGATCTTTCATGGAGTACTTTCTTCTTCGATGATACCGACCATAATTTCCATAGCTGAAGTATAGCTTCTCCAGCCAAAGCCTGCAATTTGGCCACGGGCGATGTCGGCCACCACCGAGTGACGGCGCCATTCCTCGCGGGCGTGGATATTGCCCAAGTGGACCTCGATGACCGGCACCACGGCGTCGATCAGGGCGTCCTTGAGGGAGTAACCATAGTGGGTGAGGGCGCCAGGATTTATGACGATGCCGTCGATATTGCCCCAGCTTTCCTGGATACGGTCGATCAGCGCTCCCTCATGATTTGACTGGAAGAAGGAAACGTCCACCCCCAGAGTTTCGGCCTGTTCGGAGATGAGACCGTTTATTTCATCCAGGGTCAAAGTCCCGTAAATGGTGGGGTTGCGACGTCCCAGGACGTTGATGTTGGGGCCGTTGAGGACGAGTATGCGAGTCATGGTGTGCGTGCTTCCTTATTGAACTGTTAGGTCTGAACTGCCGTGGAGCCTTCGCCTCTTTCCCAAGCCACTAGACAATTATGGGCGGTTCAATTGACACAGGGTAATGACGATTCAGGGTTCAAGTATATACCAGCGGGACAACAGACCACGGAAGGAAGTACTGCAGTAATCTCCGGCGGGCTCAATCGGGCATGATTCCGGATACCGGCTCTCGCAGATATGACGGTTGAGGTGACCCCACAGCTTTGCGGTCGGCACGAGTCACAAGGACTGCAACGTTTCAGGGCCTGGAGATGATTTCTCCAGGCCCTGGCTATTCATCTAATACGCACCTGCCTGCGCTGGCTATGGGCTGTACCCAGAATCAGCGGGACGCGGCGGTTCCGGCGGAATGAAACGGGTCATGTGGTCCAGCAGGTAGCCAAAGTCGTTAAAGGCCGTCAGGTGGCCCAGGTCACCCTTCAAAGTCCACAGCCTCCGGTCCAGTTCCGAAAGTTCCCAGTTGAGGGAGCCGTAATCCATGTACTGTGGATAAGGGAGGGCGCTGTACCGATCGGCCGACAGGGCAACTATGGAGCCCAGCTTCAGGAAGGGGTCGCCGACGGCGTCGAAGTCCTGGCGCCAGTGGCCGGAAAGGGAGGCGTACTGCTCTCGGGATGCACCGGTGTCGGGCTCGACCCAGCGGAGTTCGACGTCCCCCAACCTGGCGGTGCTGGCCGACCGGCTTTCAAGCTGGCCGGTGAGTTCCAGTTCGTAGAAAACGGTGGTAGCAGCCCCGGAAGGCAGTTCCGCGAACTCCTTGCGGTTCTGGGTGAAATATTCGTCGGGCGTGACCCGGTTCTCGTAGCCTACTATGCGCCACGAGTGGACGAAGTCGGGGTTCCAGGTAACCTGGGCGCGGGTCTGGTCGGCGAAGGGGACGGCCAAGTTCAGCCAGTTTTCGCGGCTGAAGGTCTGCTGGGCCTGGTGAACGTCGTCCAGGTAACGGTACCAGCCATTGCCGTGCTGGGCCAGTTGTTCCAGCAGGTAATCGTTGTAGTTGGCAATGCCCACGCCGATGGTGACGAGGCGGATGGGGTTCTGGCGCTGGTGGTCGCCGGCCGACTCCAGAATGGCGAAGGGGTTGGTGGCGTCCACGTTGGCCACGCCGTCGGACATGAGGATAACGTAATTGTAGGAGTCGGGGCGGCGGCGGCGGGCATCGTCGGCCAGTTCCAGGCCCAGGTCAAGGCCGGCCTGAACGTTGGTGGATCCGTTGGGCTGAAGACGGTCAATAGACCGGAGGAGGTCCCGATCGTCGGGGTCGGTGTGTTCAACCGTAAGGCGGCCGATAACGGTGTCGGTAAACTGGACAACGGCGAGGCGGTCCTGGTCCCGCAAACTCTGGCGGATGGCATCGGCGGCGGCGCGGGCAATCTCAACCCGATTGCCGTCGGCCATGGACCCGGAGGCATCCAGCACCAGGGTGACGTTCAAGGGCCGGGAGTCGTCGCGCAGGGCGGGGGCCTGAAAGGCTACCCGGGCCAAGTGCTTGCGATTGTCCAGGGGATGGCGGTAAACGTCGGTGTAGATGGCAAACTCGTCATCCCGGGATGGATGGGGGTAGCCGTAGTTGAAGGAGTTGATCCACTCCTCCGCCCGAACTGAGTCGGGTTCCACGTCGTAGCCCTGGTTGGCCCAGTTCAGGGCCAGGCGATACGAGGTGCGGTCGGTATCCAGGCTGAAGGTGGAGACAGCATCCTCGTAAGTTGTTACGGCAGGAATGCGCCAATTGTCCTGGAAGGTGGTGGCCCCGGGCTGGGACGGGCCGGCTACTCCACCCCTGGCTGCCGTGGCGGGAACAGGTGTGGGGGCAGGACCGCTGGACTGGGAAGCGGAGGGTCCCGGAGGGCCAGCGGGCCCAGCCTGGCCAGCCTGCCCTGCGGGGCCCGGAGCCGCTGCCTGGGCGGCGGGAGCGGGAGCGGCATTGGCAGAGGCTTCCACTGCGACCTCTCGCTCAACCTCTACTATCCTCTCCACGGAGGCTGGCTGGGGTTTGCTCATAGCTTGGGGGGCAGAGGTGGGAGCAGGATGGGAGCTAGAGAAGAAATCTTTGGAAGCACCTACTAACCCGTTGGAAGAACTAGGTTGCGCGCCGGCGGGACCCTGCGGTCCAGCGCTACCATCCGCGCCGGAGGCACCCGCTGCTCCAGGATCGCCTTGCGGTCCAACGGGACCTCGGCCACCAGCCGGGCCGGCGGGACCCACTGGTCCAACGGGACTCCGGTCGCCAGCCGCGCCGGCGGAACCCTGCGGCCCAACAGGACCCCGGACGCCTTTGGAACTTGCTGTGGTAGAAGGCTGCTGTTGTTCCGCCGCCACTGAACCAGAAGAAGACGCGGGTTCAGCTGAAGAGGGAGACTGGCTGCCGCAAGCGACTGCAGCGATGGTGAAGAGGGACAAACCAAGGATTGCCAGGGTACGTCGTATCGGGAACATTTCGACCAAACCTCCTGAGGGTTTATTCGTTACATCCCTTATGACGCAAGGCACTCCGTTTTTGTTCCCGAGTTTTGGGATGATTTTGCCTCTGATTTAGAGGCAATTTTCTTATGCTGCTTTTCCTCCCTTTCTGACAGCCCCTCCAGACTTGATAGCGGCCTGCACCTGGTTGAACTACTACCTGGCGCGCTATTCCTTCCCGGCCCGGGGGTGGAAGTTCAGGTAGGCGGCCCTGGCTTCCTGCTTGGTGATGTGGGTGTAAATTTGCGTGGTTGTAGGGCTGGAATGACCCAGCAGTTCCTGGATAACGCGGAGGTCTGCGTCGCCCTCCAGCATGTGGCTGGCGAAGGTGTGGCGCAGGGTGTGGGTGTGGACGCCGTCCCGCAGGCCGGCCCGGGCGGCGTAGCCCTTGACCAGCTTTTCAATGCTACGGCGGGAAAGGCGCTGCCCGTATCGGTTAAGGAAGAGGGCCTCGGTGGGTCCGTCCAGCAGTTGGGGCCTGACCTGTTCCAGGTACTTATGCAGGGCATCGGCGGTGGGCTGGCCGAACAGCACCCAGCGTTCCTTGGAGCCCTTGCCCTCCACCAGTACCTGGCGCTGGTCGAAATTGACGTCGGGCAGGTCCATGCCAGTAATTTCGGCCAGGCGAACTCCGCAGGAATACAGTACCTCCAGGATGGCGCGGTCCCGGATGCCGTACAGGTCTTCCTCGTCCGGGGCTTCCAACAAACGGACCGTTTCCTGTTTGCCGATGAAGGAAGGCAGGGGCTTTTCCAACTTTACCTGGAGGCTGCGTCCCGATGGAACCGGGCAGTGCTTGAACATCCCCTGCTGGACCAGGAACTGGTAGAAGGAACGGAGGGCCGTCAGCTTGCGGACGATGCTGACGCGGGCATACCCTTCCTTCTGCTTGCGGCCGGAGTAGGGGTGTTTGGTCTCCCGCGCCTCGGTGGCCAGCCAGGCCAGGTAGCTGCGGGCCATGCGGCGGTTCATGTCCTCAAGGGTCTGGTCCGATTCGTTGATGTAGCGGACGAAGGAGTCCAGGTCAGTCAGGTAGACCCGGACGGTGTTATCGGAGAGACCGCGCTGTCCCCGAAGGTAATTCTCGTACTTGTCCAACAGTTGATGGATTTGGGGGGATGCATCGACGGTGTCGGTAAGGGTGGCCATGCTGGACTCCCAGTGGTTAGGTATGAGTCAAGCATATCGAGGGAACAGGGGAGTTGCGTTGCTGTGGAATGCCCCGTTTGGGCGAGTTCCAAGGGTTTCCGGGATACCAGCGATTCACCGTTTGAGCAGCACAGGATTATTCAAGACTAAGGAAAGACTTTGGGGCCAGGCTAAAGAGCTTGGCCCCATTTGGACGAACTTTGCCTGATTTCTTAATTTCGCCGGTCAGTCCCCAACCGCCGCCAGTTCCTGTTCGGTGCTGGGAGAATCGACTTTCCAGGCGCAGACGGTGCAGGCGTGGCTGCCGTCGCGGTTGACTACCATCAGGCCCTGGCACTCGGGGCAGGGGTCGGGCAGGGGCCGCCGGTTGCTGGTGTACTTGCATTCGGGGTAATTGGAGCAGCCAAAGAAGACGCCGCGCCGGCTTCCCCGTTCCACCAGGTCGCCGCCGCAGGTGGGGCAGTTGGCGCCGGTCTTCATGGGATGGGTGTTCTTGCATGTGGGGTAGTTGCTGCAGGCGATGAACTTGCCGTAACGGCCCGTCTTCAACACCATGGGCTTGCCGCACTGCTCGCAAATCTCGTCGGTCTCGACGTCGGCGACAGCTTCCGAACCTTCTTCCTTTAGCTGGCGCGTGGTGCGGCACTGAGGGTAGCCGGTGCAGGCCATGAACCGGCCAAACCGGCCCGTCTTGATAACCATGGGCAGGCCGCAGTTCTCACAGACCTCGTCGGTGGCCTCGTCGTCGGGCTTTACCCGGGGCATATTTTCGTTGGCGTTGAGCAATTCTTCGGCAAAGGGGGCGTAGAAGTCCTGGAGCATGGGAATCCAGTCCCGTTCGCCCTGGGAGACCTCGTCCAGCTTTTCCTCCATCTGGGCGGTGAAGTCGGGGTTCATGATGTCGGTGAAGAACTGGGCCAGCAGGTCCGACACGGTGGTGCCCAGCAAAGTGGGGTGCAGGCTGTTGTTCTCCTTGTTGACGTAATTACGGTTCAGCAGCACGCCGATGGTGGGAGCGTAGGTGCTGGGCCGGCCGATACCCCGCTCCTCCATGGCCTTGACCAGGGTGGCCTCGGTGAAGCGCGGGGGCGGCTGGGTGAAGTGCTGGTTGGCCTCCAGTTGATTGCAATTCAGGGTATCGCCCTGGGCAAGTTCCGGCAGGGAGTTGGAGTTTTCCTCGGCGTCGCCTTCGTCCCTGCCCTCAAGGTAAAGGGTACGGAAGCCGGGGAACTTGAGCACCGAGCCGGTGGCGCGGAAGTTGAAGACGCGGCCCGCCTCGCCATTGGCCTGGGCTTGGCAGGCGGCGTCGATGTTAACGGTGGTAGCGTCGGACAGGGCATCGGACATCTGGCTGGCCAGCATCCGGGCCCAGATAAGCCCGTAGAGCCGGAACTGCTCGGCGGAAAGGTGGTCTTTCAGCGAGTCCGGAGTGCGGGCGATGGACGTAGGCCGGATTGCTTCGTGGGCCTCCTGAGCCGCCTTGGTGCGGGTACGATAGCTTCGGGGCTTATCGGGCAGGTATTCCTTGCCGTACTTGCCGCGGATGTACTGGCGCGCTTCCTGCACCGCAGTCTCCGCCACCTGGGTGGAGTCGGTACGCATGTAGGTGATCAGGCCAACGGAACCCTCGCTGCCCACGGCCAGGCCCTCGTAAAGCTGCTGGGCCACGGACATGGTGCGCTGGGCAGTGAAGCGCAGTTTGCGGCCGGCTTCCTGCTGCAGGGTGCTGGTGGTGAAGGGCGCTGCGGGGCGCTGGCGCACCTCGCGCTTGCGGACGTCGGCCACGGTGTAGGCGGCATCCTTCAGTTCGGCTTCGTATGCCCGGGCCTCTTCTTCGACGCCGATGGTCAGGCGACGACGGTTGCCCTTGATGGAATGCAGCGCGGCTGGAAACAGGCTGGCCCTGGTAGCCGGGTCTGCGGCCTTGTGCAACTGGGCGTCGAGCGACCAGGATTCCTCGGGCACAAAGACCGCGATTTCCTTTTCACGGTCGGTGACCAGCTTGAGCGCGACGGACTGGACACGGCCGGCCGACAGGCCACGCTGGACCCGCTTGGCCAGCAGGGGACTGATCTGGTAACCCACCAGGCGGTCCAGGATGCGGCGGGCCTGCTGGGCGTTGACCAGCTTCATGTCGATTTCGCGGGGGTGCTGGAAGGCCTCCTCCACGGCGTCCTTGGTTATTTCGTGGAAGACCACCCGCTTGGGAACCTTAGCGTGGGGCTTGTCCCAGCCGGCGGCGGTCTGCAGGTGCCAGGAAATGGCCTCGCCCTCCCGGTCCGGGTCGGTGGCGAGGAAAATGTCGGCGGCCTCGTCCCCGGCCCGCTTTATTTCCTTAACCAGGGGCATCTTGTCCCGCATGGTGACGTAGGTGGGCTGGAATTCGTTCTCCAGGTCCACCCCCATCTTGCTCTTGGGCAGGTCGCGAACGTGGCCCTGAGACGCGGTGACCACGTACCGGTTGCCGAGAATCTGGCCGACGGTGCGGGCCTTGGCCGGAGATTCTACGATCACCAGGCGTTTGCCAGCCGTCTTGCCCAGGCCCCCGGATGCACGGGACGTGGCGCGGGTAGCGGTGGCGCGGGTAGTCTTGCTGCCCGCGGCGGCTTTGCTTGATGACTTGGCCGAAGCTTTGCCGGTGGACTTGCCCGCAGTCTTGCCGCGGGTGGTCTTGGCCTTGACTGTCTTGGACGTCATGCTGTCGGGCTTTTTCCGGCTTCCGGACTTGGCCCTGGTTGAAGTTGTTTCCTTAGTTGCCATAGGCAGGGGTTGCCTCCCCGATGCGGACGTAGTGCATGGCGCCCACCTGCTTAACCAGGCCTTTCAGTTCCAGCATGGTCAGCAGGCTGCCCACCGTGGCGATGGGCATGCTTGCGCTGCGTCCAATGTCGTCGATATGCGTTGGTTCGTGATCCAGGCAGCGGAGCAGGTCCGCTTCGCCTCCTGCGTCCGGGCTGGGCGGCATATTTTCCGCCAGCCGCATTTCTATCTGTCTCGTTACCACCGTCAGGTTCAGTTCTTCAAGGATATCATTGTGGCTGGATACCAGCTTGGCGCCGTCCTGAATAAGGCTGTTGGTCAAGCGGCTTGCCGGGGAGAAAATGCTGCCCGGCACACAGAACACTTCCCTATTTTGCTCCAGGGCATGGTAAACCGTCCAGCGGGCGCCGCTCTTTTCACCGGCCTCCACCACCAGGGTGCCCAGGCTCATGCCGCTGATCAGGCGATTGCGGCGAGGGAAGCCACGGGGGTCGGGCCTGGTTCCCAACGGGTATTCGCTCACCACCGCGCCCTGATCCGCGATCTGGCGGGCCAGGCCAGAGTTGTCCCGGGGATAGGTAATGTCCAGCCCGTTAGCCACCACAGCGATGGTGCGGCCTCCCTGGGTAATCGCCGCGCGGTGGGCCACGGTGTCCACTCCCAACGCCAGACCACTTACGATAGTAATGCCGCTGCGGGCCAGATCACCGGAGAGCGCTGCGGCCACCTCTCGACCGTAGGATGTGGGACTGCGGGTGCCCACGATGGCCACCGCCCTTTCATCCTCGGGCATGAGCGTTCCTTTAACGTATAGCACGGGCGGCAGGTCGTCAATCTGCTGCAGGCGGGGCGGGTAGGCAGGATCCCGCCAGGTCAGGGCCCGCACGCCTGCCTTTTCCAGCCGTTCCATCTCATCGTCGGGCGAGATGCGGCCGCGCGCCTCCACCAGGGCGGAGACGATGCCGTCTTCCAGGCCAGCGTTGTGAAGTTCGCGAGGGCCGGCTGTCCAGGCCCGTTCCAGGTCCCGGAAGTGTTTTTCCAGTTTCCTGAAGCGCACGGCGCCCAGCTTTTTAACCTGGCTCAATGCCACCCAGTACTTAGTTTGGTCGGTGTCCATGGCGGGATTCTAGCACAGGGCGAAAACCACCAACAATAACGTACTGTCAGGAGTTGGAGATAACACCGAGCAATAATGCCCGGAACTGGTTAACCTTCGAATGGGCGAAAACCTGCGCCGAATGCAAGAATATAGCCTGATCATGGCTACTATGGTTTCGACAACGATTCGCAAACTGGGCAGGAGACCGGCGCGGGGCGTCGTGCTGGAAAGCCGTCTCCTGGACAGAAGGCTGCGGCATCATCCGCAAAACTACATTTTTCAGAGCGCCCTTTGCATGCTGGCGCTGCTGGCGATCATCCTGGTGGTGGACGTGGTGCTCCGAGCGGCCATCGTGGTGGGCGTTGCTTCTTCCGCTTTTATAGTCTTCATGCTGCCCCACAGCCGGGCGTCCAGCCCTCGCCGGGTGATAGGGGGGCATGCCGTGGCGGTAGCCGTTGGTACGGCCCTCTCACTGGTGTACCTGGTCCCTGGCTGGGGAGACCTGGCAGCGATGTCGCCAGCCTTGCAGAACCTCATGGCGGTGCTGGCGGTGGGCCTGGGCTTCCTGATTATGATTTTGACCAACACCGAGCACCCGCCCGCCGCGGGGACCGCGCTGGGCCTGGTGGTGGCGGACTGGACTTTCTCGGCGGCCCTGTTTGTGCTGGTGGGCATGTTGATGCTTTCGAGCATACACATGCTCTTGCGCCCCTGGCTGAAGAACCTCCTCTGACCCCCTGCTATCTCCCTGCGTCTCTCTGCAAGATCAGGACCTGGCATAGCCACCTTGCGGGTCGACAAATCCTCTTTGCAGAGCATCCTGATCCGGTTTTGGTAAAATTCAGGCAGGACAGGAGCAACCGGGCGACAGGACCACCGGACCTACCCTACCCGGCGCGCCGGACGGCTGAAAATGCCCGCTACCACGTCGAACACCAAGTTTTACGATTAAAGTGCTTTTTATTGCTGTTAATAGTCGGTAAATTGCAGAAATAAGTTTGAAATCCGCGTCTATACGGTACAAAACCAACCAAACTGAAACGTGACCAGTCGGATGTTTCCCGTTGACATCATATCTGGGCAACGCTAATATTAATTGTTGACTCATTTGGTCAACAATTATTTACCGGCATACACTCTGCGCTCAACGGTAAGGTGTTCGAGAAATGCCTGCCGACGTATCAGCAACCTCAGGAGGGCCGCCTCATGACCACCCAACGGGTCATTTCACGGGAGTCCACAGACATAGACTCCGAATACAAGTGGGGCTTTACCATTGATATCGAGCAGGACACAGCCCCCAAGGGTCTTAGTGAAGATATTGTCCGGTTCATTTCGGCCAAGAAGGAAGAGCCGGAATGGATGCTGGAATGGCGGCTGAAGGCCTACCGCTACTGGATTACGCTGAACGAAGAGGAACCCAAGTGGGCTAACATCCACCATCCCCGTATCGACTTTCAGGACATCATCTACTATGCATCGCCCAACTCGAAGGACGGCCCCAAGAGCATGGACGAGGTAGACCCGGAACTGCTGGAGGCCTTCGCCAAGCTGGGCATTCCCCTGGAAGAGCAGAAGCAACTGGCCGGCGTGGCGGTGGACGCGGTCCTGGACAGTTCCTCGGTGGCCACCACCTACAAGGATACGCTGGAGAAAGCCGGGGTAATCTTCTGCTCCATGAGCGAGGCCATCCGCAACCACCCGGACCTGGTGCAGAAATACCTGGGTTCGGTGGTGCCCTACGCCGACAACTTCTACGCCGCTCTCAATTCCGCCGTGTTCAGCGACGGTTCTTTTGCGTACATCCCCAAGGGCGTGCGCTGCCCCATGGAGTTGATGACCTACTTCCGGATCAACGCGCTGGACAGCGGACAGTTCGAGCGCACCCTGATCGTGGCCGAAGAGGGGGCCTACGTCAGCTACCTGGAGGGCTGCACCGCCCCTATGCGGAAGACGCACCAACTCCATGCCGCAGTGGTGGAACTGGTCGCCCTGGACGACGCTGAAATCAAGTATTCGACGCTGCAGAACTGGTTCCCCGGGGACAAGGAGGGGAACGGGGGCGTCTATAACTTCGTGACCAAGCGGGGCAAGTGCCAGGGCCGTAACTCCAAGATTTCGTGGACCCAGGTGGAGACGGGATCGGCCATAACTTGGAAGTATCCCAGCGTAATCCTGCAGGGGGATAATTCCATTGGCGAGTTTTACTCGGTGGCGCTGGTGAACAACTACCAGCAGGCGGACACGGGCACCAAGATGATTCACCTGGGCAAGAACACTAAGAGCACCATCGTGGCCAAGGGGATTTCCGCGGGAAAGGGCCAGAACACCTACCGGGGTCTGGTGAAGATAATGCCGTCGGCCACCAACGCGCGTAATTTCACCCAGTGCGATTCCCTGCTGGTTGGCGACAAGTGCGGGGCGCATACGGTGCCGTACATTGAGGTGCAGAATCCCACGGCCCAACTGGAGCACGAGGCCACCACGTCCAAGGTGAGCGACGACCAGCTATTTTACTGCCAGCAGCGGGGCATATCGCCGGAAGAAGCCAACTACATGATTATCAACGGCTTCTGCCGGGGCATCTTCCAGGAACTGCCCTTTGAGTTTGCCATGGAGGCGGGGCAGTTGATGAAGGTGAGTTTGGAAGGGACGGTGGGGTAGGGACTGGGCCCCGGGTAGCAGCCAGTTTTTGGCAAGAGTCAGGGCAGAGAGCGAGGAAAAAGTGATTCGCACCGTCAGAGCCATGGTTGACGCCCAAGGCAACGTGATATTGCTTGAGCCTGTAGATATTGCAGTTACTTGCAAGGCACTGGTAACCATTCTCGACGATGAGGAGCCCGAGAGCGCTTTGCTTAGTGAGGAAGCCATGGCAAGAGACTGGCTACGGCCGGAAGAGGATGAGGCTTGGGCCCACTTGCAACAGGACTAGTGGTAATGGTCCGGTTTCCCTTTTCGGATCTGTCCCGAGCGAAGCGGCGGCCAGCCCTGTTGATTGCACCTGCGGGTTATGGAGACTGGTTGTTGAGCCAAATTACCAGCAACCCCTTTGGGGATGACAGAGCAATTGCTTTAACCGATGCGAGCTTTGAAGTAGGGTCTTTAGAAGTTATCAGCTATGTCCGGCCAAGGAAACTTTTCACTGCCAGCCCTAGCCTGATTAGAAGCAGGGTCGGCACACTCAAACCTGATGTATTCAACGCGTTTATTGACGAAGCGATTCACTTCCTAGAGACATATCGATTGCCAATTTAAGGAGCAAAACCACCAACATGCCACCCATTCTGGAAGTTAAAGACCTCCACGTTTCCGTGGATGAGCAGGAAATACTTAGCGGCGTAAACCTTACCGTCAACGCTGGAGAGGTTCACGCCATCATGGGGCCCAACGGATCTGGAAAGAGCACCCTGGCCAGCACCCTGGCCGGGCGGGCCGACTATCAAGTTACCGGCGGGGAGGCCGTCTATCGCGGGATGGACCTGCTGGCCCTGGAACCGGAGGAGCGGGCAAGGGAGGGCGTCTTCCTGGCCTTCCAGTACCCCTTGGAATTGCCCGGGGTGCGGGCCTGGCAGTTCCTGAAGGCCGCCGCCGACGCCGCCCGCGTCCACCGGGGCGAGGAGGAGTACAGCGCCCGGGACTTTGACCGGATGCTGCGGGAAAAGGTCAAGCTGGTGGAGATCGACCCGGAACTGGTGCGACGTTCCGTCAACGAAGGCTTTTCCGGCGGCGAGAAGAAGCGCAACGAAATCCTGCAGATGGCCATATTGGAACCCAAGCTGGCCCTGCTGGACGAGACCGACTCGGGCCTGGACATTGACGCGCTGCGCATCGTTTCCGACGGAGTGAACAGCCTGCGCAATTCCGAGAATGCCATTGTTTTGGTAACCCATTACCAGCGGCTGCTCAACTACATCACGCCCGACCAGGTCCACGTGCTGCTGGACGGCCGCATCGTCCGGTCAGGCGGCCCGGAGCTGGCCCTGGAACTGGAGGAGAAGGGTTACGACTGGATCAAGGAAGCGGTGGAGGCCGGCAACTAACGATGAGCACCGCGCCCACCATCAACCATCCTTCTTACTACGCCGACTACCAGGCCCTGCGTGGACAACTGGCTGGCAACAGTCCTGCGTGGATTAACGACCTGCGCGCCGCCGCCTGGGAGCGATTCGATTCGGCCGGTTTCCCCACCGCCAGACGGGGTAACGAACCGTGGAAGTACACCAACGTCAGGCCCATAGCCCAAGGGCGGTTCTCGACTGCAAATGCCAGTGGAAACGGTCCGGTGGACTTGCTGATAGGGGCCGACGGCAGTCCCAACTTCGGAGACTTCTTCGACAATTCCTGGACCAAGCTGGTTGTCCTGGATGGGAACCCGCTAGTAGGGCCGCAGCCCAAGACACTGATGGTCAGCACCTTGGCCAGGTCCCTGGCATCAGGCACTGAAGTGGAGGGCCTGCGGGACAACCTGGCCGCTCACGCCAGCATTGAGGAAGACGCCTTCGTGGCCCTGAACACGGCGTTTCTCAGCGATGGCGCATTCGTTCGGCTACCAGATGATTATGAGGAAGAAGTCTTCCTGAATATCGTTCACCTTCGCCAGCACGCG
Source organism: Dehalococcoidia bacterium (assembly GCA_963664725.1). Taxonomy (GTDB): domain Bacteria; phylum Chloroflexota; class Dehalococcoidia; order Lucifugimonadales; family UBA3495; genus Bin22. The sequence continues at coordinate 1,266,335 of OY761558.1, forward strand.
GATACGGTGGTATACCCGCGAACGCTGCTGGTGGCGGGACGCAACACGCGCTTGACCGTGTTGGAATCGTACGTTGGCGCCGACCCTGGGAAGTCTTCGCAGTACTTTACCAACGCCGTTACCGAAATAGCCGTGGGTGAAGGGGCCAAGGTCACGCACTACCGGCTATTGGACGAGAGCCGCAACGCCTACCACGTGGGTACGACCCGCGTTACCCAGGCGCGGGACAGCAGCTACGAGTCCGGTTCATTTGCCATGGGGTGCGGCCTGGGCCGCCACGATCTTTCGGTGCTGCTGGACGGGACGGGGGCTTATTGCTCGTTGAACGGCCTGTATTTGACTGACAATACCGAGCACATGGACAACCTGATCTCCATTGACCACGCCCACCCCCACGGCACCAGCAGGCTCTACTACAAGGGCATACTGGACGGCCGCTCCCGGGCGGTGTTCGGGGGCACGGTGCTGGTGCGGGAGGATGCGCAGAAGACTGACGCCCAGCAGACCGACAAGAACCTGATTTTGTCAGACCGGGCTGAGGTGGACAGCAAGCCTAGCCTGCTGATCTACGCCGATGACGTGAAGTGCGGCCACGGGGCCACCGCCGGTCATATTGATGAGGATACGCTCTTCTATATGCGAAGCAGGGGCCTGGACCCGCGGACCGCCAGCCAGATACTGATACACGCCTTTGCCAGCGAGATTATCGACACCGTGGAGCATGAGTCGGTGCGGGAATACCTGGATCGCCTGTTCCTGGACACGGTTAGCGGCAAGGTGATTTCCGGCATGGGCGGCAGCAATCCCGTTTCCCGCCAAGGGCAGGGAGGTACCTAGATTGACGACATCCGTGAACTCTTTTGACGTGACCAGGATTCGGGAGGACTTCCCCATCCTGAAGGAGATGGTGCACGGCAAGCCGCTGGTGTACCTGGACAATGCCGCCACCACCCAGAAGCCTCAGGCGGTGATTGACGCCCTGGTCAACTACTACACGACGGAGAACTCGAACGTACACCGGGGCGTCCATACCCTGAGCCAGTTGGCTACCGACGCCTACGAGGGCTCGCGGGAAACAGTGCGGCAGTTCATCAACGCCGAGCACGACAAGGAGATAATTTTCGTCCGAGGCACCACCGAGGGCATCAACCTGGTGGCCCAGACGTACGGGCGGACCAACATAGGGCCCGACGACGAGATAATCATCACGGCCATGGAGCACCACTCCAACATTGTGCCCTGGCAGATTCTTTGCGAGGAGAAGGGCGCCCGCCTGAAGGTAATCCCCATCAACGACGACGGGGAACTGCTGCTGGATGAGTTCGAGAATCTGCTAAGCTCCCGCACCAAATTCGTCTCAATCGTCCACCAGTCCAACGCTCTGGGTACCATCAATCCTGTCGAACAGGTAATTGAACTGGCCCACGCCCGGGGCATTCCGGTGCTGCTGGACGGGGCGCAGGCCGTGGCCCACGTGCCCATTGACGTGCAGAAGCTGGGCTGCGACTTCTACGCCTTCTCGGGCCACAAGCTTTACGGCCCCACCGGCGTGGGTGTGTTGTACGGGCGTGCTGAACTGCTGGACGCGATGCCCCCCTACCAGGGCGGCGGCGAGATGATCCGGTCGGTTAGCTTCGAGAAGACAATATATAACGTCATTCCCAACAAGTTCGAGGCGGGAACCCAGAACATCGCGGGCAGCGTGGGCCTGGGAGCGGCCATCGACTACGTGAACAGCGTGGGGATGGACAACATAGCCACTTATGAAAAGGAACTGCTGACCTACGGCACCGAGCGGTTGTCGGAGATTGAACTGGTGCAGTTGATTGGAACCGCCCGGCACAAGGGCAGCATCCTGTCCTTCGTGATGGAGAACGCCCACCCCCATGACGTGGGCACTATCCTGGACGCAGAGGGCATTGCCGTGCGCACCGGCCACCACTGCGCCCAGCCGCTGATGGACCGGTACGGCGTTCCGGCCACCATCCGCGCGTCCCTGGCTTTTTACAACACGAAGGAAGAGATTGACACCCTGGTCAAGGGCATTGACCGGGTAATTGAGGTATTCAGCCGCTGATGTCCAACCTGCACGAGCTTTACCAGGAAATCCTGCTGGAGCACAACAACAAGCCCCGCAACTACCGCAAGATTGAGGACGCCAACCGGCAGGCCGACGGCTACAATCCCCTGTGCGGCGACCAGATCACCCTGTACCTGAAGTTGGAGGACGACGTCATTGCCGACGTGGCTTTTCAGGGAGTGGGCTGCGCCATTTCCCGGGCGTCGGCGTCCATGCTGACCCAGAGCATCAAGGGGGAGACGCTCGCCAAGGCCGAGGAGATCTTCGACGGCTTCCACGCCCTGATCACCGACCCGGACGCAGACGTGGACTATGACCTGCTGGGGGACCTGGAAATGCTGTCGGGCGTCTCCGCCTTCCCCACGCGAATCAAGTGCGCCGTGCTGGCCTGGCACACACTGAACGCCGCTATTGAAGGGAAGGGAGATTCAGTGACGACGGAGTAGGGTGTCGGGAACTATTCGCCCAGCAAGGCGTCGACTTCTCTAATCAGTTGGGGCAGGTAAGTCTCTACCACATTCCAAACCAGCCCGTCATCCACATCGGCGTACCCGTGAATCAAGATGTTGCGGAAGGCGATTATTCGCTGGAAGTTGGAAATTTGGCGGGCCGTTCCTTCATCTACTCCCGCCAATTTGTTCATTGCTTCTCCAATAATCTCAAACTGACGCTCCACTGCTGAGCGCAACAGTATGTCTTCCTGGTAGTCACTCAGGATCTTGCCAGACGTGAACCTCCGCACCAGCCCAGCAGCCCGTTGAATGTCAGACAGGTACTTCCTGGTTTCAAGCCGCATAGATCAGGTTCTTCGTTTCTTCAACGGACTGACGGAAATACGGGTTCTTGATAGCGCGCTCAACCACCAGGTCCACCGGCATGCCGAACAAGTCCTCCAGTCCTTCCAGCAAGCCGAAATAATTGTCCGCATAATTGGGGTAGGCCAAGGGGAGAAACTCCACCAGGAAATCCAGGTCGCTGTCACCTTCCCTGAAGTTTCCCGTAGCTACTGAGCCAAACAGTTCCAGGCGACCTACGGCATAGCGAAGGCAAAGCTCCTTGAGTTCAACTGCGTGGGCTTCAACTGTGGGAAGCATTTCGATATTTTCCTAATTCATTGGGGATGTCTAGGGTTGAACACGTTGCCAACAACTCTAAGCCATATAACCGCTAGTTTCACTCCAAGCTGATACGGGAAAGGGTAAACTCTTTGGCTGCTTCTGCGGCCGACCCCTGGCTTGCGGGCGTGAAGAGACCTCCCTGGGGCTGGCGTAGGTTTTCCGGCCGTGCCCAGAGAGGTCTCTGATTCGCGTGACTGCGCTTTCGCGACTACTTGCGCTTGAGGGAGTTGGGGTCGGTGTTCTTGAAGTAGTCGTAGTTCATGGCGATATAGTTTTCCCACTGGGAGGGAACGGCATCCTCGGCGAAGATGGCGGTCACGGGGCATACCGGCTCACAGGCGGCGCAGTCAATGCACTCGTCCGGGCTGATGTAGTACATATCGTCGTTGTCGGTCGTGTAAATGCAGTCGACCGGGCAGACATCCACGCATGCGGCGTCTTTAACACCAACACAGGGCTCGGTAATTATGTAGGTCATTCTCTTTCTTGCTCCTCTGAACTAACGGTTCTTAAGTCTCCCGGCCGCTGGGGCCACCATCCCCGGCTGCTAAACGCAGGCCCAAGTAGAAGGCAACGAAATTATAGCATAGCCCCTTGGGTTTGCAATAACGGCGGCACGGCAGGGAAAACGGACCGGTATGGCGCTTGCGGCCTTCGACCTGGCAGAGTGAAAAAGGGCTGGGGCAACCTGCGCGGCTGCCCCAGTTTCCTGGTTACAGCAGGCTGGCAGGACTAGAGGACCAGGCCGTAAGTCCGCTTTTTGATGGACAGGTTGACGAAGGTCTCGGTGCGCTGGACTCCGTCGATGGGACCGATCTTGGTTCGGAGGAACTGGCCCAGGTTTTCCGCCGATTCCAGGCCCGCCCAGACGAAGACGTCGTAGGCGCCGGTGGTAACGGCGACGTAGTGGGCCTCGGGGAGGTTGATCAGGGATTCGGCGACCACGTCGGACTTGCCGGGGCCGGTCTGCATGCCGATCAGGGCGGTGGTAGAGAAGCCCAGTTTTTCCAAGTTGGGTACGGCCACTACCCGCACCACATCGTCATCCAGCAGTTTGCGCAGCCGGCGGCGCACGGTGCCTTCGCTGACCCCCACTTCCCTGGCGATTTTCGCATTGGAAGCTCGACCATCCAGTTGCAGCAGGGCGATTATTTTCTTATCCAGTTCATCCATTGGCTGGTACTCTCCCTCATGTGCTTTGTCGGAACAAGCAATACGAATAATAGACCAATGGCAGTTTAGTGTCAACCGAACACTAAAATCTTCGAAAATCGGATAACTAATCGGCGTAATGCTGGATGGAGCTACGGATATCGAAAAAGGTCCTAAAGTACAATTTCGTTACGGGTTGAGCAATATCCAGTTTATCCCGTTCCCGCCGGCCAAATGTTTCGTAAATGTTAACTAGCCGGAAAAAATTGTCGGCGCCGCAGAAAAATCCAGGTTTCCCTGCCATTTCCTCTCATTTCACCCGTTTTTGTATCCAGCGCCAGGGTGGTAATGGCGGTCGATGCGCGGTTGGCACTCCGTCTTCCAGACAGGTTTTGGGACTCCGATGGCGGAAAATGGCGGGCTGATTTACGGCTTCAAGGCGCATGATCCGGTCTCTGCCTGCGGCCTGCTCCCACCGGTCAGAGGGGGCAAACGACAGGCCCCGCAGGGATTATGGTAGAGACTGGGATTCGGAGGTGGCAAGGGGTGGATGTCATGTGGGAGGGACGGACGGAGTCAAACGAGGTTGCGGCTGCATTGGTGCAGGGTAGTTCCGATTCAGGTGGTATTGCTACAGGGCCAGGGGCAGACATCCGCCAGATATAAGACAGGTCGCTCTGAGCTTGCCGAAGGGCCTGAAATCCTGCATGTCAGCCCGGTTACGGGCCCCCAAGTCGGCCTGTGGGATGGAGTTTAGATTCTTCACTCCGTTCAGAATGACAATTTAAACATAATGCGATTGTGCTGCCTTGATGCAACCGATTCTTGACCTGCGTTTCAGGTTTGGATAAATTGGATTGGGGAACGATTTTTCCGGGTTGCCGCAGAAGTGGGGCGGCCTGGAGTATCAGTGAATACACCATTGCCAGAGGTATGAGAATGACGATGATTAATCCTTCCGCCGGCGGAGGTTTCGGGTATAACCTGGCCGAAGCGGACCGCATATTCACTGCAGCAATGACCGGCCTTTACGGCTGGACGGCCCTGGGCCTGGGCCTGGCAGGGGCAGTGGCCTGGCTGTTCGCCTGGACGGGCCTGTTTCTCCTGTTCACCGGCTTCCTGGGTATGATTTTGGGCTTCGTTCTGGCCATCGGCTGCCTGTTCGGAATGCAGTTTGCCGCCCGGCGGGGAGCGCCCCTGGCCGCGGTAGGGGCCCTGTACCTGGGCTTCACGGCTTTTATGGGCGCCACCCTGTCATCCGTATTCGTCGTGTATTCCGGCGCCAGCATCGCCCAGGCCTTTGCCGGAGCTTGCGGCCTCTTTGCCATAATGAGCGTTTTCGGGTTCACCACCAAGAGGGACCTGTCCAAGATCGGGATGCTGGCCCTGATAGCCATAATCGGCATGGTGGTGGTGGGTCTCCTCAACGTCCTTCTGTTCCAGTCCAGCGGGCTGCAACTGTTGCTGAGCATCATCACCCTGCCGATCTTCATGGGCCTGACGGCGTGGGAAACCCAGGCGGTCAAACAGGAAGCCGGGGAAGCCGCCGCCATGGGCAACGCCGACGCCGCCAGCCGTATCGCCCTCGTAGGTTCAGCTGGCATGTTCCTCAACATTGTGAACATGTTCCTGGCCCTGCTTCACATTTTTGGCTTCTTTGGCGGTGACGATTAATGATGACCGGCCCTGCTTTGGCTCGGGTGTTTAAGTTATTTGGCCCACGCCTGAGGGCAGCGGGAAAACACGCCCCAGGTTTGATTATCCGGCCATCCAGGTGGTCGCTGGCGCCCGTTTTGCTGGTTGCAGCGCTGGCAATGGCCTGTGGCGGCGCTTCCGAGGATGAGCCATACCGCATCGGCGTTATGGAATCCCTTACAGGGCCGGGCGAGTCCTACGGCACGGTGGCCAACCAGGCCAAGCAGATGGCCGCCGACGAGATCAACGGCGCAGGCGGCGTTGACGGTCGTCCCCTGGAACTGGTGGTGGAGGACTCGCAATGCAGCGCCCAGGGAGCGGTGGCGGCCTACCGCAAGCTGACCAGCGTGGACGGCGTCCGCATCATCCTTGGCACGTCGTGCAGCGGCGCGATGCTGGGGGCCGCGCCCCTGGCTGAGGCCGACGGCGTCATCCTCTTTTCCGGACTGGCCAGCAATCCGGACATCGCCAGGGCCGGAGACTACATTTTCCGCACCCAGATCAGCGACGTGGAGGTGGGCATCGGCACCGGCAATTTGCTGTGGGACGACGGCGTCCGGAGCCTGGCCACCATCACCGAGTCCACCGACTATGCCGAGGGGGTAAGGCGCACTACTGTGGAGCAGTTCGAGAAACGGGGCGGGCAGGTGGTGGCCGCCGAACGGTTCTCCTCCGACATTACCGACTTCCGTACCCAGCTGAGCAAGCTGATTGCGGCGGAGCCGGGGGCCCTGCACCTGTCGCCGCAATCGGAGTTTGCGGCCGGGACCATACTCAAGCAGGCCAGGGAACTGGGGTACGACGGGCCCGTTTACGCCGAGACGATAGCGGTGGGCACCACCGCCCTGGAGATAGCAGGGGCCGCAGCCGACGGGATGAAGGCCATTGTTTCGGACCTGGCGCCGGACAACGAGAAGGGCCAGCAGGTGCTGACCAGCTTCCGGGAGCGGTATGACTACGTTACGCTCCCCTGGCACCTGGGTTCCGCCTACGACAACGTCTATATTGCCGCCGAGTGCCTGAAGCAGACGGGCGACGACCAGGGCGCCGACGGCTTCCGGGATTGCCTGTACGGCATTAGCTGGAGCGGGGCCATTGGCGACAACTACAGTTTCGACGCCGACGGTGAGGTGGTGGGCCTTTCGCGGGTGGTGGTGCAAATTCTTCCGTCGGGGGAACGAAGCCCAGAACGGAAGTACAAGGTGCTGGGGCCGGCCCCCAGCGCGCCGTGAGCAATCGCCGCCGTTGGTCGGGTTTGTGGCGGGAATTGTGACCGGTTTGCAGGGATGTGGTCAGCCCTTTCCTGGCTTTCCCAGCCGAGAGGTGGGGATACGTTGACAGGGTTGCTGTCAGTTGGTTTGCAATGAGCAGGGGCGGGTTTGAAACCCGCCCCTGCCGGTGTTTATCCACTCAAACCGGTACTTTATCGGACTTGTTTGGACCTTCCCTAAAGGAAGCTGCCCCGGCGCCGCCCTCGGGAGTAGGCTATTCTCAGCAGGTAAGTGAGAGAGCCGGCCAGCACCAGGATGCCCAGGATGATAAGAATGGGGACCCAGACGTTGATGCCTGTGGGCTGGTAAAGGTAAGTAACGTGAACCTGGGCGCCGGGTTCGCGGCCCTGGCCGGAAACACCATCGGTGGAGCCCGGGCGGTCGAGGATTTCCCGCGCCGAAACCCGCCCCTGGCTTTCAATGAACTGGGCCGACCGGTTCAGGTCGTCGGGGAAGACGCGGAAGGCAATCTCCGCCCTTTCCGACTGTCCCTCCGACGCCAGGTAGACCTCGTCTATCTCACCCAGACGGGCGTCTACAAATTGGCGCAATCCGGCCACGCTGGCTGGAACCCCGTTAACCTCCAGCACAAAGGTGGCCGCCGGGCCCCGTTCCGCCACCGCGCCCCGGGGGAAAAGAATAACCTGGATGGTGGCCAGGTCCACCTGGCGCTCCAGCAGTTCCAGTTGCCATTGCGCCCGCTCGATGTCCGTCCTTACCCGGGACAGTTCCCGTTCCACGCTCAGCAGTTCGACCACGGAACTGCTCCGTTCCAGCAGGGAAGACAGGCTCCGTTCCTCCTGTCGCAGGGCGGTCAGCCGGGCGGTAAGGTCGACGTGACGATCGGTTACGTCTTCGCTGCCCAGTCTGCGGTACTGGACCACGCCCAGGCCCTGGATTCGATCCATGGCCCGGTCCAGCTGGTCCTGGGGCACCCTGATGGTAATTTCCGACCTGGACTGCTCCGCCACGCCAATAGTGGTGAGGCGCTCGACGTAGCCGCCAAGGCTGGCCGCGATGGACTGCACCTGCAGGGTTGCTCCCACCACGGAAGCCACTTCCAGGCTCAGCTGTGCCAGGGACATGGGGTCTTCACCGACGGCAGCCTGGACACCGCTACGGAATCCTGCTGACAGGCCGGGCACATAGGCGGGGGGAATGGAGGATGGAACCGCAGGAGCGGCGCCAGCGTAGTACCCGGCGTAGCCACCCGGGACTTCTCCCCGGGGAGCAGCCCTAAGGCGGTCGTCCTGTACCGTTTCCCGCAACGCCAGGCTGCGGCCGCTGTCTTCGTCCGCGGAACCGCAGGCGGGGAGCACAAGCAGCAGGCAGGCCAGGATGGGCAGGACCAGCAGTCTGTTCATCGGCGGCGCTCTTTGGGTTAAAATGATAATAGGAGCCGATTTTACTATAAAAGGCGAAGGGCAAAATATGTAAATTTGTACCGAGATTGAGCAATCTTGACCCAGATATCCGGCAACGTCCCATTCGGCGGCGGTTCAGGCGATAAAGAAGATTCACAACCGTGAAACGCATTGCCTGAAACCCGATTCACCGGAATAAACCCTCTTTCTGTAGGAGTACCCATGCAAAAGTTACCGGCCGCCCTGGGCTACGGGGCGTTGAGCGGGGCCCTGCTGACGGCTCCCCTCATCGGCCTGATGTTCCTGGCGGACAAACTGCTGGACCTGCCCTTCGTACCCTTCGCGCTTTTTGACTGGATCGCCACCGTTACCCCGGGGCCGTTGATAACCTTCGGCATCGACATGATGATCGAGTCCCTGCTGCTGTTCAACCTGAGCGTCGCCGACGCCGCCAAGACCAGCGAGCAGGTGGCGGCGGTGCTGATGGTGTTCTTTATGGGCGTGGCCGCCGGGGCAATTTTCTTTGCCGCGCTGCGGTCCCGAACCCCCAGCCCCGCGGGACTGGATGGAGGCTGGCTGGGCCGCTTCTTCGCCCAGCCTGTGCCGGGCCTGGTCGTGGGCCTGATCTTCGGGCTGCCGCTGACTGCGGTAAGCCTGCCCATGGGGCAGTCCACCATGAATCCGGTGGTTACCTTCATCGTCCTGATGATCCTGTTCCTGGTCTGGGGCCTGGCCCTGGGCTACTTCCGGCGCCAGATTGCCCTGTCGTCGCAAGCGGGAATGGGCGAGGGAGATGAGGAAGTACGGTCGGTCAGCGTCATTGACCGGCGGCAATTCCTGATCCGGCTGGGCGCCACAACGGCCACCATCACTGTCGCCAGCGCCGGCCTGGGCGCCGCGCTGGGCCAGGGGGAGCGGACGCGCATAGCCGAGTCGGTGGCCGACTCCATGCCTCCCGCTGAAATGCCGCCGCGCCGCGCCCTGCCCAACGACGGCGACCCCGTGACCCCGGCCCCGGGCACCCGGCCGGAGTACACGCCGGTGGAAGACCACTACCAGGTGTTTCTGCGCACCGAGCCAACCTTTGTGGACATTTCCAACTGGGTGCTGCCGATCCACGGGCTGGTGGCTAACCCCAAGGAATTGACAATTGAGCAGATCCGGAACGACTACCCCACACGGGAACAGTACGTGACCCTGTCCTGCATTTCCGGGCGCATCGGCACCACCCTGATCAGTACAACCCACTGGACGGGAGCGGCGATGCAGTCAGTGCTGGCCGACGTGCAGCCCCTGCCAGAGGCGAAGTACCTGGTCATCAAGTCCGCCGACGGCTTTTACGAGACGGTGGCCCTGGACCTGATTGCCTCGGACGATCGGATTATGCTGTGCTACGCCTGGGACAGCGAGCCACTGCCCTTCGACCACGGTTTCCCCCTCCGCATCTGGCTGCCCGACCGCTACGGTATGAAGCAGCCCAAGTGGATTGTGGACATTGAAGTTACCTCCGAGTACCGGGAGGGCTACTGGGTGGAACGCGGCTGGGACGAGGTGGCCCGAGTGAAGGCCACATCGGTCATAGACACGGTGGCGGTGCGGGATGTGGTGGAGGCGGACGGACAGCGCCTGGTGCCGGTGGGCGGCATTGCCTTCTCGGGCGCCAAGGAAATATCCCGGGTGCAGGTGCGGGTGGACGGCGGTCCCTGGCAGGACGCCAAGCTCAGGACGCCGCTGTCGGAGACCACCTGGGTCATCTGGCGGTACGACTGGCCCTTTGCCGCCGGCGACCACACCTTCGAGGTGCGCTGCGCCGAAGGGGACGGCACGCCGCAGATCGAGGAGGAGCAGGGCAACCGGCCCAGCGGCGCCACCGGCGTCCACAGCCGCAAGGCTACCCTGTAAGCAATACCTCCAGACCAGCCGCCCGCACGATCCGTGCCGGCAAGAGCGAGGCTTTCGGACTGACGGAAGCCTCGCTTTTTCTCTGCTCATAATCCCTTTGATTCCGTCCTTCCTCCTTTCTTCATCCCCTGGCTACTTGCTGGTGTTATGATTGGTGCCCGACGCGAACCTTATCCCAATAATTGAGACTTCTTGCAGGAGCGTGTCCCTCCATGGCCGACGCTACCTCACTTCCCGATAGCGCCCCTTCGGCGAGTGATACGCCGGAGAGTTCCCGTAGTATGACCAGGGGCCTTATGGCCCTGTGGGTCGGCCTCATCTTTATTGTCGGACTCTCCTTTGCGGCATTGCTGTATTTTGGGGGCGAGGTTTACCAGATGGCCCCGCCGCTGCCCAGCGCGGTAACCACCACTGACGGGGACGAGGTGATCGGCGGCGAGCAGATTCTGCAGGGGCAGGATGTGTGGCGATCCATTGGCGGGCACGAACTGGGTTCGGTGTGGGGCCACGGGGCGTACACCGCGCCGGACTGGACGGCCGACTGGCTGCACCGGGAGGCGGTCTGGCTGATCGAGGACTGGGCGCAGAGGGAGTACGGGCAAGATTACGAGTCGCTGGAACCGGAGCAGGCGGCGGCCCTCCAGGCCCGCCTGCAGCAGGAAATGCGGCGCAACACCTACGATACCGATACCGGCGTCATTACCGTCTCGCCGGACCGGGCGCGGGCTATCGAGGCGGTGGGCGTCCACTATTCGGGGCTCTTCGGGGAGGATCCCAGCCTGGACCACCTGCGGGAAAGCTACGCCATGCCCCGTTCCGTAATTCGGACCGCGGATCGGCGGGAGGCCTTTAACGCCTTCATCTTCTGGACAGCGTGGACTTCGATTACGGAGCGGCCCGGGCGGGACATTACCTATACCCACAACTGGCCGCCGGACGAACTGGTGGGAAACCGGCCCACGGGAGTGATGATCGTGGTCTCGGTGGTCAGCTTCGTGCTACTGCTGGGCGGAATTGGCGGGCTGGCCTGGTTCTTCGCGGCCAGCCGGGATACCTGGCGCAGCGAGGCCACCGCCGCTCCCACCGATCCTCTTATCACCATGGAACCGACGCCCTCGATGAAGGCTACCCACAAGTACTTCTGGGTGGTGGGCGCGCTGGCCGTGTCCCAGATCATTACAGGAATAATCACCGCGCACTACGGCGTGGAGGGGACCGAGTTTTACGGGCTGCCCCTGGCGGAGATAGTGCCCTATTCGCTGTCGCGCACCTGGCACGTGCAGCTGGGGATGCTGTGGATCGCCACCTCGTGGCTGGCCACGGGCCTGTGCCTGGTGCCGCTGATTGCCGGGTATGAGCCCAAATTCCAGAAGTGGGGCGTCAACCTGCTGCTGGTGGCCCTGGTCATCGTTGTTGCCGGTTCCATGGCGGGGCAGGCATTTGCCATCCACCAGGTTCTGGGGGACAAGGTGAACTTCTGGTTCGGCCACCAGGGCTACGAGTACCTGGACCTGGGCCGCTTCTGGCAAGCCCTGCTCCTGGCGGGCCTGCTGCTCTGGCTGGCGCTGATGCTGCGGCCCCTGATTCCCGCGTGGCGGGCGGCCAAGGGGGACAGCCGGCGGCGCCAGTTCCTGATGATATTCATGCTGGCCATCGGAGCCATCGCCCTGTTTTATGCTCCGGGCCTTATTCCCGGGCAGCATACCAACCTGGCCATTGCCGAGTACTGGCGCTGGTGGGTGGTCCACCTGTGGGTGGAGGGCTTCTTCGAGGTATTCGCCACGGCGGTGATCTCTCTAATTTTCGTGCGGCTGGGACTGGTTCGGGTGCAGTCGGCTGTAATGGCCATCCTCTTCACCACCATCCTGTACCTCAGCGGCGGCGTGCTGGGGATGTTCCACCACATGTACTTCACGGGCACCACGCCCATAATCCTGGTTATCGGCGGTACCTTCAGCGCCCTGGAACTGATGCCGCTGGTGATGATTGGCTTCGAGGCCCACGAAAACCTGGCCATGACGCGCCGGACATCCTGGATCCACAACTACAAATGGCCGGTATACTTCTTCATTGCGTCGGCTTTCTGGAACCTGGTGGGGGCGGGCCTGTTCGGCTTCCTCATCAACCCGCCCATCGCGCTGTACTACATGCAGGGGTTGAACACCACGGCGGTCCACGCCCACGCCGCCCTGTTCGGCGTTTACGGGAACCTGGGGCTGGGGCTGACCCTGCTGAGCCTGCGGCTGCTGACGGTGCGAACCCAGTGGCGGACGGGCACCCTGTCCTTTGCCTTCTGGTCCATCAACATCGGGCTGGCGCTGATGGTCATGCTCAGCCTGCTGCCGGTGGGACTGGCGCAGACGTGGGCCAGCGTGGAACACGGGATGTGGTACGCCAGGTCGGCGGAGTTCCTGCAAACGCCGGCGCTGGAGGTGGCGCGCTGGCTCCGGTCCATAGGAGACACCATCTTCGCGGCGGGCATTCTGGCCCTGGGGTGGTTCGTGATTGGCCTGTCCACAGGCTGGTCCACCGGGCGGCAGCGGGAGGACGTGCCAGACGCTGAAGCCACGGCTCAGGTTCAGGGACAGGAGGGTTAGGGCCGCCGGGCGCTATCTCTGTTGCCGCCAGAGCCGTCTTCCGACGGGGAAGGGAGCGGGACGCCAAACCGGCCCTGGTCCCTTCCCAGTCCAGCAGCAATGCGGCTTCATCCGCTCCGTTAAGCGACCGCGCGCACGTTTCGGGGCAATCTCCCCGAAATTTGCGTCCCCAAAGTTCCGGTTATCCGCCGACATTTTCCCTAGCGAGTATCCGGCTGTTTCGGGTAGCGTTTTCCTATAGTTTTGCAACCAGCTTGTTGCGGCCGCGGGCGTCAATGTGACCGGCGGGCCTGGGAGGATGGGTATGACGCGATCAATCAAGACTGTCTTGTTCCTGGCATTGGGACTGCTGCTGCTGGGCCTGGCGGCCTGCTCTTCGGAGGAGGCGCCGGTTACAACGCCGGATGCGGCGGAGGAACCCGCAGCCAGCACGGCGCGGGCCCTGTCGCCCACACCGCAGCCCGCTACCGCGCAGGAACCGGCCCCCGGCGAACTGGACGAGGGCACGCCGAGGCGCGGAGGGCACCTGGTTCTTGCCTCCATGGCCGACTATCCCCACCGCGACGTGCACCAGTCCGCCCAGGAAACCCTGGCTACCCTGGGGCCCGGACTGGCCTACAGCCGTTTGATGCGGCTGGAAGCCGGGCCCGAGGTGGAGCAGCCCAACCTGACCCTGCAGTGCGACCTGTGCGAAAGCTGGGAAATGGCGCCGGACATGTCCTACGTCTTCCACCTGCGGTCCGACGTTCACTGGCAGAACCTGTCGCCCGTGGACGGGCGGCAACTGGTGGCCGATGACCTGGTGTTCAGCTACGACCGGATGCGCACGCCCGGCTGGCCAGGAGAGGCCCGGTTCGCCGACCGGGGCATAGGGGAGATCGAGGCGCTGGACGACAGCACCCTGCGGGTGAGCCTGGCGTTTCGGGACTCGGACGCCCTGCTGGCCCTGGCCGACGGCCACAGCAAGATAGTGGCCCCGGAGGTACTGGAGCAGTTCGGAGAGTTGCAGCGGGCGCCGGTTATCGGTACGGGCCCCTGGGTCTACGAGCAGAAGATACCCAGCGGCGCCACCGAGTACAGCCGCAACCCCGACTACTTCGAGCCGGAGCTGCCTTACCTGGACGTCATCACGGTCAAGCCGGTTGAGATTCCCACGTGGGGAAATTCGGTGAATCCAAAGAGGCTGGCCCTGCTGGAGACCGGACAGATAGACGTGGTGGTGGCGTCGCCCACCGACTGGTCCCACCTGGAACGCAGCAGCGTGGAGTTCAATTCCCGGGTCTCCCAGCAGCCGGAAATCGGCATGGTACTGTCCCTCAACACCCGGCAGGAGCCCCTGGATGACCTGGCCATCAGGCAGGCCATATTCCGGGCCGTCGATCCCTGGGAGTACGTTGACCTGGACTGGGGCGGCCAGGGGGGCGTCGGGATGGGCATGCCCGTTCCCGATCCCGAATGGCAGTTGGCTCAGAGCGAATTGCTGGCCAGTTACCTGGGTTCCCACAGCGTGGCCCGGGACATCCTTCACGAGAACGAGATCATTTTCCCTCCCACGCTGGAGATTGCCGTGGCCGACCTGGGGCCGGACTACCGGCGGGTGGGATATCAGATCGAGCGAGACCTGGAGGCGGTGGGATTTGAGGCCAACGTGACCGCCATGGATCCGGCGGACCTGCAGGAGGCGATGTTCGGCAAGGACAAGGACTACCAGATAGCCCTGGCCCCGGCGCCGCCCCATCCCACCACCAACGGCTACCTCTATTCCCTGCTGCACAGCAGCGGCCCGGGAAACATCGCCAACCACGACGACAAGGTGCTGGACGCCATGATCGAGGTGCAGGCGGCGGAACTGGACCCGGCAGTGCGGCAGAAGTGGCTGCTGGATGTGCAGCGGCATGCCATGGAGCAGGCGTATATGTTCAGCCCCATCACCGGCTCGTACCGCTGGGTGTTCGACTGGGACCTGGAGAACTTCTACCCGAATACGGCCCTGTCGGAATACCACTACTGGTCGGAGGCGTGGCTGCGGCCGTAGGGATAAGTAGCCGTTGACCGGAAAGAGCCTACAGTAACGACGCAGGGGCGGGTTTGAAACCCGCCCCTGGATGTTGGAGACTAAATCAGAAGTACGCTAGCCACCTGCCCGGGACTAGTGTGAGGCGGCCGTGGCCCCAGAAGCAGACACTTTAGTCTTTCAAATAACGCTGTACGGTTTCCTTGATGGAGTCAGCATGGGAATAGATATCATTTAAAGACTCGAGTGCCACACGATACTCATTCAAGGTACCACGGTCATTTCGCGTCCCGTCGAACAGACCCACAAACATGCGATTGCCATCCAAGTGAAGGCGGCATATTGGCCTTCGGTTGCTGTTGTCCAGAAGAATGGCACAGTAGGATTGTGAATCGCGAAGATTTACTCTTTCAGAGTCTACAATATCTTTCACTATGTCCTTGACGATATCATAGGCCTGTAATTCCTGAGCAGTAGTAATGATCTTGGGACCCTCTTCTTCCTCAACATCATTAGTAGGTAGGGGAGGTTCCGAACTGTCCTCACCCTCTTGGAAACGTGCTAGGTTCTGAGCTGCTTGCAACGTATCGGAGATACGATCGTTTACGAATTCGTGCAATGCTCTTCGCGTCAAAGTAGACAGCATTTCCTTAACGGACTGTGTCATTCGACCACTGTAAACTTTGCGACCCAGCCAATCTACAAAGTCTTCTTCCGGCTGGTTGTACTGTTGGATTAGAGCTTGCTTCATACCGTGTATATATCTCAGACGAGATGCTGCTTCCACAACCTCTGTAACGTCAAAGCCCTTGGTGAATCGCCCCAATCGTTCAATCCCTCGAGCATCCAGATGCTCGAGATCGACCTCCAAGAATGGACTCGTGTCCATCATGTTTGGGGATTCAAGATCGCTAAAGAACCTGTAAATCACTCCATTCGTCAGTACACCAATTCGAACTGGAGTGGCGCCAAAGTAGCGGTATAACTGAGATACCCTATGGTCTGAGGTTAAATTGTCTGCAATCTTCTTGCATTCGATCAATATGACGGGTTCACCATCAGACATAACCGCGTAGTCAACTTTTTCACCCTGCTTAATGCCAACGTCTGCGGTGAATTCAGGTTCAATTTCAGTGGGATCGAATACGTTGTAGCCTAACGCTTGCAGGAAGGGCAAAACTAATGACTGCTTGGTCGCTTCTTCCGTTGAAATCCTGTCTTTGAAGTCTGGTATGCGACCTGAAAGGGCTCTGAGATCGTCTTCTAGGGGCAAGGTATTTACCTCGAGTAGTTATGCTAGGGATAAAGGAGATTTTCGAAATGTTATGTTAGGAATTAGCTTATGTCAACGGGGAGTTCGAAAGCGCTATCCGCAAACGAAACGCACCTACCCTAACCATAAGCCAAGGTGAGCCGGCCAATTGGAGATTCAGGCGAATGCCTTGAATGCCGGTTTGTCTTCAGCAATCCTCATTTCCAAGAGGTTTGACTAACCCCTAAGCCACCGGCAATCCAGGTCTTACAGACCTTCCACCAGCACCATGTTGATATTTGAGGAGCTGGTACGAATTTCATTCAGTTCATTGTATTCGGGGGAACTGAGCCACTCACGCGCTCGGGCCGCGCTCTCGAATTCCAGCACCGCAAGGCGCGCGGGAGTCCAGTCGCCTTCAATCACATCGAGGTCGCCGCCCCGTACCACGAACTTGCCACCATGAGCTTCAACCGTAGAAGTTACCTTCTCCATGAAGTCGCCGTACCTTGCTCGATCGGTGATTTCAACCTCGATAATCACGTAACCCGACATCTCTATCTCCTCATATTCCCTTATCCGGCGAAGGTATCCCGCTAACCACGTTGGGGAACCAATAACTGTCTATCCCTATCGGGAATCTCTCACCTACCACCTAACCCGGCGTGGCGTAGGAGTCGGGCAGGGCGCCTGCTCCCCGCTTCAACCCCTTGAGGTAGGCTATCTGGCCCTGGTGCTGGTAAAACTCGCCCAGCAATTGCCGGTAGACGCTGCCCACCGTCAGGTTGGGACGGCGTTCCCGGGGGACGTGCTCAAAGTCTTCCGCGGACAGCCCCCGCAGGTGTTCCAGGGTGCCGGCGCGGACCGCCTCGGCGTAGCGCAGCAGTTCCGGCAGGTCCAGGGCGGGGAAGCCGGACACCTGCTCCGGCGTGTGGCCGAAGCCGTTGTCCCGGGTGGGCAGACCGAACTTCTCGTGCCAGCCTTCGCGCTCCCAGATTTCTATCTGGCCCTGGATGAAGAACTGGACCCACATATCCTCTACCCGGATGGTGTGCCACAGCATCCAGCCCATGGGATTGGTGTCGGGGCCCGGCTGCCAGGTAAACTCCTCGGGCGTCAGGTCTTCGACCGCTTCCACCAGCAGGCTTTGTTCCGATTCCAGGGCGGCTTCGATAAATTCGTTAAGGGTCATGGCATGGCCTCAATCTGCGGATAATCTGGGCGCAGGGACGGGTCAGTCCTTGAAGAAACCGGTTATCGCGGCAAAGAAGTCGTCCGGCCGCTCCACCTGGGGGATGTGGCCGCACCGGTCGATGACCTGCAGGGTGGCGTTGGGCAGCAGTTGCTGGAAGGCCGGACCGTAGGCCGGGGGCACCACGCCGTCGGAGTCGCCCCACAGCAGCAGGGTGGGCATGGTGATGCGATGGGCCCGCTTGGGCAACCCCTTGTCTGGGATGGGCCAGACGAACTTGCCCACCGACGCCAGGGTCTGGGTGCGGGTCAGGTCCGCCTCCATCCGTTCGTGGGGGTCTTCGGGCGGGGCCATGAAGGCATGGGCGATTTCAGACTGCCCGTCGTACCACAGCAGGTTCTCCCGCTCCGAGCGGGTGAGGATGAAGAAGTCGGCAACCGGAGTGTCCTCCAGCCACAGGCCCAGGGAGCCGACCAGGGCCAGCCGCCGGATGCGCTGGGGACACTGGGCGGCCAGTTCCGCCGCCAGCAGGCCGCCGTAGGAGTGGCCCACCACAAAGGTGCGGTCCAGGCCCAGTTCGTCCAGCAGTTCCTCGTAGAACAGCACCAGGTCCCACAGGTCGTCCAGATGCTCCAGCCCGGCGGACTGGGCAACGCCAGGGTGAGCCGGAGCTATGACGTGGAATTCTTCGGCCAGGCGGTCGAGGCAGTCGTCCCAGCCGGTGAAACCACCGGCGCCGTGAAGATAGAGCAGGTTGTCGCCGCTGCCGCCCTCCACTAACTGGACGTTGAACTTGCCGCTGCGAAAGGAGACGAATCTTTCCGTGTGCTGGGCCAAGGGGGGAACCTCCGGTGGGAATTCAGGGCAGGACTAAATCATCGTGCGGGGCGGGTAGCCCGGGTCTTTCTGCAGGTTGGGGCCCTTGGCCGCCGCCACGGCCAGGCGGTCGCACCGCTCGTTGTCGGGAACGCCCGAATGACCCCGTACCCAGCGGAACTCTACATCATGGGTGGCGCACAAGTCCAGCAGGGTTGCCCACAGGTCGGGGTTGACGGCCTTCTCGCGCTTGTTGCGCATCCAGCCACCGGCCCGCCACTTGACCGCCCAGCCCTTTTCTACGGCGTCGACCACATATTTGGAATCGCTGTAGAGGACGACCTGGCAGGGCTGGCTCAGGGCCTCAAGCCCCTTGATGGCGGCCAGCAGTTCCATGCGGTTGTTGGTGGTAAGGAGGAAGCCGCCGCTAAGTTCCTTGCAATGATCGCCGTAGCGCAGGACGACGCCATAGCCGCCGGGGCCGGGGTTGCCCAGGCAGGCGCCGTCGGTGTGTATTTGGACCTGGTCAGGCAGGGGGGTTCTCCGGTCTATTGATGAGTTTGCGGGCATGGGACCTGGACTTACTGATCCGGCAGGTCTCGAACTCTACGCTAGTCAATGTGCTGCGAGAGGAGAGTTCTGACGGCGGGAACCAACTCGTTGGGAATCAACATTACGGTATGAGTCTTGTCTTCGAATGCGGCTTCGTCTTCAGCCACTGCTTCGTCCTCGGACTGAGTTTCGTAGTGTTCCAGCAACCTCTTAACTCGTTCCTGGTCCCATCCTGGTGGGAGGTAATTCTCGATTGTCACAAACCCTCCAGGCACATTAGCAGATACATTGCTATTCAGACAGAATAGAATCTTGAAGAAACCAGGTCAAGGAGCAAAAGGCAGGGTAACTATTCAGAGTTGGGGATGAGGGCATTCCCATCAACTCTGAATAGTTACAAGGCAGGGAGTAGCGTTCCATTTCAGGTGGACTGGTGGAAGGGCCATAACCGGCATCGCTCAGTATTCCCCCGAATCGGCGCTATTCAGCCCGCAGCGGCCGGGCACGGCGGCCGGGACCGCCGGCGCTCTCGCGGATGTCCTGGGCGGTATCTTCGTCGACTCCCCGGGGCCAGCGGCGCTTGAGGGGGTCCGTGACCGTGAAGTTGAAACTGCCCACACTCTCGACGCCTACCTCGATGGAGTCGCCGTCCTGCATGGCGCCGAGGCCCTGGTGGTTGGTGCCCATGAACAGGACGTCGCCGGGGCTGATCTCCTCGATGGCCGCAACGTACTCAATGGACTCGGCAATGGAGTGGGCGAGGTCGTCGGTGTTGTAGTTGACGCGCAGTTCGCCGTCCACGCTAAGGGTGATCTGCAACTTCTCGGGGTCTGCGATTTCGTCTTTGGTCACGATGCAGGGGCCGAGGGGACAGAAGGTGGGATGGGACTTGTGCTCTGCGATGGGCAGGGTGTTGGGCACGCGGCCTCCGCTGCCGGCCGGCATACGGGCCGAGACGTCTACGCCCACCGTGTAGCCAAAGACGTAGCCCATGGCTTCAGACGCCGGAATATCCTTGCCGCCTTTGCCGAAGACCAGCACCAGTTCCGCCTCGTGGTGGAAGATGTTGGCGTCTATGTCGGGGAGGACCACGGTGCCGCCCGGGCTCAATATGCTGTGAAGCCTCTTGATGAAGCCCCACATTGGCGAGGGCTCCCGGGCGCCAAACTCGCGGAAGTTGCCGCCCATGCAAAGGATCTTGTTGGGGCTGGGCAGGGGCGCCTGCATTTGGGCGCCTGCGACGACCGTGCCCCCGGCGGCGCGGGCCTCAAGCTGGGACTTCAGGTCGTCGTAATTGGTGATGAGATGGACCATGGCGGCCTGACCGCCGCCGAGGCAGAGGTCGCCAATGTCAATTACGCCCGCTTCGGTCAGGATTCCGGGTCGGTTGTCGTTGTACATTACGAACTTCATTGCTTCCTCCTGCTTTGCTTAAGTTTCCAGGGATGTATGCCGTGCCCCGTGCCCCGTGCCCCGTGCCCCGTTTACTGTGATGCAGATTCAACCATGGACTGGTCCACACAAGAATGCCGAAGTCCTGCTGTTAAAGTCAACCTTTTCCGGAATGGAGGCAGGGTTCCATACAAATAGTTCCGGGGCATGGTCCAGGCGGACACGGGGACGGCCCCTGCGTGCAGCTATTCCCTTCACTGTCTGACATGCGACTTTGTCTGCCCGAAGGGCCAAGTTGACAACAAAGTGCTGCCGTGCTGGAATGGCCCTATCTTGTAACGTCGGCAAATTTCCCCGGCAGATTGCGCCGATAGAAGGGGGGAGTATGACTACCGAAAAGTCCAGCAACGGCAAGAGCTTCGTCTACGTGGGCCTGGCAGGAGAAACCGTCCCCGGGAGATTCGTAGCCAGCGGCTTGTACCGCATGTCCAGTGGGGACGACGGGTGGGAGTTGCTCACTAACGGCCTTCCCGACTCGCCAGCCATCCGGGCCATAGCGGTCCACCCCGAACAGCCCAGCATCGTGTTCGCAGGTACCCAGGAAGGTCCATATCGCAGCGAGGACCACGGCGACCACTGGGAAAAGGTCAACGTGCCGGACCACGGTCTGCCGGTGTGGTCGCTGCTCTTCCACCCCCGGGACCCCAACGTTATGTTTGCCGGTTACGAGTCTTCGGAAATCTACCGGAGCGACGACGGCGGCGAGGGGTGGCAGCAGCTTCCCGTGAGCGTCCGATTCCCCGAAGTGACGGTGGGACCAGGCGCCAACCTGGCCAAGCGGGTGCTGCAGATTGCCGGAGTTCCTTCCGATACTGATGAGTTGTACGGAGCCATTGAGGTTGGCGGGATCATTCGCAGCCTGGACGGCGGCGAGCACTGGGAGCAGTTGAGCCACGGACAGTACGTCAACGACGACCCGGTGGACATGCACGGGGTACTGGCCAGCACCTTCCGGCCCGGCACCGTGCTGGGTATTGGCCGCGCCGGCATGTTCCGGAGCGCCGACCAGGGCAACTTCTGGTCACGGGTCCAGCTTGACTCCCTGAACGAAAAGGGTCAGACCTACTGCCGCCAGATCCGCGAGGTGCCCGGTGACCCAAAGACGATCTGGGTAGCCGGCGGCGCCAATTTCATGAGCGACCTTGGCGCGCTGTTCCGGAGCCGGGATGGCGGCGTGAGTTGGGACCGGGTAGAAACCGGGTTTCAGTCCGACAGCACATTGTTCGGCCTTGCCTTCAACGAGCGGCACCCCAGTGAAATGTACTGCGCCTCCAGCAACGGCCAGGTCTGGGGCAGCAGCGATGGCGGCGACAGCTGGACCGACCATCCCCTGCCCGAAGGGGCGCGGCAGGTCTACTCAATGGCCTGCGGTTAGATCAAGGGCTTGCAGTTAGAGCAGCCAACTGGGGCGGCGCTACCATCCAAGTTAGCGCCGCCCTTATTTACAGCCGTGGGCTGCTACGATACTATGTATCGCACAAAGGGCTTGCGCTGGACTCGTGGGTTTGTTTACGCGCACATCCTTCTTCAACCGCTTGCGCAGGCTGAGAACTCAGCAAGCACCGAGGCTGCCAAAGCCAGGGAGGTGACCCCAAATGGATTCGAGATTGGGTCAAGCCACTCTATTGGCGCCCGCAATCATCATCGCCCTCATATTGATTGGCGCCTTGCTCTTGACGACTGGCCGTTCGAGTGAAGCGACTCAACCGATAATAGGCTTGACAGCGGAGGCCGTGCTGGAATCGCCTTCAGGCGATCCCATGGGAACGGTTAAGTTCCGGCAAGGAGCAGACGGAGTACTGGTCATGGCCGAAGTGACGGGATTACCCCCCGGCGGTCACGCCCTTGTCGTCCACGAGACCGGAGCTTGTACGCCTGATTTTGACGCCGCCGGCGACCACTTCAACCCGGCTGAAACGGAACATGGGCTGGTGCATCCGGCATGGAAGCGTGAGGAATCCAGTGGAGCGCACGGCGGCGACCTCCCCAATATCTACGCCGCCTCCGACGGTTCTGCACGCGCCGACTTCTTTACTACCGGAGTCACGCTGGACAATGACCGGATTCATTCCATATTTGACGCTGATGGTTCCGCCATCATTGTTTACGAACACCCTGATACTTATGGAGAAGAGGAGTCGAACACCGGCGGGCGCGTAGCCTGCGGGGTAATCAACCGGAATTAGAAATCGGGTGGACAACCCCCAAACTGCCTAAAGACAGGTTACCGCGCAACTGGCCGGGCAGACTCAGAAGCGACCGGAATGGAATAGTAACGGTGAAACCTGGACCGACCATACCCTGATCGAAGGGGCGAGGCAGGTCTACTCCATGGCCTGCAGCTAGTTCCCAAGCCTGTCATTAGAGGAACCAAGTGGGGCGGGGCTACTATCCATGGTAGCCCCGCTCTCTTTCCGGAAAGTGCAAACTCCAAGCTTACCCTGTGTTTACCGATTCCTTTCTTAGTAGTCAGCCAACTATCCTCTTGCTGTCCTATGTGCTTCTTTGCCCGAATTGCCGGTGCTGACTGCCTGAGGAGTCATTCTCAGCTGTGGTTGCGGGGGAGTTGGGGCGATGGCGGCCCTTCCACTCTTATTTGAAAGGCACGCCATTCAGCTATTTCAAAGCTGTAACAACTCCAGAATACCTTAGCCTGCGCCGTTCGAAGGCACCAGGCCCACCTTCTAGGCTCTGCACTTCAGCTGTAACCCTAGGGAGTTCTAATCCTCCCGAGTTTTGTATTCGGCAGACATCTTCTCCACTATTCCTTGCCACTCGAAACACCATCTCTGCGTCACCAAGGACTGGGATATTTGGATTATGTGTAGCTGCGATGATTTGACGGTCTTGCTTAGCTGCCCGTATACCTTCGACTATCGAATCGATAATGAACGCATGGTCGAGGTCATCTTCTGGCTGGTCAATTACTAAGGGTTTGCCCTTGCTCAAGAGAGCTATTGAGAGTATTGCCGAACACTTTTCTCCAACAGAAAGAGACGACAGGTCGGTGTAGGAGCTTTGACCTTCGCGTTTGATACGAATGTTAGGCAATGGAGGGACATCTACTCGTTCTATTCGGTACAGCAACTCGTCACTGAGTGAATTGACGATACGATTCGCGTTGTTCTGAGTTATGCCTACCCCAATCAGCTCATCAATTGATTCAGTACGTAGGATTCGTACGAGTTCTTCGGGAGAAAATGATTCGCACGCTAATGTTATTTGGTCTTCTCTATGTTGCATCCTGGACCCCTGCAATGGGCCGTCAACAGCGTCGAAATAGAAAGAAATGTCACACCCTGACAACTCAACAACCACTTGACCTCCGAGACTCGAGTTCAAAGACCGAATAAACGTGGTCCTAGATTGAAGAATCGACCCACGGGCGGTCCGGAGTTGGTCAAGCCATTGAACTCGGCTCGCTTCAAGTGAATGTATATCTTTTCGAAGTTGCTCTATTTCAGGAATTACTTCAGTTTCGATGCGAGTTAGCTTTTGGTCGATGCCCTGTTTCTCAGTAGCCGCTTCAGCCAAGTTTGAGGCACCAAGAGCAGCGAGTCTTTCTCTATATTGATCGTCTGCAATCTCAAATGCGGCGGCCCATTCAGATCGCATCCTCTCAAGCTCTATGCCATGTGTACCAACCGCAGAACGCATGCCATCGATACCTGATTGCCAATCACTGAAGGCGTCATCACAAACAGTTCGTATTTTCTCGAGCACCGACCTAGTGTGGTGTAACTGAAGTTAGTTGTAATAGTGTTGGCTATGAGGTATCCTTTCGATCACCGATTGAGGAGAGGGATGATCATGGTGATGGGAAGGCCAATGCCGCCGCTGATATTGGACGACACCGAAAGGGAAACGCTGGAACGGTGGGTTCGCCGTCCCAAGACGGCCCAGGCGTTGGCGCTGCGGGCCAGGATGATTCTGGGGTGTGCCGAAGGCCGCAGCAATACCGTGGTGGGCGCCGACCTGGGAGTGTCCGATGAGACGGTGGGGAAGTGGCGTTCCCGCTTCCTGGAACGGAGGCTGGACGGACTGTCGGACGAACCGCGCAGCGGCCGACCGCGAGCGGTCACCGATGACCACGTGGAGCGTGTGATTACGCTGACGCTGGAGACCACCCCCAGGGACGCGACCCACTGGAGCACCCGATCCATGGCCCAGCGCAGCGGGCTGAGCCACAACACGGTCAGCCGCATCTGGCGGGCCTTCGGATTGCAGCCCCACCGCACCGAGACCTTCAAGTTGTCGGCAGACCCCTTCTTCATCGAGAAGGTCAGGGACGTGGTGGGACTCTACCTGAATCCACCGGACCGGGCGTTGGTCCTGTGCGTGGACGAGAAGTCCCAGATCCAGGCCCTGGACCGCACCCGTCCGCTATTGCCCATGCGCCCGGGACAGGTGGAACGGCGCAGCCATGATTACCTGCGCCACGGCACCACCTCGCTGTTCGCCGCCCTGGACGCCAGGACCGGCCAGGTGATTGGCCAGTGCCACCGGCGCCACCGGGCCGTGGAGTTCCGCAAATTCCTCGATGCCATCGAGGCCGCGGTGCCCGCCGACCTCGACATCCACCTGATTGCCGACAACTACGCCACCCACAAGACGGCGCTGATCCGGAACTGGTTGGCCAAGCGGCCCCGCTTCCATATGCACTTCACCCCCACCAGCGCCTCCTGGCTGAACCTGGTGGAGCGCTGGTTCGGTCTGCTCACCGAAAAGCAGTTGCGCCGCGGCGTGCATCAGAGCAGCGCCGAACTGGAGGCTGCCATCTACCGCTACCTGGAGGTCACCAACGAGGATCCAAAACCTTTTGTCTGGACCCAGACCGCCGACCAAATCCTGGCCAACGTCGCCCGCTTTTGCCGGCGTACTTTGGATACAGGACACTAGTGTGGTGTAACTGAAGTTAGTTGTAATAGTGTTGGCTATGAGGTATCCTTTCGATCACCGATTGAGGAGAGGGATGATCATGGTGATGGGAAGGCCAATGCCGCCGCTGATATTGGACGACACCGAAAGGGAAACGCTGGAACGGTGGGTTCGCCGTCCCAAGACGGCCCAGGCGTTGGCGCTGCGGGCCAGGATGATTCTGGGGTGTGCCGAAGGCCGCAGCAATACCGTGGTGGGCGCCGACCTGGGAGTGTCCGATGAGACGGTGGGGAAGTGGCGTTCCCGCTTCCTGGAACGGAGGCTGGACGGACTGTCGGACGAACCGCGCAGCGGCCGACCGCGAGCGGTCACCGATGACCACGTGGAGCGTGTGATTACGCTGACGCTGGAGACCACCCCCAGGGACGCGACCCACTGGAGCACCCGATCCATGGCCCAGCGCAGCGGGCTGAGCCACAACACGGTCAGCCGCATCTGGCGGGCCTTCGGATTGCAGCCCCACCGCACCGAGACCTTCAAGTTGTCGGCAGACCCCTTCTTCATCGAGAAGGTCAGGGACGTGGTGGGACTCTACCTGAATCCACCGGACCGGGCGTTGGTCCTGTGCGTGGACGAGAAGTCCCAGATCCAGGCCCTGGACCGCACCCGTCCGCTATTGCCCATGCGCCCGGGACAGGTGGAACGGCGCAGCCATGATTACCTGCGCCACGGCACCACCTCGCTGTTCGCCGCCCTGGACGCCAGGACCGGCCAGGTGATTGGCCAGTGCCACCGGCGCCACCGGGCCGTGGAGTTCCGCAAATTCCTCGATGCCATCGAGGCCGCGGTGCCCGCCGACCTCGACATCCACCTGATTGCCGACAACTACGCCACCCACAAGACGGCGCTGATCCGGAACTGGTTGGCCAAGCGGCCCCGCTTCCATATGCACTTCACCCCCACCAGCGCCTCCTGGCTGAACCTGGTGGAGCGCTGGTTCGGTCTGCTCACCGAAAAGCAGTTGCGCCGCGGCGTGCATCAGAGCAGCGCCGAACTGGAGGCTGCCATCTACCGCTACCTGGAGGTCACCAACGAGGATCCAAAACCTTTTGTCTGGACCCAGACCGCCGACCAAATCCTGGCCAACGTCGCCCGCTTTTGCCGGCGTACTTTGGATACAGGACACTAGTTTCATCCACTGTAAGCTGATGATTAGCTTCAGAAATCAGAGTTAATGCCGAAGAATGGTCAAGGTTTTCGTCTATAAGCCGCATCTGTTCAGTCACGCGGTTAGCCAATTGCGCGGCTTCCCCTTGACCGTAGAACTCGATCCCAAGCACGTCAGCAGGGCGTAATTCCCTTGGAACAAGGTTATCCTCTACGACCTGAAATACAAGTGCAGCGCTCGTAAATGTTGGCCTAGCCCGGGATGTAAGTTTCTCGTACGCCCCCGATCGAACAAT
This sequence comes from Dehalococcoidia bacterium, assembly GCA_963664725.1. Lineage (GTDB taxonomy): Bacteria > Chloroflexota > Dehalococcoidia > Lucifugimonadales > UBA3495 > Bin22. Next base: position 1,293,133 of record OY761558.1, read on the forward strand.
CACGTATTCTTCGCCGTCGGAACCTATGACTAATACAAGAACTTCGCCGACCGATTGAAGGAATCCCATTATTCTATTGGCGAATACATCGTCAATATCATTAGCAGTTCGTGGCTCTGCCTCAAAAGCGAACCGTAGAAGGTCTATGACAGCCGATTTTCCACCACCTCGGCCCCCCACAATAACATTCAGATGAGGGGAAAATCGGAACCGCTGATCAATGTATATACCGTGGGAAACTACAAATCCCCCAATTCTTCCGTGTGCTGGAACTTCAGGTTCAGTCCGGCTCACCCTTAAATCTGGCTCGTAGGTAAGTTGTCGAAGGGATATTAGTGAAGGGTCCGCCATTTTTACCCACATGCCGATGGAAGCCGACTGACAATCGTGGGTGTCTGACCCGAACACGAAAGGTATGGCTGACTTCAAGCTGTTACGAACATAATCGATTGTCTTGGATATGTTCTCTTCTTGAGATTCTGAACTAATTTCTAGAGCATCAAGGACCTTTAACCATTGTAACCTTGCCTGCCCAGCCAGCTCCTGAACAACACCTTTGTTAGAGTTTGCATGTGCTCCAATTAACAGTCCTCCGCGACCCCGCACAATGTTAGCAAGTTCATCTATTGGGACTGTGATAAGGCCTTCAGTGGTACCATGTTCTTCAAGTGCTAGACCAAGGCGCGATAGCAGGTCAGAAACGGCAGCTGATCCTCCGTCAGGAAGAATGGCCAAGAGGTGAACTCCTGGAGAAACACAGATCTCTACTCCAGGAAGTATTGTAATGTTGTCTCCAGCAGTGGCGGCAATTCGTCTTTGAGCCTCCAATATCTGGTCTATGTGGGCCCCAGTGTTGTGATCAGTGATTGCTATAAGATCGAAACCGCGCTCAATGAAACTCGAAACGAATTGGTGCGGTGTGACAGACTTATCACCCTTATAGTCAACAGAGGCTGGCGAATGAACGTGGAGGTCAACCTTAAGATATTTGCATATGTTTCGTGTACGCGACAAAGATTTAACGATAGAGAGAATTTCGGCAGTTTCCAATTGACCTCCAGTTAAACGACGGCATTCTAACCTTCTTGATTGTATGACCTAATTCCTACCAAACAGGCGAGGGAAATGGGCATCACAGGATAAAGACAATAGATAATGGACTGAAAACTAACTGAGCAATTGTAAAGGCAAGAAAGAAAATATTTCCACCTTTGGACTGTCGTCAAGACCTGGGGCATAGTCACAAATAGAACTATAGATGTGCTCTCTCCCCTACCCCCCAACCGCAACCCGGTTGTAGTAACTCTCGATTGGCCGCTTGACCAGGGGTGTCAATATCATTACTGGCAGCATCAGCAGCAGGCCCACGCCGGCGTTGATGCCTATGGCTATGGAAATGGTGAAGGCCGAGGCGATGGCGCCGATTTCCACGCCGCCGATGAGGTGGCCCAGCCCGTTGACCAGTCCCTGCGACCCCATTATCCGGCCGCGCATTTCCGCGGGGGACGACAGCAGCAGGATGGTGCTCTGCATGGTGCTGAAGCCCGACTGGCCCACTCCGGCGCTGAAAAGCAGCAGGAAGGAGACCAGGAACCAGGGCGACCAGGCCACCGCAGCCACGCCTACTCCCACGATCATGGCGCCGATGGCGAAGTAGCGTCCGTGGAAAGTGTAGTTGCGCCGCGTGCCGATAATTACCGCCCCCACCAGCGTGCCGATGCCCTCGGCCGCGCCGATGACGCCCCCCAGGGCGGGGCCCACTTTCAGAACCTCGGTGGCGATGACCGGTATGAAGTATTGCAGGGGCAGCACCATGCCGTTCATCACCAGCGAAATGGACAGCACGCCGAGCACAAACTTGTTGGAGAAGGAATGGCCGATGCCCGACCGGATGCCCTGCCAGAAGGCGCGGTCGCGGCCCACGACCACCGCCGCCTGGGGCAGGCGCAGCTTGAACATCAGCACGGCGGCCACCAGGTCGAGTGATACCAGCACCATGTAGGCGCCGGTGAACCCGTAGAAGGCGATGAGCAGCCCGCCGGCGATGGGGCCAAGAATTTTGCCCACGTTGTTGGTGATGGTCTCCAGGGACATGGCGTGGGCAATGCGGTCCTGTCCTGCCAGGTCGAACAGCGCCGCCCGCCGGGTGGGGTCGTCCAGCACCTTGGCCGTCCCCTGCAGCAGAATGGCAAAAAACACAAACCAGGGGTGAATCAGGTCCAGGAGCAGCAGGGTCAGCAGGGCCGAGGCTACCAGCAGGTAGAAGGTGTGGATGCCCGCCAGGATGCGCCAACGGTCCAGGCGGTCGGCCAGCATCCCGGCCAACAGGGACAGGGGCGGACGGGGCCCGTTGAGAAAAGCGGAGATCAGCCCCACCTGGAAGGCCGAGTCGGTGAGTTCGTAGATGAGATAGCCCAGGACCAGCAGTTCCATGCGGCGGGAGATTTCGTGGACCCAGCGCGCCATCCACAACAGGCGGAAATTGGGGTTCTGCAGGACCGCCAGGGCGGGAATGCCGGAAAGTGCAGGCAATGGGGTATATCCTCAGGGGACCAGTACGGCGCCCACGGCACGGGAAGAGAAACTCTTCCCTCGGTCTGCGCCGGAAATCCCAAACTGCAGGTTGACTCAGGTCGCCAACATACGCCGAATGGACGGGGCAAGTCAACCGGGGTGGGCGCGAGGGCAATCGCGCGTTGTACCCTGACACCCTTCGTAAAACGAGATCATGGCGCCCTGAGCTTGCCGAGCAGCTTGAAATCTCTTCTGAAGCCTTGATTCGGGCTGTTGAGGATAATTTGCGGGCAATACTTACTTGCGTCGGTAAGCAGTCAAACAAGTGTGAAATGCTGACTGTTGAACCCATATCGTCATTCCGGCTCAAGGCCGGAATGACGGTTGAGCCCCAACTCGTCGTTGCAATGCTGTTGAACTACCAGCCCAGCCTGGCATTGACTTGAGGCGCGGTTGCCCCGGGCCACATTCCAAATGAACTGCGGGAAGCTAAAATATCGCGGTAGACAAGAACTGTTAGCTTCAAGGAGCGGCCATGTTTTCAGACATACACCACATCAGCTACCTGGTCCCCGACCTGGATGCGGCTATTGCGGCCTACGGGGAGAAGTTCGGGGCCATTGTTACCGGGCGGGGAGCGGTTCCCAACCTGGGCGAGGTGGCCTTCCTGCAGGTGGGCGACGTGGAGGTGGAGTTTATTTGCCCCGAAAACCAGTCTGCCCTGGACGGGGCCGGCGGGAACTGGGTGGTCCACCACATTGCCTACGCCGTGGAGGACCTGGACCGGGTGGTGGCGGAACACCGGCGGCGGGGCTATGGCTTCGTGACCGAGGAACCGTTCAGCAACTTCATGGGTTACCGCCTGATTTACTTTGACCCGGCGGATACGGGCGGGTGCCTGGTGCATCTGACGGATGCGGCGACGCTAAGGTAGGTCTGACTGTCTTTCCGGCTCAGCGCAACCACTTAGATGAGCATTGGCAGGGGCCGGAGGAACGCGGTGAAGAGAAAGAGGCAGGCCCGGACAAGAGGAGCGGGAGAGGGTGGTGACTCTCCCCCGCTTTTGAACGCAATATCCCGCAGGTTTAGGCGGAGATGAGGTCCTTGGCGATGGCGTCGGCCCTCAGGTCGCCCTGGGACTCCAGGTGAGCCATGACGGCGTCGGCAGCGGCGCCAACCATTTCCGGGTCCAGGTTGGCCGCGGCCTCGGCATAACCGGCCTCGGTCAGGTAGGTGGCGGTCTGCGCGCGAAATTCGTTCAGCGCCCACTCCAACTGGTCTTCGCTTTCCATCACGCCCTCGGGGAAGTCAACGTGGGAACCGCCGGCGCCCAGCTTGTCGTAGCCGCCCTTGTGCCAGTGGCCGCGGGAGCCATGAGGGTCGAAGCGGATAATCTCCACGCCCTTAACATCCACGCCAAAGGTAGGACCGCCGAACTTGCCCCGCAGGCAGCGCAGGGGCCACAGGTACATGGTCACGTCGCCCTGCTTGCTGAGAGGCCGCACCATAACGCGTCCCAGATAAGCCTCACCGTCAATCATTGTCGCCATTCGAAATTCCTCCCTCTTCCGCCGGTGGCGGATAGTTGTGGGGGTATATTAGCACAAACGGTGGGAGGCCGTAGGGGTGGGCAGTCGGTTGGTCAACCCACGCCCAAGGTGTTTTCCAGACCAAACTCCGGCTTGACTGGCAGGTCTCCCAGGGAGCCTTGCCGCAGCATTAACGCCCTGAATACGGCCGCTATCAGTCGACGGCGGCAGCCTCTCTCGCCTGGCGTTCCTCTTTGGCCCGAAAATGGGGAATAACGTGATCGCCGAGGACGCTGATAGTGTTCATGACCTCTTCGTGGGTCGCTGGGCCAATAGCGGAGAGGGAGAACACCTGCTCTATGCCCATGGCTTCGTAGTCTTCTACGAACCGGATGCACTGGTCGGGAGTGCCCACCCAGAAAGAGTGGCCCTGCTCGATGACATCCTCCGCACGGCTGTCACCCTGATGCGGCCCGGAGGCCATCCTCATGTCTCTTTCGTAGTAACCCTGGTAGTCTGGCGGCACAGTGGCGGGATCAACGCCGCGCCAGACCAGGCGCGCCCGTTCCCGCTGCTGGTCCATGTACCACTGGACCAATTCGGCGCCCCGGGTTGCAACTTTCCGGGGGTCCTCGTGGCAGTAGCCTGCGGTCATCAGCGCGGTGCGACTATTGACCATACGTGCTGGCTGCTCCGTCCGGTCCAACGTCTCGCGATACAACTCGACGGTGGAGCGTACCTTCTCCAAACCCCCTTCACTACCGATGAGAGCGCCAAGACCCAGTTCGCCGGCCCGGACAGTGGTGCTTTCGCTGGCGCAAGCCGACCACAGGGGCGGGTGAGGCTTCTGCAGCGGCTTGGGGAGGACTTCGCGGGGAGGAATCTGGAAGTACTCCCCCTGGTAGGAAATAACTTCCTCCGTCCAGGCTCGAGGCAGCACTTCGGCAAATTCCTCCCACATACCCCGCGTGTCTTTCAGGTCGCTGCCGTAAGGGGTTAACTGGTAGGGATAACCGGTACGCCCGATTCCTACATCCACGCGGCCATTGCTCAGGATGTCCAGGGTGGCCATCCGGGCTGCGGTGTGCAGCGGATGGTGGATGGGCGCCAGGACCACACCGATTCCCAGACGGATTCGGGACGTGCGCTGGCTGACGGCGGCCAGGGTCAAATCCGGTGAACTATTGTGGGACCAGACGGGACGAAAGTGGTGCTCGGAGAACCAAACGCTGTCGAAGCCCTTCTCCTCGGCGAAGGAAATCTGTTCCAGGGCTTCCCAAAATCGCCTGGCCTCAGTTTCAGGCCCCCAGGGTTTTGGAACCTGAATCTGGTAGAAAAGTCCGAATTTCATGGCGTCCCCTCCAGTGGATTCCTGTGACGGTTAATCCCGACAGCCCCAACCAACAGGCCGCAGGTTAAGCAACTATACCATCAACGGGGATCAACTCTCAGGAACCGCTGAGGGGCGGCAGTGTTCGGATTCAGGTGGTTTCACTGGTGAGACCAGGGCAGACACATAGGTCTGCCCCTACCGTTCCGATTGTCCATACCACCGGAAACGAAACCCTACCCTGAGGGGAAAGGCATTCGCATTACAGTACCGGCTCAAACTGCGCCAGGTCTGGCGGCAAGGAACAACGTTCTACTGAACTTGCCGGCGTCACTCTCCTGCAATGGACAGTCCTTCGATGAACTCCAGCCCCGGCAGTTTCTCCAGTTCCCGGGGCGCCATTTTCAGCTTGCCCGACCGGCTGCCCGCTCCAAGGATGATGTAGTCCATTTCCAGCAGGCGCACATCGGCGTAGATGGGCAATCCCTCCGGCAGGGCCAACGCGGTAACCCCGCCGATCATCATTCCCGTCACTTCCCTGGTTTCTTCCGCCGAAGCGAAGGAGGCACGGGACACTCCCATCAGCCCGCGTACTCGCCGGTTCACGTCCAGCCGGTCGCACGCCCGCACAATCCCTGCGCAGTGCGCCGCCGGCCCCCGCTTGCTGGCCACAATGATCGTGTTGGCAGAATGGGGCAGGTCATACCCGTACTGGGCGCAGAAGTCCGCGGTATCGCCGTACTGGGGGTCGATCTCGATCCACTCCCAGCCGGCGATGCCCAATTCGTCCAGCGCTGCCCGTACCCGCCCTTCAATTTGTTCCGGTGTACTCATTCTCCCGTCCCTCGGTTTGTTTCAGAAGCCGCCACCGGGAGGACGTACCCGGGAGCGGCCCCCTTTCACTTCCTGGCGACTTGTATCACGAAATCCGGCTCATAGAAGTCATAGCCTTCCACAAAGTCGCCGTAGCGCGTCACGCTGCGGAAACCGGCCTTCAGGAGCAGGCCGGTCACGTACTCCTGGCGTATGGGGCAGATGGTCAGAAAGTGGACTTCACCGTCCTCGTATTCGTAGCGCATTGTCAGGCGGTCTTCACCCAGGTCCTCGGGTCTCACTTCCACAGTCTCGCCCAGGTAGTAGGACTGGTGTTTGCTGGAGAATCCCTTGTCCAGAATGGCATCGTAGTTTCGCTGATCGATGATCGCTATGCCGTCCCTGGCAAGCAGTTGGTACACCTCGCCAAGGGCCTTGATCCTGTCCCCCTCGTCAAACAGGTGGGTAAAGGCGTTTCCCAGGCAGATTACGGCGTCGAATTGCTCTCCGGCAAAGGACTCGCCGAGCCTGGTCCACTCGGCCTCCACGATGCGCAGGTCGTCAATTCCGAAACGCCGTGCGTTCTGCCTGGTCTGTTCCACCATGTTGGGCGCGCCGTCGGCGGCAGTGACCTGGAAACCGTCGGCACTCAGGGTAACGGAGTGGTATCCGGTGCCACAGGCGATATCCAGCACCGTCTCGACCCCGTGTCCTTTCAAAATGTCCTGGAAGAAATTGTTCTCCGCTTCCGCGCGGCGCTGCCAGTCGATCAGTTCGTCCCAGCGCCCGGCGAACTCCGGCGAATACTGCTCTTTGTACAGGTCCCTGGGGACCAGGATTTCATCTGCTTCAGTCACGTATGATTTTCCACCGGTATTGAGATAAAGTCGGGCCTCCTGCCCGGGGAACCCTCAGGCTGGCCTGTTTGCCACAAACATGGTCCAGCCGATGTAGCCCGCATTGGCCGAGTTGACCCAGAAAGACAGGGCCTCCAGGGTGCGGTCAATGGTCTCCGCTCCTATGCGGGGCAGCAGGGCTTCACGGTTTTCACCCAGCCGGTCACGGACCCAGGCGTAGGAGCGGGCGACGTGCCGGGACCAGTCTTCTTCCCTGGTTACGGGAAGTTCCAGCCGCGACAGGGTTTCCCGGTAATCATCCAGGTCCCACATGTCCGGCGACTTCACCCGGTCGTAAATCCTTTCCCGGTCCTCAGCCGGGGTGTCCCGACGCACCAGTATGTCCGTAAAAATCAGGGACCCGCTGGGCTTCAGCACCCTGCGGCATTCCGACAGCACGGCGTTCTTGTCCGCCGCGTGCAGGAACGCCTCCTGGCTCCAGACCACGTCGTATGAGCCTTCAGGATACGACAGGCTGTGGAAGTCCCCGTACTCAAAGGTCAGCAGGCGGGACAGTCCCGCCTCGGCGGCGCGTTCGCGAGCCAGGTCCAGTTCCTTCTCGCTGATATTGGCGCCGGTTACCTGGCAGCCAAAATTCGCCGCCAGGTACCTGGCCGTCGAACCATAGCCGCAACCCAGGTCCAGCACCCGCGTGTCCGCTCCCAGGTTCACCGCTCCGGCCATAATCTCATTGGTATGCTCCATGGCTTCCGGGTGGGGACATTCTACCCCGCAGGGTACGCCCAGGTGGAGGTTGTCGCCCCAGATGGTGCGGTAGATTTCGTCGGCAGGCCCGTCGTAATAGGCCTGCGTGCTGGCAACGATGGAACTGACGTCGCTTTCAGCCACGATCCTGGACTCCTCATTACTCTGCCTGTGGTACGGGCCCGGGGCGCCGCTCACTGCCTTCTACAGTGGGCATAACAAGGCACAAGCGTAACTTCCAAGTGGCGATGCTGCAACCTCCCGCAACGCCTTGAAGTACGATCCTGACGCTGGCGGCGACTGGGCCAGGCCCCGGGAGTCTGACGGGGGAATCAGGGTAGTGGGGCGGTAACAGTTGCCGTTGTGAAGGGGTTGGCTACTCTTTTTCTTTTTGGTTGGTGGGGGGTGGTTGTGGGGGGTGGCGCCTTTAGACAGTTGGCAACGTTAGCAAGTCAGATTTATTGAGTGAGGAGGGTGTCTTGGGGCAGTCTATTACTTGGGGGCTATTGCATTGACCTCTAATCGCCTCGAATCATTGCAATAGGTACAAGTAGAACGCTATGATTTGTACGTGGGCCAACTCTAAGAGGCTGGGAATACAGATTATGGATAGACAGTCAGTAGAATCTGCAATGATAGCATCGGTCGGATTTGATACTGCCAACCAGACCATGGAGATAGAATTCCAGAGTGGAAGTGTGTATCGGTATGCTAAAGTGCCGGAACCAATTTACTTCGGCTTAATTTCGGCGGAGTCAAAGGGCTCATTTTTTCATAGAGAGATTAAGAACCGTTTTTCCTTCAGCCAGTTGAGGTAACAGGCACATGTACATTAAAGAAGTTAATGTCAAGAATTTTCGCTCTATTCTTGACGAGTCACTTCCCTGCGATTCTCTTACTGCATTAGTGGGTCGAAATGGGTCTGGGAAATCCTCGTTTTTGAGTGCCCTGGATCTTTTCTATAACCCGTCAGCCAGCATTACTCCAGCGGATTTCTACTCTGAAGATACGACACAAGACATAGAGATCACGGTTTCATTTGGTGGGCTAAGTAATGAAGCAAAGGAGTTCTTTTCGGCCTATATTGACAATGAACTAATGACAATTGTTCGGGTTTTTACTTTGACGCCGGGCAAGAGTTCGGGTACATATCACGGAATGCGCCTCCAAAATCCTGACTTTGGAGAGATTAAGAACGCCGGTGGTGCCAGGGACATAAGAGCTAAGTACAACGAAATCAAAGCAAAGGAAGAGTACGAGAATTTGCCAGCCGCAAACTCGGCTGAGGCAGTTAGAACAGCTCTGGCAGAGTGGGAGAGCCACTTTCCCGAACGCTGCACATTTCTTCGAGACGATGGACGGTTCTTTGGATTCACCCGGGTAGCTCAAGGCTACCTGGGTAAATTTACTAGGTTTATACACATACCTGCCGTTAGGAATGCGCAAGAGGATGCTACAGAAAGTAGAGGGGCCCCTATCACAGAAATAATGAACCTCATAGTTCGGAGTGCACTATCTGAACGACAGGAGCTTACGGACTACAAGGAGGAGACTCAGAACAAGTATCGTCAAATTATGGACCCTAACAACCTTACAGAATTGGTTAACCTAGAGGAAGAGCTGTCAAGTACACTCAAATCTTATGTGCCCGAGGCAAGCGTTCTACTTAAATGGTCCGAATTCCAGGAAGTAACTATCCCGATGCCTCAGGCTCAAGTCAAACTTCTTGAAGATGGGTATGAATCAACAGTAGACAGAACGGGACATGGCCTTCAGCGTGCGTTTATCGTGACCATGTTGCAGCACTTGGTCGCCGCGAGAGGATCCACCGCCCAAACAGAGGAAGAAACACTAGTGCAAGAAGAGAACGAAAGCACTACAGAGTCTGCCCAGTCTCTGCAAATGCCGAGCATCGTTCTTGCCATTGAAGAACCAGAGCTGTATCAGCATCCCAGCCGCCAACGCCATTTGGCTTCGGTGCTCTTGAAACTTGCAAACGGTACCATTCCTGGTGTCGCGGAGAAAACCCAAGTTGTTTATACGACACACTCTCCGCTTATGGTCGGGCTAGACCGTTTCTCCCAAATCAGGGTGCTGCGGAAGTCTGTTCGTGAAGATGATAAACCCAAGTGCACTCAACTGAAGAAAGCCGACATGGACAAAGTAGCAGATACACTTTGGAAGGCCAACGGTTCCACAGGCGACAAATACACGGCTGAGACTCTTAGTCCACGCCTGCAAGCAATCATGACTCCTTGGATGAACGAAGGCTTCTTCGCAGATAAGGTGGTATTGGTTGAGGGGGAAGACGACCGTGCAGCAATTCTGGCTACCTCGGCATCTATGGGGCATGACTTCGACAGTCTGGGAATTAGTGTCATCCCATGTTTTGGTAAACGCAACCTCGACCGACCCTTGGTCATATTCCGGCAACTTGGTATCCCAGTGTATGTGGTTTGGGACGGGGATTTTGCCGGCAATGATCCAAGACCTGAAGATAACAGGTACCTACTACGTCTTTTAAATCAGGCAGAGGAAGACTGGCCCAACTTCGTACTGTGTTCAAGTACCTGTTTCGAGACTGATTTGGAACAAACTCTGGAAAACGAGCTAGGAAAAGAACTCCTTGAAATGCTTTCTTCCAAAGCTCAAGAAGAATTGGGAATTTCCGGCAAGAACCCTGCGGTATTCCGAGAAATCGTAAATGGAGCCTACTCGCAAGGCAAGACTAGCAAAACGCTTGAGAATGTTGTCGAAAGGATAATCACCCTTGGCAGTCCGTCTACCACTGCGTCATGATGTCAGAGGAACTAGGAAGTGGAGCTCTTTGTGATTCCGTCATTTCTCACGTTGTCAGGTGAAGGTTGCCTAACGCCCTTGATAGAAGCGACAGCATTCGCACAACGCAAGAGCGCCAAGGCTAAGGGAGCCTGTCTTGCTGTCGTGCCAGTATTATTTCCCTCAACCCTTTCCGATGGCGATTCAGTTATTAGTTTTCCATCCCCGCTAGACCTGCTACCAAACGGCAGGCAGCCCCATTCCGCCGTCACAACACCACTTGCGCCTCCCTCAGACCTGAATGCACCCCCGCCACACTCGCGCTATACTGGCCTCACAATCACCAACTCCTGACGAAGCGTGGTATTTGCTATGGAGCCACTTAGCGATATTCGGGTGCTGGCCGTTACGGTGTTTCTGGCGGGGCCGTACCTGAGCATGAACCTGGCGCGTCTGGGCGCCGAGGTTATCAAGGTGGAGATTCCGGGGCGGGGCGATCCCGTGCGGGGCAACGGGCCCTTTGCCGGGCCGGAGGGCGTCCACAACACTCCGCAGACAAAGCAGGATATTGCCACCCGGTTCCTGAAGCGCACCCAGGGGGTGAAAAGCGTTACCCTGAACCTGAGGGACCCCAGGGGACGGGAGATGTTCCTCGACATGGCCCGCCAGTCCGACATTGTCCTGGAGAACCTGGCCCCGGGGTCCATGCGCCGGTTGGGGCTGGGCTATGACGACGTAGCCGCGGTCAACCCGGGCATCATCTACTGCTCCATCGCCGGTTACGGCCAGACGGGCCCCTATGCCGAACTCCCGGCCCACGACCCGCAGATACAGGGCATGAGCGGTTTGATGGACATTAACGGCGACGCCGACGGGCCTCCCACCAAGGTGGGGTTTTACATCGGCGACCTGGTAACGCCCCTGTTCGCCGCCTACTCCATCATGGGCGCGCTGCGGGAGAAGGAGCGAACGGGCAACGGGCAGCACCTGGACGTTTCCATGATGGATACCCTGGCGGCCCTGATGTTCATGGAAAACCTGGAGGAGGACGTGGAACTGGGCAATCCCCTGCGTACCGGCAACACCAGCCGCAGCGGCCCCACCGGCCTGTACCACGCCTCCGACGCCGACCTGATCATCACCGCCGCCAGCGACGACCAGTGGCGGCGCCTGTGCGAGGCGCTGGCCGCCCCGGAACTCCTGGAAGACACGCGCTTCACCGACTACACCTCCCGCTCCATCAATGTTGTCGATGCCCGGGAGGAAGTCCAGAAGCGCGTGGGCAAAATGACCCAGGCCGAAATCCTGGCGCGGTTGGAGGCGTCCGACGTCCCCTGCGGCCCGGTCCGCACCGTGCCGGACATCATGGCCGACCATCACTTCTACGAGAGGGGAACGCTGCAGCCCATGCGCCACGGGACCATGGACGCCCCGGTGCCCGGCGGGATAGCGTCCGGGTTTCCCGTGGTGTTCTCGGGCGGGCCGCTGCCCACACTGCCCGGCGCGCCGACGCTGGGGATGCACAACGGCGAGATTTACGGGAAGCTGCTGGACCTGGGCGAGTCCGATTTGGAAGGGCTGCGCTCCGGCGGGGTGATTTAGGGCCAACATGGAAGATGCGACGGCAACCCGTCCAAACAACCAATCTGCGAGGCACACATGAGGTTCAAAGCCAAACCGCTGCGGTCAGTGATGTTCGTTCCCGGCAACCGCGAAGACTGGATGCGCAAGGCCAACCAGTACGGCCCCGACGCCCTGATCCTGGACCTGGAAGACTCGGTGCCGGAGGCTGAAAAGGAGAAGGCCCGCGCCCTGGTGGCCGCCATGGTGGAAGAACTGGGTTCGGCGGGACAGACCCTTTTCGTCCGCGTCAACCGGCTGGAAACGGGACTGACCGGGTTCGACCTGGAAGCGGTGACCAGCCCCCACCTTTACGGCATTCTGCTGCCCAAGGTGGAGCGTCCCGAGGACGTGGTTGAGGTGGACACGCTCCTGAAATTCTTCGAACGCAAGGCGGGGATGGCCATTGGGTCGATCTGCATTGACCCGGGCCTGGAAACGGCCGACGGCATCCGGCAGGCGTACGACATCGCCATGGCCTCCGATAGGGTGGCCCACATGGGCGGCAGCGGCGGCAAGGGCGGTGACACGGCGCGCTCCATCGGTTTCCAGTGGACGCCGGAAGGAATGGAGACCCTGTTCATCAAGTCCAAGGTGCTGGTGGATTCCCGCGCCGCCGGAATCGAATTTCCCATCAGCGGCGGTTGGTTCGACATCCACGACCTGGACGGCCTGCGCGACCTGGCCAACCAGTTGAAACAGTTGGGGTACACCGGAATGAACCTCATCCACCCGTCCCACGTTCCGGTGGTGAACGAAGTGTTCACGCCCAGTCCCGAGCAGATCGCCCACTGGAAGGGGCTGCTGAAAGCCATGGAAGAACAGAGGCAGGCCGGCAGCGCGGTGGTAACCTACGCCGGCGACATGGTGGACATCGCCCACGAGGAAACCGCCCGCACCATGCTGGAAATGGTGCAGCAGTGGGGGATTGATGCCGAGGATGGGGTGGGGTGACGGTTAAGCAAGCCCAGAGGCAGAGTAACTACCCTGAGTGAATCAGCTTACCCCCCATCCCTGGGGTGTTTGGCCAGGAAATCGTCGGCTATCTCCTCCATAGTCACAAAGCGGACGCCGTCGTGGGAGCGGATGTATTCTGCGATGCGCTCCAGCATCAGCAGCACCTGGGGCCGGCCGCTGACGTCGGGGTGGATGGTTATGGGGAAGACCGCCTCGTCGTATTCGCGGTAGACCCAGTCGAACTGGTCCCGCCACATGGATTCGATGTCCCGGGGATTTACGAAGCCGTGGCTGTTGGGCGACGCCTTGATGAACATCATCGGCGGCAGGTCGTCCAGGTACCAGTTGGCCGGTATCTCCACCAGGTCGGTCTCCTCGCCGCGCACCAGGGCGTGCATCCAGTGGTCCGCCGGCATGCCGTAGTCGATCTTGGTCCAGCGGTCGCCCACGCGGACATAGTAGCACTCAAAATCGCGGTGCATCAGACTGTGGTCGTACTTGATGCCGTGCTTCAGCAACAATTCGTTGGTAACGTGGCTGAACTCCCACCACGGCGCGACGTAGCCCCGGGGCCGTTTCCCCGAAACTTCGGTAATCAGGTCGATGCAGCGAAGCAACACCGTCTCCTCCTGCTCCGGCGACATGGAGATGGGATTCTCGTGGGAGTAGCCGTGCATTCCCACCTCATGCCCCTGCTCCACGATCATCCGGCATTCGTCGGGAAAGGTCTCGATGGAGTGTCCGGGGATGAACCAGCTTGTCTTGATGTCCAGCCGTTCAAAGAGTTTCAGCAGCCGGGGCGTTCCCACTTCCCCGGCGAAGATGCCGCGGGAAATATCGTCCGGCGAGTCCTCCCCGCCGTAGGAACCCAGCCAACCGCCAACGGCGTCCAGGTCAACTCCAAAGGCGCACAAAATCTGTTTGTCGGGCATCTCATATCTCCTCGCGGCGTTCCGTTGCCAGGGTTCGGCCCATCGTTCGGCCCATCATACACCCGCCTCATTCCACGCTACAATTACGCCGCTGGGCAAGAGCGATTTCGCGACGGCGCCGCAGGAGAACCGGAAGAGGTCAGGAGCGTGGCAAGAAGACAGGGACTTGAACGACGCCCACCGAATAGCCTGAACCCGCGGCGCGCTTGCTGAGCGGAAAAAGACGGCGATCCTGCAACACGATGATCTGTTTCCGGTAACCTGTTTACCGGACGGGATTCAGGCTTCGGGTGTTGTTGGACGCCGTGGGTTTGCAAAATTGCCGGACGTAACGCAGTATGTAGCAGTATGTAGTGGGCTTATGACGGCAGGAGGTATCGCAGCATGAAACTGGGAACGCGGGGGCTTTCCAAGTCCTCTTCGGAAGAGAAGGCAACCCAGGACGGTCGCGTTACGGCCGCCGAAATGTACCAGGTGCAGGACTCATACGTCCGGTTTAATCAGAAAGACCATATGGGCTCGCAGATGGTCTGGGATGCCTATTACAAGGCCGAGAGAGACAAACTGAAGGACAAGCAGCGTCAGCTAATGAACAAGGGACGCCTCGGCTATGAGTCCACAGCCTGGGGTTTGGATTCCGCCGCGGATTCTTTGCTCTCACTGATGAACTTCTCCAAGAACCAGCCGGATACAAGGGCCACCGCATGGCAATCGGACCTGGAGCCCTCGCCGGTGGGCCGCCCGGAAACTTCCCCCGCAGAAGCCTCGCAGATTGTGCGGAAGGCTGCTGAACTCCTGGGAGCGGACCAGGTCGGTTTTGCCGAACTTGACCGTCGCTGGGTGTATTCCCATTACTTTGACGCTGAGACGAAGGAAGCGTTCCCCATCAAATTCTCCGATGAACCCGGTTACGAACAGCATGACCGGCCCGTTCGCCTAGATGACGGCACCCGGGTCATTCCCAAGGAGATGAAGTACGTGGTGGTGATGCTCCACGAGTGGGGCAAGGATCTGGACGGCACGGAGCATGCGCCCACCCTGCTTACCGAGGGACTCAGCACGCTGGCTTACGCCCGCATGGCGCCTACCCTCTGGATGGTGGCTGAATTCATCCGGGGTCTGGGCTACAACGCAATTCCCGCGGCCAATGACACCGCCCTCAGCATTCCACTGGCTATCGATGCAGGACTTGGCCAGGTGGGGAGACACGGAATGTTGATCAACCCCAGGGTTGGGGCACGCTGCCGCATATCCAAGATTTTCACCGACCTTCCGCTGGAGCCCGCCGGGGCCGTGGATTCCGGCATCACCGAATTCTGCAACGCATGCCTGAAGTGCGTACCGAAGTGCGGCACAAAAGCCATTACCACAGGCGAACGAAGCTTCGATCCCGTTGACGAAAGCAATTCAACCGGGGTTCTTACCTGGAAACTGGACGCAAAGAAGTGCATGACTTTCCAGAACCGGGTGGGCAGCACATGCAGCACATGCGTGCGCCGGTGCGCCTGGACCAAGCCGCCCAGCAAGAAGTATGCCATCCCGCGCTTCTTTATCAGGAACTTCCGGTGGAGATGGTTGAACAAGACCTGGATTTGGCTGGACGACCTGGCGGGACATGGAAAGTTTGACAAGAAGTCGAACGACTTCTGGGTGAGCAGCCGCTAGCAGAGCCACTATCAACGAACCGGAACAGCCTGCGCCACCCAGGTTTCCCCGGCGCCGGGCGGATGCTCCAGCGCCTGCCCTGCTGGTTCGTCGAGGACCCGGCCGGAATCCTGATTGCTGGTGGAAGGCGGATGCCCGTAAATCCACGATAGGCGTACCTGTCGTGCCTTACCCCCCAGTAGCGGTCACGAAAAAGTCCCCTGGCTTCCCGAGGTTCAGGGAAGGCCCAGGGGACTTTGCATGCTGCAGGACGGTTCCCGGATTAGCCCTGGGGCCGCCGACCGTTTACTTCATGAACTTCGCCGCCGAGGGCACCGGCTCGGGGTCGCCCATGGGGTCGCGTTCGTCCTCCCGGGTCTGTATTTCGATCTGCAGCGTTATGCCGTTGGGGTCGTTGAAGTAGAAGGTCTTGCCCCAATGCCTTTCGATGACATCGGTAACTTCTACGCCGTTGTCCTTCAGCAGTTGCAGGGCCTCGTCGAACTCCTCCTCGGTAGCGACCGGAATTGCGAAATGGTTCAGGTACTGATTGCTGGTCCTGGTGAGGTCCTCATCGGTCTCGAAGAAAGCGAAAGCGTTGCCCCCGCCAATCTCCACGTTATAGTGCCGCCTTCCGCTGGGCGTACGCATGGTACGGGCTATCTTCATCCCCAGGATGCCGCAATAGAACTGGACCGTAGCTTCCATGTCGTTGGTGTTGACGGCCACGTGGTCAATGTTGGTTGTCTTGAACATGCTGCAACCTCCTGCTGTTGTGGAGTTGACCTGGTGTATTGCCTGGAGAGGGTCAGGACTTGAGCTGAGCTTCCCGCAGGAATAGGCCGACATGGCCCTGGTCCCGAACGGACAGCGAAGGGTGGAGGCAGGGACGATTGGCGAAATGCCCCGGCCCTTGCGGGCGTTACCCTACAAGTTTATGGAGGGTTCCACGTAGTCCTTTAGCTTGTTGTAGATTTGCAGGCGGTGATGGTAGGACTCCAGGACTATGATCCGGTCTTCGGCGTCAACGTTGACCGCCACGGGGCGGCGGAACCGCCATTCAGGTTCCAGGTCTGTCCGTCGCCTGGCTTTGATGAGGTCCGGATTGGCGTCGATGTAGGTCTGGGCCCATGGCGAAGGCTCCTGGGCGTCGCCGACCAGCGCCGTAATATACTGGCCGTCGGCGGCGTAGATCTGGACTCGGTGGTTCCCCCAGTCGGTTACGTAAACATCCCCATCCGAGTCGACAGCCACGCCCGACGGCCCCTTGAGCGAGCCCACCCCGGCGCTGGAACCTTCGAACTTGACCAGCAACTCTCCGCCGGGGGAGAACTTCTGCACCCGGTTATTTCCCCAATCCGCGACGTAAATGTTGTCCTGCCGGTCGATGCAAATGCCCCATGGCATCTCCAGTTCCCCGTCACCACTGCCTTGCTTCCCGAACCTGGAGTGAAACTCACCGATCTGGCTGAAGCTCTGCACCCGGTGATTAAGGCTGTCCACCACCCAAAGGCTTCCATGGGAATCGAATGCAATTCCCGAGGGCCCGTTCAGCAGCCCGTCTTCGCTGCCTGGCCTGCCCCAGTGATACCGGTAAGCGCCCTCATCGTCGTATATGGATATGCGGTTGAGATACTCGTCCGAAACGAAAACCCGCCCACGCGGGTCCAAATCAATTGAACGGGGCCAGACAAAGCGCCCGTCCTCCGCGCCAACAGAGCCGAACTGGCCTTGAAATTCGTGGTCCAGGGTGAGCTTGCTGATGCGCTGGCCCAATTGCTCCACCCCGCGGCTCAACACGTAAACGCGGCCGTTCGATCCCAGGACGAAATCCTGGGGAGCCCAGAATCCCCGGCCTGCCTGGCTGTACATGCCTATGCAGTAGCTGTAGTCATACACCCGGCCAGCGGCGACGGTGGTCAGCATACCCGCACCCCCGTAAACGAATCTGGGTTCGTGGAGCTATACGAAGGACATTTGCTCAAAGTGTCCACCGACAATGGGTACCGGGTCGAGTCCCAGCCACTTTTCCGCCAGAGTGGAGTAGAAGCCACGGAAATCGTAGCTGGGGGCCAGGTCCCCCTGAGTGAGATCTTCCGGTTTCAACGACGGATAGGTCCCGTACATTCCACCCTTCACCCGGTCGCCGATGGCGAAGGCTGCCCCGGCCGCCCCGTGGTCGGTGCCAGTGCCATTGTCGCGGACGCGGCGTCCAAACTCGCTGAACAGCATAACAACCACCTCGTCTGAGGCGTCGTGCTCACGCAGGTCGGCGAAGAAATCGCGTATGGCAACGGAAACATCCATCCAGAGTTTGGTATGCGATCCCATCTGGTCATAATGGG
The DNA here is from genome assembly GCA_963664725.1 of Dehalococcoidia bacterium. GTDB lineage: Bacteria > Chloroflexota > Dehalococcoidia > Lucifugimonadales > UBA3495 > Bin22. Next base: position 1,311,196 of record OY761558.1, read on the forward strand.
TGTCGAAGGACCCGTAGGCCGTGTAAAAGACCTGGGTGCCCAGTCCGGCCAGGTGCACCTGGGCCACGTCTCTCAAGCGCCTGGCGATGGGGTTGTTGGCGTACTCCACGTTTGAAGAATAAGTCTCCGGAGCTACCCGGATAATGTCGGCCCCTTTCAACGCATCCCGTCCTGCCTGTCCCAGGTATTCCATGGTCGGTCCCGTGCCGATGGCGGGAGCGTACATTCGGGCAAAGCTCTCCAGTATCTGTGTCCGTTCCTGGTCGGACCCGATTCCCGGATTTGATGAGAGCACGCCGTATGAGGGAAGGTGGTTGACGGAAGTAACCGGGACCCCCTTCATGGTTAGCGCCCGGGGCAACCCCTGGCCCAGGCTCACTCCCTTCAGCACGTTCTCGCCGACCGGATCCAGGTCCCGGATCACCTTGGCGAGCCAGCCATTAATGCCGATGGTATCCGGTTCGCAGGTATGCCAGATGTCCATGGCGCGAAAATGCGAACGGGGCGAGTCCTCAAATCCAATTCCGTGGATGATTGCCATGTTGCCCTGGTCGTAGATATCTTTCAACGGCTCTATATCAGACCGGAATGCCAGTTGGTCATCTATGGGCAGCAGTTGGTCTTCGGGGATATGAACCCTGGGCCGGTTATCCCAATACAGGGGATTGCTATAGGGAACAATCGTATTGAGGTAATCGTTGGCCCCGGTTAGCTCCAGTACCACCAGCACGGGGTCCTTATGGGTTGATGCCATTTTCATATCCTTCTGCATCGGTTGAATGGAATTGGCTAGGCAAACTGATACTCCCGTGAGGCGGCGATCAAGGTCAGTATCTTGCTCACATTCCACAGTGATGTCATGAGTTCTTCCCTGGTGCTCCAGGGCAGGTCGCCACATTTTTCGGCATGGACCATCAATTCAGCGCAGGTCGCCTCACCAACCTCCAGCGGCCCCATAGCATCAAGACAGGCGGCGACTATCGCCTGGGGTGAATAATCCCCACGAACATGCACATTCGCCAACACCCGCTTGACGATAGCCTGCACGCCGGGCAGTGAGATGTCGCCGAATATCCTCGCGGCAAAATTCACGCGGCGCATCAAAACGCCGGGGTCGATCCACTCGGAGCCCGTGTGCCAGCCCTCCACGCTGGGAGGATTGAGCAGTTCCTGTCCCTGCCAGCCGCACTCCAGGGCCAGGTTATTGAATCCCGGCTTGAAGCCGTTATAGTTGCCCGCCATGCGAACGGCGCCAACGACCAATTCAGCCGGGCTTTTAACCCTTGCGAAGCGGGCATTCTTGAAGAACTCCGAGTTGAACAATGCCCGCAGAATCGAGCGGATGTCGCCACGGGACTCATTGTAGGCATCCACCAGGAACTGGATGGCTTCAGGATCAACGGGCGGAATAATGTTCCAACTGGCGACATGGGGTTCGTCGGCGACGAAGAATCGGTAAAGGTGGCGGGCCAGAAACCGGGCCGTAGCCGGCTGCTCCACAATAATGTCTACGATGTCTTCGCCGTTGAAGTTTCCGGTATGCCCCAGGAAGGTCTTCTCCCGGTCGTCGTGGGCCTCGGCTTTGTACTCGAACTCCCAGTGGAAACGGCCATAGGGATTTCGGGGAATCTTGGGGGCGATCGTCCATCCGGTGAAGGCCCTGGCCGCTTCCCTGATATCATCCTCCGAGTAGTTTCCAACTCCCAGGGAGAAAAGCTCCAGCAGTTCCCGCCCCCAGTTTTCGTTGATGGCGCCGTCACGATTTCCGTGGTTGTCCAGCCAGAAGATCATGGCCGGAGACCTGGCGACCTCTAACAGCAGGTCGCGGAAAGTGCCCAACCCGTGTTCACGGAAGGTGGCAATCTGGCGGGTCATTTCCGGCGGGTTGTCCACCTTGGAGTTGCCGGTGGCGAACAACTGATGCCAGAAGAGGGCCATCTTCTCTTCCAGGGGCCGTTTGGTGTTGATCATCCGGTAAACCCAATTGGCCTGATTGATTGGCGGCGCTCCTGCCCCCTCATAGCCCGGGAAGTACCGGTACAACAGTTCTTCGTCTATGGCCGGCTGCCGTTCCGGATGCAGCAACTCCTCAACCACGGCTTCGTAGCCCTTGGAGACACGCTCCTCCAGTTCCTCACGGGGCTCACCGAATCCCGCGCGTCTCATCAAGTGGGCCATCAATTGAATGTCTTCGTGGTGGGACATCGCCGCTTCTCCCTTTTTCGGGCCCAAAACAGTAAGCCAGGCGCCTATTCACATCATATTAGGATTGGCCAAATCGAATGTCAACGAAAGAGAAGGTGTACATCGACGCAAGGCAATCACGCCGGGTTATTGCCTGGACGCCGCTCAAGCGCCTGTTTTCCGGCATTAGCTTGCTCCCTCCAGGCTCATTTCCATGGCGCAACGCAGGCAGAGGTCGGAACGCCTCTGTTCCTTCCACCTTGTCCCGAACTCCTCAATCCAAAGGGCGGACTCTGAATCGGCGGGTACGTGCTGACCGCAAAAAGTTATAAAAAAGACAAACTCCGAGTCATCCCTGGCTTTGATCAGGTATGAGTGCTTGGTGCCTTTCCGCATCCAGCCTCCTCACATTCCGTTGATGAACCTCCTCCGTCCATAACCGCACCATCAGGTCCAGGGCTTCGGTGCTGCGGGCCGCTCGATGGGCCATGCTGGTATTGAAGGCTTCGCTCTCTTCAGGCCGGTAGCCTAAACCCAGGCCCAGGATGAATCGGCCCTCGGCGATGTGGTCCAGGGTAGCCACCTGCTCGGCCACGTCCACCGGATTCATCAGGGGCAGCAACAGCACGGAGGTTGCCAGCTTCATGCTTCCCGGTTCGGCGGCCAGTCGCGCCAGTACCGGAAAGGGTTGAAAGTGCTGGAAGGGATCGATCAGGTAGTGGTGGGCCCAGCAATAGATGTCGAAGCCAGCGTCGCGGGAGGCGCGGAACTGTTCCAGGTGTTCCTGCCACTGCTGCTGCAGGGAAACTGTGTCCCGCAGCACAACCTGGCCAACCTGGTATCCAACTTCCATGCCTGTATCTCCCCGTGAGTCGCCGGGCCCAACTTCCGACAAATACAATGCCGGCTGCCCGCCAACCCCGGGGCAGCCGGCTTGCTGCGCTCTTACTCGTAGGGCTGCAGTTTAACTTCGTGTAGGGCCGGGATTACTTCCTTGCCCAGCAGTTCGATGGACCGCATCACGTCCTTATGGTCCATGTGCCCTTCGTTCCCGTAGATGTGGACGTATCCCGGGCTCAGCCGCTCTATCACTTCGGTAAGCTTGCGGGTCACCGTCTCCGGGCTCCCGACGATGATGTTGTTCACGCCTTGCAGTTGCTCGTAACTGAGGCCAACCCCCAGCCCTCCCGCGCCGGCCACATTGCCCGTGGGACGCTGGGCCTTAACCTCCACTGCTGCCCGGGACTGGTAGCCCGGCGGGTCGTTGTGTTCCATGGGGCCGCGCTGCCGATGCTCGATGGTCCACATGAACTCCCGCCCAATCTCGATGGCCTTCTCGTCGGTATCGGCCACCAGGCAGCGCAGCAAATAGCCGAAGTGCTCCGGCCCGGCCTGATACCCCTCTTCTTTGGCAGTGTCGATATAGACCTGCCTCAGCCACTCGGTGGTGTCCACCAGGGCGCCCAGGTTCATGTAGGGGTGGCGATGCTTTGCAGCCCAGACCACGCTTTCAGGGCTTCCGGTGCCCGGAAACCAGATGTCCGGGTGGGGCTTCTGCACGGGCAGCACCCAGGGATTCACCACCCGGTAATTGTAGTGTTGCCCTTCGTAGCGGAACGGGCCGGGAGTGGTCCAGCACTTGATGATGAGGTCGTGGGCCTCTTCAAACCGCGACCGGTTCTCCGGCGGAGCGATGCCCGCCTGCAGGGTTTCCACCGCAGTGCCGCGGACGAACCCGGAGATTATGCGACCGCCCGAATAGCAGTCCAGCATGGCAATCTCTTCGGCCATGCGGATGGGGTCGTTGACGGCGATGACATTGCCCAGAATGGCGATTTTGACGTTCTTGGTGAGCTTGCTGATAACGGCGGCGTCCAGGTTTACGGAGGGTTTCATGCACCAGTAGGATGCGTGGTGCTCGTTGCTCATGATGCCGTCGAAACCCACCTCGTCGGCCAGGGCATACTGCTCGTGGTACTGGTTGTAGAGGACGTGAGCCTTTTCCGGATCGAAGTAGGTGTTGGGAAAGCCCAAACGCCCGGAATCGTACTGTTCCAGGTCCTGGTTATTGACGTGGCCGTAGGGCTGCTCAGAAAACCAGTAAATCTCCGCCTTGTCAGTGGGGCGTTGCAATTGTTCGGCCATGGCTGCCTCCTCGGCTCCTGTATCGAAAAGCTGTTCAGTACATCTTAAGGTGGGGCGATAAAGGTCGCAAGCCGTTTTCGTTGCATTGGGAGCATTACCAGCAATTATGTTGCCATATACCAGCCGTTTTGCTGGATTCAGCAAGAATATGAGGACGAACAGATAGTTTTACCACCATGCCACACTGAAGGCCTAAACTGATGGGGGGAATCTGGCCACCAGGGGAATGCAACAACTGAGATGTGCAGGGTAGCCAGGGCCCATTTCCTCGTGTTGACATTCGTTTCATGCCGGTGTTAGCCTTACCCGCACTCATTCGCCGGGATACGAAATATGACACTCACCCAACATACCAGTTCCAATAATGGCCATCTGCGCCCCTGTGGCGCCGGTGTCGGTGGGTATGTTTTCGTCGTTGCCGTGCGATGGCACTGGCATGACACATTGCTTCTGAATTAGAGTGTTCGCGAAATCAGGCGTCAGCATCGGCGGGAAGCTCTTTTCAGGATCGAGCCTCCCGCCGTTTCTTTTTGCCGGTTAATTTTGCCGCTCCTGAAGAGCACAAGGTTTTGGGCTGCCTTTCAGGAATCCTTGTATTCACAGTCGTGTGGTTGTAACGGCCTGCGCCAGGCATTCCAGGTACTGCAAGACCCGAAACCATAAAGGGATTTGTCGCCATGGGCTACCTTTACGCATTCATTAGCGCACTAGTTGAACAGCTCAAGTATGACATGCAGTTGGGCGAGGTACTGTTCTTCCTGGTGGTCAATATCCCCCTGGCCGTGGTGCTGGCATGGATCGTCAGCAAGGGCGCCAGTTCCGTTCCAATAGACTATCTGGTCGTGGGCGTCCTTCTTATGTCCATCTGGAACCGGGTTTCGATTCGCCTGGGCTGGTCTATCACCGGGGACATCCTGGTCGGCACTTACGACTACATCGCCACGACACGCACTCCCCTGGCGCTGATAGTTTTTGCCCGGGCCCTGGCCATCAGCGTGCTGGGCATTCTATCCGGGTTGGTCCCAGTCCTGATGATCGTATGGATATCCGGGCAGTTTATCCGGGTGGCCGAACCCTTGCTGTTGGTCTTCGGCATCGGCATTGGGGCGTTCAGCGTGTTGTCCGTCTCCATTATCTTCGCGCCCCTGTTCCTCCTGGTGAGGGGCCGCGAGGGATTCTTCAACGTAATCAGGCCGCTGGGCGTGGTCCTGGGCGGATTCTTCTACCCGGTGGCCTTTCTGGCTCCTGGCATAGAATTCCTGGCCCGGATCCTTCCCGCAGCCTGGGCCATGGACGCCGTGCTCCTCGCCCTGGAATCCGAAGGCGACGTGCTGCGCGGCGCCCAGTATCTCGCCATCTCTTTGGCTGTATCACTGGCCTACCTGGCCCTGGCCTACTGGCTGCTGGTAAAGGTTGAGCGCCGCGTCAGGGTTGACGGCAACATGAGAGCTTTCTAGGAGACCCGGTGACAAACTTCTTCGTTCAATCCTACCTTTCCTACCGCGCCCTCTTCTTCTGGCTGAACTGGCCGGCGTACACCGGAAACGTTTTCCTGGTTCCGGTTCTGTACATCACGATGCTGATGCTGACCGGCCGGTTCGCCGACAGTCCCCTGGACTCCGACTATTACGTCAAGGGAATGGCAGCTTACTCTACGCCCTTCATCCTCATCTGGGGCATTACCCAATGCAACTACTACGAGCGCGTAATCGGAACCCTGGCCCACGTTCTCGGCAGTTCGGGCAACAGGTGGCTGATTTACTGGAGCAGGGGAACCATGCACTTCCCCAACGGTATGCTTACCGTGGCGACCAGCCTGTTCTTTGCCTGGCTGTTCATCGGGCTGGACTTTTCCAGGACCGACTGGCTGACCCTGGTTGCTTCCATATTGCTGATCGGTTTCTCCTGCACCGCCTTCGCGCTGTGTGTTGGCGTGTTCGCCATCGTCGTACGGGACTGGCTGGTCATCAGCGCCGGAGCCTCCGGCCTGCTGATTCTCTTTACCGGGGTCGTAGTTCCGCTGGATGAACTGCCTTTCTCTCTCCACTATCTGGGAGACGTCATGCCTTTGACCCACGGTGTGGCCGCCTTCCGTGAAGCCTTCCACGGGGCGGCGCCGTCGGCCGTGAAAGGCCACCTGCTCTGGGAACTGTCGGTGGGCATTTGTTACGGACTTCTGGGTTACCTGTTCTTCCGGTTGGTGGAAACGGAAGCCAGGCGACGGGGATCCTACGAGACTTCCATCCTGTGATCACATAAACCTGGGGGATCAAATGGCTACAGCCGGCACAATAGCCGTCGAGTGCACGAATCTGTCCCGTACCTATTCCTCCCGCAACGTGATGGGAAGGCGGCAGGACTTCGTAGCCCTCAAGAACCTGAACCTGGAAATTCCCAAGGGCGCCATTTTTGGTCTGCTGGGCCCTAATGGAGCGGGAAAGACCACCACGGTTCGCATCCTGTCCACCCTCTTGACTCCCACCTCGGGGACGGCCCGGGTGCTGGGCTACGACGTGGAGGCTCAGGTCAAACAGGTTCGCCGGAACACGGGTTTCATCCTGGGCGGCGAAAGAGGACTTTACGGGCGGATATCCGGGGAGCAGAACATGAGGTTTTTTGCGGCCCTGAACCACATCAACCCCGGCGAGGCCAAGCGGCGCACCGAGCAACTGCTGGACCGGGTCGGTCTCACCGAGCACGCCAAAACGGCGGTGGAAAACTATTCCCGTGGCATGAAGCAGCGGCTGCACATAGCCCGGGGCCTCCTCACCGACCCACCCGTCCTGTTTATGGATGAACCGACCATCGGCATTGACCCCATCGGCGCCCAGGAACTGAGGAACTACGTGCCTGAACTGGCCAGCGAGGGAAAGACCATCCTTCTGACCACCCACTACATGGCCGAAGCCGACATGCTGTGTGACACCATCGCCATCATAGACCGGGGAGAACTGGCCGCGGTGGGCACACCCAGCGAAATAAAGCGCCGGTTCAGCCGGTTGGGAATCATTGAGGTGACGGTAAATCGCCCAAGAGAGGAACTGGTGGCAGAGATTCTGGAAGTCGACGAGATTGAGCGGGTTGAATCGCTGGCCGAGGGCCCCTTCCAAAAGCTGACGATTTCAGTAACCTATGGCGCCGACTTGCGAGACAGAATAGTGGAAACGGTTGGAGCGGAAAACATCGAAAACCTGGTTTCCCGCGACCCAACCCTGGAAGAAGCGTACATCAACATTCTCAAAAGATAACCATGCCTGCCTTGCCCATTGTGTCCATCCCGCCCAGCAGCAACGTCGCCCCTGGGTTTCACCGGCGCCTCGACCCCGGGACAGGTGTATGCGGAGGAGAAGTCCAACGAAATCACCTCCATCCCCGGGTTGCCGGAACTGCGGGCCCCGACGACTACCCTGTCCCTGCATCGGCCCGGTCAGCCGCCTGGAACGGTGAGGCTATCCCCCAGCGCAACCTTCCCAGGCTGTTCCACCGTGGCGTAAACCCCGAAGTAAGCAGGGCCCGCGCTGGGCCGGTAGCTCAGGATGGCCGCGGGCGTGTCCAGGTCGGGTGTGCCCGTATCGGGGTCCAGAGTGGTAATGGCGCAGCGGGGGTCCGGTGCGACCACTCTCAGTACCAGTTCGTCACCTATCGCCACCCGTTGGCCGATCCAGCCATCCTCCTGGTGGGGATCGCAGCCCTGCAGCAGGAAATTGGGCCGGAAGCGGCGGTGGTCCAGCCCTGTTTCCAGCGAGGCGTGGTGGCTCAACATGTCCACTGAACTGCCGCTCAGGATGGAAACCGGGTACTCGTCAAAGCACTGGCCGGGCTGGAGCGGCCGTACCAGGAATACCGGAAGACCGCAAAACTGGGAAAGAGCCCGGCTCCAGTCTCCCCCGACCAGGTGTCCGGCCACCCGCCGTCCCCAGATGACCGTCGAAACCTCTTCCGCCATCTCCACGGCGCCCTCAACGACGGCGCCATCGGGGAAGGCCACCCTTAGATCGTCCCGCTCCAGGTCATACCATGCCCGTACCTGGGCCAGTTGGCCTGCCTGCCGCTGGGTCAGCATTCGGCCCCGCCCGTCCACCAGGTAAAAGCGGCGGTCTTCCACAATGCCCGACGGCCCAACCTGCACCGACTCTACATTGAGCAGGGCCAGCGACTTGACCGGGGCGATGTGGATGGCCTCAACGGCAGGCATGGGTCGGGCTCCGGTAGTCCTTCCGATTATGTTGATTGCTGATCTGCCGCGCCCCTTTTCTGGACGGGTTGCGGGCACCGGATGGCGGTCACCAGATTAACACAGTGACGGGACAAGGGCGATTCCCTTGAGACAGCAATGAGCCGGCAAGGGGTGGGCGATCCCCTGCTTTTCCACGCGCTGACAACGTCATCTTACGGGGGAAGTTGTGCCCCTGAAGGACAATTCCCATCAGGGGTGGGACCGGGCCTGGTAGGGGTGCTCGGGCGCCAGGGATTCACCCCTGTCAAAGCGGTCGGCGCTGAAGGCGCGTACGTCGTGGCCCGCGCTTTCACCGTTCAGGACCAGTTCCGCCACCATCCGGCCAATTACGGGAGAGAGCTTGAAACCGTGTCCGCTGAAGCCGGCGGCCCAGTACAGCCCGTCAACGGACCGCGACTGGTCCAGGATGGGATTGCCGTCGGGGGTCATGTCGTACAGTGAGCCGTAGCCGCCCTGGGGCGTGGTGGCGGCAAAATCGGGAAACCGCAGCCTGGCCCGCCGCCAGTACCGGGTGATGGTGTCGTGTTCCGCGTTCAGGCCATAGGCGTCGGGATTAACCACCTCGCCCATGTCCTCGGGCGCCTCGCCGCCCATCAGCGTGTACAGCCCGGCATTCAACCGGTAGTAGGAACCGCTGGTCTGGTCGATGACGGTGGGAGTGAAGGATTCCAGGGGCGGCGGCCGCCGCAGGTGGACCATCTGCACCCGCAGTGGGATAATGGGCAGGGGTTCGCCCAGGGGGGCCGACAGCCAGTTGGTCCAGGGACCGGTGGCCACCACGGCGGTACCGGTCTCGATGAGGCCCGACTCCGTCTCCACTCCGGCCAGGCGCCCGCCCACAACCCTGAAGCCGGTTACCTTGCAGCCGGTGGCAACGGTAGCGCCCCTGTCCGTGGCCTGGCGGGCGAATGCGTAGGTGGTGGCTATGGGGTCGGCGTAACCCGACTCAGGCTCGTAACCTCCCAGGGCCACGCCGTCGGTGGAGATCCGCGGGATCACTTCCTCTATCTCGGAAGGGGTCAGGGTCTGGATATTCACTCCCAGGTCCCGGTTCATGGCTACGTTGGCCCGGCCGGCCGCCGCGTCCCCATCGCCCAGCAGTATGAGACGCCCGGTCTGCACGAAGCGGGCGTCTCCCCCGATTATCTCGGCGAAGTTATGAAATACCTGGCTCGATTCCTGGGCCATCCTTACCAGGCTGGGGTGCAGGTAGTGTTCCCGCACCATCGCGCCCGACCGCCCCGTGGCCCCGCTGGCCAGGTGCTCCTTCTCCAGCAGCAATACTCTGCCAGCCCCCATCTGGGCCAGGTGCATGGCAATGCTGGAGCCGTTAACGCCGCCCCCGACGACCACTATATCCGCCGACTTTGGAGTCACTATTCTCCCATTGAGGCCATAGTCCGGAAATTCCCGCGCCTGTGCCAAATACTAGTGGTGGCAACTCCCCCATGCCTGCCGAGGGGATACTGGCTGCTGATTGTAGTTTGTTTGCGTGGGGGAAGGCAAACAGATTAAGCGTTTCATTCCGCTGACTGCCGGCGGGCCCGGGTCCCCAGGTCGAAGTGGTGTGAGCTAACCTGAAAGGGAGTCGCACATTCGCCTTTTGTCAGCGAGCGTGCGTCTCCCTTTCTCTCCAGGCTACCCGTCCCCCGCAGCCTCAGCCTCGGCCACCGCGAAGGTGTAGGGCCCGGTATTGCCATCGCTGGCGTAGGGCGTGCCGATTTCCGCGTAGTAGGTACCGGGCTCCAAGCGCAGTGTGGTGAGCGCTTCGGGAGCGGTCTCGGCCTCTGCAACCAGGTTGCCTGTGTGGTCCCAGATGTACCAGACTCCCACGCCGGTTGGCGCTTCGGTAACGGACAACTGGTACTCTCCGGCATCTGCAATTTCGATTCGGAATACGTCCCGGTCATCCAGGGACGCAATTCCTCGCCGGGGCCGCAACACGTCATCTCCCTCCAGTCCCGGCCGCAGGGGTGGCCTGATCTTCCAGTCCCACGGATTCAGCCCCGCATCGCTGGGAGCGACGTCGTAGTTTATGGTGGCGGTTATGGACTCGCCGGGCCGAATGCCAACATCCGGGTTGGTCATGAAGTCGTCGGCGTGGTCGTCAGCCCTGACCGTTATGGTGTAGCACCCCAGGCCTTCGCGGTCCTGTGGGCCCGCGCCAACGACGATGGTATAAGTGCCGGACTGGTCGGGGGTAAAGAAGGCCCGGGCGAAGTTCAGGTGGAAGCCCCCATAGGCGTTTTCACCGAGTACCTGGGTGCCCCCATTGTCCTGAATTTCAATGATGCTGGGGTCCGCCAGGTAGCCCGGCGCCTGCTGGGCGTCGCCGCCCACGCCCCTTTCGTCAATTTCCGTGAAGGTCAGGGGATGCTTGACCTCGATTATGTAGGTCCGGTTGGCAGTTGCACTAAAGCTGTGCCACTGCCGGTGTCCATCACCCTCAGTTATTGTCCCTGCCTGCATTCCGTTGAGGCCGACGGCCAGCGCCGCCTGCTGACTTGGGAACTGCCTCCCTGGTCCACAAGAGCAATTCTCTCCTGCCCAGTTATCGAAGAGCCGTCCGGTTCCAGGGTCGCGGAAACGGTGATCCATTCACAGAGTTCCAATACTGAGTCATCAATAGCGGTGACGGTGAGCGTAACCGATGGGGTTAATGCCTCCAGTACCACCTGGTGACCGTCAGCGGAGTCGGCATCGGCGGGAGTCACAGCATAGTCTTCGCCGTAGGTGGAGGGCCCGCCAAAATTGACGGTGATGGCCTGGTCTTCCGAGAAGGTCACCCCGTTGCTGATGGAGACCGTGACAATGGCCTCGGTGGTTTCGGACTCTTCGACTCTGTCGGGAGTTAAGGACAACGCCAGAGTGGGTTGCGGGTAGCTGTCCACGATGGTGACCAGGTATAGCTCGTCGCAAAGGAAGAAACACGGGGTTCCGTCCGGTCCCAGCAATTCGATTTTCTGAGAAAAGCCGGGGCTGATGCCAAGCTGCATTCCGAACTGCTCGTTCCCTTCAATGATGTTGTCGTCAAAGATTTCCAAATTGACCGCCGCGGTACTGACCAGGACTCCGTTCTCCTTAGCGAAGTCTTCCGAGCGGAATGGGACAGTTTCCGAAAGCGGAAGGTAGTCTTGAAACCTGACCGCTTCGACAGGTCTCGAAGAAAGGGTGACAAAGAAATTTGGCACGTAGGGAACGCCAGGGGCGGCCCGCGCTTCGAGCAAGACCTGAACCTGGCCGTCGCCTTCCCCAAAAGTGTAAGAGGGCGGCCTCAGTGAAACCTGCACCGCTGGCCCCTCCTGGGATATCACCCCGACCCTGGTTCTCGCCCCGCTCATATCGTAGCCTGTTACGAGTTCCACCGTGGCAACCAGGGTGCCGCTCTGCGTGACACTGGACGAGAAATGATTCTGCCGGATTGAGAATGATGCCTGGGAATCACCGGCGGGGATCGTCACATCGATGCTAGTGTCCGAAAGCCATGGCTGGTCCTGCTTCAGGCTGACCGTCAAGTCCAGGTCGTCCGTGAGGCCGCCGTCGCGGGTTATAGTGAACCCGAGATTCCCCAGTCCGGCCACGTATTCGCTGCGGCTGGCCTCAATGGTCACGTCGGGCACGCTCGGGTCGGCGGGCCGGGCAACAGCCACGTGGTAAGTCCGGGTGGTTACCCCGTCCCTGGCCTGGACGGTTACCGCGATATCGGTTATGGCCCCCTCGGTCAAAGCTGGCGCTGCTGTGACGGACGCGTTGGGCGGGCTGAAGTCGGTAGTTTGGCTCCCACTGGTGACCGATGTGATCCCTGCCGCACTTGGGCTCTTGGTGGCGACGAAACTGACAGTGGCGGCGAAAACGGTAGCTTCGTACTGAGTCGTATCCGGGTCAAAGGCGGGGCTTAATGAAACTTCGGAACCGTCGGCGGTTAAAGTCAGGGACTCAAGGGTGGCATCCTGGGAGGGAGTCACCTGCGTCGCCACCGAAGGCATGTCGGGAGGCGGTTCAAGGACGGGAGGAGGAAGAGGATTCACCCCGTCCCTGCCTGCTTCAGGCGCTCTCAGACCGGCAAGGGAAAAGGAAATCCCTCCGTTACCTTCCACATAACCGATTTCGGCAGGCTCATAGGCCGTACCGCCGCCTGAATTACTGGCGGACTGCCCGTCAAGCGCGGCCTCCGAGGCCGTCTGGCCGGACGGAATAAGTGCAGCCGATTCCTCCTCGGCGTGTCCCGAAACCGGAACGGTATTCGAAACGGGTCCAAGGGCAAAGATCAGGAAAAATGCCAGGAAAACCACCGTGATTCTCTTGGGTATCAACTTGGCTGGGTTCCTCTTCGGCGTCATTGCCAATTCTCCTTTCCGCCGGTTGGCGGGTATCCTGAGTAGCTTCTTTGTGCGCTGGTCATCGCAAATGGCCTGGCCTGGCTGGGCTTGGACACACCAACAGACAATTAAACGTCTAAATAATTACCCGGTTATATATCATCTCACTATATATAGTATTACACGATGGTCTTTCGTTAAGCAAACGCTCTGCCGCTGTCTGTTGGCGAAAAACAATGAGGAGCGGAAAGACCTGTACGAGGAGAACCACGGCTGCCAACTCTACCTGGCGGAGGAGGACTTCTATCATTCCCGGACCAGGGCCCAGCCACCCCCAGGCGAGAGGCGCCTGTGAACGGTTCCACCAGACCCTGCAGGTCGAGCGCTACGGCCTGCTCTTTCGCAAGAAGCTCTACCGCAGCCTGGAAAAGTTGCAGGTGGACCTGGAGAAGAACCTGAGCCGAGGAAGTGAACAGCCGGACAATACGACCTTACAGTATTCCGCTAAGGGACAACAAGGGGAGGTCTTGAGACCAGGGGAATTGATACCATGGCGGAGAGAGCGGGATTCGAACCCGCGATACCCTTACGGATATACCGGTTTTCGAGACCGGCGCCTTCAACCACTCGGCCACCTCTCCGCGAATTCAGGACTGTGGGGATTTAGCCCTCTCGGCCCGCCCATCGATTGCTCCTGGCATACCCAGGCAGGCTTCAAGGGTCTTCCCCAATGGCAGTGGTTTTCAACTCCTTCCAGCTTAACAAATCGACGCCCGGCCGCCAAGTTTCCGACGCCGGGCAATCGCATTATGTCCAAATTGTCATTCTGAACGGAGTGAAGAATCTAAACTCCGTCCCACAGGCCGACATGGGGACCCGTAACCGGGCTGACGTGCAGGATTTCAGCCCGGTCGGCAAGTTCAGGGCGACTTGCCTTATGCCTGGCGGATGTCTGCCACCTGTAGTCTGAATCCAAAACGCGATTGCCCTGGTTCCCCACGCCGGTTTGCCGTGAATCCCATCCCTTGTTATCCAGGTTGCAGTTCACGTATTTCCCCTGGTCCAGGTCTGCCAACAGCCCGGACTTGCTTCCAGTCCCTGGGCTTGACCGCGCAGTCACTTACCGGCCGGTATTCCTCGTCAGGGCCAGGCCAAACGCGAGGACAAATACTGGCCCGATACCGCCCTCCGCATTACCGCTGAAGCTTCCCCCTTGCCAGTCTGCATAACCCGCCTTCACCATGAAAAATGCCAACTCACCAACAGGGGAAAAGCAGGCCAGTAACCTCAATACGTTGGGGCGGCCCTTGTTTCCACCGGTACCAGAGTTCCTTTTCCCTCCACGGAGGATAGTTGGGATGCCAGTTATTGCTAAACCTGGAATGGGTCAAAATGAGACAAAATGGGACGATTTTCAAAAAATCCCGCTGGGCGCCTGTTCATGGCTGGTACTGGTAACTCCCCCTAAGCCCGAGTCCGCCGAGGATCATCCTGGGTCTTCAGAAGGACCTGCCCTCCATGGAAATATCTCCTCCCGCCCCAAGGGTAAGGGGCCGGGTGTAAGGGCGCATAAATTGCCCCTGTGTTAAAATCACCCTCGGCCAGAAATACCGAAAACTACAGCTATGGAGGACAAACCAGTATGAATGTAATGCAGGCCGTGGCCCGAATCCTGAAACTTGAGGGGGTGGACTGGGTCTCCTGCTTCCCCTCCAACCAGCTTATCGAGCACGTCGCCCAGGAAGGCATCCGCACCATCATGTTCCGCCAGGAGCGCGGCGCTCTCATGGCCGCCGACGGCTTCAGCCGCCTGAACGGGCGCGAAAAGTTCGGCGTTACCATCACCCAGGGCGGCCCCGGCTCCGAAAATTCCATGGGCGGTCTCGCCCAGGCCTACAGCGACAACGTGCCCATTCTCTACCTCCCCGGCGGCCCGGCCATGAGCCAGTACTCCGTCAAGCCCAACTTCTCCCCCGTCCGCACCTACGCTACCGTCTCCAAATTTGGTGAGGTGATCACCCAGCCCGGCCAGGTGGCCAGCGTCATGCGCCGCGCCTTCCATGCCCTGCGCAATGGACGCCCCGGCCCCGTAATCGTCGAGATTCCCGCTGACATCGGCGGCCTGGAAGTCCCCGATGCCGCCATGAACTACAACCCGCCCAAGCGCATGCGCCAGGCCCCCGAGGCCAGCGACGTCAAGGAAGCCGTCAACCTGCTCCTCAACGCCCGCAAGCCCGTCATCTGGTCCGGCATGGGCGTGCTGATGGCCGGCGCCACCGAGGAACTCCAGGAGTTCGCCGAGCTAACCGAGATTCCCGTCTACTGCACCATGCCCGGCAAGTCCTCCTTCGACGAGCGCCACCCCCTGGCCCTGGGTTCCGGCAGCAGCGCCACCTCCCTGCCCGCCCGCACCTGGCTCCAGGAATCCGATGTCCTCTTCGCCGTGGGTTCCAGCATGACCCGCACCAGCTATGGTCAGCCCATCCCCGACGGCAAGGTCATCATCCACAACGTGGAGAGCATCGACGACATCAACAAGGACTTCTCCGTGGACGTGGGCCTGCCCGGCGATGCCAAGCTGACCCTCAAAGCCATGATTGCCGAGGTTAAGGCCCAGGCTGGCGACAACGGCCGCAAGGGCGCCACCGACGTCGCCGACCAGATTTCGAAGATTCGCGACACCTGGATGGCCGAGTGGGAAGACATCCTCAAGACCGACGAGACTCCCATCAGCCACTACCGCGTCATCGGTGAACTGGAACGCACCCTGGACAAGGTCAACAGCATCGTCACCCACGACGCCGGCGCTCCCCGCGATACCATGATGCCCTTCTATACCGGCACCACCCCCCACAGCTACATCGGCTGGGGCAAGACCACCCACCTGGGCTACGGCATCCCCTTGATGATTGGCGCCAAGCTGGCCCGCCCCGACAAGTTCTGCCTCAACTTCATGGGCGACGGCGCCTTTGGCATGTCCGGCCTCGACCTGGAGACAGCGGTACGTGCCAATGCCCCGATTACCACGATTCTGCTCAACAACGGCGGCATGGCCACCTACCCCGGCGGCTACCCCACCGCCAACGAGCTTTACGGCGCCACCCGCATGTCCGGCGACTATGCCAAGATTGCCGAGGGCATGGGCGCGGTGGGCATCACCGTCACCCAGCCCGGCGACGTGGCCGCCGCCCTGATGCAGGCCCGCCAGCACAATGCCGAGGGCCGCACCGTCCTCATCGACATCCACACCGGCCTGGAGGCCCGCCGCTCCAGCTTCTAGCCTGATAGGACGGCCGCAACAAATGCAGGGGCGCACGGCTGTGCGCCCCTTCCTGTGAAATGGATAGAACACAACCTAAGGCGGCAGGGGCAGGAGGGTATGCAGGACAAACTCATTGAAATTCTGCTGCTGGTTCTGCTGGTAGTAGTGGGACTGTTCATACTAGTGGCTGTGGTGGCCTGGGTATTGCCCAATACGGCCCCTTTGGGAACCTTGGCGGACATAATTTTGGCCCTGGTTACCATTTTTGCCATATTGTTTGGCGGGATCTTCGCCGCTACAAAGCTTGAGCTCTTCCGGGACTTTGAACCTCATCTGAACGTTACCCATGTCATCCACCACCGGGGTGTCGGGGACAGCTACGTGCATTTGGACGTCACGGTTGCGCTTCAAAATAGCTCCAGGGTGAAGGTAGTTCTGCAAAAGGGATTCTTGGTTCTGCAGAGAATTTCCCCTACAACTGACGAAGCAATTGAAAGGGTCTATGAGGAGGCATTCGCAGGCGAATATATCCAAGACTTTAGTTGGGCTGTCTTAGAGGAAGAATTCCGAGAATGGAGAGAGGATGAGTTAACTATAGAACCCGGCGAAATTCACAGGGAGGTACTGGAGTTCATCATATCCAGGGAAGTCCATACAATCCAAGTCTACACCTTCTACTACAACTCGAAATCTTCGGACGAAACAACAGGATGGAGCATGGCGACGGTCTATGATATTATGAATTAAGCAATGGTTGGTCAGGAGGGGCGATGTCTAATTCGAGGGCTGAAAATCGGCCGGTTTCAAGCAACGAGATCGAAGAAAGGAGTGGCACTCCTCGAAGAGCTCCTTCCAAGGAAGCCCCGGTTCGGAAGGGCATGGGGCCCAAGAACATCCCTTCGAAGCCTTGGCCTGCCGGCAAGCCGCCAGGAGGCAAGTTGCCTGCCGACTCATAGGTCGTTTGACGCCGTTTAACTGATAGGGCGCCGTGCTGACGTGGCGCCCTTGTTCTTTTCCCAGCCCCACCCCTATAATCCCTCCAACTTCCTCACGGAGCGCGGCCCATGTCCCAACCCAACGGCCACATAACCGTCCTGAACCCCACCGCGCCTCCCCGTGAACTGCGCACGGTGATGGCGGCACGGCCCGCCGACCTGCGGGGCAAGGCCGTGGGCTTCCTCTGGAACAGCAAGCCCAACGGCGACGTCCTGTTCCAGCGCCTGGAGCAACTCCTGAGGGAGAAGTACGAGATTCCAGCGGCCCTCTACCGCCGCAAGCCCACCGCCTCCATTCCTGCGGAACCCCACGTCATCGAGGAAATGGCAGCCGCGGTGGAGGTGGCCGTCGTGGGCCTGGGCGATTGAGGCTCCTGCACGTCGTGGAGTATCCACGACGCGGTGGAACTGGAACGGCGGGGCATCCCGACGGTAACGGTATGCAGCCATCTCTTCCAGCGCCTGGGTAACGTGGAACGCCGTTCCCTGGGTATGCCCGACCTGCCTATGGCCATCGCCCCTCACCCCATCGGCGGCGTACCGCCGGCAACCGCCGTCGCCAAGGCCGACAACCTCTTCGATAACATCGTGGCAGGGCTGACCCAACCATAAGCAGGATTGAGCGTAAGCAGGATTGAGCATTTGTTTCGAAGCACTGGCAAGAACCACCAGCCCTTCTTCCCCGCTCATCCTGAGACTGTCGAAGGACGTCAATCAAGTCTCCCAACCAGCCTTCTTGCCGAAGACTTGCGGGGACGCCCCATTTCCTGAAACTCTTCCTCGACGAGGTACCCCCATTGGCCCAATTGCAAGCCCAGCGCATTGACCTGCCGGACGACTACGATGCAGTCCAGCGCCTCTATCTTGAGCGAGGCTGGAGCGACGGCCTGCCCATAACCCCGCCCACGCCGGAAAGGGTGGAAGCCATGCTGTCCGCCGTTTCCCTTGACCCCCAGCATGTGGTGGCCCAGCTTCCACCCAACTGGGGCGACGCCACCGTGGAGCGACTGGCTATCAACGCCGTGATGGCCGGTTGCCTGCCCGAATACCTGCCCGTCATAGTGGCCGGAATCGCCGCCATGAGCGATCCCGCCTTCAACCTTTACGCCATTCAGGCCACCACCCATTCCTGCGCGCCCCTGTTCATCGTCAACGGTCCCATCCGCGATAAGCTGGGAATGAACAGTTCATCCGGCGCCTATGGCCCGGGCTGGCGGGCCAATGCCACCATCGGTCGCGCCGTCCGACTGGCCCTTTTGAACATCGGCGGTGGCCACCCCGGCGTGGGCGACATGTCCACCCAGGGCGCCCCCTCCAAGTACACCTACTGCGTGGCCGAGAACGAGGATGCCAATCCCTGGGAACCCTTGCACGTCGAGCGGGGTTTTGCGCCGGACCAGAGCACGGTAACCGTGGTCGGCGGCGAACCGCCCCACAACATCAACGACCACACCGGTGCCACCGCCGAGGAAATCCTGACCATCGTCGCCGGGGCCATGGCCGTCACCGGCGCCAACAACGCCTACACCGGCGGCGAAACCCTCCTCGCCCTGGGCCCCGAGCATGCCGCCACCATGGCCGCCGACGGCTTCAACAAGGCCGACATCCGCGACTGGCTCCACCGCCACGCCCGCGTCCCCCTGGAACGCTACACCGAAGCCACCATGCTCGAGCGTTTCGGCCAAATCCCCGACGCCCCCGTCCCCATGGTAGCCACCCCCGAAGACCTGGCAATAATCGTCCTCGGCGGCCCCGGCAAACACTCCTCCTGGGTACCCACCTTCGGCGGGGCGACTAGGTCGGTGACAAGGGAAATTGGGTAGGGGGCAGAGCCGAATCAGTTCTTGTTAGCTGGATCAGTTGGAATTTTTCCTTGAGCATATACAACCATTTCGAAATTGTTGAGGTCGATCCTGATTGGGCTCTCGACCAAGAGAGTATGGGTACCAAAGCGAAGTTTTGGTACCGCAAGACTGAGGATGGAATAGACTCTGAGTGGCTGTTCAAGTATCCAAGGCCAAACACAGGGGAACATTGGGCCGAAAAAATTGCTGCAGAAGTAGCTGAGGCCTTGTCGATTCCTCACGCAAGGGTTGAGCTTGCGGTCTTTGAAGGCGAACGCGGGACAGCAACGGAATCCTTTGCTCGGGACCGTAGAGGCCTCTTCCATGGAAACCAGTTGTTAGGTCTTACCGTATTGGGCTATGACTTAGAAAAGAAATACCGCCAGTCATATCACACACTCCAGAACATTTTGAACGTGTTCCAGAGCATCGTATTTGCGGTATCAGAGGGTCCGTCAGAAGAAGAATACCGAGCTGAAAATGCGGAAGCCCAGTTTGCAGAATACTTGATTTTGGACGCCGTCATAGGCAACACAGACCGTCATCACGAGAATTGGGGAATGCTCAGGGAGTGGACGGGAGATGATTGGCAAATAAGGCTTGCTCCTAGTTTTGACCATGCGTCGTCTTTGGGTCGGGAGCTTACAGTTGAACGCAGAGAGGCTCTCATAACGGAAGGCAGGATATGGAGCTATATAGGGAGAGCGTCAGGAGGGATATATGTATCCGAGGAAGAATCGCGAGGACCTGGACCCTTACAATTGGTTAGAATAGCTTGCAAAGATTATCCCGGATTATTCTTACCGGGGTTGGCTAAATTGTCAACACTCGGAGTAGATAATATACTCAACATAGTCGGCCAAGTTCCTGATGACTGGATGACAACTCTGCAAAGGGAATTCGCCGCAGCTGTTATTGAAGAGAACTTACAGCAATTGAAAGAGTTGATTTGATGCAACAAAAGACTCTATTTCTGGCTTGGCACGGGTCAGACGAAAACAGGTTTTGGTTTCCCGTTGGAAGGCTGGATGCAAACCCGGCGGAAGCCAAATACCGCTTCCGCTATACATATGGCGCAAAACATGCCCAAAATCATGCCGGATTCCCTACGCTTCTGGAATTTCCCGAACTGGACGGAGATTATTGGTCTTCTGAACTGTTTCCACTGTTTCAGAATCGAATTATGTCGCCTTCAAGGCCCGACTTTCAGGAATACTTGCAAGTATTGGGATTAGAGGATAATGCGGATCCTATCGAAATTCTTTCAGCTAATGGCGGCAGGAGATTGACAGACACTTATGAAGTCTTTCCGAAGTTGGTGAAGCAGGAAGACGGCAGTTTCACTAGTAGATTTTTCCTGCACGGAAACAGGTATGTCTCCGATTCTGGGCAGCAGCGATTAAACAGCCTGAAAGCTGGTGAAGAGCTTTACATTGCTGTGGAATTGACTAATCCCAGTACCGAATTGGCTGTTCTGATCTTGACAACTGACTATCAAGTTCTAGGTTGGGCCCCCCACTATTTGGTTGATGACTTGGCCATGGCCATGGCAGAGGCGAGCGGGAAGTATAATGCCAGAGTGGTTCGCCTGAATCCCCAGCCCCTTCCTTCTAGGCAACGTCTCTTGGTTGAATTGTCCAGTCACTGGACAGGTCATGAGCCCATGTCCGGCCCCGACTACCAGCCTCTGGTTGACTAAGGACCTCTTGGGGGCCGACCAATTTCGGGCCCCCCTTCCTTGCCCCCCAACCCCCTTCCGGTTATCATTAACCTCGATTTTGTCGGCCCGCGTGTCGAACAATACCCTCTATAATTTTGCTCTACCCTTCGGAGGTGTAACTTGGCTCAGGAATATGACGTTATCGTGGTGGGCGCTGGCAATGCTGCCCTCAGCGCCGCCATCGCCGCTAGAGAACAGTGCGAATCTGTCCTGGTGGTGGAAAAGGCTCCCGAGTATTTCCGCGGCGGAAATACCTACTTCACCGGCGGCATCATCCGCTTCGCCTTTGACGGCATCGACGACATCAAGGCCCTTATCCCCGACATGTCCGAGACGGAGGAAAACTCCATCGAGGTGGGCCAGTACACCGAGGACATGTACTACGACGACATGATGCGCGTCACCCACGGCCTTTCCGATCCGGAACTGGCCCAGATCCTGGTCGCCAACTCCCATCCCACCATGAAATGGCTGCAGGAACACGGCGTTCGCTTCGTCCTCTCCTTTGGTCGCCAGGCCTTCCTGGACGGCGACAAGTACCGGTTCTGGGGCGGCCTGGTAGTGGAAGCCGTGGGCGCCGGCAAGGGCCTCTCCGACCAGCAGTTCGACGTTGCCCAGCGCATGGGAATTGAGGTCCGCTACTCCACTCAGGGCATCAAGCTGCTCCAGGACCAGAAGGGCCGCGTCAGCGGCCTCCAGGTGCTGGGCCCCGACGGATTCGAGGACATCCCCGCCCGTTCGGTGGTACTGGCAGCCGGCGGCTTCGAAGCCAACGCCGAAATGCGCTGCCGCTACCTGGGCCCCGGCTGGGAAACGGTCAAGGTCCGCGGCATCCCCTACAACACCGGCGACGGCATCCGCATGGCTCTGGACGTCGGCGCCCAGTCCCACGGCCATTGGAGCAGTTGCCACGCCGTGGCCTGGGACATGAACGCCCCGCCCTTCGGCGACCGCACCATCACCGAGCTTTTCCAGAAGCACTCCTACCCCTTCGGCATCATTACCAACATCAATGGTGAACGGTTCCTGGACGAAGGGTACGACTTCCGCAACTACACCTACGTAACCTACGGCCGCGCCCTGCTCAGCCAGCCCCAGGCCCTGGCCTTCCAGATCTTCGACGACAAGGTCAAGCACCTGCTGCGGGACGAGTACTGGATTCCCCAGGTGACCATGGCCCAGGCCGACACCATCGAGGAACTGGCGGCCCGCCTGGACATCGACCCCGAGGGTCTGGCAAATACCGTCAACGAATACAACGCCGCCGTCCGGCAGGACATTCCCTACAACCCCACCATCAAGGACGGCCGCCGCACCGAGGGCCTGGCGCTGGACAAGACGAACTGGGCCGAGACCATTGACACGCCCCCGTACCTGGGCTTTGCCGTAACCACCGGCATCAGCTTCACCTTCGGTGGCGTCAAGATTAACAACCGGGGCCAGGTGGTAACCAACGCCCAGGAACCCATACCCGGCCTGTACGCTGCCGGCGAAATGGTGGGCGGCCTGTTCTACTACAACTACCCCGGCGGTTCCGGCCTCTCCGCAGGCATGGTTTTCGGCAAACTCTCCGGCACCAGCGCCGGCCAGGACGCCAACCTGCTGAAGGATATTTAGCCCGGCCCTTCGACAAGCTCAGGATGAGCGGGTAAAGTAAATACTACACAGGCCCCTCTCGCCATTTTCGGCAGTCGGAGGGGCCTCTCTTAACCCGAACGGCCCCGTAAGGATGGACGGCATGATAAATGAGCTGGAAATCCACAACTTCAAGTCAATCAAAGACTTAACCCTGCCCTGCAAGCGGTTCAACCTCTTCATCGGCGAACCCAACACCGGCAAATCCAACATCTTGGAGGCACTGGGGCTGGTTTCGTTTATTGGCGTGAGGCAATATGACCCGGACGCGAAGTTAGACGGGTTCGTGCGGCACCGGCAAATAACCAGTATCTTCCACAACCAGGAGATAGACCGGCCTCTGTCCGTTCGGGTTGACCAAAGTGAAGTAGAAATTACTTGCAAGGATGGCCAGTGCTGTTGTACCTTGCTCGGCCCCGCCGGGGAGAAAGTCACCACCCTGGTGGGAGACCAACTTAAAACGGCGAATTTTTCAGACAGTGCCAGTAAACTTGCCCCGCCTATAAGCTTTTATCGACTGCCGGCAGTGGACCATTTTGTTGACCATCCAGGATCATGCCTCTTACCCCCGTATGGTCGAAATCTCCCATCTTTGATGGCGAAAGACCGTGAACTGCGGAACTATGCTGAGTTACTTATGGCGCCCAATGGCTTGCCTGGCTACCGATTGTCGGTGGAGCCTGCAAAAGGTCAAATTAATCTGACCAGGAAGGTTGCCGATGGCAGGGAAATCGCTTTTCCTTACTCAATGACCTCGGAAAGCATTCAGCGCTTGATTTTCTTTGCCGCGGCGCTGGAAACCAACCGGAACACAGCAATAGTTCTGGAAAACCCTGAAGCCGGCATCTTTCCTGAAGATTCCAAGGTGTTGGCTGAGCAAATTGCCTTGGACGAATCCGACAACCAGTACTTCATAGGGACCCAGGACGACGCATTCGTGATGTCATTGTTCTGCAAGGCCCCCGTAGACTCCCTTGCCATTAACATTGTCTATCGTGAGGGTTACCAGACCAAAATAAGAACCCTAAGGCCAGATGAACTGCAGGAATTGTGGGAACTTGATCTGTTGTTCAATTTGGAACGCTACTTGGAAGAAGACGAGTAGTGATTTACCTGGAATGCAAACCTGACGAAGCTCTGGTCAGGAGCTTGGGCGTCCGGAGAAGGGATATAAGCCACCAGCGCAACAAAGAGCAAGTACTGAAGATGATTACGCGTGTAACAAACTGCATTGCCTTGGTGGATGAAGATCCGAACTCTTTACCATCGCCGCTTTTCGGTCAGTTGTTGCGGCAGGAGGATTCTTTGTCACGGGGAATATTGCTCTATTTGGACCGTAGGCGAAACAATCGGGTTGTTGTACTGTGTCCCAATCTGGAAGGATGGGTGATTAGATCTGCCCAGGAACAAGGCATACGCCACGATCGGCCACCTTACCGACTCCCTAACACCGCTCATTCAATACACAACGTAATTAACGACAGGTTACCAAACCTTCGCCACTTACTTGCCGACCTCCTCGCCGCCCAATCCCCCCGCATACTAAAACTCCAGGAACTCCTTACCCGATAAAGGAGCCACCATGCCCACACCCGCTCAAATGCAGACCCGCACCCGCCTGGCCCGCTTCGAGGCTGAGCGGCTCGCCGCCTACCTGGGCAGCCTCTCTCCCGAAGGCTGGAACCATGCCACCGCCTGCGACTTGTGGCAGGTTGGCGACCTGGTGGGCCACCTGGTTTGGATCGGCGAGTTCTACGTTACCTTCATTACCCGCGCCCTGGCCGGCGACGTTTCCGCCCCGCCGGGGTCCCCGAAGGACGAACGTTACGCCGGACTACCGCCCGAAGACTTCTACGACCTGACCGCCCGCGAATACCGGGACTTCCTCGGCAATCTGATCCTTCCCACCTTCATCCGCCGTTTTGAAGCCTTGAGCCAGGTACTGGAAGGGATTACTCCCGACAACTACGAAAAACCCTGTTTCTACCATTCCGGCAACCGTCCCGTATGGGTGCTGGCCGACCTGACGGTCCAGGAACTAGCCATCCATGCCTGGGACATTCAGTCCAACACCGAACCCGGCACGCCCCTGTCCCCCGAAAGCCAGCCCGTGCTATTGGAGCGGGTGGTCCAGCGGCCCCAACCCGCTCTTCAACTTCCGGAAACGACCGGCGGCCCCGCTACCCTTCGTTTCCAGCTATCGGGCGCCGTCGACCGCGCCTACGACTTTAACCTGTCCCCCGATTCTACCCAGGTCCAGGTGGCGGACGATGCGCCCGCGGCGGCTACACTGTCTTGCGATACCGAGACTTTCATCCTTGCGCTGTACCGCCGCCAGTCCTTCGCCGACGCCCTGGAGGAAGGCCGAATTGCCCTGTCCGGCGACGAAAACATCGCCCGCGCCTTTGCCCAGGCCTTCTAACCTGCTATCCTGTCCTTTCTGTCTATCCATGTCAGAAATTCCTGGAGGAAACACCCATGCAGAGCCCGGTTGAACGTGTTGAAGTACTGCGCCAGGAAGCGGCGGCTTTCAAGGAACGTATTGCCGCCTTGTCTCCGGAGGACTGGGACCGGCCCAGCGCCTGTTACGGCTGGTCAGTGGCCGACGTGGTGGCCCACCTGTCCGGCCAGGCCTTCGCGCTTAATGTCAGCCGGGGCCTGCAGGGAGACTACTCACCCCCCGCCGGCGCCGCGCCCGTAACCGAACACAATGAGGACGACTTCGCCCGCAACATCTTCCAGCGGGCTTTCAATACCCGCGCGGAGATTGGCGACCGCCTCCAGGAGGTCCTGTTCCAGCGACTGGACGAGGCGGTTGACCTGTTTGATACCGTTGAATCGGGACAGTGGGACAACCTGTGCTACTGGCCCCCCGGCCCCGAACCCGTCCATACCATGCTGGATATGCGGATCAGCGAACTGACCATGCACGCCTGGGACGTGTGCTCCCAGTTCGACCCTGACTACCGCTTGTCCGACGGTAGTGTACGGGTGCTGATGGACACCGTGAACCGGGCCGCCCGCCGCGCCTTTCGCCCAGACCCCACCATCCCGGCGCCCCAGGTCTACCGCTTCATTATTGAAGACCCGGTCTCCGCCGTTTTTGAATTGGAGATTGCCAACGAGGAAACATTCTTCCGCCTGGGCGAAGGTGGCGAGCAGGCAGACGCTGTCTTCCGGTGTGACGGCGAGACCTTTGTTATGGTCATGTATGGCCGCCTTGATCCCAACGAGGCGTTGGTCTCGGGGAAAATGGACTGGGAAGGCGACGAAAGGCTTGCCCTCGGCTTCGGCGCCCGCTTCCTGGGCGGTTAGGCCGGGTTGCGGAACCTGGGTTTGACTACCAATCTTTCATCCCGCCCATAAGGAAGAGACCGTGACTACCAGTTCTTCCAGCTCTAACGGTTCCCGCCCCGACGTCATAGTAGTAGGCGCTGGCATAGCGGGTTGCCTGAGCGCCTGGCTGCTGGCCAAATCCGGCGCCAGCGTAACTATCCTGGAAGCCGACTCGGTGGGCAGCCATGCCTCCGGATTTGCCTTCGGTGGCCTCGGCCCGCTGGAAGGGGCGGGCATCCCCGATCACATCCTCGATTTCAGCGTTTGGTGCTTCGAGCGGCACAAGTCCATTTACGAGGAACTGCTGGAAGAGACAGGCATAGACACCCAGTTCCACCTGCGCGACCGCCTGAACCTGGCCTTCACCGAGGAGGAAGCCCACCACCAGAAGCAGGCCATCGCCTGGCAGTCCCGACTCCCCGGGTACAAGGTGGAATGGCTGCAGCCCGAGGACGCGGTGAAAGCGGAACCACGTACCAATCCCGACTGCATCGGCGCCTCTCACGCGCAGGGTACCGGCGCTGTGGAGGCCTACCGCTACAACCTTGCCGTGGCCCAGGCCGCTGAAAAGTACGGGGCCACCATTGTCCAGCGGCGGGTTACCGGCCTGCTGGGCAGCGGCGGCAAGTGCCTTGGGGTAAAGCTTGAGACCGGTGAGATGGAGTCCGGCGCGGTAGTCCTGGCCGGCGGCCCCTGGACGGGCGGCATGTCCGACTGGTGCGGCGTAGACATCCCGGTGCGACCCCTGAAGGGCCAGATAATCCGGTTGCAGCTATCGGAAAACCCCATGGTCGCGTCGCTGAACTACGCCGGAAGCTACGCCGCCTCCAAGCCCGACGGCCTCATCTGGGCCGGCACCACCGAGGAGGACGCGGGGTTCGACGAGGAACTCACCACCGCCGCCCGGGACAAGGTGATGGGCGACCTGCTGAAGATGGCCCCGTCCCTGGCCGAGGCGGAACTGGTGCAGCAGACTGCCTGCCTGCGTCCCCTTTCCTCCGACGGCATGCCCATAGTGGATACCGTCCCCGGCTGGGACAATCTCCACCTCATCACCGGCGGCGGCCGCAAGGGCATCCTCTGGAGCACCGGCATGGCCCACGCCCTGTCCGACCTCATCCTGAAAGGCAGCAGCGACATTCCCGACTTGCCTGCCCTCTCCCTCTCCCGCTTCCACCCCTGATAACAAGACTCGGACAGATATGCACAGTATCTACAGCATAAGACCAGCAAATCCTGTCCATCCTGTCCATCCATGTTTGAATTACCTCAGGGGCAGTGAACCCGGGCCACCGGCCGGCCGTTCTCCCGGCTCACCTTCATGGCGAAGGGGTACTTGCTGAACTGCAGCGCCAGTTCCACATCCTGTGGGTGGAACTGGGGTTGGCTCTCGTCGAAGAACTTCTGGGTGGCGCCGCCGGTCATAATCAGGCTGCGCACCGCCTCCGGATCGGGACTTCGGCCCTCCAGCAGGTTGCGCAGATAGATGCCGCACTGTTCGTCCTCGTCCGCCCGCACCACGCCCTGATCGCCCATGGCCAGGATCGTTACCAGGTCCGGCGCGTCGGACAGCACCGCCTTCACCGTGGCGTCGGCCACCGCGAAGGAGCCCAGGTAGATGGTGTCGGTATCGGGCGACTCAAATGCGGCGGCAACGCCCACCGTTCCGGCACGGGTAGACTGCACCAGCGACTTGCCGGTCAAATCCACGCCCGATATCTCGTAAGGTGAGTTGCCGTAGTCGAACCCCTTAGGCCGCTTGCCGCCCACCTCGCCCATGATCACGTCGCCCACGCCGCTACGGTGCAAAGCCAGGGCATCGTCGGCCTCCGCCACCAGGGTAATGTCCGTGGCCCCGTTATCAAAGGCAATGGCAGCGGTGGTAAAGGCCCGAAAAACGTCAATGACGATAACCGTCCCCGCCGCCTCCCGCGCGTCCCGCACCAGGCTCCCCAATCGTATTTCCATAGAATGTATCCCCTTGCGGGCCCGAACCGCCCACGCTAATGACTGGGAGCGCGCCTCAGGCTGTGCTCCCTCTCTTCCAGAATAGAATCGGCAATACCGGTTACCAGCCTCGCCATCATCCGGTACAGGTCAGACCCCTCTTCATAGTTGGCCGTGTACGGGCCAACGGTCAGGCGCTGCCCCTCGGCCAGTTCATAGGGACGGCGGAAGTCAGAGTCGTCAGGCGGAGTCACCCCGACAGCCTTGCCGCCCAGGTAGCGGATCATCGAGAAGCAGGGAATGTCGCTGGGCCCATCCCCCACGTAGATCATATTCCTGAAGGGCACCCGGCGGTCGGCCTGCTCCATGGCATCGTTAACCCGGTACGGATTGCGGCGAAGTTCCGCGCCCGAAATGCCCTTGTTGATCGAGTAGATGAACTTGGTCTTCTCCGTGAACGTAACCGCTCGCTTTACCGCCACTGCCCTTCCCTTGTCGTCGTAAGCATAGGCGCAGCCGAAAATTTCGTTGGCCGCCGTGGCCAGTGGCGTGGCCGTCAGTACCGCTTCTATGCCGCTGCTGACTATGAACCACTCAATGGTGACATTGGCCTCCGCATAGTCGGCGTTGACCGCCAGCAGGGCCCTCAGGCGTGGCACAAAATCCAGGGCGCCGGGGTAGAATTCCACACCGGCGCCCACAGCACTCAGCCTTTCCTGGGTCAGGCCTCCAGCGTCGGACTCCCGAGCTTCCACCAGCAACTGCTGAAGGTAAGCCAGCGGCGGGTCCCAGCCATCCTCTACCAGGGGGTTCACCCGGTTCTTCCAGAACTCCCCGGAGTCGATGCCCAGCTCTCTCACCAGTCGGTCCGATGTGTCCGGACACAGGGTACCGTCACAGTCGCAAATGATGGCAATGACGTCCTGGGCCATTTGACTACTTCTTGACCAGCTTTTGCAGCGTACGGGGATTGTCTGATTTATTAGCATAGCTCCGCGTGTGAGTCCAGGACACCTCGCCCACGTAGATGTCGCCCCGGGAGTCAATGCAGATGCCGTGCGGAGCAATAAACCGGCCAGGGGTTTCGCCCTCGGTCTCCCTTCCCAGCCGGGCCAGCACGTTGCCCTTGGTGTCATAGATGGACACCCTTGGCCCCAGGTCGGTGGCCTCGAAGTTGGGCCCGATAGGCACGCCCAGTTCCCCAATGTAAGTACGCTCAGCGTCCTGGTCGATGTACAGGCCGCAGGGCCGCGCCATGTTCACCCACTGAGTCTCGAACTTGCCGTTGGAGTCAAAAACCTGCACCCGGTGGTTCTCCCGGTCAGCCACGAAAACCCAGCCGTCCTTGTCGGTGCAGACGTTGTGGGCAATGTTGAAGCACCCCGGGTCAGTGCCCGACGCGCCCCACGAGAAGAGGTGGGTGCCGTCCGGCGAATATTTATGCACCCGGGCGTTCCCGTACCCGTCGGAAACGTAGAAATCGCCGTTGCGCGGGTCGATGGCCACGTGGGTACAGCGGTTGAACGGGTCGCCGCTCATAAACCCGGAGGGCTGCCCGCTGATGCCCAGCGTGAACAGCACCGTGCCGTCCAGCCGGCACTTGCGGACGGTATGGTCGCCGTCATCGGTGCAGAAGATCGTGTCGTCCGGCCCCATCGTAATCCCGTGGGCCCGGGGATACACGCCCTCCCCCCAGGAGCGAAGAAAGTTCCCGTCCTTGTCGAAGATAATCATGGGGTGCTCGCCCCGGTTGAAACAATAGACGTTGTCGTTGGCGTCCACGCCCACCGCCGCCACTTCCTTAAACGTCCAGCCGTCGGGCAACTGTCCCCAGCCCTCGGCCACTTCATAGATATATTCTCCCGAACCCAGTTCCACCATAGCAAATACCTCGTTTCACCAGATTTTCGGTAGCGCCGCCTACGGGCGGACAGGGGAGATTGTAACACCTCCACCACTGATTCAAACATCGATACACAGAACGAACAGGATATGCTCCAAGGCAATCTCATTATGTTTAAGTTGTCATTCTGAACGGAGTGAAGAATCTGAACTCCATCCCACAGGCCGACTAGGGGACCCGTAACCGGGCTGACCTGCAGGATTTAGGTCCTTCGGCAAGGTCAGAGCGACATGACTTACGCCTGGCGGATGTCTGCCACTTATAGGCTGAATCTAAAACGCGATTGCCCTGGATATGCTCCGGGGCAACCAGCAACATCCTGTATATCCTGTCCATCCATGTTTGAATAGACGGTTAAGGGTTGCTATCATCAATGGGCGAAAACAAAGTGGCCAATCAGGAGGCGGCAAGCATGACCCAGGAAGAGGCGCGGGACTTCGTAAAGTATTCCTTCTACAAAGTAAACCCCCAATGGCGGCAGTTGCCCCGGGACCAGCGCGAGCGCGGCAAGGCGGAGTTCGCCGCCACCCTGGCCGAGTTCTCCGACCGCATCGACATGAACAGCTACAGCTTGGTGGGCACCCGCGGCGACGTGGACTTCATGCTGTGGAAGGTCAGCCGCTCCCTGGAGGCCATTGACGAACTTATGGCCCAGCTTAACCGCACCGAACTGGCCGGCTACCTGCGCACACCCCACTCCTACCTGGCCATGACCCGCCGCTCCCCCTACGTGGACGACCACCGCCACGAGGGTCAGGAGGGGACGTCAGCCACCATGCGCATCGTCGGCCGCAAGTATCTCTTCGTCTACCCCTTCGTCAAGACCCACGACTGGTACCAGCAGCCCCAGGAAGAGCGGCAGCGCATGATGAGCGAGCATTTCGTCATCGGCCACAAGTACCCCGACGTCAAAATCAGCACGTCCTATTCCTTCGGACTGGACGACCAGGAATTCGTCCTGGGCTTCGAGACCGACCACCCCGGCACCTTCCTTGACCTGGTAATGGACCTGCGCAACTCCGAAGCCCGCCCCTACACCGAGCGCGACACCCCCATCTTCACCTGCCTCGCCAAGCCGGTACGGGAATGCCTGGATGACTTGGGGTAGGGGGATTCGTCAGTCAGCTTTGGATGCAGGGGGCGTACAAATCGACGCCTCCAACGTCTTGCCCTCTTCTCGAACGCCCCGTCCAGCCGCCCGGGTTCCCTTCAACTGCACCCATCTCCACGGGAAATGAGCGACTATTGGCCCCACAGGCGCCCTCGATACCTTTCCCAACACTCTCCTGGAGTAAGACTTGCAGCAAACACCCGCTCCACACCGCAATCGCCTGACGCTGGCATTTGTGATACTTCTGGGCGTACCCAGCTTTGCCCTGTTCATCTACCACCTTGACTCCCATCCCCTGGTAGCGGCCGCCGTATTCGGCGTGGGCATCCTGGCCGGGGCCTTTCTCCTCTCCTGGGCTGCGGAAGTGGCGGAACTGGACATCTCTGCCTCCCTGGCCATCGCCATTTTGGCCCTGCTCACCGTCCTGCCCGAGTACGTCATCGAGGCGGTCCTGGCCTGGGACGCCGGAGCCTCCTTTGACCCGGCCGCCAGGGTGGCCACCGAGGAGACCGACCGGGTGGCGGCCAACGTCACCGGCGCCATCCGCCTGCTCATCGGCTTTGGCTGGGCCGCGGTCATACTCATCTACTGGCTCCGGTCCCGGAAACCGCTGGACCTCAGGGGAGCGCTGGACCCCGAACTTCCCTTCATGGCCCTGGCCACCGTTCTGACCCTGGCCATCTTCGCGCTGGGGTCGATCCACGTACTGTTGGCGGTCCTTCTGATCGCCGTCTATGCGGTGTATCTGTGGAAAATCACTCGGGACGAGGGGGAGTCCCAGGAATTGGTGGGTGTGTCGGCCTGGCTGGGTTCCTTTCCGGCAGCCCGCCGCCGCATGGCTGTTGTCCTGCTGCTGGCCTACGCCACCGCCGTCATCCTGGTGGCCGCCGACCCCTTCGTGGAAAGCCTGGTCGAATCCGGCAAAAACCTGGGCATAGACGACTTCATCCTCATCCAGTGGATTGCGCCGCTGGCCTCGGAAACCCCCGAAGTGCTCGTCGCCGTCCTCTTCTCCCTGCGAAGCAGGCCCGCCGCCGGGCTTGCCATCCTGATTTCCTCGGAGGTCGGCAAGCTCACCCTCCTCATCGGCAGCATGGTCGTCATCTTCAGCATCTCGGCAGGAGAAATCCTCTCCTTCCCCCTCAATCCCCGCCAGGCCGATGAATTCCTCCTGACCACCGCGACCGCCGTATTCGGCCTCGCTCTCCTCGCCAGGCGCCGCGCCGACTGGAAAAGTGGTACAGTCCTGCTGGCCCTGTTCATCGCCCATCTCTTCTTCCCCGCCAGCGGGCAACGCTTCTGGTTCGCCATCGGCTACTTCACCCTCGCCGCCCTCCTCTTCGCCGCAGACTGGCGCAGCCTCCGCTTCCTCGTCAGCGAAAAATGGGGCGAGGCAGGGGAGAAGGATAAGGGCACTCGCGGATAGTCCGGTTGTTCCGAACACGGCAACCTATTCTCGTAGGGGCGCCCCTTGTGGGCGCCTTATTCCTGCAAGAGTATCGCCTGGCGGGGCCAGGGAAGCCACAAGGGCTGCCCCTACGAACGGTTGGCCGGGTTCTCGGTGTCCAGGGCCCACTTCAGGGGATTTTCCAGGATGTATTGCCGAATTCTCTGTAAATCCCTTTCGTTCCTGACTACACGGTCGTAATAATTGCTCTGCCAAAGACGCCCCTGAAACGTAGGCCATCCCTGGGATTTCACTCCCCGAATGTATTCAACAGTGGTCATAGATTTGAAAGCGCCAATGACCTCACTCAACGTAGGGGCAGCCCTTGTGGCTGCCCTGTTCACCATGGAAGGTTCGCTTGTTTGGCCTTGCTCTCCTTCGTCAGGACGCGTGTCCCTTGTGGACGCCATTGCGGAATTTTCTATGACAATGAGGCCGTGGATATGGTTAGGCATTACGACAGACTGTTCCACTCCAATCGATTGGAACCTCTCGTGAAGCCGCTCCAACGTCTCACGCAACATTTCTCCAGCGTCGTTCAGGTACATTTCGTCATTTCTTATCTCTCCGAACAGGCATTTCCTGTCTTGAGTAACAACGGTCACGAAATAGGTCCCGGGCTTTGAATAGTCATAACCCTGTAGGCGCATACGGGCGCGGTGTTGAACCGGGTGGTTAGGGTCTCCGTATTTCATTCGATTCCGACCTGGTGCCTTCCAATCAAAATGCATTGGCCTTTCATTAACCAAGATTGTATTTGAACGAGCAATGCTGTCTCCAGCGGTTGCTTAGCTCGATACCCTGCCATCACACTTTGCCCCCCCTACCTAACCCCCCTGAAAAACTCCCGCATATCCTCCACCAGCAAGTCCGGCTCCTCCAGCGCCGCGAAGTGACCGCCGCTGGGCATCTCCGTCCACCGCTGCACGTTATACGACCGTTCCGCCCACTCTCGGGGCGGATGGCTCAGGTCCACGGGGAACAGCGCCACCGCCGTGGGCACGGTTATCCGCTCGCCCGGGGCGAAGGCCCAGGGATTGTGCTGGGTCTCGTAGTAGATGCGGACCGACGAGCCGATGGAATTGGTGACCCAGTACAGGGTGATGTTGGTCAGCAGTTCATCCTTGGTAAATCTGGACTCCACGTCGCCGCCGCAGTCGCTCCAGGTGCGGAACTTCTCCACTATCCACGCCGCCAGCCCCGTCGGCGAGTCGTTCAGGCCGTAGGACAGGGTCTGCGGCTTGGTGCCCTGGATGTGCGAGTACCCTCCTTCGGACTCCCGCCACTGGGCCCGCTCTTCAATCAGCGCCCTTTCCCTCTCCGACAGGGGACGCGCTCCCCCGCCCAGGTCCGGCGTCATGGCCGCGCCGGAAACTGCCGCAACGTGAATCCCCGCCACGGCCTCGGGGTAGCCGTAGCCCAGCCGCGCCGTTACTCCGGCCCCCCAGTCGCCGCCCTGCGCCACAAACCGCTCGTACCCAAGGTTCTCCGTCATCAGCTTGGCCCAGTAATCGGCGACGCGGGAAACGCTCATGCCGCCTACCTGCGCGGCGTCGGAAAACCCGTACCCCGGCATGGAGGGAGCCACCACATCGAAGGAATCGGCCGGATTGCCACCGTAGGCCTCCGGATCGGTCAGGCGCGGAATGACCTTCAGCATTTCAAAGAAGGTGCTGGGCCAGCCGTGGGTGATTACCAGCGGCAGCGGATTGGGCCCCTTCCCCTTGGCGTGGATGAAGTGGATCCCCAGGTCGTCCACCCTGGTGCGGAAGTGGTCGAAGGAATTCAGAAAGGCCTCCTGCTTCCGCCAGTCAAACTCCGTCCGCCAGTACTCCACCAGTTCCTTCACGTAGGCCAGATTGGAACCGTAGGTCCAGTCCGACCCCGGTATTTCATCCGGCCAGCGGGTACGTGCCAGCCTGTCCCGCAGGTCCTCCAGCACGAAATCGGGTATGTCTATCCGAAAAGGCGTAACGTCCATAAACCACCACCGGTGCACAGATTTGGGCTTAAGTCGGATTATAGAGGAAATCGGGGGGGCAGAATCCAGGTGAGACCAGCCAAAATACCTGGTCATACTCATGGGACAGAGAAGTTGGACTTCAAGAGCAATGCAGCACGCTTCATATTCCATTGACATTCTTCCCTTATTGTAGCTGTCAACGAAAGTAATCCAAACGAGAGGTTTCAGGTTGACTCACGCAGAATTGAGGAAAAAGGTACTCGCAACTTTGTTGGCGGGCGTGCTCCTCGTATTGCTTATGGTCGGCTGCACTGGCCAGATTGGCAGTGGTGAGTCCGGCGAAGGAGCCGAAGCAGAAACGGGAGGCGAGGAAGAGAGCAGTACCATGCTGCTTCCTGATGCGACTCTCGACCAGACCCGCGCCGGCGCCCGGCTGCTCCTCGATTACGACGGAACGTCCAACACCTTTATAGGCACGGTGGCCAATACCACTGATGGCACCCTGCCCCGAGTCCGGATAGAGGTTCACCTGGATACGGGCGCGGAACTTGGCCCCACCGCTCCGGTGGACGTAGCTCCAGGCAACGTTATTGCCGTGACCCTTCCTGCCAACCGGGAAGCCTTCGCCGGATGGACGGCACATGCCGAGGTCGGTGGCAGCGCGGCGGAGGAACGCGGCGAGCACGGGCCAGGAGGAGAATCCGTCGGCGAGCATGGTGGCGGTGAGGGCGGCGGTGAGGGCGGCTCCGTCGGTGAGCATTCAGGCGGCGGTTAGTTTCATTCAGTCTCTACGGGCAGTAGGGTTTTGGAGTCTGCTCATTTTTTGAACCTTCGGTCTTGTAGCCTTGGGTCTGCCGAATGACGTGGTATTCAGCCCAAAGGCTCGGTTTGGCCTCTCGGGAATTTCGTCAGGGCAACTTCTCATCAGGCCGATTCGCAGCCCGTAGGGACGGGCTTCAAACCCGCCCACGGTGCCTTTCGCCGCCCATTACTTGGCAATTTGGGTGCCAACTACGGATCCTTCCCCCCATGGCAATCGCGTCTTGTATTTCTCAATACCCTGAACTGAAGTCATGCTGCCCTAAGCTTTCCGAAAGGCCTCAAATCCTGCCTCTTAGCCGGATTAAGGGTCCGAAACAAGGCTTGTGGCATAGAGAGTCTAGATTCGTCGGCGGAGTCTACCCTGTGGCAGGCAGTAGGGCTCAGAATTGTATTCAATTTTAGCGCCATTGCCCAACCCTTTCCCCTTGCCACACTGCATCGCACGCCCCCATCATGTGAATACATTCGAGTCATCCATCGTAGGGGCGGCCCTTGTGGCCGCCCGTGACCCAAACCATTTTGACCGTCATCCCGGGGCAGACCTGCGTGTCTGCCTTGGGATGACGGCCCAAATGGGACAGAATGAGACATAATGGGCCAATAAACAAAAAACCCCATAATCGTCTCCCTTCGCGGAAGTCTTGGGCCGAGCGGTCGCGGTCCGATTCTCCGTTTGACGAAAGGCGGGGTATGGAGTAACTTACCACCAGATTCCGATAACCCGGCGGTCAGGAGGCAGTCCATGTTCGTAATGAGGTTCACCGAGCGCGCCTACTTCAACTACACCGAAGAGGACGTCAAGAACAGCCCCGGCGGGGCGCACCGCGTCACCTTCTCCAACTCCCACTTCGACCCGGCGGTGGCCGCCGACCAGTACAACTACTACCTGGACGAGTGGCAGTATTGCGAGGAAGTGGGCTTCGACGGGATGATGCTCAACGAGCACCACAGCACTCCCACCAGCCTGGGCGCCGCCATGAACCTGGAGGCCGCCATCCTGGCCCGTATCACCAAAAAGCCCAAGATCGTGCTGATGGGGAACCCTCTACCCATCCACGAGAATCCCCTGCGCCTGGCCGAGGAACTGGCCGAAATCGACTGCATATCCCGTGGCCGCCTGGTGTCCGGCTTTGTCCGGGGCGGCGGCACCGAAAGCTGGGCCACCAACACCAACCCCGTCTATAACCGGGAGCGGTTCGAGGAGGCCCACGACCTGGTTATCAAGACCTGGACTACCCCGGGCCCCTTCCGCTGGGAGGGCAAGCACTATCACTTCCGGCACGTCAACCCCTTCCAGGTTCCGTTGCAGAAGCCCCATCCGCCGGTGTGGATTCCCGGGACGGGCAGCGCCGAAACGGCCGCCTGGTGCGCCGAGCACCACTACCCCTACTTCTACCTGGGCATCGTTCCCTACACCTTCGGCTATATGCAGGACATCTACCGCGACGCCGCCCGCATGCATGGCTACGAGGCGGGACCCCAGAACTTTGGCTACATGCTCCCCGTCCACGTCCAGGACACCGACGAGAAGGCCAGGGAGGCCGGACGCGGCTTCCTGGAAGCTCTCGTAGGCGTGGGGAGGGTGCCCATGCCCCGGGAATACTCTTTCCCGCCTGGCTACAACCGCGCCACCCGTGACCTCTGGGCCGACGACGAGCGCGAGGCCCAGGTCCGCGCCACCCGCGCCAACGACCCCTTCCGCACCGGTCCGGTGGACGACGAGACCTACCAGGCCATGATCGACGACAACCGCATGGTCATCGGCAGCCCCGACACCGTAATCCGCAAGGTGCGCGAGGTCCTGGAGACAGTGCGCCCCGGTATCCTGGCGGTGTGGACCAACGACGGTTCCATCACCCACAAGGACACCATGCGCAGCCTGCAACTGATGGACCAGGAAGTCCTGCCCGCCATCCGCCAGATCGGCGACGAACTGGAACTCCCCGGCCCCTTCGACGTCGACCCCTAGCCCCAATCCCTGGTTCCCGCACCGGCGGGAACCTCGACCCGAAAGACAAGCCCACAAACCAACAAACGACATGGAAAGCCCGCCGGACCGGTTCCGGCGGGCTTCATTACCAGGGTCTCATTGCCAGGGTTTCATTGCCAGGGTCTTGGTAGTGGACCCTCCGCTTCAGTCGCCTTCCTACTGCGCTGCCTTCAGCAAGTCCCAGTGGCTGGTCTTGGACGAAGCGGTGCCAGGGAAGGTCCAGCTTTCCACGACCTCAGGGTTAAACATCACCGTCAGGCGGAACCAGAAGAAAGGAATGTCCGCAAAGTTGTAGTACCGGTCGTCTCCGATCTCCCTGATCAACAGATCTATCGCCTCCCGGTCAACGGTTTCCAGTCCTGTGTATTTCAGGTAATTCTCATCTTGCAGGTTGGTCTCGTAACCGCCGCCATTGCCGGTGGCGGCGAAGCTCCAGACCCGCAGCCGGGTAGTCAGGGACCGCATGGTGATTACGTTACCCCAGCCGCCCTTCTTGATGAACTCGCCCTTGGCCCGGTATTCCCCGCGCACCGTTCCCCATTCGCTGTCCAAAAGGGTTACGTCGATTCCTACGGGCTCCCAGTAGTTAATCAAAGCTTCCAGCATTACGGCCGTTTCCGGCTCGTCTGCCGAGAAATAATTGTATGACGTGAAGGGCATCGGGTTATCAGGGGTGAAACCCGCCTGGGCCATCAACTCTTTAGCGGCTTCCTGGTCATAGCCATAAAGCTCTTCCCAGTCCGCTTCCCACTGTGGGTTGTAGCCATTGCCCAGCACCGGGTGGTAGGCGGTGTTATACATCAGTTCGCCATCGCCCTTGAGGACATGCTCCAGCATTTCCTGTCGGTCTATCGCCTTGTTCATGGCCTGGCGAATGAGCTTGCCCGTGGTGGGGTTGGCCCAGGGCACGTTGGCGTCATAGTCTGGGTCGCCATCAGAGAAATACAATCCACCCAGGAACAGGGTCAGGTAGTTGGTGGGCACTCCGGCCTCCGCAGGCTGCATGCCGCGCCGCGAGGCCTCCAGTTGCAGTTCACGGGACAAGGCAGCGACGTGAATTTCACCGGTCAGCAACGCCGCCATGCGGGTCAGGTCTTCCCTCACCCATCGGAGTTCCACTTCCTGGAAGTCGGGATTTTCGCCCCGCCAGTGTGGCTGGGGTGCCTTCTCAAACCATATCCCCTGGCCGGGTTCGCGGCCCAGGTACTGGTATGAACCGGTCCCGGCTGGCCTTGCATCGAATCCCTCGATGCCTTCGGTGTCGAACTGCTGCTTGCTCAGCATGAGTACTTCGCCGCCGCCAAAGCCGCGGGATAGAATGGCGGGGGTATCCAGGGAGAGACCCGGGAAAACGTACTTGACCGTGTAGTCGTCAATGGCCTCTGCCGTGGCATCCCCGAAAAATGATGAGGCGCTGGATTGCGAATCCTCACCTGTCGTGCGGTAATGCGCCGCTACGGCATCGTGAGCCGTGAACTCGCCGAAGCCGAAGTGGAAAGGAACTCCTTCCACCAATTTAAAGATCCACTCGCGGCCATCTTCGCTCCATTCCCAACTCTCGGCCAAGCGCGGTATACGCTCGTTAGTATTGGCGTCAAGACCTACCAGCGTTTCTCCATAAGGATCAAACTGGTAATACGAGGGACGGCTGACGGTCCAATGCCGGTTGGTTTCCTGCACCTCGCCCAGGGCGTAGATCACCCGGTCAACCTTGGTCTCCACCGGCCCCGCGGTTACGGGAATAGGAGTCGGGGTGGCGATAACCGTCTTTTCTACCACGGTTTCCTTGGGAATTTCCTTCAGTACCTCTACCTCCTGCACCACCTCCACCTCGCGGATGACTTCCTTCTCCACCTCCACCGGTACTTCGATTTCCCTAACTACTTCCACTTCCTTGGGAACTTCCACCTGTACTTCCCTGACCACTTCCCTTTCCACCACCTCGGGAGCGGCAGTGCCGCAGGCCACAAGGCCGGTCAAGGCCAGCATCAGGGAAACGGCTAGAATTGTCCTGGGTATGTTTGACCAGAATGCCATCATTAGTTACCTCCTAATTAATGCAATCGGGTAACACTTTCCGGTTTTGTGGTTTAAACTGGCAGGCATCCGGAAATTTGGCGCAGTATAAATCCGTTAATTCTAATTTGTCAACTATCTGAAAGGATAGCCATTATCGTAGATGTTTGACGAATAAACGATATATTTTTCGCATATTAGGTAGGTAATAGGTAGATAGAAATCCCTCCCGGAATACGCCGGGAGGGATTTTCCTGCAGGGAGCTTGCAAAGAGGCGGCTTGCACGCCCCTTGATGGCTCCTATTGCGCCGCCTTGATCAAGTCCCAGTGGCTGGTTTTGGAGCCTGACGTGCCGGGGAAGGTCCAGCTTTCCACCACTTCGGGGTCAAACATAACCGTCAAACGGAAGAAGAAGAAGGGAATATCGGCGAAGTTATAGTACTTGTCGTCGCCAAAGTCCCGAATCAGGGCGCCTATCTTCTCTTCGTCAAAACTATCCAGCTCCGTGAACTGGTTGTACCTCTCCATAATGAGCGGTGACTGGTAGTTGGGCGTATTGCCAACGGCCCACGCCTGCAATCGGGAAGCCGCGGAACGGACAGTAATCACATTGCCGTAGCCCCCTTTCTTTATATCGGCGCTCTTGCTCCTGGCGAACCCCCTCACCGTACCCCAGTCATTGTCCAGGAGAGTCAAGTTAATCCCGATAGGCTCCCAGTAGTTGAACAGGGCCTCCACCATAACCGGCGTCTCCGGCTCGTCTGAAGACACGTAGTTGTACATGGTGAAGTCCATCGGGTTGTCCGGACCATAGCCCGCCTGGGCCATCAGGTCCAGGGCCGATTCCTGGTCATAACCGTAAAGCTCTTCGAAGTCCTCTTCCCACGCGGGATTCCACCCCAGAAGGCTGGGGTTCAAGGCGGTGTTGTACATCGGTTCGCCCTCGCCCCGCAGCACGAAGTCCATCATTTCCTGCCGGTTGATGGCCTTGTTCATGGCTTGCCGGATCAGCTTTCCAGTTCCCGGGCTGGCCCAGGGAACGCTGGGGTCGTAGTCCGCATCGCCTTCATAGAAGTACAGGCCTCCGAAGTAGAGGACCAGGTAGTTGGTGGGAACCGCGGCCTGGGCCGGCTGCATCCCCCTCCTGGAAGCCTCAACCTGCAGTTCGCGGGATAGCGAAGCGATGTGGGCCTCAGAGGTAAGCAGCATGGCCAGGCGGGTTACATCTTCCCGTATCCACCTTACTTCAACCTCGTTGAAGTCCGGATTCTCTCCCCTCCAGTGGGGTTGCGGGGCCTTTTCAAACCAGATGCTCTGCCCCTGCTGCCGGCCGCCGTACTGGTATGAACCTGTACCTGCGGGTCTTTCGTCTATGCCCTCAACGCCCTCTTGCTCAAACTGGGCGGCGCTGTACATCAACACCTCTCCGCCTCCCCATCCCCGGGAAACCCTGGCAACCATGTCCACCCCGACGAAGGGGATGGCAATGTTCACCGTGTAGTCATCGGGCGCTTCTATCACGGCGTCCTGGAAATAGGTAGCCGCTCCCGACTGTGAATCCGGCCACTGAATTCTCTCGAAAGCGTGCAGCACGTCCCTGGACGTAAACTCTCCAAAACCGAACTGGTATGGGACCCCCTGTTTCAGGTGGAAGGTCCACTCCTTGCCGTCTTCCGACCATTCCCAGTGGGTGGCCAAACGCGGTATACGCTCATTGGTAGTGGGCTCCAGTCCAACCAGGGTCTCGGCGTAGGGGTCGAACTGGTAGTACGACGGACGGCTGACGGTCCAGTGCCGGTTGGTCTCCTGCACTTCGCCAAACGCGTAAATTACCCGGTTCACCTTGGCTTCAACCTGCGCCGCCGGAACTGCGGGAATCGGCGTAGGTGTGGCAATCACCAGTTTATCAATAGTTACTTCCCTGGGAATCTCCTTGATTACCTCTACCTCCTGGACCACCTCCACCTCACGGACGACTTCCTTCTCCACCTCCACCGGAACTTCCACTTCCCTGAGGACTTCAACCTCCTTGGGGACCTCCACGGTAACCTCTCTGACG
The DNA here is from genome assembly GCA_963664725.1 of Dehalococcoidia bacterium. Classification (GTDB taxonomy): domain Bacteria; phylum Chloroflexota; class Dehalococcoidia; order Lucifugimonadales; family UBA3495; genus Bin22. The sequence continues at coordinate 1,352,132 of OY761558.1, forward strand.
ACTTCCCTTTCCACGACTTCGGGAGCGGCGGCGCCGCAGGCGACAAGGAAGGCAAGCGCCATAACCAGCAAACCAATGAGTCCTGACCTGGGTAGATTCCGCGACCAAGCTGACATTATCGTCACCTCCCCTTTTCAGGGTCAACAAATGCGGGTCCCGGGTAAGGCTTCCCCCTCTGGCAAATCCTCCTGACTAGAGATTTCTTGCGAATTCCGGGCAGTATATGGTAGTAGAGTAGATAGTGTCAATACATATCACTACAACGAGAAATAATACTTTTTTCGTAATAATTAAGGCTTTTCTTAGTCTTTATTATATAGTAAACTGCCAAAAAGATATGTAATTCTGATATCCAAAATATTTGGTCTACTTTACTGAAAAGAGACCAATTGTCCTTTATTTGATATGTTTTCGTAACTTATTGATTCTGTTAACGTTCATTTCCAAGTTTAATAGACCGGTGGGAGTTCTTATTTGGAGAAGCTTCCCGGAAAAGGGATAGCACGGACGGCGGCAAGGCTATTCGCCGGCAATATTTGGATATTGACAGGGCTATTGGTATGGCATATATTGCGTTATCCTGTTCGCAGGACTTAACGGGTTATTAGCGCCGTTGCGACGGGTCAGGGAAATGGTAAAGAGGATTTCGACCAGACCAGAAGTTTGCGGTCCACGGGAATAGCAGCATGCAGCGTTTTATTCTGATTCGCCTTTTCCACTCGTTAATCGCCTTGTTTGCGGTCAGCATCATCGTCTTTGGGCTCGGGCGCCTGTCGGGGGACCCCCTGGACACTCTGCTGGATGTGGACGCCACCCTTGAAGACTACGAAAGGGTCCGGGCCTATTGGGGCCTGGACAAACCTCTCCATATTCAATACCTCACTTACATAGGCAACTTCGCCACTGGCAAGTTCGGCGAGTCTATACGCTTCCCCGGCCAGGACGCTCGGGAACTACTCTGGCAGCGACTGCCCGCCACCCTGGCATTGGCTACCATAGCCCTCGTGGTCAGCGCCCTCATTGCCGTTCCCCTGGGGGTGATTGTCGCCGTCCAGAAGGATACGGGAATAGATTTTGCCGGAAAAATTGTGGCCCTCCTGGGCCAGTCCCTGCCCAATTTCTGGATAGCCCTGATGCTCATGTGGGTTTTTGCCGTTCAATTTGGGTGGCTGCCCACCTCGGGCAGGGGAACGTGGAAGCATATCCTGATGCCCGGCATAGCTCTAGGCTACTTCCAGGTAGCGGCCCTCATGCGACTGACCCGCTCCTCTATGCTCGAGGTGCTGGATACGGAGTACGTAAAGCTGGCGCGAATCAAGGGACTGAAGGAACGGGCGGTCATCTGGAAACACTGCCTGCGCAACGCCCTCATCGCCCCCATAACCTATTTCGGCCTGATCCTGGGCGGGGCCATGACCGGATCGGTGGTCATCGAGTCCATTTTCACCTGGCCCGGCGTCGGCCTGCTGGCCATTGACGCCCTGCGCGCCAAGGATTTCTCGGTGGTGCAGTCGGTGGTGATCTTCTTCGCCGCCATCTACATCGGCGCCAACCTGCTGGTCGACATCGCTTACGCTTACCTTGACCCGCGCATTCGCTACACCCACTAGGCGGCACGGCGAAGGCGGAGGAGAAGGACATTTATGGCTAACGTCGCAGTACGAAGCGGCATACCAGGGGCAAGAGCCGCCACCGGAGCGTGGCGAGCTCTGGGATCGGCCCGGCGGTATCCCATTTTCCCAGTGGCGATTCTGTTGTTGGTTCTGGTGCTGCCGGCTATTCTGGCCGACTGGGTGGCGCCTCACGACCCCGTCGTGGGCAGTCTCAGCGGCCGACTGGCCCCACCCTTCTGGGTAGAGGCTAAAGGCGAGGGCATATTTGCGACGCCCGGGGGCTCAACCCAGCACCTTCTGGGCACCGACAAGCAGGGAAGGGACATTCTGAGCCGCATCATCTACGGGGCAAGAATCTCCCTCACCGTAGCTGCCATCTCCATAGTGCTGTCCGGGGTTATTGGCACCACTCTGGGCCTGATGGCCGGGTACTTCGGCGGCAACATCGACCATGTGGTCATGCGGGCGGTGGACATCTGCCTTTCCATGCCGGCAATTCTGTTTGCCTTGGTGCTGGCCGTGGTTTTGGGCCCCAGTTTCCAGACGGTTATTATTGTCATTGTGTCCATTTTCTGGTCCCGCTACGCCCGGCTGGTAAGGGGCGAGACCCTGGGCATCAAGTCCCAGGACTTCGTGGCCAGGGCCCGCGTAGCTGGCGCATCCAACTTCCGGATCATCAGCCGCCACGTCTTCCCCAACGTCGTCAACACCATCATCGTGCTGGCGACCCTGGAAGTGGGCCAGGTGATCCTGCTGGAATCCACCCTCAGCTTCCTGGGCGCCGGTTTGCCCCGCCCGACGCCGGCCTGGGGCCTGATGGTAGCCAGCGGACGGGAACTGCTGGTTACCTCCTGGTGGCTGACGGTTTGGCCAGGCGTAGCAATTCTGCTGTCGGTGCTGTCCATGAACCTGCTAGGCGACTGGCTGCGCGACCGCCTCGACCCCAAGCTGCGCAACGTATAGGCCGCTACTTTAGTCGTAGAGGATAACTTTGCCCCCGCATCGGCTGACGCCAGCCAATGCGGGGGCCTTTTGTTGCTGGATTCCTCTAATGCAATCCGGTATCATCTTCCAATCTTTATACCCAGCCCGTGAATCCCGAACAGGCTTGCCTTCGTAAGAAATGGCAAATCTCCCCGAAGGTCTCATCGCTATGGCCAAGAATTTCCCCAAGGTGAACTTCTCCGTTGCCACGCTGGTCCTGGTGACACTCATTGGGCTGGCCGTTGCTGCCTGCTTCCCCGGCACGCCCACGGCTACCCCCGAAGCCCCCGTGCCCACGGTCCAGCCCACTGCCGTGGCGCCTGCGCCTACGCCTGCCCCCTTACCCACAGCCACGCCCGCCCCTCCGCCAACCCAGATACCTGTAGTTGAAGCCGCGGTTACCCCTCAGTCGGAAAATACGCTCGCTGCCAGTGGAGCGGCAGTCACAACCGAAGCGCAGTCCGCCGCCGCCTCATCCGTTTTCGGAGACCAGGCGTTGCTGGAAGAACGAGCCTTCAGTTACCTCACCGAACTGGCGGTGGACGTGGGAGTCAGGACCAGCGGCACCGACCTTGAGGAGGAAGCCTCTCACTTCCTGGTGGGCCGCCTGGAGGACCTGGGGTACAGCCCTGAAGTCCAGGAATTCTCCTGGGACTCGCCCACGGCCAGTTTGAGCATCCTAGGGCCCGACCCTGAAGACCTGGATTCCAACATCCTGTACGGTACCTCCACTGGCCAGGCCACGGCAGAACTGGTATTTGTCGGTCTGGCCAAGCCGGGGGACCTGCCCGATGAAGGGCTGGAGGGCAAGGTGGCCCTGATCGAACGGGGCGAAATCACCTTCGGCAGCAAGGTAGCGGAAGTCCACAACGCCGGTGCCGTGGGAGCCATAATTTTCAATAACGCGCAGGGCAATTTCCAGGGCACACTGGGCGGGCGGGCGCAGATTCCCGTCGTCGCCGTTTCCCGGGCCGACGGGCGGAAATTCAGGGACCTGCTCGACCAGGGGGAGACTGTGGAAGCCACTGTTGCCGTGGAGGAAAACGCCGTTCCCTCCCGCAACATCATCGCCGAACTTCCCGGGACGGGCGAGGGTGTTATAGTCGTTGGCGCCCACTACGACACCGTCCCTGACTCCATCGGCGCCTCCGACAACTCTTCCGGTATGGGCGCGCTGCTGGCCGTGGCGGAGCGGATTTCGGAGCGCTCCTTCCCCTTTACCGTAAGGTTCATAGCCTTTGGCTCCGAGGAGACCGGCCTGCACGGCAGCGAGTATTACGTGGAGAGCCTGTCTGCCGAAGACTTGCAGCAAATCTACTTAATGGTAAACCTGGACTCGATTGGCTCCGGCTCCCACTTACGGCTCTCAGGGGATCGGTGGGCCGCCAACCACGTCAAGGACGCAGCGGACCGCGAGGGCATTTCGCTGGCCCTGAGCGGACGTTCGGGCCAGGGCGGCAGCGACCACGCAAACTTCCGTGACGCCTGGGTACCAGTCCTCTTTTTCCTTTCCGACGACCTGTCGCGCATTAACTCGCCCGCCGACACCATGGAACACATCAATCCCACCCTGCTGGGAGACGTTACTGCCCTGGTCCTGGACCTGCTGGAAAATGTTGACCAGCTATCCGGCTACGGACAGTAGGGGCCACGCGAACTGCGGGTTGTGGTAGACTCAGGTCAACTTCCAGCAATAGCTGCCAGACCACCAGAAAGGAGAAATACCATGGCCCGCACTCCGGCATCCCGCATTCAACGGGTGCAGCCTCCCGCCACCCTGGCCGCTGGCGAAAAAGCGCGGCAACTGGCCCGCCAGGGTCACGACGTCATCGACCTGGGCCAGTCCAGCCCCCATCACGTTACGCCGCCCCACATCGTCCAGGCGGGTATCAACGCCCTGAACCGGGGCCTCACCAACATCAGTTCCTCCCGCGGGCTGCCCGAACTGCGCCAGGCCATGGCGGAGAAGCTGGCCACCCACAACGGCCGTGACGTTGACCCCGACGGCGATATCCTGGTTACTCCGGGGAGCAAGATGGGCCTTTTCTCTGCCATCAATGCCTACATTGAGCGGGGCGACGAGGTGCTGGTCATCGAGCCTACCTGGGTCAGCTTCAGCCAGCAGGTGGAGATGGCCGAGGGCATCTCCGTGGCCGTGCCCCTGAGCGAGGAGGAAGAGTACTACATCACCTACGAGCATCTGAATGAATACGTTACTCCCCAGTCCAAGATGCTCATTATCAACAACCCCAACAACCCCACTGGCCGGGTCTATACCCTGGAGGAAATGGAAGCGGTGGCCCGGGTGGCCCAGGAAAACGACCTGCTGGTGGTCTGCGACGAGACTTACGAGTATTTCACCTACGACGGCAACAGCCACCTCACCGTGGCCACGCTGGACGGCATGGCCGAGCGAACCCTGACCAGCTACACCTTTACCAAGGCCTATTCCATGGCGGGCTGGCGACTGGGTTGCATCGTGGCCGAGGGGGAACTGCTGGAACCCCTGCTCAAGATACAGGAGCAGACGGCCAGCTTCGTCTCACCCTTTGTCCAGATGGCCGGGGTCGCCGCCCTGCAGGGCCCCCAGGAACACCTGGACCGGTGGCTGGAGGACTGCAACGAACTGCGGATCCGGTGCGCCGACCGCCTCTACCAGGTACCGGGCATTCACTGTCCCCTGCCCGACGGCGCCACCTTCCTGTTCCCCCGCTACTCGGCGGATATGACGTCGGCTGAACTGGCCGAGTTGCTGGTGGAACAAGAGGGCGTGGTGGTAACCCCCGGCGCAGGCTTTGGCGCCAGCGGCGAGGGCCACTTCCGCATTGCCCTCATGCGCTCCCCCGCCGACCGGGTCCTCGAAGGCGTGGAACGCATAGCCCACACTCTGGAAAACCTGTAGCTGAATCCGAGCCAACCATCAATCCAGAGGATACACAGGATGAGATATTAGAGTAGAAACAAGAACATCCTGTACATCCTGTTAATCCATGTTAATTGAACGAGGGAGGGGATGAAAGTTCACCTGGTTGATGGGACTTACGAGTTGTTCCGCGCCCACTTCGCCATGCCGTCCATCTCCGCTCCCGACGGGCGCGAGGTTGGCGCGGTGCGCGGTCTGGTCCAGACTCTTATCAACCTGCTTCGCCAGCCCGACGTCACCCACGTGGCCATTGCCTTCGACTCGCAGATCCTCTCTTTTCGCAACGAGCTTTTTGAGGGCTACAAGACCGGGGAGGGCACGCCCCCGGAGCTGCTGGAGCAGTTCCCCCTGGCGGAGCGGGCAGCGGCGGCCCTGGGCCTGGTGGTATGGCCCATGTCCGAGTTTGAGGCCGACGACGCCCTGGGCACGGCGGCAGTCCGCTGGCAGGACGAGCCCGGGGTAGAGCAGATTGTCCTCTGCTCGCCGGACAAAGACCTGGCACAGGTAGTGCGCGGCGACCGCGTTGTAACCTTGGACCGGCGCCGGGAAACAATAATGAACGAAGCCGGGGTGCGTGGGAAGTTCGGAGTCTCCCCCGCATCCATACCCGACTACCTGGGACTGGTGGGCGACAGCGCCGACGGCATCCCCGGCATACCCCGCTGGGGCGCCAAGGGCACCGCCCAGGTCCTCGACCACTACGGCCACATCGAGCAGATCCCTCCCGACGCCACCGACTGGGCCATCAACGTCCGCGGCGCCAAATCCCTGGCCGCCAGCCTCGCCGAAAACACAGAGGCCGCCCTCCTCTACCGCCACCTGGCCACCCTCCGCCAAGACGTCCCCCTAAACGAAAACATCCCCGACCTGGAATGGCAAGGCTCCCCCCAGGAACCCTACCAGGAATTGTGCGACGAACTGGGGTTTGGCCGGTTAAGGGAAGGGGTGGGAAAGTGGCGTGGGGGTTAGACGGCGGACGTCAAATGCTTGAACTCTTCTTCAATGGGCCTGACCTGATTGAATAAGTTGCTCCCTGCTTCTTGGCAAGTTTGCATCTGTCAGTAAATTGATGACACCCGAACCGGCGACAAAGACATTAAGCCCAAATTGCAAGGGGCGCATCAGGTTAGAATGTTTCAGTTGATCGACCAGACTTTGCATAAAAGCTGTCGCCAGGAAGCAACTCGGTCCCGACATTGCTTCAGTGTTAGCGCGTTTTACAAACCAAGCTATCTGAATCCTCTGCTTGCTCTTTTAAAAGAAGATTGAAAATACAAACCGGTTTCGCGCAACTGTTTTGATCCTCGTCCAGTTTGCATATTCAAGCGTGGCATCAACGCCTCGATGAACACTGATTCTAGGACATCGATAACAGAGGCTAAAGCACCGGTTTCCGGATACGGAAGCAATCTCCCGTTTTCGTCCACTGGCTTGAAGCCGAACCACGAGAAAGTGTCCCACCGATCACTTTTCCTCTTGTCACGGTCTGAATGGTGATGTTTTAGTCGATCAAAAAGCCCAGCGTCGTCCTCTCCACGGAACGTTTGCCCAACATACACGATCTCGTTCCAGCTGTGCAGTAAATATATTCCTGCCTGACCCGCAAAGTTCACCGGTATAGCGTTTTCGTCCTGTTGACCCCACAATTGACCTCTGGCGGGGCTCCAATCTACTAATTGGCGATCCCAGTACAGACCGTAAGCTTTAACTGTGAGCTTCTCAGGATCAGCCGCTGCCTCTTCAGCAGCTACTTCCTCAGCGGCCACAGCGGCTTCGGCTCTTCCCGCAATACTCGGCAATGCATAAAGCCCTGGCCCGGTACGAAGGACCCGCCCTTCTGTAATCAATTCACCCAGCTCACGATTTACTGTTTTTACTGGTGTTGCACCGGTCAACTCCCTGATGCCACGTTCGCCGATTCGACGAGTAATTTCATTGTAGTCCAATGGATCTTCAGCATCGTTCAGTACCTGCACGATAGCTTCTTGCCATGTCACAGTTCCTTGGATTGCCATTGGTCCTCCAATCCACGCAGAAATTTGTCTCTCAAGAATTTAAGAGCCCAAGACAACTATGAAACACCCGACTTTCGCATAAGTCTTACATGTTAACGGAAGTACAAGCTAGGCGGAATATTTCCGCAAGCGACTTTTGGCTGGCACGGAATCTGTACTTGTATACGTCCTCATTCTAAAGGGCCACGTCTCCCGATAAGTTACCGCCTCCCGCCACGGGGCGCGTTCAATCAGTTCCACCAGCGTAGTAGTCATCCCACACACCTCCACTTCCAACGTTTGGTTGATGTTAGCATGGGTAGCAGCGCTGTCAATTGGCAACTGTCACTACGGTAGTCACTCACCGGCAGCGGCCGTGTATGTTCTATTTGGAGAAGCAAATCGGTTATACTCCCCGCACTAATCAGCCATCCAAAGGAGGCCCCCCATGACCACAACCCGCACCGACCGCCACGTCGACACCGTCGTCGTCGGAGGCCGCATCGTCACATCCTCCCAGGTTTACGAAGCCTCCATCGCCATTGACGGCGAGAAGATCGCCGCCATCGGCCCCGAAAACCTGCTGCCCCCGGCCGACAACTACATCGACGCCTCCGGCATGTTCGTCCTGCCCGGGCTCATTGACTGCCACGTCCACCTGGACGGCCATGACAACTACGCCCTGGGCTCCCTGGCCGCCGCCCACGCCGGTCTCACCACCCTGGTACCCTTCGGCACCTACAACCTGGAGGGCGACGAAACCCTGCCCGAGGCCATCAACCGCTGCCGCGAGGAGGTGGAGCGCACCGCCGTCACCGACTTCGCCTTCCATTTCATCCTGCAGAACCGCCCCAGCATCCTCAACAGCCTGCCCCAGGCCCTGGACATGGGCGTCAAGTCCTACAAGATGTTCATGACCTACAAGAAGCGCCCCTACCGCATGTGCGACGACGACTACATCTGCCAGTCCATGGAAATGGTCGCTAAGGGCGGCGGCGTGCTGCAACTTCACTGTGAGAGCGGCAACATCATCGAATACCTGGAAAACAAACTGCTGGCCGAGGGACATACCCACCCCACCGACTTCCCGTCGGCCTGCCCCGACTGGGCCGAGGAAGAAGCCATCAACCGCGCCGTGAAGATGGCCGCGGCTACCAACTGTCCCACCTATGTGGTGCATCTGAGCACCCAGCTTGGCCTGGAGCGCATCAAGCAGGCCCAGGCCGGTGGCCAGCGCATTTGGACCGAGTCCTGCCCACAGTACCTGCTGCTGTCCGACGAGGAGATGGCCAGGTACGGCCCCCTGGCCAAGATTGGACCGCCCCTGCGACCGGCGGACGGTCCGGACCAGGACGCCCTGTGGCGGGGCCTGGAGCAGGGCCACATCTCCATCACCGCCAGCGACCACGCCCCCTATCCCCAGGAGTTGAAGCAGGTGGGGTGGGACAACATTTTCGTGGATTCTAATGGCGCCTCCGTGCCCTTCGGCTCACCGGGCGTGGAGACCCTCGTCCCCCTGATGTACAGCGAGGGCGTGGTGCAGCGGGGCCTGCCCATCTGGTGGCTGGCGCGGGTAATGTCGGAAAACCCTGCCCGCATCTTCGGCCTCTACCCGCGCAAGGGTGTTATCCAGGTAGGCTCCGACGCCGACCTGCTCATTCTGAACCCCGGCGGAGACCGCGTCATCACCGCCCGCGACCACCACAGCAACGCCGGCTACTCCCTGTTCGAAGGGTGGCAGGTACAGGGCCGCCCCCACATGACCCTGCTGCGGGGCCAGGTCCTGCTCAACCAGGGAACGCTGGAACAACAACCCGGCTACGGCGGCTTCCTGGCCAGCGACTCGCCCCGTTCGCCCCTGGGCGGCCCAGTGCGTTAGTCCCGGTTACTCCCTTCCCCCTCGACGGAGGAAGGCTAGGATGGGGGTGCTGGGTTGACCAACTCCACGACCATCCGTGTGTGCCAAGGCTTTTCCCGGCTTGGAAAAGTTCCAGGCAAGAAGGGGTTTCAAAGAACAACGCCCCCGGACGGAATGTCCGGGGGCGTTCTTATTACCCGTGGTTAAGGGTAGTAGCTGCCTACTGCGTCCAGGTCATCGTGTTGATCAGGATGCGGCGGCCGCCGGGCATGTTGACGAACTCCAGGTCCTTGTTGACGCCCCAGACGGAGACGATCTCCATCATGGGAAGCTGCAGCAGGTTCTCGGAGAATAGCTCGTAAGCCTCCGTCATCAGCTGACGACGTTCCTCGCCGGTGGCTGCCAGGGCCTGTTGACCCAGTTCATGCCATTCGGCGTTGCAGTTCTTGGAGCGATTGGAAGCGCAACTCATGTAGAAGTTGATCTGCCGACCAAAGTCGAAGTACTCGCCACCGGGGGCGAAGAACACCAGTCCGGGGGAAGCGCCGGTCCGGGGCGGGTCGTTCTGGGGCACCGCCGCCGCTGCCGCCTCGGAAGTGACTCCGGCTTCAATCTGCTCGTCGTAAGTAACCGCCGGGCCGGTCAGGTGGCGGTCACGCCACACGCTGCCCTCAACTACCTGCGCCTCTACATTAAGTCCCACGTCGTTCCAGAAGGTGATCAGGGACTCGGTGATTTCCACGTCCTTGGCATACCGGCCGGCGCGGGTCCAGAACTGGATGACATTGTCCGGGTTGTAGTTGGCCTGGGCCAGTAGCTCACGGGCCTTGTCCGGATCGTACTCGTAAAGGGGCTGCCAGTTCTCTTCGTTTACGCCCAGGGTGCCGGGGATGCCGTTGGGGCCACTGGAGCAGCGGGACTCCGGGCCAAAGAAGGCCAGGGCCAGCTCTTCGCAGTTGATGGCGTGGGTCAGGGCCTGCCGGACTTCCAGCTTGCTGAGTTCCGGATGCCAGATGGTGTCCGCGTTGATGGTGTATACCTCGCCGGATACCACCTTGACCGTCTTGCCGTGCTCGCTGTTGTTGATCGGCTCGGCCTGGTCGATGGACACCGCCCAGGACAGGTCCGCCTCGCCGGTCTGGATCATGGCGGAGCGCACCGTCTCCTCCGAACGCCAGATGTACTCGGCATTCTTGATGGACGGAGCCTGGGTGATAAAGTCCACCGGCTGCGGCTCTACATAGTCTTCGTAGGCCGTCAGGGATATGGATTCGCCGCGGACATATTCTCCCCAGACGTAGGGACCCCAGCCGATTACCTGGCCGGAGGCGTCCCGCTCTTCCTGGGGAACATTCGCGTGGTAGTCGGGGGCGACAAATATGTGGAACTGCCCGAAGCGGGGCAGCACAGGGCAACCGGCAGCGCTGTCGCAGATGAAGTCTACGGTGTAATCATCTACGATCTCCGCATGGGCCTCGCGTACCTGCGAATAGGGCTGGTACTCCACGTTGCTGCCGAGCTGGTTGATGGTATAAGCGGCGGCCTCTGCATTCCACGGTTCGCCGTTGTGGAAGCTTACGCCTTCCCGCAGGGACAAACGCCACTTGTTGGGCTCATACTGCTCGAAACCGGTAAAACCGGCGGTGGCGGTGTCAGTAAAGTCCGGCCCGAAGAAGGAAATGGGCTGGGCTATGTTGTGGATTATCTGGTTCGGGTACAGGGTGGTGCTGATCCAGGGATCGGGGATCGAAGGTTCTTCGTTGATGACGATTACTACGTCATCCCGGGCAGACTCCACCATGACCTCAACGGGACGCGGCGTGGGCTGCACGGTGGGAACCGGAGTGTTGGTCGGCTGCATGGCGGGCTCAGCGCTGCCGCTGCTGGAGTCCGTCATTGTCTGGGAACTAGAATCCGTCATGGATTCGGAACCCGAATCGGTCATCGTGCCGGAATCGGTACTGGCTGCCGGCGCCGCGGGTTCAGCGGCGGCAGGAGCCGCGGAGTCGGTGGATGAAGCTGCTGGCGCAGCGGCGGGAGATTCAGCTCCCCCACAGGCCACGATAAACAGGGCCATAATAGCTGTTGCGACGACCATCCAGCGCCCAATGCGCCTTCGGCCAAAGGATCTCGGAATCACTTAATATATTCCTCCCAAAAATTCAAAACTTGAGGTTTCCGTTTACCCCGTAAAGATAATCCGTAAATACGATAATATTGGCAGGTCATTAAGTCAATGTTGTAACGTAATTCGTCATATTCTTCATTATTGCGATTTCAGCTGACTGGCTTTCTCTCACTGAAAGTTTGTGCATTAGCTGGATTGCTGTTTTTTCGAATACCATTCAATAAGCCCAGCAGGTCAAACAAATAACGTTGCCAAAATTCGGTGAAAATGACCCTGAAAATGAAGGGCTTTTCGCCTTCGTATGAATGCCGAACCGGAGCAAACATGGCAAGCCGATGCCATGTGGGAGTTCCGTAGACAGTCCGATAGCGACTAAAGAGGGGCCGCTGTTGCCTGGAAAGCGTCGCGGGGCAGGACTGGGAATTCTCCCGGCCGGCGCAATAGACAGTCCCGCCCGCTTCCAGTGGCGCGGAAGGTTTACCAGGGAAGCGCAATCGCATAATGACTAAGTTGTCATTCTAACGGAGTGAGGAATCTGAACTCCGTCCCACAGGCCGACCTGGGGACCGGCAACCGGGCTGACGTGCAGGATTTCAGGCACGTCGGCAAGTTCAGGGCGGCATGACTTACGCCTGGCAGGTGTCTGCCACCTATAGTCTGAATCTAAAACGCCATTGCCCTGCTTACCAGGGCAGCGTTTGCCGGATCTTGAAATTGCGGGAAAGCGGCGGGGGAGCCTGGCAGGCTCCCCCTTAGTTGTCCCCTTTCTGTAGATCGGGGCCTTCCTGCTCCATCTGCAGCAGGCGGGCCTTTACGCCCAGGCCGCCGGCGCCGTAGCCGTGCAGGTCGCCGTTGCTGCCAATTACCCGGTGGCAGGGAATCACCAGGGCCAGGGGGTTCTTGGCCATGGCCTGCCCGGCTGCCCGGGCTGCATTGGGGCGGCCCGCCTCTGCCGCCAGCCAGGCGTAACTGCGGGTTTCGCCGGCAGGGATGGAACGGCAGGCCTCCCATGCGGCGGCAAAAAATGGGGGCGCGCCGCCCAGGTCCAGCACTATCTCGCCCAGGGCGTCGGTGCTGCCCTGAAAGTATCGCTTCAGGCACTCTCGGGCCTGGGGGAAGGCTTCATCGTCCTGCTGGCATCCCCGAATATCAACCTCCAGGTCTTCCAGCACTTCCTCCGGCGTGGGCTTCATGCTCAGTCGGCTTAGGCCGTCCTCGGTGCCTGCCAGGCCGATCCAGCCATGGGGCCCGGGTATGATGCTGTATTTTCGACTTCTCATGCGGTGGCCGCCTCCTCGGTCTGTCCCCGTCGGCGCAGCAGGTGGAACAGCAGCGCCATCCGTATCTCCAGCCAGGCCTGGACCAACCTCTCCGCCTCCTCTTCCGTCGTATCCTTGCGGCCGTACAAATACCTCACGTAGCTGGCGATGATGGTTGATAGCTGCTCCCGGTGGTCGGGCATCTCGCCATACAGCCTTTCCAGGTACTGGAAGGGGGTCTGGTAGGTGGCCGGCGCCAGGGCGTTAAGGCGGGCCAGGAAGGCCAGACGGCGGAAGGCAGTTTCCGGGTCCATCGCTGGCGACATATACCGCCGCCAGAAAAACCACACCAGCCCGGCAACTATGGCAATGCCGGCCAGAAGGCCTCCCACCCAGGGCGAGTATTCCCGCAGCAGCCTGATGGCCAGCGGGTCTTCTTCTTGACCGCCTTGCGCTTCGATCAAGAATTCTTCCTCGCAGTCTTCCTCGTCCTCAAATTCGCACAGCGGTATATCCAGGGCAACCGAGGGCAGGTTGCTCAAATCCAGGGCCGGAGCCGGAGCCGGCCTGGTTGCGATGGGAATGATGGCCCCCGGCGTGGGTTCAAAGCTGATCCAACCGTAGCTGGGGAAGAACACTTCCACCCACCCGTGGCTGTGGCTGTCGGTAACCACGTAGATATCGTGCTCCGGCACCTGGTCGCCCACGGTATAGCCCGTAACCATGCGGGCGGGAATTCCCTGGGTGCGCAGCAGCACCGTCATCGCGGAAGCGAAGTACTCGCTGTAGCCCGTCTTCTGTTCGAAGAGAAAGTAATCTACCCCGTCGGCATCATAGGGCGGGGGCTGGATGGATAGCGAGTAAGGCAAAGTCTTGAGGTATGCCTCAATGGCCTTGGCTTTGTCGTAGGGCGTCTCCGCACTTGCCGTTAACTCCCGGCCCAGTACCCGGACCCGTTGGGGCACTTCCGGCGGCAGCGCCGTGTACTTGGCCAGTGCCCAGGTGGGATAGTCCAGCCCGGCCAGGCGCAGGTCTTCCGGCGTCGCCAGGGACACGGAGGCGGTTACCTCGTAGGTCTCGCCCTGCTTGAATTCCTTGCCAGCCGTTCTCAGCGACAGGGTATCGGGCTGTTCCGGCAGAATCTCTGCCACTGACACGTTCTGTACCCAGTCCCCGTCCCGCTCCGCGTCTACCAGGTGGAGGCCGGACGGCAAGGCCCGGGCAAGCTGGGAGCGGCTGGCAGTGGGTCCCGACTCCCGCAGTGCACGGTCCAGGTTGATGGTGGCCAGTTCCAGCTTGGGATAAGTCTGCCCCAACTGCAGCGGCCCGCTCAGGTCAAGGTCGTATACCGGAGAATCGTAGGTCTCGATGCGCACGTCGCGGTCGGAGGATATGACCTGCCCGCCGGCGAACAGGTTGCGGGTGCGATAGTTGGGTGTCAGGGTGTGGGTCACCTCGAACCGCTTTTCGTAGGGCTGCGGCGCCGAATGCGTTGGCGTCCAGTCGGTGGGCTGTACTACCGTCTCTTCCGACTTCCAGCCCTTGGGAGTGTAGGTGCCGTAGCTGCGGGCCTTCCAGTACATCGCCACCGGCGATTCCACCTGCAGCACCGGCGTGGTGGTGGGGTTGATCGTCCCCTGGAAGGCCATCACGTCCCCCCATATTCGGTAAGGCAGCGGCTTGCGCGCCGGCAGGCCCGCGAACAAGCGGTTAAAGTCCTCTTCGTACTGCACCAGGGGAGACCGCATATACTCATACACATCGTGTGCGGGCCCCCAGAAACGCCCCGTGGGAATGAACAGGAAAGCCACCAGCAGCACGAAGAAGGCGACGACAACACTGTCGGATACGGAAAGCAGCCCCAGGTGGCTGTCTGCCTGGAAACCCCGCGCCCGCCACTGCCTCAGGCGGCGAACGGCCTGAATCCGGGCCACCAGCAGCAGTGCGGTCAAAAGGTAGATGCCCATATACACGCTGCCTTCCGAGGGCAGGAAGGTCAGGTTGGAGAGCAGCCCCGCCCCGCCCAGGACGAAGACGGCCCAGAAGCTGCCGTATCGGAAGAACACCCAGGCGGCAAAGTACCCCGCCATCCAGGTAAGGGACATTAACGCATAGGCAAACGGCACCCGGTCTATGCTGATGCTGCCCGTCTGCGCCGCCACAAACCACAGGTTCAGCCGGTCGTAAAGCTCGCCGGCAGTGGCTAGTTCTACTCCCTCTCCCTCAAAGCCGGTAAGCTGCGCCGTTATTACCCAGACGCCAATGGCCAGGCCCAGCGGCAGCAGCAGTACTCCCCACACTGGTATTCGGGACAGCACCAGTCCCGTCAGCATTGCTATCAATATCAGGGCTACCAAGTTGGGCGTGGGCACCCAATCGGCCCGTTCCACCGACCAGACCACCACCATCAGGTTCAGAGCCAGGAGAAAGACGGTCGCCCACCCATCGGGGGGTCGGCCATACCGCCACAGCCATACTGCAGCCCGTCCAATCGGCTCGACGGTGAAACCACGGCCGTTGGCAACCGCTCCCGCCTGGCTGGTCGTGGCCTGGCCTGTGCCGGCCTGGGTCGCGCTGGCCCGGGTCGCGCTGGTCATGCGTTCTCCTCCCGCAGGGAGGCATCTCCCGTTCCTTGATAGGCATATTGGCCGGGGTGGGAATCCGGCGTAGACCCGTTTCCGGTCCCGCTGTTATTCATCTCAGCTTGGGCATCCGGCTGCAGAGGCGCAATGAAGGGATATGGATGGTCGTAAACGGTCATGCTCAGCGCTTCGTTCAGTGGCTGGCCCCGACGCACCCGATAGACGGAAAGATCATTGGAAAAGAGAAAGTCCAGGGGAGACTGGACTTCCACAGGGGCCCCAAAGTCCGTGGGTTCCACGTACACCACCGCCACGTTTACGCCGTCGCGGCGCAGACTGTTCAGCGCCGGTATCCATTCCATCCTGCGGGAGGGAGTGACTACGGTCAGTGAATTGAACCTGCTAAGGTGGGGCTGCACGTCGTACAGAAACCGTTCCA
Source organism: Dehalococcoidia bacterium (assembly GCA_963664725.1). Lineage (GTDB taxonomy): Bacteria > Chloroflexota > Dehalococcoidia > Lucifugimonadales > UBA3495 > Bin22. The sequence continues at coordinate 1,367,912 of OY761558.1, forward strand.
GGGTTATGTTCCCCTGCGCCCGCACTCCCGCCAGGGCTTCCATCAGGTTGCCCAGGTGGCCGGGGCCGGATCCGGGCCGCATCAGCCAGGTCTGGTCTCCGTTGATGGCCAGGCCCACGGGCATGGAGAGTTCGTCAAACCGGGTCAGCAGTGACGCCGCCGCCTTGACGCACAATTCCTCGCTGTTGTCCACCGGGTCGTCCCCAACGTGGGAACCCCGCTGCATGTCCAGCAGCACCCAGCTCTCGGCGGACAAACCCATGTCAAATTCCTTGACCATCAGGTTGTTCATCCGCGCCGTGTAGGGCCAGTGGATCTGCCGGAAGCTGTCCCCATAGACGTACTCGCGCACCCCGGAGGACTCGGGAGTTATGTGATCGGAACGTCGCGTTACCCGCCGGTCACTGGGCAGAAAGGCGAAACGGGGGTCCAGGTCGGGTAGCGGCTCCGTGGGCGGGAAGACTACGTACTCTTCCGATTCCAGGAAGCGGCGGCTGAGCCGGAACAGGCCGAAGGGGTCCTGGCTGGTTACCTCCACTATGCCCGTGTTGAACCGTCCCCGTCGTGCCAGGTAGGTCTCAATGCGCCAGCTTCGGGACTGGTCCCGCACCATGGCGATGCCCCTGCCCGTGGTGTACCCGGGAATGTCCGTAACTTCCCGCACTTCCAGCCACGACTTGGGGAACCGGAACCGGTTGACCACCTGTATCTGGCCGTCCAGGTAGCCGCCCACCTGTCCCCGGTGGGACAACCGAGTAAGACGCACCTGCAGTCCCTGCAAATTCAGCCAGGCCCAGAAAAGGCCGAAAAGCAGCACGAGGCCGATAACATAGAGGAAACGGTAAAAGAATGAAAATCCGGTGCCCAGGGTGTAGAAGGTTACCACCGCCAGGAGGACCAGTATGCCGATTGTCCGCTTGCTCAACTTCCGATTTCCTGCAATAAAAGGTCAGGTTCGAAATCAACCGACGCAGAATACCACAAAACCTGGTTGCTACGGAATTACCGGAGGCTAGCCCCCTGTAAGTTGTGTCAAAAAAGCCCGGCGTCCAGTTGAACCGAAACCTGGAACTGGGACTGTCTCTACTCCTCCCTTCCCCTCTTTCCTACATTTGCGCCATGCCGGGCACGGTTATCTGGTTCAAAAGGTCGCTGATCAGTTCCTCGGCCCGTATGCCCCGCATCCTTGCCGAGGGTGACAGCACCAGCCGGTGGGAAAGCACCCCCGGCGCCAGAGACTTCACGTCGTCAGGGATAACATAGTCCCGATCCTGCACCAGGGCCATGGCCCGGGCTATCCGGAACAGGCCCAGCGTAGCGCGAGGCGAGGCTCCCAGCGCCACGTCCCGGTGGTTCCGCGTCGATTCGGTCAGGGACACGATGTATTGACGCACCAGGCGGTCCACGTACACTTCCTTGGCCGCTTCCTGCAGCGCGGTCACTTCCTCCGGCGTTGCCACCGGTTCCAGGGAGTCAATGGGATGAGCCAACTCCTGCCGCTCGATGATCGCCATTTCCTCGGAAAAGTCCGGATATCCCAGGCTCAGGCGCATCAGGAACCGGTCCAGTTCCGCCTCGGGCAGCGGGAAAGTCCCTTCGTATTCGATGGGATTCTGCGTGGCCACCACCATGAAGGGCGGCGCCAGATGATGGGAAACGCCGTCTACCGTGACCTGAAGTTCTTCCATGGCCTCCAGCAGGGCTGCCTGGGTCTTTGGCGTTGCCCGGTTGATTTCATCGGCCAGCACCACTTGCGACATGATAGGGCCGGGCCGGAAGTTGAAATCCCCGCTCTGCTGGTTATAGACGGAAATACCCGTAACGTCGCTGGGCAGCAGGTCCGGCGTGAACTGGATGCGCTGGAAGGAGCACCCTACGGAAATCGCCAGCGCTTTGGACAGGGTGGTCTTGCCCACCCCGGGCACATCCTCAACCAGGATGTGGCCCTGGGCAATCAACGTGGCCAGGGCCTGCTGCACGGCCGAGGTCTTGCCCACGATAACCTTGCCCACGTTTTCTACAATGCGATGGCCTACTGCGGCCAGGGAAGTGGTTTCCTGCACTCCGCCTCCGATCTTATTCACATTGATATTACATATTGACCCCTGGCGGGCCAAAATGCTAGAAGAGTTTAACACAAGCGCAAGCTTTAGACATCCCCGCCAACCTAGGGGAGCCAGGTTCAAATTAGCTTGGTTTGGTTCCTGGTCGTCGTATGGGCGACACGCAGGCCTGCCCAGCCCATACTGTGTATCTCCTGGTGCCCCGGAGCAGGGTTGTTCGCAGGGTTGTTCGCAGGGGCCTTCGCCCGCGCCTCCTCCCCTCCTCCTGAACTTCTGCCCCATCACGACACCACCCCCTTGCCATCCCGCATAACCCATCCCCACCATAAGAACACAGACTTGAAAAAGCGAAAAGGAGGTAATCACCCCCCATCGTAGGGTCAGACCTATGTGCCTGCCCGGGCCCCAGCGATCAAACGTAGGGGCGGCCCTTGTGGCCGCCTTGCCCGACTGGGAAACTCGTAGGGGCAGACCTGCGTGTCTGCCCTGTCCAAAGGACAATGCCCCCTCACCCTCTGGTACCAGGCCCGGGGGCAAAAACATCGGCCCGCTAGGCCCGTCGTAACGGCGACCCTTGTGCCTGCCCGGGCCCCAGCGATCATACGTAGGGGCGGCCCTTGTGGCCGCCTTGCACCAGGAGGTCAACGCTACCGAAAACACAACCCCCGTCGCCCTCAGGGATGGGCCCAAGGGGCCAAAACGAAACAAAATGGCACAAAATGGCACACATTTCAAAAAAATCCCACCTTCGTGCCCCTTCGTGTCCCTTCGTGGATAAAAGAACAAAAGGAGAAAGACAACCATGCGAACCCTCAGCGAAATCCGAAAGGAAATCCGCGCCCTCCAGCGCAAATACCACCGCCAACTCACCATCTACCGCATGCGCCGCGTCACCGAACAGGTCTACAACGACTACGCCCGCGCCGTAGGCGACCGGCAGGACCCACCCAAACCTTTAGAGGTAATCCGCAAGATAGCGGACAAGGGCTTCCGGCTCACCACCTGGATGCACCTGCACAACTACCTGGACAAAATCAGGGAGAAGGGAGACATCCCCGAACCCCGGCGCATGCTGCTGGCCCTGCTGCCCTGGGCGTGGGAGAGCAAATACGACCACCTGCTAATGCGGGAACTGCCCCCGCCAAAGCCCAAACCCGACCTGTCCCTCCTCTGGGCCCGCTGGTTCGCCATGGCATAGAGGCCGAACGACGGCAAAACCCCCACCGTAGGGGCAGACCTGGGTGTCTGCCCAGGCACACCGGGCCCTTCGTAGGGGCGGCCCTTGTGGCCGCCTTACTCGGGGCGGCCCACCGTAGGGGCAGACACACAGGTCTGCCCTGGCCGGAGTAGAACCTCTCCCCGCTCCCAAAGGGGGCTGGGGTCGGGGGGAGGGTGCACAGGCCCGTCCAGGTCATCCCCAACTCTGGTATCATTCATTAACTCGACGATTACCGTATCACCGGCGGTGCAACATCCAGAGCGGGTAACGGTTCGTAATCTATATCAACGCGGAAAGCGTAACGTTAAACTCCTCAAGGAGTCGGTCGTGATTGTTTCTTATCGTGCCGTGGCGCAGTGGCGCAATCTTTGGTTAGTCGTTCCCGCCGCCCTTCTGATCGCGGTCCTGGCTTGTGGCCCCGGGGCGCAAAATGAGACGGAGACCTCCAGCCCCGCAGTAAGTCCCACTTCCGCGCCGGCGGCCAGCATCGCCGAACCCACGGTGGCGGCAGCGGCAGAACCCGCCGCGGAAACTCCCTCTACTCCTGCCCGGGAACCGGCATCAGAAAGCAGCGCTGCCGAAAACCCTGCGCCGCCCCAGGCGGAAGCCGATCCAACGACGGCCCCCGAGCCCGAACCGGCCCCCACCGCTACGACCACAGTCCAGGAACTGGCGGCCCTGGTGGAGGCTAACCCGGTGGCGGAAGCCGCAGAACCCGAACCGACGGCGGCAGTCGAACGGGAACGTGCCGAGGGACCCCTGGCGGCCGACCCGGTTGGCATCCAGACCTGGATTAACAGCGATCCCCTTACCCTGGAGCAACTGCGGGGCAAGGTGGTGCTGGTGGACTTCTGGACCTACACCTGCGTCAACTGCATCCGCACCTTCCCCTACCTGAAGCTGTGGCACTCCCGCTACGCCGACGACGGCCTGGTGATCCTGGGCATCCACACACCGGAGTTCGAGTTCGAGAAGGACTATACCAACGTCCTTGAGGCCACCCGGGAAAACGGCATCGCCTGGCCCGTGGCCCAGGACAACGACTTCGAGACCTGGCAGGCCTACAACAACCGCTACTGGCCCGCCAAGTACCTGATCGACCGGGACGGCGTTATCCGCTACACCCACTTCGGCGAAGGCAAGTACGCCGAGACGGAGAACGAAATCCGCGAACTGCTGGAAGAGGCCGGCGCCGACCTTTCCGACGACGTGGCATTGCCCGAGGACCAAAAGTTGGACCCCGCCTATCTGGGCGCCCTGGGCGGCGAGGTCACGCCCGAACTCTATGCCGGGTACCACCGCAACGTAAATTCCATAATGTCCGGCTACCGCCCCTACGTGGTGCAGCAGGAGTACTACCATGCGGTGGATACTGTCGGCGTTCTGGTGGCGCCCGACGAACCGGAACTGGAACCCCACCGCATCTTCTTCGACGGGCCCTGGGAGGTGGGCAGCGAACACGTCCGCCACGGCCGTTTGACCAACAACTACGAGGATTACCTGACCCTGAAGTACTCGGCCAAGAGCGTCAACGCCGTGCTCACTTCCAACTCCGGCGAACCCTACCAGGTGCGCATCACCCTGGACGGCAAGTACCTGACCGAGGAGAATGCCGGCGCTGACATTCAGTTTGGCGAGGACGGCGAAACCTACCTGCAGGTGGAACAGCCCCGACTCTACGAAATCATCGACAGCCCCGGCTACACCCAGGGCCAGGTGCTCCGTATGAGTTCCAACTCCAACAACTTTGGGCTGTTCGCCTTCACCTTCGGCGTTTACGAGGACGGGCCATAATGGCAGGGTTGACGCATCTTAGCTCGGGCAAAAGCCGTCGTTCCCGCGCAGGCGGGAACCTCGAGGTTCGGACAAACCAGTCCCAGCCGACGGGAAGAGTATCACGCACCTCGGCGTCAATCCGTCGTTCCCGCGAAGGCGGGAACCTCGAACCGGGGGCAATCCTCTCCCATCCCCGCAATATGGCGGGGCTGTTGGTTGCATTGTTCGCCCTGATTGCTGTACTCACGCTGTCAGGCTGCGCCGCCGCTGCCCCTGAGCCGACGGCCACGCCCGCACCTACGGCTGTTCCGGCCACCGAGGTTCCGCAGCAGACCCCGACCGCAGTATCCCCCGCCGCGCCGGCGGGCAACCCTTTCGCGGGCGGAGATGAGATTAACCCCATTCTCGCCACCACCATCCTGAACCCCGGCGAGCAGCGGGTATCCTTCCTGCTGGTGGGCCAGAAAGCCATCATCAAGGCCCCGGAAGCCGCCGTCACCGCCACCTTCCAGGGCCAGGGCGAGGCCGCTACTCAGGAGGCCACCGCCATCTACCACGACTGGCCCTTCGGCATCCGCGGGGCCTACAGCGCCCGTATGACTTTCGACCAGCCAGGCCCCTGGCAATTGAAGGTTTCGGTGGACGACGCCGAGGTTTCCGGCGAAACGGTTATCGACCTGGAAGTGGTGGAGCAGGCCCCGGTTCCCGCCATCGGCCAGCGTCCCCCCCTCAGCCAGACCAAGACCCTGGCCGACGTACCCGGGGTGGAGCAGTTGACCACCGACTACAATGCCGACGAAGACCTGTACCAGCTTACCGTTGCCCAGGCCGTCGAGAGTCCCCGGCCGGCGGTGGTGGTCTTCGCCTCCCCCGCCTTCTGCACCAGCGCCACCTGCGGCCCCCAGGTGGACACGGTCAAGGAACTCAAGGCCGCCTTTGCTGACCGCACCGATTTCGTCCACGTCGAAATCTACGACCTGCCCGACGAAATCCAGGGCGATCTTTCCAAGGCCCGATTCGCGCCCGCGGTGGACGAATGGGGCTTTTCCTCGATACCCCACTGGTTCAACGAGTCCTGGGTCTACATCCTGGACGAAAAAGGCCTGGTGGACCACCGCTTCGAGGGCTTCGTAACCCTTACAGAACTGGAGTCCGCCCTCAAGGAAACCCTGGGCGAGACATAGGAAGCCACCGAATGGCTCTCTTCCCCTTTAACAATAAAAGGTAGAACAGGCATGGTTATCGTACTTCATACTTGGAGACAACCGGGGGTTCCCGCCTGCGCAGGAACCCCGACCTCGAGGCCGTCCTGTCCCAGCTATCAAGGGAAAGCAGGGCAATCGCATTATGATTAAGTTGTCATTCTGAACGGAGTGAAGAATCTAAACTCCATCCCACAAGCCAACTTGGGGGACCCGTAACCGGGCTGACGCGCAGAATTTCAGGCCCTTCGGCAAGTTCAGGGCAGCATGACGTATGCCTGGCGGATGTCCGCCACCTTTAGTCTGAATCTAAAACGCGATTGCCCTGCAAGGGGAAAGACCTTGCCCCACGTTCAACGCTGGGGTAGGATAACCGGTAACCATCCAGTCAGGAGTTCGCCCTTATGACCGCAGCCGGGCAGTATCACACCGCCGACATCACCCTTAACGTCAACGGCCAGGCCCACTCCCTCCAGGTGCGGCACCACTGGACGCTGCTGGACGTGATCCGGGAGCAACTGGACCTGATCGGTTCCAAGAAGGGGTGCGACCGCGGTGAATGTGGTTCCTGCACCGTTCTGCTGGATGGCAAACCCGTCTACGCCTGCCAGCTACTGGCCGTGCAGGTGGGCGGCCGCCCTGTCATCACCATCGAGGGCCTGGGCGACGGCACCCCTGACCCTGAAGGAATGGACCCGGTACAGCAGGCCTTCCTGCAAGAGGACGGCGGTCAGTGCGGCTTCTGCACCCCCGGCTTTGTCATGTCCACCCGCGCCCTGCTGAACAGCAACCCCAACCCCACCGACGACGAGATCCGGCAGGCCCTCTCCGGCAACCTCTGCCGCTGCAACGCCTACGGCCGCATCCTGGAATCGGTGCGGGCCGCCAGGCAGACCTGACCATACGGCGTCCCGTCACCCCGCTCCCTGGCTCCCAACTCCCCTCTCTTGCCAAACGCCTGGCCATAAACGGTATTGACTGTTCCGAGGCACTTCTATTAAAATATATTTATAACATCGATGTTATTTATCACCAAACCCAATGTTGCCCGGCCCTGATCAGGCCCTTCGCGCAACTCGGAAGGGAGGTAAATAATATGGACTCCCGCAAGGGGAGGGTCTCGGACTCCATATCAAACGCAGAACACGGTACTCGGCAAATAGCCTTTAGCATTATCCTGGGACTCGCATTATTAGCAGGTGTGGTCGCCTCGGTGGCCATCGGATTCCAGTCAGCCCTTGCGGCCGGCCCCTACCAGGCAACCGACTGTGCCTCCGGCTGTGTGGATTCAGGCGCCATATCCGACCTGGCGAATTCGGAGGACGGCGCTCCACTTGACCTCAGTCCAAGCGTGGTCTCGCCGATGGACCCTGATCTTGCAGGGACCACCAACAGCTTCGGCCCCGAATTGCCTTTGCCCCAGCCTGGGGGCGCCACCCAACGAATGGGAATCTATGTATGGGCCGCATGTCTCACGGTGGCCGAATATTCCGATGCAGATTCTACCTATCTGGGATATATACCCAACCTTGCTCCGGATGAAGGTGGCCTGACTTCAACCAGTTTTACCTATGGAGACGCCAGCCTCACGGTCGAGAATCTCTATTACCAGGAAACCGATGGCAGTGACAGGCGCCTGGTGCTGGAACTTGATGCCCCCTTGCGCGATGAAATGATCCTGCACGCCGGAAATACGGAATTCCCCCTTGCTGCTTCGACGAGCACCGGACTTGGCCCGAACGATCGCGCCTGGATGCTTGACAGCAGCCTGGGCTGGGCCCAGGGCCAGTCCTTCCTGGTAGTGTTGCGGGATGCTTTCGAAATGCCCATGAGCCAGGCGGTACGAGGAGAGAACGGGACCGAAGGCAGTGCAGCGTTCTGCGGAAACACTTCGAAACCGGTTATATCGCTGCCACCGAGGCTCACAACCATCTGGGAGGCCAACATGCTCGTGGGAGAGACCTCCGATTCCGAACGAGCATACATGGGATATATGCCCGCCACGTTCCCCAGCGAAGGCGATCTGGACGATATCTCTTTCACCCACGATAATGTTGAATACACCGTTCTCACCATCTTCTATCAGAGAGTCAGACAAGTCCAGCAGTTGGTGTTCGCCTCAGACCCCCATCTGCCCGATGAACTCATTCTTGAAATCGGCGAGGATGAATTTTCGATTGCAGAATCCCGGAAGCTGGGTGCCGACGGCAACATCCACGCCTGGTGGCTGGATTCGAGCCTGGGATGGACCGAGGGACAAACCCTGCAAGTCAGCCTGAAAGAACCGGAGGAGTAATCCGCCCTGGACCGTCCGAATTCGGCATGACAGACCCGGAAAGACCGACTTTCTTCAACCATTGGGGCAGACAGCTCGGACTCTCATCCTTCCCCAAATATCAGGGCCCCGCAGTGCGGGGCCCCGAGAATGTCTCAAAAACGCAGAACCAGGGAGGGGGGTCAACCCGACATTGCAGTGGTCTGCCGACCACTGCCCCGGTCAACTGCTACTTCCACGACATTTCCGCCACCCTGAGCCGCTGGTCCGGCCGGGGCTTAAACTCCAGGTCTTCCGCCAGCCCGTGAATCTCAAAGGCCTGGAAAACGCCGATGAAAAGCACGTCTTCCTTCATCCGGTCGGCAAGTTGTTCCAGCAGTTCCGCCCGGCCTTCCTCCAGGGTGGCGGCCCTGGCCTGTTCCAGCAGCGCCTGCATGTCGGCATCGCACACCCGGGACTGGAAGTAGTAGCAGTTCAGCAGCCGCCCTGCTGGACGCCCAAAGTCCAGGCTGGGCCATTCTGGCGTGAACTCGATCAGATGGCCGGAACCGGATGACCCTTCGCAGTTGGTGGGCGGTTCGGTCAGGTTCTGGGCGGTGATTTCGCCGGCCTCGGAAACGGCATTGCCCACGCCGCAGTTGCGGATGCTGCGCCACAGACTGCGTTCGGTTACTTCCACCTTGCCCTTTATGCCCACCGCCTCCCAGTAACCGGCCATGGCTTCGTAGACCTCAGGTTGCTTGGGTACCCGGCCCTCCCGGCCGATGATCCTGATCTCCTCGCCATCATAGCCGGCCTGCTCCAGCAGCCGCACCGACTTGTCCGGGTCAAACTCCCAGTAGCTGCCGTTATGCTCGGTAATCCCCGGCATCCCGATTACCCCGGGCAGCGGCGTGCAGGTGGTGGCGGAGTTGAAGATTTCCTCAACAATCTCCTGGCAGTTAATGGCGTGTACCAGCGCCTGCCGGAATATGGTCTGCCTCAGCATGGGATGCCACAGGGTATCTATGTAGAAGCCTTCCACCTCCCACTGCGGCATGGAGATGGCCTTGGGCACGTTGGGAATGTCCTCCACATTCAGCAGGTAGGTGTGGTCCGCTTCCCCGGCCTGGATCATTGCCGACCGGACGGTGGTCTCGATTCGCCATACGTATTGCACGTTGGGAATGGTCGGTCTGGGCAGGTCGTCCCGCCCCGAGGGCACGTAGTCCTCGTAAGCTACGGACTCGACATACACCCCCGGCTCATACCCGTCAAACCGGTAGGCGCCGAACCCCACCGTCGTCCGGTCCCGAACGTCCTCCTCAGTGGACTGCCACCACTCAGGGGCCTGGTAAGCAACTCCGGTTATATCCGCGGGCAGAATGGGGCAGCTTTGCGATTCGCCGTCATTGTAATTTGCGTGGGCGCAGGTAATGTCGAGGGTATATTCGTCTACCACCGTGCCGGTCAATGGCCCGTGCACCCCAAAACCCAGGCCAATTTGCGGGTCCCCGTTGTGGTTGATATTCCAGGCCGCGGTGGTGGCGTTCCAGGGTTCGCCGTTTGTGAACTTAACCCCCTCCCGCAGGGAGAACCGCCACCGGTCCGGGGCCACCTGCTCCCAGCCCGTGGTGGAGGTCGTGGGGCCCAGCTCCAGTGTGGTCGTATCCAGCCACACCAGCGGTTCGCCCCAGTTATAAGAAACTATAGAGCTGGTCTCGGCGCTGCCAGTGCTCCACGGCGACAGGGCGTCAGGCTCCGTGGGGATCACCACGACTATGGAGTCTTTGCCGCTGGCCGACGCTTCCGGCATTGCGGCCGGCACCGGTGTCGCCGTTGGCGATGGCGCGGCAGACGCAGCCCCGCCCTGCGACGACTGCGACGCAGACGGCGCCTGCGTGGGCGCTATGCCCATGGCTTCCGCGGCCGCCGTGGGCTGTGCATCAGGTACAGATTGGGCCGCCGGCGGGGCCTGAGTTTGTGGCTCGGCCGCTGGCGCCGGGGCCTGGGTCGGGCTGGCCGTCGAACCGCAGCCCACTACCAGCGCCAGGGTGAGCGCAGCCACCACTGTGAAGAAATAACGTGACTTAAGCCAAGACTTCAACATCGATCATCCTCTCCCGACTTCAGTTACAAAATAGCGAAATTACAACATAAGTGGCCTTGCCTTTGTACTTTTACCCGGCAAGTGCCCGATGAAGATTTCGTGAATTTCTTACCACTCTCACCAGTGTACAAACGCGTTAGGACGGAGGAGAGTCTATAATAACAATAGATGTTATCCCAATTTATAATAAATAATAATTATAAGGAGGTGTCGTATGAAGGACTAGCCCACGCTGAAGGTACTCCCACGGACTCCCTCTATTCCTTCCATCGGGATAAAGGTGGGACCCCTTCCACACGAAAGCAGGAGAAACAAGAATGAGGAAACGCATTTCCATAGTCATGGCGCTGGCAATTGTGGCTTCGCTGGTGGGCCTGCTGACCGCAAACCTGCTCAGCGCCGCTGATGACAACGAACAGCTTTACGTAGAGGTGTCACTGACTAACCTGACACCCGGACAGGTGCTGTCGCCGCTTTTCATCGCCAGGCACAACGGCCACATGGACCCCTTGTACACCCTGGGGCTGCCCGCCAGTGAAGCCTTGGCGAAAATGGCTGAAGACGCCGACGCTACTGACCTGCTGGCCCAGTGGGACCCAGCAACTAACAGCTACGTTGGCGAATCCACGGTACTGGCGCTGAATGACGGCCCCATACCCCCGGGCGAAACAGTCTCGACCCAGTTCGAATTCGATGACGACAATAGCCGCATGTCCTTTATCAGCATGCTGGTCACCACCAACGATGCTTTCATCGGCGGCAACGGCATCGACATCACTGAGTCCCGCACCATAAACTTGACTGCCTACGACGCCGGCAGCGAATTTAACAGCGAAGACTGCGCTTACATACCGGGCCCACCCTGCGGCAACCATGTCGAGGACGAGGCCATGGCCGAAGGTTACGTGTACGTGCACAACGGCATCCACGGCGGCGAAGGCTCCGGCCTGTCCCCCGCCACCCACGACTGGCACAATCCCGTGGCCCGCATGACCATCCGTAGCTGGATGCTCCAGGAATAACTTCCTGCGTGTGATAGACCGGAACTCGGTTGACGCGTTGGCTTGCGTCAAGAGTCACCCGCGCTGCCGGCCATAATTCCCCCGGCGGCAAAAACTTCAGGGGAGGGATACTAATTCCCTCCCCTGAAATATTCAGTCCACTCCACTCTTAGGGGCAGCAGGTACGCCTCGCCGTTCCGTCCGTTTACTGGACAGTCAGTTGCATCAGGCCAAAGTAGACTCCCTGGGGATCGTGCAAGTAGCAGAACCGAAGATCCGCTTCCTGCATGAGGGGCACCACCACGTGGGCGCCCAGATCCTGAGCCTTCTGGAAGCTGGCTTCAATGTCCACTACGCAAAAATAGGAACCCCAATTGGGCGGAACCTCGCCCCAGGATGGCTTGATCTGGATCATTCCGGCTACGTGGGCCTCGCCCAGCGTGAACTCGTGGTAGTCCTCCGCCTCCGGCCCCACCTGGTGGGTGGTGCGGTCCCACCCGAAAACGCTGGAGTAGAAGGCGTTGGCCGCCTCCGTGTCGGTAGTGTAAAGCTCGTTCCAACCCAGGGAGCCGGGTTCCTGGATCAACCCCGCGCCGATGTGTTCCCCAGCCTGCCAGATGCCAAAGGTCGCGCCGGCGGGGTCGGCCACCACTGACATGCGTCCGGCAGTGAAAACGTCAAAGGGTTCGTTGATGACGTTGCCCCCGGCTTCCCTCACCCGGGCGGTCGCCGCCTCCACGTCGTCGGTGGAAATGTAGCATACCCAGTGGGGATGCATTCCCTGGGCCAGCATCTCCTCATGAATCTGGAACAGGGCGCCCACGAACCTGTCGTTCTTCTGCAGCATGGTATAGACCATCGTTTCGCTCATGGGGTTGTCGGTCCAGTTCAAGCCCAGTAATTGCGAGTAGAAGCTCTTAGATGCCTCGGCGTCCGAGGTGGCCAGTTCTACCCAGCAGAAGGTTCCAGGCGCATGGCTGCTTACTTCGGGCATGGGTTCATACAACTCCTAGGAAATATTTGGACCACTTTTGCTAATAATGTGGCCATCCATACGGTGCGTCAAGCAACAAATTACAGGAAGCGGGAAGATGACGCCCGAAGTTACCCGACCCGGCAACTCTATGGCTCACCGGAGCGGGTTGAGGCTAACCGAACCGGCCGGTGATGTATGCCTCGGTACGCTCGTCCTTGGGATTCGTAAAAATCTGCCGGGTTTCGTCAAACTCGATGAGTTCGGCAATTTTGTCTTCACGGGGATTCAGGAAAGCAGTAAAGTCGGATACACGCGCTGCCTGCTGCATGTTGTGCGTAACAATCACTATCGAATAGTCATTCGACAATTCCCGCATCAACTCCTCGATGGCCAGGGTGGAAATGGGGTCCAGGGCGGAACAGGGCTCGTCCATCAGAATGATCCGCGGCTGCACCGCCAGGGCCCGGGCGATGCAGAGTCGCTGCTGCTGACCGCCGGACAGGGAAAGGGCGCTCTCCTTCAACCGGTCCTTAACCTCGTCCCACAGGGCGGCGCGGCGGATGGAGTCTTCCACCAGTGCGTTCATATCCCCCCTGAAACCGTTCACCCGGGGCCCGAAGGCCACGTTATCATAGATTGACTTGGGAAAGGGGTTGGGCCGTTGGAACACCATGCCGATCTGGTACCGGATTTCCGTGGGGTCAACGCTGGCGTCGTACAGGTCCTGGCCGCCAAACAGCACCGACCCACTCATATGGAAGCTGGGAATCAGGTCGTTCATCCGGTTGAAACAGCGCAGCAGGGTGCTCTTGCCAGAACCTGAAGGCCCGATGATGGCGGTAATCTTGTGAGTCTCAACCTCCATGTCCACACCGCTAATGACGCAGGTACGTCCGTAGAAGACGTTGAGGTTCCTGGTTTCAATTATTGATGCATTGTCAGCCACGGATTAACCCTCCAGGCGGCGCTGGAAACGGTTGCGCAGCAGAACGGCCAAAGCGTTCATGGACAGCAACACGACCAGCAGGATTATAATTCCGGCGGCGGCGGCTTCATGAAAGCCCTCCTGGGGCCGGGAAACCCAGTTGAAAATCTGAATCGGAAGCACGGTGAACCTGCTCATGGGGCCGTCGGGCGTGAAGGGCACGAAGGTCAGCGCCCCCATGACAATCAGCGGCGCCGTCTCTCCGATAGCCCGGCTCACCGCCAGGATTACCCCGGTGAGAATGCCTGGAAATGCCTGGGGCAGCACCAGTCGCCAGATGGTCTGCCAGCGGGTAGCCCCCAGGGCGTAACCTCCTTCCCTGATGGAAGGTGGCACGGCCCTTATCGCTTCTTCCGACGCGATGATCACTATGGGCAGCACCAGCAGGGCCAGGGTGAAACTACCGGCCAGTACGCTCTTGCCCAGGGCCAGGTAGCGCACAAATATCTCCAGGCCCAGGATTCCATACACTATGGACGGCACACCTGCCAGGTTGCCGATGTTGATCTGGATTACCTTGGCCAACCAGTTGCGTGCTGCGTACTCTTCCAGGTATATGGCGGCCGCCACTCCGAAGGTGAAGGCCAGGGCTCCGGCAAGGCCGATCACATAAATGCTGCCGAACAGCGCCGCCAGGATGCCCGCCTGTTCCGGCTTGCGGGACGGGAAGCTGGTCAGGAACTCCCAGTTCACCCGTCGCCAGCCGTCGAGGAAAATATCGATCAGCAGGACTGCCAGCATTCCCAGGCCGATAAAAATGGAAATGAGGCACAGTGCGTGGAAAATGTGCCCATACAGCCGGCGGCGATCCATCCGCCGGTCAAACTGGTCACGCAACGTTTGCGCCATTATTCGTAGACCTCCCTGAAGCGGCGGACAATGAACTGGCTAAGCAGGTTCATTGCCAGGGTTATTACAAACAGGCTGAGGCCCACCGCGAAGATGGTCTTGAACTCCAGCGTCCCGGTGGGCGTGTCGCCCAGGCTTACCTGCACGATGTACGCCGTCATCGTCTCGATGGGAACGAAGGGGTTAAATGTGAAATTTGGGTTCTGACCGGCGGCAATGGTCACGATCATTGTCTCGCCAATAGCCCGGGAGGTGGCAAGGATGAAGGCGGCCACGATACCCGAGAGAGCCGCGGGAATCACCACTCGCGTCGAAACTTCCAGCTTAGTTGCCCCCAGCGCATAGGCCCCCTCCCGCAGGGAGCGGGGCACAGACCGCATGGCATCCTCGCTCAGGCTGGATACCATGGGCAGGATCATTATCCCCATAACCAGGGACGCGCTCAGTCCGTTAAACACCGAGATGTCGTCACTGATTGCCCGCAGAATCGGCGTTATGAACAGCAGGGCAAAGTAACCGTACACCACGGTGGGGATTCCGGCCAGGATTTCCAGGATCGGCTTGACAATCTGCCTCACTACGTCCGGGGAGTACTCACTCAGGTAGATGGCGCTCATCAGTCCCAGCGGCAGGGCCACGCACATTGCTCCTATGGAGGTGAGCAAGGTCGCCGTCACCAGCGGCAATATTCCGAAGTTCTTGGATGCAAACAGGGGAGTCCACTTGGTGTTGGTCAGGAACTCCCAGAGGGTAACTTCCTGAAAAAAAAGCGCCGCCTCAAATATGAGCACGGACACGATGCCGACGGTGGTAAAGATGGATGCAATGGCACAAACAAAGAGGATCGCTTTGATGATCCGTTCCGGCAAGTATTTCTTCCAACGCTTGGCGGCGTTGGCTGCCGCGAAGGCGTCAGCGTAGTTGACAGTGGGATCTTGTACGGCCAAGGCAGTTTACCCCTTCTGATGGAACCAGAAATTTCAGGGAAGAACAAACTGGGGAGCTAAGTCGGTCTATGAGGCAATCTCAACAGTCCCTTCCCCAACAATGGGGGAAGGCCGGGATGGGCGTGTAGACTGGCTGGATCTCACTCCCCTACCAAAAGTTGCGGCTTTCCCCGACAGATCTTAGGTAGTTGCTATGCCCCCGAAGATGCGTGCACTCCTGGCGTTGAGGCGTTGGCAGTGCCCCGACTAAGGCCGGGGCAGTAGGCCGCAAGACAGGATAAGACAGGGGTATGTCTTTAACAATCCGAAACGATCTCTTTTATGAAAGCAGTTGGTTAACAATTCGTTTAACAATTGTTAAAAGTCCTGCCACCCCCAACCTTCCCCCTTCAATTCTCGTCCTGACTCTCATTGCCGGTGCTATAATCTGCCCAATCCATATCAGGGAGTACACCGTGGGCGGCAAGTTGACCCTTAGCGTTGTGGACCAGTCGCCTGTCAGGGCCGGGGGCACTGCCGGAGATGCTCTGCGTGAAACCATTCAACTGGCAGTGGCCGTGGAGAAACTTGGCTACTACCGGTACTGGCTGGCCGAGCACCACAACCTGCCCAATTTCGCCGGCACCAGTCCGGAAGTGCTGGTGGGGCAGGTGGCCGCCCACACCAACTCCATCCGTGTGGGCAGCGGCGGCGTCATGCTGTCCCACTACAGCGCCCTGAAGGTGGCTGAGAATTTCCGGATGCTGGAATCCCTCTACCCCGGCCGTATCGACCTGGGCGTGGGACGGGCGCCGGGCAGCGACCACCTGACGGCGGCGGCTCTCTCCTACCCAGGCAGCCCCAAGGACGTGCAGCACTACCCGCGCCAGGTGGTGGATCTGGTGGGCTACCTCAACGGCGGCCTGGAGCCCGAACACCCCTTCGCCCAGGTGCAGGCCGGCCCCGACCAGCCCCGGGGCGCCCCCGAGGTGTGGCTGCTCGGGTCCCGCTACGAAAGCGCCTACATGGCCGCCAGGCTGGGCATGCCCTTCGCTTACGCCCATTTCTTCGGCCTGGGCGTGGATGAGGGACCTGCCATAGTGGAAGGTTACCGCAAGCAGTTTGAGCCCTCAAAATTCCTGGATGAACCCAAGGTCAACATCGGTGTGCAGGTGTTGTGCGCCGAAACCGAGGAAGAGGCTCAGCGCATCTCCGCCGCACGTAACCTGGGCCGTCTCTATTCCGTCACCAATCGGGCCAAGGGCATTCCCACGGTGGAGGAGGCCCTTAGCTACCCCTACCAGATGAACGAACTGGCTTTTATCCGCCAGTACAGCCAGGTCTGTGCCGACGGCAATCCCCAGCAGGTAAAGGAAAAACTGGAAAAAATCGCGGAAATCTACGAAACCGGCGACCTGAGCGTGGTAACCATATGCCACGACTTCGCCGACCGGGTTCATTCCTACGAGCTGGTTGCTGAGGTTTGCGGGCTAGAGGGACCAGTGGGAACGCAATAGCGCAAAAGAAGGATGCCGTTTCAGGGCAGTATGTACCCTTCGAAGGACTTCCGAGGTTCCGGTTGGACGACGTCCAGTTCACTGTCAGCGTATATTGGGGGTAACCTGCCCTGACCATTCTGTTCCCTGTTTGTGGGCGGTTCAAGCTTTCTACAATCAGAAAGCTTGAACCGGCCTTCCTGGCCTACCCCCCAAACGTCCCAATTACCCGCATATACGACTGCTTCGCCTCGTCCACGGTGAAGGGCGCCACCACGGGCAGGTTCAGGCCCAGACTGCGGCGCTTCTCTATTTCGGCTCGGCACTGCTCGGCGTTGCCCACGACCGCCACCTGGTCCTGCATTTCCGGGCTTATGGCCCTGCCCGCCTCGTCTAAATCACCCCGCCGGATTGCCTCTTCCGCCTCACTCATCTCCCGGCCAAAACCCATGCCCTGGAAAAAGTTATTGTAGAAGGGGTTGCTGGCATACCGGGCGATCTGCCCCTGCAGGCTGGCGCGGGCCGCCTCAGGGTCGTCCGACACGGCCACCCGCACGTAGCCGGCTACATCAATTTCAGAAGGGTCCCGCCCCGCCTTCTCCGCCCCCCGGCGAAGGTGGTGAACGGCCTGTTCCAGGTAATTCGACGCCGTCCAGTTCAGCAGTACGCCATCGGCCAGTTCCCCCGTCAACTCCAGCATCTGCGGCCCCAGGGCAGCCACGTAAATTGGCACCCGTTGCTCAGGCGCGGCGGCGCCCAGGGCTGCGCTGCCCACGTTGAACACTCTTCCGGCATGAGAAACCTGTTCTCCATCCAGGAGGCGACGCGCCAGGGTAATGGTTTCCCGCATATGGGTCAGGGGACGGCGGAAAGGTATGCCATGTACCCCTTCCACCGAAGGCCGGTGTCCCACGCCCAAACCCAGCACAAACCGCCCCTGGGACAGGTCGCTTATACCCGCGGCAGACATGGCCGTCAGCATTGGGGTGCGGTAATAGATGGGAAGAATGCCGGTAGCCAGCTTGACGGAGCCCGTGTGGCAAGCCAGGTAGGTTAGTTGGGTCAGTGAATCCCGCCCCGAGCCCTCGGGCACCCACACCATTTCGTATCCCCGACTCTCCGCCATCTGCGCCAATTCCACTGAATCGGCGGGCGTCAACTGCGGGTCATTTTCCAGCCGCACTGCAATATGGGCCATAATTCACCCCTGGGCCACAGAAAGTCCCGGTAATTTTCCAGTTGGAATCAAGAACTGAAGCCTCTATCCCTGGCAAAATCACCAACTCCAATTTCTTGACTGTTAGTCGGCCACTCGGCCCCTAAACTCCCATCTGCCTCGCCAGGTCCGTAAAGTCCGTAGCCACCACGTCAAATGACGGATCGGGCGTGGGATCAGGCGTCCTGTCCGGCCCGTGCTCCATGGGCCGCGGGACGAAACCACACCTCAGCCCCGCCTTCTGGGCAGACAGAAGGTCTCCCTGGTGGGCGGCCGTCATCATCACCTGCTCCGGCCGCAGGCCCAGCAGTTCCACGGTTGTCAGGTAACTCTCCGGGTCGGGCTTGTAGTGGCGGGCCACCTCAGCGCCCAGTATGGCGTCCCACGGCAAGCCCCCGTTCTTGGCCATGTTGGTCATCAGGGCGATGTTCCCGTTGGACATGGTGGCAACAATGTACCGCTGCTTCAGCCGGTACAGGCCCGGCACCGAGTCGGCCCACGGGCGCAGATTGTGCCAGAAGAAGTTCACTTCCTGCTTCTCTTCCTCGCTCAACCCGGCGACCTCGAACTCGACCAGCACCTCTTCCAGGGCCATGCGATGCAGCGCGTCCAGGTTCGTCCACGGCAGTTCCCCCGTGCGGACCTTGTTCATAAAGGGCTGATACTTGCCGCGCCAGGCGTCGGCAAAGGCTCCCCAGTCCCGTTCAATTCCCCGGGACTTGCCGAAGGCGGCGCACTGCGCGATGATGCTGCCCCGCCAGTCAACTACGGTCCCGAATACGTCGAAAATCAGTGCTCTAACGTCTGGTGGCGCCATTATGCCTCCGCTAAGTTGAAAATTGGATATTGTGCTGGATATTGTGAAGGATAAGTCAGCCCTCCAGGTCCAGCGGCATTCCACCCTCCCTGGCCCTTTGCAGACAGTCTCGACAGCACTGGTCCTCCGACATATCCGTCACCGCCCAGATGTTCTCGCTCTCCAGCCCGCAGAGAAAGACGGGGACGGTTTCCTCAATGCCAACATCCACAATGTAGTGGGCGAACCCGCTCCTGGTCTCAGTGGGCCACCACCACAGCGGCATGCTCTGGGCCATCTCCTGGAAAAGTGCTTTATCGTCGTCCAGCCAGCCCTCTTCGGGCAGTTCCACCAGCCAGGTACGTCCCCGGGAACCGCCCTCCCGGCTGGCCTGCAGTCGCCCCTCCCGGATGTAGCGGCGAATTTCCGCCTGCGACAGGTTAAGGCGATAGGAAGCTTCCTGTATTGTTACTCGCTCCATGTCAGTCTCTCACCAGCATGCAGGTATATTTAGTGGGCGCCTTCAGCAACCCCGAACAGGATACCGCAAAACCTTGTCTTTCTGAACTCCCTCAGAAATCGTCGGTTATTCCCGCAGGCTGTTCCTCGCAAACGTCCACCCGCTCCGGGCAGTCCCTGGCGCCTATGGGACAGAAGCGGCATTCATTCCAGCTGGGCGTTTTGCGGGGCGCCTCACCCACTGCCAGGCTCCTTACCAGTCCTCCCAGCGCATCGACGAAATCCCGGTTCACCGCAGCCTCGGGAACGTCCACCGGCCCGTCGGGGTAAACCACCTGGCCGCTGACCCTGGCTCCCTGGAACATGTTCTGCATCGCCCGGGGCAGCGCATACATATAGGTCATCACCTGGGCCGTATGTGAAACGTTGGGCTGGCCCACCTTCACGTCAACCACCACCACCTCACCGTCCCTCGCCACCACCAGGTCGGGCCGGCCGGCCAGGGTGGCGGTGGTACCCCGCAGATTGAAGGAATTTTGCGATGCTTCCGAAACCAGGTAACCCTGCCGTTCATAATAGCGGCGAGTCTGCTCCACCAGTTCCCCGTGCTTGATCAGCCATTGCACCTGGTCGAACTCAGACGGTACCTTTTCCCAGGATGAACCTTCGTGCTGGCCCCGGAACCACACGCCCCACTGGCACGAGCTTTCCCCAACCATCAGCTTGCTTAGCCACGAAACCCAGAAATAGGGACCTGATATGCGGGCCAGTGCCATTCTTGACCTCTCGACAGTGAAATGAAACAGTTGTTTCTGCCAGTCTATTGGCCGTAACCGGGTTCCCACAATAAGCAAGTGTCAGTAAGAATGCCGGCAATCCCTCGAATTACCGGTGAAAAAAGGTAAGAATGCCCGGCCCTATTAATTTTCGGGCTACGACGTGTATATAATATTCATCGGCGTGGTTCTCCCTGTTTTGCCTGGCCTCCTCAATAATCCCTTACCGGCTCTGGCAATCCCTGCCTTTAGCGGGGTTATTCTGACTGCAGTGCTGCCCAAATGCATTTGGGATCCCGCGATTTCCGTATCAAAGATCTACCTGGATGGTAAAGTTCTGTAACTCCCTGTTGAACCCCCTGTTCTGGAAGGGAATGGTTACCCTGATGGGCGTTGGTTTTGCCATCGTAAACCTCACCGTTGATACCTCCACCTTCGTCAACCTGCCCGACCAACCCAGCGAATTTCACGGTTCCGGCGTCAAGGCGGCGGGATTTGCTATCATAACCGCCATTGCGCTGTTTGCTGGCTCCCTACCGACGGGCGATGGACGCCTGGACAAGTTGGCAGACGCCTCGTCCCGCATACTGGGCATCCTGGCCACCTTGGGAGCCGGCTGGTTCTGGCTCTACGGCGAGACCCACGGCAACCCTGGTGCATACCTCTACGGCGTTTGGATCCTCACTGCCACCGCCTTCATAACCGTGCTGATCTGGGGCGGCATCTACGCCCTCCTAGCTCTCACTCTCAAGCAGGTGGGAGGTGTGCTGCGCCATCCGCTGGCATCCCTGACTCGTGCTTTGGGCGCGTTGTTCAACGGCCACAAAGACGAGAACGAAGCCATGGACGGAGTCCCGCCCGCAGAACTGGGCCAGCGTATGGTCAGTCCCGCCCGTCGCGACCGGGAAGAAACCCGGGCGCCATAGACTGAAGCCAAGAGGGATGGGCATTGCCGCCGATTGTTGTAACTGCTCAGAAATGAAAGGTGTTGCGGATGCTCGAAGCGTCATACCGGTTTATGCCGATATGACAGTGGCAATCCGGCAACTCCTCACAAGAATGTAGCTTTAATTTTGCCTTGGTTTAGTGATCGCAACCTATTGAAATGATTGGCTCCCGTTGGCGACCAAAAAAGAGGCCCCTGCGTGACGACTCCGGTCACGCAGGGGCGCCCATTGAAGCCTCTCCCGGCCCGCAAATACGCCACAGCCACGGCTGCCTATGCCTCGGTGAGGTCTAATCTCGCACGGACGCGGGGACCCTATGATTCCACTGTTTTGCGGTCCAGTTCTTGTTTGCGCTTGAGGAAATCCGGCGGTGGCTCTTCATCTGACCAATGGCTGAACTTAGCCACCGCCATGCCTCCCACCCGACGAGTGCGCCAGACTGGATGCCTTCTCTGCCTTTCAAGTCTCTCTTGCTTTTTCCTGTCTCGTTCGTTGTTATCCATGTAACTGCCACCTCACGATAGTCTTGCCTTAGTCGGCGGCGTTGCGCCCGCAGGGCAAGATCAATGCATAAACTGCTGGCGAGTGCTGTCCGTCACTCGGAAATGTGGCCTGCGCCCGCTGGAGTCGGGGAAAACAGAAGTGCTCCATCTATCATCGTTGTCTCGTTAAAGGAGACCATCTCCAGGTTTGCGCCGTCCAGGCAAGCCCCGCGCAGGTCCGCGCCTGTGAGATCGGCGCCTGCCAGGTCCGCCTCGGTGAGGTCTGCGTTTCGCAGGTCTGCTCCCCGCAGGTCCGACCCCCTCAAGTTCGCGCCCGCCAGAAGAGGCAATTCTTCCTCACTGGACAGGTTTGCCCACACGTCGCGGGGAGATGTTGGCCATTCCTCGGGGCCCAGGGGGTCCAGGCCAGCCCCCGCCCGCCTGAGCATCAGGATGGCATGGGCTCGATTGCCACCCATCTCCCTGGCCCAGGCATCGACTCCATCAAGGAAATTGCCGGATGCGACTCCCAGGGCGTGTGCCATTCGGGCGCCGGCGCAGCACCTTCCGTCCTCTTGCCACTCTCCCTGAGACTGGGTGATTCCCGGCGCGGTAACCGCCGGATATACCTTTCTGATTGCTGCTGGTACCTGTTTCATGGCGTATTCTCCTTTGGCTGGAATTAAGGGTACGGCTCTATTCAAGACGAGGGATTCACTGCTTCCTGCCTGCATATTCGGCAACGAAGATCGGCTATTCCCTGTTCCAGGTCCTCGATGATCACCTTGATGGCGATTCCGCATACCTGGCACTTCCGGAGCGTCTTGGGTAGCATTCGCTCCCTGGTCACGTCGTTGCCGTGCTTGTCAAAAATCTTGGAGAAGGGCATATCCCGAAAACGGTCATATCGAGGATGGTTATAGTTCGGCAGTTGTTCATTCATACAAAACAACCTCCTTGGCAGTATGTTGTGCGGTAACCGCAGGGGTCAGTTGCCTTACCTGCTTGGCGGCGGCCCGGGGAAAACAGGGGCGGAGCAGGCATTGTGGCGATTGAGTGACATCTATGTTTATATTTAGTATTATATATCATAATGAATAATATTGCAAGTCTTTCCCACAGCCGACTACTCTTGAACACCGCTTTCTTACCTTGTGAAGGGTCCGTCGTTACCGCGATGGCGGACATCTCGGACCTGGCGAGTAGCGAAGTAGCCATCATGGAACGCATGGGAATCTGGTTGGTGAAAAAACGGGACTGTCTTTCGGGAACAATCCCGCCTCCTGACACCAGCCCATTGATGCCAGGGAAGACACTCCCCTACCATTGCCTTAAGTCTGCTCCTGTTCCCTCTCGCCGGGTTAGAAAGCACGAACAGAGTAAGCGGCAGATTCGCCTCTCTTGCCGACCGTGGCCCAGAATGGCCCATTGGGTGTCCCACTCTGGACCAATTCCTATTTGGGAAGTGGCCCACCGGTGTACCATGTGGCACCATCCCAACCCCGTCACCAGATACAAAACGGCACAAAATGGTACAGAATGGCACAGGAAACAAAAAAATCCTTGATCCGAGAGCGCGGTCACGCAGGAGCGTGACTCCCATTTGGCCAGTCCTGGCAATCGTCATACGGGTTTTTGCCCGTGCTGGAAGTCCGGAATTACAGGAGTGCTGATCGGTCTGAGGTGTTAATCAGGGCAAACGCATTCTGGTTTTGGGCAAACCCGTCGTTCCCGCGCACGCGGGAACCTCGAACCTGAACCGCCTCGAAGAAACCCTCGTTTTCGCCTGGAAATTCCGGTTTGAGAGGAGAATGCGTTTGCCCTGAGGTGTTACTGTGCCTCTTAACGCAGCAAAGAATCCGACTGTTATACTTTCCGCCGGCGCCCAGCCAAAGTCACCCTGTATGTGGAGGTAACCG
The DNA here is from genome assembly GCA_963664725.1 of Dehalococcoidia bacterium. Taxonomy (GTDB): domain Bacteria; phylum Chloroflexota; class Dehalococcoidia; order Lucifugimonadales; family UBA3495; genus Bin22. The sequence continues at coordinate 1,391,364 of OY761558.1, forward strand.
CAATGGCCCAGCCGATCAAAATCTCCATGCGCGTACCCGGAACTTCCCCCATGCCCGAACTGCTGGACATGATCCGGCAAATCGAGGCAGCCGGCTTTGACGGCGCCGGAATCCTGGACAGCCAGATGATTTGCCGGGACACCTTCGTTACCCTTGCCCTGGCCGCCGGTGCCACGAGCACCCTGCGGCTGTTCCCCGCGGTTACCAATCCCTTCGGACGGATCCCCTCGGTCATGGCCGGCGCGGCCCAGACCGTAGCCGAAGTTGCCCCCGGGCGTACCCGGGTTATTATCGGCACGGGCTACACATCCGCCAGCACCATCGGTCGCCGCCCCGCCACCCTGCGGCAGATGCGCCGCTGCATCACCGAGGTAAAGGCCCTGCTGGCCGGGGAGAACGTGGAATACAACGGCATGACCAACCGCCTGGACTTCGCCGGCAGCGATGGCGGGGTTGGTGTGCCCGTGTTGATGGCGGCCTCCGGCCCCCGTTCCCTGCAACTGGCCGGCGAGGTTGCCGACGGCGCGCTGGCCCTGGTGGGTTACACCCCAGGAATCATCGAGCAGGCCCTGGAGCACCTGGAAACCGGCGCCCGGAAGAGCGGCCGCACCCTGGAAGACCTGGACATTATGTTCGCGGTGAGGACGTGCATTGCCGACTCCGTAGAGGGGGCCCGCCGCCTGGCCCGACCCGTCTCCGTCCACTGGGGCCTGATGTGGGGCGGCCCTAACTGGCTTCCCTACTCCGGGTGCGAAATTCCCCAATACGAGATACCCCAGGCTGTGTACGATATCTATCCCGACCTGGGCCACGCCCCCAATTGGGAGGAAGCCATTGACTTGACCAGGTTCGTCAGCGACGACGTCAACGGGCAGCTATGCGACGCCCTCGGCCTCATCGGCACCCCCGAATACTGCACCCAGCGCATCCAGGAAATGGCCGAGCATGGTGTCAACCAGCTCTACCTGATGCCCTGCCTGACATTCGCGCCGCCCCAGGCGGAAGTCCAGGCCTTTGCCAATCACATCATTCCTGCCCTGGCAAAAGCCTGACCGCCTGTCCTGGGGCGCAACGTGCCTTCCAATGGTGGTAATACGCCAGGCCAAAAGAGTCGGGGCATCGGGTACAAACTGACCCAGGCAGTGGCTCAAGAGTTGCGGGCCATGGGGATGGATTCCATGATCGTCTGGGTGCTGGGCGCCAACCTCCCGGCCCGCCGCTATTGCGAGGCGCAGGGCGGAAGCCTGGACAAGGAGCAGTTGGTAGAGGTTGGGGGCGCCCGGTTGTTGGAATTGTCGTATGGGTGGGAGAGCCTGGACTCAATTATCGGCAACCCGCACGGGCACACCGATTCACAGCCGGCTGACTCCCTGTTGGGTCCCTTTGCCGGATTCGGAACGGGGCGTCCTTCTCCGTTCGAATTCCCTGACCCAGTCGTCGATGTCCATGCCCGTCTCCATACAGGCGTAAAGCACCACGCCCGCCGCTGCCCTGGCATCCTCCAGAGCGTCATGGTGGCGGAACGTAATGCCCAGGTCGGCGGCCAGGCTCCCCAGCCGGTACCCCCGGTTTCCGCGCCTTTCCGGCCAGGCGCGGCGGGCAATGGCCACGCTGTCCAGCCAGGTAACCGGCAATATGGGCAGACCGTACCGGCGGGCCGCTCCATCCATAGCGTTGCGATCAAAGAAGGTATGGCTCACCAGCACCCTGCCATCCAGCAGGTCAAACACCTCGGCAAAGATTTCATCAAAGGAAGGAGCGCCGCCAACCGACCCCGGCCCAATGCCATGCAGCCGAACATTAAAGGAGTTGAAGCCCTCTTCCGGGTCCACCAGAGTCGAAAAGCAAGTCTCCACCCGACCCTCCGTCACCCGCACAACGCCTACCTGGCAAATGCTGGTAACCCGGTGGTTGGCCGTTTCAACGTCAATGGCACAAAAGTCCAGGTTGCCTGTCATCAAGTCACCGGCTGTGCCCTGCAAGCCTGCCGCTTGTTCGTTGCCGTCCCTCACCGGTCAACACATTCGGACGGCGCCAGATCAGTATATACCTGAAGCCCTGCGAACAGCCTCATGCCTGGACCCGGCGGCCTTCGCCAAGAAGCGACTCAGCCTGCAACGGCCTTAACTGCAAAGATCTAAAGGGGATAAACAAGGAAGAGAGTTGTGGGCCTCATGCCCAATTCCAAAAGTTCCAATAAGAAGGTGGTCGCAAGGAGAGTTGCTAATTGTGGAGGAAGTGGTGGAGACGGGGGAGAGTCGAACTCCCCGTCCAAAAGGCCCCTAGACTAGATCTACTACAAGCTTGTCCGACGCTTTATTTCTCGCCTGCTGGAGCTTCCGCCGGCGTAATATCCGGCAGGCCAGCCGATAAATCTTTGGTAGCCCCTATCGGCTTCAGAGCAACCGCATCCCGGCCTAATGGCGCCCGTATCCCCGCATCCGGGAATAGCAGAGTACGGACGTAGCCGCCCTTAGGCGGCTAGAGCGAATTCACGTTCGCCAGTTATTTGTGTGCCACCTGATTAACGAGGGCGGTGGCGCCTCGGCTTGCAATCTGCCACAGGACGCTCCTGTCGAACCCGCGCGTCCCCACTGGAGTTGCCATTATACCATGCCATGCTTCCCGGAAGAACAGCCGAGTGAAACACCGTAGTGTTCCGACTTCGGTAGAATGCAATTGGCAGGGGCGGGTTTGAAACCCGCCCTGGCTGGCGTCCAGGTATCTTCCCCAGCCAATACCCCCTGAATTCAGATGCTATCGCAGGCCGTCCGCAGGCTGCAAAAGCCTCTCTTCGCCAACTGTTACTGCCTCCGGGCCAGCCAGCGGCAACACTGAAGGCCCCCACCACCACGATGTACCCTTGCGGGACATTGTGGAGTTGATCCTGCAGGCCCACCCCCCTGGGCCTTTCCCTCGAGGGCGCAACCCCCGCCACTGTCACGAGTGGAGGGTGTGGGAGGATTTCCTACTACCTGAGGGAAATGTGTCGATTCCCGGCGTGCAGGACACCACCACCAACTTCATCGAGCATCCTGAACTTGTTGCCCAGCCCATCCTGAACTATGCGAGGATAGTGGGCCGCGAGAATGTGTTGGCTGGCAGTGATTGCGGCTTTGGCACGTCGGCCTGGGGCCGCAAGTTGGAAACCAACATAGCCTGGGCCACGCTGGCAGCCACGGTCGAAGGCCCCCGCCTGGCATCCCAAGAACTGTGGCAGGTACGGGGTTCACCTTGTTAACCTAAACTTTACTTCCGGGTCTATCCCCCCTGTACCCCGGTGTGTATAATGCGTATTTCCATCTTCGCTGTATTGTGATATATTTAACAAATCGCCGGGCCTGTGCCCGGTAATTGAATTGTCAATACTTTTTTCCGCATATTTTGCGAATTTTTCCGTCTCCAAGCCTTTGATTGACACCTTTGTGACCCTGGAGCGGGGATTGTGTCCATGAATTCTTTACGGGAATTAGCCCAGAACGGCCTGTACTCTCCCCATCACGAACACGATAGCTGCGGCGTGGGCGTGGTCGCCAATATCAAGGGTGGCCAGTCCCACGAGATTATCAGCGAGTCGCTCCAGGTACTCGTGAACCTGGGTCATCGGGGCGCCTGCGGGTGCGACCCGGAAACCGGCGACGGTGCTGGCATTCTGATGCAGATGCCGGATAATTTCTTCCGCAAGGTCTGCCCCGCATTGGGCATCAACTTGCCGGACCTGGGTTCATACGGCGTTGGAATGACCTTCCTGCCCCCTGCCCCCACAGCCAAGGCCGCTTGCGAAGACCTTATCGACCGCTCCATTACCGCCGAGGGTTTGTCCCTGCTGGGCTGGCGCGACGTGCCCGTGGACCCCGACAAGCTGGGCCGGGATGCCCGCGCGGTGCAGCCCGCCATCCGCCAGTTCTTCGTTGCCTGTGGCACTGAGCAGCTTGACGCCGCCCAGTTGCAGCGCAAGCTCTACACCCTGCGCAAGGTCATCGAGAACGGTCTGTCCGGCATTGGCATCAGCGAAGAAGACGCCGACTATTTTTATATCTGCAGCCTGACCAACAGCACCCTGGTGTACAAGGGCCTGCTCATGGCCCATCAGGTTGCCGATTTCTACCTGGACCTGAATGACGAGGCCCTGGTCAGCGCCTTTGCCCTGGTCCACTCCCGTTTCAGCACTAACACCCTGGGCCACTGGAAACTGGCCCACCCCTACCGCTACCTGGCCCACAACGGCGAAATCAACACCCTTCGCGGCAACAGCAACTGGATGCACGCCCGCGAGGCGCAGTTCGAGTCGCCCCTGTTCGGCGACGACATCAAGAAGATTCCGCCCATTATGACCCCCGGCGCCAGCGACACGGCCGGTTTTGACAATGCCCTGGAACTGCTGCAAATGACGGGTCGCAGCCTGGACCACTCGATGTTGATGATGATTCCCGAGGCCTGGGAGCAGCACGAGACCATGTCCCAGGAGAAAAAGGACTTCTACGAGTTCCACTCCTGCCTGATGGAACCCTGGGACGGCCCCGCCATGATCGTGGCCGCCAACGGCAAGGACATCTGCGCCGTGCTGGACCGCAACGGCCTGCGCCCCTTCCGTTACACCGTAACCAAGGACGACAAGCTGGTTATGGCGTCGGAGACCGGTGTGCTGGACATCCCGGCCGAAAACATCCTGCAGCGGGGCCGCCTGCAGCCCGGCCGCATGTTCCTGGTCAGCCTGGAACAGGGCCGCATAATCAGGGACGAGGAACTCAAGCTGGCCCTTTCCCGCCGTCAGCCATACGGCCAGTGGCTCAAGGAAAACAAGGTCTCCCTGGACGACCTGCCCGAGCCCGCGACGCCCGAGGTCTTCAAGGGCCAGGACCTGGTACAACAGCAACGCGCCTTTGGCTACACCGCCGAGGAACTGCGGATGCTTACCACCCCAATGGCCGTTTCGGCCTACGAGGCGGTGGGTTCCATGGGCAACGACGCCCCCCTGGCCGTGCTATCTGAGAAAAACCAGTTGCTTTTCAACTACTTCAAGCAACTGTTTGCCCAGGTTACCAACCCGCCCCTGGATGCCATCCGCGAGGAGCTGGTTACGTCGGTGGAGGGATTCATCGGTTCCGAGCGCAACCTGTTCGAGGAGACGCCGCTCCACTGTCGCCAGGTAAAGATCAAGAGTCCCATCGTCACCGACGAGGAACTGGCCAGGATTCGCAGCCTGGACTTGGACGACGTTCGCTCAAGAACTCTGTCCACCCTGTTCAGCTCCCTGGGTGAAGGCGCCCTGAAGGAAGCGCTCGACCGCCTTTGCGGCGAAGCTTCTCAGGCCATCAAGGACGGCTACAGCATCATCGTCTTGTCCGACCGGGGCGTAACTGGCGACCATGCGCCCATCCCCAGCCTGCTGGCCACCGCCGCCGTTCACCACCACCTGATCCGGGAAGGCACACGCACCCGAGTGGGTCTGGTCGTGGAATCGGGCGAGCCCCGCGAGGTTCACCACTTCTGCCTGCTTTTGGGCTATGGCGCCAGTGCCGTCAATCCTTATCTGGCCCTGGCCACCGTTCAGGACTTGGCCGACCGTGGCGAACTGAACGGCACCAAGCCAGACTACGCCGTCAAGAACTTCATCAAGGCCAACGAAAAAGGCCTGCTCAAGGTCATGTCCAAGATGGGCATTTCCACCGTGCAGAGCTACCAGGGTGCCCAGATTTTCGAGGCCGTGGGCCTGAACCGGGACTTTATCGACCAGTACTTCACCTGGACTCCGTCCCGCGTCGAGGGCATTGGTCTGGAGGTGGTGGAGGAAGAACAGTTGCAGCGGCACCACTTTGCCTTTCCGCCGCACGAGGTTGATGCCACCCTGGACCTGGACCCAGGTGGAGCCTACCAGTGGCGGCGCCACGGCGAGGTCCACCAGTGGAACCCCGATTCCATCGCCAAGCTCCAGTACGCCACCCGCGCCAATAACTGGAAGTCGTACCAGGAGTTCAGCCAGGCGGTCAACGACCAGAGCCGCCAGCTAGCCACCCTGCGCGGTCTGCTGGGCTTCAAGTCCGGCCTCGACCCGGTGCCTCTGGACGAGGTGGAACCTGCCAAGGAGATCGTCAGGCGGTTCGCCACCGGCGCCGCTTCCTTCGGATCCATCAGCAAGGAAGCCCACGAGACCATGGCCATCGCCATGAACCGCATCGGCGCCCGCAGCAACACCGGCGAGGGCGGCGAGGACTTCCACCGCTACACTCCCGACGAAAACGGCGACTCGCGCAACAGCGCCATCAAACAGGTGGCGTCGGGTCGCTTCGGCGTAACCCCGAATTACCTGGTCAACGCCACCGACCTTCAGATCAAGATGGCCCAGGGATCCAAGCCAGGCGAGGGCGGTCAGCTTCCCGGCCACAAGGTGGACGACACCATCGGCTGGGTGCGTCATACCACACCAGGCGTGGAGCTTATTTCGCCGCCGCCCCATCACGACATCTACTCAATTGAGGACCTGGCCCAGCTGATTCACGACCTGAAGAATATCAACCCCGAGTCCCGCATCCACGTGAAGCTGGTGGCCGAGGTAGGGGTCGGCACCATTGCTGCCGGTGTCTCCAAGGGCCACGGCGACGTGGTGCTCATCAGCGGCCACGACGGCGGCACTGGGGCGTCCCCCGAGTCTTCCATTAAACACGCCGGTCTCCCTTGGGAACTGGGCCTGGCCGAGACCCAGCAGGTCCTGGTCGCCAACGACCTGCGCAGCCGCATCGTCGTTCAGACCGATGGTCAGCTCAAAACAGGCCGTGACGCCGCCATTGCCTTCCTGCTGGGCGCCGACGAGATCGGCTTCGCCACGGCGCCCCTGATCGTCAGCGGCTGTATCATGCTGCGCAAGTGCCACCTGAACACCTGTTCCGTCGGAATCGCCACCCAGGACCCCGAACTCCGCGCCCGTTTCGCCGGCAAGCCCGAGTATGTCATCAACTATTTCTTCTTCGTGGCCGAGGAATTGCGGGAGATTATGGCAGAACTGGGCTTCCGCACCGTGCAGGAAATGGTCGGTCGCGTCGAAATGCTGGAAGCCAACACCGACGTCGAGCAGTGGAAAGCCAGGGACCTGGACTTTGACAAGCTGCTCTATCGCCACCCCCGTTGCGACGAGGTAACCATCTACCAGTGCGACGAACAGGACCACGGCCTGGAGTTGGCCCTGGACCATCAGCTTATTGCCCAGTCCACGCCCGCCCTGGAACGTGGCGAACCCGTGGAAATTGACCTGCCCATCCGCAACTCCAACCGTACCGTTGGCGCCATGCTCAGTGGAAAGGTAGCCAAGAAATACGGCGAGGACGGGTTGCCGCCCGGCACCATCAGGATCAACCTGGCTGGTTCCGCCGGGCAAAGCTTCGGAGCTTTCCTGGCCAAGGGCGTGTACATCCGCCTTTCCGGTGACACCAACGACTACATGGGCAAGGGCATGAACGGCGGCCGGATTGTAGTGGTTCCCCCCACCGGTTCCGACTTCGTTCCCGAAGAAAACATTATAATCGGCAACGTGGCCCTGTACGGCGCCACCGGCGGCCAGGCCTTCATCCGAGGCATGGGCGGCGAGCGCTTCTGCGTCCGCAACAGCGGTGTCCAGGCCGTCATAGAGGGTATAGGCGACCATGGCTGCGAGTACATGACCGGCGGAGTGGCTGTCATCCTGGGCCCCACCGGCCGTAACTTTGCTGCGGGCATGAGCGGCGGCATCGCCTTCGTTCACGATCCCGACGACGATTTCGTCATCCGCTTCAACGATGGCCTTGCCGACCTGGAAAACCTGTCCGACCCCGAAGACATCGCGCTGCTCCGCCAGCTAATAGAAGACCACTTGGAATACACCGGCAGCACCCCTGCCCGCAAGTTATTGGCCGACTGGGACAGTTCCGTCGCCCGATTCAAGAAAGTAATGCCCCGCGATTACCGCCGGGTTCTCGAACAGCGCAAACAGGCCGCCGAACTGGCCGCGGCCAGCGCCGACTAACCGTCATCGTGCGCCTGGCCATCCACTCTACGCTGGGACCCGCTGGCGTTTGTTGATTATGACCACCTTAACAACAATAACTGCCGAAGAATTGCTGTTGTTGCCCGACAACGGACTGCGGCGCGAACTGGTGCGGGGAGAAGTGCGTGAGATGGCGCCTGCCGGAAAAGAGCATGGCAGCCTTGCTATGAGGGCTGGATGGCGGTTAGGTCAATATGTTGAAACCCATGGCTTGGGAGAGGCCTACGCTGCCGAGACAGGGTTCATCTTGGCACGTGATCCAGACACTGTAAGGGCCCCGGATGTTTCTTTTGTTAGACAGGAAGTTGTCGAGTCGATCGGCCCCATCAGAGGATTTTTGCCTTGTACCCCTGATCTGGCCATTGAAGTGATATCACCGGGCGATTCTTATACGGAAGTCCAGGAAAAAGTAATGGAGTGGCTGGACGCCGGTTGCCGGATGGTGGTAACTGTCAATCCCCGCCGGCGTGCCGTCACCGTCTACCGCTCCAGGCATGACATAGAGATTTTGACTGAAGAAGATACGCTTTCCGGCGGTGATGTGGTCGAAGGGTGGGAGTTGCCCCTGTCTGAGTTGTTTGCCTGATTCGAGTGACGTGTGGCTTCAGATGGGAAGTAACGACCGGAAAGCGGTTGCAGAATAGAAAACTGGAAGTAACTTAAATGGGTAAACCTACCGGATTTATGGACTTCGGGCGCCGACCTCCCAGTCGCCGCCCAGTCGCTGAACGCAAGGGCGACTATCAGGAACTCTACCTGGACTGGCCCGAACCCGATGCCAGGGACCAGGGCGCCCGCTGCATGGACTGCGCCGTCCCCTTTTGCCACATGGGCTGCCCCCTGGGCAATGTAATTCCCGAGTTCAACCACCAGGTCTATATGGGCAACTGGCAAAAAGCCTTGGAAGTGCTGCTCAGCACCAACAACTTCCCCGAGTTTACCGGCAGAATCTGCCCCGCTCCCTGCGAGGCGTCCTGCGTCCTGAGCATAAACACCGACCCGGTGACCATCGAGTACATCGAGAAGGAAATCTCCGACCGGGGCTATAAAGAAGGCTGGATTAAGCCCCAGCCGCCCGACCACCGTACCGGCAAAAAGGTAGCGGTGGTGGGTTCCGGCCCCGCTGGCCTGGCCGCCGCCCAGCAGCTTAACCGCGCTGGTCATTCGGTCACCGTCCTGGAGCGCGCCGACTACATTGGCGGCCTGCTGATGCTTGGTATTCCCGACTTCAAGCTGGACAAGGACGTGGTACGCCGCCGTGTCCAGCTTATGGCGGATGAGGGCGTCGAGTTCCGTACGGGCGTAAACGTGGGAGTAAATTACCCCGTCAAAGACCTGATGGAAGAATACGACGCTGTCTGCCTGACCGGCGGATCCACCCAGGCCCGCGACCTGCCGGTACCTGGTCGCGAACTGGACGGCATCCACTTGGCCATGGACTATCTCCCCCAGCAGAACAAACTGCTTGCCGGAGAGAATATCGACCCCGCAGAACACATCTCCGCTGAGGGTAAGCGGGTAGTAATCCTGGGGGGCGGCGACACCGGCGCTGACTGCCTGGGCACGGCCCACCGCCAGGGCGCCGAGGTGGTGTACCAGTTCGAACTGCTCCCCGAACCCCCGGAGGAGCGTCGCCCCGACAATCCCTGGCCCCAGTGGCCAATGATTCTCAGATCGTCAGCCGCTCACGAAGAGGGCGGCATCCGCGACTACAATATCCTGACCAAGTCCTTCTCCGGCAGCAACGGCCAGGTGGAAAAGCTCCACGCCGTCCGGGTGGACTGGACCACCGGCGACGACGGCCGCTTCGTTATGAACGAAGTCCCGGGCAGCGAGATGGAGGTGGAGACGGACCTGGTCCTGCTAGCCATGGGTTTCCTCCACCCCGAACACGAAGGCATGCTCACCGACCTGGGCGTGGACCTGGACGGGCGCGGCAACGTACAGGTGGATGAGAACAAAATGACCAGCGTCCCCGGCGTTTTTGCCGGCGGCGACATGGCCCGCGGCCAGTCCCTGGTAGTCTGGGCCATCGCCGAAGGTCGCGAGGTGGCCCGGGGTGTTGATCAGTACCTGGTGGGAGCGACCAGCCTGCCAAGGTCAATGGCCACGGGGTAGGGTTATATCCACGACTAGGCGCGAGTCTTTATGAATAGCTGGGGAAACTGAGGGGCGCAAGAGTTGGCGCCCCTTTTGCTATTAGGGTTCGATTGCCTCATCGTAAAGCGTAGTGGGTAAAACCACAGGGTTGACCCAAGCCCTCTTCTGTTCTACTGTAGATACATCTGTTTATACTTGAGAGAGGCAGCTATGCAGACGCGTATCAAGAAATGGGGCAATAGTCTCGCTGTACGTATTCCTCGTTCATTAGCTGATCAGATCGATTTCCGACCTGACCTGCCCGTTAGTTTGGCCGTAAATGGGATGGAGTTGACTATCACTCCAATACGCGAAGAACCTGAAACATTAGAACAACTGCTGGATAGGATTACCGATGATAACCGGCATGAGGAAGTGGACTTCGGCCCACCGGTAGGAGAAGAAGTTTGGTAAGTGATGTTGGTTGGGTACCCGCCAGAGGAGAACTGGTTTGGATAGACTTCAATCCCCAAGCGGGATCAGAACAGGCAGGGCGAAGGCCCGCAGTAGTGCTCTCTCCCGGTCCCTACAATGGGAGGGTAGGACTAGCACTGTTCTGCCCAATAACCAGGCAGGTGAAGGGCTACCCCTTTGAAGTTCCGCTCCCTGATGGTCTAACCGTATCGGGGGTTGTCCTTTCGGACCAGATCAGAAGCCTGGATTGGAGACGACGGAACGCCCAACCTGCAACAATGCTTCCCAGAAAGACTATCGAACAAGTCCTGCAGAAAGTCGCTGTGCTGCTGAGGGACTAGCGCAATAAGCCACCTGAAAAGACCGAAAAATCGCGAGTGCCCTTCGTGCTTCTTCGAGGAGATCCCCCACTACAACTCCGCCGCGGCTTCCACCAACTCCGCGTATCTGGACATATACTCCCCTACATCCAGTACCTGGATGGTGTTGGTGGTGCCGGATACACCGGTCAGGCTGCCGTGGACGATCGTGACCACGTCCGACTCTGATACTAGACCCGTGTCCAGCGCGCCCCGCATCAGCATGGCCACCAGCCTGGATATATCCTGCTCCGGCGGTATTACCCCGCTGGGCTGAAGGCCCCAGCCAAGACTCAGCCGCCGCAGGGTGGCCTCGTCGTGAGCGAAGACGATGATGTCGCCCTCGGGCCGATAGCGTGATACTTCGTTGGCGGCCCTGCCGGTACTGGTAATTACTATGGGCTTGGAGTTCAACTCCCGGGCCAGCCTGCTGGCCCCGGCGGCAATGGCCTGGGTCCGGTCCCGCGAGCGGAAGTCCTTGTAATAGGGGTAGATCTTCTCCGACTCACGAATTGTGATGTCGGCCACCCTTACCGCCTCCACCGGGTAGGCGCCCACCGCGATCTCGTCGGACAGCAGGATGGAGTCGCAGCCGTCCAGTACCGCGTTGCTGATGTCGGAGACCTCGGCCCGGGTGGGTGTGGGCGACACCACCATGGACCGCAGCATCTGGGTGGCGATGCAGGAGGACTTGGCAGCCTCGTTGGCCTTGCGAACAATTTCCTTCTGGACCAGGGGCACCTGCTCCATGGGAATTTCCACTCCCAGGTCGCCCCGGGCAACCATCACGCCGTCTACTTCTCGCAGAATTTCGTCCAGGTTGTCAATGCCCTCGCTCCGTTCCAGCTTGGCCATTATCGGGGCCTGGCTGCCGATGCTTTGCAGAAACTCTCTCGCCTCTCGTACGTCCTTCCCGGTGCGTACGAAGGAAACAGCAACCCAGTCCACGCCCTGCTCCACCCCAAAGAGCAGCGCCGCTTTGTCATCGTCGGTCAACACCGGCATATCAATGCTGACGCCCGGCAGGTTGACGCCCTTGTAGGATGAGATGGTGCCCCCGTTTCGTACACGCGCCCTCACCTGCGCGCCGTCGGCCTCCAACACCTCCAGGCAGACGGTGCCGTCGGAGATGAAGACCACGTTGCCTTCCTGCAGGTTGCGCAGGACACCGGGTTCGGGGAAGGGAATGACAGCGGGATCGCTGGAAGCCTCGTCCGCCGTTACCAGATACTCTTCGCCGAAGTTGAGGTTCAGGCCCTCCGCCATTTGGCCCAGGCGCAGCTTCACGCCACCCAGGTCCTGCAGGATGCTGACGGGACGCCCGTGCTTTTCAGCCAGGCGACGGACGTTGTGGATGACCTCTTCGTGTTCGGCGAAGGTGCCGTGGGAAAAATTAAGCCTGGCGCAGTCCATACCGGCCAGGATCAACTGTTCCAGCGTTTCAGTATCCCGGGAAACCGGACCGATGGTGGCAATGATTTTGGTCTTTCTCATGGCGATCTCCCCGTCAGCCCGGCTGGTGTTTATTCGCGGTTGGCGTAATAGGAGTCGGTGGCACGCCGCAGCCCGGTAATCCGGTTGGCCTGCAGCGCCTCTCTTCGTTCCTGAGCCCAGCGGTTGGAGGTCTGGATACCCACCAGGCTGCCCTGGAAATGGGGCATCACGTAGCGAGCCAGCAGTTCGTAGCTCCGCAGAATCTTTTCGCGCGGCGCCCAGTCCTCCACCCGGATCATGACGCTGCCGAAACCGCCGCTGATTTCCTGCAGCCGCTCTATGCCCGCGATGCAGTCGTCGGGCGTACCCACGATCCACTGGTTGTTTTCTATCATGAAGTCCACGATCTGGTCTTGGGGGACGTCGGGGACTTCGTTGCCCAGGGTGCGTCCAAAGTACTCGGTTACCAGGCGGCCACCGCCCACCCGTATGTCCTCAATTGCTTCCTTCTTGCTCTCAGCTAGATGCAGGCCCACCACCAGGCCCCAGTCCTCGCGGTGTACCTCCTTTCCGTGCTCCGCCGCCGAATCCTCGGCAATAGACCACAACTCCCTCAGGCTGGTGGAACGCACGGTATCCCGGGGAATGCTCATGGACAGCACCGCCGCGCCGTGCTTGCCGGCCACGGTGACTCCCGCCGGGGATTGCACCGAGGCCACCGCCACCGGAAGGTGGGGCTGCTGGTAGGGGCGCAACTGCAGCACCGCCTCGTTCAGTTCGAACCAGTCGCTCTTGTAGGTAATAGGATCCGTTTCGGTAAACAGGCGCAGGATGATTCCTAGGGATTCGTCCATCATTTCCCGCTGGCGGGCCGGTTCAATGCCCAGCATCAGGGCATCGGAGGCCAGGGCCCCGGGCCCGACGCCCAGTATCACGCGGCCCCGGGTCAGGTGGTCCAGCAGCACCATGCGGTTGGCCACCATCAGGGGATGGTGGTAGGGCAGGCTGATCACGCCCGTGCCAAGCCGAATGTTGCGGGTCCGCTCGGCGGCGGTAGCAATAAACACCTCCGGAGAGGCGATGGTCTCCCAGCCGGCCGAGTGGTGCTCACCAATGTAGGCTTCGTCGAAACCCAGCATGTCCAGCCACTGGAGCAGTTCCAGGTCCCGTTCCAGCGCCAGGGTGGGGTTCTCGCCCACCCGGTGGAAGGGGGCCATGAATACGCCAAACTTCAACCGTTGGCCCTTGCCGTTGCCATTGACTGCCATGCCTAGTCCTCCCCGGCGTTGCTTGCGCCTCCAGACGGCTTGCAGCAACATCCCGTTCCAAGATTGAGGTCATTCTAACACGGGACACCCGGCTATTGGTATACGGCGCAGGGCAACAGAGCCCGCGTTGCCGGAGCAGCCCTTTTGGCTGTCTTCCCAGGGTAGCGGCCCACTCTCAAAAGTGGTATCTTGAATCGTACCAAGCAACATATGAAATGGGAGGACTAACATGCCCCAGATCAAGCACATTGCCATTGCCACCAACGATGCCGAGAAGACGGCCAAGTTTTACTCCGAGGTCTTCGGCCTGCGGCAGGTAGCCAAGCTGGACAGCGGAAACGCCCTGGGATTCATGCTCAGCGACGGCAACGTCAACATGGCCATCCTGGACTTCCAGAACGACGCCGTGGCCGGCGAGCGGGGCAAGGATTGGGAAGGCATTCACCACATTGGGTTCGAGGTTGAGAGCCTGGAGGAAATCGAGGCCCGTCTGTTGGACGCCGGTTCCGAGGAAATGAAGTCGGTCAACGAAGCCCTCCACGCGGGCAACACCGGCCCCCGGGAGCAAAACGTGGAAACCAAGTACGAAGGCCCCAACGGCGAGATGATCGACGTCTCCCAGGTGGGCTGGGTGGGGACCCGCGGGCTGGACTAGCGCTAACGAATCACCATTTAACAGTTCGGAGATAAATGCGAATGGCCCGGTGGAATTTGCTTCCACCGGGCCATTCGTTTGAACATCAAGAAGGCTTATGCAACCGAAGGAATCTTCGTGGAGCTCAATTCCAGGAAGCCCTCACCCCTCGCCTGATCAATAATTTCCGAAGATGAAGGGATGATGGTCAACTGGCTTTCCCCATCCCACCAGCGGTAATCGCCAATCTCCTCCTTCAGCAATTCCACCGTTCCTTCGGCTTCCAGGCTGCAGACGTGGTGGTGCTGGCTGGGGCTTTCGTAGTGGAAGAGGTAGGTGGCGGAGGTCGCGACCAGTTTCGTTTCTTCGCCCAGTTCCCGAATAGCTGCGGTTACAGCGGCCTCGCCCTTCTTCATACCGCCCCCGGGCAGGCTCCAGTACTTTGCGCCGCGCTCCCGCACCAACAGCAGCTTGCCGTCCCTGAAAACCAGGGCAGTGGCCCGGTTGCGCTTCTTCCTGGCCTTCTTCTCAACCATCCATCAATTCAGACATGGATAGACAGGATGAACAGGGTAGTGCATGTCGTGGCGGTTGGCCGGTCAGCCCCATCCTGTAAATCCCGTCCATCCATGTAAATTCTAGGCCGGCACAAATGCCAGCGTGGGCCGTTCGCTGTCCTGGTCCTCGACCTTCAGGGTCAGGGCTATGCCCGTGCCGATGTTCTGGGGGTTGGCCGCGTCCACGCCCAGGATGAGAGCGCTGATTCGCGGCCCTTCTTCCAGGGTAACAATGCCCGAGCAGTAGGGATTGTTGCGCCCGAATCCCTTCTCTCCCATGGCATTTGGCACCACGGAAATGCAGGTAAAGGCGCTCAACTGCCCACGCCCGCTGAAAGCAAACCACTCCACGTCCCGGCTGTGGCATTCCTGGCACATGGGGCGGGCCTCCGCCGACAGCTTGCCGCAGGCCTTACACCGTATACCCACCAACTGGCCTTCCTTGAGATAGGCGAAAAAGGAGGCGGCATTAAAGGCTCTAGTTTCGGTAGTCATCCCGCCTACCCCCTCCTCAGAATGTTGACGACACAGGTGCCGCCGGTGCCGCCCACGTTGTGGGTCAATCCCAGTTCCAGGTTGGGATTGGGCAATTGGCGAGGACCCGCCTCTCCACGAAGCTGGTGGAAGGTCTCGATCACCTGGGCCACGCCCGATGCGCCTACCGGGTGTCCCTTGGCCTTCAGGCCGCCCGAGGTGTTGATGGGACGGTCCCCTGTTCTTGCGGTACGCCCTTCGTCCACTGCCCTTGGCCCCTCGCCGGGCTCGAAGAAGCCCAGGTCCTCAGTGGCGATAATTTCAGCTATGGTAAAGCAGTCGTGGACCTCTGCCACCTGGATATCCTGCGGCGTTACGCCTGCCATGGCATACGCCTGGGCCGCCGCCGCCCGCGCTGCGGACAGGGAGGTCAGTTCCTCCGCGTCGTGCAGCGGACGCCCCGAGGCCTGTCCGGTTCCGGCGATATGCACCGGCTTGTCGGTGAAGTTATTGGCAATCTCCGCTGACACCAGCAGCACGCAGGATGCTCCGTCGGTAATGGGGGCGCAGTCGTACAGGCGCAGGGGCCAGGCGATCCAGGGGTTAGCCCGCGGGTCGTTCAGGAAGTCCATTTCGTCCTGCCAGTCGGGCACGGGTTGGCCCTGCTGCTCCGCCCGGGCCTTGCGCCGCTCCATCATGTCCCGCAGAGTGGTGTTGAACTGGGCCTTGGGATTGAGCGCGCCGTTGGTGTGGTTCTTGATGCCAACCTTGGCCAGGTGGGCCAGGCTGGTCTCGTACCGGTCCATGTGGGCCTTGGCCAGCGCCCCGTAGATGCCCGGGAAGGTCAGCCCCGCCGGCACTTCGTAGAGGCCGTCAGCGGCGGAGGCCAGAACGTCGGTAACACCCTCTGTGGGCAGGTCGGTCATCTTCTCCACGCCGCCCACCAGCACCACGTCGTACATGCCCGAGGCGATGGCCATGATGCCCTCGCGCAGGGCGCTGCCGCTGCTGGCGCAGGCGTTCTCGATACGGGTGATGGGCGCGGGCGTCATCCCCAGCCAGTCGGCCAGGATAGGGGCGGTATGCCCCTGACCCTCAAACAGATCTGACGAGTAGTTGCCGATGTAGCCGCACTCAATGTCCTCTACGTCGATGCCCTGGTCCATGTTGTCAATGAGGTCCTGGAAAGCCTCAACGAACAGGTCGCGAGTCGTCACGTCGCGGAAAGCGCCAAAGCGGGAAAGTCCGGCGCCCACGATGGACACGGGACGGCCCAACTGGCGTCGCCTGGCGGTGGAAAGCGTAGCTGCCATGGGGATAGCCTCCAAGGGGAGATTGTGCCTGCCATTATGGTGGGGTGGTGGAACTGCGTCAATGTTGGAGAATGACCTGCAACCCGTCACCCAGCCAAGGGTCAGGCAGCTTGCCCGTCACTTGCGCCTGCAATATACTGGGCGGCGCCAGGCTGCCCACCCCCATAGGTATTCCACGCCCCGGAGCAACCGTCCTTGCAACCCGCTGAATCATCCCTGACCCCTGACCACTCTCACCTGACCCTTGGTGGCAAGACCATCCTGCCCGGGCTTTCCGCTGGTCACGTGGTATATCACTGGATTGTGCAAAGCTTCGTGGTTCTGCTGCCGGAGATTCAGGCCACCTTCAGCCTGTCTGCAGTTGGCGTGGGAGGTCTGGTCACGGCCCGGGAAATTGCCGCTGGCCTGGTTGCCCTCCCCGGCGGCGTTGCCACGGACATGGTGCGGCGCTATTGGGGGCGATTGCTGGTGGCCTGCCTGTTCGCCTCGGCCCTGGGCGCTTTTGTCATGGGTGTTTCGCCGGTTTACCCGCTGCTGCTGGCGGGCATTGCCGTTCTGGCTGCCGCCCACTCCATCTGGCACCTGGCAGCTTCGGGCTCTCTCTCCTACGACTACGCCCGGAGACGGGGCACGGCCCTATCCCTGCACGGTGTCGGCGGCAGTATTGGCGACGTGGCCGGGCCCCTGGCCACCGGCGCCCTGCTGCTCTTCCTTACCTGGCGGGAGATCATCAACGCCTACGCCGCAATCCCCCTGCTGCTGGGCCTGCTGGCGATCTGGGCCTTTCGCAACATAGGACACACCTCTGAGCCAGCCGCATCGGCCGACGTGGCCGGCCGGGTCCGAGCCACCCGCGCACTGTTAAGGAGTCCCGCCCTGTGGGGTCTGACCGCCGTGCGTGGCTTCCGGGCCATGGCCCTGGTGGCCCTGATCACTATCCTTCCTCTATACCTGAGCAACGACCTGGGTATGAACGAATGGAGCCGGGGCTTTCACATCGGACTGTTGATCGCCGTGGGCCTGGTGGCAAAGACGGGCGCCGGTTACCTGTCCGACAAGTGGGGCCGCAAGCAAGTGCTGGTCCCCGGCCTGATATGGTCCTGCATCATCGCCCTGGGTCTGACGGCGTTTGACTCGGGGATAATGCTGACCGTCACCATCGCCCTGCTGGGACTGTTCCTTTACCCCGATCAGCCCATCCTGACTGCCACCATATACGACACCCTGGGGCGGGAAGTAGCCACCAGCGGCCTGGGCGTGGTGGCCTTCGCGAGTTTTCTTATGGCGGCCGCCTCGCCGGTAATCGCGGGGGCCCTGTACGAGTCCATAGGGTTTGACGCGGCAGTCTGGTACATCGGCGCACTGTTCGCCGTGGCGGCGATCGTGTTCGCAGTCCTTCCGTTGCCCCGGGCGGAGGCGCAAAGTTGAGTGGGTGGATGTAGTCATTTCAAACTTGATAAAGAATGACGGAAATGATCAAGAGACCCTCTACGGCGCACCCACCACATTGACCCGCCTACCTGCCTCGGCTATACTACAAATTCCAATTCACAATACATTAATCGAGAGGTGGCAGTCTGAATTCAGCAGAAATAGCCCAGTTGGCCGTGGAGGTGGCCTCGGAAAAGCTGGCCGAGGACATAGTAATGCTGGACCTGAGGGAGTTGGCCCCTTTTACGGACTATTTCGTGATCATGTCCGGCAATTCAGCCCGCCAGTTGGAAGCCCTGGAAGGGGACCTGACCGATGCCATGAAGGAGGCAGGAGTGCGCCGGTTCCACCGGGAGGGCACCCCAGCGTCGGGTTGGATACTGCTGGACTTCAGCGACATCATCGTCCACATCTTCGGCCCCGAGGAGCGCGAATACTTCGAACTGGAACGCCTCTGGGCCCGCGCCCCCCAGGTGGTCCGAATCCTGTAGGTTGCCGAAAGGCCCGCCCCAATCCTGCTCATCCTGATTTTGTCGAAGGATCATCCTGAGCCCAGCGCAGGACCCACCCCGACATGTAACCACCCATCAAGAGCTTGTCGAAGGACGCCTACTCGTTAACCCAGGGTTCCACGGCCCGCTGATAGCTGAGAATCTCATCGGGTTTAAAGAACAGGTTCACTTCCCGCTCCGCCGATTCGGGACTGTCCGACCCATGCACCAGGTTGCGACCAATGTCTATACCCAGGTCGCCCCGGATCGTGCCCGCCGGCGAATTCACCGGGTTGGTCTGGCCCATGGTATTCCGCACGATTTCCACCGCGTTGTTGGCCTCCCACACCATGGCCACTATGGGCGACGAGGTAATGAAGCTGACCAGCCCGCCAAAGAAGGGGCGGTCCACATGCTCCCCGTAGTGTTGCCGCGCCAGTTCATCCGACACCTGCATCAATTTCATTCCTACCAGCTTGAGGCCGCGCTGCTCCAAACGTGAAATCACTTCCCCCGCCAGGCCCCGCTGGACCCCGTCGGGCTTTACCAGTACCAGTGTTTGTTCTGCCATCAGGTCAAAATCCTCTCTTGTAGATTTTATTCAGTAAATGCCGGTTCAATCCCGACATTTGGCTGGCTTATCCTTCACATACGTAGGGGCAGCCCTTGTGGCTGCCCTGCTTTGGCTGTCCTATGACCGCGAGACCATCCCCTTAAGCGCCCTGCCGCACCCGGTCCCGCCGCTTCGGCCCACCGATGGACGGCATACGCAGGTAATAGGGCTGCAGCGTCGCCACGTTGTCCGTCTCTCCCGCTTCCAATCTCCCGTGCCCCAACGCGGCCAGGGCCCACAGCCGGGCCGCGGGAGAGTGACCGACGACCAGCGCCTGGTCTCCCATACGTTCACGTATAATTTCCCCGTGAGCCGCCGTGCCCTCTCCGCAGAACAGCAGGGGGCCTGCCACCTCTTCCAACAACTCGGGTGGCGCGCAGATTCGGTCCTCCCTCAGGCGTAGTCCATCAGCGCCGAAATAGCCGGAGGACACTTCGCTGCGGCCCGCGTCCAGCAGGGCGCATACGGGCAGCCCCGATTGCAGGAAGGGCTGCGCCTCGGCATCTAGGGTGCCGATTCCCACCAGCGGCCTGCCCGACGCCAGTGCCAGTCCCTTGGCCACGCTCATTCCCACCCGCAGGGCGCTGAACCCTCCCGGGCCCAGGGCTACCGCAATTCCGTCCAGGTCGTTGACCGACAGCCCCGCTCCTTCCAGGACGTGAGCCACCGCCGGCATCAGTTCCGCCGTATGGTTCACCGCCGACCGCCACGAGCGGGCGGACACCACCTGTCCCTCCCGGGCCAGGGCTACCCCCGCGTTCCGTGTCGATGTATCAATTGCCAGCAGCATTAGTTCCGTCTGCGATTACATAAGCTAGTATAGACTGACAGACCTGCTAAGCAGTAAGCAAGCCAGGACCTGCCCATCCTGTTCATCCCTGTTTGAATCCCTTCAAGGACTCAATCATGGACTGGTAACGTGCGGGAACATCGACGATGGTGATCGTCCTACCATCCCCGTCTTCCGCATAGTCCAGGTCAATCCACAGGCAGTCCTCCGGAAAGACCTCTTCGGCGCGTTCCGCCCACTCCACCACGCAGGCTCCATCGCCGAATAACTGCTCATCCAGCCCCAGGTCCCACGCCTCCAGGGGATCGTTGATCCGGTACAGGTCAAAGTGGTACAGGGTCAACCGGCCCCGGTAGCGGGTCATCAGCACAAAGGTTGGGCTGCGGGCGTACTCCTTAACCTCCAGGCCCCAGGCGATGCCCTGGGTCAGGCAGGTCTTGCCCGCCCCCAGCGGCCCACAGAGCAAAAACACATCGCCTGCCTGGGCCCGTTCCCCCAGCAGCCTTCCCACCGCCTGGGTTTCTTCGGGTGTGATGGTATATATGTGCAGTGTCGCGCTCACTTCCGGTCGTCTCAATTGAAGTGGTCCCAGCCGGCCCTGCCTATGGCAGTTTCCGCGCCGTCGGCCCCCACCAGCGTAATTTTGCCGGGTTCCCCCTCGGCAATCTCCCCGACCACCGCCGCGCCCTCCGGCAAAGCGGGAATAACATCCCGCATAACCTCCTCCGACGCGGTGAAGAGCAGAAGGTAGTCCTCGCCGCCGTTCAATGCCAGGTCCAGGCAGTCCTCGGGGAAAACCTCTCGCAGAGTTGAATGTATGGGCACATTGTCGGCAAATATGCGGGCGGCAACTCCGCTGGACAGGCACAGCTTCGACAGGTCATCGGCCAGGCCATCGCTCACGTCCATTGCAGTCAACACTCCGGCCTGGGACAGTAGTTGCCCCTCGGCCACCGCCGGCCAGGGTCGCCGGTGCGCTTCCCGCAGGCGCTCCGCCGACTTGCCGGACGCCTCCAGGCCCTCCAGCATCAGCTTCAGACCCCCACCTGATGAACCGACAAATCCCGTTACCGCGACCTTATCCCCCACCTTTGCGTTGGTGCGCAGCATCGGCGGACCGCTGCGTACCCCCGTTAGCGCCACTGTAATGAAGGCCACCGGCGAGCCCACCATATCGCCTCCAATGATGGCAACGCCATACTCTTCACCGATTTCCAGCATCCCCCGGTATAGGTCTTCGATGTCCGCCACCTCGGTTTCCGGCGGCAGACCCAGGGTAATCAGGGCGTAGAGGGGCAGGCCACCCATGGCGGCGATGTCGCTGATGTTGGATGCCAGTGACTTCCATCCCAGGTCTGGCCAGGGAGTCGTTTGGCGCGTGAAGTGGATGCCTTCGACCACGGTGTCGGTGGTGAACAGTTCGGTGGCCGGCGCAGATTCCCAGGCGGCTGTGTCGTCGCCGGTGTCCACCAGCAGTCGGAATCCGTGGGCCGCCCCGTTGTCCGGCCCCCGCCGACCCCGGGTTACCATTCCGTTAAGCCGCTCAATCAGGCCGAATTCGCCCAGGTCCCTTATCTGCATGGCGACCAGGTTGGTGGATAGTCAGATGGAAATTGGGGTAGGTTGAAGTTCACGTCGTGTTTCAGGACCGCCCAGACGCCGCCCACGCGGCCTCCAATTCCTGGGCCACCTTTCGGGCTTGCTTTTCGCACTGGCTCCAGCCCAGAGTCTCGGGAATCATTTCCTGCTCGGGCAGGTGTCGCCGGAAGGTAACAATGGTGCCCATGCGCTTGGCATTGATGCCCAGGTCCCGCACCAGGTGGTCGTTCAGTCCCTCCACTTCCATGGAGTTCCCTTCCAGTTCGACCCCAAGGTTTACCACGGCGTCGCCCAGTTCCCACATCTTGCGGGCGGGTATGGGTGTGCGTCTGCCCTTGAGTTGTTCAATGTCCGACAGCACCTCCCGAATTATTGCCACCGTGCGGCCATAGGCGTCGCACGCCGCCTGCAACCGCTCGTCCGGCCGGTCACCCAGCAACTCCAACTGGGGCAGGGGTATCGAGGCTACAAACCCCTCTCCCCGTGGTTCCAGGGCAACTGAAGCATTGACGCCCAAAAGCACTTCCTCCGAAACAGAAGCGGTCTCTTGGGAGACCGCTCCCCGTGTGATTCACATTGGAATTATAGCTTTGCCAATTTAAGCTAACAAGGTGGCGGGCACATATGGAACCATTGAGAATTCGACATAAAGTCTACAGGGTTCCGCCAGGGGCAGCCCTCGTGTATGCCTTCTCTCAACGACAATACCACCGCAAATAAGCGCCACCGCCCAGGCACTAACCGGCCGCGCTCTTAACAGAACCCAGACCACTGTCGGGACTACTTACCCTGAGCCCCGTAAATACGCGCAGCCCCTGCCTCCGGTACCAATCCTGAAAACAGTTCCGGGTGTATCATTTCGGCCATAATCTCGAGGCCCACCACCAGGCGCGGGCCTGACCTGCTGGTATAAGCGCCCGCGTCTATAGCAAAGACCCGATTGTTCTTCACCGCTGGCAGGCTCACCCACTCCTCTTTCTCCGACAGCAGGGGCACGTCTTCCAGCCCACGTTTTACGTCGAACCCGCAGGGCATGAAGATGATAACTTCCGGCTGGCTGGCCACCACTTCGTCCCATTCCAGGCGGAAGGATCCTGTCTCCTTGTCGCCGAAACAGTTTTCCCCGCCGGCCATTTCCACCATCTCCGGCACCCAGTGTCCGCCGCACATCAGCGGGTCCACCCATTCCAGGTGCAGCACCTTTGGCCGGTGAGCAATCTCTGCCGTCCTGGCCGCGATGCTGTCGATGCGCTGCTGCATCTCCCCGGTAATTCTCTCCGCCTCCGCCTCTGCTCCCGTGGCCTGTCCCACTCGCCGGATGTCCTCAAGAACATCGCCCACATACTGCGGATCCAGGGAAATCACCTGTGGCTGCTTGGGAAGGCTGACGCTGACCTCGGCAACCTGCCGAGAGGAAATGGCTCAAACCTCGCAGATGGCCTGGGTCAGCAGCAAGTCCGGCTCTGCCGCCTCCATTGTGGGCTGGTCGATTTCATAAATGCCCAGCCCCTGCTCCAGCCGTTCCGATATGACCCGACTGATTTCCCCGCTGCTGGGCTGAGGGTCCATACCCTCGAAAACGCTCCGCACCACCCAGGGCTTATTTTTGGCCGCCGTCGGAAAGTCACACTCGTGGGTAACCCCGTAAAGCTGGTCTTCCAAACCCAGCATGTAAACAATCTCCGTGGCGCTGGGCAGAAACGAACAAATACGCATGATCTTCTCCTCAATACTGTGAGACCAGGCCCATTATAACCGCCACCGAACCGTACCCATAGTGCCTAGTCATCCGTCGTGCTGATCTGCTCGTGAAACTCCCCGTCATGGGAGTAAAGGTGGGAGTCCTCCGCCAGGTAGTCCCACTGGTGTTCATCGTAGCGGTAGTACTCCGAGGCCCCCAGGAAGGTTCGCCGGAACGACGCCTCCAGCGTGCCATGAATCTGGAAAGCCGCGAAGGCCACCGCCGCCACAATTACCAGCAACCCTATGGCCAGCAGAGGAGCAAAGGTGCCGCCCAGCAGGAATATATGAATGGTGAAGGGCAAAGTCCATAGCACTGGGAGGACCAGCACCACAATCAGCATACTGTTGCGAATCACCCGCTTAAGGTTCTTGGTGGTCACATTCTCCGGCGCGCGGCGCCATGGAGGCAGGAAATAGTCAATTACTTCCTCGGTCAGGGCGTGCAGGTTGTGCCAAATCGCCACAACGGATGGTATGCACGCCGCCAGCAGGGCGCCCCCCAGCACTAGGGTCTCCAGTCCTTCGCTGACCCCCATCCATTGCGAAAGCTGCTGCACGTAGTCCAGCCCTATGGTGCCGGCCCCGACCAGCATCACGATTATCCCGACGTTCAGCATTATTCGCTGCACCGAGTGGGTTACCTCATCGGCCAGGCGGGCGCCCAGGACGGAACTTCGCCTTGACGACGTTAGCCAGACGAACAGCACCCCGCTGAACTGCCGCAGCCACCCCGGCGACGTCCTGGCAATGAAGTTGGCCACGGCCACCGGCGACCGGAATATGAAGGGATAAATCAGCGCGGTGATGGCTGTCGCCAGCGTCAGGGCCGGACTGAAATAGGCCGACACCGACCCGTGGTCCACGCCGGTCTTGGCCATGGCCAGGGAGAACTCCCCCAGTTGCGGCATTCCTGTCCCCACCTCCAGCGCCGTGCGCCCGTCCTGCCCCGCCAGCAGCGTTCCCAGGGTGTCGGCCAGGACCTTTCCCACGATGAATACCCCGGCGATGATCAGCGCCGGCACCAGGTAATCTCCGATGCTGAACACATCCATCAGCATTCCCAGGGATACGAAGAACAGCGCGGCGAACATATCCCGCAGGGGATTCATAAGCCGGCTTATCTGCTCCGAAAGCTCCGTGTCGCCCAGGATCATCCCGATCAGGAAGGCCCCTGCCGCCGCCGACAGGCCCAGTTGGTGCGCCGCCAGCGCCAGCCCGAAGCACAGGGTCAGCGTGGCAATCAGCACCATTTCTTCCGACTCGAAACGGGCTATGTAGTGCATCAGCCGGGGGGCCAGCAGCGCCCCGACGGTCAGCACAGCTACGGCGAATATGGTCAGCCGCGCCGCCAGGGCCCCGATGTCTCCCAGGCTGGTGGTGTCCGCAGTAGCCACCCCGGCCAGCACCGTCAGCAGGATAACCGCTACAAAGTCCTCCACCAGCAGGATTCCCACGATCAACTGGCCCCGGAGTTCGTGCAGGCTGCCCGAATCCCGCAGCATCTTGATCAGGATGGCGGAACTGCTGATGGACAGGGCGGCCCCCAGGAAGATGCGCTCCGTCTGCGTCCAGCCCAGCCAGTGGGCCAGTTCGTAGCCCACCGCGAACATGGTCGCCATCTCCAGCAGGCCGATGACGATTACCTTGATCCCCACTTGCCGGATGCGATGCCAGCCTATTTCCAGGCCAATGCCGAACAGCAGCAGCACCAGTCCAAGTTCGGCCAGCAGGCGGATGGTCTGCAGGTTCTGCACCGGCCCCTGGACACCAGCCAGGGGACCAAAGTCAATGGCGGAAAGGGTGAAGGGGCCGACAATTACGCCGGCCAAGAGGTAACCCAGCACCGGAGGCATGTTGATAGTCCGGAAGACCACCAGGGCAATTCCGGCCACCGCCATGGTGATGGCAAAGTCGCGGATCAGGCCAATGCTCTCGTCGCTGGTAGCGCTGGCCAGTGAAAGCAGAATGTCTATTTCCGTTTGCTCCGGGGCGTCGGCCCCCCCGTCCCGAAAGCCCCGTGGGGGCGATAAGGGAGGGCAACCATCGGTTTAGGGGTACATTCCTGGGAGGAAGGGAGAGGATAATCCCCATGCAGACTCAGCGGGTCCGCCGAATCTTTATTGGAGCATTATATACTATTTATAGGTATTTGCCCAGGGCAACGAGGGGCGTGTCCAGGGCAAGTGGATTACCGGCGCGGGAGGCATCCCTCAAAGGGCTTAAGGTCGCGCTGCCTTTGCCGGAGGGGCCCGTAATCCTGATACCAAATGTTAACTATGAGCATAGAGTCCTGTGCAGACAGGAACTCACCGCTGTTGGACTTCGGTGTCGGGGTACGCGGGCGGGCGGGATTGGGCGGCCCGTTCGTCGAGGATGGGAGCAATCCGGCGGAGCAGTTCCTGGAGCCGCTGGTAGGGTACCTCGGGCATGAGGATGGAGATGATGCCGAGGGAGTCGGGTTCCCTTTCCTCGTTGCGGCAGCGCTCCAGGTAGTGGTGGAGCAGGGTAAAGGTGTTGAGCCGGATGCCGCTGCGGGCGATGGCGAGGACGAAGGGCTGGGTTTCGGGCGTGGGCTGGCCGTCGGCGACAGCGCAGGTCCAGAGGAGGGAAAACTCCTCGGCCAGGGGGTAGAGCCTGACGACGGTCAGTTCGGTGGCGTATTTGCGTTTGAGGGCGTCGACGCGGCGGCGCATTTGGGAAAGGGTGTACAAGACGCTTACCTCTGTTTGGATTTTTTCCACGAATGGGCACGAATATTCACTAATAAGAAAAATGCAGTTTTTCCGATCGTTTCCCCTCATTTCCGAGCATTTTGTAGCTGGCTGGCGGGCGGTTTTGGCGGGCGGTGGCGGGGATTTGGCGGGGTTGCCAGCCGACGGTCCGCGGGCCCGGGTTACGGGGGGAACCGGGTTACTTTTTACATTGTTTAATTAGCGTAGCGGGGGGTTATGCAGGGTGGGAAGGGGGTGGTGGCAGAAGTTTGGAGTTTGGAGTTAGAAGTTAGGAGGTGGGGGTGGCGCCGTGGACGGAGGGTTCGGTGTCGGCTAGTCCCTGTCGGACATGCGGTTTACGATTTCCACGGTTTTGACGCTGACGGTGCAAACTCGGCGCAGCAGGTCTATGACCTTTTCCTTGTAATCGGCGAAGCGGTAGGTGTTGAAGCGTTCGGCGATGGTGGGGTCCTTGGGCTTTTTTTCCTTGTACTGGTCCAGCACCCACTCCAGGGCCGAACGGCTGCCTAGCCGGTACTCCCACGCCTGCGGGGGGACGCCGGTCAGCGTGGTCTTGTCGTCCAGGACGATGGCGCCCCTTTCCTTGTCGGCCCGCAGGATTACCCGCCGGGGTTCGCCCTCCAGGTCCCGCCGTTCCAGCAGGTAAGGCTCCGCTTCCTCAAAGCCGATGTGCAGGTCCAGCAGTTGCTGGCCCATATCCCGCCACAGGTGGAAGTCGTGGTAGAAGGGCAGGCGGGGGAACTCTCGTAAAAGGTCCAACCGGTACTCATCGCGATAGGCAGGGTCGTGGAGGACGGCGTAGGTGTAGGCGAAGATGCCCTCGGCGGTGATGCCCTCGGGCCCGGCAAGCGACTCAAAATCCTCGCCCCATTCCTGCCGGTAGTGGTCGTTGAACTGCCGGATGCCCCAGTCGGTTATGTTGCAAACCCGCTCCCCATCGGGGGTGTAGCGGTAGAGGGGGAGGCATTGGGAGTCACCAGTCAGATGAAGGTTGGGAAGTGTATCTACTGCTAACGAATAGAAATCCTTTCCATTAACGCAGAAACAGATAAGTTTATTTGGATAGTGCTCTAGGTGCGGAAATGCTTGAGGCATTTGATATCTGCGGTGCGTGATCATAGGCGCGTAATAGCAATGCTGGTTAACGAAAGGTCGGTACATTCCAATTACGAAGTGGTCGCCTGCAAACCTTAATTCATGGCCTTTCGCCATGTGCGCTTCCAACTCACTAGTCCATTTTATTGACCTTGAAACCCAATTTCGAATTGTTGTAGTTTCAGGTTCTTCTTGGGTGAAACGATTCACATCCGTTTGATATATGTCGCAAAAGAACTTTACCTTTTCGGTAAGCAAAGACTGATCAAAGTCGTAAACCCATTCGTCTCGATTCGTGCTAATCCCCATCGAGTAAAGTCCAAAGACAGCACACTCGCTCTCAACTACCTTTGCCAGTTTAGTCTCCCGATTGGCCAGAGGTAATAAGCTAGCGAAGTTACTGTCTGATTGGTTTAGCCATTCGCCTTTCTCATCCGGCGCAATGCCCGAGAATACAATACTATCCAATGCGGTTGCGTTTAGGTATGCCAACTTTTCCTTCGCAATTTCTGAGTCTTCCCGCATGGTGTAGTGAATTTCGCATCGTCCTAATCTGGCTTTGTCTCTAACAAAAAAGCCAATCGCAACGCCGGTTTGAATGCCGAAAACATTGTGGGTAGTGCCAGAGATTTTCGGATTCCGGCGTACATCTGAACCTAAATCTATAACATAGATGTCAGTGAACTCCTCAGATGCCACCTTCCTGAACCCGTCGTCCTGTTTGGTATCCAAGTAGGCACGATTTGTTATGAACCCCACAATCCCATTGTCGTCCAATCTATCACTAGCCCACCGCAAGAACCGCTTGTACATATCATATTGGTGGGTTCGCTGCGCTGTACTTTCTCTTATGTAAGTGTCCCGGATGCGGCGGTCTATTTCGGGGTATGACCGATTGGGGTTTAGTTCATACCAGTTGCTTTGGCTATCGTTATACGGTGGGTTGCCGATAATCACGCTGATGGGCTTTTCGTTCTGCTCCTGCACCCGTATCCAGTTCTCTTCCGACATTCCGCCCAGGTTGAAGGCC
Organism: Dehalococcoidia bacterium; assembly: GCA_963664725.1. GTDB lineage: Bacteria > Chloroflexota > Dehalococcoidia > Lucifugimonadales > UBA3495 > Bin22. The sequence goes on from OY761558.1 coordinate 1,419,497, forward strand.
CCCTGCCGCGTTACCGCGCCGCCGGTCGCGCCCCGCTGCTGCCAGTCCATGTTGTCCAGCGTGTCCACGAAGCACAGGTTGGGAAACTCCAGGTACTGCCCCGTCCGCTCCCGGTAGGTGTACTCAATGTTCAGGTTGGCGATGTAGTAGGGGAGGATCGCCACCTCGTTGGCGTGGATTTCGCGGCGGTACTTGTGCTCCAGGCGGTCAAGGGGCAAGTAGTTGATCAGGTTGGTGATGAAGGTGCCCGTCCCCGTGGCAGGGTCCAGGATCTGCACGTTCTCGTCGGCCAGGGTCTTGCCGAAGTGCTTCTGCAACAGGTGGTCGGTGCCCCGGATGATGAAGTCCACCACCTCGTTGGGGGTATATACCACGCCCAGGCGGTCGGCGGCGGCGGGATTGTAGGCCTTGTAGAAATCCTCGTAGATGGCCTTGAGGAACTGCTGCTTCTCGGCGTACTCGGCGATTTCGTCGGCGGCCCTTCCGATGGCCCCGTAGTAGGTGCGGAGGCGGTCAATGGCCTCCCGCCGCACGTTGCCGGTGAAGAAGGTGCCCTCCAGGTCGTCAAGCTGGCCGGCCACGTTGTTTTCACGGTGGAACTGAGTCTCGTCGAAGACCCGCAGGAAAATATCCTTGGTGAGGATGTGCTGCAGCAGCATCTCCCGCACATCGGCCTCGGAAACGTCGGGGCCAATGCTTTGGCGGCACTGGTCCAGGAACAGGGAGGCCCGGGCCCGGTAGTCGTCGCTGCTCTCCTCGGCGACGGCCACCGCCTGGCGCAGGTTTTCCAGCACCGCTGGCAGGTCCGTCTTGAACTGGACCTGGGCCTGGCGGAACTCCTCGATGTTGGGGAGTTCGTAGTCCAGGAAGCGGCGGATGAGGCGGTGCAGTTCGTTGGGGCGGGACATGTCCACCCGCAGGGCCACGCCCCCGTTCTGGATCAATACGGCGGTTTCCGAGTCCTCGAAGACGATGTTGTCCCTCGGGTAGCCCCGGTCGAACTTGCGCTGGATTTCCGTCTCCAGGTCGTCGTGGGTGTCCTTGGCCTCCCAGTAGCCCCGGGCCATGCGCAGGGTGTCTTTGACGGTGCCGTCGGGGATGACGTTGCCCACGGCCTTAAGCTCGGGGATGAGCACCAGCTTTTCCTTGTGGTCGCGGCAATAGGCGTCCAGGCAGTTCTGGAAGGCCGGGCGGATGTTGAGTTCGTTGTCGGAGCCGCCGAACTCGACAAGTTCCCGCAGCGTGGAGTAGTAGGTTTCTATGTGGGGGTAGGTGGGCATGGTGCGGGTATTATATCGCAACTCGAGAGTGGGGTTCCGGCCTTTATCCGGTCGGCTATGGCGGTGGTGGTGGTGGACGGGCGGGGGTTTTGCGGGCGGGAGAGGGCAGACCTGTGTGTCTGCCCCTACGACTGGTGCGAGGTTTCCGCCGGCGCGGGAACGACAGATTTCTCCGACACTGAAGTGCGATTGTCCTGGGTCCAACCCGAGTCAGCGCCGGCTTTGCCGATGGTATGCCCAATGGGAAACGCCAGGGAGAGGCATTTTCAGCGCCTCTACCCTGGCGTTTATCAGGGTTTGGTTGTCGTATTGACCGGCTAGGCCAGCGAACCCGCCAGCTTTTCCAGGTTGCTCAACTCCGGCGTCTCCGCGTCGCCCTTTTCCTTCCAGACACTGGACGCCTTGGCCAGGCTGTCCTGGGCAACTTCCTTTTCGCCCTTTCCGGCCATCACCCGGCCCAGGGAGAAGAGATCGCGGGGAGTCTCCCTGCGGCTCAAGCGCTCTTTCAGCATTCCCTCAGCCTTGTCCAACTGCTCGGCCCGCAGGTACGCCTCAAGCATGGTGTCCTCGAACACCTCCCGCTGGGCGTGGCTGCCGCCGATGCGGGTCAGTTGCGGGAACACAGGCTCCAGGTAGTCCACCGAGGCCTGGTAGTCCCCCTGCGCGAAGGCGTCAATCCCCTGGGCCAGGGGAAGGACTACCTCTTTAGCAAAGATATTGCCGTTCTCCGCGTTGGTGCGGAGGCGGTTGATCATGTGCTCCATCAGTTCCCGGTCGCCGCTGGCAGCGAAGGCCAGGGCGGCGTGGGCGTCGCGGAAGGCAGCGCCCGGGGTGGTGGCCGCCGGAGCCGCCTGTTCCTTAACCTCTTCCCAGGGCATGGGGGGCTTTTCCCCGCCGTAGATGGTCAGCCGCCACATCAGGGACGCGCTGTCCGACAGGCCGGAAATGTTCTTCGCGACGGCGGTGGGACGGATCCAGTCCTCGTAAAGCTGCAGGGCCTCCCCGTACCGGCCCAGGGCCAACTCGAACAGGGCCTGGTGCCAGGACAGATGGGTGTGGTAGTGGGCCCGGGCGTCGAACCCTTCCAGCCAATTGCCCAGGAAGTTCCCGCCCGTGGCCGGGTCGCCGTACTCGAAATAGGAGTGGGTAACCGAGTGGGCGGCCACCGCATTGCCCGGGTTTATTTCCAAAGAACGCTCGGCCAGGCTCAGCGCCTTGTCCAGGATGCCCATTTCGTGGTGGGCGAAGGCATACTGGCCCAGGAAGGCCCAGTCGTCGCCGCAGTGGGGGGCCAACTCGTCCATCATCGACAGAAGCGCCGGTGGGAAGTGGGGGTCCCCGGCCCCGCTGCATCCCAGCATATAAAGGCGCTGCGCCAGACGGTGCAGCACCGCGTCGCGGGGACTCTCGACCAGGTGTTCCCGCACCAGCGCCAGGGCGTCGGGCCCCTTGCCGTTGGCCCACAGGTTCACTGCTTCGAGGTGCCGCCGTTCCCGGTCGGATATGCCGTCGGCCAGTTCCAACCCCCGCTTGACGCTTTCCCTGGCCTGGTCGGGGCGGGCGCGGGTCATGTGCAGAAAGGCCAGGCAGCCGTGGGCGATGGCAAAACCCTCGTCCAGGTCAATTGCTTCCTGCAGTTTCTCCTCCGCGCCGTAGGCCTGGGACAGGAGCAGGTCAATCCCCTCCTGCCAGCGGTCGGCCGCATCGGGGGAGTTGGTGGATAGGGTCATTCCGTATCGGTCTTTAATGTTGCCTGGCATGGCCTAACCTCCTATGTTTCTGGCCCTACAAACCCCTATGGGTGAACTGTAAGGTGCAAATACCGGCGCCTGGGCCCGGTATTCGTAAAGCTATATGCCGCCAATAATGTTACCACACTGAAATGGGGAAAGGCGTGGCAGAAAATTGTGAAGAAATCCTCTCGGGCCTACGCATCGGGTATCCGGATTACCGAACGCAGGGTTTCGCCGCGCTCCATCGCTTCAAAAGCAGCCTCCGTATCCTCCAGCCCAATAACGGCCGAGACCACCCGATCCAGGTCCAGTTCGCCGGACAGGTAATAGTTGGCCAGCAGGGGGAAATCCCGCGACGGCAGGTTGTCTCCGTACCAGCTAACCCGCAGCGACCCGCCCAGCCCGAAGAACTGGAGCATGGGCACGTCCACCACCATAGTCGGGTCCGGAACGCCGATCAGGACGCAGGTACCGGCGAGGTCCCTAGACCACAGGGCCTGCAGCAAGGTCTGGGGCATCCCCACGCACTCGAAGGAATAGTCCACGCCGTTGCCGCCGGTCAGTTCCTTGATGGCCTCCACCGGATCGCCGTCAGCGGCGTTGACCACATCGGTGGCGCCGAATTCTTTAGCCCAGGCCAGCTTGTTTTCCGCAATGTCCACGGCAATGATTTTGGAGGCACGGGCGAGTTTGGCCCCCATAATTACGCTGGAGCCAATGCCGCCGCAGCCATAGACGGCCACCGTGCCGCCCCGCCGGACGCCAGCGGTGTAGAGCACGGCGCCCACGCCGGTGGTGACGCCGCACCCCAGCAGGCTGGCCTGTTCGGGCGGGCAGGCGGTGGGCACCGGCACGGCCTGTCGGGCCGCTACAACGGTGTGGGTGCAGAAGGTTCCGATTCCCAGGGCCGGGTTCAGCACGGCGCCATCTTTTTTGGCCGTCATGCGGGGCTGGGCGTTCAGGCTGGCCGAGCACAGATTGGGCTGTCCCAGGGCACAGAAGCGGCAGTGTCCGCAAGGGGCGCGCCAGGCCAGCACCACGTAGTCGCCAACCCTGGGTTCGGTTACTCCCTCGCCCACGGCCTCCACAATGCCGGACCCTTCGTGGCCCAGCAGGAAGGGAAACTCGTTGTTAATCTTGCCCAGCTTGTAATGCAAGTCCGTATGGCAGACACCGCTGGCCTGGATGCGAACCAGTACTTCGCCCGGCCCGGGGTCGTCTACGACAATCTCTTCCAGCAGGGCCGGCTCTCCGGCGGCCCTGGATATAACTCCCATTCCGTTGGTGGGCATGGTGGTTCCTCCGTGTGGCAGTTGGTTTATGGACCAGAGTGGGGCAATTTCGGTCAGGATGAAGTTTTTGCAGGTTTGGAAGGCTTCTGCGAGGCCTCTTCCCTGGCTTGCACCGCGGCCTGGAGGATTGGCAGCAATGTCTCGGCGGCGTGTTCTATCAATACCCCGTTTGGTTGCGTTATCTCCATGTCGAAGAACACGGTTACGTTCTCCGTAATGTCTTCTCCCACCGGCGCAGGCTGTCCGTTGCCCAACCAGAGCGTATCTGTATCTTCGTGATAGGAGATTTTCAATTTCATAGTCTCCCCCAGATTTTCAACTTGTGGTGGTCAATAAAGCGGTTGTGCAGCCTACCATCCGAGACAATCACCCGAATCCAGTGTCTCAATTCAGGGATATAGCCATAATACCTGATTCTACCGTCTTCCTGCTGCTCAGTATAGTACGGGCTTTCCAAAACCCGTTCCACCCATTCATCCAGAATCTCAGGGTGATTGACCCTAACCTCACGTTCGTAGTATCCAGTTGTCTCAATATCAGCCATCCCCCTAAACCGCCCCTTCCTCCTCCAACCCCGCCAGTTCCCCCTCCGTCAATCCTCCCAGGCCGCACAGAATTTCGCGGTTGTGCTGGCCCAACTGCGGCGCCGTTTCCGGCTCGATGGTCTCGCAGTCCAGCAGGCGGAGGGGTGTGCGCAGGGAACGGAAGGCGCCGCCAGCCGTGTCGCCCGTCTGCACAAACATGTTCCGCGCCTCCAGTTGGGGGCAATTGGCCAGGTCTTCGGTGTTCTGGGCGACGCCCATGGAGAAGCCCAGTTCCGTTATCTTTCCAGCCACTTCCCACTTGGGGCGATGCTGTGTCCACTCCTCCAGCGCGGGAATAACGTGCTCTACAATGAAGTCGCCGTCGCCCGGGGCCAGGTACTCCGGGTTGTCTGCCAGGTCGTCCCGCCCCACCAGCCTCCACAGGTTGCTCCACCGCTCCTGCACCCGTGCCCCGGCCATAACCACGTATCCGTCGCTGGCGCGAAGAGTCATACCTGCGTTGGCAAGCCGGCTGTAGTCCCGGGTGAACAACTCTCCGCTGGCTTCGTAACCGTACATGTTGCTGAGGGTGTGGAGCACCATGCACTCGTACATCGCCATGTCCACGTGCTGACCCTGTCCCGTTTGGTCGCGGCTGCGCAGGGCCAGAACAACGCCCAGGGCTGACCACACACCGGGGATGGAGTCGCCGATGTTGTCGCCCACGCTCTGTGGCGGTCGCCCCGGTTCGCCGGTCAGTTCCATCCATCCCGCCATGCCCTGGATGGCCAGGTTGTTGGCCGGCCAGTTGGAGTAGGGACCGCGCAGGGCGTCGCTGTCCCCATAGCCGGCGATGCTGGCGTAAATCAGGCCAGGATTCAGTTCCTTGAGATGATCGTAACCCAGACCCAGCCGCCGGAAGGCCCCTGGCCCCCAGTTGTCCAGCAGCACATCCGACACCTTTACCATCTCTTCAAATGCCGCCTTGCAGCGGGGATTGCGCAGGTCCACGGTCACGCTTTTCTTGTTCCGGTTCAGCCCAATGTAACGGGAGCTAATTCGCTGCCCGTCCTCCTTGGTGACGTAGGGACCTCGACCCCTTATCAGGTCGCCGGTGCGGGGCCGTTCAATCTTGATAACCTCGGCACCCATGTCGGCCAGTATTTGAGAACAGAAGGGTCCGGCCACGATATGGGTGGCGTCAAGAATGCGGATGCCGCTCAGGGGAAGGGAATGTTTGTTGGACATGGCTTAACTCCGTTTGGCTTTTATTCACACGCAGATACACTGGATGAACCGGGTAAGATCAAGGATACTGGCTCGGCTGCAAGATTATCCTTTCGCCTGCGAGAAAGCAAAAGTCCCGCCCTCAATAGCCGCAAACGCAAAAACTGGGGGCGGGTCTTCAAAACCCGCCCCTTTCAGTCAACCCAATCCTGTATATCCTGCCCATCCATGTCTGAATGAACGTTAAGTCGCTGTAACGTCCGAGGGCGTGGCCCCGAACCGCGCCGCCTGCAACTGCTCAGACGTGGCCGGTGGGGTGGCCGCCAGTTCGTCTGCCAGCCCCGCCGGGGGTTCCACGTCCTTAAGGGCGGGGATGACCTCTTCGCCCATCAGGCGGATGGAGCGCATAATCTTCTCGTGTTCCAGCCCACCGAACATCATCCAGTTGCTGACGTTGGTTACGCCCAGTTCGGCGGCCCGGGAAAACTTTTCAATTACTGTGTCAGGACTGCCGAAGTAGAGGCGTTCCATGAACCCGTCGTCGTCCAGTTCCCCGTCGTAGGGCCCCACCTGCACGCGGCCGTCCACCACTTCCATGCGGTTGAGGGCCCGCCCGGCCCGGTTCTGCCAGCGGGCGTAGGGAAGCTGCTTGCGGGCCTCGTCGTCCGTCTCCGCCACGTGGGTGATGGACTGCAGCCCCAATTCCAGCCCATGATAGGACTTGCCCAGATCCTTGCGGGCGTGGATCAGCGATGCGTAGTGAGTACGCACACCGGCGCCGCCCAACAGGCCGGTGGTCAACGGCATCATGTCCCACTGGGCCGCCATCTTCATCGACTCCACGCTGGTGCCCGCAATCCAGAAGGGCGGGTGCGGCTTCTGCAATGGCTTGGGCCACACCGTGGTGGCGTGGGGCATCTTGATGAATTCCCCGTCGTAGGAGAAGGACTCGTCCTGGGTCCAGGCCTTCACCAGGACTTCCATGCCTTCGTTGAACTTCTGGCGGGAGTCCTCCAGGGTTACGCCGAAGCGCGACATTTCGTGGGGCTGATAGCCGCGGCCTACCCCGCAGATGAAGCGGCCGTCAATCAGGTTGTCCAGGACCGCAACCTCTTCCGCCAGTCGCAGCACGTCCCAAATGGGAACTACTATGATGCCTGTGGCGATCTGGAGTTTGCGAGTGCGCTGTCCAATGTATAGCGCCTGCATCAGGGGCGCGGGGGAATTGCCGTAGTTGGAGAAATGGTGCTCCGCGATCAGGCAGTATTCGAACCCCATTTCCTCCGAATACTGTATTTGTTCCACCCCCTCCTCAAAGAGGGTCTTCCAGTTGCGCAAGTTGGGATTGGGCCATTCGTAAAAGAGGCCAAACTTCATGAAAGGATTCTCCTTGTGCCGTGGCTGAATATGGCAACGCAGTTTAACTATTGACAGTGTTGCCAGTCAAATCTGACGCTGAACAGCGCTTCGCAGCAAATTAGGGGCTCACCTGGCCAGACCATCGCAGGGGCGGCCCCAATGGTCCTCCGTTCTTTGCTGGACCCTTAGAATCCGGGCCCGATGTTCCGACCGGTTAAGGCCCCCGTACAGGTAGCCCTCGCAGACGATTCGTCCTTCGCCAGATTCCGCCTTCACTACACAACCTTCAATTGACTACCCTTTTCGGGGTATGTTAGGCTTACGTTTAAGCAGAAGTTTAAGGAACTTCCGCACTCTGGCATTTGATAATGGAGTGTTGCGTCATGGAAATAACCGCCCTGGCAATTGAAAAACTCAAGGAAGTACTGGATCAGGAGCAGGAAACCAGCAGTTCCCTGCGGGTAATCGCAATGCCCTCGGGCGGCGGCCTCCAGTACATGCTAACCATGGAAAAGGAGACCCAGCCCGACGACACCGTGCTCAGCATGGAAGGCCTGAGCTTCCTGATGGACTCGGACAGCGCCCCCTTCCTGGAAGAGGCTACCATTGACTACGTGGAAGAGTTCGGCGGCCAGGTGGGGTTCGTGATCAACAACCCCATGTACGCCAGCGCCGGTGGCGGATGCGGCGCAGGCTGTGGCTGCGGCTCAGGTGGCGGCGGCTGTGGTTGTGGCGGTGGCGGCTGCGGCGGCCACTAGGACGCAAAGAAGCTGCAATTGCAAGTCTCTCGCTGAATGTTTCAGGGGCCCCGATGGTCGGGGCCCCTGAGTTTTTTTGAGCTAAACCGGCATCGAAGACGTTATTTGCCTTCCCGGTCTCCATGAGGACTCGACAGAAGAAGACTATGCAACATAACTGCCAATGTTGACATTGGGGATATCTTGATATTCGCTTCATCAGCGAATCTCCTCACGCTGTCAGGAATTTCCTGCAACACATCGTCCGGGATGCAGATAACCGCAGGTCCTCCAAAGTACTCTGCAAGGTCATGGGTCCTGATGACCCCTCCCATCAGAAACGGGCGCGTCATAGCCTCCACTACTGCGAACTTGTCCCCGTTCTGCACCAACAAGTCTGCCTTGTGCTTTGGCCCACGAAATACTGAGGGAGGATCATACTGCCACATTTTGCGGTTAGGAACCTGTTTGGGTTCCTCAGTTACGTTGTAGCCCAGCGTGCCGAGCCTGTCGGCGATCTGTTGGATAAAGTCTTTCTCAGTGATCTGACTCATGGCACCACCCCCTGGCAAAATAGCCATTGAACAATAGCTCCAGCTAGAGCGCTAATCAAAATAGTTCCTGCCCACTTAATGGACCCAAGAATTATCCCATTTCTGCGCTCCGCCTTTACAGCTTGAACTAAGGAATCACCTTCGTCTTGCTGAAGACCACGGAGCCTTATATCAATCGTCTCACCTAGTCGGTTTTGGATCTCATTGGACAGAACCAGCATTGCCGACACGCACTGCAACAGCCTTTTGCCGTAAATCGAGACCACCCAATCATCCGTTATGAACACTGCAGTCTGTTCCACCTGTGCTGTCAGCGATCCATGAGCTGAAACAAGTCTTGGCAACTTCGCTCGCAAGCTATGCTCCAACCTTTCCAGCACACCCCCTGCCAACAATTGCTCTCTTGCAATTTGGTCCATCAACGGGCGCCCCGCAACATTCAGTTCTAGCTCCAGGAGTTCCATGTCCGGCGACCCATCATAGCTTAACGGAATCTTGATTCAAGGTTTGCTTGCCCCCATTATTCCAACCCCTACCTCCCATCGCAATACCTCGCCTTACACTCCAGCTTCCCGAATCTTGTCTATGCCGGTTCCGTTACCACGGTTGGCCCCTAAATCTCGCTGAACCCCGTCCCAGGCAGCGTAACACCCCTGCCCTGGGCTTCCGTTATCCACCCAAACTCCTTCAAAATTTGCTGGCTGTAGGTAACCCTCCCCGTCACCGCGTCCAGCGGTTCCGTGGCCAGCAGCAGCGCGGCGTCGGCCATAACCGACATTGGCTCGCCCTTGGGATCGTCCATCCCCGTCACCAGGTTGTGGTAGACGGTGCCAGGAGTGGGAACCACCAGCGACGGTGAAACGCAGGTGACCGAAATCCCGTACTCGTACACCTCGCTGGCAAGGCCCTGGGTAAACCGTTCCAGGGCCGCCTTCTCTGCCCCGTAGCAGGCGCCACCGGCAATGCCGGTATTGTCGCCGTAGGGACCGCGCCCCGGTCCCACGGCGGCCCCCGACGATATGTTGATAATGCTTCCCGAGCCGCGCGGTATCATCTGCCCCAGCGCCGCCTTGCTGAGAATAAACGGCGCGTGGAAGTTCACCTCCCAAGACCGAATCCACCGGCTGGTGGGGAAGTCCTTAACGGGTATGAAGTAGGTCAGCGCCGCGTTGTTCACCAGCACGTCCACCGGTCCGTAAAGCTCCCTGGCCTCTTCAATCAGGCGTTCGCACTCCTCCGGACTGGCCAGATTAACCGCCACCGCAGTCGCCTCGCCGCCAGCCTCTTTGATGTCGGCAACTGTTTTTTCCAGCGACCCCTCCAGCGGATGGTCGCCTTCCCGCACCGTCCGCGCCGCGCACACAATTTTGCCCCCTTCTCCGGCAAAGCGGGCCGAAATCTCTGCTCCGATGCCCCGACTGGCGCCCGTAACTACCACTACCTTGCCGTCCAGCTTGCCCATTGTCCTGTCTCCTTCGTCTATCCGGCTCAAGTTTTCGTATAATAGCACGGTGCTGCCGACTCACCGCCTTTACACCGACCTGGCCTGGCTGTGGCCCGCCTTCAGCCCGCCCGCCGACTATGCCGACGACGCCGGCCACTGGCGGGATGCTATCCGCCAGCGCCTGGGTCCCGGCCGCCATTCCCTTCTGGAGTTGGGTTCAGGCGGCGGCCACACCCTCAGCCACCTGACCGCCGACTTCGATGTAACGGCAGTGGACCTGTCTCCCCAGATGCTGGCCCTGTCCCAGGAACTCAACCCCGGCGTTCCCCACCACCTGGGCGATATGAGAGACCTTAGCCTGGAAAAACAATTCGACGCCGTGGCAATCCACGACGCCGTCTGTTACCTTCTGACCGAGCGGGACCTGCTGGATACTCTTGCAACTGCCCGGCAACACCTCCGACCTGGCGGTATCTTCCTTTTGTCTCCCGACTACCTTAAGGAATCCTTCTCCGGCCCCCGCGTCCTGCACTGGATCTGCGGCGATGCCACCCCACCATTCACCGTCATCGAATACTGCCACGACCCCGATGAATCGGACAGCACCATAGAGTCCCTGTTCTTCTTCATCCTCCATGAAACAACCGGGCTGCGGGTCGTGCAGGACCGCCACGCCACCGGCCTTTTCCCCTCAACCACCTGGCTGGAACTGCTGGACGAAGCGGGCTTCGATGCTGAACTGGTTACCCTGCCCGGCTACGAAGGCGGCTACGGCGGCCACCTGTTCGTGGCGACCCTGCGCTAGAGGCGGGCAAAGCGTACCGTACGCCCAGTAAGTTTGAGGGTAGGGCAATTGCCCTACCCATACGGTCGCGTCTTAGCGACTTATCATCCTGAACGGCCAGGATTGTCATTCTGAACGGAGTGAAGAATCTAAGCTCCTTCCCACAAGCCAACTTTCTGACCCGCAACCGTGGTTTGGAGAATAATTGCAGACCCTTCGGCAAGCTCAGGGCGACATGCCTTCCGGCTTAGGCGTACAGCTTAACTTAAGACCCGATTGCCCTGAACCCCTATCTCCCTGCCTTCAAACGGCACCGGCGGCTGATGCGGTACCTGTTCGCCGCAACCCACTCGTAGGCCCGCTCGCCCAAACGGTTGATTCCCGGCAGCCACAGCAGCAATGCCAGCGGCATCAGCGGCGGTAACCGCAGCGTCAGCATCCTGAAGGCATAAAAACCCCGGTAAAGTCGCCGCTCCCCTCCAAGGTACTCACTCGACCCGATCAAACCGTTGCCCACTTCCAGGTAAGCCGCGGCGTCCAGGTCTTCCCACGTCAGCCCCTCAGGCGGGTCGGCCAACTCCTGGTAAGCCGTCCACGCCACCATGCGAAAGAAATCGGCAAAGGCCAGCGCCCTTACTGAAAGAGTGCAGAATCCGCACTCCCCATCATAGTAAAGTGTCCAGCGTTTCCGGCCATCAACGTCTGCCATACATCCATTCTATCTGGCCCGACAGCAGGCTGCACATTAGACTGCTCCACCCTTCATTATCCATCACCCTGGCAACGGCTCACCCGCCTCCGCGTAATGCCGGGCATCCTCCTCGTCCGCCGCCCTTGCACCAGACCTCACGTCCACCCAGTGCAGCAACACTCCCCCTGCCACGATCAGAACCATTATGGAAAGTATGGCCACCCTGGTATCAATCAGGCCCGTTACCACCACGTACAGCAGCGGGCCGAACACGGTAGAGACCCGCCCCATAAACCCGAAAAAGGAAAAGAACTCCCCGCTGCGGGTATGGGGAACAATCTGGGCAAACAGGCTGCGGGCCAGGGCCTGGCTGCCGCCCATCACCAGTCCTACGCCCACACCCAGCAGCAGCCACTGGTACGGCGCGTCCAGCCCCAGCCGTTCCCACACCAGGCGCCGCACCATTGCCGGCCACCAGTCTATCGGGCCATTCCCCAGGTTGGAGCGGTGCAGTCGACCCGTGGCATTTGCGCCGTCGAGCCCGCCCCCCAACACAGAAACGGAATACGGGGCGCTATCGGACCCGCTGATTCTCTCCACCAGAGTCCCCATCTGTCCTTCCGACAAGGTGTCACCCGCCTGCAGGGCTGCCTCCGATTCCGGTATTACTCCGGCGGCCGACAGTTCATCCCGCCACGTCCGGTCCAGCGCCGAATCGTCCCTTTCGGGCGCCGAACCCACCACGTACACGCCCAATTCAGCCTGATACTCCACCTGGTAGTCAAACTCCTCGTGGCCGTTGGGCTCCAGCGGCGCGATGCCCACCCCGAACAGCACCAGTACCGACCATCCCACCAGCGTGACCATCAGGGCCCCTTTGGTGGCGATGCGCGACGCCAGCCAGGAAAACACCATGGCCCCGAAGGCGGCCACAAACTGGATGATCAGGATGGTGGCCATGTTGAACACCAGCGGAATCCCGATGGTGTCTGCCCCGTAGGCGCCGGCCACGTTCAGCACCGTCTGGATGCCGTCGTTGAACAGCAGGTAGGAGACCAAGTAGATCAGGATGGCCCGGAACCCCCGCATCTGGTGGAAGGTATGCGAAAGCTCCGTAAAGGCCAGGCGCAGCGCCCGCCCGGGTCGCAGGCCGCGGATCTCGTTGGGGATATGCGGCTCTGGCACCACCTTGAACGTCCACAGCGCCCAGCCGAACCACCAGAAGCCGATGGACACTATCGCCAGCCGGGTCACCAGGTCCGCCCATTCCGTGCCCTGCGTCGCCAGGATCAACACCAGGTGCACGGCCAGCAGCAGCCCGCCGCCCACGTAACCGTAGGCAAATCCCTGGCTGCTCACTTTATCCAGAAGTTCGCGGGGAGAGATGTGAGGCAAGAAGGTGTTGTAGAAGACCAGGCAGCCGGCGAACCCGACGTTAGCCAGCATGAACATGGCCAGGAACCACAGCCAGGGCTGCCCGGTGTACGCGGAAAAGAACATAAGGCAGGTCGCCACCGAGCCCACGATGGTGTAGATCCACAGCAGGGCTTTCTTGATGGCCACTCGGTCCGCGATCACCCCTAATGCCGGACTCGTTATGGCCACCAGTGCGGTGGCCGCGGCAATGCCCAGGCTCCAGGTGGAACTGCCCGTGAAGGTGATGCCAAAGAGGGAGACGGACTCGCCCAGGGCGTCTTTGAAGAGGAAGACGAAATATACGGGGAAGATGGCGGCTCCGCCGGCCGTGGCATACCCGGAATTGGCCCAGTCATACATGCACCAGGCCCGGATAACCCTGCGTTGGGGGGCGGAAAGATCTCTCAGTCTGCCGCCTACCACCAGAAGAACCTGATGGGCAGGTGAGATCCCCGACTGCCTCTCCGGCGCGGGTCCCGCCAGAACACGCGGCGAGGATCATTGGCGATAAAGAACACCACCAGGAGAATACCCACCAGGAAAATGATGCCAGCTATCATAGCCCCAAACCGATTAAGCGAAGGAATACACTAAGTATATATCATCCCCTGAACCCACCAATACGCATCACAGGGCAATGGCAGCGTTCCCTGTCAGGTCGTCCGATCCATTGATTGTGTACCGGTGATTGTTTATGAGCAGCCCTTGTGGCTGCCTCGCCCCGCCCCCAATACCACCAAGTCGTAATGCTACCCCGGGCAATGAACTGTCCGAGTTCAATGGGATACCTACTCCACCTGCCCGTTCGCTATGCCGCCTGGAGTCAGTATACCTGGCATCTGCCTGTTGCCCATTTGTGAATCCGTTCTATACCATTAGGACAGAGAAACCCTGAACTCCTTGAAGAATGCGACATCGCCCCGTTGGCTCGGGTTGGGAATTAAGGAGAGCAATTCCGCCATTTAACAGCCATTCCCACCCGCCAGATAGAAGTTTCCAGGTACATAATGAGTGGAAATGAGCGGATATGCCCGGAAAATACAGTTTTCTCGGCCCGATCCCTGCATCATGAATCATAATTACCACAAAATTAAAGCTACTCTGTGCAATGAATCGTCCCCGGCGCCACCTAATGCGGCAAGACACGACTCTGACGACAGGAGCCACCGCGTGTCCACAAGATTCAAGCGTATCCCTATCCGGAATTCCGGATTTATGGTTGGCCTCATGGCCCTGCTGCTTGCTGCAGCGCAAGCGTGCGGCACATCAGTCCCCACTCAGACGCCGCAGGCATTTTCCAGTTCTCCGACTCCAGTCCAACAGGAACTGCCAACCGCCACGCCCCGGGCAGAACTTACTTCCCCGATTGACGAGCCGGCCACGGAAGAACAAAACCTGGCTACCCCCAACCTGGAGGCTACCGTCCAGGCCATGGTGTCCGCCACTGTCGAAGCAATGCAGCAACAGGACCCCACACCCCCGGCCACCCCATCCCCTAATGCCAGCGAGAACCTGACTACAGAGGAAACAGGCTCCCCGCCGCAAGACACCCAGACGGGCTCAGACGGCCCGGCCATAAGCGTAATCACCCAACCAGGGAGGGCCCCTGGCGAGGCCACCGACGACTCCGAGACAGTCCCGACCAGCGAACAGGCCAACACCACCGGAGCCGGAGAGGCCCCGGAGAACGCAGGGGCTCCTGAACCCAGCGTTGAGCCGGAGCGCCGGCCCGAACCCCTGTTGCCGACCGTCGCTCCAACTCCGGCAGCAACCGCCACACCCAGCCCGACGGCTACGCCAATTCCAGAACCGACCGAGCCGCCACCAACAGGTTCCAGAAACAACCCCGTACCCCTGGGCCAAAAGGGGATCGTGCAGGACCACCGCACCCACTGGGAAATCTCAGTCGTCGACATTACCCCCGACGCCTGGGACATAATCCGGGAGGAGAACAGCTTCAATAAGCCCCCGGGCGAAGGCAAACAGTTCTACTTACTCCGGCTTAGGGTCAAAAACGTGGGCGAACAGAGAGGCTTCTTCGTAGATTACGTGAAGACAACGGGCAGAGCAGTAGGATGGGTATATACAACCAGTGGTGACAGCTGCGGGGTTTTCCCCGGCTCTAACTCAAGGGAAGTTTTCCCGGGAGGGGAATTCGAGCTGAACGTGTGCTGGCACATCGCCACAGCTGACCTCCCCACTCTCGTCATGTTCTGGGACGAATGGCCCACCCCCAACCCTGTATGGTTTGACCTCAGGTGACCTCACCAGGCCGGTGGAAGGCTCCAGCAAAATCAAGTCAGTGAAACCACAAGGCGGAAGTAAAGCAATCCGCCAGCCAGGCACAAGATGAGGCCCCAGCTGCAAACACCCTATTTGAGGTCTCCAGTGAAAACCGCAGGTCGCCGCGGGCCGCCTCCAGCCTGCCTTTTCCGGTTCTTGGGGTAGAGTTTCCTGCGTTGGACAGGCCATTTGTCGGCCCCGACCCTCAAAACTAAGGTATTGCCCAGGCAGGCAGAGAATTCCCGGCAAGGCAATTTGGCGGAATCCTCGAACCTGGAAACAGCTTGGTGAGTCCCATAAAAGCGCCGACAGTGCAGGCAGAGTCTTCACATGCGATTTACCCTCGCAACCGCACATCTATCGTCAACCGCCCCAACCCAAATCTGCTAAAATGCCACCACCAAAACCACCCTTGTTCTGACACCGCAAGGAGGCACCAATGACGACCATCTACGATGCCGAGCGCCGCGATATTTCCATCGCCCTGGGCGGCGACGCCATGATTACCCGCCGCATGCGGGCCTTCCAGGAACCCCGCTTCCTCAAGCTGGTGGACATCCTGCGGGGAGCCGACGTGTCCCTGGTCAACCTGGAAATGCTTTTCCACGACTTCGAGAGCAGCTGGCAGTGGAGCAGCGCCACCTACACCCGCTCCGACCCCCACAACCTGGACGAACTGAAGTGGATGGGCATCAACGCCGTAACCGCCGCCAACAACCACTCCTTCGACTACTCCGAGGGCGGCTTCCTGACCACTCTCGAGCACTGCCGCGAGATCGACCTGGCCTACGCCGGCGGCGGCCGCGACCTGGACGAGGCCCGCGCCCCCGCCTACGTGGACTCCGCCCGGGGCCGGGTGGCGGTCATGGGCGCCACCAGCACCTACAGTGAGCAGTCCCGCGCCGGCGCCGGCCGCCCCGACTTCCGAGGCCGCCCCGGCGTCAACGCCCTCCGCCACGATATTACCCACCACGTGCAGCAGGATGTGTTTGACGCCCTGCGCAAGGCCAACCTGGAATTTGGCTACGAAGAAGAGCATGCCTTCCACCGCCATTTCGGCTTCCGGGGCAACGAAAACGAACCGGACCACAGCACCGAGATAGACTTCCTGGACAACAAGTTCATCCTGGACGAGGAGTACGCCATCCGCACCGCCCTGAACGAGGAGGACCGGCTGGGCATCGGCAACTGGATTCGGGGAACGCAGAAGCAGTCGGACTGGCAGGTGTACGGCGTCCATTGCCACGAAAGCGGCCCCGACGGCGACTTCCACGGCCACTCCCGCCTGTCGCCGCCCCACTTCCTGACGGACTTCGCCCACTGGACCATTGACCAGGGCTGCGCCGCCTTCGTGGGCCACGGCCCCCACTTCCTGCGGGGCATTGAAATCTACAAGAACCGGCCCATCTTCTACAGCCTGGGCAACTTCATCTTCCAGAACGAAAGCGTCCTGTGGCTGCCCCACGAAGCCTACCGCCGCTTCGGCCTGGACTTCAACAGCACCCCCGGCGACTACCTGGACACCCGCTCCGGCAGCGGCACCCGCGCCTTCGCCGCCGACCCGGTCTTCTGGCAGAGCGTGGTGGCCGTCTGCAACTACGCCGGCGGCGACCTGCGGGAGATCATTCTCTACCCCATCGACATGGGCTTCGGCCGCCCCATCCCCCAGCGGGGCCGCCCCATACTGGCGGAAGGACCCATAGCCCGCGAAACCCTGACCTGGCTCCAGGAAGTCTCCAAACCCTTCGGCACCGAAATTGCCATAGAGGAACAGGACGGGGATCTGGTAGGGGTGATACGGATTTAAAGAGAGCTTTGGTCCAGAATAAGAATCGCCCGGGATTTCTTATCCCGGGCGCTTTGGTTTGCTGTGGTTACTTAGGCGGACAGAGATTCCAGGCGCGTTACCCAGCTATTAAAGCGTGGGCATTCGCGACGAATAGCGGTGAGGCCGATGGCTTGGGCTATTTGGAGGCCATCAATTGTCTTAACATAGTCAGGTAGTACTTGCATGATGCGTTTGCTGGGTGCAGTGTTGGGATTGTCGTTAATGTCTTCGGGGGAAAGAAACTGGACTCGAACACCCTCCAAATCCTGCAGGGTTAATTCGTCCGCACCAGGAACGTTAAGAAAGCCGTTGACTTGAGAGAAGAGCAAGCCTTCAAATTCGTGCAGTTGAACGTATGGAATTACCTTCCTTTCGTCCCAATTGCGCTGAATCCTTTCTTCGACTTCTTGAGTAATGGCTTGTTCCAGTTCCCCAACACTTCTGGTCCCTTTATCCCTGAACCCGTAGAAATCCACCAGCGAAGTCACGAAGTCGAAACGGTGGTAGTTCGACACCATATCTGCGGCCAACCGACCGATCGTTACGTTGCCTCCCCTTCCAACATTCCTTTTGGCTTTACCTAACAAAATTGGAAAGGGGTAAATCTCTTTGCTGTTCAAATGCGGGCCAAGTACCTCGGTGACGAAATTCTCCTCAGTTTCCCCTTCTACAGTAATGGCCAACCGAATCAAGGGCGGCCACCTAGTAAATTCTTCTGCCACAATTCCCCGGTCGAAAATTCCTCAAGCCAGACACTGAGATATTCCTCGTTCTGGCGTGTGATTTTCGTTCGCCCTTCCTTTAGCTCCGTTACGAAAATCTCGTTGGGCGCGAATTCGTCAACCAGCAGCGGCGACTGGGTGGCGACTATCACCTGCCGTTTGCGGGACATTCGCTTGATCATTGCTCCAATCAGTCCAACGGCGGACGGGTGCAGGCCCAGTTCCGGTTCGTCTAGCAGGAAAACGCTGGGCAGCATTTCCTCGGGCAGGTTCAGCAGCGTTACCAGGCAGAAGTAGCGCAGGGAGCCATCGGATGTCAGGTGCGCGCCCATGGTTTTGTCGGAACCCCGGGCCTTCCACCTCAGCATAACCTTGCCGTAGCTTTCTTCCAGGTCAAACCGGTCGAAGGTGGGAAGTATGCGATTAATCAGATTGCAGATGTAGTCGTACCGCTTGGGGTCTTCCCGTTCCATCCCGTAAAGCACGGCCGCCAGGTTGCCGCCGTCGGCCCTTAGGCGAACATTATCAGTTATGTCGCAGCTTTTCTTAATGTCGGAGTGGAAGCCGGTGTTATGGAACTGGTAAAGTGCGACACCACCGATCAAATCACGAAAATCAATAAGTGAGTCGTGAATGTAAACGTGTTTCTCGCTGTCTTCTTCTTGTTCCAGCGTTATTGGGAGCAGACCGCTTTCCAACCCCCAATTGTTCACTTCCATTGACATGCTTTGGGTATGTCCTACCAACTGATACGTAAACTTTTGATAGTTTGTATAAAACTGGTCTGGATGTGCGAATGTGAAAGAGCACTCGTAACCGTAGCTTCCCATGGCAGTCCCTACGTTAAGTTCGCCCCGTAAAGTGGAAGTACTCCGAAATCCACAGAACAACTGGTCGTCCGCTCCGCCGTGCCTGGCTACGAACTCCCTGAGTCGCCCGTAGCGCAGCATCTGCCGCAGCATTTCCAGGAACAGGAAAATGTTGGATTTGCCGGAACCGTTGGGGCCGATCAGCACGGCGGCGTTGGGCAGGTCGGTAAGCTCCACGTCGGCCAGCGACCGGAAGCCCTTTATCTTGATGGACTCGATCTTGCTTGCCGGTTCCATCGCTCTACCCCGTATCCCCCACCATCCCCGCCAAATTCTTCGCGAACTCCTCCACCGTGGCGGCGGCCTTGCGGCGGATTATGGGCTGGCCCAGGGTGCCCAGGGCGCCCATGAAGGCGGTGTCGGTGGCTATGGTAAGTTCCGTCTGGCCGTCGGCGGTGGGGTTCAACTGCAGGGTCATGGTGGTCTTGACCGAACCGCCAATGCGACGGTCGGCGGCCTCCAGCAGGAAGTGGGCCTCGCCCTTGTCCGCGTTCTGGGCCGTGATCCGGACCGATCCGGCCAGGTTCACCCGCATGGGCCCGGCCTGGGCCTGCAGCGTCCCGGTGTAACGGTCGTCGCCATCGGCCTCCAGCGACGACAGGCCGGGGACGCATGGCGCCACCCGGGGCAGGTCCATCACCAGGTTCCAGGCCGTCTCCCGGTCGGCGGGCACCACGCAGCGATTCTCCAGCTTCACGGCGCTACACCATCCCGGAGTTGGTCATGGCCTGGCGGACTGCCCGGCGGGTGAAGACCTCGGCCATTTCCCGCTTGTATTCCGCCGAACCCCGGTGATCGTCTAAGGGATCAACGGCGTCCTGTACCATTGCGGCCGCCGCGCCAATGGTCTCGTCAGTCAGGGGCTGACCGCGCAGGGCGTCCTCGGCGGCGGTGGCGCGAATGGGCGTCAGGCCCACCGACCCCAGCACGATGCGGATGTCGGCACAGTTGCCAGCCTCGTCCGGCGTAACCACGGCAGCCACCGAAACGGTGGCGTAGTCGTCGGCGGTGCGGGGCAAGAACTTCAGGTAGGCGGTCCCGGCTCCATCGGGCGCGGGCGGCACGACCAGGCCGGTGACAATCTCGCCGGGCCGGACGTCGGTCTCAAAGTAGTCCACGAACAGTTCCTCGGCAGGTACAACGCGCTCCCCGCCGCTGGCCGAGGACAGCACCACCGAGGCGCGCAGGGCTATCAGGGACGGCGGCGGGTCCTGGTTAGGGTCTCCGTGGGCCAGGCCGCCGCCCACTGTGGCCATGTTACGAATGCGGGGCGTGGCGACGTGACGGTAGGCTCCGGCCACCAAAGGAAGGTGTTCGGCTACCAGGGGGTGATTCTCCACCTGGCGCTGGGTGCAAAGTGCGCCTATACGAATGCTGCCCTCCGACGTTTCCTCGATCGAGCCCAGTCCGGCGATGCGCCTCAACCCGATGACATGACCCGGCTGGGAGAACCGCTGCTTCATCTGCAATACCAGGGCAGTGCCTCCCGACATCAGCCGCGCATCTTCGCCGTAGTCCGCCAGCAGGGCAAAGGCATGGTCAAGGTCATTAGCCTGGTGAAATTCGAAATCTATCATCTGGCCTGCCCCCCTTCCTGGGAAGCAGCGGGGCTCATGGCGGCTACCACCGACTCCAGGATCTTGTAGTAGCCGGTGCAGCGGCACAGGTTACCCATCATCCAGTCCCGAATCTCTTCCTCAGTGGGCTGGGCATTGTCGTCCAGCAGCGCCTTGGCGGCCATAACCTGGCCGGGAGTGCAGATGCCGCACTGGAACCCGCCGTAGTCAATGAAAGCCTGCTGCACGGGATGGAGCCTCCCGTCCTGGGCCAGTCCCTCGATAGTCGTGATCTCGGAGCCTTCCACTGCGGCGGCCAGGGTAATGCAGGAAGCCACCATTTCCCCGTCCACCAGGACGGTGCAGGCGCCGCAGACACCGACGCTGCAGCCTTCCTTGGTGCCGGTCAGACCCAGGTCGTAGCGCAGCAGGTCCACCAGCAGGCGGCGGGCCGGGGCCTCCACCTGTCGGTCCTCGCCGTTTATCTTCAAACTAATGCTTTGGGCCATAAGTTTCGTTCCTTTGCTTTATTGCACGGGATGCACCCTGTTCTCATCTGGTTCAGGGACAGGGCAACCTCGCCCCATACTATATCAAGCGCTTGCGGCGGGCAAGGTTGACTGGATTGACTGACATTTGCCGGTTGAACTCTTGCCGTCGAATAGTTACAGTCAGGAAACGATGCTGAACTTTATACCCCGAAACCAGCACTATCCAGCCCTGCTGCTTATGCGAGCGTGGGCCTTTTGGAGCGTGGCCGCTCCTCTGGGCATGACCTGCCTTTGCTTGCTGCTCCTGGTTGGATTTGCCGCGTTAGTCGGGGCGCCCATCGGGACAGTGGCGGCCGGTTTTCTGGTCGATGTCCTGGAGCCCCTGGCGCAGGTGTCGGTACAGCTATGGATGACCGCCTTCTTCATGATGGTGCTTTTCTACGGAGTGAGCCGCCAGCTAATTCACCGGACCCTGAAAAAGTCTCTCTCCGCGCCATTGGCGGTTCTGCTTGCCCACATAAGGGAAAAGATCCGGCGCATGGTTGTTGCGCTGGTCATATCCTGCGGGTCCGTAACGCTCCCGCTGCATATTTCCCTTCCCTGCAATACCCGCCCTAAAGGTCACCCACTGCCGATCGCCCTTTTGCCTGGAACCGCCCCCCTACTGGAATAGCCCCTCAACTCTCCAGCAATTTCCTCTTTAGCCCGTCCTCGCGGACCAACCATCCCGGTTGCCGCACGGCGGGGTACTACCCACACATTGTTTCTGGAGAATGCCACCATGAAGCTATTGCTCATTGCCGCCCTGTTCATCATCGGGGCGATGGCCTGCGCTGCCCCCACGCCGACGCCGGCGCCCGATGTTCCCGCCACGGTAACCGCCCAGGTGCAGGCGCACCTGGATGCCTTGCCCACCGCCACGCCCTTGCCAACCTACACGCCTTATCCAACGGCTACGCCATACCCGACGCCGACGGAACCGCCCACAGCCACGCCTTACCCGACGGCAACGCCGCGGCCCACGCATACGCCCTACCCGACGGCGACGGCCACACCAACGCCTGCGCCTACGCCAACACCTTTGCCCACCGCCACGCCTACGCTTACTCCCCCACCGACAGCCACACCAACTCCTACTCCTGTGCCTACGTCTACTCCCAGGCCTACTGCAACGCCCACACTGGAGCCGGAACATGATGAATGGGTCAGGTCAGGCAGTTGGTATCGTGATTTCGTCTGGGAGAGAAGCATAACGCAAGAATTGGGTGAGGATGAGGCGGACGGATTGTACAGACGAGCCGTTTTGGACGCCGACCCGAGTTCCTGGGCAAGGGACGTAGCCTTGTCCCTGGGATGTATAGAAGGGTTGCCCGTAGCTTATTTGATTCCGTATTCCAACGTGGTCCCATCTTCCGTAAATGTCTACGTGGTCGGTATCTGGGATGACGGCTCAAGCGATTGGGTTGATGAAAGCTACTTCCTTTATCAAGACCCGCTTATCACAGAGGACGGGGCGGCAATCTACGTTTTCAATGGTGTTCAGGTAAGACAGATCTTGGGGGTTCTCCAGGAAGCACAGGAAAATCGCAACCCGCGCATGGAATTGAACTCCGGGATGTACAACGTGGACGACGAAAACGAGCCCGGGCTCTGGGGCAAGCACGACCCTGCCGGGCTTGACGACGCCTTGTCGTATCTGGAGTGTTTCGGTGGATGAGTTGAGCTATACCGCAACGCTGGTCCGAGAGACAAGTTCGGAAACATCTGAATGAACCGGCAGGCACGCTGATATGTCGTCATTCCGGCTCATTACCGGAATGACGACACCGTAGTGTGTGACGCCCTGATGAATGGCGCGGCGAAAATAATCCCAGCCCCTACGCGCTCGCCATGCCAGTGATGTTAGACTACCAGTGGTGGAACTGGTTTGAAGTGATGAACGATATACCTGTATCGTCATTCCAGCCTTGAGCGCAAATCCAGAAGGGTCGCGAAGGGTCAACTGCAGAATACAAGAAAGGGCCTGGATTCCGGCTTCCGCCGGAAAGACGGTTAACACCAAACCCATCGTTACAAAGCTGTTGAATTACCAGCATTTAACGCCATGCCTGAAAAACCATGCTGCCAGGTAATCTCCCTCGGCACTGTCGAATACCGGTGTGCCTGGCAGTTGCAGACTGACCTGGTCAACGCCGTTCACGACGGCCGACGGCCCAACACCCTGCTGCTGTTGGAACATCCCCACGTCTACACCCGAGGCCGGCTCTCCAGGCCCGAGCACATCCCCATGACGGAGCAACAGCTCCAAGAGCAGGGCATCGATGTGATAGAGACGGACCGGGGCGGGCAGGTTACCTACCACGGCCCGGGCCAACTGGTAGCCTACCCCATCGTCAACCTGCGGGAATGGGGCGGGCCGCTGAAGTACGTGCGCACCCTGGAACGGGTAATCATCAACTCCCTGGCCAACCTCGGCATTGAAGCGGGAGTTGAACCGGGCCTTACCGGAGTGTGGGTGGGTAACGCCAAGATAGCCGCCATCGGTGTGAAGATCAGTCGGGGCATTGCCCACCATGGCTTCGCCATCAATGTAAACCCCGATCTGTCCAGATTCGCCCGGATAGTCCCCTGCGGCATCACCGACCGCGAGGTAACGTCCATGTCCCAAGTGCTGGAGAAAGCAGGACTGCCCCTTCCCGCCATGGCCCAAATACATAGCACCGTGGCCCGACACTTCGGGGAAGGAATAGGTTACAGGATGGAGTGCATAGGGTCGATTGCCGCTGAAGGCATATAACGGTGAGACCTGCTAAGCAGCCTTCATGAAATCCCCGGGAATCCTGCTGGCGCCCGGGAATCTTGTTGGGGGTAGAACGCGATTGCCCTGGAAACACAAAGCCGCCGCATGACATTGGCCCCTTGATAGCAGGGAATTCACGTCCCTACCATAATTTTCAGGTGCACCTGCTCTCCTTCTTTGGAACAGGGAGCGCGGACAAAGCCGGAGGCGCCTTTGCCCCTCCTGCTCCCCGTGGCCCAGCGCGGGCCATTTTGTGCATCCTTCAGGGCCATTCCCTATCTGGGATGTGGCCCACCGACGGCCCACCGGTGTGCCATTTTGTCTCATCCCGACTCTGTTGTCAGATACGAAACGGCACAAAATGGCACAAAATGGGACAGGAAATAAAAAAAACCTCGACCTCTGAGTGCCGTCAGATAGGAGCGATGTCCCACAGTTGAGTGGTCCGAACCATTGTCACACCGGTTTTCGCCGGTCTATGGAAGTCCAGCGCTACCCCCATGATGGTCAGGGCTACCCCATGAATGGTCTGCGAAGGACCCTTCTTTCCCGCGAAGGCGGGAACCTCGAACTCGGGGCACACCCGTCTCGGCTGGCTGGCAAAAGGCTATCTGGTCAACCATTTCCAAATGCGATAGCCCTGTCACATCCAGGCCCTGGCGTTGACAAGGAAGGAGGCTAATCTATAATTCAGGGACTATGCGACTGGGCAGCGCGGAAATAAGTGTAGTCAGCGACGGGGTGTTTCGGGTTGACGGTGGCGCCGTTTTCGGCGTGGTGCCCAAGGCCATCTGGGGCGGACTGCGCCAACCTGACCGGAAGAACCGGGTGGAGTTGGGCCTCAACTGCCTGCTGGTCAGGTCAGGGGGCAAAAGGGTACTGGTGGATACCGGCATTGGCAGCAAGCCGGACCGGAATATGCGGGCCAATTATGGCATGCGGGCCGGAAAGCTGGTGGAAAATCTGGCCCAGCAGGGGTTAACGCCTGGCGATATTGACCTGGTGATCCTTACTCACCTGCACTTTGATCACGCCGGAGGCTGCACCCGCTACGGCCGGGGCGGCTCGGAACCCACGCCAGTATTCCCCAAGGCTACCCACCTGGTACAGCGGGCTGACTGGGATGAGGCCAGCGCGACCAACGAACGTACCCGCGCTGCCTATAACCCGCACGACTTCATGCCTCTTGAAAGGACGGGGCAGTTGGAACTCCTGGACGGTGACACGGAAGTGCTGCCAGGCCTGTGGGCGCGGCGCACCGGCGGTCACACGGCCGGCCACCAGTACACTTTCCTGGAGTCCGACGGCGAACGGGCCGCCTGCCTTGGCGACGTGCTGCCCACGCCGGACCACCTGCCGCTAAACTACCTTACCTCCTTCGATCTTTACCCCCAGGAGTCGGTGGAATCCAAGCGGCAACTGCTGGAAGAGGCGGAGCGAAATGACTGGCTGCTGGTGTTCGGCCACGGGGTGGAACCGGTGGCCGGACGCCTTACCCGCAACGACGCTGGCCGGCTGATACTGTCTCCCGAAGAAATCGACTAGCCCCGAATTTATCGTTGCCTGAACCCGAGGTGAATCCTTGACCAGTTCCGCCCCCTACTGCGTCTTCTGTGAAATAGTTGCGGGCCGCGAACCTGCCCGCATCCGCTACGTTGACGAGGACATCATTGTCATTGTAAACCGCCTCACCTGGGTGCCAGTGATGCTGCTGGCTATGCCCAAGAAGCACATGAGCCAACTGGACATGTGGAGCAGCGGGATTATGGAGCGACTGGGCACCATCGCCGTGGACCTGGGCTGCATGTTCTGCCCCAACGGATTCCGCATCCTGTCCAACTTCGGCTACGACGGCCTGCAGAGCCAGAGCCACGGACACATCCACATTATTGGCGGGGCGTACTTAGGGCATTACGCGTAGGATGCTCGGCAGAGTTTGTCAGCAAAGGAATTGAACTGTGGCGCGCTACTCTTGCTTGCCGCCATCCTGATAGCATTTTTCACCATAGCAATCTATTTGCTTGTTGAATGGTTTATTGAACCGAAAACAACCGTCGAGAGAGTACCTGTAGCAGTTATCAAGAATGTTGTTTTGGAAGTACCCGTGGATGGATAAGTAATAAGAAGGAGATTTCCCAACATGGCAGAAACCGTCCTCTATGAAAAGACCGAGAACATCGTAACCATAACCCTTAACCGGCCCGACTCGCTGAACTCGATCAACCGGCAATTGCGGGCGGATTTGGCCGAGGCCATTACTAACTTTGACGCTGACCCCGATGCCCGGGTGGCCATCGTTACCGGTGCGGGCCGGGCCTTCTGCGCCGGTCGGGACCTGAAGGAGCGGGCCGGCGACAACGCCGACGGGCGGCAGGCCCGGGCCGCAGACAGCATGTATCCGGACCGGCCCTACATGTGGCCCCAGACGTGGAAGCCCATCATCGCGGCCATCAACGGGTTTGCCCTGGCCGGTGGGTGGTCCATTGCCCAGATGTGCGACCTGCGCATTGCGTCGGAGGACGCAAAGCTGGGGATTACGGAGACCAAGTGGAGCCTGCTTCCCCCCTTCGGCACCATTCTCCCGAAGCAGATAGGGCTGGCCGCCACCCTGGAACTGTGCCTGACCGCCCAGCCGGTAACCGCCCAGCGGGCTTACGACATGGGGTTCCTTAACAGGGTGGTGCCCGGCGACCAGTTGATGGAAGAGGCGATGACCATGGCGGCGCAGATTGCGGAGAACGCGCCCCTGGCAGTGCAGTACTTCAAGGAACTGGCCTACCGGGGACTGAACATGTCCACCCAGGACGTTTCGTCGCTGACTTACCATATGTACGACCGGCTGCTGACCACGGAGGACTCGAAGGAAGGGCCGCGGGCCTTTGCGGAGAAGCGGAAGCCCAACTGGCAGGGGCGGTAAGACTGGGCAGACATGGATGGACAGGATAGACAGGATGGGGTGTGAAGATCTACACCCACCCCTTCAGTCTGTTCATGGTCCCTGAACTAAAAGAGGTATGGCGGGTGGACTTCGTCTGTGCCAACTGGCTCGAGTTGTTCCGTAACCAGGTTGACCCGGAATCGAAGGTTTTGTAGCAGTTCATAGCCAATCAGAGGAATGGGAGTTGCGATGATTGTGGCACTGAACCCCCGGCCTAGCACCCTTCCAAATGCGTTATAGGTATCCCGCGCCACTACCCCTGCAGCAGTATTAAATTCCATCCATCCGCCAGGTATCCGGATCAGTCCCAAGTCACGTATGTCTTCCTCCGGCAACCCAACGTAGGTCGACCCGGTGTCCACCAGGAAAGTGAACTCCCGCTCGGCCTGTGGGCCAATGATGACTGCGTTGACTTCGGTTCGTCC
This sequence comes from Dehalococcoidia bacterium, assembly GCA_963664725.1. Classification (GTDB taxonomy): domain Bacteria; phylum Chloroflexota; class Dehalococcoidia; order Lucifugimonadales; family UBA3495; genus Bin22. Next base: position 1,446,450 of record OY761558.1, read on the forward strand.
CATGTCTCTTCTCCAGAATCTCCCTGCGGCAGAAGTGTAGCATCGGCCGTCGCGAAAAATAAGCAGTATGCCGAGGTAATTTCAGAGGCCCTGAAAAGCAGGACTTGGCTGCGACATAACCTGCGCTAAACCGGCCCCTGCCGGAGGTGAACACGCAGACAATGAAGACCGTAGACGCCGGAGGCGAGTCTTCTACCCACTAGCCCACTAGCCCGAATCGCTGCACCCTCAAGTAGCAGGGATACGCCGCTCCCGGATCGTGCATCATATACATTCCCCCTCTGAACCGATACACTTCAGCAAGCCGGAACTGCCTTGAGGTGAAGCCATGGATATGCCACCGATAGCACCGCTGCCGCCAAACGATCCGAGGTTCTACAAGTCAGAGTTCGAACATCGCAAGGATGCGAAACATAGGGGCACCATAGTCTCCGATGGCATCCTCTCCGATCTTTTGGTTTCACTGGGGCTCTTGTTCACTTTCCTGTTCCGCCTGGTTACGCTGCCCATACGGGTTCCGATTCGCTTGTGGGTCCGTCACCGGGCGAAGAACGCCACTCGGTAAAGGCTCCGCAAATGTTTCCACTCCGGCCAAACTGCCTGTGTGGTAGACTGGCCGGCAACGGTACCAGCCATACTTCAGTCTGAGCACAATTGAAGACGGAGGAAAATGCCATGACTACGCAGGTACAACCCCAAAGCAAGACCGAATCCGCCAACGGGCACACCCTGCATTATCTGGACTGGGGCAACGTGGGCAAACCGGTGGCCCTTCTGGTGCATGGCCTTCGGGGCCACGCCCATTCGTGGGACGACGTTTCGGCAGCCCTGTGCGACGACTTCCAGGTGCTTGCCCTGGACCAGCGGGGCCGGGGCGACAGCGACTGGGCCAAGGACGGGGACTACACCGCCAATGCCTACGTGGCAGACCTGGCCGGTTTCTGCGAGGCCCTGGGCCTGGACAAGTTCATCCTGGTGGGCCACTCCATGGGCGGGCGCAACAGCATGGCCTTCGGCGGCAAGTACCCCGAGAAGCTGGAGAAACTGGTCATAGTGGACGTGGGGCCGGCGCTGGACAGCCGGGGCAGCAACCGCATCTCCGAAGAAATCCGCAACGTCCCTGAAGAGTTTGACTCCTTCGAGGATGTCTTCAACTACCAGAACGCCCAGAACCGCTTCGCCTCGGAAGAGGTAATGCGGCGGCGGGTGCAGTACTCCACCAGGGAACTGCCCAACGGAAAAGTTGGCTGGAAGTACGACATTCTGATCCGGGAGCAGCGACGTAATAACACGGTGCCGCCGTCGGACGACCTGTGGCCCTCCCTGCCCAACATCACCTGCCCCACCCTCATCATCCGGGGCGTGCATACCGACATCCTGGCCGCCGACGTGGCAGAACGGATGCTGGAGACACTGCCTGACTCGCGGATGGTGGAGATTGAGCAGGCCGGACACATGGTGTTTGAGGACAATCCAGCGGAATTCATCACGGCAATCAAGGGGTTCCTGGGTTAAGCCCTTGTATATCGCTTGACAAGGTAGGTGGTATCTGACGCTACAATAGGAGTGGGAAATGTCTCCCACTCCTACTCTTTTCACCGCATTCGAGGCTGACCATGTTTTTCGTACCCAAGGTTATGAGCACCCAGCACCCGGACAACGCCACTCCGTCGCCCTTTGCCGACGAGGCCGGGGTCATCCGGGGCGACGGGGAAGTGCAGGAAGCCGCCGACATTTTCGCCCTGGGCTGCAACGAGCAGATGTGGGACTCGGAGGGCAAGGAGGCAGACAACCAGGTGGTCCGCAAGCTGTTGACCGGCTACCCCGAGTTTTTCCAGGAACAGCGACGCCTGGGCAGAGACGTGGTGCTGACGCTGCGGGTACCCAACCCTGGCATTGAGCGGGACATGCGCAAGTCCATGGTGGAAGCGCTCCAGAGCGTACCCTCCGCGTGCGACATGGCCCGGAACTTTTACGGGGACGGGGACGACGAAACCGCGCCCATCCAGGAAGTAATCCTACCCTTCACCACCTCGGCGGAGGAACTGGCGCTGGTGGAGGCCTACTACCGCCGCGTCATTGTGGGGCAGGAGGCCCATACCCTGCTGGGCGACCGGCTGGTCAAGGATTGGGTAGGGGAGTTCTTCCCCAAGCAAGTGCGGGTTATCCCCCTCATCGAAGACATGGAGCACCTCTTCTACTGCGACCTTATCGTGGAGGAGTATCTCCGGGGCCGCGACCTGCCAGCCCAGCGGGTCTTCCTGGCCCGCAGCGACCCCGCCCTCAACTACGGCATCGTGGGGGCTGAATTGATCCTCAAGGCCGGTCTGTCCCGCCTTTACGACCTGGAAAAGCGATTGGGCATACCGCTCTATCCCATTATTGGCGCGGGTTCCGTGCCATTCCGCGGGCACCTGACGCCGGTGAACATTGAGCGGACGCTAACGGAGTACCCCAGCGCCCACACTTTTACTGTCCAGTCGGCCTTCAAGTACGACTACGACAAGGAGACTGTGCGCGAGGGGATAGCCCAACTGCGCGCCCACGAACGGGGCGAACCCATGCCCATCGACCAGGAACGGGCACGAGCAATCATTGACAAGACCACCGCGGAGTACCAGTCCCAGGTGCGCCGCCTCATTGGCACGATTACCGCCGCGTCCCGTCATGTGCCCAAGCGTCGGGAACGGAAGCTGCACGTCGGTCTCTTTGGCTACGGTCGGTCCCTGGACGGAGTGGGCGACGAGGTAACGCTGCCCCGGGCCATCGGTTTCGCCGCGTCCATGTACTCCATTGGAGTGCCGCCGGAATTGCTGGGGCTAGCTGCCCTGGACCAGGACGACCTGACCTTCTTGCGGGAGGTATACCCCAGCCTGGACGGAGACCTGCGGGCGTCGCTGCGGTTCGCCAACGAACGTCACGTGAAGGAACTGCTGGGCGACGAATACCTGGCCCTGGTTGGCAAGTTCACCGACGAGATTGACCGGGTCCACGAGGGCCTGACCAGCGCCATCCGGGCCGGAATAGGCACTCACACCCACGTAGACATTTCCCACTACGTGGGCGAGGCGGGGCAGCTGCGCCGGTTCTTGGGGTAGGCCCCTCCTTTGTCAAAGGAAAGTCTATTGCAGGGGCGGCCCTCGTGGCCGCCTCGTTTGTTCGCCCAAGACCCGGGCAGTCGGGCTTGCCGCAATCTTATTTCGATGACTTGGCCCCGAGGGCCTTGGGTAATTTCCGGAAGCAGGGCAGCCACAAGGGCTGCCCCTACATTTCCTGCGCTAACTGATCGGCTGCCCTGTCCCTGAGTCCCTGAACCATCACGCACGTTCACAAAGGAAATCCACCACCACGTTGTCGGTCGGCGTCGGGCCATCGTCCGGTTGCGTCATGTCACGGTCGAAGACCCGTACCGGCGAGTTGCCCGCCATATCCTCCAGGCGCCGGTCCACCACCAGTTGGTAAGGTCCCTCCACCCAGGGTTCTGCCGGGGTGAAACTCCAGCATCCTTCACCGGACCCGCTTTTGCCATGTCCCGTCACCGTCTCTCCGTCAGGGCCGTTAACCCAGAGGCAGCGCTGCAGCAGCGCATAGTCCAGCGGCCGCTCAAACTCTGCCATCAGGGAGTCCACGGAGCCTGCGGCGGGAACGGTCAAGCGCCATTTGCGCGGGTCAATCCGCTCCCGAACGTCCGGCCCCACTTCGTACCGCCGCTCACCGCTGGCCCGCAGCGGGCGACCCTTGGCATCCCGAAAGGCAGGGTCGATGAACAGCCGGAATGGAACGCCCTCGATGAGCGGGTAGCCCGCCTCCATATTGGGTACCAGGCCGTGCTTGATTCGGGCCGGGTCCAGCAACAGGGTCATCCGCCGCCGTCCCGGGTCCCACAACTCTGGGTCCATTGGGACGAATACGCCCTCCAGCGGTTCCCCCGTATCGTCCCGGCACACCCTGATGGCCCTCTGTGCGCGGCCTTCGCTCATCGGTTCGGAGAATTCCACGTAGAACTTCAACAGGTTGACGGGTACCGTGGCTACGTCGGGGTAGATGGCAGCTACGAAGGCGGTAGGCTCTGCCTCCTCCGCCGGACGCCGGATGTGGAAGATTTCCGGGGCTTCATCCGCCCCGCCGGTTGACGCCTGACGCGCCACCAGGGAATAGCTTGCCGCGGCCACGAAGGGAAAGCGGGGAATAAAGTAAAGGGCGTCGCCGGACACTTCGAAGCGTCCGGCGACGGAAGGGACGGAGTTAACGTCCCTTCCCGATTCCAGGGCCTCGGTGGTCAGGAGGGCGAACTGCCGGCTTAGTTCGCCGGCGTCAGGCCCTTCCAGATCGCCTGGTTCAATGCGGGCCCAGCCACCGATTTTCAGTGCAGCCCTGCCGTCAAGTTCGCACCAGGCGAGGGTAAGACCGACGGATGTCTGCTCCCGACGGCCCTGGGTCACAGATCTCCAACGCCGTAGGTGCGCAGATGAATATTCCCCTCCGGGTCCTGCTGCAGCATCAGCACGTTGTCCCCGTCCAGGTTGGCCATCCTGCGGACACCCTCGTGGGGCAGAAGCTGCCGGGGAACTCCCACGCCCGGCGTAACCGGGTCTGCGGGACTGTTATCCAGGGACTCGTCAGGCACCGTCAGCGACCCCTGCTGCTCGATATCCACGCAGGCAATCTTGATCAGCGGGTGCCGGTCGTTGGCCACCAGGAGGTATTCCTCGTCGCCTTGCTCGAAGGAGACCAGGTCCAGGGGCCGGTTGTGGGCGCCCAGTTCGGCGACGGTCTTGCCGTGGGCCAGTTCACCCGGCCTGAATTCGCTTACCGAGAACTGAACCACGGGGGTGCAGGTGTAGCTGGCCAGGATGCTGTTGTTGCCCTGGTAGGGGACGAAGGCACGGATGGGCGCCGCCGTCTCGTAGCGGCCATGGGAAACGTGGAAAATCTCCAGGGAGTTTGCGTTGGTTTCGCCGGTGAAGGGGAATGGGATGCGCCTCAGGGTGGATGAGAATTCCTCGTTGGAGGTACCGGCAACCACCAGCAGGCCGTCCACGTAGGACATATCGGTGACGGTTACCGTGCGCAGCTTCACCCGGGTAACCTCGCGGGGGTCGTCCTCGTCCGCCGCATCCTCGATATCCGATCTTGAGAAGGCGATGTCCTCCAGCGCCACGTCCGAAATGGCGCCGCTGGCGTCAATCCGAGCAATAACCGGGACCGCCGCGTCGCCGCTGCCCCGCATCACCGACAGGTAGGCATTCCTGGAATGGGGGTGGACTGTCAGGTCCCGTATTTCGACGTCCTCCCGGGAACAACCCAGATATGCCGCCAGGGAACTGTCCAGGTTGTCCAGGTCAATGGCTGTTGATGCTCCCCCTGCCGCAGAATCGCCTACGTCAATGGCATAAATGGCAGCCCCGACATTGTCCCCCACAAACAGGACTCCCTCGGGACCGAAGGCCAGCGGACCAACCGACTTGATGCCGGGCGAACCCACCGCCAGGCCAAGATGCTCCAGCGCCGTTGCTTGATCTACCATCATTCCCTCCCTTTCTTTTCCCGTATAGCATAGGCTGAATCTGCATTTTGCGCCGTAATCTCGCGGATACAGGTCGCAAAGTGTGCGCTTATCGTTGGCAGTGTAGCATTTGGTATCCGTACGCGCCACTACCACCGTTCATTAATGGAATTTCTTGATTTTCGTCCCATTTCGTCTCATTTTGTCCCATTTTGGGGTAGCCCTAAACGCGGGACCTCTTCCCAGAGGGCCAGGGGTAAGTTTTTCACGAAGGACACGAAGGTGGGAACTTTTTGATTTTCGTCCCATTTTGTCTCATTTTGTCTCATTTTGTCTCATTTTGTCTCATTTTGGTGGCCCTCACCCTGTGCCCCGGGCAGACACGTGAGCCTTGCCCTCGGGTTTAATGAATGGGGTGGGCGCAAGGTCGTGCTCCCCTACGGTTGCCATTATCCCGGACAGAGCGGCCACAAGGGCCGCCCCTACGAACGGGACGTTGTGGCTGGGTTATGGTTCTATGGTGGAGACAGGTTATGCGGGTTGGCAAGGGGGCGAGTTTGGAACCACTTGCCTTGGAAGGCCAGGCACAGAGATCTGTTTTTCGATACGCCCCAGGTTCGCTTCTTTTTCTGGCTTCCGGCTTTCCGGCGAAAGGCGGTTCTGGGGACCGGCGACTGTCCGGTTTGGCCTGCGCCAAGTATGTGCTATCATTCCCCAAACAAAGGCCCCAAACACAGCCGCGGGGGAATGTTATGAAAGTCTCCTTCTTCCACCTGATGCCCTACCAGAACCTGCCCCAGGACTTTGAGTCCAAGCACCACAGCGCGTGGGTGGATTTGCCCAATGAGAACTTTGACCCGGAACTGGGCAGTCAGCACTACACCGACTACCTGGACGAGTTGCAGTTTGCCGACAAGATGGGCTTCGACGGAGTGTGCGTCAACGAGCACCACAACAATGCCTACGGGATCATGCCTTCGCCCAACCTTGTTGCCTCGGTGCTTTCCCGTTCCACCTCGCGGGCCGCGCTGGTGGTGCTGGGCAACAGCCTGGCCCTGTACCAGCCTCCCCTGCGGGTGGCGGAGGAGATGGCCATGCTGGACCTGATGAGCGGCGGCAGGCTGGTGGCCGGTTTCCCCGTGGGCACGTCCATGGACACCACATTCTCCTACGGCCAGGTGCCAATAACTCTGCGGGAGAAGCACACCGAGGCCCACGACCTGATCATGAGGGCCTGGTCGGAGCGGGAACCCTTCATCTTCAACGGCAAGTACAACAAGCTGCGCTATGTCAGCATCTGGCCCCGGCCTCTGCAGCAGCCGCACCCGCCCGTCTGGATCCCCGGAAGCGGCAGCCTGGAGACCTGGGACTGGGTGCTGGACCGGGACTACGTTTACTGCTACTTGAGCTACTTTGGCTACCTGCGGGGCAAGCGGGTGGTGGACGGTTTCTGGAACCGGGTGGCGGAACGGGGCATTGACGACAATCCATACCGCCTGGGGTTCCTGCAACTGGTCTGCGTTTCCGAGACCGACGAGTCGGCCAAGGAAGAGTACGAAGAGCACGTAAAGTACTTCTACCAGAAGATGCTTAGGATCCACGCCCCCTTTGCCGAATCGCCGGGCTACCGCTCCATAACTTCGGTGCGCGAGTCGCTGCGGCCGCAGATTGGCGAAGAGGCGCAGAAGGCGGCCAGCGAACTTGGCTGGGAGGACTTCGTCGAGCAGGGCCACGTCATCGCCGGCAGTCCCGAGACAGTGCGCCAACGCCTGACTGAGGCAATCGACCTGCTGCGGGTGGGCCACCTGATGTGCCTGCTTCACATAGGCACCATGCCGAAAGACCTGACGCTGAAGAACACCGAACTGTTCGCCAAAGAGGTTATGCCCCACATCAAGGATATCTGGAGCGACTACGAAGACCCCTGGTGGCCCGAGGGCGTGGCCGAGGATGCGGTGGCGGCTGGGTAGGCGGGCCCTCGCGCCCTGCGCCAATTTTATCCACGAATAGACAAGAATATGTGCTTTCAAATACCTTTTGATCAGTAATTGTGAACATCCGTAGGTAAAACAATTCAAGGAGGAAGCCATGGATAAGCTGCAACAGGGAGACCGGTTCCCGTCACTGACCTTCAACACCGTGGACGGCAAACAGATACGCATTCCGGAGGACGTGCCGGGGCGGTACGCGGCGGTGCTGTTCTACCGGGGCCACTGGTGACCCTACTGCATGCGGCAGTTGGCCGCGTGGGAAGAAAAGAAGGCTGAACTGGAGGGCCTGGAGGCATCCATCTACGCCGTAAGTTGCGACAACCTGGAGCAGGCCACCGAGGTGGTGGGCAAGGGGTTGACCTTCCCCGTAGCCTACGGGGCGACCAAAGAGGACGGGGAAAAAATTGGCGGCTGGTGGTCGGATGACCACGACGGCTACATCCAGCCCTCGGAGTTCCTGTTGGGTCGCGGCGGGATAGTGCTGGGCGCCATGTACGCGTCGGGTCCGGTGGGGCGGATGGGCGCCGACGAAGCGGTGCGGGCCATAACCACACGGGAACGGCGCCGGATGGAACAGGAAGCGCAGCAAACCAGTTAAGCCACAATCCTGACGGACGTCTTTCATTCTCTGGAAAGAACCGGGGCTGAAATGGAATTCTGCGGCCTGAATCAGCGGCGTAACCGTTCAGCCTGACCGGCCAGCAAACCGGGTAGGGGCAGCCCTTGTGGCTGCCCTGTCTCTTTGGTGAGGTCTGTTTGGCGAAACTGCCATCAGGAAGAGCGGCCCCACAATCCCCCTTATCTGCAGAAGTCCAGTAAGGCTTTTTCCTGAACACAACGGGTAAAATAGCGACTGCGTGGAAGAGAACGCACCAAATACTCAACATTCAGGAGCAAGCAATGACTACCGCATCCCCCATACCCCCGGGGTTTCATACGGTAACTCCCCACATGATCATCAAGAACGCCGGCGCCGCCATGGACTTTTATGTCAAGGCCTTTGGGGCCGTGGAGATTTCCCGTTTCCCCATGCCGGGGATGGACCTGCTGGCCCACGGCCTGCTGCAGATCGGCGATTCGTTCGTAATGGTGGCCGATGAAATGCCGCCGGAGTTTTGCGCCGACGCCCTGTCTCCGACCACGGCCAAGGGCACAACGTTCGCGTTGCACATCTACACCGAGGACGTGGATGGCATGTACCAGAGGGCGATTGATGCCGGGTGCGAGACGGTGTTCGAGCCCATGGACGCCTTCTGGGGTGACCGCTACGGGCAGGTCAGGGACCCCTACGGCCACCACTGGGGCATGGCCACCCACGTTAAGGACATGACGCCCGAGGAAATGGCCGAGGCCGCCGCCGCGGAGTTTTCCGGGGCGCCGGGGCACTAACCCTGGCAGAATTTCTAGAACAAGAGGTCAGATTGCCAGTCCCTGCGCTCCGCTGGTATATATTTGTATCCATGGGGGCGCGAAGATACAGCGCCGATTAAGCCAATGTCCCATTGAACCTTTGCCCAGCTAACGCGTTTGACCCGGGCGCCATCGTGTTCAAGAGTCGACAAGTGAAAGGAGGCACGGAATGAACTTTCTTTCCACAAACAAACTTGGAGCCATATCCCTGGTTTTCGGCCCAAGCCTGGCCTTCATCATGTTCCTGATACAGCCCGGCGGCCTGCTCCTGGAAACCGCAGCGCTGTCGGACCCCGCCGGTCTTATAGGAGCCTGGCAGGCCAATGCCGCCATGGTCAAGATAACATCTGGCCTGATCATGCTGGGACTGGCGCTCATGGCTTTCGGCATGTACGAAGTGCATGTCGCGCATCGGGGAAGTCGCGGCGATGGGCTGAACATGGCCGGTCTGGCATTGATTTCCGTGGGAGTAATTGCCTGGTTGGCGGTACAGTCCCTGACAATCACCCTGGCCAGCACCCTCCCTGGGCAAGCAGGTGGGGCGCAGGGAGAGGCCTTCTCTTCGCCATGGAACGCAGTCTACGTTATCCGAATGTCCCTGCTCTTGTCCGGTGGCGTCGCCGTTAGCCTGGGGCTTCTGTTGTTCGCCCTTAGCGTGTTAATTGATTCCCGGGGTACCGTGTTCAGCATCCTGACCTGGCTGGCAGTCCTTGCCGGCCTGGTTGGAGTAGTGGCATGGACCGTGGCAATCTTCGATTCAAGTCTGCTGGATTCGGCAACTTCCTTTGGCCGCGGCATGTACCTTATCTACGTCGTGTGGCTGATTACCCTGGGGATACGCCTGGCGAAGGAAGAGGAAAGGGAAGGGACCTAGCGAACAGGGAAAAGGATGAATTGCCTATGGGGCGCAGTAAACGCAAGCTGCGCCCCATAGGCAGGCATACGTCTGTCCCGTCTGGCCCTTACTGAGAAACTGGCCCAATGCCAATCCTGTTGCGGCGCAGGTCAAGGCAAGCGCCTCTCCGTCAGCCTCTCCAACATCGTAGTCTCCGCCGCTTCCCACTCCAACCCCACCATGTCAACAAACCACACTTCCGGCAGGGTGGCTTCAACGTTGCACTCCCGCACCCGCACCGGAATAAGGATGCCCTGAGAGCCGGTGGGGTCCTGGGCGTATGCGGCCTGCCATTCGGGGCGGTCCAGGTTTTCGGCCAGGAATTCGGGGGAGAGGACGGCGATGGTGGCGTCGGCAATGGCTGAGACGGCGAACATCTCCAGGATCATGCTGGAGCGGGCCCAGTAGTCATACGACTGTAATTCCACTGTATAGCCTGCTTCCGTGAGGCGCTGGCCGATCCACTCGGCCCATTGCTGGTCGGCGGCGTGGTAGGCGATGAAGAAGTCCACGGGGCAGCTACTCAGCCGCCTCTACCCGCACGGCGCATACCTTGTACTCGGGGATCATGGTATCGGGGTCGTAGGCCGAGTTGGTGAGGAAGTTGGCGGCAGATTCCGACAGCTTGACGAAGGGAATGAAAATTTCCCCGGCCCGCATCCGGTCGGTGAAGAGGGCCCTGCCGGTAAGCTCGCCCCGACGGGATGCAACCCGGACGACCTGCCCATCGTTGATGCCGTACTGCGCGCCGTCGGTGGGGTTGATGGAGACCTCCAGTTCCGGCGCCCGGGCCATCAGGCCGGACACGCGACGGGTGATGGTGCCGCCGTGCCAGTGGTAGAGTATCCGACCCGTGTTGAGGATGAGGGGATAACGGCGGCTGGGCCGTTCGTCGGACAGGGGCCCCTGCTCGTATCCGATGAACCGGGCCCGGGGGCCCCTCGGGAAGGAGTCGGCGTACAGATAGGGAGTGCCCGGGTGGTCGGGAGTGGGGCAGGGCCATTGGATGCCGCCCTCCTGGTCCAGGCGGTCGTAGCTGATGCCCGACAGGATGGGCGTGAGGCGGGCCATCTCGTCGAAAATCTCGGACGGGTGGGCGTAGGTGAACTGGTCCTCCAGGGGCAGGCCCAGCTTGCGGCACATGCGGCGGCCCAGGTCGCAGATAATCTCCCAGTCGGGGCGGCTATTGCCCCTGGGTTCCACAGCCTTGCGGATGCGCTGCACCCGCCTTTCGCTGTTGGTAAAGGTGCCGTCCTTCTCGGCAAAGCTGGTGGCGGGTAGCACCACGTCGGCAATCTGGGCCGTTTCATGCATGAAGATGTCCTGCACCACCAGGAACTCCAGGCGCTTGAACATTTCGGCGGCTTCGTTCAGGTCTGGTTCGCTGAGCAGGGGGTTTTCGCCGGTGATGTACATGGCCTTGACGCCAAAGTCTTCCCCGATGGACTGGACAATCTGGGTGATGACGAGGCCGCGGATGCCGGGCAGGGGCTGGCCACCCCAGGCTTCCTCGAATGCAGCCAGGGCCTCGGGGCGATAGCCCTGGTAGCCGGGCAGGTTGTCGGGAATGCAGCCGGCGTCGCCACAGCCCTGGACGTTGTTCTGGCCCCGCAGGGGCGATACCCCGCTGCCGGGGCGGCCCAGCTGGCCGGTTACCAGGGCCAGGTTCAACAGGCCGTGGGCGTTGGGCGTACCGTTGACGTGCTGGGTGATGCCCATGCCCCAGATGAGGCAGGAGCCGGCGTAGGACTTGGCATCATCACTGCCCACATACCGCGCGGGGAAGGGTGGACGGGCGTAAATGCGCGCCGCCTGTTTCAGGTCTTCAGCGGAGACGCCGGTGATTTCCTCCACCCGTTCCGTCGGGTAGTTCTGGATGACCCGGGCCCACTGTTCGTAGTCCTCGGTGCGGTTGGCGACGAACTCTTCGTCCACCAGTCCCTCGTCCAGGATTACTTTGGCCATTCCGTTCAGCAGGGCCACGTCGGTGCCGGGATGGGGACGCAGCCACAGGTCGGCGTAGTCGCACATATCGATGCGACGGGGGTTGATAACAATAAGCTTCGCGCCCCGCTCCACCACGGCGCGGCGCATCCGGGAGGCCGCCACCGGGTGGTTGGAGGTGGGGTCGCAGCCGATGACCACCAGGCAACCGGCATTCTCGTAGTCGGTGTAGGAGTTGCTGGTGGCGCCGCTGCCCAAGGTCGCCAGCATGGCCTCCACCGACGGCGAGTGGCACAGGCGGGTGCAGTGGTCGATGTTGTTGGTCTGCATCAGGAGACGGGCGAACTTCTGCTGGATGTAGCCGTCCTCGTTAGTGGCCTTGGCGGAGCAGAGGGTGCCGAAGTTGTCGTCCCGGTAGTTGATAAGCCGGTCGGCGATTAGATCCAGGGCCTCGTCCCAGGAGGCCTCGCGGAACTCACCGCCTTCCCGAATCAGCGGCGTGGTCAGGCGGTCGGGGTGGTGGACAAAGGAGGCGCCGAACCGCCCCTTCACGCACAGCATGCCTTCGCTGGAGCGGTTGTCCGGGTCGTCCTCCACCGCCACGATTTCGTCATCGCTGCTGACTTGCATTTTGATGCCGCAGCCCACGCCGCAGTAGGGGCAGGTGGTGGAGACGCTCTTTTCTGCCCTCACCCCCGGCCCCTCTCTCAGCGGGAGAAGGGGGGCGGAAGACTGTTCTTCGAGAGCGACTGACTGGGAGATGGTGGCCTTGGCCTGGATGGCGCCGGTGGGGCAGACGGACAGGCACTGGCCGCAGGTGGTGCAGATGGACTCGGCCAGGGGCTTGTCCATGAAGGCGCCGATGCGGCCGCCGCTGCCCGCGCCCAGGAAATCTATGGCGCCGATAAACTGGTGCTCCTCTTGGCAGGCGTTGACGCAGCGGGCGCAGAGGATGCAGGACTCCATGCCGATGCTGAATACGGGGTTGCTGGTGTCCGTTGCTTCACGGGGCCGGGTCTGCCAGCGGGAGCCGGCGATGCCGTAGTTATGGGCGGCCCGGGTCAGTTGCCCGTACTCGCCCTCACCACGGATGACGGAAGTAACGGCCGGCTGGGCGGGACTATCGGAAGAGAGCATTGCCAGAGTCAGCTCCAGCACGCCGGAGCGGATTCGTTCCACCTCGGGGGTGTCGGTGCGGACCGCCATGCCTTCGCTGGCGGGGACGGAACAGGAGGCAGGAAAGCCGCGCATTCCTTCGACCTGCACCAGGCAGGTGCGGCAGGCCCCTATGGCCTTCATGTCCGGGTCCTTGCACAGCTGGGAGAGGTAGGTATTGGAGGCGTTGACGGCATCCAGGACGGAAGCCCCTTCCGGCACCTGAACCTGCTTTCCATTTATTGTCAGGGAGATGTACATAGCGACGGCACCCCTACCCTTCTTGCACAGTCGGTTCGGAAATCGTTGCGGTTCTTGCCACATATTCTAGCACCCGACTATTCGGGTCAAACAGAGCCTCGCATTGCTATGTAGTCTTGTGCCCGTTTAACCTTAAACGCCTTTCGCTACCGTCGCCGGTAACCTTGACGTTACCCCTGCCCCTATAGAGAATAGGGGCATCACTAACCCTGGCAAAAAACTTCAAGGAGCTACCATGCCTAACTTTGTACGATGCTACACCGGCCCCGACGGCAAATCTCACCTGGAAGACCTGAACCCGTCTTTCGAGTCCTTTGTCGATACCGAAGGCGCATACGGCGAGGGCACTCCAATGCTGGGAGCCAACGGCGTTAACATTCGCATCGCCCAGCCTGGGTACTTGCTGGAGTGGCATTGCGCGCCGCGCCGCCAGTACACCATCACTCTTTCTGGTGTTGCCGAGGTTGAGGTCAGCGATGGCACCAAGCGGCAGGTGGGCGCCGGCGACGTACTGCTGGCCGAGGACCTGACCGGAGAGGGGCACATAACACGGGTAATCAGCGACGAGCCCCGCTATTACATGGTGGTGGCGCTGGACGATTAGCTTAAGCGGGGAGGATACGGATGTATCCTGCCGTTCCGTTAACCCGGGTTTGACGCGCGGTCGGCTACCATTTCCCGCAACAGGGGAATGAGTTCCCGGCCGTATTCCCGGGCGTCGTTCAGGGGGTTGAAGCCACGGATAATGAAGGTGGTGCAGCCCAGTTCGTAGTAGGCCAGCAGGGACTCGGCCACCTGCCGTGGAGTGCCCACCAGACAAGTGGTGCTTCCGGCGGCGCCGCTGGCCGCGGCCACGGGCATCCACAGCCGTTCGTCGTGCAGGTCGCCTTGGGCAGCGAATTCCAGCAGCCTCCTCGAACCCATCGATTGCAGGCGCGCCGGCTGTCCAGGAACGATACTCCCCCTGGTTGCTTCCTGCACCCTGGACAGGATTTCTTCGGCCCGTTGCCACGCCTCCGCCTCCGTGTCCCCCAGGACAGGCCGTACCGACAGGCTGAACCGGATATCCCGTCCGTATTCTGCGGCCCGTCCGCGAATGTCCTCCACTCGCTCCCTTATGGCGTCCCGGGGTTCTCCCCAAAGGGCGAAAACATCGGCGCGGCGGCTGCCGACGTCCAACGCGATGTCCGATGCCCCTCCGAAGAAAAGGGGCAAGTGGGGCTGCTGGAAGCAACGGACCTGGCTGTTGGCGTCCTTAAGCCGGTAGAACTCACCTTCGTAATCGAAGGGCGTGGTGGCGGTCCAGGTCTGCCGGAGAACATCCATGTATTCGTCGGTGCGGCGGTAGCGGGCATCGTGGCCCAGAAAGTCGCCGTCCCGCTCCTGCTCTATGTCGCTGCCGCCGGAGATGATGTGGAGGGCGATGCGGCCGCCCGAAAGCTGGTCCAGAGTGGCAGCCTTGCGCGCCGCCAGGGTGGGCGCCACGAAGCCGGGCCGGTGGGCAATCAGGTAGCCCAGGCTGGTGGTATGAGCGGCGGCATATCCGGCCACCTCGAAGCCGTCCGGCGTGCTGGAGGAGTAACCCGTCAGCACCATGTCGAACCCGGCGTCCTCGTGGACGCGGGCAAATTCCAGGATATAATCCCCGTCCACCCCGGCCGGAACTTCGGCGCCGGGGTTTATGCCCCCGCCAAAGACGCTGAGGGTGGCGCCAGAGGTGGCCGCTGCCTCGCGGGTGACGCCGATCATGCCGACGATTCGGAGGGTATTTGTTGATTCGCTCATTGATTGCCAGCGGTCTCGCAGCTTAGGAAAAGTTGTCTGGCAGTATACACGATGGTCTCACTCCCCTGAACAGTAACTGCGTTGACAGTAAAGACTCCATTAACTAACCTCAAGTGCAAGAAAGAAAAAGGGATAGCACGGAGCCGTCATGACGACAGAGCAGATGCCCGCATTCATAGAAGAGGCCAACCTGCTATATGCGACCGACCCGGCCGGGGCAGTGGCGCTGCTTTATGAGGGGACACGGAAGCTGAAGGAAAGGATGCCGGAAACCGTGGAATTCAAAAAGAAGGCACGGGAACAGAGGAGTGAGAGAGAAAGGCAGTTGATGCTGCTGGAGTCGGCGCACCAACTCATGGACTGGCTGGTCGAGGATGCGCAGGAAGGCTTATTCCCTGAACCCCCGGTTTGGGAAATAGACCTAGGCGTAGCTCAGGACATAGTCCGGATGACAAGAGAATATGCTCCCTGAATCAGAGCTTCAAGTGACTTACAGTAGCCTTTCCCAGGCCAGGTTGGAATCGGCAATGACCTTGCACCGGCAGCATCCCGATTGTGATGTTGACGAAGGATTAGAGGCGCTTTTCGCCCGTTGCAATATCGCCATGCTGGTCTGGTCAGCCGCCGTAGATATTGGGTCTTCCCTTATGATTCAAGAGGACAGACGCATACCCACCGGTAATTCCAGTGAGATTACTACATTCATTACCCGAACAATTGCCGGCCGGTTCCCGTTGCTGGAACTATCCACCTTGTGGCGTCGCCTGGTCTGGTTGCACAACATCCAACATCGCGCCGACCACCAAGCAACAAGATTCGCGGTAGCTTGTAGAGTATCTCTTGAGGCCTTTGCCACCATCAACCAGCTACTCATACCGGCCAATCGGCTGACTCCGACGTCCTATGAATGGCTGGTAACCGTTGGGGACCAGTAAACCGCAGACTGCTTGCGGCCACCAATAGGTGGCCGCCCCAACTTCGCCTTAACGACCCCCAACCTCATCCCCAAAGAAGTGTAGTAAGCTGTTCACCGGCCCGCCGGCCATCTGGCCCAGGCCGCACAGGGAAGCCGCTCCGACTATCTCCGCCAGGTACCGTAGCTCCTCCATATCCAAGTCCGACCCGTTGCTTTCCGCCAGCCTGTCCAGGACTTCCACGATGCGGGGCGTGCCTTCGCGGCAGGGGGTGCACTTGCCGCAGGACTCGGCGGCGTTGTAGGCGGCCAGGCGGCGGGCCACCTCCAGCGCGGGGACGGCTGAGTCCATTACCATCACCCCACCAGCGCCCATTACCACCCCGGACGGATGAAGCACGCCCGGCTTCAGTTCCAGGTCCAGCTCAGACGGTGGCAATACCCCGCTGGAGGGACCACCCACGGCGACTACTCCGATTTCCTTTCCCTCATGGGGGCCGCCGCCAATGCCGTCAATTACCTGCCGCAGGGTGGTGCCCATGGGAACCTCGGCCAGGCCGGGGCGGCGTACAGACCCACTCAAACAGATCAGCTTGGTGCCCGGGGCCGATTCCAGGCCCACCTGGCCGTAGCGGGCGGGTCCCCGCTGCAGGATGTAGGGCACGTTGCAAAGGGTCTCCACATTGTTGATGACTGTGGGCTGTCGGAAAAGCCCCGATTCCACCGGAAAGGGCGGCCGCAGCCGGGGCTCCCTTCGTCGTCCTTCGATGGTATTGAGCAGGGTAGTCTCTTCGCCGCAAACGTAGCCCCCGGCACCTCTTCTGACTTCCACCTCGCAGTCAAACCCGGATTCCAGGATGTTGCATCCGACCAGGCCGCAGCTTTCCGCCTGTTCAAGCGCGGCTTCCATTCTTTGCGCGGAAAGGTGGGCTTCGGCGTTTATGTAGATATAGCAGCGGGAGGCGCCCGTGGCGTAGGCGGCTATGAGCGCGCCCTCCAGCAGGCGGTGGGGCAAGCCCTCCATGATATGGCGGTCTTTGAAGAGGCCGGGCTCACCCTCCTCGGCGTTGACGACCAGAACCCGTGGCCCGGGAAAGGAGCGGGCTCCCTGCCACTTGCGAGCCGGCGGGAAGTAGGCGCCGCCCCGTCCCTGGAGGCCCGATTCCAGCACGCGGTCAATGACATTCTCAGGGGAAGTGGAAAGGGCGTCGGCAAGGCTGGCATAGCCTCCAACGGCGACGTAGTCATCCACGTCGGCGGGGTCAAGCTGGCCGCACCAGGACATTACCTGCAGGTGCTGGGGGGTGAAGAAGTCCTCAAGGGCCCGAGTGGGCCGCAATTCGGCGTCGCCACCCAGAGAGGCGATGATGCTGGGTACATCGCTGACTGTTACCTGGCTGTAGTGACGGGTCCGGCCGTCGGGTTCGTGGATCACAACCTGGGGAGCGGCAAAGCAGGCGCCGTCGCAGCCGGTTTCCACCAGATAGGAGTCGGTGCGGGATACCAGTTCATCGCGGAGTCGCTGGGCCACCTCATCGGCGCCCACTGCCTGGGAGCACTGCCCCACTTGAACCATAACCCGCGTCCTGCCGGCCGCAGGGCCCATGCGCTGCTGGCGGACCCTGTTTCTTAGTTCCTCGAAGGTCATGCTGGCATCATACCTTCAACCTGGATAGGACATGGTCGGCCTGCGCGCGGCCAAGCCAGGTTCCGTCCACCTCGGCCAGGGGAGCCAGGGGACAGCGATAAGCGCATGGAGTTTCTTCCAGGGTTACCCAGCCATCCTCGGTAGCCCTGCCGTCCGCCACTTGCAGGGACTGAGCGATCTCTGCCAGCAACTCTCGGCCGCCGCCGTGCCAGCAGGACAGGCCGATACAAATGCGTACCAGATGTTCAGCAGGTGCCTTTATGCGGAGTTCGGTGTAGCTGGTGGCGGCGCCGTAGACCACACTGGCCGGCGTGCGCAGGTGCCAGGCCACCACCTGCAGGGCCCACTCGGGCAGGTGCCCCAACTCTTCCTGGAGAAAGTGGAGGGCAGGCAGCAAGTAGGTACGCTGCGGGGGGAATTTTTCGCGGAGAATGGGCCTGAGTTCTTCCCTTTCCATATCGCTCGAACACGGACGCCTTGCCGGTGTTCCCGACCGGCGGCCGCATTTACCGGCTATTATTCGTCGGGCTCTGGGGGAGGGATTCTGAACATGACACTGCCGTCTTCATCGTGCGAGTGGGACATTATAGCCTGGTGAAGGTTCCTGATCTGCTGGCGGGTTCTTTCTCCCTCGGAACGTATGAGTTCTTCGTTACGACGGATAAGTTCCTCGTTGTGGCGTATCAGTTCCTCATGGCTTTGGAAACGCCGCCCAGTGAGGTGTTCATTCTGTTCAAAGCGGTCGTAGATGCGCTGGAACTCGACGCGGATGCTCTGAAATTCTCCTTGCATTTCCTGAGGCAGCCGGTTGGTAGCCTCGGTAAGTTTACCGACACGATATATTGCGGTGGCAGCAAGGCCGATGACCGCAATTATAACGGCTGCGAGGCCTGCTGCGGCTGTGATTTCCGCTGCTTCCAATTGAGGGGCGCTCCTGACGATGGACTGTTTCAAGGGGATTTTACCCTAAAGGGTACTGTGCCCGCATTACAGCGGAACGCAAGGTAGTGCGCCTATCTTCTGTCACCATCCTGGCGCACCATTCCCTGCAACCCCAGTTCCGCCAATGTCTTTTCCGGTATAAGTCCGTCGGGTGTCCAGCCCCTGGCCAGGTAGTAACCGGCAATCATGTAGTCCAGTTCCTGCCTGGTAAGGCCCACGCCTGCCGCCACGCCGGTGGGCAGCGGTTCCTCCAGGGTGCGTTGCGGCAGCGTGTCGTCGGCGCGACTCCAGCCCTCCCGAATGTTGAAGAGCTTCTTCAGGTTGGTTATTCGCTCGCCGCACTTGCGCAGGTCATCGGCCGTCATTTCCCAGCCCGTTACCATGGTAAAGACCTGGGCCGATTCCTCGTAGAAGTCGTGGAAAGCCTTGCGTAGGAACTTGCACCAGATGAGGGAGTCCAGTACCGCCTCGAAGTCCTCGCTGTCGGCGGCAATGCGTCCCCGGGTCTCGTCCACGGTAAGGCGGTCAACCCGGTCGGAGAAGTCGGCCTCGTAGGCGGAAGAACGGTTGTGGCAGGCGCCCCGGGGGGTGGTCGCCAGCCCCAGGGCCATGGTCTTCAGGCTGCGGGGTTCGTAGCCGGGCATTTCCAGTCCCTTTACCTGCATGGCCCAGGCTGCCGAGCCGTGGCCCACCACTGCTGCGGCGGCGCGGCTGCCCTCGGCAAGAAGGTTGCCAATGCCCCGCCGGTGTCCCACATCTTCCAGTACCTGCAGGAGGGCATCGCCGTTGCCGAAGCGCAGTTCCACGCCGCCGGTGTCTTCGGTAGTCAGAAGTCCCTGCTCAAAGCACTCCATGGCCCAGGCCACGGTGGCGCCTGCGCTGATGGTGTCCAACCCCAGGTCGTCACAAATGGCGGCAGCGCGAATGACGATATCCGGGTCGGAAACTCCACAAAGGGGCCCCAGCGCAAACAGGCTTTCGTACTCCATACGGACGCCGCCCTTGCCCTTCTTGTCGCCCTTGTCCCGGGACACCAGGATTCGCTCGCAACCGATGGTGCAGTTGGCGCAGCCGGAGTTGCGCTGCAGGTGATTGCGGTGCAGTTCCTCGCCACTGACCTGTTCCGCTCCTTCGAAGGTGGACTCGCGGAAGTTGCGGGTGGGCAATGTGCCCAGGCGGTTGAACACGGCCACGTTGGCCATGGTGCCCAGGTTTCGGTACTTTTCGGTGGCGGCGCCCAGGCTGCGGCGGCTAAGGTCTTTCCCGTAGCTGCTGACGGCATCGGGTTCGGCGACTTCCACCGGCAGGTGGCCGCGGACTGCCAGGGCCAGCAGGTTCTTGGAGCCCATTACGGCGCCCAGCCCGCAGCGGCCGGCCTGCCGGCCCCCGTCGTTGCTGATGGAGGCGAACTTGACCTGCGCCTCTCCCGCCGGACCAATGCAGGCCACGCGGTAGCGGGAATCGCCCAGCCGGGCCTTGACCGTCTCTTCCTTGTCAGCAGCCCCCAGGCCCACCAGATCGGCAGCGTCTTCAAACCGGACGCTAACCTGATCAGGTTCCAGGGCATCGCCTTCGACCCGCAACAGGGTCGGCTCGGCAGACCTTCCAACGATGATAAGTGCATCACCGCAGCATTTCTTCAGTTCGGTGGCCAGGTGGCTGGAGGACAGGGAATCGGCGATGAAGCCCGTCAGGGGAGACTTGGTGAGGACGGCAAACTTGCTGGAGGTGGTCAGGCGGGTGCCCACCAGCGGACTGCCCACGAAAAGCAAAGGGTTTTCGGGTCCCAATGGATCGGCCCCGGGGGGACAGTACCGGTAGAGCAGGTAGGTGCCCAGCCCAATGCCGCCGATGAAGTTGCGCAGCGCGTCGCTGCCAATCGCATCCCAGCGGTGGGTGCGGTTGGTCAGGTCAACAATCAGGGCTTTGCCGTGATAACCGTACATCGTTCAATTACGAACCGGGTTGGTCCATGCCGATTCTTCCTTGGCCACAGCGACTCCAGGTAGGCGCTTGTTCACAGTCATCCCCCGGCCTGGCTGGATATCAGGAGCAGGGAGTCCCCGTCTGCCAGGGTAAAGTCGCCTTCGCCCAAGAAAGTTAAGCCGTTCAGGTTGAAGACGTAGCCGTCTTCCAGGTCGGAAAGGTCCTCTTTCAGGCCGTGGCCTGGCAGGGAGGGACACTGCTCGGCCAGGGCGGCGACCAGGCTGCTCCGGTTGGCCGGATATGGCACCGCCAGTTCCACCGCCGTTGTTCCGCAGTGAATCCGGGGAGTGCCAAACAGTTCCACTTTCACCCTGACCGTTATGGCGGCCCCGCTCACGGTGTAACTCCCGCCAGCGCGTGGGCCCGGGCCAGGTCTTCGGGTGAGTTGACATTGAAAAAGCTGAGCAGGTGCGGGTCGAACTGCCGTACTTCCCCTTCGTCCAAATACCGGACCCTGACTTCATCGAAGAAACCGGAAATCTTCAGGTCGTTTGCCTGAAGTCTGGCTTCAATGTAAGGCAGGCAGGCCCTGGAGTACAGGGCGTGAGTCGGTTCGGGAAAGTCTCCCGGCTGAGGAACCACCGCGTCGCAGTCGCCCCGCTGGCCCAGCATATGTTCCAGCAAGGGAGCGTTCAGGAAGGGCATATCGCAGGCTACCACCAGGCCCCAGTCGTTGGCAGCAGCGGACAGGCCGGAAAATATGCCGCCCAGGGAACCGCCGTCCGGGTAAATGTCCACGGCCACGTGGTGTTCCGTGTCCAGGGGCAGCGCTTGGCCGCGGGCAACGTCGGCCACCACCACCACAATTTCGTCGGTCAGCTGGGCCACCCGTTCTATCACCCGCCGGATCAGGGGCTGTCCTTCGAAGGGTTCCATCGCCTTATCCCGGCCCAGCCGCCGACTGCGGCCACCGGCCAGGATAATGCCGGTAACGGGGCTGCCGTTCGTGTCTTTGATGTCGTTTTCCACGGTCAAACCCAAACAGGAGTCTGCGCTTTCGATGGTATACCTGGTTCGAGTATAGCATAGGGGGCAGCCAACGTTGTTGTGGCGGCGGAAATGGTGCAGGCCCTGGGCGACATTGCTTCAGGTTTGAATTCTGTGCGTTTTTCAGGACGCGGCTGGCTTTACTGACAGCCCGCCGCTTGACGGGCTGGATTGCCCCTGACTAGCGTTAATTGTGTTGGGACCGACCCGAATCCCGGGTCGGTTCCTGCTTTTGGTCAAATCACTCTTTAAGGAAGGCACACATTTGCTCTGTCGTCGCTGTAAATCTGACCGGCTCATCCGGCTGCAGGTCATTAATCCGTCGGACAACCCCGTCTTCCGGTGCGGGGAATGCAGCTTCCTGTTCAGCCCCGGGCGCTCGTCCGCCGCCCCGCAGGAAGCCCACCGCTCTCCCACGCCTGGGATTGCCCACCGGCAGGCCAGGGCCGCCAGCAGGGGAGGGTAATTGGGAATGCCCGAGGGAATATCCAACACGCTGCTGTGCGAGGCGATCCGCAAGAGCGCCGACAACGGCTGTCTGGCCATCGTCAAATCTGACCAGTCCGGCCTGTCGCCCGTGAAATTCGGGGAGGAAGTGCTGGGTGTGGAGCTTTGGGGAAAGCAGCAGGAGGTGCTGTCCGCATTGCCCGAACACCACCGGGTGGCCGTCAAGTCGGGCAATGGGCTGGGCAAGGGCTTCAGCGCGGCGGTGGCCGTGCTGTGGTTCCTGTACACCCACGACCCTGCCATCGTGCTCAGCACCGCGCCCACCTTCCGCCAGGTGCGGTACATCCTGTGGCGGCAGATTCACAGCCTGTACCGGCGCGCACCGGAGGCCTTGGGCGGCAGACTGCTGGACACCCGCTGGGAACTGGCCGACGACCGGTACGCCCTGGGCCTGTCGGCCGACGGCCCCGACCAGTTCCAGGGGTTCCACAGCCCAAATATGCTCATCGTGGTGGACGAGGCCGAGGGCGTGAGTGACAACATCTACGAGGCTATCGAGGCTGTGATGACTTCCGCCGAGCCCCGCCTGCTGCTCATCGGCAACCCCACCACCACGTCGGGTATGTTCCGCCGCGCCTTCTACGAGGAGCGCCAGATTTACCACTGCATCACCATTTCCGCGCTGGAAAGTCCCAACCTGCGGCCAGGAGGAGAAGTAGTGGTACCCGGACTCGTCACGTCCCGCTGGGTGGATGAGCGGCGGCAGATCTGGGGTGAAGACAATCCACTGTACCGGGCCCGGGTGCTGGGCGAGTTTCCCGACCAGACCGAGGATGCGCTGATCAGCCTGTCCCACGTGGAGGCCGCCGTCGAGCGGTGGCGGGATCAGCAACTGGTCCAGGCCAGCGGTTCCGCCACGCCGCCGCCCGGGGAGTGGGAGTCGGAGGGGGAGGTTGTCCTGGCGGTGGACGTGGCTCGTTTCGGCTCGGACCACAGCGTCATCCTGCGGCGGCAGGGTAACAGGGTAGACGAGATTCGCACCTTCAACGGCCTGGACACCATGCAGTTGGCGGGCTGGGTTGCTGCCGCCATCCGCGAGTTCCAGCCCCTGCGCACCTGCATCGACGAGGTGGGTGTGGGCGCCGGTGTGGTGGACCGCCTGCGGGAACAGGGCTATGGCGTACGGGGCATCAACGTGGCCCAGGCCGCCCGCCAGAAGGAGGTGTTCGCCAACCTGCGGGCCGAGGGCTACTGGCGGCTGCGGGAACTATTTGCCGCCGGTGAGATCGCCATTCCGCCGGACCAGCAACTGGTGGGCGAACTGGTAAGCCTGCGCTACCACCTCGACAGCCGGGGACGGACGCTGTTGGAACGGAAAGAGGACATGCGGAAGCGAGGAGTGCCGTCGCCCGACCGGGCCGACGCGCTGATGCTGGCCTTCCTGGAACCGTCCAGCCGTCCCCGCGTGTGGACCTGAACAAACATGGATTGACAGGATGCTATGGATTTTCTATAGCGAATATAAATCCTGTCAATCCTGTTAATCCTGTACATCCCTGTCTGATTAATTCTTGGAGGTTATAGGAAATGAAGATCCGGGAAAGCACTTTGGCACGCCTGCTGGGGTTGGGCGGCCTTGGACAGATACAAGACGTGCGGAACAGTCGCATCGTCCGGCGGGGCAACCGCGCCGCCGCGGCAGACCTGGACCCGTTGGGTGAGGCTATGGGCGGCAGTAATGGCTGGGCCAACCCGGAATACGGGGCATTCTACGCGACTTCAGTGCCAGTGTACGCCGCCATCAAGCTGCGGGCCGACGCGGTGAGCCGTCCCGTGGTGCGCCTGTACCGCGACGGGCCGGAGGGTTCCAGGCTGCCGGTGGCGCCAACTCACCCCGCCCACCAACTGCTGGAGCGGGTGAATTCCTGGCACACCCGGGGCGATCTCTGGCAGGCGACGGAGATTTACCTGAACCTGTGGGGCCAGGCCTTTTGGGCGTTGGAACGGGACCAGGAAGGGCGAAGGGAAATCTGGCCCCTGCGTCCCGACCGAGTGACGGTGCTGCCCGACCGGCGCAACTACGTGCGGGGTTTCGTATACCGGGGCAGGGGCGGCCAGCCCGTGGCCTATACCCCCGACGAAATGGTATGGCTGCGCTACTTCAATCCCCTGGAGGAGTATGCCGGACTGTCGCCCCTGGCCCCGGCCCGTATGTCGGTGGAAATGGGCGGCGACGGCCTGCGGTTCAACCGCAACTTCCTGCGCAACTCGGCCCAGCCCGATTTTGTGCTGCTGACCGACGCCCAGTTGACGGACTCGGAGGTGGAGGACTTCTACAGCCGCTGGGAGGCACGCTACCGTGGCCCGCAGAACGCCCGCCGTCCCGCCATCGCCAACTTCATCCGCGACATCCGCACCCTGGGGTTGAGCCACAGGGATATGGACTTTATCCGGGGCCTGCGCTGGAGCCTGGAGGAAGTGAGCCGGGCCTTTGGCGTTCCCAAGCCTTTGCTGGCCGACCTGGAACGGGCCACCTTTGCCAACATCAACGCTGCCGAGCGCATTTTCTGGCGCAACACCATCGTGCCCGAACTACGCTTTCTGGAGGAGCACCTGCACCGGATGCTGCTGCCAAAGCTGGGCTACCCCGACCTGACCCTGGAATTCGACCTGGGATCCATCGAGGCGATGCAGGAGGACGAGAACAGCCGCGTCGCCCGCCAGATGCAGCTTTTGGACCGGGGTGTCCTGACCATCAACGAGGTGAGACGCAACCACAGCCTGGCGGAAGTTCCCTGGGGAGACGAACCCCCGCAGCGTCAGAGTACCATTTCGCACCGGGCATAACCGCTTTTGTTTTCCGAGTTGATTACGTGCGCCCGATCCCGCAAATTGGGATCGGGCCTATCTCTGCCGTTCACCAATTGCCGCTGCTGGACGAGCATGATGTGAGTTCTTCTTCATATGTATCAACTGGCAAGCCAATGCATAGCAATACTTTATATATTGACTCACAAATATTATCCTGAAATAATCAATATAAGGAGGTTTGATAGGAAGGCCGTTTGTCCAGAATCGCGGAGCCCCCACCTGGACTTGAAAGGAGATACACCCTTTCCCAAGTGCGCCAATGGGGCGCCTTCGTCGGCGCCCAGGCTGTAGGGACGAAGCGCGGAGGATTTGCTGGAAAAGTCCATTCAACCGGAACAGTCCGGCAATTTCTCAATATACCAGGCAACAATTTGCAGGCATTGCAACCATGAAAAAAACAATTGTGAATATGCTGTGAAGAAACGTAGGTATGTTAATGCTATGCAAGACTAGGCGTTGCCAAAAAAGAAAATGCGGGTAATATAGGGGAGCACTTGACCGTCCGACTCCATCCCCCACCAAAAACTGTACCGGATCAGCTATGGGATGGTGTGGATCAACCGTAATGGCCGGAGGAGCGAAAGAAAAACTGAACTGCCTGGTTGTTCGGGAATTCCTGAGGGCAAAAATGGACACCGCGCAGGCTGGCAAATTTGCCAGATCCGCGGTTCCAGGGTGGGCGGCAGGCGGAATGACTCGACAAGGGTGACTGTTTTGCGTGATTTTGAGAGTTATTTGACGGCGCTGAAAGAGCGCTTGGGTATTGGTCCCACGGAAGCACAGGAGGTTATCGACGAACTGGAATGCCATCTGGTTGACAAGGCTTCCGACCTGGAATCCCAGGGTGTGGATCAGGACGAAGCCCGCGCACTGGCGATGGAGCACCTGGGCGACCCCGAGGATATATCCAGGCGAATACGGCTGGTCTACGGCTACGCCGGCTGGACCGACGTTCTGCTGGCCGTCACCCCCCACCTGATGATGGCCGGACTGTTCCTGACAAATGTGTGCTGCAACTACTTCCTTATAGCCCTGTTCCTGGGAATTATCATCTGCGTAAGCTGGATGAACTGGCGCAACGGCAACCCCAGCAAATGGTCATACTCCTGGCTCGGCTATGCCATGGCTGCTCCGGCAGTGTCCCTGCTCATAGCCGCCCATGCCGTGGGGTACGGAGCCTGGTCTCTTGTGGACCATAGAGACCTCCTGGTGTTTGACCCCAAAGTGGTCCTTCTCATTGGCAGCGCCCCCTTTGCCATGTATTACGTCCTGAAGGTGGCCCACGAAATGGTAAAGCGGGACTGGCTGTGGGTCTCCTTTGCTTGCCTTCCACTTCCCATTTTCGGTTCCTGGGCGCTGTTCGTACATTCCTACGAGATATACCGGGGAGTGCACATCGAAATGCTGGGCCCGAGGGACTACTCTCAAATGGGAATATTCGTCGCTATGGCCCTGATGACGGCCCTTTACCTGAAGCTTGGAAAGAGAATTTACAAGGTAGCCCTGCTGGCCCTGGCCGCCGGAACGCTGGGAATAGTTGCTTCCGTTAGTTTGCCAGCAGGCTTCCAGTTGCCCAATATCGTGATGATATTCCTGGCCTACGTGGCCCTCTTCACCATTCCGGTATTGTGAAAGGCGGTAATTAACCGTCAGCAATTGGTTCAAAGACCCCTGGGCTAACAAGCGGAAACCCCTGGGCAAACGGCATAAAGTGCCCGAAGTTTTCGATCGTTGCAGCAGCAATAGATAGTTCTTTAGCGGACCGTCCCTTTGCGGAATGGTCCCCTGCCAAAGGATAAACCTTTATTCAGTACCTACTGGACATAAAGCGAGCTCTAATATAGATTTATCCGCATATAGTGACGCTGAATGCCGGTGGGAACCTTAATGGACTAGAGAGATTATGAGCCAACAGGAAATGCTCAAAGGAAATACGGAGACTCTGTTATTGTCTCTCCTCCTGCTGGAGCCAATGTACGGTTACCAGATAGTTAAGGAGATCAATTCGCGGAGCAGCGGCTATTTTGATTTTAAGGAAGGCACCCTTTATCCCGCACTGCACCGGATGGAGCGGGAGGGCCTGATCGAAGGACGGTGGCAGAATACACCTGGCGGAATGCGCCGTCGCTACTATTACATCACACTCAAAGGCCGTTTCGTCCTGTCCGACAGGCAGGCGGAATGGCAGCGATTCAGTCGGGCGATGAACTCAGTTATTGCCCGGTCATCGGTTCAGCCAGAGGGATAAGGTATTCATCCGAGGGCAACAAGAAGTGGTAGATTCTCAAAAGTTTGATTATGTCGGTGTCCTGTCCCGTCACATCCGTCTTCAGCCAGCCAAGAAAAAAGAAATAATTCGCGAAATCGAAGGCCACCTGGAAGACAAGGCTTCCGACCTGGCTGACCGCGGCGTGCGCACAGAAGCGGCAAAACGCCTGGCCTTGCAGCAAATGGGGGACCCCGTTGCCCTGGCCAGGCAAATCCAGGAAGTTCACACCTCCGTTGGCCTGAAGGAAATGGGGCTGGCCGTTATTCCCCATTTCCTGATTGCCGGGCTGGTTGCCTTCGGCCTCTGCGACAGCATCCTGGCGGTGGCGGCAGCCCTGGCGCTAATTGGGGGCGTAACCTGGCTGAACTGGCGGCACAGCAATCCCAGCATCTGGTCTTACCCCTGGCTGGGCTTTACGCTGGCCGCTCCGGCTATATTCCTGCTGATGCTGGTAATCGGCCCCGATAAATCGGTCCATACCGTGCTGGCGGGCAACGGGTATCCGGTAAGCATGTCTCTGATCTTGCTTTTCTCGGGTTATATCGCCGTTGCCCTCTGGGTAATGGTGCGGGTTGTGTACCAGGTGGTAGGCCACGACTGGCTGCTGGTTGCCTTCTCCGGCATCCCCATCCCCCTCCTGACGGCGTGGGTGCTGGTTGCCCAGTGGCTGGATCCTTCCTGGCAGACGCCACTGGCCCTGCCCGGCCTGCCCGGGGCGCTGTGGATTCTGGTGTTCTTTTCCATAGCTGCTATAACGGCGGCTTTCCTCAAGTTTGGGCGGCGTCACGTGAAGGTGGGCCACCTGCTCATTTCAACGGCCATTGCCGTAACCGTCGCCTACTCAATTTTGCTGTTGAACTACCACCTGGTTCCCGTTCGACTGGCAATCGCCGGACTGATGGCCATTATGCTGGCGCCGGTGCTCAAGAAGCCCCTGTCTTCCAGCCTCAGGGTGCTGCACAACGTCCTGCAAACAACCATACACCTGATGGGCAGGTAGTGCGGTGCGGGAAAGTTACCGGCGCGTTACTACTTCAGCCGACCAGTAAGGACGATAATTCGGTCATCGGGGGCCAGGGCATGGACGCCTGGCCCCCAGTGGTTTATACCAGGTGCGGGAAAACCCGGCATTCAGCAGGCAGGCAGGCGCCTTGAGCAGCAGTTCGCCCAAAGATGACAGCCAGGCAGCGGCAGATATAGCTGCCCTGCAAGAAGCCCTGCGGTCTGAGCTGGGCAGAAGGGAGCCTGTTCCAGGCGGAGGCGCGCTGGTGGCCCTGTGCGGCCTGACCGGGACCGGCAAGTCCCACTTCGCCGCCGCCCTCGCCGCCCGCATCCCCTGCCAGGTTCTGGGCAGCGACCGGTTGCGCAAAATCCTGGAACCGCAACCCCGCTATACCCGTGAAGAACACGCCCGGGTGTTCCGCGCGGCCCACGCCCTGCTGGAAAGCCTGCTGTCCCAGGGCCACCGGGTAGTTTTCGACGCCACCAACCTTACCGAGCGGGCGCGCCAGCCCCTGCGCGATATAGCAGACAGGGTGGGCGTCCCACTGCTGCTGGTCCAGTTCGACGCTCCCTCCACCCTGGTACGCCAGCGCCTGGCCCGCCGGTCCAGGGGTGAAATCGACGACACCTGGTCCGACGCCGACTGGCGTATTTACTGCCGCCTCTACCCGGGCCAGGAGCCGGTGAGCGGCCCCCACCTGGACGTGGACTCGTCGCGGAGCATAGAACCGATGCTGGAAGAGCTTGTCAGGCTCCTGCAAGAAGAGCAGCCGCCCCCTTCCAACTGAAGAGAAAGTCCGGAGAATATGGACATACGTTGATTGTCAGCCTAAAGGGCCGCTCTCAACCGTTCCACCAGGTAAACCACCCAGTTCTCCATAAGGCCGAAGAACAGGCCGATAATTATCAGGGCAACGACAACGCCGATCAGGCAACCGGCTCCAAACAGGCAGCCCCGACCCATTTCCCGTATTGGCGCAAATAACAGGTTTAGCATGCAGCACCCGGGGTTGGCCCGCTGAATCGCCCTCTGTCGACCATCCCCTTGTAGCTATGCTATCATCACCGCAACTACAAATGCACGGTGATAAATATGGATATTGGAGTATTTGCATCTCTCTCCGCCGAGGCTGTCGATGTGGCGGAACTGGCCCGGAAAGTTGAAGCTGCGGGGTTCGAGTCCTTCTGGATGCCCGAACATCCGGTAATGCCGGTACACACCACCAGCCAGTACCGGGGCACCCCCGACGGTTCCGTTCCACCCTATATGTACAACATGGTGGACCCCTACATGGCCCTGTCCCGGGCTTCGGCGGTTACCAGCACCATCAAGCTGGGCACCAGCATCAGCCTGATTCCCGAGCGCAACCCCCTGATGCTGGCCAAGGTAATAGCCACCCTGGACCACTATTCCAACGGGCGCTTCATCCTGGGCGTGGGCGCCGGCTGGCACCGGGAAGAGACCACCATCATGGGCGGCAACTTCGACCACCGCTGGACCCAGACTCGCGAGAACATCCAGGCGATGAAGGAACTGTGGACCCAGGAACAGGCCGAGTTCCACGGTACCTACGTGGACTTCCCGCCCGTCTACTGCGACCCCAAGCCGGTACAGAAACCCAACCCGCCGGTGCTGCTGGGCGGTGCCGCGTCCAACCTGTTCCGGCGCATCGTGGGCTGGGCCGATGGCTGGCTCCCCGCCGGGGCGTCCGTGGAGCAGGTAAAGGCCGGCCGCGCCACCATGGACGAACTGGCCGAGGCGGCGGGCCGAGACCCTGCTTCCTTCCAGGTAACGGTCTTTAACGTGGCGGCGGAGCGGGACCTCCTTCAGCAATACGCCGAGGCGGGCGCTGATCGGGTGATACTGTCCCTGCCCAACGCACGGGAAGCCGGCGCCCTGGACGAAGTGGACAAGCTGGCCGAAGCTGCCCTTTAGTATTTTTTCTTCCACGAAGAGGCACGAAGTTACACGAAGAGAGTCAGCTTATCCTTCGTGAAGCTTTGTGGCCTTTGTGGATAACTGATGGATAAACCTATTCACTCTTGCGAGGTTGTCATGGTTGCTTCCTACTCCGTCATAGGTCAGCCCATTGTCCGCGGCGAGGGGCCGGAAAAGGTGTCCGGCCAGTCCGTCTATGCTTCCGACGTTAACCTGCCCGGGATGCTTTGGGGCAAGATTCTGCGCAGTCCCCTGCCCTACGCCCGCATCGTCAGCATCGACACTTCCCGGGCCAAAGCCCTGCCCGGCGTCCATGCCGTCATTACCGGCCAGGACATTCCCGAGCGACGGGTGGGCCGCCTGCTGCGGGATTGTCCCGTCCTGTGCAAGGACCAGGTGCTGTTCGTGGGCGACAAGGTTGCCGCCGTGGCCGCCGACGACCCGGACATCGCCGAGGAGGCCCTGCTGCTGATCGACGTAGAGTACGAGGACCTTTCTCCTGTCTTCGACCCTGAGGAAGCCATGACCGCCAACGCCCCCACCCTGCACGAAGGAATGGCGTCCTACCCGGGCCTGCCCCAGCCAGCGTCCACCTTCAACAACGTCTTCGCTGAAAACGTGTGGGACAAGGGCGACATTGAGCAGGGTTTCGCCGAGTCCGATCTGATCTTCGAGCACACCTTCGCCACCCAGCTTCACCACCAGGCCTACCTGGAACCCCATGCCTGCGTGGTGGACATTGACGACGATGGACGCGTGCAGATCTGGGCCTGCAACAAGGGTCCCTTCATGCTGCGGGAACAGCTTTCCAAGGTGTGGGATATGCCCGAAGCCAACATCCTGGTCAACCCCACCAACATCGGGGGCGACTTCGGGGGCAAGGGTTCCTTCATGGACATTCCACTGTGCTACTACCTGGCCCAGGCCTCAGGCCGCCCCGTCAAGATGGTCATGGACTACGTGCAGGAACTGATGGCCGGCAATCCCCGCCACCCCGCCACCATCACTATCAAGACGGGAATGAAGAGCGACGGCCGCATCTGGGCGCGCCAGGCCCGGTGCGTCTTCAACAGCGGGGCCTACGGGGCCTTCAAGCCGAGAGTACACCTGCGGGGCGCCGACCACAGCGGCGGCCCCTACCGCATCCCCAACGTCCACATCGACAGCTACATGGTCTATACCAACAACATTCCCTGCGGCCACATGCGCGCCCCGGCCAAGCCCCAGGTGGCCTTCGCGGTGGAATCGCACATGGACCTGATTGCCCGGGAGATGGGCATGGACCCCTACGAATTCAGGATGATTAACGTCCTCCAGGACGGCGACAGCAACCCAGTCGGCGAGGAGTGGGAGAACATCCGCGCCGGTGAGGTCTTGCAGAAGGCCGCCGAGGCAGCGGGTTGGGACCGGCCCAAGGCCCCCAACGTGGGCCGGGGCATCTCCATTTCCGACCAGCCCCCCGGTTCCGGCCAGTCGTCCGCCGAGGTACGAATGGACGCCGACGGCAGGGCCACCCTGCTCATGTCCCTGTGGGACACGGGCACCGGCGCCCACACCGTCCTGCGCCAGATGGTGGCCGAGACCCTGACCATTCCCATCGAGGACGTGGGCGTGGTGATCCGCGACACCGACGCCGTGGGATTCGAGTCGGGCCCCGGCGGCAGCCGCGTAACCTACACTTCCGGCCAGTCCACCGTGGGCGCCGCCGAAGACCTGAAGGAGCAGTTGACGATCATGGCCGCCGAGTATATGGGCGCTTCCGTTGACACTGTTACGTTGGAGGCGGGTCAGTTCCAGGCCAACGAGGGCGGACGCGCCATGGCCCTGAAGGACGTGGCGGCCCAGGCTGTTTCCGCCCTGGGCGACGACCTGACCGCCGAGAAGACCTACACCGCGCCCCCGTCGGAGTACACCTCCTACTGCGCCCAGGTGGCCGAGGTGGAGGTTGATCCGGAGACGGGCGAGGTTAAGGTCACCAGGTTCATCACCGCCCACGACGTGGGTACGGTGCTGAATCCCCTGTTCCACCAGGGCCAGATCGAAGGCGGCGTAATCCAGGGCCTGGGCTATGCCCTGATGGAGGAAATGGAAACGGAGGAGGGCCGCATCTCCAACCTGAGCCTGGGCGACTACAAAATCCCCACCATCAAGGACGTCCCAGAACTGGTGACGGTGCTGCTGGAGGACGGCGGCGGGCCCGCCCCCTTCGAAAGCAAGGGCATCGGCGAAAGCAGCAACACCCCCGTAGCCGCCGCCATAGCCAACGCCGTCCACGACGCCATAGGCGCCCCAGTAATGCAACTGCCGGTAACGGCGGAGCGGGTGCTGCGGGTGATTAAGGGGAGAGAGGGGTAGGGGTAGTTTTAGAGGGCTTAAGGTCAGGCTCTATTTCTTTCGGGCCATTACCGCATTGAGCATGAATAACTGTAGATAATCAAACGAGGTGTATAAATGTCCTCCGAGAGAATCCAAAACTTTACTTCATTGAGGATCAAGGGCGTTCCTCCCTTCCGTGTGGAAGAAATAGAGTTTGACCTCGACCCGCGAGTTAATGTGTTCATAGGCTCTAACGCAACCGGTAAATCCACGATATTGAAGGTACTGGCATTCAGAATAAATGCCGCTACTATCAGGGGTTCCGGTCGCCGACTCCCACTACGTTTGGCTGCTGCTGATGGGAGTCAATTGCCCTTGCTTACTGATGTCCCTCACATTTATTTGTCTCCCGTTAGGGCCAGCTTGGACGATTTGCCAGATGTGGAAAGTGACCCTTGGCTTGACGTTGTGGGGGACGAGGAACTCCAACTTCAGGGACTCCAACTTCCGGACAATCCCGCGTATAATGAGTGGTTTGCTTCACCTGGTCCTAGTATGGTCGAATTTCTCGACGGACAATTTTTCGTTGACGGTATTGGAGCGTTTGGGGATAGGGCTACTACTTGGTATAGTAAACCCGGAGATGAAAAGTCTAATTCAAGTGATCCTTGGTCGAGGTTGTTCCACTGTAAGAATTGGGCTCCATGGCAGACGTTGTTGGGACAAGATGTTGGGGATGTCTTCAATCCAGAAAAAGTTTATTTTGCAATGCGGCGCCTGTATATGGAGGGCCAGAATAACTCTACGGGCGACCATTCCCATAAAGTACGTGATGTAGCCTACGGATGTACACAGAGAATTTGCAGCGAAGTACTGTTGGGGACAAGGCCAGGGGACACATTAATAGCGGAACAAGCGCCCGAAGATAACTATGATGAAGTGCACAGGCTACCCAGGCTGGATTTCGCAACATCTTTCCAGACTCCAGACACGGATCCAAACAGCCCTGTTAACATTACCTTGCTTAGTACTGGAACCCAGGGCTTGTATTTGTGGATTTTATATGTGGCAATCAGAATTGGATTCTATTATGATTTCTTCGGGAACTGGAAGGATAAGCCCGCAATCCTCCTAATCGACGAAATAGAAAACCACCTGCACCCCACCTGGCAGCGACGCGTAATACCGGCCCTGCTGGAATACTTTCCCGGGTTACAGATTTTTGCTACTACCCATTCCCCCTTCGTGGTGGCTGGGTTGAAGCAGGGGCAGGTTCATGTATTAGGCAGGGACGATGACGGAATTGTAAGGGTTTCTACAAACGAACGCGATGTAATTGGCTGGACCGCGGACGAAGTACTAAGAAATTTGATGGGGGTCAAAGACCCTACAGATGATGCAACGGCGGCGGCGGCAGACGAGTTAAGGGAACTGAGGAATGCCGGGCCGTTGGTAGATGAGAAGGACGAAGAGGAGCGTCAAAAGCGAATTGCGGAATTGCGAAGACACGTAGATAGGGACTTGCTGGAAGGGGGCCCTATGGCCGCCCAGCGTGAGCTTTTCGAACAGCAGTTTGCTGAAGCCCTTGAGAACTTTCGTCGAACCCAATCGCTTCAACAGGAGAATAATTGACGATGCATTCTGTTCAGCGGTCCGATACACCAGATTTCCTGAAGGACCTCCAAGCCAAATACAATAGTTATGACGAATTGTGTGGAAAGGAAAGATCTGCTGTAAGAGATGCCCTTGCAGCGGATTTCGGACCCGTTTGCGCTTATTGCGAGCGTCCCTGTTCACCTCCTACTGCTACTGCCGACTCTCCTGATGAAGAGACTAACGATCACTTTAAGCCGCTAGAGCATTTCCCCCATTTGTCTTTGGAGTGGCTTAACTTGGTTTATTCTTGCCATCGGTGCAATCAGATTAAGGGGAACAAGTGGCCTGGAATCAAAGACGAAGCGATTAATTCTCGGCTCACTCAATTTTATCCAGTTCGTTATGTGTGCCCAAAGGAGTACGTGAACTCTGGCAAGCAATATGGTGGCTATACAGCAAGGGAACTCTTCAAATTTAACGTTGACACGGGAGAAATATCTCCAGCTGATAATCTAGATTCTGAGGAGTGGTCAATTGCGTTTCGTACGATTATGGATCTTGACCTAAACGAATTTCGTGACCCTTGTCAACCGGAATCCGAACGTGTACCAGATAGGTTTAAAGTACCACTTGAAGAAAATGACCCCAATCACTTGTGGAATCGTCGTAAGGCGCAGTTGAGTTTGCTGATAGGTCAGCTAAACCAAATTGAGGACGAATCCACAATAATCAGTATATTTCAGCAATTCAGCATGCCAGACAAACCATTTTCTGGATTTATATTCGCTTACTTCAAACAGCTTATAGCTCATAATTAGTAATCTAATGGGGATAACTCCAACTCCACTGGTGTCCCTAACTCCTAACCTGATAAAATGAGCGAGAACATCCAGCGGCATCTAAGGAAATAAAGACAGGAGGAACTACCATGGCACAAACTACCGGACTGGGCCACGTTGGTATTTATGCCGACGATTTTATGAAGCAGCGCGACTTCTACAACCGCGTAATTGGCCTGCAGATCGCCGATGAGAACATGGAGCGGGGCATGTGCTTTATGTCTTCCGACCCCGTGTCCGAGCACCACGAGTTCGTGATTATGAAGGGCCGCGAAGCCGACGAGGAGACCAAGACCATCCAGCAGATCTCCTTCAAGGTCCCCACCATCCAGGACATGCGCGAGTACAAGGAAAGGCTGGAGGCTGAGGATATCACCATCGAGCGCATCGTCAGCCACGGCAACGCCTTCGGCATGTACTTCTTCGATCCGGAAGGCAACCGGGTGGAACTGTACTACCGCACCGGCTTCCCCGTCCCGCAGCCTCACGGCGATCTCATCGATCTGAGCCGCTCCGACGAGGAACTGATTGCCGATGCCCGCCACCTGCTCGTGACCAAAGAGCCAACCAAGTAAAGGCGTCGGGCGACTGATCGATTCGTTTATCTGCAGGAACCAGGTCGCCTGCGAAAAGGTTGTCAAGTTGCAGGGGCGGGTTTGAAACCCGCCCCTGCGGTTTAAGGTCTAAACCATGCTCAAGCGCATTTGCTCCGCCACCGCCAGGTTCTTTGGCCGTCTGGCCTACCGCATATACGCTATCCTGGGCGTGCTGCTGCTGACGGTGGTGGCCTTGTTTACCCTGTTCCCTCAGTTGCCCACCGGCTTCCACACCGCCCTGTTTGTCACCCAGGTGCTCAACATCCCCGTCAAACCCCAGGCCTGGTTTACCCAGACACCGGTGCGGGAAGAGATTACCTTCCCCCGCGCCGACGCCGAGGGTCAGGCCGACATCTACTACATCCCCGACGGCAATCGACGGGCCGCCCTGCTGGTCTTTCTGGGCGCCAACGCCGCCGGCCGCGACGACCGGGACGTGGTAAACTTTGGAAACGCCCTGGCCCGGGCCGGCTACGTGCCCATGTTCAGTTGGTCGCCCACCATGGGCCTGCAGAACAACGTGGACCCGGCGGAGGTGGAGAACCTGGTCTGGGCATTCCAGCACCTGCACCGCCAGGACTACGTGGACCCGGCCCGCATCGGAATGGCCGGCTTCTCCGTGGGCGGTTCCTTCATCATGGTGGCCGCATCCGACCCCCGCATACGCGACGACGTGGCCTTCGTCAACGCCTTCGGGGCCTACTACGACGCCCGCGATTTTTTCGTCCAGATCGCCAGCAACACCAAGCGCTCCGGCGACGCGGTGGAGCACTGGGACGTGGACCGGCTTACCCGCCGGGTCTTCGTCAATGAGCTTATCGAAGTTGCCCCCACCGAAGAGGAGCGGAACATACTGGCCCGCCGCTTCGTGGACAACGCTGAAGTAACCCAGGCCGAACTTGCCGGACTGGCCGGAACCGCAGACCTTTCCCGCCGCCTGCTGGACGGGACGGACCCCCAGGAAGCGGAGCGATTACTGAACCAGATGCCCTCCGACTTCCTGGAAAAGCTGGACGGCATTTCCCCCCGCAACCACCTGGACAACTACAGGAACCGCCTGCTCATCATGCACGACGTGGGCGACCAGCTGATTCCAGTAGGCGAGTCCCGCCGCCTCGTGGAAACCCTGCAGAGCCAGGGCCGCCAGGACATGCGCTACACCGAAACGGCAATATTCGAGCACGTCCGTCCCGGCGCCGACCTGCAGCTTTGGCCCCTGGTCAAGGGCGCCAGCAAGCTCTACGCCCACATGTACGGAATTCTCCGCATCGCCGCCTGAGATTCCTTGTAATCCACGAATAACCACGAGTTTTCACGAGTGGGATTGCATTGCCGGTACATCCTGACTTGGATCGCTCTCACCATTTGTTATGGCGGAAAAATCCCATAGCAATATTCGTGCTTGTTCGTGTATATTCGTGGACAAACCAAAGAAGAAGGAGGCAGCTATGATCTGGTGCCGCTTTGAACGCGAAGGCAAGGTCAGCCACGGCCGCATTGTAGACGACGAGGTATTCGAGGTTGACGGCAGCCCCATAAGCAACCCTTCCGACACCGGCGTTACCTACGCCCTTGGCGAGGTGCGTCTGCTGGCCCCCATCATTCCGCCCATGCTCTACGCCGCCGGTCCCAACCATAACGGCCACGTGGAGGGCATGGCCGCCCGCCGGGGCGCCGCGCCCAACTACCCCAAGTTTCCCGAACCCAACTTCCGCTCCGTCCACGCCCTGATCGGCACCGAGGAAAACATTGTGGTGCCGTCCGACAGCGCCGGGGCGGTGCAGCCCGAGGGTCAGCTTGCCGTGGTGATAGGCAAGCACGCCCGCAAGGTAACCAGCCGGGACGAGGCCCTGGACTGCGTTTTCGGCTACACCATCGCCAACGACATCAGCGAACGTGTCTGGCAGGGCGGCGACCGCACCATGTTCCGGGGCAAGAGTTGCGACACCTTCAAACCCCTGGGTCCGTGGATCGTCACCGACCTGCCCCATGACGGCTTTCATATAATCGTCCGCCACAACGGCGAGGTGTGGGAGGACTTCACGTCCGCCGACCAGATCTGGGATGTGCCGACGTGGATTATCGAGATGAGCAAGTACACCACCATGCACCCGGGCGACGTGCTGATGATGGGCACCCAGGGCGCCGACGGCGATATGTTCCCCGGCGACACCATCGAGGTGGAAATCAGCGGCATCGGCACCCTGCGCAACTACATAGTCGCCGAGTAGGGTTTTTCCACGAATAGGCACGAATGTTCACAAACGAAAGGACAACAAGATATTCGTGCTTATTCGTGTTTATTAGTGGATAAGGTAAGAGGAGAAGCGATGTCAGCCATGCAGGACCTGATAAAGCAGGCCTTTGAAACCAACTGGGAGTGGACGGAACGGTACATTGACGGCTTGAGCCAGGAAGAGATCGAATACCGCCCCGACGACCAGTGCCATTCCATCGGTTTTATCCTGTGGCACTACGGACGGGCAATGGACCGGTGGGTGCAGTCCCGCGCCAAGGGGGAACCCCAGCTATACGTACAGGGCTGGGCGGAACGTTTGGGCAAGGAACCGGACCCTGACGATGTTGGTTTCGGTTACGGGGTGGAGGAGTTAAGCAACTGGCGCTGTCCCGACAAGGAAGCGCTGGTGGAATACGCCACCGCCATAAGAAACAACACGCTGGAGTACCTCTATAGCCTCGACGAAGAGACCATGCTCAACCAGGGAGTGATCACCCGAACGGGCGATACAATCAGCGTAGCCGCCATGTTCTTCCACCTGCTTTGGGAGGTAAACCAGCACGGTGGCCAGGCCGGCTACCTGCGGGGCATGCAGCGGGGGTTAAACCAGTAAGAATCTCTAATCCACGAACAGGCGCACATGTTCACTGGCATAAAATTTAGGCGCGATAGTTCGTGGACTGAGGAAGGAAAAACAGGAGGGGCCAATGACCGCCCTGCAGGATTTCATCAGGCAGGCCTTTGAAACCAACTGGGAATGGACGGAACGGTACATTGACGGCCTGAGCCAGGAAGAAATCGAGTATCGGCCCACCGACCAGTCCCATTCCATCGGGTTCATTCTCTGGCACTATGGCCGCGCCCTGGACATGTGGGTCCAGACCCGCGCCAGGGGCGGCGCCCAGCTATACGAGGACGGCTGGGCCGAACGCCTGGGCATGACGCCGGAACCCACCGACGTGGGGTTTGGCTACGGGGTGGAGGAACTGAACAACTGGACCTGTCCCGACAGGGACCTGCTGGTGGGGTACGCCAACGCCGCCCGCAACAACCTGCTGGATTACCTGTCCAGCCTGGACGAAGATGCCCTGCTCAACACGGAAATGACCACCCGCTGGGGCGAGACAATAAACCTGGCCCGAATGTTCTCCATCCTGCTGTGGGAGGTAAACCAGCACGGCGGCCAGGCCGGCTACCTGCGGGGCATGCAGCGGGGGCTGAACCAGTGAGATGCGAAATTAGATGGAATACGTTGGAACGGGAGGAGTTTAAGTGGTGTATGTTTGAGGTTTGGCCGGCTCCACACCGTCCTCAGCACACCAGTCCAGGTATTCGTCAACCGATATCTGGAACTCCCGCATCAAGTGCTCAGGGTCTTCGGCGTGGAAAGTGGCAATGGAGCAAGGAGAAGTATTGACTACACTACCGCAATAAACTCCCGCTACATCGTCATACTCAGTCTCTGCGATGTATCCTTTGTACTCCATCATGGCGCTACTCCAATGGCATTGAGGAATGTTGCTATGTCGCGGACAGCCCGCCTGTCCAGATAGGGGCTGGGATGAGGTTCATGAACCACTATGCGCACACCGTCCCTGCTTATCCGCACTCGAGAACCTGACCGCTGGGTTATTTCCACATCTAAAGCCCTTAGCAATGACACCAATTCGGCCCAGCGTATGTCCGCCGGCGTAGGTCTGGCAAGAATCCGCTCCAGTGTGCGTCGGTGCCTTGTCCTTAAATACATACTATACTATCCATGCCGGTATTCTTCCACGAACAAGCGCGAACTATCAACAATCTATTCGTGGTAATTCGTGGGTATTTGTGGACTAAAACGCAGAGGCAAGACCATGCAAATAACCCAGCACATCTACAGCACCCACATCCTGGAAGACCAGTCCACCTTCGGGGCCATGCACCCCGGCGGCACCCAGATTTACTTCGTTGGCGACCCCGACGACCATATGGTGCTGGTCGACTCGGGTGAGCCCTACCGTCACTGGACTCGCCAGATCCTGGACTACTACGAGGAACTGGGGCGGCCCCGCATGTCCGCCATCCTGGTAACCCACGGGCACGGCGACCACATCGGGGGCCTGGACCGGCTGCAGGAAGTCTTCAACTGTCCCGTCCGCTGCCACCCAAAGCTGGCCCCGGCCCTGGCCCAAAGGCTGGGCGAGGACTCCGTGGTCAAGTTGCGGTCAAGGGAACTCGTACCTGCTGGCGGGGGCATTACCCTGCGGGCGTTGTTCACCCCCGGCCACGAGGACGACCACGTCTGCTACTACCTGCGTGCCGACAACGTCCTCTTCAGTGGGGACAACATCCTGGGCAATTCGTCGTCCAGCGTCCGCAACCTGAAGCAGTATATGGAGTCGCTGGAAGTTATGGCCCGCCAGCGGCCCGCCATCATCTGCCCCGGCCACGGCCAGACCATCCACAACGGCGAGGCCCGCATCCGCTGGTACCTGCACCACCGCCAGGAACGGGAAGACCAGGTGCTGGCTGCCCTGGGACAGGGTGCCGAGACGGTGGACGACGCAGTTACCGCCGTCTATCCCCGCAATCTGCGCAAGAACCTGCGGGGCGCCGCCGCCCGCAACGTCAACACCCACCTGGCCAAGCTGCGGGAAGAGGGCCGCGTCACCGAGAATCCGGCCACCTACACCGTCAACCACCAGTAAGCCGGGAGTCGGCAAGATCAGGCCGGGAAATTATCAATGGGCCAGGCGGGATCAGTACCGACCCCCGCCTGGCCCATTAGTGGCCATCCCTGTTTATTCGCGGTTGAGATTTCTAACTCTCAATAACCAGCTTCCCGAAGAACTCCCGCGATTCCATCACCCGGTGGGCTTCGGACACGTTCTCCAGCGGGAAGGTCTGGCTCACGATTCCACCCAGTTCTCCGTTGTTGACGCACTTCATCATGTCGGCAAAACTGTGGTGGGTGCGGCCCCCGCTGCCCATCAGGTGCAGGGGGCGCCCCTGCAGGACGGACAGGTTCATGCTGGTGCGCGCACCGGAGGTGGTGCCGGTAATCACCATGCGGCCGCCGGGTTTCAGGCACAGCAGGCTGTCTTCCCACACATCCGCTCCCACCACGTCGAACACCATGTCCACGCCCTTGCCGTCGGTCAACTCCATGATGCGCTCGCTCACCTTGGGCGTCTCATGGTAGTTAATACCTTCGGCAACGCCCAGCAGTTCCTTGGCCCGCTCCAATTTCCAGTCGCTGCCGGCCGTAACGAACACCCTGGCCCCCACCATCCTGGCAATCTGGATGCCCATGCTGGCCACCCCGCTCCCTGCGGCGTGGACCAGAACATCGTCCCACGGCTTAACCTGGCCCTGGACTATCATGCACTGCCAGGCGGTGTGCCCGCCCTGGGAAATGGCGGCCGCTTCGGTAAAGCTCATGCTGTCGGGAATCTTGAAGGCGCAATCGGCCGGGACCGCAATATACTCGGCATGGCCGCCGTCCAGGTCTACGCCAATACGCTTCTGCGACGTGCAGTTCTGGTCCCTCCCGTTCTTGCAGTTCTCGCACCCCCAGCATTTGATGCGGTTTTCCAGCAGCACCCGGTCTCCCACCTCGAGAGCAGTATCAGCCTCGGGGCTTATGGCAACTATCTCGCCAGCGGCTTCCATGCCACCGATGCGAGGACCTCGCCCGCTGCGGCCCTGGTTGCGCCTTTCGATATCGCCCCGGTTGAGAGCGCTGCCATAAACCCGCAGCATTAATTCGCCGGGACCAACTTCCGGGTCCGGCCTGTCGCCATATATCATCATCTCGGGTCCGCCGGGTTCTTCCGAATACACAGCTTTCATGGGATAGACCTCCTCAAACCAATTAATGGGGTCATTTAGCTCTCAATCACCAGCTTGCCGAAGAACTCCCTGGACTCCATAACCCTGTGCGCTTCCGGCACTTCAGTCAGGGGGAAGGTCTGGCTCACAATGCCCTTCAGTTCCCCGTTGTTGACGCACTTCATCAGGTCCCCGAAGCTTCGGCGGGTTCGGCCCCCGCTGCCCATCAGATGCAGGGGCCGTCCCTGCAGGATGGACAGGTTTATGTCGGCCCGCGCCCCCGAAGTCACGCCCGTTATCACCAGTCGCCCGCCTGACTTCAGGGACAGGAGGTTCTGTTCCCAGACATCGGCTCCAACTACGTCAAAAACCAGGTCCACGCCCTCGCCGCCGGTCAACTCCTTGACCCGCTGGCTGATATTGTCCGTCTCCCGGTAGTTGATCACCTCGTCCGCGCCCCATTTCCTGGCCTCTTCCAGCTTCCAGTCGCTGCCTGCGGTGGTGATGACCCGCGCCCCCACCATCTTGGCAATCTGGATGGCCATGCTGGCGACGCCGCTGCCTGCAGCCTGGATCAGTACGTCGTCCCAGGGCTTTACCTGGCCCTGCACCACCATGCACTGCCAGGCTGTATGGCCAGCCAGGGGAATGGCGGCGGCCTCGGCGTAGCTCATGCTGTCGGGAATCTGGAAAGCGTTGATGGCCGGGGCGGTGATGTACTCGGCATGGCCGCCGTCCAGGTCAACGCCGATGCGCTTCTGGGCAATGCAGTACTGATCGTTTCCGTCGACGCAGTATTCGCAGACATGGCACTTGGTCCTGTTTTCCAGCAGCACCCGGTCCCCGACCTGCAGGGTGGTATTGGCGCCGGGGCTGATGGAGACAATCTCCCCGGCCACGTCCATGCCCATGATGCGGGGAGACTGACCGCTGCGGCCCCGGGTGCGCATACCCATGTCTGCCCGGTTCAGGGCGCTGCCATGGACGCGCAGCATAACCTCGCCAGGCGCCACCTCGGGGTCGGGCAGGTCGCCGTACACCATAGCTTCCGGCCCGCCAGGTTCCTGCAGATAAACCGCTTTCATGGCAAATACCTCCTCAAGTACGAATGGCAAGTTGCCCGCATATTACAAGAGGGGAAGACAGGGGTCAAAGTTGAGAAGAAAAGCCCCTTGCCCAAGGGGCAGGGGGCTCATGTACAGCTATTGGCTTGTTCAGACCTTGGGCGCGCTATGCCGCATGCGTCTGAACAGATCCGTCAATCCAGGCAGGAAATTAATGACATTAGTTGCTGCTAGCGCTTCCTGTTCTTCTCCTGTGCAATATAACCTCGGACTATTTCGTTGACCCAGTGGTCAAGTTTTCCTTCGTTATGAGGCAGCGATTCCCAACAACTGACTATATCCTGATCCAAGCTGACTACTACCGTATCGACGTCGTGGCGGTGGATTGAGCCTCTGCGGGGATTACGAATCTCAAGAACTTCAGGAATATCGTCAGTGTCGATTTCACTCTCAGGCATCTGTTCCAACTCTTGAAGCAGATTCCATTCTTCTTCCGTCAGGTTGCCCCTATTCTTCTTCATAGATTACTCTTTCTAGGCGAGTGACTTTCCTGGCGCTGATGATTCTCCCTGCCCTTTCTCCTGTTTGAGGATCCGGTTCTTCCTCAGTATGAATGACTACCTACATTGCGGGCATACTGACTCCGATGGTTCGGAACCGCTGTTCGTCTGGAAAAGGGTCGTCATAAGTGAAGCAGTAATCGTCATCAAAGACCCGTTGAGCTATTTCGAAAGGAACTCGATGCTTGGTCAGGTTCTCTGCATTTTTGGCCAGATCCCAAGTCCAAGACAATTCGCTGTCCTCCCGCGGCAAAACAAATTAAAGATATGCTCGTCATTTGTGGTCAACACGGATAAGCTCTGGCCCTGATTTCGGCTCTCACAAAGCAAATCAGTCCATATCGCAAGCTTCCCTCTATTGCACTATTTGACACTAATTTTGGCGGATAGATAAAATATTTATAAATAACCAAGAATCATAAACCGAAGATGGTCTTCCATGCGGACCGACTCGCGCTTCGCTTTACCATTGATAGTTTTGGTTTCCGCAGCCGCCCTGGCGGCCTGCATTCCATCCGACTCGGCAAGTCCCGCCTGCCCCGAGGGCTGGGATCAGGTTACCGAATACCGGCTCTACTTCGGTCGCAGCGACGCAACGGGCGCCCCCGACGCCGTTTCCGACCAGGCGTGGGCCAAGTTCCTTTCCGACACGGTAACTCCCCGTTTTCCCGACGGCCTCACCGTCACCGACGGCGCCGGGCAATGGCGCAACGACGCCGGTGAAATCCTGGAAGAACAGACCAGTGTCCTCACCCTCCTGGTGTGGCCCGACGAAATGGCCCCGCAGCGTTTGAACGAAATCACCGCCGAGTACGAAACCCGTTTCAACCAGGAGTCGGTTCTGCTGACCTCCGCCCCGTCCTGCGCCTCCTTCAGCTAACCCCGCCGCCCGGGCCTGACCAATGCACTGGCAGGCGGGAATCCCCGCCAATCCCGTTCCTGCCCATTAGTGTCCCTTCGTGGATTGCGCTCCGTTGACGCTCTTTCCGCCTGCCTTTACACTGCCCCCACAACCAAGTTAGCCGCGCCGGAGGGGCAGCATGAGTCTTCCAGAGTTTGACGTTACCGGACAGAAAGTCTTGATTACCGGCGCGGGCCGCGGCATCGGCAAGGGTATTGCCCTGGCCTTCGCCGAGGCGGGCGCCGACGTTGCCATCACCGGCCTTACCGATACCGGCGTTAACGCCGTAGCCGAAGAAGTGCGCGCCCTGGGACGCTCTGCCCTGCCCCTGACCGGCGACGCCACCCGCGCCGAGGACATGGACCGGATAGCCCAGCAGGCCCTGGCCGAATTCGGCCATTTGGATACCGTGGTTACCTGCGTCGGCGACGCCATCCGCAAGCCCGTGGTCAAGCTCCCCGGCATCGCCGTTGAGGGCATGAGCGAGGAGGAGTGGCACTTCATCGTCGACGTCAACCTCACCGAGGCCTTCCAGGGCTGTCGCGCCTTCGGCCCCCACCTGCTGGAACGGCGGCAGGGTTCCGTCATCAACATCTCCGGCTGGGCCGCCTTCCGCGGGCGCCAGGGTTCCGCCGCCTACGACGCCGCCAAGGCAGGAGTAATGCGCTTCACCGAGTCCCTGGCCCAGGAATGGGCCCCCTACGGCGTCCGCGTCAACTCAGTTGCCCCGGGCAGCTTTCCCGACCCGGCGCAGATGTCCGCCGAGGCCTACCAGGCCCGCCAGGACGCAGCCAAAGAGCAGGTGCCCCTGGGTCGGGTGGGCTACCTGAAGGAGATCGGCTA
The DNA here is from genome assembly GCA_963664725.1 of Dehalococcoidia bacterium. Classification (GTDB taxonomy): domain Bacteria; phylum Chloroflexota; class Dehalococcoidia; order Lucifugimonadales; family UBA3495; genus Bin22. Next base: position 1,491,165 of record OY761558.1, read on the forward strand.
CCTCTCCGTATTCCTGGCCTCCCCCGCCGCCGCCTACGTAACCGGCCAGACCTGGGCCGTGGATGGTGGGGTGAGCATCAAGAGCGGGTAGAGACCAGCCAGGGTCGGTTGGCGTAAAATATGCCCATCGCAGATATAGAGCCAGACCTGCAATTCGAGGGACACATTGTTCCAGTTATCTTCGGCTCCATTGGTGAATATTCTTGTGTATTCGTGGATAGCCCTTCACGGAAGTCTGACTGAGGAGGCCCGGCCATGACCATGCATTACCCGCTGCTGGTATCCAGCATCCTTAACCGCGCCCGGACTTCCTTCCCCAACAAGGAAATCATAACCCGCCTTGAAGGTACGGAAGGCGGCGTCCACCGCTACACCTACCGCGACATGGCCGCCCGGGTCAATCAGTTGTGCAACGCCCTCGGCGGCCTGGGGGTCAAGCAGGGCGACCGGGTGGGCACCTTCGCCTGGAACACCTACCGCCACCTGGAGGCCTACTTCGCCTCTCCGGTTATGGGCGCGGTCAACCACACCATCAACATCCGCCTCTTCCCCGACGACCTGGTCTACATCGTCAACCACGCTCAGGACAAGGTAATCTTCGTCGATCCCGACCTGTGTCCCGTCCTGGAAGCATTGGCAGATCAGCTTGAAACGGTGGAGCATTTCATCATCCTGACCGACGATCCGGAACCGGCAACCACCCTGCCCAACGTCGTCAGCTACGAATCTTTGCTGGCCCGGGCATCCGACCAGTTCACCCCGCCGGAAATGGACGAATGGGACCCGGCCGGCCTCTGCTACACCTCGGCCACCACCGGCCGGCCCAAGGGCGTAACCTACTCGCACCGCGCCCTCTACCTCCATTCCATGGCCGAGTGCATGGCCGATACCGCGGCCTTTAGCGAACGGGACACCACCATGGCCGTCGTGCCCATGTTCCACGCCAATTGCTGGGGTTTTCCCTACTCCAGCGCCCTGGTGGGCGCCAACCAGGTAATGCCCGGCGTCCGGCCCGACCCCCAGGCCATTTGCGAACTTATCGACCGGCACGGGGTAACCCTCACCGCCGGCGTACCCACTATCTGGGTGGGCGTGCTCGACTACGTGGAACGCTCCGGCCAGAGCTACGACTTCTCATCCCTGCGGGCCGTCATCAGCGGCGGCTCCGCGGTTCCCGTCAGCGTCATCAAGGCCTACAGGGAACGGCTGGGAGTCGATCTGGTCCACGCCTACGGAATGACCGAGGCCACCCCCATCGTCACCTACAACCATACCAAGACCCACCTGGAAGACCTGCCCGAGGACGAAAAGTACGAACTGGCCGGCAGCCAGGGCCTGGTAGTGGCGGGCCTGGAAATGCGGCTGGTGGACGAGGACGGCAACGACCTGCCCTGGGACGGGGAACAGCGGGGGGAACTGCTCTTCCGCGGCCCCTGGATTTCCCGGGAGTATTACAATGATGAGCGTACCGCCGAGACGTACATCGACGGCTGGTATCACAGCGGCGACATAGCCTCGGTGGACCCGGAGGGATACATCCAGATCGGCGACCGGGTCAAGGACATGGTCAAGAGCGGCGGCGAATGGATTTCCTCGGTGGACCTGGAGACGGCCATCATCGCCCACCCGGACGTGCTGGAAGCGGCGGTTATCGCCATTCCCCATCCCACCTGGGTGGAACGGCCCCTGGCCTGCGTCGTGCCCCGTGAGGACGCCCGCGAGTCCCTGGACAAGGCCCAGGTGATGGACTTCATCCGCGACCGGTTTGCCCGCTGGTGGCTGCCCGACGACGTGGTGTTCATCGACGAAATCCCCAAGACCAGCGTGGGCAAATTTGACAAGAAAGTGCTGAGGGAGAAATACCAGGATTACGTGGTGGGAGGTTAGGGAAGTGCTTCCAAGAGACCGGCGCCGGCCGGATCTTTCTGAATTCTCCCTGGAACCGGAACCCAAAATTCAAAATCCTGGAGACGACATGGTTGAGGAAGCCTACGAAATCGACCAGCAGCCTGGCCCCAATATCTTTGGCTCCACACCTCCCTCCACGGGCATAGTATACGTCCTCAGCAACGTTGCCATGCCGGGCTACATCAAGATCGGCTATACCAGCGGAAACAGCGCCAAGGACATCGAGGACCGGATGCGCCAGCTGGACAGCACCGGGGTTCCCCGCTCCTTTGACTGCGAGTATGCCGCTTTGGTGAGCAACTGTTCCCAGGTGGAGAAGGCCATCCACACGGCCTTCGGAGACTTCAGGGTCAGGCAGAATCGCGAGTTCTTTGAGGGGGTTGAGCCCTTCCGCGTGAAGGCCATCCTTCAACTCCTGGCCATTGAGGAAGTGACCCCCAACGGTCACAAGAACCACAAGGGCGAGTCCGAATTCCGTGACATGGAAAGCGAGCAGCCGGCAAGAAGGCGGGAGAGCTTCACCTTTTCCATGGTGGACGTTCCCAAGGGCGTTACCCTGGAATGGGGCGATGACCCGGAAATAAAGTGCCAGGTTGCCAACGACAGCACCGGCGTAATGTTTGACGGCGAGTACTATACCCTGACCGGGCTGACCTCCAAGCTCAAACAGTGGAAGCACAGCCCTGCCGCCGTCCGCTACTGGCTCTACCAGGGCGAAACCCTCCTCCAGCGCCGCGACCGCCTCGAGCAGGATGCGCTGGGGCTGGAGGACTATTAGGGCCTGCGACACGGTTTCCACATCCCTCGCCCCGCTATGGGAAAAAGGGGAAAGCATCTCAATAACCCTTGCCCATCAATGGGCGAGAGTCAGGACCGGTCGACGAGCCATTAAACCCAGCAACAGAGAAAACCCTGAAAGTCAGGCGGCCAGCACAATCGTCATACCGGGTTTCGCCGGTATCCAGAGTCTTGGGAGCCGTTAAATCGCCTGGAACTACAAGACGCCTGCCGCCACCCGTCCCTTGATATGAATAGTAAGCATTGAACTAATTTGACGACTCGGCCCGCCCGCCGAAATCCATTAGAGAATCGCCACGGGAACTCAACGACTACCTGCAATAACCGGAGCGCCCATGCTTACCCAGACCAATCTCACCGCCCACCTGCCGCGCACCACTGGCCGGGTTTCCCTGCCGGGCCTTTCCGCCCCGGCCGAAATCTACCGCGACGCCTGGGGCATTCCCCACGCCCGCACCGCCAGTGAGTCCGACGCCCTCTTCGTACAAGGCTTCTTCACCGCCCAGGACCGCCTTTGGCAGATGGAATACGACCGGCGGCGGGGCAGCGGCCGCTGGGCTGAGGTCGTTGGGAAGGCCGCCCTGGACCAGGACGTAATGATGCGCCGCTTCCGCCTGGTGGACAGCGCCCAGGCCGACTACGGCGCGGTCAACGCCCACACCCGCAAGCTGATGGACGCCTACGCCGCCGGCGTCAACGCCTGGATTGAAACCGCCGCCGCCGAGGGTTATCTCCCCGTCGAATTCTCAATTTCCGGCACAGACCCCGAGCCCTGGCAGCCCTGGGACGGCCTGGTGGTCTTCAAGGTGCGCCACATCCTTATGGGCGTCTTCGAGTCCAAGACCTGGCGCGCCCAGTTGGTGCGGGAACTGGGGCCGGAAAAGGCGTCCCTGCTGGCCCCGGGCTATCAGCCCAGCCAGCTTCAAATTCTGCCCCCGGGCAGCCGCTACGAGGGCGAACTGGACTACTACCTGGCGGACCTGATGTCCGGCGCCGGCGCCGTCAATCTGCTCAACGAGACGGACAGCGGCAGCAATAGCTGGGCCCTGTCCGGCGACCACACCGCCACCGGCAAGCCCCTGCTGGCCGGCGATTCCCACCGCGCCCTGGACACCCCCAACGTCTATTACCAGAGCCACGTCGCCTGCCCCGAATGGGACGTCATCGGCCTGGCCATCCCCGGCGTGCCCGGCTTCCCCCACTTCGGCCACAACGACAAGGTGGCCTGGTGCATCACCCACCTCAGCGGCGACTACCAGGACCTGTACATCGAGGAATTTAACGCCTCCAGCGCCGGTATGTACCGCATGCCCGACATCAACCAGGATGGAAATTCCCGCTGGGCCGACTTCCATGCCAGCCACTGGCGTCCCACCGACACCAGGGAAGAGACCATCAAGGTCCGGGGCGGCGACGACCACCAAATCACCACCTGGGCAACCCGCCACGGCCCCGTCATCGCCGGTGGCCCCCCCGGCAAGTACGGCCTGGCCCTGAAATACACCGCCACCGACGGCCCCAAGTCCTGGCCCGACATCATCCCCGCCATGCTGCGGGCCCAGGACAGCCACGAACTGGCCGACTCCATGCGCGGCTGGGTTGACCCCGCCAACAACTTCCTCTTCGCCGACGTGGACGGCAACATCGGCTACCTGAGCCGGGGCGAAATTCCCATCCGCTCCGGGCAGAACGCCCGCTTGCCCGTCCCCGGCTGGACCAATAACCACGAATGGCAGGGCAATATCCCCTTCGAGGAAATGCCCCGCTCCATCAACCCCTCCGAGGGCTACCTCGTCACCGCCAACAACAAACCGGTGGACGACGACTATCCCTACTACATTTCTTCCGAGTTCACCCCCGGCTTCCGCGCCGAGCGTGTCCGTGAGGCCCTGCTGTCCCTGGACAAGCCCACCGCCGCCGACATGGCCCGCGTCCACAGCGAACGCATCTCCGTCCCCGCCCTGGCCTTTATCAAATACCTCAAGGCCCACCGGGACGAGATTCGGTTAGCTGACGATCTGACCGCCACTGCCCTCGAAAAACTGCTGAACTGGTCGGGCAGCCTGGACGCCGGGGACGTAGCTCCCACCATCTACAGCGCCTTCCGGGACGCCCTGCTTCACCGCATTTATCGCCACAACCTGGGCGAGGAACTGACCAGGGAAGCGTGGAACCCTGCCAACCGGGGCACCGGCGCCTTCATGGCCCGGGTCAGGACCCAGCTAATTTACATGTTCCCCGAAGACGACCGCCGCCTGCTCCCCGCGGGTGAGTCCTGGGTGTCCATGATGTCCACCGCCCTGGCCGAGGCGGTGGAGAACCTTCGCCGTACCCTGGGAGATAACCTGGCCGAGTGGAACTGGGACCGGCTCCACCAGGCCCGCCCCCGGCACACTCTGTCCGACGCCTTCCCCGAAATAGCCGGCTTGCTGGACCCGCCCTCCATACCCATGTCCGGGGACGGCGATACGCCCCTGGCCGGGGCCTACTCCCCCGCCGACCCGGCTACCGTGGGCGGCCTGTCCGTAGCCCGTTATTCCTACGACCTGTCCGACTGGGAAAACTCCCTGTGGGCCATACCACTGGGCTCCTCCGGCAACCCCGGCAGCCCCCACTACCACGATCAGTCCGAGACCTGGCGCCAGGTACAGATGATTCCCATGGAATACGGCTGGGACGGCATAATCTCCCGCAGCCAGGCACACCAGACCCTGGATCCGGCGTAGGGGGCAGCAACCGTGAGCATGTTTGACTGGTACCAACGCGCCCGCATACGGGCCGAGCAGTTCATTACCGACCTGGACCCGGAACTGGAGGTGGATGTGGACGAAGACTACATCACCCCCTACGACGGCGGCGAGGAATACGATACCTTCGTCCTGGTCTTCTCCCACCCCACCAACCCCAAGCTCAACTGGACCATGGCCGTCAAACCCGAGGAAGATTTCATCAACACCGAACTCGAAGAGGTGGTCAAACGAATCTACTTCGAGCGCGTGGAGTAGTTAAGAAAAATTCGCAGGTCGCTCATCCTGGGCCTGTCAAAGGGCATCGAGACAAACTCCGGGGCAGCGCTTTACCTCACACCAATATTCGTGAGAATTCGTGCCCATTCGTGGACTAACACTTAAGGAAAGGTGAAACCATGCAGAACCAGTCCGACGGCTTCAACGGCAAGGTAGCCATCGTTACCGGCGCCGGCACCGGCATTGGCCGCAGCGCATCCCTGGCCCTGGCCGCCGAGGGCTACGCCGTGGCTCTGGCCGGCCGCCGCGCCCAACTGCTCGAAGAGACGATATCTATGGGCGGCGATGCCGCTGGCCGCATGCTGGCCGTCCCCGGCGACATCGGCAGGCCCGACGGCGTTGCAGCCCTCTTCTCCGCCACCAAAGAGCGATTCGGCCGCCTGGACCTGCTCTTCAACAACGCCGGCATCAGCGCGCCGCCCATTCCCCTGGAAGACCTCACCTACGAACAGTGGCAGGCGGTGGTGGACGTCAACATCACCGGCGCCTTCCTCTGCACCCAGGAGGCTTTCCGCATGATGAAGGAGCAGGACCCCATGGGCGGGCGCATCATCAACAACGGCTCAATTTCCGCCTACGTCCCCCGGCCCAACTCGGCTCCCTACACCGCCACCAAGCACGCCATTACCGGCCTGACCCGCTCCACTTCCCTCGACGGTCGCAAATACGACATCGCCTGCGGACAGATCGACATCGGCAACGCCGACACCGACATGGCCGCCATCTTCAAGACGGGCGTGCCCCAGCCCTACGGCGAAATTGCCACGGAACCGACCATGGCGGTGGACAACGTGTCTCGTGCCGTGGTCTACATGGCCAGCCTGCCCCTGGACGCCAACGTCCAGTTCATGACGGTCATGGCAACGAAAATGCCCTTCATCGGCCGGGGCTAAGGGAACGCCGGCACACTGCCCGCGGCCAATTTCCAAGATTCTCAATAATTGTGGTTGACACGCTGCCATTTGCCGCCTATATATACCTGCCCAACCACGACCTTGAGGAAAGGCAAAAAGGCCTTTCCCTGCGAATTTCCTTGATTTTCAGAAAATAGGGGAAATAAGGGTTGACAAGCCAGATGCTATTGACTATATTTGTACCCTTGAGCTTTATAGCCTAAAATGATTATTGCCCTAAAAGGCATGAAGTCCCCTCTTTCAGGTGCGCTGATTAGCGCCGGGCAGTGAGCCCCATTAGTACCATCGCAAAGATGTACGCAGGGATTTGTTCCCTCTTCGTTTAAGCGCCACTAGAGCGCCGGGCCGTGAGCCCCTTTTAATACCGTCCGAATGGACGCTGGGACTTGTTCCCTTTTCAACTAAGCGCCAATTGTGCGCTGGGCAGTTAGCCCCCTTCAGTAGCGGCCCCAAATTGGGCCACCCACGTTTAACGTGTTTCGGTATTCCAGGTTTAACCCCTGGTCTCTTTGTGCCGGTGTGCAGCCACGTCTGCGCGTGATTTTGTCTCACGCCGCAGCGTCGGCTGGACCGTCGGCTGTGCCCCAAATCGGCCAGCAAGGACGGCAGCGTCCCGGAACACCTTAGACCGGGGAAACTGGTCCAACAACATTATTTTAAAGGAGAAAACTTTATGCTAAAGACGAGACCGAAGTATCGTTCACAAGGTCCCGGTCAACCCCCGCAGCGGGTGGTCTGGGCCCGACGAGCGCCAGCCTACTGCATTCTCTGCGGACATGGGGTTACCCGGTATGCCCCGCAGCGCCCCATGTGCATAGACTGCTGGAGCGGTGAGTATGAACACCAACCCATCCGAGACTTCAGGGACATCCCGATGCAGTTCTGCCACCGGTGCGGTGAGAGGGCGCAGGTTTCTTACGGCGCCCCGGTGTGCTTGGCCTGTGATGACCGGTTTGCCTAACTCGCCGCATAGGCCTGCCGAGGTCGGGAATTCCCTGATTTTCCTGAGGCAATATGACAGTTGACTAACCGTTTTTTCTTGACCTGAAGAGTCCACCGTAAAGGTGTGTCATGAATTCAGCGACTCTAGCGAGGACGTGAAGTCGCCTCTTTCGATTTAGCGCCAACAGAGCGCTGGGCATTTAGCCCCCTTCAGTAGCGGCCCCAAAGTGGGCCACCCACGTTTAACGTGTTTCGGTATCCATGGTTTAACCCCTGGTCCCCTTGTGCCGGTGTGCAGCCGCACTCGCCTGCCCGCGTCCGTGCCACCGCGTGGCGCGACGCGGTAAGTGGCCCCCTGGTTTCGCAGGTCGCCGGTACAAAGGGACCCTTACGGACCCGCCCTGATGACTGTGAACACCCCAGGCGACGCTGAATCTGAAGGAGCAATAATTGGAAAATCTGCAATCTCAACAGGAGTTCGAGTCCCGCCAGAAGGAGGTGCTCGGGAATGACCTGAAGTTGTTCCTGCTGTACAACACCGCGCGGCAATACCGCATACTCCGCCAACTGGTCATTGAGGAAAATCCGAGCGGGACCGAAGGTGGCTGGATTACCGCGACAGTGGTCAGGGGCTTGCTGCGAAGAATTGCTGTGAACGAGCCCGTGGTACGGGAGGTCCAGAATTTCCTGGGCCAGCCCGAAGACCCCACCCTGTCCGAAATCACTGGAGCCTCCCTTTTGTCCAGCTCACTGGCCGGCCCCATAAACCGTCTGCTGGTCGCCAGGGTTTCCGACGTGCTGGACAAGGAAGAGGACTTTGCTTGCCAGTTGCTGGCCTTCCTCCAGCTGGACCTTGCCATTCTCCCCTCCCAGCTTGTTGAAGACTTCGGCCACCTCCGCTTGGCGGACCTTCGGGAACAGCTGGACTCAATCCCGATGGACCTGAGGCTGCTGGAGCGGGCGCCGGTTTACGAGAAGAACCTGAATAACCTGGAAGAGTTGGAGCGTTCCTGCCGGGATCAATTAATTTCCAACTACGAGCCTCTGGTTGACTCCATTGCCCGCCAGCGCTGGGCTGGCCTGAATTCCATCCCGGTACCCGAGCGGGAGAGTCCGATCACCCTTGACGACCTGGTACAGCAGGGCCAGATTGCCCTCATAAATTCCATAGAGGGATTCAAAATCAGGCGCGTTATTCTTGACAGCAGCCGTGCAGTAAAGAACGGCGGGAGTGTCGTCAGTTTTGCATCCTACGCCCGGCCCGCTATCGAGCACGAAATCTCTGACTTCATCCGGCGCAACCTGCACGCCGTAGCAATCCCTAAGGAAATTGCCAGGGAACGCCGCCGGATGGCGCAGGTCGAAGCCCAACTGCGCAGTGAGTTGCGGAAATACGACGTAGAATGGGAGCTTTACGATGCCCTTGGACTTCCCCGGGAGAAATACGACAGCCTCAGGAATCCCTTCTTGCCGGCCAAAGGCCTGCGCGACCCTGTCGGCAGCCCCGACAGCGATCTCACCCTGGCCGACACCATTTCCGACCCGTCCGTCGGCCCTGAAGAGTTAGTTTGCTCCAAACTAATGGTCGAAAAGATGCTCCAGGCCCTGCAAACCCTCCCCGAACGGGATCGCCGCGTTCTGGAACTCCGCTTCGGCCTGGGCCGCGACCGCGAACTGACCTTTGATGAACTGGGCCGTGAACTCGGCATCTCCCGCCAGGCCGTCCACAAGACCGTGGGCCGGGCCCTGAAAAAGCTGCGCGACCCCGCCCTGGGCCTGGTCGAAGGCTGATCACGCGCCCCGGCCCGATTCACGAAGCCCCCACCCTGCTGCAAGCGTAATACGCCACAGGGTAGGGGTGCGGGGCCGTGCGGAGTCAGGTGGCGCGTCGGACCGGCCTGCCGCGGCCACCCTCTGAAATTCCACTGCCCTGTGACGCCTTCCCCTTGCCACGATGCATAACCCCTGCCCATCATGACAATACCGGTTGCCAAGAAACGGATCGACTGTTCCAGGCCCCTTGCCCCCTTGACTGCTGAATGTCACAGCCTGTCCTTGGCTGGCCGAAGCAACTGGCGAGCGATGCAGTGCAGAGCTACCGTCGCCCTCAGCATGGAAACCGATTGGAACTTTTGAAACAGCTTCAGATTGACGGCCCAAAACGGGCTATTTGGGGACATTTGGTGGGACATTTTGGGCCACTCCATCCCACTCCCGTATCTGGCGAACGGGCCCTTCCTGGCCCACTTAGGCTCAACTACTCCCATTCTCCAGATACAAAAACCGGGAAAATGGCACAAAATGGCACAAAATGGGACAGAAAAGAAAAAAATCCCTGCCAGGCTTGTGGGTCAGGGCAATCGCATTATGATTAGATTGTCATTCTGAACGGAGTGAAGAATCTAGAATCCATCCCACAGGCCGACTTGGGGACCCGTAACCGCGCAGACGTGCAGGATATTAGGCCCTTCGGCAAGCTCAGGGCGACATGATTTATGCTTGGCGGATGTCTGCCACCTGTAGTCTGAATCTAGAACGCGATTGCCCTGGCTTGTGGGTGGGAAGGGGCAATCCTGGGCTCCGGCAGTTGACAGATGTGCTCCTTACCCGCCACGTTGTAATATGTCGGTGCCCTGTTACTGGCAGAACATCCTGAATGCAAGCCTGGAGGACTCTGAAATATGGGCGCCTGCCGCTACTGTGGACAGAACGCCGGATTCCTGCGCAAGCAGCACGGAGAGTGCCGCGACCGGCATCGGGCCGGCATCGAGGAGATGGTGGACCTGGTGGCCCAGTCCGCCGGTGCCGCCACCTTCAACGAAGCGGCCCTCCGCCAGACCCTTAACGCCATCGCCGCCCGGGCCCATGCCGGCGGCGACGACGTCAACGCCGCCTTGGCCACCGGCTGGACTCGGGGCATCAGCCACGCCATGGCCGACGGCATTATGACCCGCGACGAGGAGACCCGCCTGCGCGAATTTCGCGACCGTATGGCTCTGGAGGGCAACTCTGAAACCGCCCAGGGCGAGGCCACCCTGGACCGGGCCGCCACCGACCGGCTCACCCTGGACGCCCGCCTGGCTGCCCTGGCCACCGACCAGGGAGACGCTCACCTGCAGGACCTTTCCCACAGCCTCCAGGATGCCGGCATTTCCGGGGCAGCGAGTCGCCAGCTTCTCATCCGCGCCTGGGAGGCGGCCGTGGAAGGCTCCCTGGAGGACGGTGTCTTTACCCTGGACGAGGAGAATGCCCTGGCCCGGTATCTCAACCACTTCAACCTGACCAGCGGGGACGTCAACGACAACGGCGCCCACACCAGCCTGGTCCAGGCCGCCGTCATCCGCGACGTGGCCAACGGCATCATCCCCCAGCGCCAGAACGTCCAGGGCAACCTGCCCTTCAACCTGATGAAGTCCGAGCAGCTTGTCTGGGTGATCGATGGCGTGGACTACCTCGAAACCGTAACCCGTCGGGAACGGCGGGGCAGTTCCCAAGGCGTCAGCATTCGTGTGGCCCGGGGGCTCTACTACCGGCCCAGCACCTTCCGCAGCCGCGCCGTGGAATGGGAGGAAACCCAACGGCTGGACAACGGTCTGCTGGGTCTGACTACCAAGCACATCTACTTTGCCGGTTCCAGCAAGCGGTTCCGCGTCCGCTACGACCGCATCGTTACCTTCGAGCCCTACAGCGATGGCCTGGGCATAATGCGCGACGCCCAGACCGCCAAGCCCCAGAGCTTTATCACCGGCGACGGTTGGTTCGTCTACAACCTCGCCACCAATCTGGCCCAGACGTAAGTGCAAGGAGCCTGTTCGTTGAACCGGCTCCCCAGGCGTCCTATAATCCCCCGCACTGTTGGCGGGGCAAAGTAACCAACCAGGTGGCCCGCCCAACCGTCATACCGGCTCTTGCCGGTATCCAGAAGTTGTCAAAACCGGGGCGACCTCTTTCAGAACACTGTCTGAGTCGGTTCATCACCGGTCCGTGATCATCGCTATCAATCAAGGAGACATCATGCAATTCGGCGTATCTCTTTCCGGCATGGGCCAGCAGCCCATCGAAGCCGACATGCGGCAGAGCTTCCAGGAAATCGTGGAGTACATCCGCACCGCCCGCCAGTTGGGTTTCGACTTCCTGTACCAGGGGCAGCACTACCTGACTTCCCCCTACCAGCAGCTACAGACGGTGCCCCTGCTGGCCCGCCTGGCCGCCGAGGCTGAGGGCATGGGCATGGTGGCCACCCTGCTGGTGCCCCTGCACCATCCCGTCGACCTGGCGGAGCGGGTAACGACCATGGACATCATCACCAATGGCCGCTTCCACCTGAGCGCCGCCCTGGGTTACCGCGACGAGGAGTACGACGCCTTCGGGGTCGCCCGCAGCCGCCGCGTGTCCCGCTACCTGGAATGCCTGGACGTGATGCGCCAGTTATGGACCCAGGACGAGGTGACCCACCACGGTGAGCATTTCCACCTGGAGGGAGCGCGGATGACCATCCGTCCCATCCAGCAGCCCCATCCGCCCATCTGGGTGGCGGCCAACGGCGACGCCGCCATCAAGCGGGCCGCCCGCCGTGGCTACACCTGGTACGTCAACCCCCACGCCACCCACACCGCCATCAAGCGGCAGATCGAGCTTTACCACGAAACCGCCGAGGCGGCCGGCTCAAATGCACCCAGCGACCTGCCCATCGCCCGTGAGCTATACGTGGGAGAGACCCGGGAACAGGCCTGGGCCGATGCGGCGCCCTTCCTGGGCGGCAAGTACGCCGCCTACGCCCAGTGGGGCCAGGACAAGGCCATGGACGAGGAGTTCAGCACCGCCTTCACCGAACTGGCCGAAGACCGCTTCATCATCGGCGACCCGGAGGACTGCATCGGGGAAATAGAAAAACTGCGCGAACTGGGCATGTCCCACGGCAGCTTCCGCATGATGTGGCCCGGCATGGACCTGCGCCGCGGCCTCCGCAACCTGGAACTGTCTGCGGACCGGGTAATGCCCCATTTCCGGGAGTAGGGAGATGAGGACGGGGTAAGTTCCGTAGTGTAGCTTACTGTCCACAGATCAGAACATGTCCTTACTCAGCGCCAGACCTTATCATCAGGCAGGAAAAGTTTGTCCTGAATCGCAGACGTTCTTGGAGATAAGACCGTATCTGGTCGATGACAGGGCAGAGGTGTGGGGCTAACCTCCGCCCGCTACAATATTCCCCAGGGTTGATGCGAAACGTCCCTTGTTCAGGGTTTGCTGCGCGCCCAGGGCTGCCGCCCGTTCCATGGACGCCGTGTCCTCGTGGGGACCGAAGGCAACAATGCGTGGGCCACTGCCGGGGCCGGCGGCAACCCGTTCTCCCAGCGAAGTCAGGACGACGCTCCACGTTTCGGCGTCGCCTTCCAGGTCCACCAGCACCAGTTCCGTTTGATCATCGGCGTAGCAGTCCCAGAAGTCGGCCTCGGTGTGGGCCTGGCGCACCGAGTAGCCCAGGGGTTCGGCGACAGTCTCAACCCGGCCCTGGAAGAACAGGTTCTGGCCCAGCAGTATTATCCGGCTTGCGTTGGCCATATCAACTGCCCTGGGCTTCTTTAAGCCGTTCGCCCAGCAGGTCGATGGCCGCCTGGGCCGCGGCCCGCTTGTTGCCGTCCCTATCGCTGTCGAACTGGGCATGGATTGCGACGTCGTTGCCGTTTGCGTCGGCCAGGCCGATGTAGAAGGTGCCGATGGGGAAGGACGAACGCCCCTGGCCCGGGCCGGTAACGCCGGTGGTGGACACGGCATAGTCGGTGCCGGTCAGTTCCAGGACGCCCCGCGCCATGGCAATGGCCATTTCCTCGCAGACGCTGCCCTTGGTGTCGTAAAGCTCGTCGGACACACCCAGAATGCTCTGCTTCAGCCCGCCGGTGTAGGCGATGACGCCCCCGGGGAAGAATTGGGAACTGCCTGGAATGGTTCCCAGCAGGTATCCAATCAGGCCGGCGGTATCGGCCTCGGCCACTGACACCCGTTTGCCCTGGGCCATCAACATCTCCGCAACTTCGCTAACATCCATAAGGTTCCTCCCGTTCATGGTACTGCTGGTCAGCAGTGAGGTCTTGCACCACTGAACATTGGGTCAAGTTAAGGTCTATAGCTGGTATCTTACCACCCTCTCCAACCCCCGGGGAGTGCTCCTCTCCGCTAGAAGAGGGACACAGACCAAAGCCTTAGCGGTCGGCCAGGGCTTTCAGAGCGCTCTCGTCCAGTTCAATGCCCAGCCCTGGTCCCGTGGGCACGGCCAGGAAGCCGTCCCTGACCTCCAACGGTTCCTTCAGCACCGGAATCTCGTCGCGGATGGTTACGGGTTCGATGTTGTATTCCTGGGCGTAGGGCACGATGGGGTAGGCGGCGCAGAAGTGCAGGTGCGCTACGGTGCTTATAGTGGGCTGGGTATTATGTACCGTGATGGGCTTGCCGAAGGTCTCACACAGGGCGGCAATTTTCTGGAACTCCGTGAAGCCGGGAGCCTTCACAATATCGGGCTGAATAATGTCCACCCTGCCCTTTAGGATCAGGTCCCGGTACTCGTAACGGGTATAGATCATCTCGCCGGAGGCTATGGGGATATCCAGGGCGTCTGCGACGGCGGCCAGGCCCTCCAGGTCATAGTGGGGACGGGGTTCCTCGAAGTGGAACGCCCCCAGCGACTCCAGGGCCTTCCCAACTTCAATGGCGCGGTGCACCGAGTAGGCCCCGTTCACGTCAATCAGGATGTCTATGTCATCCCCTACCGCCTTACGCACCTCGGTGACGGTGGCGATGGTGTGGTCGGCGCTATCGTCCATCGCCCCGGGCACGGCGCTGTGCAGCTTGTAGGCGGTGTAACCCTGCTCGACGAAAGAAGCCGCGCGTCGAGCCTCCTCCAGCGGCGTCATATCCCGGCGCATAGAACTGGCATACATCCGTATCCTGTTCCGGGCCGCGCCGCCGAGCAGTTGGGATATGGGCTGCCCAACCGCCTTTCCCTTGATGTCCCAAAGGGCAATGTCAATCCCGGCGATGGCGCACCAGATGGCTCCTCCCATTTCCAGGGCCGAGCCGGCACGCCGCATGTCGTTGAAGCGCAGGGTGGTTTCGGTGGGGTCCTTGCCCAGCAGGGCCGGCCTCAGCAGTTCATCTATAGTCGCCTTGACGATGCCGGGCTGCCGCCGGAAGCACTCCCCAATACCAACAATCCCTTCATCGGTATAAACCCGCACGAAGGGGAAGCTGCGATCCAGGATAAGGCATTCTACGTCGGTGATTTTCATTTTGCTGGCCCCCTTTTGCCCCGTGGTTTCCTCGTTTATCGGGTGGTCTGCCCCGTACTCTGTCTGCGGAACCGGGAGCGGGTGAACCGGGCAATCAGCACCCCGGCGATCAGGCCGCACAGGTGACCTTCCCATGAAATGTAGGGCGCGGTGGGCACCAGGCCCAGGAAGATACCGGAGCCGAACACCAGGATCACCAGCACCGCCACGATGATGGAAAGGAAACTGTGTTCGAACAAACCCCGGGCCACCAGGTAGCCGAAGTAACCGAAGACAAGCCCGCTGGCGCCGACATGTACCACGTGCTGTACATCGTCCCAGGGCCAGGGGCGCCCCACGCACCAAACGGCCAGCCCGCCGATGAAAATGATAAACAGGGTAACTCCCACGAAGTTGGCCTGGCCCCGGGCCGCCACCAGGCCACCCAGGATAAGCAGGGGCAGGGAGTTGGACATCAGGTGGCCGAAACCGCCGTGCAGGAAGGGACTCAGCGGTATGCCGCGCAGCCCTTCGATAGTGCGGGGTACAAGGCCATACTGATTCAGGCTGTAGCCCATCAAGATGTTGACTACCTGCACCACCCACAGTACGGCAATGAAGGCGACCAACAGGGAAAGGCTGGCAAAGCGGTCTCGGGCCATTCCTACTCCCCGATTTCTCCGGAATTAAACGCCGGCTTTTGCAGCAGCAGTAAGAACTCCCGGTTTCCCTTGTCACCCAGTATGGGCGACGGACACATGCCCCGGATGCGCAGTCCCTGGTCAGTCGCCCAGATTACCATTCGCCCCAGCACGGCGGCGTGCACCTTGGGGTCCCTGACGATGCCGCCCCGTCCCACCTGCTCCCTGGGCGCCTCGAACTGGGGCTTTACCAGGGCAGCAATGTGGCCTGCCCCCCGCAGGTGTTCCAGGGCCGGCGGAATCACCAGGTTCAGGGAGATAAAGGAAACGTCGATTACCACCAGGTCTACCGGTTCCGGCAAAGCATAGGGGTGACGGGCGTTAGTCTTTTCCATGGATGTGACCCTGTCGTCCCGGGTCAGCCTGTAGTGCAGTTGGCCATGGCCCACATCCACCGCGTAGACGTGGCGTGCGCCCCGCTGCAACAGGCAGTCCGTGAAACCGCCGGTGGAAGCCCCCACGTCCAGGGCCTTCTTGCCGTCCACCGCCAGGCCAAAGGCTTCCAGGGCGCCGGCCAGTTTCAGCCCGCCCCGGCTGACGTAAGGCAGCCGGCCACGCACTTCCAGGGGTACATCGGCCGCCAGGGTAGAACTGGCCTTGGCCACCCTTCCTGAAGGCGCGAAGACCAGGCCCTCCATTATCAGGACCTGGGCCTGTTCCCGGCTTTCGGCCAATCCCCGCTCGGCCAGCAGCACATCGGCCCGTTTCTTGCGTACTTTCGTCGTCATCTTGCTTTATCTATTCACTGACAGGCACCAACCTTTACCGATGCCATTTGGGGTCATTCGTGTCCGTTCGTGGAATAGTTTCACTCCCCCGTGAAGTTGGGAGCACGCTTTTCCAGGAAGGCGCGGTAGCCTTCCTGGTAGTCCCGAGTGTCGAACTGGGCCAGGGGAATGTTGGCTTCCTCGGGTGTCAGGTTGTCCAGGGCCGGCTTGGCCAACACCTGGTTTAACGTCTTCTTGTTGGCAGCGTGGGACAGGGGCGCCAGGGCGGCGATGTCCCGGGCAAGCTGGTAAGTAATGTCTTCCAGGTCCTCCGGATTGGTCACCTGGTTAACCAGGCCCATGCGAAGCGCCTCTTCAGCGTCTACCAGGCGGCCGGACAGCAGGATGAACAGGGCGTTGCCTTTGCCCACCAGGTTAACCAGTCCCCGCATCTCCCGGTGGCCGATGCTAATGCCCAGGCGGGCCGCCGGAATGCCCAGCCGGCTGCCTTCGGCGGCAATGCGCAGGTCGGTGGCCACCGCCAGTTCGCAGCCACCGCCGGCGGCGAAACCCCTGATCATGGAAATGGTCGGGGTGGTCATGGCAGCCAAGGTGTCCAGCAGGCGGTCTACCGCATCGTTGTATACCTTGCCCTTGGCAGAATCGGCTCGGTATTCGTCGAAATCGGCGATGTCGGCGCCGGCGGAAAAGGCAGTGTCGCCGGCCCCGGTGATTACAACTACTCGAACGTCCCGGTCCCGGTCCAGTTCGTCCAATCGATCTGCCAGTTCGCCCCACATCTGGTAGTTGATGGCATTCCGCTGGCGGGGCCGGTTGATAGTAAGGGTTACGATGGACAGTTGACGTTCTATCAGAATGTAATCCTGAGCGGTGGTGGCCATGAGTTCCTCCGGCAGAGGCGGACGCCCTATATCGGTTTTCAAAGGTAGCCTACAGGGAGGCCGGAAAAAGTGTCAACCGAAAAAATTCACTATATGACGGATTATGTTTACCAATTTTCCGACTCAAAAATAACCTTTTAACTTGATGACTGTATATTTACCAGATTAATGACGAATTCCTTATGAAATTTTCATATGCTATACCTTGTATTATAAATTATGGGTTGTACTATGCCGGGCCTAGCCTATAAGATAGGGGCCAACCCCAACCACAGACGAAATCTCCTCTTGCCGGCAGGCGTAACCCGTTGCCACGCGGGGTCGGGAGTCGCCGTAATACTGGAATTCAGCCAGACACTGACGGAGCGGTAAATCATGAAAGCAGCCAGAATAGTGGCGCCGAAGCAGTTTGACTTCGTGGACCTGGATATGCCCCAGGCCGGCGATGGCGAGTGCCTGATCAAGCTGGAACGGGTTTCCGTTTGCGGCAGCGATATCCGACACGGTTACGGGCCCATTGAGCCCGAAGAACACTACCCAATGATGCCCGGGCGACCCTGCCACGAGCTGGCCGGCGTAATCACCGAAAGCCGCACCGACGAATACCACGAGGGGCAGCGCGTGATCGTTATACCAGACCGGGGCACCGGCGGACTGATGGAGTACATAGTCTCCCGTCCGGGCCGCATGATCCTGCTCCCCGATGAGGGCCCGCTGGACGAGTGGGTGATGTGTCAGCCGCCCGGCACCGTACTTTACTCCTGCAAGCGCATGGACACCCTGCTGCAGAAGAACGTCCTGGTCCTGGGCCAGGGCAGCATCGGCCTCAGCTTCACCATGCTCACCTCCCGAATGGGCGCCCGCAACGTAATCGCCGTGGATCCCCTGGACTACCGGCTGGAAAAGTCGGCCCACATGGGCGCGACCCACACCGTCAATCCGGACAATGACAATTTGACGGAGGCCATCCAGGAAATTACCCGGGGCGCTGGCCCTGACATCGTTGTCGAAGCGGCCGGCTATCCGGACACCTTCAACGAGGCTTTCCGGCAGGTGCGCCAGTTTGGCACCGTGATTCTGTTCGGGATACAGAGCGACGACTTTGTGCCCCTGGAACACAACCTGTTGATGGAAAAGCAGCCCACCATCTTCCCCACCACCGGCGCCCGCAGCGCCGACCCCATCAGCCAGATCCAGGACCTGGTGAGCCTGCGGGAGCGGGGCTGGTGCGAACCCGCTGACCTCATTACCCACCGCCTCCCCTTCTCCGAAGTCCAGCAGGCCTACGACATGTACGAGCAAAGGCAGGACAACGTGATCAAGGTGGTAATGGACATTAACCAGTAAGTCAAGGGAACAATACAGGTTCCCCCGGCGCCGAGAAGGCCGGGGGAATTCTGTTGTCAGGAGAGACCACATCTGACGGCCGGCCACGACTGAGGAGGTGGAGAAGTGGGGCCAGCAGCCATCAACATACAAATGGTACGCGAAAATCTGGCGCTGGCCATTGCCTTCTGGGCAGCGGCGCAGAGAGGAGTTATCACCTCAGCCAGCGTACCGGCCAAGTCTGCGTTCAAGTCCATTACCAACGACTTCCTTGAGGTGGATTCGTCCCTGGAACTGGCCGACAACCGGGATCTGGTGCGGTGCGTAAGCAATTTAATCCGCAGCTCATTCGCTTTCTCCGCCATTCAGACCTACCGGTCCCTGGAAACTACCTACCGCGGGTCTCCCCTTCAGGAACCCGATCATAATCTACGGGGAGCCCGTTGCAGCTTCTACGTGCTGAACAAGTCGGTGGCCCAAAACCTCCTTTCTCCAATTTGGGTGTGCCCACCCGACTATCGTTCCACTTTCGAGGTTCGAGACGTTCCCTTCAGCCTTAACGCCGCCAAACTTGACGGCAAGGAGGTGTTCTGGGACGACTTCGGCGGTTTGCAAAGTTACCTCTCCCTCCTGGAATACTGCTGCCTTCGTGTTGCTGAAGATACCTCCGAATCGGCAAAGGATACCGGGAGCCTGGAGACGGAACCCCAAGCCAGGGAAGCCCCGTCGCGTAACGGCAGGGTTTCCTCCGTCGCCGACGTGATCACCTACATACTTGACCGCTGCCAGGTAGGAGACGAACAAAAGGTTATCGCCAAGGGCATATACCAGGACTACGCCAGTTGGTGCCACCTCCGTGGCGAAGAGCCCCTGGCCCAGCGCAGCTTTGGCATGCAGTTGACAGCCCAGGGATTTCAGCGCCAGCGGCGCGGCAAGGGTCGCCACTGGTGGATGGGACTGGGACTCCGGCCCCAGGAACCGCCCTATTCAGGCAACGGCAGCAGTCCCTCACCGCACAGCAGGTAGGACCAGGCACGCCAGGGTGGTACCGAATGAACCCCTGGACGACGATGCCTGTATATCCTTCGCTACTCCCGCAAGGTCGGCCGCCACTTCTCGGCACTCCTCTCTACCTTTCCCATTGGCGGCCGCAATCTTTTCAGAGCCCGAGCATTTATGGGCCAGCTAACGGGGTCTCCCCTTTGTCCTACCGGGGCACCATCTAATCTTCAGACCTTTCGAGCCGGGTTTCATGAGCCCCTTTCGACGGGCAGGTCCGGTTGCTACCCTCTTGAAGTGCTTTCAGATATTCTGCGACTGTAAACAGCCGAGTTTCCAGGCTGTACGGTAGAGCCAATGTACTCTCAATTCCCGGGACGGCTCGCAGCCATCGGGAGCGGTCTGCCATGTATGACTGAGGCCGGGACTGCCGGTGTGACTATTGCCCATGTGGTACAATACGCCCAATCTGGCGAGCAAGAATATATAAAGTTTCTTTATATCAAGTGAGTGACCAAAAAGTGCGGCGCCTATCGATACAGTCAGCGCCGGAACCCACGAGGACCTGCCATCGTGAAGATAAAAGAGATACTCCAGCAGAAGCGCACCGTATCCTGTGAGTTCTTCCCGCCCCGGGAAGAGGACGGGATTCCGGCGGTGTTCCGGGCTATTGACCGGATTCAGGTATATAAACCCGATTTCATTTCAGTTACCTATGGCGCCGGAGGGTCTACCAGAGACTTCACCGAGCGCATTACCATGCAGGCCAAGCAGGAGACGGACCTGGAAGTGATGGCCCACCTGACCTGCGTGGCCCAGACCAGGGAAGAAGTGAACGGCGTCCTGGAAAGGCTGGACGAGGCCGGGGTCGAGAATGTCATTGCGCTGCGGGGCGACCCGCCCAGGGGGCAGGAGAACTTTGTTCCTGCGGACGGCGGGTTCAGTCATGCCACCGAGTTGATTGACCACATTCGGGCCAACTTCGACTTCGGGCTGGCCGCAGCCTGCTACCCGGAGGGCCACACTGAGTCTCCCGACCTGGACTTCGACATTGCATATGCCAAGGAGAAGATAGACCGGGGCGCCGACTTTCTCATCACCCAGCTTTTCTACGACAACCGCTACTTCTTCGATTTTATGGAGCGGGCTCGCCAGGCCGGCATTGACGTGCCCATCATCCCTGGCGTTCTGCCCATTCTGAACACGGCCCAGATACGGCGCTTTACTTCCCTGTGCGGCGCGACCATTCCGCCGGAACTGGACAGCAAGCTGGAACAGTATGCCGAGGACGACAACGCGGTGCGGGAACTGGGCGTGGAGTACGCATCCCGCCAGGTGGATGAGTTGTGGGAGAACGGGGTTCCCGGCATCCACTTCTACGTCCTGAACCGCAGTTATTCCGTGTCCCGGATACTGGCCAACCTGAACCTCCCCGGCCACGTCGTACCCGACTAAGCCCTTGAATCCACTTGGATGGACAGGATATACAGGATGCCTTGATTAGCCGTCAGCACTATCCTGCAAGTCCTGACTATCCATGTTTGAATTGGCCCGGCAGGTATGAGCAACCTGACCACCGGCGTTGACATCATCGAGATACCCCGCATCGCCCGGGTGCTGGAGCAGTACGGGCAGCGCTTCCTGCAGCGCATCTTTACCCCTGGGGAGATCGCTTACTGCCGGGAGAGGCCCCCCAACCTGGCGGCCCGCTTTGCCGCCAAGGAAGCTACCATGAAGGCCCTGGGCACCGGCGTCCGGGGCGTGGCCTGGAAGGACATCGAGGTGGTCAGAGCGCCCAGCGGCGCGCCGTCCATCCTATTGCACGGGCGGGCCAAGGCCCGGGCCCAGCGACTGGGCGTCCAGGACATCTCCCTCAGCCTCTCCCACTCCCGCGAGTATGCAGTAGCCTTCGTGGTGACCCAGTGCCAGCCGCCAACCTGAAGGTGGTCACCGCCGCCCAGATGACCGCCCTGGAACAGGAGTCGGAGCGGCAGGGCACCAGCACCGATACCCTGATGGAGAACGCCGGCCTGGCCGTGGCCCAGTGGGCCCGTCAACGGCTTGGCGGGGCGGCCGGCGCCAGGGTGGTCATCCTGGTGGGGCCGGGCAACAACGGCGCCGACGGCCTGGTGGCGGGCCGCCACCTGCGCCGCTGGGGGGCCGAGGTAACCGCCTGCCTGCTGACCCGTCGTCCCGAGGTCGATCCCAAGCTGGACCTGGCCGGTGAGTACGGGGTGGCCGTGCTGGACCTGGCCGACGGTACGGAGATGGGGCAGCTTGATGCCCTGCTCGCCCGCAGCCGACTGGTGATCGACTCCGTCCTGGGGACGGGCCGATCGCGCCCTCTACAAGGCGTGGTTCGGGAGGCCCTGCTGCGGGCAGCCCAGGCGCGGAGGCGAGGCGGGCGACCGGGGCTGCTGGCCCTGGATCTGCCCACCGGCCTGGACTCCGACACCGGCGCGGTGGACGAGGCTACTCCCACTATGGATGCCACCCTGGCCCTGGGCTTCCCCAAGGCGGGACTGCTGGCTTTCCCCGGCGCGGAACGGGTGGGTGAACTGGCGACCCTGGGCATTGGCCTGCCCGATGGCGTGGGCCAGGACGACGTTCCACTGGAGTTGATGACGCCCGACTGGGTAGCCTCGCAGTTGCCGCCGCGGCCACTGGATTCCCACAAGGGCACCTACGGTCACCTGCTGGTGGTGGCAGGGTCGCGCAACTACGTAGGGGCGGCCTGCCTGGTTGCCCGGGCAGCCCACCGGGCCGGGGCCGGACTGGTGAGCCTGGCCACGCCGAAGAGCGTCTATCCCATCGTTGCCGCACAGCTTACGGAGACCATCCACCTGCCCCTGCCCGAGGATGCGGAGGGTCGCATTCATACCGATGCCGCCCACGTTTTGGCGGAGTTGATGCCCCGCTACGACGCGATGGCCGTGGGCAGCGGCATGGGGCAGTCGGACGGCGTGGCCGACTTCATCGAGAGCCTGCTGCTGGCGGGCCGTGCCCCCAACCTGCCGGTGCTGGTGGATGCCGACGGACTCAACAGCCTGGCCCGCCTGGGCAGTTGGTGGATGCAACACTCCGGGTCCCTGGTGCTGACGCCCCACCCGGGGGAAATGGCGACACTGACCGGGCGGCCCACGGCGGAGGTGCAACGGGACCGGGTTGGTACGGCACGGGAGTGGGCAGGCCGGTGGCAGGCAGTGGTGGCGCTGAAGGGCGCCTTCACCGCCATTGCCGAGCCGGCAGCACCCGCCACGGTCGGAACGGAACGCGATGGCCTGGTGCGCCTGTCTCCCTTCGTAAACCCCGGGCTGGCCTCGGGGGGCACCGGCGACGTGCTGACGGGAATAGTCGGGAGCCTGCTGGCGCAGGGAATGGACCCATTCGACGCGGCCAGTTGCGGCGTTTACCTGCACGGGCAGGCGGCGGAATTAGTGACCGCAACCCGGGGCTATACGGGCCTGCTGGCCTCGGAGGTGGCGGACGCCGTGCCCGGGGCCATTGGTGGCCTGCCAGGTTAGTTGGTTTCCAGAACTGCCGGGTGAGATACGTCCGCGACCAGCCGTGGATGTGAGCAGTTTTTTTATTTTCGTCCCATTTTGGCCCATTTTCTCCTCACCCCGGCCCTTCTGCCGGATAGGCGGGAAGGTTGGGTATCAGATTACGTTGTCCTCCCGGCGGCAGGGAAGACACATTGGTCTGCCCCTACGGTTAAACGCCTGGTCAAGGCGGCCACAAGGGCCGCCCCTACGAAGGGCCTGTCGGGGCCAGGGCAGACACACAGGTCTGCCCCTACGGTTGCCCCCCGGCAAGGCGGCCACAAGGGCCGCCCCTACGAAGGGCCTGTCGAGGCCAGGGCAGACACACAGATCTGCCCCTACGGTGGGGGTTATGCCATCGTTCGGTTTTATGACATGGCGAACCAGCGGGCCCAGAGCAGGGACAGGTCGGGTTTGGGTTTTGGCGGGGGCAGTTCCCGCATGAGCAGGCGGTCGTATTTGCTTTCCCACGCCCAGGGGAGCAGGGCCAGCAGCATGCGCCGGGGTTCGGGGATGTCGCCCGCTTCCCTGACCTTGTCCAGGTAGTTGTGCAGGTGCATCCAGGTGGTGAGGCGGAATCCTTTGTCGGCGATCTTGCGGATTACCTCCAGGGGTTTGGGCGGCTCCTGCCGGTCGCCTACGGCGCGGGCATAGTCGTTGTAGACCTGTTCGGTGACGCGGCGCATGCGGTAGATGGTAAGTTGGCGGTGGTATTTGCGCTGGAGGGCGCGGATTTCTTTTCTGATTTCGCTGAGGGTTCGCATGGTTGGTTTTCTCCTTTTGTTTATCCACGAAGGGACACGAAGGGGCACGAAGGTGGGATTTTTTGAAAAGTGTGCCGTTTTGTGCCATTTTGTGCCATTTTTGCCTTTGCCCCGGGGGCCTATCCCTGAGGGCGAAGCGGGGGTTGTGTTTCCGGCAGCGTTGACCTCCTGGGGCAAGGCGGCCACAAGGGCCGCCCCTACGTTTGATCGCCGGGGCCCGGGCAGGCACAAAGTTCGCCATTACGAAGGGCCGGGCGGGTCACGCCAGTGTTTCCTGTTTCATGGTTCGTATTTCTATGGTGGAGATGGGTTATGCGGGGTGGCAAGGGGGTGGAGGGGTTTACGAAGATGTGCCAACCTACCGGCTTTCTGATGCGGCGGCTCGAAAACCGAAGAGGAAGGCAGATGCGATCAATGCAAGCGCGGCCGGGAGGTACATGATTCCGAAGGAAAGGTAGCCGAGGAAGCAAAACACCAGGAGAGCAAGGGTCAGGCCGGCAATTATCAGGACACGGCCAGCGCTTCTTCCCTTCCACGTCAGCAGGGCGATCAGGGCCAGGCCCGTCAGGATCACGGGAATAAACAGGGGAAGCAGTACCCATATTCCGTTTACTTCCACGAGGGATGCGGAGTGCCGGACCGTCTCGATCTCGGCTGTTCCGATGACATTGCCAAGTTCATCAACTTGAACCGGCGTCGCCGATACGCCCTGGTAAGCATGGGGCCAAAACGCCATCCACAGGAACGCCGCCCAAGCCAGGGCATGAGCTACTGCCGCCGATATAACCGCAGCGCGACCGATTTCCACGGTACACCTTCCCCTACGCTCGAATCACGTTATACTCATTACAGTCTATCCCACCCAAGGAGAAAGAATCCCTTGCGCATCTGCTCCCTGCTGCCCAGCGCTACCGAGATTGTCTATGCCCTGGGGCTGGGCGACCAGCTAGTTGGGGTTTCGCATACGTGCGACTATCCCGCCGACGCCCGCACCAAGCCGGTGGTGAGCCGCAGCGTGCGCAGTGTGTCGCACCTGGACAGCCAGGAAATTGACGCCATCATCCGGCAGGCGCGGGAGAACAACAATCCAGTGCACTGGATTGACGGGGACCTGCTGCGGGAACTCCGACCCGACCTGATCATCACCCAGGAAATCTGCGAGGTGTGCGCCATTGACCAGAGTTCGGTGTATGCCACCGCCGCCCGCTTCCTGGACTACGAGCCGGAGATTGTCGTTACCCGTCCCGTGGGGCTGGAGGAGATTTATCGCAATATCCACATCATCGCAGCAGCGGCCGATGTGCCGGAACGGGCGGAGGCACTGGTCTCGCAGCTAAAGGAGCGGGCGCAGCGGGTGATTGACGGCCTGGGCGAAGTTGCGGAACGGCCCAGGGTTTTCTGCATTGACTGGCTGGAGCCGCTACGCAACACGGGCCAGTGGACGCCGGAGTTGGTGGAACTGGCCGGCGGAGAAGAGGGTCTGGCGGAGAAGTGGGGCAAGTCCAGGGAAATCGGGTGGGACGAGGTGGCGGCCTACCAGCCCGATTACCTGATGGTGATGCCCTGCGCTTTCGACATGAGCCGCACGGAGGAGGAGACAAGGCAGACCCTGTATGCTCACCCGATGTGGGAATCGCTGAAGGCGGTGCGGGAGGGCAACGTGTACCTGTTCGACGGGCTTATTCCCAGCCGTCACGGGCCGAGGGTGATTGATGTGCTGGAAGGACTGGCGGAAGCGATGCACCCGGAGAAGTTCGCGGGTCTGGCGAGGCCGGGGGTGTTTCGCAAAGGCTGAGCTGTAGGCATGAGTTGTTTTACTTTTGCGCTGCAATCATGACACGCCATAGTTGAACACATTGCATATATAAAGTGTCCCATGTACCATGAAGCTACAGACACAGATTGGGAGGAAAGAGAATTCTCGGTTGGCTCACCAATGTCTTTAAGTCAATTGGCGACTCTATCCGTGAAAATGTCAGTACGATAGGGGGCGCATTCTGCGCTCTATTTGTTTCCTCAATGGTAGTCTGCTTCGCGGTTGCATTCTGGTACGGAGATGACTGGGACTCGCAGAGGCTGGTGGGGACAGTTGCTGATATTTCAGGGGCATCTTTCGCAATCTCCATCGTTATACTCAGTGTTGGGAGAGTAACTATGGTAATGTCTCGAATTCTGAGAAGAAAAGAGAAAGAAGAAGGGCGCAAAGAGGCGGAGAGTGAATTTATCGAGGCCGATGCGCAGCGCAAGCCGGGCGAAACGCTGCAACAGGCGGTTGAGCGACTGAGAAGAGAGAAGGCGGAGAACTGATAGCCTTTCCAAGATGGTTGTTGTTTCCATCGCAAACCCCATCTTCAGTAGGATGGGGTTTTATTTGTACACAAGGCTTGAGCCGGCAATTAAGGGGCGGGTCTTATATCTGGAGGGGAAGATTGTATATTCTTCCCAAAGATTAAGGAGAAACTATGCTGTTTTTTGTTGAGTTGCGGCATGCGCCGGAGCGGTGTCCCGGGGTGGCCACGGATATTCGGGACAGGATGCTGCGCATGGCCCAGACGCGGGAGCAGGTGCTGGAGTCTCACGGGTGTTCGTGGGTTGGCGGGTGGATAAGTCCTACGCCGCACCTGACCTTCATCACCCTGGACGCGCCGGGGGCGCATGCTGTGGATTCGGCGATGCGTGACCTGGGACTGGCCACCTGGAATTCCACCACCATACATCCTGTGGTGGACTTTGACGAGGCCATAACTGCCCTGGTCAACCAGCCGCAGAACTGAAGGGTGTACACGAACAGGCGTGAATGACCACCGTTGGATTAACAGGCGGTGCTCCAGTCCAGGTTGTATTGCCAAGAAAGCATTGCTTGCAGTGTGGCGAGGGCGGGTTTAAAACCCGCCCCTACGGAGGAACTACCTGAACCGAAATATTTCCTAATGAAATTGAGGGTGACGGTCAGTTCGTGCCGAGTCGTTAATGGCTCAGGTTTGGGCCTGCTTTTTCTTCTCCGGCATGTTGGCGAAGAGGTGGCCGTTGCGGGCGTTTACCTCGAAGGTGAACATCTGGGCGATGGGCCCGTTGATGCAGTTGCCGGTGAAGAGCTCGAAGCGCCAGCCGTGGGAGGGACACATAAAGCAGGTGTCCTCCAGGTAGACGGTGCCCCAGCTGTGGGGGCACAGGGAAGAGAGGAGACGCAGCACGCCGTCCTTGCCCTTTGCCAGGTAAAATTCGTAGCCTTCCACCTCAATCTCGGAAGGGAACTTGGTAAAAGAGTCCTCGGGTCCCAGGTCAACTTCTCTAACGCCGTGGGTAAAGTCCGGGTATACCATTGCGGTCCCCTTTATGCGGTTAAGATTGGGGGGAGTATAGCGTTAAAGGCGGTGGACGGGCAAACGGGGCGGAATTGGCGCCTAAACCTTGACACCCGATGTATATCTATCCCAACATAGTGCCGCGCGCCACAGGAACCCATCCCCTACGAACCACCGGGTACCCTTGACCGCGTGAAGGTTCCCGTTTTTCCTGTTGTTCTACTTTCAGCCTGAAGAGGCGGTTGGTGCATGGAGATTTTTGACGCCCTGTTTGCCATTGGACTGCTGCTGGTTATGGCCAAGCTGCTGGAGGGCCTGTTCAAGCGGTTCGGCATCAGTTCCATATTTGCCTATGCCATCACGGGGGTAATCCTGGGTCCGGTGACCGGTTTGATCGACCCCGAAAACGATTTCCAGATCCTGCTGAATATAGGCATCTTCATCTTCTTTTTCCTGGTAGGACTGGACGAACTGGACATATCGGGATTCCTGCGGGCCATAAGGGGGAAGCTGTTCATCGCGGCGGTGCTGTCCGTGGCTATATCAATGGTGGCATCGCTGGCGGTTACCACCGACGTTATTTTTGACGTGGGGCTGGGGTTGACCTTCACCGACGCCATGGCAGTGGCAGGGGTGCTGTCCCTGTCCAGTTTGGGCATTGTGGCCAAGGTGCTGATAGACGAGGACCGGCTGAAGGAACCGGTGGGGATACAGATCTTCACCGCGGTGGTTATAGCCGAGATCCTGGTCCTGTTCATCGTGGGCTTCGCCATCAGCGAACACCAGGTGCTGCACGGGGATGGCCAGTTCTACGCCATAGCCAACGTGGGAATCCTGCTGGCCCAACTGGCGGGTTTCACCATCGTTACCTGGATCGTCTGCAACAAGGTGATTCCGCGGGTGCTGATGCTGTTGCACCGGGTGCTGCAGGTGCCGCAGCTTTCCTACGGGCTGCTGCTGGGCGGGCTTTTCCTGGTAATTGTGCTGGCGGAAAAGGTGGGACTGCACGGTTCACTGGGGGCGCTGCTGTTCGGGGCGGCCCTGTCGCCGCTGCCTTACCAGCTACGGCACGATTCGATGCCGGGGATGCGGAGCACGGCGGAGGGGCTGTTCGTGCCCCTGTTCTTCGCGTCGGCAGGACTGAACCTGAACCTGGACTTCATAAACCTGCCGCCGGAGACGATTATTGCGCTGATCTTTGTGCCGCTGCTGGGGAAGTTTGCGGGAGCGATCATAAGCGCTTACGTTACGCGGCTGGAGGCGCCCCTGGCGATAGCTTCGGGGTTGATGGCCAAGGGTGTGGCGGAAATTGCCCTGCTGCTGGTTATGCTGCACGCTAATGTAATTAATGAGGCACTCTTCTCCCTGCTGGTAGTTATCATGTTCGGGTACATCCTGCTGACGCCCATGGGGATCAGCTTTGCAGTGAGGCGGGCACGCCACCTGGAAGAGGCGAGTGGAGAAGGCCCACAACTGCATCTGCTGGAACGGTTCGCCCTGGGGGATATCCAGGTAAAGGACGTGCTGGACCAGACCAGGATTTACCCGGAACATACGGTAAGTGTCAGGAACTTTGTGGACCACTGGACCACGCCGGAACAGCACGATTACGTGGTGGTGGACGAGGGGCACTTTGCCGGGGTAGTGTCGGTTAGCATGCTGCGCTACCTGCCCCGCGCCCAATGGGGCGAAACCTCGCTGCAGGATGCCCTGCGGCACGGTACGCCGGTGGCGGGGCCCAACGAACTGGTGGAGGACGTGCTGCAGCTGATGATTGATAACTCGCTGTCGGTGCTGCCGGTAATCAATTCAGACTCCGGGGAGTTCCTGGGATCGATTTCGAGCTACGAAATTTTGGAGATTGTTCTGCTGAACGCCACCGGCCGGGACATTTAGACCCGAAAAGCAACAGTCCATTCGACAGTCCATTCGATGGAAAAAGGAGCGCACAGATGCCCATAGACCTGAGAGACCTGGTCAAGAACCCGGAAACGACGCCCTTCAGCCGGTTGAAGTACCTGGTGCGGCAATCTGACGAGGACGTTACCAGGTTCATGAACCAGTTGTTTAACCTGGCGGCCCAGGCCAAGGAGGAGAACGACTGGGGGCCGGTGGAGCAATTTCTGAACCGGTGGGAGGATATTCTTACCGACAGGCTGGACCTGCCCATTGCCTTTGATTCGGCACCCTGGACGCCCTTCACCAAGTCACTGGCCCAGGCGCGCATAGCCGTTATGACCACGGGCGGGATTCACCTGGCCCACCAGGAGGCCTTTGACGTGGACGGCGACCACAGCTACCGGGAGATTCCGCTGGATACGCCCCTGGAAGATTTCCGGGTGGCCCACACCCATTACGACACGGTGGGCGTGGCCGAGGACGTGGATGCCGTCTTTGCCATCCACCGCCTGCAGGAGCTGGCTGCCGAGGGCATTGTGGGCGAGGCGCAGAGCCCTACCTACAGCTTTATGGGTTACATCCGCGACGTGGCGGGACTGATGGAAGTCAGCGCGCCGGAGGTGGCCCAGCAGCTAAAGGCCGACGGAGTGGACGGGGTGGTCATCGGCACCACTTGACCCCGCTGCCATCAGTCCGGTGGACTGATCGCCCGCGCTATTGAAGCGGCCGGAGTTTCCACGGTGGTGGTGATGGTGGACCGGCAGAAGGCGGCCACCATGTCGGTGCCCCGAGGCCTGATCCTGCGCTTTCCCTTTGGGCGACCCTTCGGCGCCCCAGGCAGCCCTGAGCAGCAACGGGTGGTGCTGGAAGACGCCCTGGAAGTGCTGGCCACGGCCACGGAACCGGGGCAGATAGTGGCGTCGCCTTACCGGTGGAGAAGGGAGGATTATGGGGAGATTTTGCGGGAGAGGCACGGGGAGTGATTTACATGGATGAGCAGGATTTACAGGATTAGTGATTGTTTTAGGGGAGCGTTGGTTCAGGATTGATGCTCCCCTTCGGTTTGAGTTTCCTGGCTTTGGGTTTCCGGAGCGGGCGGCAGCAAGTCTACCACCGCGAAGTCGACGTCGGGGAGGGTTGAGGGGGAGATGCGGTCGCCGCGGTGGTAGACGGCGTGGTTGGCGTAGCCTTCGGGGCCCGGGCCGGTGAAGGCTTCAATGCAGTCGTCCACCAGGTTCATTATCCAGGTTTCGGGGATGCTGGCCTGGGCGTAGAGGTAGACTTTGACCTCGCGATCGTAGGCCAGGGTGGAGTCGGAGACTTCGATTACCAAAAGAATGTTCTCGGGGGCAGGCTGATTGGTAGAGTAGAAGTCCTCCTGGAATCGAAGCAGAGCGACGTCGGGCTCCGGTTCGGAATTGTCGTTCAGCCGAATAGTCCCCTGGGCTCGCACTATGTACCGTCCGACGTTGCGCTGTCCAAATTGAAAGTTGGATCTATCTACGCCACTGTTATGCAGGGGACCAATAGGAGGCATGGAGACAATGGCTCCTTCTAACAATTCCACGCGTTCATCCGGGAGTAGAATTCCCACCTCGGCCATACGGTAGTATTCCTCTACCGTGAACTTGCGGGTCTCGCACTCCAGCTTTGGAGCCGGCTGGGCCGGAGCTTTGGTTGGTGTAGTCATAGCGACACCTTGCCGGGAAAATTAAGACGCCGTAGTAGCAAGAAACGACAATTGGTTTGTGTAATGATAAACTCTCCCCAGCGCCCATTCAACGGCCGGTTGTCATTCTCCACACCGCCTTCTCCACTTCCACTTTATAATCATTATTAAAATACACCCATTCCCTTTAATTCCCTGAAAAACTGTTGACAGGCACACGGAGTTTGCCTAAAATCCGAGATACTTCATTGGGTAGAAAAGTCACCCGTGAGAAGGGAACAAATATTCTAAGAAGGAGGCATCGGATGTCAAACAGAGAAGACCTGGCGTTAATGGCTCACCTGATGCGGCGTGCCGGATTCGGCGCCAACCGGGACGAGTTGGAAGCGCTTGTGGCCAAGGGCTACGACGCGGTTGTGGATGAACTGGTAGATCCCCCCGAAGAGCTCCATGGCGGCAAGGCAGAACTCTTGCTTCGTTATTACCCCGGCTGCCTGCTTCCCGGCGGCAACCCGGTGATGGGCCAGGCCAACTGGCTCTATAACATGGTCAGCACCGACAAGCCCCTGGAAGAGAAGATGGCCCTTTTCTGGCACCATGTGTTCGCCACCGGCAACTCCAAGCTGGATAACTGCGACCAGATGCTGACCCAGATTCAGATGTTCCGCGAGTTGGGTATGGGCAACTACCAGGAACTGATCCTTGAGCTGTCGAAGAACCCGGCCATGATTTACTGGCTGGACAACAACGAAAACCACCGCGACGCGGTCAACGAGAACTGGGGCCGTGAGCTGCTGGAGCTCTTCACCATGGGCGTCAGCAACTACACCGAGGTGGACGTGCG
This sequence comes from Dehalococcoidia bacterium, assembly GCA_963664725.1. Classification (GTDB taxonomy): domain Bacteria; phylum Chloroflexota; class Dehalococcoidia; order Lucifugimonadales; family UBA3495; genus Bin22. The sequence goes on from OY761558.1 coordinate 1,522,673, forward strand.
GGAGGCCTCCCGTGCCTTTACCGGCTGGACCATCACCCCCAAGCTGCCCCGACAGCCCTATGGCCGCTATCCCTGGCGGTTTGAGTACCGGGAATCGGACCACGACTTTGGCGAGAAGACGTTCCTGGGCCAGACCGGCGACTTCAACGGCGAAGACATCATCGACATCGTGGTAAAGGAGCCGGCCACCGCCCGCTTCATTTGCCGCCACCTGTACAACTTCTTCGTGGCCGACGAGCCCCAGGTTCCGGCGTGGACCATTGAGCCGGCCCGGGACGAGGAAGCCCTGGACGCGATGTGCAACGTCTTCGAAGAAAACAACTACGAGATTCGCGAAGTCCTGCGCTTCATGCTCAAGTCCGAGTGGTTCAAGGAAGCCCGCTTCCAGAAGATCAAGAGCCCGGCGGAAGTGGTAGCCAGCACCATGAAGATGGTCGGCTCCTACCAGTTCCCGGATCCCGGCCTTGCCAGGATCTGCCGCGAGCCCGGTTACATGGGTCAGGACATCCTGGATCCCCCCAGCGTGGAAGGCTGGCACACCGGCTCTGAGTGGATTAACAGCGGCTCCCTGCTGGCCCGCATCAACTTTGTGGCCGACAATGTCAACAAGACCGACCTCCCCGGCATGCAGAGTATCATTGGCCGGATGCAGGCCGAGAATGTTTCGAGTCCGGATGAACTGCTGGACAGCTGCCTCGAAAGCATGGGCTACCTGGTACTCAGCGAGGAGACCAGGAACGAACTCAGCGCCCACGCCCAGTCCGGCGGAAACATGGACTGGAGCGACGAGGCCGCGGCCGCCACTCGTATCGCAGAGATGATGGCCCTGATCAGCGCCACCACCGAGTTCCAATTCGCCTAATCAGCCCTGAATTCGGTTAATCCGTAAAAGACTGCTATAAGGAGGAAACAATGACCTCAACGAAGAAAGATCCGGTCATCGTCGTATTGCAGCTCACCGGCGGCAACGACTACATGAACACGGTTATTCCCTACAACGACCCCCTCTATTTTGAGAACCGGCCCAACGTCGGCTACAAGATGGAAGACATCATCAAGGTGGACGACAACCTGGGCTTCATGCCGGCCATGGGTCCCATCAAGGAAATGTATGACCAGGGCAAGGTAGCGGTCATCCACGGCATCGGCTATCCCGATTCCCCGCGCTCCCACTTCCGCTCCATGGACATCTGGCACACCTGTGAGCCGGACAAGGTCGGGACGGAAGGCTGGGCCGGCCGGGTTGCCCGCGAGATGGACCCGAACAAGGAAAACGTACTGACCGCCATTAACTTCGGTCACGGCCTGCCCCGGGCCCTGGCAGTACCGGGCGTTCCCGTTGCCGCCATCTCCGACCTGGGCACCTACGGTCTGCTGACCGGCATCAGCGACCAGGACCAGCGAGCCAAGGCCCTGGACCTGTTCAGCCGGATGTACTCCCCCACCGTGGGCGGCAGCTTCGTTACCGACTACCTGCGCTCCACCGGCACGGAAGCCATGATCGGCGCCGACATCGTCAAGGTCGCTCCCGAGCGCTACAGTTCCAACGTGGAGTATCCCAGTTCCGCCATCGCCCAGCACCTGCGCGACATCGCCCAGGTTTACATGGCCGATCTCGGAACCCGGGTGTTCTACACGCAGCACGCCAGCTTTGACACCCACGCTGGCGAGTACGCCGCTCACCCGGCCCTGTGGAAGGACATCTCCGAGGGCGTGTCCGCTTTCTTCGAGGACCTGAAGGAGCACAACACGGGCGAGAACGTCATCATGTACCTGTTCTCCGAGTTCGGTCGCCGCGTCCGTGACAACGGCTCCGGCACCGACCACGGCGCTGCCGGCGTTGCCTTCGCCATTGGCGATGGCGTCAAGGGCGGAATGTACGGCGAGTACCCGTCCCGGGAAGCCAAGGACCTGGAGCAGGGCGACCTGGTACCCAACTACGACTTCCGCGGCGCGTACACCACCATCGTGGAAGACTGGTTCGGCATGGACGCCACGCCCATCGTCAACGGCAACTTCGAGAAGATGGGCTACCTGAAGTAAGCGGGCCGCCTCAACTCGAAACCTGGCGCTCAATCGAGTTGCCCGAACCAAGAGTCGAAGCTAACCGAGATTGAGTTTGGGGCCGGGTGAACTTTCCCAACCGGGGCGGTTCCCCGGCCCTTTCTGACGAAGACAAAGACTTTAAGGAGGCGAAAATGGCAGAGATTACTGCAGTAGCCGGGCGGGCCTGGGTTTACAGCCACAACATAGGCCGCAACGGCGCCGCCGGCATGGGTTTCAGCCAGCCCGTGAGCATCGCCGCCGCCAATGACGGCGTGGTGTATGTGACCAACCGGGCCACCGAGCAGAATCCGGGCGGCATCCGCGTTACCAAGTTCACCGTTGACCAGGAGTATATCGGCGAGTTCGGTCGCCAGGGCCTGGCTTACGGCGACAACGAACCCAGCACTTTCACCTGGATTTCCGGCGTGGCCCTGGACAGCGCCGGCGACGTTTACGTTTCCGACGAGTGGCAGTGCCGCGTGGCCATCTTTGATGCCGACGGCAACCCCAAGGGCGGCTTCGGCGTTAAGGGCGAAGGCGAAGGGGAACTGAGCGGTCCCGCCGGCATGGCTTTCGATGCCGACGACAACCTGTGGATCGTCAACTCCTTCAACAGCCGCGTACAGAAGTTCAGCAAGGACGGCCAGTACATCAGCGGCTTCGGTTCCAAGGGCAGCGCCGAAGGTCAGTTTGAAATGCCCGACGGCATCGACATTGACGGCAGCGGCGACCTGTACATAGCGGACTGGGGCAACAACCGGGTGCAGAAGTTCACCCCCGGTGGCACCCACCTGCGCACCTTCTCCCACCAGGTCAACGGCAAGGACGCCCTGAACCATCCCACCGACGTCTGCGTGGACGGCGACGGCGATGTGTACGTGGCGGACTGGATGAACGACCGCGTGGTCATCTATGATCCCGAAGGCCTGCCCATCACCTACCTGGAAGGGGATGCGGTGGAAGTTTCCAAGTGGGGCCAGATGGGGCTGGACGCCAACCCGGACATGGTAAAGGCCCGCCGCCGGGTTCCCGACATGGTGGAGCAGCAGCGCAAGTTCACCAAGCCCGCCGCGCTCACCTTTGACCGGGAAAACCGTCGTCTGCTGGTTTGCGACACTGCCCGCAACCGCGTGCAGGTGTACGAGAAGGACGACGATTACATGGACCCGCAGATTAACCTGTAGGCCCCGTATCGCACCGGCAAGAGTTCAGGGGCGGGAAATATCCCGCCCCTGATTTTATGTTAGTCACGGGAGCGCAGCAGCAGGGCTAAAGCTCGGTGAAGCTAATCATGCTTGTGCTGGCGTTCAGGGTGAATTTGACCTTTTTCCCTATTTCAACCCCAATAGTAAAGCCATAGGGCAGAATGGCGGAAAGTGGGCCTGTTCGATATTCATACTCTTTGGGCTGCTCCTTGTCCACCATTTGAAAGTATAATGGCAGGCGTCAGTCCAACCTGGGTGATAAAGTACTCAAAGAAATTTAACCCAGCTGCGCCCGCAGCCTCATCTGCTTCATCATAGGTCTGGTAAACCCCAAAGAGTTTCGAGTCATCAATCACCACCCACTTCCCCCAATGTTCGCGCTCCAAAGCTTCCTTCAATTCGTCATAAGCCAGGGCGTTGACAAAGCGCGGGTCGTCATACAGATTTAAGACTTTCATGGCTCTCCTGTGCCCTACCTCGTAGCCTGTTCCCAGTCTAACACATGCCTTATCTGTTCCGGTCGATGATGGCCCGGCGGTGGGTGCCTTCGCCTATTTTGCGGTCGCCGTCGTAGGCTTCCACGTTGAAGTTGAGGCGGTTGCGGTTGACCTCGACCAGTTCGGCGTGGGCAATGACGGTGGCGCCGATGTCGGAAGGGGCGAGGTGGCGCACGTTGACCTCAAAGCCCACGGAGGTCTGGCCTTCCTCCAGGTAGGGGTCCACGGCAGCGATGGCCGCTCGTTCCATCAGGCTGATCATGGATGGGGTGCTGAATTTGTCCACATGGCCGGCCACGTTGTGCTCGCAGACCAGGGTCTGACGTTCGCCCTTCAGACCCGGGGTTATCTTCTCGCTCACCATTTGAGAGTTGCCTCCTTTATGCCGTCGAATAAAACGTGGAATGGAACATGGATACACAGGATAGACAGGATGATGGCAAATTACAAACCAATGGGTCCGGGCCTTCAAACCCTTCTTCCTTGAACGGCCACCTTAATTGATATATGATTGCGCCGCCGGAGAGAGGGAATAATGCCAAGCAATCGTCATCTTTTGTCAGTAACCGACCTAAACTCACTGGAAACCGGTACCCTGATAGGGCGCGCCCTGGAAATGAAGGGGGCCGATCAGGGAGGCGCGGCCAGGGCCCTGGAGGGCAAGAGCGTTGCCCTGCTGTTTGAAAAGCCGTCGCTGCGCACCAAGGTCAGCTTCATGGTGGGCATCCAGGAAATGGGGGGCTATTCGCTGTACCTGGGCCCCGACGAGGTGGGACTGGGAACGCGAGAACCGGTATCGGACGTGGCGCGGGTGCTGTCCGGCTACGTGGACTGTATAGTGGCCCGGGTCAATTCGCACCACAGCCTGGAGGAACTGGCCGAGTACGGCAGCGTGCCGGTCATCAATGCACTGTCCGACTGGGAGCACCCCTGCCAGATAATGGCGGACCTGCTGACGGTGACGGAGCACCAGGGAGAACTGGCGGGACGCAAGCTGGCCTTCATCGGCGACGGCAACAACGTGGCCCGCAGCCTGTGCCTGGCACTGCCAGCGGTGGGCATGGATATTGCCATCGCTTCGCCCGCCGGGTATATGCTGGAGCGGGAGACTCTGCTGAAGGCCAGGGAGATTGGAGGGCGACAAGAAGGAATACAGTCGCTCAGGGACCCGGCGGAGGCGGTGAAGGACGCAGACGTGGTCTATACGGATGTGTGGACCAGCATGGGCGACGAGGCGGAACGGTACGCGCGGCTGGAGGCATTCCAGGGCTATACGGTGGACCCGGCACTGGTGCGCCAGGCCAAGCCCACCGCCAGCTTTATGCACGATATGCCGGCCCACTATGGGGAGGAAGTAACCCCGGGGATGCTGGAACACCCTCAGTCCGTCGCCTACGCCCAGGCGCATAACCGTAAACACGCCCAGAAAGCAGTGCTAGAGTTTCTGCTTTCCAGTTAGTTTATCCACGAATAGACACGACGAAGAACGATAGAAAAATGGTCTGGCGACCCAGTAATTCTAAGGTCATTTGGCAGAAATATTGAAGGGTTCGGGGCTTATGGTGCAGGAAAGCGATATTACCGACAACTTAAACGAACAGCCGGAGCAGACGCTGCCCATTGTGGCGGTGGTGGGGCGGCCCAATGTGGGCAAGTCGTCGCTGTTTAACCGGATCCTTTCGCGGCGGCACGCCATTGTTTCGGACGTGGCGGGGACCACCCGCGACCGGCTGATGTCGGAAGTGGATTGGGACACCTACCGGTTTATCCTGGTGGACACGGGGGGGCTGGAGTCGGACCCGGAAGGGCATATCCGGGAGATGGTGCAGGAACAGGCGGACATGGCCATGTCCGGCGCCGACGTGATCGTATTTGTTACCGACGGCGCCGACGGGATGACTCCCACCGACCAGGAGATAGCCGACCGGCTGCGGCGGGCCCGCAAACCGGTGATCCTGGCGGTGAACAAGATAGATAACGACCGCCGGGAAGTGGACGCGTCCGAGTTCTACCAGATGGGTCTGGAAGAAACGGTGATGATCAGCGCCTACCACAACTACGGCATTTACGACCTGATGGACCGGGTGCTGTTCCACCTGCCCCCGCCCGCCTACGTGCCACCGCAGGACGAAGACGACGAGTGGGACGAGGAATTCGCCGACGATGATGAAGGCATCGCAGTCAATCCGCCCCTGCCGGCGGCAGCCTCGGAAATGCGGCTGACGATAGTGGGTCGTACCAACGTGGGCAAGTCCATGCTGCTGAACGCCATCCTGGGACAGGAGCGGTCCATCGTCAGCGACGTGGCCGGAACCACCCGGGACGCGCTGGACACCCAGATGATCTACCGGGACCGGCCAGTCACGCTGATCGACACGGCCGGCATCCGGCGGCCAGGGCAGGTGCAGCCGGGCATAGAAAAGTACAGCGTAATGCGGTCGGTGAACGCCGTCAGCCGCGCCGACATCACCCTGGTAATTACCGACGCGTCGGAACTGGCCACCGCCCAGGATGCCCACATCTCGGGGCTGGCGTGGGATTTGTGCAAGGGCATAATCGTGGTGGTCAACAAGTGGGACCTGGTGCCTGAGAACAACCGGTGGGCGCGGGAAGAAGCCATTGTCCGCATCCAGGACCGGTTTCACTTCATGCCCTACGTACCCATCTGCTTCACGTCGGCGCTGAACCGGCAGGGAATCACCACCCTGATGCAAACGGCCATTGATCTGTGGAACGAGCGGATGCGGTGGATACCGGGGCGGGACCTGCAGTATCTGCTGGCGGAAGCCCTGTCGGAACACCACCCGCCGCCGGTAAAGGGCAGGGGCATACGACGGGGCGAGTTCCTGCGCATCACCCGGGTGAACCAGGTGGGAGTCAACCCGCCGACCTTCCTGTTTTCGTGCAACAACCCCAGGCTGGTGCACTTCACCTACCAGCGTTACCTAGAGAACCGGATTCGCGAGCGGTTCCGGTTCGACCACACCCACCTGAAACTGGTGTTCCGACAACGATGAAGGGCTATTTGACCCCGTCGGCGCTGAGTTCGCTGATAGCCGTACCAGTGCTGGTGGCGGCATCGGTGGCGGCGCTGCTCACCCTGTCGGAGGCGCCCACCCTGTACCGGTACGCCGCCGTGCTGCCCCTGGCCTACGTGATGGGCGCGCTGCCCTGGGGCTACGTGGTGCTGCTGATGCACCGGGGCATAGATATACGCGACTACGGCAGCGGGCGGACGGGGGTGTCCAACGCGCTGCGGACGGCCGGTTACAAGCCGGCGGGACTGGTGCTGGTCCTGGACATGGTGAAGGGAATTGCCGCGGTGCTGCTGGCCCGCTCCCTGATCGGAGACCCTACGGCGGAAGTGGCGGCCGGACTGATGGCCCTGGTGGGCCACAACTGGCCGGTGTTCCTGGGTTTCCGGGGCGGCAGGGGCATTGCGCCGGGACTGGGCGGGCTGGCGGTGATGTCGCCCCTTTCCGCCGTCTGCGGAGTGGCAGTTTTCCTGCCCATCTGCGTCTTCACCCGCTACCTGTCGCTGGGGTCCATGCTGGGGGTGGGGACGGCCTGCCTGGCGCTGCTGGCGCTGATGCTGCTGGGCTTCAATCCGCTGGGCGGCATATCCAATCTGTATCTAATCTACGGGCTGCTGGGGGGGTCGGTGATAATCTGGCAGCACCGGGACAACATACAACGCCTGCTGAACGGCACGGAGCGGCGGATAGGCACGCCGGCGGCGCCGGTTGAACAGTAGCGGGGTGGTGCCGGGCCCATCTTCCCTTTGTCGTAGCTGACCGCACCTTACTGGATTCCGGCTTTCGCCGGTGTTACAGTTGCAACACTTACCGCCAATGATCATCCTGGCCACCGCCGTTTCTTCGGGCGGTTCAGGGCAGACTCCGCCCTTCGCCTGCGTTGCGCGAGACCTCCAGTAGCTGCACAAGAATAGACCCTCACCTACAGTGGGTGAGGGTTTCGTCAAGGAGACCGGTGTCATTACTAAGCCCGGTTGAAGTCCTGCCTGCTGATATCCAAGTCCCGTAAGATTCCAGCTAATGTGCCATTGGGCAGGTCCTTGCTGCCCCAGTCCTGTATCGTGGTTCGTTTGCGGATAGCCGGATTAATCCATATCTTGTGGGAGCCTTTTGCTTCCCGGTCAAACTCACACCCGCACCGGCGCAGCTTCCTAGTTATTTCCGCATATGTCATGCAGTGACTAGGATCTGTTCATCATCGACTCGCAAAGCGGTCACCTCGTGTGGTAACTCTTCCCCGTGTTCACGATAAGAATTGATGAACTGCTGGGCTACGTCCTGGAGGCAGGTTACTGCCTCGTTTTTCGTGGAGCCCCACGCACGACAACCAGGCAGCGCCGGGATTTCAACCATATAGGTCCAGCCGGTTTCTTCAGCAGGCTTGTGGGTCACATACGGCAATCTATACTGAGCCATATCCATCACCCCGCTATCTGTACGTCAGTCAATCTGTCTGTCCTCTGTCAGGGATTATAACACCCTGCTTTACGCCATAATCTCACCATCACCTACAGTGAGGGAGGATACGCGGAGTGTAGAGGGCTCTTGTCCAGTTGCCAATTAAGGAAGCAAAAGGGTCATCGGCGCGCTACTTTTCGGCCCCATCCTAAACCAAAGCCGCAGTGGGATGTACATTTCCATAATGGGCGGGCAGGCATCGGGTCAGAATTACCTACTGCCATACTGTCAATCTGAGTGAAGCGACGGATCCAGATTTCTAAAGGTCGGAAAGTTATTTGGCGGCCAGGATTCTAGATCCTTCACTCCGTTCAGGAAGACAGTCTTCTCCCAGCAGGTCGTTCCTGGGTACATTCCAGCATGGCTTTGGTTTAGCTTTCCCACGTCAAGGGGAAGGGACTTCTTTTCGGCCCGATCCCAGCCTTCCAAACGGCTAGGGGCGGGATTCGCGGACGCACTGTTCCAGCAGGTCCAGGGCTGCCTGGGCGAAGACCCACATGTTGTCCTCGCGGTTGTCGTCGCCCGTTTCGACGGTGATTACCTTTTCCACCGGGCCGGAGACGGCGATGCAGGCGTGGCCAGCGGAGTCGCCGTAGCGGTTGCCGGTGGGGCCGCTGGCGCCGGTTTCGCTGACGGCCCAGGTGGTGCCGAGCTTTTCGCGGATGGTGCGGGCGTTAAGCTGGGCGTAGGGTTCGCTGCTGGACCGGATGCCCTCCATGGCGGAATCGGGAACGTCAAGCAGGCCATGGTGGGAGGTACGGGTGTAGACCACCGCGCCGCCCACGTAATAGGCGGAAGCCCCGGGCACGGCCACCAGGGTGGCGGAAATCAGGCCGCCGCAACTGGACTCGGAAACGGAGAGGGATCCACCCGTCTCCTTCAACAAGGCTCCAATGGATTCGGATACGGAAGTCAGGTCGGGCATTTTTCAACTCCTTTTGAAACAAAGCCAATGTTGGATGTGTATTTCCACATTGGACAGGCAGGCCTTCGGTCAGGGCGCCTAACGGCCAAGCTGGTCATTCCTCTGTACTTTCGACCCTGACCCTGATTCAGTCCCTAAAAGTCTTTCTGTACCGAAGCACGAAGATTGTTACCAGGGCCACTACCAGGATAACAAGGAACACGGCGCCGGATATGCGGCCGGGCGCAAAGGCCTGGACCAGGGCAAAGGCAATAATGAAAAGTAGCGGAATGCCCAGCCAAAGGGCGTGGTTCCGGTGCATCTATCGCCTCAGGTTATTGAACATGGATGGACAGGATATACAGGATCAGGTTAACCCGATGCAAGGGCCTTTGCCTCTTGATCAGTCAGCCTGTATATCCTTTCAGTCCATGTTCGAATTCATTACCCCAGGGTTGGGTCTAGGATGACCTTGCCCAGGGGTTCGTTGCTGTCTACCAGCTTGTGGGCTTCGACGGCGTGGGACAGGGGCAGGGTGCGGTCTATCAGCACCTGGAACTCGCCTTTGGCCGTCTGGGCCAGGGATTCCTCCAGTTCGGCGCGGCCTTCGGCGCCCAGGCCGCTCATCACATGCAGGCGGCGCTGATAGAGTTTCTTCAAGTCGAGAGTTACCATGCCGCCGCCGTGGGCACCCACGGTTGCCAGGCGGCCACCCCGGGCCATGCTGTTGAATGCGCCGTCCCACTGGGTGGGGTCGCCGATGTTCTCGAAGACGGCGTCCACGCCCCGACCGCCGGTGATGCGCATTACCTCGGCTTCCAGGTCGTCGCGCCGGTAGTTGACGCCGTGCTGGGCGCCCAGGTCCAGGCCGACAGCGACGCGCTCGTCGGCCCCGGCGCCGGCGATGATGTTGGCGCCGATGGTGCGAGCTACCTGGATGATGCAGCTGCCCAGTCCGCCAGACGCGCCCATTACCAGGGCCCAGTCACCGGCCTGCAGGTTGGTCAGGCGGGTCTGGGCGATGGCCAGGGGGAAGTGGCGGGCCACTACGGTAGCCTCACCGTAGGACAGGCCGTCGGGGATGGTGACGCAGTTGGATGCCGGAACCTTGACGTACTCGGCGTAACCGCCCCACAGGTGAATGCCCAGCATGCGCCGGTTGGCGCACTGGAAGTGGCTACCGGAGTTGCACTGTTCACAGGCGTTGCAGTGGATGCCCTGGGAGATGGCCACCCGCTCGCCGACGGCAGGGGACGCAACGCCGTCGCCCGCTTCCACCACCTCGCCGGCCGGGTCGTTGCCCAGCACCAGGGGCAGGATGGCGCCGTAGCCGCCGCCGTCCTGGCGCACCTGCAGGTCCAGGGTGCGGTTGACCGACACCGAGTGTACCTTGACCAGCACCTCGCCGGGGCCGGGGGTGGGAGCCTGGGGGTCTTCCCACTGCATCACTTCGGGTTCCCCGAACCGGTGGATGACCATTGCCTTCATTCCAGTCTCCTGCTTTTGCCGAGTCACGGGTGGCTTGTGTGGCGGGAACCCTTTACCAGAGACTTTCTCAAGGGCAGGAAGGAGCAGCGCAATTGAGAGAGACTCAATGTGGGGATTCCCGTCACCCCCATCCTAACCTTCCCCCATCAAGGGGGAAGGAACCTTTGTAATGACTTCTAGGGGCTGTAGCCGCTGCTGGTGCCGGGTCCCTCGCGTACGGGCCTGGGCTCCTCCCAATAACTGGCAGCTGACAATTCCATGTTTTCGAGCATACTCCCCACGTCCTGGTAGGCCTGCAGGTGACCCAGTTGACTGCGGAGATAGTCGTACTCTTCCAGCAGCACGGTCAGGCGCTGGGGAGCCTCTGACCCGCCGGTGCCGTAGCCGCCATCGTCCAGGCTGGCGAAAATGTCGGCGGAGAGACCGGTGACTACGCCCAGCCGCAGCATTGGGTCCTGAAGCTGAGTGAACTCCTCTCTCCACGCGCCGGCTACGACGTCGTATTGCTCCCTGGAAACACCGCTGATGGGTTCTACCCACCGGATTTCGACATCACCCAGCCGGGCGGTGGCGGCGTTGCGGGTGGCCACCTGGGGGGTAAGCTGTATCTCGTAAAAGACGGTGGTGGCAGTACCGGCGGGAATTTCGGCAAACTCCCTGCGGTTCTGGGTGAAGGTGGCGTCGGGAGTCACGCGGTTCTCATAGCCGACGATGCGCCAGTGGCTGACCATTTCAGGGTTCCAGGTGATTTGGGCCCGGGCCTGGTCGGCGAAGGGGTTGGTGATGCGGTCCCAGTTGGCCAGGCTGAAGGTGGCCTCCGCCTGCTGGGGCGTCTCAAAGTAGCGGTACCAGCCGTTGCCGAACTGGGCGATCTGCTCCAGAAGGTGGTCGTTACCGTCGATACCCACGCCGATGGTGACGATGCGGATGGGGTTGGTGCGCGAGTACTCGCTGTCCTGGCCCACGTTGTGGAGAATCCCGAAGGGGTCGGTAGCGTTGACGTTGGCCACACCGTCGGAGAAAAGGATGACGTAGTTGACGGCTTCGGGATTGTCCCTGCGGGCCCCGTCGGCCAGCCACAGGGCCTCGTCCAGGCCGGCCTGAACGTTGGTGGAGCCGCGGGGCCACAGCCTGGTGATATCCCGATCTCTCCTTGCGTTGCGGGGCGAAGTATGGGACATGACGTAATTTACCCGGTCTTCGAACTTCACCACGGCGACGCGGTCTCTGTCTCGCAGGTTGTCGAGGATGGTCTGGGCAGCCCTTTCGGCAATCTGCAGGCGGTTGCCGGTTCTCATGGACCCGGAGGTGTCCAACACCAGGGTCACGTTCACAGGCCGGCGCTTCTGGGCGTCTGGAGCCTGGATGCCGACCCGGGCCAGATGCATTCCCTGGGTGTCCGGGTGATGGAAGACCTCGGTGTGAACGGCAAACTCGTCGGGCCGGCTGGGCCTGGGGTAGTCGTAGTTCAGGGAGTTGATCCACTCCTCGGCGCGCACGTCGGCCGGGTCAATCTGGTAGCCGTCCTGGGTCTCCTGGAGAGCCCGCTGGAAGGAAGCCCGGTCGGTGTCCAGACTGAAGGTGGAAATCGGGTCCAGATTTGCGCTGACCAGGGGCTGGGGACCGGTGGTGGCGGTGTCCCTGGGGATGTTCCTGGGAGCAGTTCTGGGGGCCGTGTTGGCGGGCCCGGACTGGTTCGTCTGAGCGCCCTGGGAGGCGGAAGACGACGGGGCTGACGATTGAGACTGGGCAGCCGGGGCGATGCTTTGCGGCTGGGGAGGCTGGAAGGCTGGTTGTGGCATGGACTCAGCTGCGGGAGCCGGTTGCATCACGGCAGGGGGAGGTGGTTGAGGTGGTGCCTGCACGGCAACAGGTGCTTCTGCGGCTCCGCCTGCCGAATCCGCAGAAGGCCGTTCGGATTCGGCGGACTCGCCGCAGGCCACGCTCAGCAGCAGGAAGGCTATGCCCAGGGTGGCAGCTATACCTTTAACCGACCAGATGCTTATCTTTTGATTCATTGCCGGGACCGTACGCTCTACAATGTTCCTCTTCACCTTTTCCTCCTCCTCTTCGCTGCAGGGTCGGTCGATGTTAGCCGTGGACGTTGTTTGATCCGACACTTTTAACTCGAACTAATGCGGTTGACGGAACCGATACCCCAACTATTTCCGGTACAAGTATATTGCCATTGGCGCTGATTGTAGAAGAACCTGGGTGCCTTCCTGCCATCCTCAAGATCAATGCCTTCAGTTGCGGGGTGGCGCGATGGCGGCCACTATCACCGGCATGGCCGCAAAGACGGCGATGGCCCCCAGACGGGCCAGGGGGCCGCCAAAGACGGTGCTAACCGCCCAGATGGCGCCGAAGGCCACGATACCGATCAGCAGCCCGATGAGAATGACGAGGTTGGGCTGGAGGTTTTTGCGGATGGCAAGCTGACGGGCGCCGAAATAGCTTCCGGCGAAAATTATGAACAGGACGATGGCGGCCGGAAATATCAAGGCAGTCCCCCAGCATATCCGTACTTAGCCATGGTCTTTGAAGCGGACCATGAAGCTGGCCTCGCCCAGGGGCGTGCCGTCCAGCAGGATGGCGGCGACGTGGGTGCCGGCCCGTTGCACCGGAATGCGGAAGGTCTTGATCCATCGCTGGAACAGGATACCCTCCTCCCAGTCAATGGCCTGGGGAGGCGGCGTGTCCAGGGGGATGCCCGGGGCCTTGATGGCCACCATCAAGTGGTGGGCGCCCGGGTTGGCCCCGGCGATGCAGAAGGCCAGGTTGACGTCAACCTGGGCCAGAATTGGGGTTTCAGGACCGGGGGTTTCCGCCGGCGCGGGCAACTCCACCAGGTCGATTACTCCCTTGAAGGTAAGTTCGTCGTCGTTACCGGTTTCAGTATCGTGACAAAACAGGGCGTATTTCAGATAGGGTTCGGCTGGGCTGGTGGTCAACCGGAGGGCTCCTTTCAACGGGCGCACAAGGGCTGCCCGAAATTGGTTGGATCATTCTAGCACTTTCGTGGCGGCGTACCCAAGGGTTGGGACGGGTTTCCAATGCCGCACCGGCGTCTGAAGGCTAATGCTGCCCTGGCGATAAGTAGTGCTCCGATTCAGGTGGTCTTACTTGTGAGACCAGGGCAGACGCACAGGTCTGCCCCTACCGTTCCGATGGTCCATACCACCTGAAATGCAACCCTGCCCTGGCGGCAGAGGTGGTGGATTAGTTGGGGTGGAAGGGGTAGGATGTCGATCAGACAACGGACGGGGACCTCATTTCGAGGCGGCAACGGAATGCAGCAGAGACACATAGGGGATGCGATCAACATCGGCTGGCCCGATTTTGGCCGACGGGAACAGGCGTTCACCATCGTTGACCTGGACCAGTTGGGGCAGGTTTTCAGGGCCCGGGTTACGGACGGGGAGCGTCAGGGCGGATTCCTGGTGATCTACGACTGCCCGGACGTGGTGCTGGAACAACTGGCGGAGCAGGCGACCAACGCGGTGGGGTTCCGGGTAATCGTGTCCAGCCTGCGGTGCAGCGTGGACGGCGAGGTGCTGCGCAGCTTTGACTACGAGTGGTACCCGACCCCGGAATTTGCGGAGCGGCCCCGGCAACTGGCGCAGGCTTTGGCCGGCCTGCTGGATGACATGCGGGGCGGGAGCGACTCCCAATCCTCTGAGTGAAGCCGGCAGGTTGCCGGTTCACGCCTTCCAGAACCCCCTTTCCCCCTCCTGCGGGGCAAACTAAGTAGGTCGACCTCCGCCGCAGTCAAAAAGACGGTGCGAAGGGATTGCCCTCCGCACCTGAATGATGTCAGCCCGGTATCTCGGGCCGCAACGCCAGAATGACTTAATTGTTGTCGGGTTCGGCCGCCCCCGTGGCAGACTCGGATGCCGTCCAGGTTACGTTGTCGCAGTCCGTGTTGTCGCAAGCGCCTGCCTGGAAGATGTAGGTAGTGCCGGTGGTAATGTCACCCGACTCCGTGAAGTAATAGCTATTGGGGGCATCGTATTCGGTGCCGTTGGCGCCCCACATCTGGGGAAAGCCAGTGGACGAAATGGTTATTGGCGTGTTCCAGTCGGACATGGGGTCATCGTCCTTGTACCGGACCTGGTAAGCAGGGATGTCGGAGATGGAATCCCAACTGGCGACGATGCGCGATCCTATTCCTGGCGTGCCGCTGTAATAGGCATACAGGGCAAAGTCCTGGGGAGCGGACGGGTTGGAGTAGGTCAGCTTCCCGTTCACCACGCTGATCTTGTTCGAAGTAGTCAGGGTTGCCGTGGCCTCCGCCGGAGTGCTGGGAGGGCTTGGCGGGTTTTCGCCAAAGCACAGCGTCCGGTCGTACTTTTCGTTGATGGGGTAGAGCCGATAGGTGTACTTGTTGGCGTCGTTGGCGGTATCGTAGGCCGAGACGTAACGGTCGGTGAAGTAACCCCACAGGCTGAGGGGCCAGAATACGCACATGTCAACGCCGTCGGTTCCCAGGTACTCCCGCATCAGGATGTAGCCCGTCGTCGCTCCGTTGTCATCGGCCAGGTCCCAGGTGACTCTCACCCTGCCGTGCCTCGCGGTGACCACCTGGAAGTTGGTGGGAGTTGCCAGGTCTTCCACCCCCACGTTGTCCGGATCTATAATCGTGATGGGACCCACCTGGGTGGCGGCGCTGAAGGTATAGCCCTCGTCAGGGTCCGGGTCCCGAACGTAGCCCCACCTGGCGTTTTCATCGCAGGTTACTTCGTCAATATACGAGAAAGTCTGCTCGTTGATGGAGAAGACCTGGAAATACCAGTCGTCGGCCGCTTCCAGTTTCCCGCCTTTGGCCGTGCTGATGCTGATGGTGCTACCGTCCGGGTACCCGCCGGCTACCACACACTCCCAGTCGTCGGTGGTTCCCCGGCGCTTCTCCATAACGTACCCGTCATCGGCATCGTCGTAGTCCCACTCCAGCACACCGACAAAGCCGTCCTCGTCGTTTCCGTTGAACCTGGTGAACTCCAGGTTGGTGGGCGCCGAAGGGGCGCTCTGGGCGGCGGCAGGCCAGGGCGTCACCATCATGAAGGCCACAAGGGCCGCCAGGACCAGGGTAAGGGCACTAACCCGCCATTTGTTTGTGATCGAGTTCACTTCACTACCTCCTCGCGTTTTGTGTCCACGGGTATCTGTCGTGGGCTTTGCCGGCGCTTCCCGGGCAGGCCGGCCGATCAAGACCCCGCAGACCCCTGAGGCGTGAGGAAGTATATGAGCTAGTTTATGACAAGTGTTAGAGGAATACGATGTACTTATGGTTGCAAGGTGATACATGCCTGAGGCAAGTATCGGGGGCTACCTGCTACGCATGAGATCGGCCCCACTCGCCCCTGGCTCGTTGAAGGCTCCGGAATACAGGAGGGAGTGATTCACCCAGGCCCGATATACTCTTGCCCGCATCCATTACACAGATTGGAAGGCGGCAAGCGATTGGCCTTATTTCATTTACAACCCCCCTCCTGTAAGGCATATAATTGACTCATGCCCGAATTCTTCAATGTCCTTCCACCACAACGGGCTCTGGCTGCCCTGCTAGAAGCGCTGCCATCGCCTGCCCCTGCCAGCGAGAATGTGCCGATGCAGGATGCTCTTGGACGCATTACCGCTGCAGACCTGGTTTCAGGACAGGACCTGCCCACATTTCCCCGCTCCACGGTTGACGGTTACTCCCTCCGGGCCGCCGACACCTTCGGCGCCACCGAGGGGTTGCCCGCCTACTTTTCCGTAGTCGGAGAAATCCCCATGGGCAGCGCCGCCAATATATCTGTAGAGCTGGGGGAAGCCGCCGGCACCTATACCGGAGGCATGCTGGCCAACGGCGCCAACGCCGTTGTTATGGTGGAGAACACCCAGGAAGTCGACGCGAACACCATAGAAGTCGTCCGGCCTGTGGCTCCGGGCGAGAACGTTGTCCAGCCCGGCGAAGATGTTCATGCGGGAGAAGCCATCCTGCTTCGCGGACACGTGCTGCGGCCACAGGATATCGGTGGACTTGCCGCGCTGGGAATCACCAGCGTTACGGTGGCCCGTCGCCCCAGAATAGCTGTCCTGTCCATGGGCGACGAAGTGGTGCCGCCGGATAGCGAGCCATCAGTCGGCCAGATCAGGGACGTTAACAGTTATTCAATAGCCTCCCAGATCCTCCGGGACGGTGGCGAACCCGTTCCGCTCGGCATCGTCTCTGACAATTACGAGGAACAGCTTGAAACTGCGCGTTGGAGTCTACAACATTCCGACGCGCTGGTCTTTTCCGCCGGCAGTTCGGTCAGCAGTCGCGACATGACGGCCGATGTCATCAATGCCCTGGGGGATCCGGGAGTCTTGGTCCACGGCCTGTCCATCCGTCCCGGAAAGCCGGCGATAGTGGGGTTGGTGGATGGAAAGCCTGCCTTCGGCCTGCCGGGCAACCCCGTTTCGGCCATGATCGTGTTTGACCTGGTGGTGCGGCCCACCCTTTACCACCTGGCCGGCTGCGTCCGCCCTCCCAAACCGGCGACTGCCCAGGCTGCCCTGACCCTGGACATCGCCTCGGCGGCGGGCAGGGAGGACTATGTGCCGGTCCGGTTGTCCGGCAACGGCAACGGCGAGTTGAAAGCGGAGCCCATATTCGGCAAGTCCAACCTGATCTTCACCCTCATCCGCGCCGACGGCCTGGTGCAGGTACCGCTGGACAAGGCGGGGCTGTATGCGGGGGAGATGGTATCCGTGCGGCTGTTTTGAACCGTGATTGAAACAAGGATATACAGGATGTACAGGATCAGGTTTGTATCTAATCTGAATCCTGAATATCCTTTACATCCCTGTTAGGCAGAGGAGCGGCAGAAATATGACTGTGGACCTGCCTCCAGCCATAATTTTCGATATGGACGACACGATTCTGGCTGACGATGCCACGTCCGATATCTGCTGGGAACAGGTGCTTCGCGAGTTTTCTTCTCACATCCCCGGGGTGACAACGCATGACCTTATCCCCGTACTTCGCGATGTCCGCCGCTGGTACTGGTCCGATCCCGACCGCAACAGGTGGGGGGACCGCAACTTGAGGGAGGCTCGGGTACAGATTCTTTCCCTGGCCCTCAACCGCCACGGCGTTCGGGACGACGTTCCGACCGGAGATATGGTAGATGTATACATGGAACTCAGGGCTTCAACTGTCCAGTTCAACCCCGGCGCGGAGGATGCCCTGGAGTCCCTCCGTTCCGCGGGAGTGAAGCTTGGCCTGATTACCAACGGCGATGCCCAGGGCCAGCGGTCCAAGGTAGCAAGGGCAGGTCTGGAACCTTATTTTGAATCGGTCTTGCTGGCGGGTGAGTTTGGTGTTGCCAAGCCGGATCCCCGGGTATTCCACCACACGCTGGAACAGTTGCAGGCAACCCCCGACCAGGCCTGGATGGTCGGTGACAACCTGCACGCCGATGTGGGCGGCGCCCAGGCCGTAGGAATTTACGGAGTATGGGTTGACTGGCAGGGTATTGGCTTGCCTGAGGACAGTCCGGTTAAGCCGGACCGCATAGTCCGTTCAATTTCGGAATTGGTAAACCAGGGCCGCGCTGCAACGCATTGACCCCCGCGGTCGATGGAAGACCCGAAGCGGGGCCCGACTATACAAGACTTTGGATAAGATATGACCACCGAGCTACCCCCGGCCATAATTTTTGACCTGGACGATACTATCCTCTCCGACGACAGGGCGGCGGAGCGGTGCTTTCGCCAGGTCTGCCATGAAATGTTCCACAGGTTTCAGCCAGTCTCACCCGACGAACTCCTTGCCGACATCACGGAGGTGCGCCGCTGGTACTGGGCGGACCCGGAGAGGATACGCCGGGGCAGCCTCAACCTGGCGCTGGCCCGCCGTGAACTGCTGTCCATGGCCTTTGAGCGGCACGGGATTGAGGACGATGATCTGCTGGAGGAAATGTCGGACGCCTATCAGAAGCTCAAGGCGGCTACCATTGAAATTATACCCGGCGCCCTGGATACGCTGCGGGCCCTGCGATCGGGCGGCATCAGGCTGGGACTGATTACCAACGGCGATGCGGCCGGCCAGCGGGCCAAGGTGCAGAAGGCAGGGCTGGAACCGCTGTTTGACTCCACCCTGGTGGCCGGCGAGTTCGGCGTGGCCAAGCCGGACCCGCAGATATTTCTCCACACCCTGGAACGCCTCCAGGCAGAGGCCCACGAGGCCTGGATGGTGGGGGACAACCTGTACGCCGATATCGGCGGGGCGCAGGCCGTGGGCATTAAGGGCGTGTGGGTGGACTGGCGGGGCAACGGCCTGCCGGACAACACCCCTGCCGTCCCGTACCGAACCATACAATCCATAGTTGAGTTGAATCCAGCAAACACGGGGTGAACGTCGTGACCCAATCCCACCATTCCCAGCGACGCTACTACCTTTCCGATATCCCGCTGGAAGAGGCCCGGGACAGGTTTTGCTCGGCCCTCCTCGAGGCTGGCGCCCAAGAACCAATGCCGGCGGAGATAGCTCCCCTGGCAAGCGCCCGAGGGCGCATAACGGCAGCCCCCATCTGGGCCGTCGCCTCCTCTCCCCACTACGACGCCGCCGCCATGGACGGCATAGCCGTTCGCGCCGCCGATACCACCGGCGCCACGGAGACCTCGCCCATTACCCTGGCAGTGGGAGGGCAGGAACCTCAGGCAGTATGGGTGGATACGGGCGACCCAATGCCTCGGGGCTTCGACGCCGTCATTATGATCGAAAACCTGCACCTGGTGGGCGACGACCACGTCAGCATCATGGCGCCGGTGGCCCCCTGGCAGCACGTGCGGCCGCTGGGCGAGGACATTGTCGCCACCGAACTGGTGTTGCCCGAAAACCATCGCCTGACCCCGGCCGACCTGGGCGCCTGCGCCGCCGCCGGCCTCAGGGAGATTCCGGTGCGCCGCCGTCCCTCGGTAGCCATTATCCCCACGGGCAATGAACTGGTGCCGGTGGGCGCGCAACTGGAGCCCGGCGATATAGTGGAGTTTAACTCCCTGATGCTGTCGGGCTTGATGGAGGAGTGGGGCGCCGCGCCGACGGTTTTGGATCCTGCGCCCGACGTTTTTGTGGCCATCCGCGATGCAGCCCTGGGGGCCCTGGCCGAGCACGACCTGGTGATTATCAACGCCGGTTCCTCGGCAGGGGCCGAGGATTACACCGCGCTGGTGGTGGAGGAACTGGGCCAGTTGCTGGTCCACGGCATTGCCGTCCGGCCCGGCCACCCGGTGGTGCTGGGAATTGCGGAGGGCAAGCCCCTGGTGGGGCTCCCCGGCTACCCCGTTTCCGCCATACTTACCGCGGAACTGCTGCTAAAGCCGTTAATCGAAAGATGGCTGGGGCAGGCGGGCAACAGCCAGCGCCCCACCGTAAGTGCGAACATAACCCGCAAGGTGGTGTCGCCGTCGGGCGAGGACGAGTTCCTGCGGGTGAAGCTGGGCCGGGTGGGAGAGAAGATGGTAGCTACGCCGGTGCAGCGGGGCGCGGGGGTCATTATGTCCCTGGTGCGGGCCGACGGCCTGGTGAAGATACCCCGCTTTTCCGAGGGTGTGGATCTGGGCTCGGAAGTGGCTGTGGAGTTGCTGCGTCCCCTGGTCGAAGTGGAAAACACCATCGTGGCCATAGGCAGCCACGACCTGACCCTGGACCTGATGTCCAGCTTCCTGCGCCGGGTGCCCGGCGGCGTCAACCTGTCGTCATCCCACATTGGCTCCCTGGGCGGCCTTATCGCCCTGCGCCGGGGCGAGGCGCATTTGGCCGGTTCCCACCTGCTGGATGAGGTTAACGGCGAGTACAACCTCTCCTACATTGAGCGGTTCCTGCCAGGCCTGCCGGTAATGCTGGTTAACCTGGTGGGGCGGGTGCAGGGTCTCATCGTCCGGTCGGGCAACCCCCGGGAAATTGCTTCTCTGCCCGACCTGCTGCGCTCCGACGTTACCTTCATCAACCGCCAGCGGGGCTCCGGTACCCGGGTGCTGCTGGACTACAAGCTGAAGGAAATGGGCGCATTACCCGAGCAGGTCCACGGTTACGAGCGGGAGGAGTACAGCCACCTGGCCGTGGCGGCGGCGGTCAACGGCGGGGCCGCCGACGTGGGCCTGGGAATCCTCAGCGCGGCCCGAGCCCTGGACCTGGATTTCATACCACTGCTGAACGAGCAGTACGACCTGGTAATTCCCCGCACCCACTACGAGAGCGACCTGTTACAACCGCTGCTGGCCCTGCTGTCCAACGAGGAGTTCCGGCAGGCGGTGAAGGAGTTGGGCGGCTATGACGTAAGCAAGATGGGAAGGGTGCAGGCGGAGATTGGGTAAGAAATATGTAAGAATTTGCATGGTAGGCCAGTGTGGTAACATTGGTGCCGTAGCGAGCAGGGACTCGGCAGGTGTGTAATGCGGAAGAAGCTGACTATTGCCTTGGACTGGGATGTGTATGAAAGGTTGTGCCACGTCGTCGGAGACACGGACGAAGAGCGGTGCACAGAGTTTATCCTGCAGTTAGTGGAGGGCAGGGTCTGTTCTCCTTTTACCAATCCTGAAGCCAAACAACCTTACCGGCAACCGCCAGAAGACTCGGAGGCAGCAGCGCGGGCTTATCTGAAAACACTCTACCAGTCCGGGGACTTGGACTTGGCGCGGAAGAGTAGCGACCCGCCCCAGTGGGTGGAGTTAGCTTATCAGGCCATGTTGGCCGGAGATGCCTGGGATGGCAGCGCGGTAGCTATACTGGAATTGGGTGGCAGAGAAAGAGCGGAGCATGAACACCGAGAGGCCAAGGCGTTGGCACTGCTGGAGGCCGTATATTATGCCAAGTCTCGGGATGAGGCCAAATCCGGTGATGCCTTGGCCTGGGTAGAAGGTCTCGCTGCGGATTTGGGAGTCGACGAAAATGATGCGTGGTGAAATCTGGTGGGCCAACTTTGACCCCGCAGTGGGCGGAGAAATCAGGGGACGCCGGCCTGCCATTATCGTCAGCACCAATGTAAACATTGACAGTATGAATCGGGTGCAAGTAGTTCCCACCACCAGCAACTTGAGCCGACTGGAAAGCAGCGAAACATTCGTCACATTCAACGGTCGGACTTCTAAAGCAATGGCCGACCAATTGACCACGCTGAGCAAACATCGGTTTAGCGGGCGCATCGGGGTAATTTCACCGGGAGACATGAGCAAAAACGAAGCCGCCATGCGTCACCAATTAGTCCTTCCTGAGCGCCGTTCTGAAGCGTCTGCTTCAAAATAGACTCCAACCGACCCTTTCTGGTCAATCTTGTAACTCCCCAACCCCCAACAGGAGGTATCCATGCAGAGCAGCGAAATCCGCTTGACCGAGTTGTCCCACTGCGCCGGTTGAGCGGCGAAGATCAGCCTGGAGGACCTGGTACAGGTCCTGAGCCAATTTCCCCAGCTTTCCCACCCCGACCTGCTGGTCGGCACCGAGACGGGCGACGACGCGGCGGTCTACCGTATTAATGACGAAACCGCCCTGATTATGACGGTGGACTTCTTCCCGCCCATTACCGATGACGCCTTTGAGTTTGGGTCCATTGCCGCCGCCAACGCCCTGAGCGATGTCTATGCCATGGGGGGCAAGCCCCTGGTAGCCCTCAACATCTGCGGCTTCCCTTCCGCCCTGGACAAGTCCATTCTGGGCGAGATCCTGCGGGGGGGCTACGCCAAGACGGCCGAGGCCGACTGTCTCATCGTAGGGGGCCACACGGTGGACGATCCGGAACCCAAGTACGGCCTTTCCGTTGTAGGTATAGTCGAGCCCGGCAAACAGACTACCAACGCCGGGGCAAAAGTGGGCGACACACTCATCCTGAGCAAGCCCCTGGGCACCGGCATTATCACCACGGCGTGCAAGCAGGGACGGGTTGATCCGGACATTCTCCAGGGGGCGGTGGACACCATGGCCACCCTGAACCGGGGCGCGTCCGAGGCCATGACGAAGGTGGGTGTCCATTCCTGCACCGACATAACCGGTTTTGGGCTGATGGGGCACCTCAAGTCCATGGTCAAGGGCAGCGGCGTATGCGCGGAGATCAACCTGGGCAGCGTTCCAACCCTGCCGGGGACGTGGGATCTGCTGGAACAGGGCATTGCCCCCGGCGGCACCAGCCGAAACCGGGACAGCGTGGCCGATACGGTGCGCTGGCACCCAGACCTGTCCGATAACGACCAGTTGCTGCTGTGCGACGCCCAGACCTCCGGCGGCCTGCTGATGGCTGTGTCCAGCGACAAGGAAGAGCAACTTCTTGCGGAGTTGACGGCTCACGGGACGCCCTGCGCCACTGTGGTGGGCCGGATTACCGACGGGCCTGCAGGTACGATTGTAGCCAACCCGTAAGGGAACCCGATACCGCTCACATACGGCCATCCACCAGGAAGGGCATTCGTGGATCCCGGGGCGGGTTGCATCTGAGTGCCTGTCCCCGGTTTGACACCCAAATGGGGGGTGACTAATATGAGCGTCGGTCCTTCCCGTATAACCAGGCAAATTAACAGGTGGTTGAATAAATTGGAACCTCAGTTTGGCTTGAAGCGTCCCGACCAGGTTAAGGAAGCCCCGGACCAGGGAGAGCGTGTCCCCCCCGGCCAGTTCCTCAGCAAGCGTTTTCCCGTGCTGACCTATGGCTCAAGGCCCGAGGTGGATATCGGCCTTTGGACCTTTCGGGTGTTTGGCGTGGTAGACAGGGAAGTTACGCTGAACTGGAAGCAGTTTACGGAACTGGACTGGGTAACCCTGACCGCTGACTTCCACTGCGTTACCCAGTGGAGCGCGCTGGACCAGACGTGGGAGGGGGTTCGCGCAGCCACGGCGCTGGATCTGGCCGGGGTGCGTCCCCAGGCGAAATTCGTCATGGCCCACTGTCACGGCGGCTACACCACCAACCTGCCCCTGGACATGGTGCTGGAAGAGGGGTTCCTGGCCCACCGGCAAAACGGCGCCGAACTGGGCAAGGACCACGGCTGGCCCCTGCGCCTGATCGTCCCAAGCCGCTACGCCTGGAAGAGCGCCAAGTGGGTGAACGGGCTGGAACTTATGACCGAGGACTCTCCGGGCTTCTGGGAGCAGCGGGGCTACAACAACAACGCCGACCCCTGGAAGGAGGAACGGTTCTGGCCCGAACTGACCCGTTAGCAGCTAACTTCCACAGGTTACCGAACTTTGTCTTCCGCCCCGGTTTTGCCAGCCGGGGCGGTTGTTTTCGCTGGAAAAGTTCCTGGAGGGGGACAGATTAGCCGGGAGCATCAGAAAGTACGACATTCCTCCTTCCAAATGGCTCTCCGGTATTGGCAAACTGCATAGTGATACATTATCTTGAATAAGTTCCAATCTGCCTCGGAGTGACCCAATGGTGCGCGGAGCACATGGGCAGGGGCATCGCTAAATAGAGTGCTGGAGAAATTAGACATGGCAAGCGCTGAAGAGAATCCGGTCCCCCAGTTAGGCGGTCGGAACAACAACACTGTCTTTCGTCGTATGGAGCGTCACGTTCAGGGGAAGACCATCAGCGGGCTCATGGAACTTTTCCCCCTGCTGGTTACCATCCTGGTTATTGGAGTGATAATTGGGTATGCCGACAATTTCGTCCATCCCCTGATCAGATTTCTCCCCTGGGAGGCTCCCTTAGTCGGTGGGCTGACGTTTACCGGTGTGGGCCTGATTGTCCTGGCCTTACTCTTTTATCTGACAGGAATGATCACCTCTTCCCGCGCCGGACGGGCGTTCTTCAACATTACCGGCAAGATTCTGAGCAGGACACCCCTGGTGGGAAGCATATACGGTTTGACCCAGACCGTGGCGGCGGTAATGTCTTCCCAGTACCGCTTCAGCCGGGTGGTCTTCCTCGAGTGGCCCAGGGACGGAATGATCGCCCTGGGGTTTGTGACGGGCCGGGTCGTTTCTCCTTCCACCGGTGAATCCCTGGTGATTATCTATATACCAACGGTCCCCAACCCTACCTCCGGCAATATGGCCATTGTGGTGGAGGACGACGTATTTGAGACTGACCTTTCCGTTGAGGACGCGATGAAGATGGTCTTTTCGGGGGGCATAGTCGTGCCAGACTCCATTGCCTTTGCCCGCCTGCCCCGGGAACCCGGCATGCATGAGTTCCTGGGCCGGTTCGATTCGGTAGGGAATTAGGGTGGTTTTGCCCTGCGTGGCAACCGCCAGATCGGAGACTAATGTACACCCCGCTCATCCTGCGCCTGTCGAGGGTTGCATCGAGGCGAGGTGGGGTTCCGATTCAGGTGGTTTCACTTGTTTACCAGGGCAGACACATAGGTCTGCCCCTACCGTTCCGATTGTCCATACCACCTGAAACGAAACCTTACCTCGAGGCGGGATGGGGTTTGACAAGCTCACCACGAATGCACTCGCCTACTTTCCATCAAGGCAGCAATACGGCCCATTGACGCGACCGCCGCGACCATAACAGATTGCCCGCCCGGGAAATGGAACGGGGCTGCCATCCTGAAGGATGACAACCCCCTTTTGACGCTCCTGATTTCCCGACTTTTCGGGCTGCAAGCACCGGGCGGTCAGGCCGCCTTGCGCTGGATAGTTTCCACCACCGGCGCGGCAGTTGCCGGGAGACCGGCCTGCGGCATAGTTTCGGGCAAGTCCCTGGTGAACCCGCACTGGAGGCAGTTCACGTAACGTCCGTACATATCGGAGGCCAGAGTCAAAGCCCCCTGGCACTTGGGGCATCCCTTGAGTTTAAGCATCGCGATTCACCTCCTTGTGGCTGCGACGCAATTGCCACCAACCGGGTCATAGGAAATATTACACGCGAATAATAAAGGTTGACACAACCAATGTCAAGCCTTATTATTGATTCAGCACTTAGTTCCTGTTTTCACAAGGGGCACTCCCGGGAGGGAAAGGGTATGTACCAGCGATTTCGCATATGGGTCGACTCTGATATGGCGGAGCAACCGGGTCAGCGGCCCTTCAATGTGCCGCCTTCGCCACCAGAATCGGCTAACCTGAAGAGGGCAGAGGCCCCCCAGGTCCCGGAAGCCCAGCGAAACGGACACGAAAGTGTACGGGGAGAACAATTTGAAGCCGGGATGGAGGGCGTTTACATCATCAGCGTCGCCGCCCGCATCCTGGATATGCACCCCCAGACCCTGCGCAAGTATGAGCGGCTGGGGCTGATAAATCCGGGCCGCACCGTAGGTATGCTGCGGCTCTATTCCCGGGAAGACATCCGCAAGGTATTCCTTATCCGGCACCTGATGGAAGACCTGGGGCTGAATCTGGCCGGCGTGGAGTTTGCCCTGAACCTGGTGGAGAACCTGCATGGCTTCAAGCAGTACCTCAAGGCCGTCTCAGAAGGAACGGAGGTGGAACCCGTCATCGAGCCGGCTATGGCCCAGCTTTTCCGCAACCTGAACCTGCCCGCGGAGGAGAGCCAGGGCTAGAGTTTCATCGGAATATTCCAGTCATCAAAGAGGAAACCCTATGACAAACGGTTACAACACCGGCGAAGTGCCGGACCCGCAACAGGAGGAGGCCCAGCCGGAGCCCATTGTGGAATTCGACTCCCTTCCCGTAGAGGAGCAGTTGGCAATCCTGCGGCGGGACCTGGACGAGGCAAGAGACGAACTGGGCCAGACCAGGGAGCAGGTGCAACGGAGCCAGGCCGACCTGGCCAACTACCGCCGGAGAACCGAAGAAGAACAGGTCGCCGTCCGCCAGGACGCCAACCGGCGCCTGATTATGAACCTGCTGCCGGTAGTGGATGAACTGGAACTGGCCATCAACCACCTGGGCAACGGCGATACCGGCGATTCGTGGGTGGAAGGCGTAAAGCTGATACACCGCAAGGCCTACGGCATCCTGGAATCCGAGGGACTGACCCGGATAGAATCGGTGGGGGTCCAGTTCGACCCTCTGCAGCACGAGGCGGTAGGCGTAGTTGAATCGGAAGAGCAGCCTTCGGGATTCGTGGTAGAAGCCCTTAGAAACGGCTACAAGCTGCGCGACAGGGTCATCCAGGCGGCCCAGGTGGTGGTTGCCAGGTAGGCCGGCAGCATCACCCTTGCAATATTAAACTGAAATTATCGGTTATTATCAGAAGCATCGAAAAGAAGCGGAGGAGCAAGAAAAATGGCGAAGGTTCTCGGAATTGACTTGGGAACAACCAACTCGGTAGCTGCGGTTATCGATGCGGGAGAGCCCGTGGTGGTGGAGAATGCCGAAGGAGGGCGATTGACCCCCTCCGTGGTGGCGGTCAATCCCCGCAGTGACGAAAGATATATTGGCCAGGTTGCCAAGCGGCAATCGGTCACCAATCCGGAGAATACCATCTTCTCCGTCAAGCGGCTGATGGGACGCAAGTTCTCGGACCAGGAAGTGCAGGGAGCCCTGGGCAAGCTTCCTTACAAGGTTGTGCAGTCCGGCAACGGCGACGCCCACGTGGAAATGGCGGGACAGGCCTACGCGCCCCCGCAGATTTCATCCTTTGTGCTGCAGAAGATCCGCCAGGACGCCGAGGCCAAGCTGGGAGAGAAGATCAGCCAGGCGGTCATTACCGTACCGGCCTACTTCAACGACGCCCAGCGCCAGGCCACCAAGGACGCCGGAACCATCGCGGGCCTGGACGTGCTGCGCATCATCAACGAACCTACGGCGTCGTCCCTGGCCTATGGACTGGACAAGACCAACGAGGACGCCACTATCGCAGTCTTCGACCTGGGCGGCGGCACCTTTGACATTACCATCCTCCAGATGGGCGAAGGCGTGTTCGAGGTGAAGTCCACCAATGGCGACACCTACCTGGGCGGCGACGACTTCGACCAGCAGATTCTCGACTGGCTGATCCAGGAGTTCCGGCAGGAGACGGGCATTGACCTGGCCAGCGACCGGATGGCCCTGCAGCGCCTGCGGGATGCGGCGGAACGGGCCAAGATCGAGCTTTCCAGCACCTTGGAGACGGAGATCAACCTGCCCTTCATTACGGCTGATGCCAGCGGCCCCCAGCACCTGGTCAAGCCCCTCAGCCGGGCCCGGCTGGAGCAACTGGTGGGTGGCCTGATCGACAAGACCGAAGCCCCCTGCCGCCAGGCCCTTACCGATGCAGGCCTTTCGGCCAGCGGCATCGACGAAGTAATCCTGGTGGGCGGAATGACCCGTATGCCAGCGGTGCAGGAAAAGGTGAAGGCCCTGTTCAACAAGGAGCCCAGCCGGTCGGTTAACCCCGACGAGGCGGTTGCCCTGGGCGCGGCCATCCAGGCCGGCGTGCTGGGCGGCGAGGTGGGGGACATAGTCCTGCTGGACGTTTCCCCGCTGACCCTGGGGCTGGAGACCCTGGGCAGCGTTTTGACTACGCTGATACCCAGGAACACGACCATTCCCACCAAGAAGACGGAGACTTTTACCACGGCGGCCGACGGCCAGACCAGCGTGGACATTCACGTGCTGCAGGGCGAAAGACCAATGGCGGCCGACAACAAGTCCATCGGGCGTTTCATCCTGGACGGCCTGCTGCCGGCGCCGAGGGGGGTACCCCAGGTGGACGTTACTTTCGATATCGACGCCAACGGTATCCTCAGTGTGTCCGCCCAGGACAAGGGAACCGGCAAGGAGCAGCGCATCGTCATCCAGCCCAGTTCCGGCATCTCCAAGGACGAGATTGAGCAGATGGTGGACGCCGCCAAGGCCCACGAGGAAGAGGACCAGCGGCGCCGCGCAGAGGTGGAGACCAGGAACCAGGCGGATTCCCTGGTGTACAGCACCGAGAAACTGCTGCAGGATAATGCGGACAAGGTGCCGCAGGACCTGAAGGAAGAGGTGGAAGGGAAAATAGCCACTCTGAAGACGGCCATTGCCGCCAACAACGTAGCCGAGATGCAGACGGCAATGACCGACCTGAACAGCTCGATGCAGAAGCTGGGACAGGCGGTTTACGGCCAGCAGACTGCCGGCGCTCCCCCCGATGACCCCGGAATGGGCGGCGACGACAGCGGGGACACGGTGGAAGGCGAATTCAGAGAAGTATAAAAATTGTTAAAGGATTGCTACGCCGAATCGGTGAATCTGTTATAATGAAAGGGTACAGTAATAGGGTCGCAGGTTCGGCCACATCTTCCGATTTACGGGTGGGGGTACAACAAATGACTGGACCAGAGAGCGCAGAGCAGGAAGTAATAAACAGCGAAAGCACTTTCTTCGAAATTGGGGGTGTTCAGCAGAACGTAACGCCGCTCCAGTACCATTACCTGAGCCTGCTGGAGCGTCTGACCGCTCTCAAAAACACCTATCAGACCGACCCGGACTACGAGGCCTGGATGATGCAGGCCATCAAAAAGTCCGTCTACAGCGCCTTCCGCGACTGCATCGAGTCCAACATGGGCGACGCGGCCAGGGAGATTCTGGGGCAGGAGCACCAGGTTAACTAACCCTTAAGGGAATTGTTTATGCATTACGGGCCAGCCCAAATGGGCTGGCCCGTCTTCTTTTCTGCACTGCAACAGTAATAACCCATTTTAAATGCTGCAAGGGGATTTTCGTTCTATCTCTGAC
The DNA here is from genome assembly GCA_963664725.1 of Dehalococcoidia bacterium. Taxonomy (GTDB): domain Bacteria; phylum Chloroflexota; class Dehalococcoidia; order Lucifugimonadales; family UBA3495; genus Bin22. Next base: position 1,551,874 of record OY761558.1, read on the forward strand.
CTTGAAATTGCCCGCTATAGGGGTTATTGGGCGGGACGCCGGTGCGTTCCAGCACCAACTGTGCGATGGGCATGTTCATTTCCAACTCGATGGAAAAGGGCCCTACATTATAGATTTCCAGATAGAGCTGGCCTTGCCATCCGGCCAGGACTGTAGGCGCAGTTACATGTACTGCCAAACCTAAACGCGCCAATGAACTGCGACCTTCAATTCGTCCCGCAATGTCTGGCGCAAACCCGATAAACTCCAGGGTCTTGCCGATGATCAGACGGCCAGGCTCCAGGGTGTAGGGTCTTCCGGCCTCGATTGTCTCCGGGGTCGACAGTTGTTGAATCAATTGCCGGATGCTTCTGCCAGCCTGGGTCGGGTTAACCTTTATGCCCGCGGTGGGCGCCTGAGGATAGACCAGTAGTTCCGAGTCAAGAAGGAGATCGACTGAGGAACTGCCTATGCGGTCGCTGTCCCTGGGAATTTCAGGTTGAAATTGCAGCCGTCCCTGCTCAATTGCGGCCCTTATCTCCAAGTCGGAAAAGATCATACCCTGTTACCCAGCTGAGGAGATCACGGCGATTTTTTCCAGGTCCTCTTTTGACGCATAGAATCTGGTTTGCCCGAAATTTGTGGGAGGGAAAGATACCAGGATTTGCCCGCCCGATTCTCCCAACAATGCCGCCTTAGCCGTCTTTCCGTCGGTATCTACCCAGGATAGGGGAACAAAAGCAGACTGCTGCCTGTCACCTATTTGAAACCATACTTCAGCCTCCTGGGGAGTAGGGAAAGGATCGTTCTCTATGGCAATGTAGGCGAGGTCCACCAGTATCGAGTTGGAGAAATGCCTCAAGCCAGACTGCGTTATCAGTTCCGTTATGCTTTCGTTGAAAGCCATATAGCACCTGATTTTGTATAAACAATAACAATATTATGTTTAAAATGCATTAGTCGCAACAATGCATTTTGAATACTCACACTATACATTAACCGCAAGAGTGGCCGAAACCCCCAACTGTCAGTGCTCGTCTCATAGACTCGCGAAATTTGCGTGTCGAAGGTACACACTTCACCCCAGCCCGTGCCTCACCAGTACTTCCCGCTTCAGTTCTGCCACGCCGTCTTCCAGGTAGCGTTGGGCTTCCTGGCGATAGTTGGCGGGAACGTCCGGGGCTACGGTGTCGCGCAGGTTGGGAGTGGGGTACTGGTCGGAGACGGCTTCGGGGATGCGGTCGGGCCATTCGGTGTCCAGCATGACGCCGTAGGCCAGGGTCCAGCAGCGGGCCACGGCGCCTATGTCGTAACCGCCGCCACCCAGGGCAAGCCAGGGAAGGCCCAGCGTCGCAAATTCCCGGATAATTTCCACGTAGCCACGGGACGTCAGCTGAAGGTGGGTTATGGGGTCGGAGTGGTAGCTGTCAATGCCCAGCTGGGTTACCAGCACGTCTGGGGCGAAGGCGCGAATCAGGGGCGGCACCACCTCGCGGAAGGCCCACAGGTACAGGTCGTCACCGGTGTAGGGGAACAGGGGCACGTTGATGGAATAGCCGGTCCCGTCTCCAGCGCCCGAGTCGGAAACGAAACCCGTGCCGGGGAACAGGTACCGGCCCGACTCGTGGATAGAGATGGTCAAGACCCGATCGTCGTGATAGAAGACGTCCTGCACCCCGTCGCCGTGGTGGGCGTCCACGTCCACGTAGGCCACGCGCATTCCCCGCTCCAGGAAGTACTTGATGGCAATGGCGGGGTCGTTGAAGATGCAGAACCCGTAGGCGTGGGTTGGCGCGGCATGGTGCAGGCCGCCGGAAATGGAGAAGGCCACGTCCACCCGCTGTCCCGCCACCAGTTCGGCGGCCACCAGGGTAGCGCCGGAACTCAGTGTGGCAGCGTCGTACATGCCGGGATAGACGGGGTTGTCACCCAGGGCGCTGAAGCCAAACCGCTCCGGCGGCACGGTGGGCAGGCCGGCGCTCAGATCCCGGACTGCGGCGATGTACTCGGGGGTGTGGACCCACTCCAGTTCCTCCTCAGTGGCGGAACGGGGATTGATGAGCCGGGACGTGTCGCCATCGAATGCGCCGTAGGCTGATAGCAGTTCGTGGGTAAGGCGCAGGCGCACGGGACGCATGGGGTGGTCGGAACGCAGAACGTGCTGGGAAAGGGCGTCATCGTAGACGAAAGCGGCGTTGGGCATGGGGCACCTCGCAGGAATTCTTGCCCACGAATATACACGAACGGGCCCTGATAATGGGCAACTGGCCTGCCTTCCTGCCGTGTACATTCGGGGCAATTCGTGTATATTCGTGGAAAACTTTTCTCAACCTCTTCTTGGGTATCACAGTCTGCCATGACACCACAACTCGCCACTCGTCTGTTCGGAGAATCCTTCCAGTTCCTGACTCTCGCCAAGCTGGCCGCTGGCATTGCCCTGTTCCTGGCGGTACTGTGGATGCCGCGGCCGGAAGGTCTGACTCCGGAGGGACAAAAGGCGCTGGCGGTGATGGTCCTGGCGGTGGTCTTCTGGGCTACGGAGGCGCTACCTATCTCGGTAACCGGCCTGCTGGGCGTGGTGCTGTTGATTGTGCTGGGGGCCGTGCCCGGGGCGGTTGAAGGGCTTTACGGCTTCTCCCAGCCCGTCTCCTACTTCCTGGTCGGCATTCTGACCATCGGGCTGGCGGTGCAGCGGTCGGGACTGGCCGAGCGGGTTGCGGTATTCCTCATCAGGGGCGCAGGCGGCAAGCCTGGCCTGCTCTACGTCCAGATGCTGTTCTCCTTCGCCCTGCTTACCTTTGCATTGCCTTCGGCCAGCACCCGGGGCGCGATCATGGTGCATATCTATGCCCAGGTGATGGAGCGGTGGGGCGTCCCCCAGGATCACAAGTACTACCGGGCGCTGATGCTGTCGCTGGGGAGCATGAACCGGCTGGGTTCCACGGCGCTGTTGGCCGGCGGCATAACGCCGGTGGTAGCTTCGGCCCTGCTGGGCGATTTCTCCTGGTCGGGCTGGTTTATCCTGATGGCCGTGCCCTTTTACGCCAACCTGGCTGTGGGCGGCGTGCTCATGTTCCTGCTGTACCGCCAGGGGTTTCGGCTGGACGTCTCGCAGGCCGACGTGCAGCTGGACACGGGCCCGGTGAGGGAAGTGGAGTACCGGGCCGGGATCATCGTCCTGGCCACTGCGGCGCTGTGGTTCACCGACTTTGCCCACGGGATGCACCCGGTGGTGCCCGCCCTGATCGCCCTGGTGCTGATACTGCTGCCCCGGGTGGGCCTGCTGAGCTGGCAGGACTTTGAACGCAACCTGGGATGGGTCAACTTCTTCGTCATTGCCACGTCGCTGTCGCTGGCCCACACCCTGGTGGTTACCGGGGCCGCCGGGTGGTTTTCCGAGACGCTGGTGGGGGGCGCCACCCAGGTGCAGGACAGCCCCTTGCTGGTGCTGCTGGCCCTTTCCATCTGCGCCGCCGTGATTCGGTTGATGATGCCCAACATCGCGGGCTACCTGGCCTTTGCGATTCCTGTAGCAATGGCCAGCGGGGAAGCCCTGGGGCTGAATCCGCTGGTGTGCGGCATGGCCGTGGTGGTGGTGGGCGATTCACTGGTCTACTACAGCGCTGCCGGAACTGCCTCCGTCTTCATCTTCCAGCAGGCCAACATAAAGAACCCGGAAATTTTCCGGTGGGCCGTGGTGATGACGGTGGTGGCAATAGCGGTAGTGTTCCTGGTGGCCGTGCCCTACTGGACGATGCTGGGGGAGCCGCTGACACGGTGATGACGTCGGCCCCTCTCACCGTGGCGATTGACGGAATAGGGGGAGCGTTCCGATCCAGACGTTAATGTGGCGTTGGACGGGGCAGAAACACAGGTCTGCCCCAACGCCAACATCGAACCGAATCCCCGAAATTGAACGCTGCCAGGAATCAGCCGATCCTGGCGGGCCACACAGGTTCGTGGTAGCCCAGGGGCACCGACGGACGGGCCCAGTAGGGCGTGCTCTCCGACAACTCCACCGTAGGGGCCAGGTGCTTGAGTGAGCCGCCGGGGACTTCGCTTACGGTGGACCAGGCCTCAATCTCCTCGGGCGTCAGGTCGGACGGAATACCGGCCAGTTCATCCTCGGGCACCTGCCCCTGTCCCACCAGCCAGCGGCCCGTCTGGGCCAGGGAGAGCCGTACCAGCCAGCTTCCGCCCTCGGTGGCGCGTCGGGCCAGGGCGGTGAGCGCGCCGTAGGCCATCAGGTAGCCGGTCAGGTAATCTATCGCCGACACCGGGTAGAACTGGGGCCCCGGCTCGGCGCCCGGGAACAGTTCACCCTGCCGGTGGGTGATGCCGCTGACGGTCTGGATAACCGTGTCGAAACCCCGGCGGTCGGACCACGGCCCCACCCGTCCGAAGGCGCACAGGGAAACGTAGATGATGCCGGGGCGGATGGCGGCCAGGTCTTCGGGAGACAGTCCGCGCTGGGCCAGGGTGTTGGGGCGGTACCCCTGGGAGAATATGTCGGCCTCCCGCACCAGCCCCCGCAGGGTTTCCAGATCCTGACCCTGCCGCAGGTCTAGGTGAGCGGAAAGCTTGCCGTGGCCGGTGTCGTGTTCCTGGCCCTCGTTGAAGGGCAGGTGGGGGCCGGCAATCTTCATCACGTCGGCCCCGTGCTCGGCCAGGGTGCGGGCGCAGGTGGGGCCGGCCAGCACCCGGGTCAGGTCCAGCACCCTTATGCCGGACAGGGGACGGTCGCCCTCGGGCAGGGGCTGCGGCGGGGCGTCGCCGATCTTGTCGATCTCCAGCAGGGGAAGGGAAGCCACCGCCGCCGACTGGGGATGCTGGGCCCATTCCTGCATGGTGCGGACCATACCGCCGGCGCCCCGGGCGGCGATGATAGCCTCTTCCAGTTCCCGGGCGTCCCACTGGGCCACGGCCTGCCGGACGGCTTCCTTATTTTCCTCCACGCCCAGTACGCTGAGCGCGGCCTCGCGGTGGTTGGGGAAGTTGCAGTGCAGGTAGCTCCAGCGCTCGTTCTTTGCGGGATAGACCCCCATAACGGCGTTGCGCTCACCCGCCGCCGGCTGGCCGTTCAGGGTCATGTAGCGGCTGCTGCGCAGGGACGCGGTGGCCCGACGAGCGTTGACCCCCACTTCCTGCCGCTGCCCGGAGCGAAGTTCCCACAGGTCGGAGACGGCCAGGCCCACAGCCGCCAGGCTGGCCGCGGCGGCCGAGCCGATGCGGAAGGGCGTGGGCAGGATGGGGTCCACGCCGCCGGAGAATTCAATGTCGCCTAACTTTTCCTGGTTCAGGTAGGGGATGGAGTTCAGGGCAAATTCGGTGTAGGTGGTCATAGGAAGGCTGCTCCTTGGGTGGAGTTGGGTTACAGGGGTGGGTTTAAGCCAATAATACAGGATGAGACGGGCACAGGATACGGGATTGTCTGGTTGTGGCAGGCTTACGCATGGGTTGGCTTTACCTGGGAAAATCAGCCACACGGGCTGCCCCTGCGCAGTCTTCGAACCATACCACCTGATTTGGAACGCTTGCGGCGATTGCCCCCGTTTGTGTACATATCTACCAGTCAACTATAATTGTCCGAACCACCCACGCCGCGGCATTGGGTTTCCCCTGAACAGAATAGAATGGCAGTCGCGGCTTCAGGACTTATTGATGGATTTAACATTCGAACGCGGGGATGCCCAGCGTCCCCGGGGCCATGCCCTGGTCTACTTCCGCGTGGACACGGAGCCGGACAAGCTTTACGCCAGCTACATCGTGGTCCTGCCGGTGAAGGCCGACTTCGGCAAGTACGTGCCGCCCTTCCTGGCGTCGCACCTGGGCAACCTGCCGCTGAACGATTTTTCCGCCTTTGCCATGCCGCCGGTGCCGGAAGAGATCAGCGGCCACGGGGAGCTGGAGAGGTTGAGCGACCTGCGGGGAGACGACCTGGTATTCGCCTCCAGCATGTTCTCCTTTGACCTGCCCCGCATGATGGAGGGCATCACTGACGCCGTCCAGTCCTACTCCGATCTGTGCGCCGATTTCTACGACCGGCAGGGCCTGGCCGGCGCCGCGTCCACAGAGGTACTTCCCTCGAGTCCAGCCCGGGAGACCGACACGGAGCCCGAGGATAATTCCTATTCGGTCAACGAGGTCCTGCTCGGCCTGATGAGCGAACGGGACAAGCTGGCCGAGCTTTCCCGCCTGCTGGGCAAGCTGCAGTTCGCCCAGGAGGGCAGCGACGACAGCATGACGGGAGAGGTAACCGAGGAGATTACCGCCCTGTCCCGCCACCTGCCCGACGAGTTCCAGGTGCTGAATCTGCTGGCCGCCGCCAGGGAGTCCACGGGGCGAGGCTCGCGCCTGGCCCAGCTATACCTGGACCGCTGCTTCCGCCTGTCCGACGGGGACACGGCCACCGTATATTCCCTGGAAGCGCAGATAGAGGAGTTGAAGGGGGGGAAATAGGGATGTTAAAGCGAATTCATATCAAGGGGTACAAGTCCCTGGAGGATTTGGACGTAACCCTGTCCCCGTTGACGCTCTTATTCGGCCCCAACGCATCGGGAAAGAGTAATTTCCTGGATGCGTTACAGTTGCTTTCCCGAATGGCGACCAGTAGAACTCTGCGAGAAGCATTTGACCCTCCCTACCGAGGAAAGCCTCTTGAGTCCTTTGCTATGGGCGAAGGAGGGATTCCGGGCCTGCTGAAAAGAGAGACTCTGTCCTTTTCCATTGAGGCAGATTTGGAATTGTCTGATGCAGTAGTTTCGACGGTAAATCGGGAGATACAGGAAATGCGCCGACCCAGTGGTGACAACCGTAATCAAGAAGGGGGAAATACGCCGGGTAGGGTTCGCGAACGAGCCCTACGTTATAGGGTCGAAATAGAGATGGTGCCCCAATCAGGGCTCTTGAGAGTAAGCGACGAATACTTAGCCGCATTAAACGCAAGGGGAGAACCTACAGGCAGTCGCAGGCCATTCCTTGGCCCCGAAGGCGACAAGCTTCGGTTGCGTTTTGAAGGACAGGCTCATCCTACAGACTATGACAAATATTTGGACCATACTGTACTTTCTATGCCCCATTATCCACCCCATTACCCGCACTTGACGGCCGCCCGGCGTGAGCTTGAAAGCTGGTTATTCTTCTATTTTGAACCAAGGGAACGTATGCGAGCGACAGGTCCAGTAAAGGAAGTACGTCACGTAGGGCTGATGGGTGAAGAACTGGCGGCGCACTTGAATACTCTGAAGGCAAACAACCCTCGGCAGTTTGAAGCCATCGAAAAGGGTCTACACTTACTGCTGCCAAATGCCGAAGGTATTCAGGTAGAAGTTACCAATTTAGGGGAAGTGGAATTGTCCCTGAAAGAAAATAACGTCGCAGTGCCTGCAAGGGTGCTGTCTGAGGGAACACTAAGGCTGTTGGGGCTACTGGCCCTGGCCGGTTCCGAAGAACCTCCTTCTTTGGTAGGCTTTGAAGAGCCAGAGAACGGCGTTCACCCCGCCAAAATAGACCTTATAGCAGAGTTCTTGAGAACGCGGCAAATTCTTGGTTCCACCCAGTACATAGTTACAACTCATTCGCCACGATTGCTAGATACAATGTCACCGGAATATCTTTATTCGGCCCACCGCAAGAATCGAATAACACACATAAATCCATTAAGAGAACTGGACCCCTTGTGGAAAAGGTTGAGTATCCGGGAATCATTGGAAGATGAGGAGCCGGGGCTCACAATATCCCAAATGATTATCAGGGGCGATTTCGATGGTTGAGATAGCCCTATTCGGAGAAGATTACGCTCACCGAACGGTGGTTGGAGCATTAACGGAACGAATCGCCAGCGAATTGGGTATAGAAGTTGAGCTCAAGTGGAAAACCGCAGTAGGTGGGCACGGAAGGATGGTAAGGGAACTCCGCCTATATTTGCGAGAGCTGGAGTTATTGGCCGGTCCATACCCTGAATTGATTGTCGCAGCGACCGACGCAAATTGCCGTGGGCAAAACGAGCGCCGGATGGATTTTCAAGAACTTAGTAGTCCTCGTCCTCTTGCCTTGGCTATTCCCGACCCCCACATTGAACGATGGTTATTGCTGGATGGTTCAGCATTCCGGAACGTATTTGGTAAAGGATGTAACCTGCCTCCATATAAATGTGGGCGAGGAGAATACAAGGAGCTATTAGCCCGAAACATTAGGGAGGCCGACATAATAACAACCATTGGTGGAATTGAATTCGCTGCTGACCTAATTCGAGCTATGGACATTGAACGGGCAGCCCGGGCGGATGGTTCTCTAGAACGTTTTGTGTCCGACCTCCGTCAACGTCTCCTCCAGATTCAAGGTGTATCCTGATAAAGCATTCAGGTATGTATCAGTATTGACTTTGAAGGAGCTGAATTATCCAAACACTAACTCCCCGCCCGTTACGGGCGGGGAGTAAATCTTGATAACCGAATATTGGCAGTGGGCTGCCCTAGAAGGCGAAGCTGTCCATCAAGTCTTCAACGGAGCGCTGGGGGGCGCGGCCCCTCACTTCCTGCAGGCGCTGTTCGAGCGAAGGCCGTTCTTCATCCCGGTAAATCACGCCCATGGGAACACCGCGGCGGTGAATCAGGTCGAAGGCTGCCCCCCGGTCGGAAACATCGTGATCTTCGGGGACGTCATAGATCAGGGGCTCAATGCCCTTGCGGACGTTGCCCTTCATCAACTCGAAAGTGTCGTTGTAGGTCGTGCAAGGGGACTGGACGTGGATCATAGCAAAGCCTTCGTGATCCATGCCCTGGCCAATCAGCTTGGCCAATTCCCTGGGCTGGCCGGAAAAGCCAGACGCTATGAAGGAGGCGCCCAGGGTCAAATACAGTTCCAGGGGATCAGCTTCCGCTTCAATCTTTCCGTAGGGGGTAGAACTGGTAACCGTGCCCAACTGGGTTGTGGGTGAACTCTGGCCCTTGGTCAGGCCATAAACCCCGTTGTCCATCACCACGGCGCAGATGTTGAGGTTGCGGGCGGCCTGGGGACCGATATGCTCCCCGCCAATGCTCAGGAAGTCGCCGTCGCCGGCCACCACAACTACGTTCAACTCCGGACGAGCCATCTTCACGCCCATGGCGACTGGCAGCGTCCGGCCATGAATCCCGTGGAATCCGTAAGGCTGCTGGCCTTCCAGCAGGTGGACCAGGTTGCCGGAGCAACCGATCCCGGCCACCACCACGTTGTTTTCAATGGGCTTGCCGGTCTCTTCCAACCGGTTAATCATGGCCATTTCCAACGACCGGCGCACGCCGAAGTCGCCGCAGCCGGGGCACCATTTGAAATCGTATTCGGGATTCTTCTTGCTCATGCTCGAACCATCTCCTTGCGATGGGAATTGTTCATCTCGGCGATACGCGTAACCAGGTCCCGCACCTTGAAGGGCAGGCCAGTGTACTGGGTGATAGACTCGGCCTTGACACCCTGGGACCGGAGAATGCTGGAGAACTGCCCCTGGTAGTTAAGCTCGGGTACGATAACCAGTTCTTTCTTCCGGAGTTCATCCAGGAGAGCCGGAGGCAGGGGACTAAGCAGCATGGTGTAGTACCAACCGATGGGAACGCCCTCCTCGCGCAACTGGTTGTAAGCTTCCTGGGTCGGGCCCTTGGAGCCGCCCCAGGGCATCACCACCACGGGTTCACCGGCGTTGTCGGCTTCGTACTCGTTCTCTTCCAGCAACTTGAGCTTGCTGAACCGCCGCTTGGTCATCTGGATGTGACGGCTGGCCAGGTGGGTGGTGTCACCCATCTCGTCGTGCTCGCTGCCGTTGGCCACGTAGGCGCCGGGGGCGCCGGGCAGGGGCATGGGGGAAAGTTCGTTGCCCTGGTATCGGTTATAGCCGTTATTGCCTTCGTAGACCAGCCTGCGTTCCGGCTTGACCTTGGTGAGGTCGGGACGCTCAATGTTCTGCACCCGCTCGGCCAGCGCCATTTCGGTCATCAGGATGACCGGGCCCTGGTAACGCTCCGCCCAGTTCAGGGCCTTGACCGCGCCATGGAAGCATTCTTCCACCGTGCCGACGGCAATAACCGGCAACTTGACGTCGCCGTGGGCCGGGTACATGCAGGCCAGCAGGTCAGACTGCTCCGTCTTGGTGGGCAGTCCGGTAGCGGGGCCACCCCGCTGCACGTCAACCACCACCAGGGGAATCTCGGCCATCCAGCCCAGGCCCAGACCCTCACTCATCAGCGAGAAGCCAGGACCCGCCGTGGCGGTCATAGCCTTCTTGCCGGCATAGCCGCCACCCAAAAGGGCGGTAATGGATTCAATCTCGGAGCTTACCTGGTAGGCAAACTTGCCCTCGCCGACCAGGTTGCGTTCCATAAATACCAGAATAGTTGTGGCGGGAGATATGGGATAGCCGACGTAAAAATCAAGGCCGGCGGCCAGGGCGCCCAGAGATATGGCCTCGTTCCCCTTCAGCATCACCTGGGGGTATTCGGGCATGCTCGGGGGAGCCAGTTCACCCAGCACGAAGCCGCTTTGCGACGTTTCTTCCCGTCCCAGCTTCAGGGCTGCAATGTTGGACAGGATGATCTCATCGTCGTTGGCCCGGCCTCGCCGGAACCGGCTTTCGACAAACTCGTCCAGATATTGCTGAGGCATATTGACCAGGTGGGCCAGGGCTCCCATGATAACCATGTTGGCCGCCCGGTTATTGCCGGTGGATCGAGCCAGTTCGTCAATCTTCAGACCATAGCTGCGGTCGTCACCCGCATCCAGGTCAAAATCGTCCGAGTTGTAGATGACCAGGCCGCCGTCCCGAACCTCTTCACGGTGGGTGTCGTAGGCTTCGCGGTTGAAAGCGACCAGTACGTCCACGTCGTCACCGGCACTCAGGATGGGGTCAACGGATATCCGGGCCTGGGTCCAGGTGGGCCCGCCCAGAATCTGGGATGGGAATGTGGCGTAGGTAAGGGCGTGGTAGCCCACCTGGGTAGAAGCCTGGGCCAGACCTTCCGCCGACGTCACTACGCCCTGTCCGCCTTCACCGGCGAACCGGACGACAAAGTCGCGCATTTGCATTGCCTATCTCCTCCTGATCCTAATGCTCAGGAATATGGTTGCGTTTACCGGCGCCCTGTTTTCCTGCCATTGTATCGCACGGCGTGCCCTATTGCCCCGTACCTGTCGAACAGACAGCCCGATCAATGGCCGGGGAATGTCGCCGGTCACTGAAATAGAAAAAGGGAAACTCTGAGAGAAAATTAGTGCCCCAATGATAGGGGCGTGGGGATTTCCCGGTGGCTGTCATCGTCTATAGCGGGACTTTTCCCTGGGCCTGCGCCGAGGTTTATGATTACAATCCGGGCACCCGGGCGGCAAAAGCCACCGGGCACATTGCTTCCAGAATTGCACCGGAGAGCGCCCAGCCAAACTGGAAACATACAGGGGCTAATTGAAGGGAGTTTAACATTGGCGCATATTTGTTGTCAACGAAATTTAATCCAATGACATCAGATAATCGACAAGTGATGTGCGGTTTTCGTCAAGGCCCCCGACAGAGGGACGGCAGGGCATTGAGACAGGCATGGGTCAAGGAAGCCGGGGCTCACAGATTCCCGGCGTCGGCGCCGGATGCGGGGCTGAACATTAGATTCAGAAGGCAGAGGCGGATGCTTGACCACCCGAAGGGTAAATGCAAGAATTGGGGCGTGCAAAGCGCCTTCGGGCAACGAATATCCAACGCCATCTTTTGTGAAAAGTGGAGGAAACAGCTATGAAGTGGTGCAGGTTTCAGACCGCCGATGGGCCGGCTTACGGCATCATCGAAGGCGACAATGTCATCCAGGTCAACGGCGACCCCATTCGCGGCGAGTACGAGAGGACGGACAAAGTCCAGGCCCTTGGAGACGTGAAGCTGCTGGTGCCGGTGATTCCCCCGACCTTCTACGCGGCGGGCATCAACTTCCGGGAGCACGTTGAGGAGATGGCGGCCAAGCGAGGTGAGGACCCCCAGTTCCCACCGGCGGCCGACGTAGGCTACCGGGCCAACAACGCCCTGGTGGCCGAGGGTGAGGCTATCGTGGTACCCAGCGACGCCAATGAACTGCTCCAGTACGAGGGCGAGCTGGTGGTGGTAATCGGCAAGCAGTGCAAGAACGTGACTGAAGACGAGGCACTGGACTATGTCTTCGGCTACACCATCGGCAATGATGTCAGCGAGAGGGTGTGGCAGCGGGGCGACCGCACCATGTGGCGGGGCAAGAACACGGATACCTTCAAGCCCATGGGGCCGTGGATTGTCACCGACGGAGTGGACCCGGAGGACTGCGAAGTACGCATCGTATTGAACGGCAAGTTCATCAGCAAGTACAACATGTCCGGCGCCATCTTCGGCGTGAAGCACTACATCAGCCGCATGAGCAAGTACCTGACCCTCTTCCCGGGCGATGTCGTCTGGATGGGCACCGACGGCGCGCCGGAGAACATGAAAGACGGCGACGTCATCAACATCGAGGTTGACGGCATCGGCACCTTGAGCAACCCGGTGGTGTGGGAAAAGTAGCGCTGCCAACCGTATGCCGGCGAAACTAACGGGGGCGTCCGGTTGGACGCCCCCGATTTGTTCGAGTCAGATTCGATGGCCAGGGAAAGGGGCCTCCTCAAGTTTCGGAACATTTCAGGGCTGCACCTGCGTTTTGCTTTTCTTCACGAACCTGCGTTTCACGTGTCGTGCCGATTGGGATGGGAGCAGGCTGCCTTGCTGCCGGACGCCGCCGGATTCGTGGCCGGTCTGTGATTAGACGTACGTGCAAGGGGGCTGTTTCTGCGGGGATCGGGGCTAGTATCGCTTGGCCACTACCGGAATAAGCTCATTGTTCACCGGGTCCACTGCTAGCAGGGCATCCTCCAGGGAGATTACACCCAGCAGGCTGGGCTCTCCCTCTTCGGCAAATATTACGGGAGTGATGAGTTCTACCCCTTCCAACCTGATGCTGGCGTAGCCAACTTCCACTGGTTGCTGGGTACCGTCTGCCAGTCGTGAAGACACGGTCCTGCTAACCGGCACTCCAAGGGCCAGGAGCATTTCTCGGGGCAGGGCCGTGTAGGTAGACCCGGTGTCTACTTCCACCTCTACTCTCTGGAAATTCCGTCCCTGTGGATCTCCCACTTCTATGGTCTTGAATACTGTTCCCATTTGACCTCGTCCGCTGCCCACAATTTTTCCGTACAGGACATCTGCAGTCCTCTGCAGCTACCGCGTTGAATGAAGACCTGCGCTAGTCGGAATCAGGAGGGGGTGGCTGGGTCTTCTTCACTTCGTCGGGCAGGCTGTCGTACCAGGCCTTCCATCGCTTCGCCTCTTCCTCTTGCGCCTCTCGGCGGGCCTGTTCCAGGAGTCTCTTTTCTCGTCTTCTAGCGAGCACCATAATAACCTCGAACGTTCCAACGGTCAGGAGAGTTAGCCCCGCGGCTGCGGCCACACCGTAGGCTATAGCCACAGTTGTTTCCAGATTCGTGTCTGTGGTATTGAAACCAATTTCATACGCAGCCAGCAGGATAGTAAATATCCGGGCCAGGCTTACGGATGCGACCACATAGGCCGTTTCGTGGTCTTTAAACACTATCGACGCTGGACTAACCGCAGAACTATTATACCCCTGCGCTTTTTCAAACCAGGTGCAGGAATTGGGGATGAACCACTTTACTGCGGTCTTGGGGACAATCACAATACCTCGTACCACCAAGGTAGCTGGTCCAGCCAACATTCTTCCGAAAGATCGGTTGAATCTCATGACATAGTTGAGGATAAGTACATGACCAGTCCAGCAATTTCCGCTTACGATCCTTACCCTCGCCACCGCGTGGAATGCGCCGGTGTGGAACTGGCCTACGTGGATACGGGTACGGGGCGGGGCGGCGATGCAGTAGTGTTTCTGCATGGCAATCCCACCTCGTCTTACCTGTGGCGGAACGTAATCCCCCATGTGGCGCCGCTGGCCCGGTGCCTGGCGCCCGACCTGGTTGGCATGGGCGACTCGGGCAGGACGGCAGACGGTTCCTACCGTTTCGTGGATCACCGCCGCCACCTGGATGCCTGGTTCGACGCGGTGCTGCCGGAAGGGCCGGTTACGCTGGTGATACACGACTGGGGATCGGCGCTGGGCTTCCACTGGGCCTTTCGCCACCAGGAACGAATTAAGGGTATCGCCTACACAGAAGCTATTGTGCGTCCCCTTTCCTGGGAGGAGTGGCCCGAGGCGGCCAGGCGGGTCTTCCAGGGGTTCCGCTCCCCGGCAGGCGAGGAGATGGCGCTGACCAGCAACGTTTTCGTTGAGCGGGTGCTGCCGGGCAGTACGTTGAGGGGAATCAGCGACGAGGCGATGGAAGTTTACCGCCAGCCCTACCTGGAGCCCGGGGAATCGCGCCGCCCCACCCTGTCCTGGCCCAGGGACATTCCCCTTGATGGAGAACCTACGGACGTGGTGGCAATAGTAGAGGAGTACGCTGGGTGGCTGAGTACATCCAACGTCCCCAAGCTGTTCATCAACGCCGAACCGGGCGCTATCCTGACCGGGGCCCAGCGGGAGTTCTGCCGTTCATGGCCAAACCAGCGGGAAGTAACGGTGCCGGGCGTCCATTTCATCCAGGAAGATTCACCGGAAGAGGTTGGACAGGAAATCGCGGAGTGGTACGGTGGCCTTGGTTCTTGACATAGTTTCCTGGCACAGTGCGAACGGGCGCGTCTAACTGACGAACATGGCGTACCTGGCTATGTTCACCGGGCCGTCCCTGCCGTCCATGGGCGCCCAGAGCATGAGCGAGTAAACTCCCGCGCCGTATTCACGCCACACACTGCCGATGTCCGCGGCCACGGCAAACCCTTCAGGTGTAACAGTCCACCTTTGGCAGTCCAGGAAGGGAAATGTTACCTGCACCCGGCGGGGCTGCTCGTTCCTGTGGTAGGCTTCCTGCATGAGAGCCTGAATTTCAGCGGGATTGGACGGAACGGGCGAATTGGACGGAAAGTCTTCAGGCGCGTTAAGCCTTTCCACCGTTAAGCTGCCCCGTTCTTCCATCCAGTACTGTCCCGCTGGCGGCGGACGGCGCAATCCGGCCACCACGACGCCGTAGTCGTACGCGTTTACCCGCAGCAATTGCCCCACGGTGGGCGGCTGCGGCCAGGGTTCGTACCAGATGTCTGCCGACAAGTCTGCATCGCTTCGCAGCCGAACCCCGTTTTTGACCCTTCCGGCAAAGGCCAGGACGCCGTTATCTATGGTGGGGAATCCATCAAAGTCGACGTAGTCTCCCTCAAATTCGACAATCAGCACGAATCGCCATTGGTTCCACGCTATGCCCAGGTTGACCCTGCGATATATGGAATCCAGGACAGCACGGCGGTTTCCCATGGTCTCAAACAGCCAGGTGATTCCATCCTCGATCATCAACTCCAGGTCGGTTATGCCCGCAGGTTCGGTATTGTACCAACTGAATACGGTCGTGGCCTGGCAGCCTCCGGCCCGGCTGTACCGCATGTAGGGCTTCAGGCCATCCAGATCCCAGTGGGATGAAATACCCATGGCCAGGCAGTCGTCGGCATGTTGCTGCGCCGCCGGAATGCCCCCCATTTCTACAAAGGGCGCATTCCCCTGCATTCGGAAGTAGTTGACCAGTTCCAGGGCCCGGTCATAATATTCCGGGCCCACCGGCAGGGGCGGGACATTGGGCATGAAAGGCGAGCTATGCCTGCGCTGCCGGGGCATCATACCGTTTCCCTCCGTGTCATCCCTACTTCACCCGTTTCGCGCTGATCAGGATCATGTCGCGAATTTGTTCATTGGTCAGGCCGAACTCGTTCTGCTCGTGCCGCTTGTCGTCACACACGTCGATTCTCAGGATGAACGCCACGTTCCTGGTGCTGTAGTGAACGTAAGCGCCCTTACGGGTCATCCACCCCATCAGGCAGCGATCATTTTCGTACTGGTACTGCACGGCGCTGCTGCTGGCGGTGGGCCAGCCCCGCAGGAAGGGGGCGTCCCGTACCGCCACCACCTTCCTGGCGTTGCCGTCGGTAATGCTGTGCGCCACCCAGTTCTGGGATATCAGGTCCGCGGTCAGCAGGCCGGAATAGCTCTGGGTGCGGTAGTCAACGAGGATGGCCCCATCAGCACTCTGCAACCTGTAGCCCGGCGGGCCGTTCCAGAAATTGCCAGGTATATCGAAGGAGAACTCGATATCCCCCGAGGCGAAGTTGTGGGCAAGCCAGGGCACCGGTGTGGGAGAAGGAATTGGCGTCGCCGTTGGTGTGGGCGTTGGCAATGGCGTGGCTGTGGGAGTCGGCGTTGGCAACGGCGTGCTTGTCGGCTCGGGAGTGGGCGTAGGTTCAGGAGTCGGTGTGGGCGTGGGCAACGGCGTGGCCGTAGGTGGCGGTGTGGCCGTCGGAGTTTGAGTGGGCTCCGGAGTCGGGGTGGCCGTGGGTGCCGGAGTCACCGTGGGCAGCGCGGCAAGCTGGCCCGATGAGGCAGGTACGCAGTTCCCGACCCGGTTCGGCAGCGGGTAGGGAATTGCGTTAATAGGGATAGCCAGGCTAACGCCTTCAATAGCGACGCCCCCGGCCTGGCGCAGCACCTGGGTGTTGATACCAACCACACAACCCAGGACATTCACCAAGGGGCCGCCGCTGTTGCCGGGATTCAGGGGCACGGATGTCTGGAGGTAGCCGTTGGCCCATCCCGACACACTTCCGCCATTGATCTTTGGTTGCGGGCCCAGGATTTCTGCCAGAGGGTAGCCAATGGCGAAGACCCGCTCGCCAGCGCGAACCTCGTCCGAGTCGCCAACTGCCAGCGCCGTCAAGGGCGGAGCGTCAATCACTTCCAGGTATGCCAGGTCCATCTGGCCGTCCAAGTTCAGAACATTGGCGCGGTACCGGCCGCCGCCGGTCAGGTCAACCCAAACCTGGCTGTAATTTCCCACCACGTGGGCATTGGTTATGACGCCCCCCCGACTTTCCACCACGAATCCGGAACCCGTGCCCGATGGGGTGGTGATCAGCACCACCCCTGGACTGACGGCGCTGTAGATGTCTGTCGAATCAGGCAGGCCGGAGCCATCGGCGACGGGAGACACAAGAGGCGGCGTTGGCGTCGGTGTCGGAATTGGCGTCGGCGCAACCGTCACAGCCGGGGCAGGGACTTCCTCCTCTTGGGACTGGGGTACCACGCTCTGGAGCGCGCTGCCGAAATCGTAGGAAATGACAAAGAGAAGCACGAAGTAGCCCCCAATCAACAACGCCGCCACCACTCCCCAGAAGCGCTTCTGCGACATTCGGGCGAGGAGACGCGATGAGGGCGAGGCCGGGTGGCCGCAATAGGCGCAATAGCCCGCTGAGTCGGGGATTTGCCTGCCACAGGAAGGATTACGACAGTTCATAGGTCAAAGGCGTAAAGATCAATATTGCTCTGAGGCTGCTGTGGCTTCCGTTCTTTGGTGGGGATATTGCTCGCGGCCTGCGGCCGCGAGCAACTGTGCTGTTTCCAGTTAAGCCTGAAGGAGTAGGTGTAGGCGCGCGTCGAGTTTTCTGCTTCCCGGTGAAAGTCCCCTCGCGCCGTTTATGGCTGGCGCTCGCCGCAGATAGTGCAAAATCTGGCCTTGTCAGGGATGTCGCCCGCACAAACCGGGCAGCGCCTGGTTCCACTTGATAATGTAGCCTGGCACCCTGGCTTCTGGCAGTAGATTTCCGATATAGGGTTATCCATCCCGCATTGCGGGCAATTGACCCTTGTCACAAGTGACGACGCCTGAGACTGACTCCGAGAGTTAGTCGCCTGCCCGGCACTCGGCCCCCCGGTCGGAGAAGCCTGGGCCGGTGTCCGGGACTGCCGGCTCCGAGGGCCCGTCGGGGTATTCGTCCGGGTCGGCTGGCTCGTTGCAGCGGGGCGGTTTTGCTGTTTGGGCGCAGCCGAAGTTGAGCTGGCGGTGTTCCCGTTGGGCGCAATGCTGGTGTTGTAACCGACTGTTGCCTGCTGGCCCAGGTTATTGCCTGCCTTGCTTGCCAGGTGGTGGCCCAGATTCAGAACCTCGTCGGCCGAGTACCGCCGATCATTGACGAAGGTATGCCCGAAATAGTTCTGCCAGTTGGGGGCAAGTTCCTTCCACCGGTTTTTAGATCTGTCGGAAGGCGTGAGGGTAGCGTGATTGAAAGGGAACCCGCGATTGGCAATTCTTTCCTTGTATGTCTGAGTGCTACCGGTGCTGTCCATGGGGTGGGCGCCATTCATCAGCAGCTTGAACAGAATTACCGCGATCGCGAAACCGTCGTCTTCAGCTTCACGGTCAAAGCACAGGAACTCCTTTTTGTGCCGCCCCTTTGCCTTTCCTGATGGGCACTGGTCCAGACGGCAGGTTTCACCGGTCAGGCCGATAATCCGGGGGCTGAGAAAATCCTCCTTTCCCACCGGGCTGCGGTGAACGGTCCCGTTTCCTTTGTCACGCACCTGGAATGAATCGGAGTCCACGAAAGCCACCCTGCCCTCGTAGTTGACGAGGATATTGCTCTCGTTAACGTCGCCAATCACGTAACCAAGCCGGTGAATGTTGCCAAGTATGGTCAGGGTATTGCGAATAATTACGTTGAGCAGGGTTTCAAGCTCATCCCCTTTCGTGGGAACCCATAAGCCCTTCAGGGCAAGTTTGGCATTAAGCTCCTGCCTTTTGACCGGATTGTAGTAATTCAGAATGTCCATATACTGGCCCATGTCAATCCTAGACATGGTGAAGCCGGCCATCAGCCCGTCGTGGGGCCCACCGTAGTATTTGAGAATATCTACAGGCCAGGCCAGGGCCACCTTCCCATCCGAATCCGTTGTGGGGGGCGCATTATTGATCATGGTCGTAAGCTTCTGTTCCTTCCGTTGCCCCTGCAGGGTCAGGTTGTCTCTGTCTATGGTGGCGGCAGGATGATACACCTTGGCTACCAGCTCGGGGTTATTATTGACGGCGTAAACTTTGGCCTCGCCGCCGTCACCCAGGGACCTGTCAGGGGTTTCAATAATCGCTCGTTTGCCTGTGCGGTAGGCTGGCATAAACTCCTCCCGTTCACCTTCGGATGGTCAAAAGCAGGGTATTGTCGTCGTCGCTTCTGGAAGTAACCCGGGAAGAACGGAGCAGCCCGGATAGTTCGGCCTCCACCCTTGCCGGGTCCGACTGGCCCTCCAGCCATTGAAAGACATTGTTGAAAAAGCCATGGAAGGGCTGCTGGGTGGCCTGTTCAATGACCAGGTTCTCCAGCCCATCGGAGAACATGGCCAGGTACCTGGGCTGGGCCTCGACCACTTTCACCTCCATCTGCTCCAGCGCTTCCCCGGAGGTAATGAAGGTGGTCTGGTTGGCGTATTCGCCCCGCTGGGGCAGGGTGAGGCATTCGAAGCCGCCCTGCTCGTTGGAAATGACCATCCCGCCGTCCCCCACCTGGGCAGCCCCCAGCAGGGTGTCCGTCTGGATGGCCAGCAGCAGGGTGTTGGCGTACGTCCGCAGCGATTCCCCGGTCTGGCGGGACAACTCTTCCAGCGATTGTCGGACGCCGGACGCCGATTCCCTGAGAACCCCCTCCAGGTCGGCGGCCGTCGGGGGCGCCGCCAAATCCAGCAGGCGCCAGGTGGCAGCGCTGGTGGCCCGAGTGGTGCTAACCGTAGCGCCCAGGGCCGCGTTCCTGGCCGAACCGGCGCCGTCGGACACCACTGCAATGGCAAAGTTGGCCTCCACCCGGTGAAACGCCCGGTCCTGCCGTTCGACGCCCCGCCGCAGATGCCTGGCGCCGGCCACGGAAGCGCTGTATGCCCATATTCCGCTGCGATTGACCATTAGACCTCGGTCCAACCCACGGGGCTGGAGAGGGGCACGGTATCGTTCGGCTGAGACTGGGACACCGAAGACATGGAGGAAGACAGCCACTGGAACATTTCCCCGAAGCTCAGCCCCCGGAGTTTCAAAGCCTGCCGGTTGCCGATGCTGTCCAGGTCCTCCATACTCGCCCCTTCAACGCCAACGGTGAAGAAGGCAATTTCCCGTTCGTTCTCCGCCTGCTTGACCCGTGCCTTAGCGTTTTCCCACTCTTGCTGGGTGTCGTGCTGAGGGTAGCCGTCAGAGATCAGCCAGACCCAGGGACGGTAGTAGGTAATGGCGTTGTCCTTGTACGTCTGCTTCCGTTGGGCCACCAGATCCAGCGCCAGGTCAAGGGCGGTGGAAATCTTGGTGCCGCCAGAGGTGGTCAAGGTGGGCGGGTCGAAGCGGTCCACCGTGCTGAAGTCGTGGATAACCGAGGCCTCGATGTTGAAGGCGATAATGCCAATTTCGGTTCGCAGCGAGGCCAGAGAGTCTTCTTCAATACAGGTCTTGAAGAACTTCAGGCCTTCATTCAGTTCCCGTATGGGATCCCCACTCATCGAACCCGACACGTCCAGCACCAGCAGGCAGGCGCAGCGGGGTTCCGGATTGTCAGCGAAAACCACAGAGTCTTCCAGGCTGGGTTCGCGGGCAAGGTCGTTCTCTTCCACCATTGAATGTCCTCCCATTGTGTTTCGAATTGGCTGGCTGTCCTCTGTCTTGCCTAACGATATATAGGCTTCTCCCCTTGGGCTGTCAACCAGATTCCTGAAAATCTGTAATTACTCTCTTCATTATTTGTCGCCGTCTACTTCCCACGCCCGGCAGTCGTCAAACCCCTGATCTTGTCGGCTGGACTACGGCCCGGGCCTTGGTAGCCACGCGGCCGGCTTGTACTTCAGGTAAACACCGAACAACAGCAGGCCCAGGTGGATTACCACCAGGTGCAGCAGGCCTATCTGGGGCAGGGGCACTCCGAACAGGGTGCTGGACGGGCTGTCCAGCATGGGATGGGACGCCAGCCGCAGGGTCAGCAGCGGCAGGACAACAATAACCAGGTGGGTTTTGAAGGGGTTGCGCCCCCGCAATATCGCCGCAAAGGCGGTGAAGGACAGCAGGATGGTCAGGGCCGGCGTAATCACAAACAGGAAGGCGCCCAGGGGGTTAGCCTCGAACCAGGCCGCCAGGGAATCGTTGAACAGGCTGTAGCCCAGCAGTCGGCTCCCTGTCATGGAGCCCGTTGGCCCCGCCGGCATCCAGGGCAGCAGGATGAATAACAGGGCCAGCCCGGCTATCGCAGACCTGGCCTGGTCAACCCTGCTCTGGTTGGGCAGTGGACTGTTGAAGGCTTCCAGCAACCTGGAGCCAAGGGTCTTCATCCGCTGCACGGTTGCCGCTCCTACTGATTGTGAACGACGCCTGGGTTGAAGCTCTGCTGTAACTGTTCCGATCTGGCCCTGAAGAGCGCCAGGTCATTGTGAAGCTGGGAAACGGCGTGGGGGATGGTCTGGAACTCCTGGTGCAGGGCCATGAAGTTGGCCGACAGCCGTATCTTGGTAATCTCCAGGTTCAGCTGTCTCAACTCCTCCATTATGGCGTTGGACTGGCTAAGGATGCTGTTGGCCTGCAGCTGCCACTGTCGGTAAAGCTCCTGCTCCTGCCGGTCTCGGTCGCGGAACAGCGCCTGGCGTTCCGGGTTGGTCATCAGGCTGGTCAGCTCGGCCTGCCGCTCAAAATACTCGGCGGCGGTAACATTAGCCCGACCAACCCGCCACTGAAAACGCTTGTGGGCGTCCAGGGCCAGGCTATACCTGGCGGACCATTCGTCGTAAAACTGCTCCACCGCCCTGGTGTATTCAGTCTGCTGAATCTCCAGGTCCTCCACCATTTCTTCGGTGAAGGCGGCGGCATCGGCTGCGGCCAGGTCTGTGGGCGTATTGAATTCCGGGTACCGGTCCGGCGTGGGTTCCGGATCCACGCCCACCCCGGGGGTGTCTCCGCCGGGTATACCGCCCTGCGGGTCTGGCACGGCATCCGGTTCCGACGGCGCGCCGGGCGCGTTATTCGCCGCACCGGGTGCGCTGCCCGGCAACGCCATGCTGACGTTCTGGGCCGGCGGGACCGGGGGCAGGACGCTGGCAAATGAGCTGTCCAGCCTTCCGGAGGTGCGATTGGTGCGGGTTACCTCTTCGGTCAACCTGGTGGCTGGCCGTTCGTTGGGGTCCTGGACTACCTGGCCGATGTTCTGCACGACAATCACACCGGCCACTACGAAGGCAATGGCGATAAGGCCCATCTTGATCAGCATGGCAACCTCCAGGGCCAGGAGCGGATTCTGCCGCCCTTGTCTCCCGTGATATTACTACACTGTACATAGGCACGCCATGCTATGTTGTCAACCACCGTCAAACCCAATCAGCCGGGATTGGGTGGGACGTATCAGATAAGAGGCTGAGTGTTGTCTCGGGTGAAGATGATGCTTAATCAGGACGATATAATCGACTGCCGCCATAGTTTCTCCCTGGCAGCCCAACCTGCCAGGCTGTAGCAGCCCCACGCCCAGGCCGGAACCTACTGCATACCTTGCGGACAAGGAATGGGCCCGTGCCAACCGCAACGCCAGCTTTGGCGACGGTGGGAGCTTCACTGTCCAGGTAAGTAATCTGAGGGCCCCATCACCTTCAAGGCGGGCGACGTTGATGCGAAAGATACGGTTCCGGAGTGGGTTACGGGGACTATAACCCCTGGGTTCAATTTGACGGCCGGCGGTGGTTGAAAATCCTGGAAACAAACGCAGGGGCGCACGGCCGTGCGCCCCTGCGATATAACGCAATCTCCTGAATCTCAGAAGCCGATGGCTACCGCCCCACCCAATCCCCATAAACCGGGAACTGGCTGCAGAGGAACTCGATGTAGGCCGGACGGTTGGACTGGTTCACCTCCAGGGCACGGCGCAGGGCCGGCACCACCTCGGAGGGTTCCGAGACCCGCTCGGTGTGGTAGCCAAGCTCGCCAATTACCCGGGACATGTCCACCTCGTCGGGACCCAGCACCGAGTGGGTGAAGGGGTCGTGGCCAGGGCCCCAGAAGCCGGGGCCGTAGCCGGCGAACCCGCCGTTACTGATGTGGGCCACGGTGACACCCAGGTTCTGCCGCAACGCCACCTCCAAATTGCCCAGCATGTATCCCAGGCCCGCCTCGCCGGTTACCGTTACCGCCGGACGGCTGGGGTCGGCCAGCCGCGCGGCCACCGACCCGGCCCAGCCGAAGCCCAGGGTGGACACGTTGCCCCAGCCCAGGAAGCCGCGGGGCACCAGGGTGTCGTAGACGGTGCTGAGCTGGTCGCGGGTGTTGCCCGACTCGTGGGTGACGAAGGAATTGTAGGGGTCCAGCACTTCCATCAGCCCGGCGTAGACACGGTAGGGGTTGATGGGCTTGTCGCCGGATGCCATGGCCTCCAGGTACTGGGCCATCCCCTCGTCCCGCTCGTTCTTCACCTCCAGGGCCACGTCCTCGCGGGAACGGGCCGACTTCATCGGCCGGTCGGCAAGCTCATCGACCAGGGCCTGCAGGGTGTACCGGGCGTCGCCGATGACCACCCCGTCGGTGGCATAGACCTTGTTGACGTGCAGGTCGTCCACGTCGCAGTGAACAATGGTCTTGTTGACGGCGTCGGGGATGCGGTGGCTGAACCGGCCGGGGGACAGGCTGGTGCCAACGGCGAACACCATGTCGCAGTTCTCCAGGTAGTTGTTGACCTGCCCGCCGCGCACGCCCACGAACAGGGGATGGTTTTCGGGAAAGGCGCCCTTGCCCTTTAGGGTGGTAATCACCGGCGCGTTGGCCATCTCGGCGAAAGCAACCAGTTCCTGGGCGGCCCCGGCGTAGATCACCCCCTCGCCGGCGTAGATGATAGGCCGCTGGGCGCCGGTCAGCAGGTCAATAGCGTGGGCCACGTCCTCCCCCGCCGGACCGTGCTTCCAGCCCTTGACCGGCCGGTAAGGGTCAGCGGTCTCGTCGTAGGTGCCGGTGGGGTCGGGCACGGCCAAAACGACGGGACCCGGGCGGCCGCTGCGCAGCATGGTGAAGGCGCGGCGCATGAACTCGGGGACCCGTTCGGGCCGGTCGATGAAGCCGTACCACTTGGACACGGTGGACAGGGCGTTGAAGACGTCGTACTGGCTGTTGTTGGTCGAACCGGCCGGCACGCCGTCGGTGATGCACAGGACTGGGGAGCCGTCCTCGAAGGCCTGGGCCATGCCGGCGTAGGCGTACTGGGTACCAGCGGCGTTGACGCCTCCCTGGAAGGTGCATACGCCGATCTGGCGGCCGGCGGTAATGCGGGAAAAGGCGTCGGCCACGGCTACGGCGTAGCGGTCGTCGCGCATCATTACTATGGGAATGCCCTCGCGGCCCAGGGCGTTGTTGACCCGGCAGACGGGGAAGGTGGAAACCCATTCCACCCCTTCCTGCTTGAGAATTCGTGCTATGCCGGTGGCGGCGTCAATAGTCATAGGTAAGTCTCCCTTCCTGCAGGTAGATTCGCAATTAGCGGGCTCAAGTTTTGCCTACTCTACCATCTAGGTTAGGGGCTGTCATCCGGGGCAGGACAGCGCCTTAAATGGCGGACCCATCAGCCAGGCAACCTTCCCCAGACTCAGGGCAACTCGCCGTGGGGGGAGCCTTTGGCGACCTGTATCGTAATTGCAATGGCAGAGCTGATCGGTTTCCTGCGGGATGCGACTGGTTGGGGTTTGTATTATGATGGGGCCGAAGCCCATGCCCATCGGAAACCACCGGATTCACCAGGGTACGGAGGTACAGCATGAAGTACGACGTCATTGTGGTAGGGGGAGGTTCGGCCGGATGCGCCATAGCGACCCGCCTGTCGGAAGACCCGGAACGCTCGGTGCTGCTGCTGGAAGCGGGGCCCGACTACACCAACTTTGAGACTCTGCCCGACGATCTCAAGCTGGGCAACAACGTCTGGCTGTCCGCCTACGGTCCCCACAACTGGGGCTACACCGCCCAGGTTACTCCGGAGCAGGCGGAGTTAATCATTCCCCGGGGCAAGGCCACGGGCGGCTCCAGCGCGGTAAACGGCCAGGTAATGTACCGGGGCATCCCCGAGGACTACGACCGCTGGGCCGAATGGGGCAACGACCAGTGGAGCTATACGCAGGTGCTGCCCTACTTCAACAAGCTGGAGACTGACTTGGACTTCGGCGGCGACGACTTTCACGGCACCACCGGGCCGGTGCCGGTGCGCCGCTCGCCCCGCAGCGAGTGGATGCCCCACGCCCTTGCCTTCGAGCGGGCCTGTGTTGACCTGGGGTACCCCATCAGCGAGGACCAGAACCACCCGGAGTCCACGGGCATTTCACCCCGGGCCCGCAACACCATCGACGGGGTGCGGATGAGCATGGCCCTGACCTACCTGGAGCAGGCCCGCCACCGCCTGAACCTGACCGTCCGGGGCGGCGTAACGGCACGGCGCATCCTGTTCGATGGCAAGCGGGCCGTGGGCGTGGAGGCCGAAAGCGGCGGCGAGATATTCGCAGTGGAAGGCGAACAGATAGTAGTCAGCAGCGGCGCCATCGGCTCGCCCCACCTGCTGCTCCTTTCCGGCGTCGGGCCGGCAGATCACATCAGTAGCTTCGGCATTGAGGTGGTACAGGACCTGCCGGGCGTGGGCCAAAACCTCAGGGACCATCCCGCGGCCGCCGTGCTCTACCAGGCGGCGGGGGAGAAGCCCGACGTGCAGGCGCCGGTGATTCAGGTCGGCCTGCGCTACACCGTGGAGGGTTCCGGCCTGAGCAACGACATGCAGCTAAGTCCCATGCTGATGACCAGCGAGCATCGTCCGGCCCACGTGGAGATAGACGACGACCTTAACTACATCGGCATGAGCGCCAGCCTGCAACTGGCCCTGGGCAAGGGGGAACTGACCCTGCAGTCCGCCGATCCCCACGTGCAGCCCCGGCTCAACTACAACTACTACCAGGAAGAGGAGGACCTGCGGCGCATGCGGGAGGCCATCAGGCTGGGGGTGCAGGTTGCCGAGCAGCCCGGCTTCGCCGACATGCTCCTGGAACGGATTATGCCCACCGACGATGAACTGGCGTCGGACGACCTGCTGAACGACTGGCTGCGGCGCAACTCCGGCACGTCCCACCACGTCTCCGGTACCTGCAAAATGGGCCCAGACTCGGACCCCATGGCCGTAGTCGACCAGTACTTGCGGGTGAAGGGCGTTGAGGGCCTGCGAGTGGCCGACGCTTCAGTAATGCCCGACTGCATCCGTGCCAACACCAACGCCACCACCCTGATGATAGCGGAGAAGCTGGCGGACTATATGAGAGAGGGGCGGTAGGGGGCCAGAACGGTTCCGATGCAACAATGTGAACCGCTCATCCTGGGCTTGTCGAACTCTGCCTCGATTAAAGGGACGTACTTCGACAAGCCCAGGATGAGCGGTTGATGATTGTTGATTGTAAGCCATGTTGCTAATATAATAGAAACTGGCCGGGGGCAACCTTCCAAAGTCTAACCCCCGACCTAGCAACACAAGAGCCGGGAGCATGACGGCCATGCACGTGACTGGAAATCACGTTAAGCGGGTTCGACACCCGTCCGGCTCTCATATGGAGGGATGGCAGAGTGGTTTAATGCGCCAGTCTCAAAAACCGGAAGGCCCCTCTGGGTCTCGGGGGTTCGAATCCCCCTCCCTCCACTTACACCAACAGGTTAGCAACAAGCCCTAACAATTGTTCAAGAGCAATCATACAATCGATTTGACGATGGCATGAGGTGACTGTGATGACTGACATTTATGATGAGCGGATAGAAGAAGCGATTGCTTCAAGACTCCACGAGCATGAAGCAACTAAATTAGTGGCAGAACGCAAGATGGAAGCAGTCCGGAACGAAATCGCTGTGGAGGAACGGGCGGTGGAACACTGGAAGTTCGCGCTTGAGGACTACCGGAAGTCACATGGATTGTCGCCACAATCTCCATCTCCCAGTCCAGTTCTGGAAGCCGAGTACTCCCATATGGGGCCCACTGAACTAGTCCAACATTGGGCTGACAAACATGGCGGGGAAGTGGTAGTCAAGGACCTCGCAAAAGTAGGTGTCAATGCCGGCGTTTTCTCTAGTTATCGGTTGGGTTCAAGTGCGATTTATGCTGTCGTTAAGCGGAAGAAATACGTTAGGGTTGGCCCAGGGCATTTTAAGAAGCCCAACTATGACAACGAGCAGAAGGCACCTTTAGTTATTCCTAGTGTCGTCTCAGTCGGATTACCCTTGAGTTATTCAGTGCAGTCCTCGTAAGGTAACCGTTGACTGTCCATCCGGCGTACCATTCGGGCGATTGATATGCCGCCCTGAAAACTTGTTCAAGTAACCCGTTTCTATCAGTACTTAAACTCCTCCCGCACGGGGCTGAACACGTCCAATGCCTTGCAGGGCTGGTCCAGGCCCTTGGCGTAGTGTTCCACGCCGCCGGGGATGATGTACATGTCCCCCACCTTGAGTGTCTGAACCTCGCCGCCGATGCCCATTTCCATTTCCCCTTCAACCACGATGCCACCCTGCTCATGGGGGTGGGTGTGCAGGGGCACCAGGGAGTTGGCGTCAATCTCCACCAGGGACAGGAGCATGTTGTCGCCCCAGAAGGTGCGGGTGCGCGCGCCCGGGGCCAGGTCCTTGGTATCCCTGCCCTGGGCAAACTTGAAGTAGGACATTATTGGTCTCCTTTGGTTGGTGTATAGGAATCGGCAGACGCGGACAATCAGTAATACTGGAGTCCGCTGCCTGGTTGCATTATAGCTTTCATCGTTTCGCGAAGGGACGAGTAGACTGCAGTGAAACCAGGGCAGACACATAGGTCTGCCCCTACAGTCCTTGTTTATCTACTCAAACCCCAGCTTCCGTTCGTTCAGGCTGACGTAGCGACCGCCGCTGCCGATTACCAGGTGATCCAGCAGGTCGATGCCCAGCAGCTTGCCGGCGGCTACCAGGTCGCGGGTGATTGATACGTCTTCCGGGCTGGGCGTGGGGTCACCCGACGGGTGGTTGTGGGCCACAATAATCGAGGGGGCGTTGTCGCGCACCGCCGGCCGGAACACCTCCGAGGGCCGGACTATGGAACTGTTGACGTTGCCGACGTACACCTCCACCGTGTTCAGTACCTGGTTCTTGGTGTTGAGCAGCAGCACCCGCAGGTGTTCCTGCTCCAGGGAGGCCATTTCCGCCTGCAGCAGGTTGGCCGCGTCCTGGGGGGAATTGATTGTCGCCCGGTCCTGGGGCGCCAGGAAGATGAAGCGGCGGCCCAGTTCCAGGGCGGCCATAAGCTGGCAGGCCTTGGCCTCGCTGAGACCCCGTTCGGCGCAAAGCTCGGCAAAGGTGCCGCGGCCCAGGCCATCCAGCCCGCCGAAGCGGCTCAACAGGCGGTTGGACATGGCCAGCACGTTCTCCCCCTGGATCCCCGTCCGCAGCAGGATGGCGATAAGCTCGGCGTTGCTCAGGTAGCGGGGCCCGTAGTCCCGCAGCCGCTCCCGGGGCCGCTCCCCCTGGGGCATGTCGCGGATTTTAGGCTGGTAGGTAGTATTCCAACCTGAGCCAGGGTGACTATTTTCAACGTCCGGTGTAATGGTGGCGACCATAGATTCCTTCCCGACCCAGTTTTTCCGGACATTGTGGGTCGGAAGGAACCGCCAGCGCAATGGGCAACTGTCAGTGGGTAGGCGCCGGTGACAGGGAATTCACTCTTGGAGGATGACGGGTTTCTAGCTAGTGGATTTGCCTCGTTTAGAATGGCGATCCACGACTCCAAATGCCATGGAAATAGTGGCGTTGGGGTACCAAGTTATCGCCCAAGGTACCACCGGTCAATTATCTGGTTCACGTCTGATTTATCCTTGTTTCCAGATAATTGCTCTTCCCTCTCGAAGGCTTGTCGTAGTTCCCATTGGCCCGCCGGCCCTGCACCTTGCTCGTAGGCCCTCTTGCTCGAATGGTATAGCTTTTGTAACCCCTGGCGGAAAATCTCGTCTCCTAAAGTGTTGTAGAGATCAATGAAGAGCCTTTCGCCCAGGGCGTAGTTGCAATAGAAGTTAGCCTCTGATCCTGCCCATTCTTCTCTTTCCAGATCCTGGAGGTTCAAGTCTGCTTTACAGGGCTCACTGCTGGGCTCCAAGTTCCTGGCGAGTAATGCATGTTGGTCGTAAGTTGCAATGAAGTCTGCAGCTCCTTCGTCCAGCCATGAATGTCCGTTTCTCCAATAGTAGTGGGCCACTTCATGGGCTATGACTTGAGCCAGTTCCGACTCGTCCTGTTCGTAGTGAGGCAGGATGGCTATGAAATTCCCTACGTGTACTCCCACGTAATCCTGCGGGATGGTTTCTTCGAACAGTAGAGTTATTTGGCTGCTGGGAAACGGTACTCCCATCAGGGACTCGGTATTTCTCACCGCACTTTCCAGCAAGTCCATGGTAGTGGTTGATTCTCCCTCTCCCGTGCGAACTATTGCCAGTATGACTTCTCCCGCCAGCGGTAAGCTTATTTTTCTTTCGGCCACATGGTCGCCTGAGAGGTCTAACATTCTCTTCACCAAGGTGGGGTTAGTCTCATGGAGGCCGGCCAGAAGGGAGATTAGCTTGGCTTCTTCGTTGGTTATGCCGTCCTCCACAGCAGGATGGCGCATGGCCTCCTCGAAGGAACTATTCTCCCAGTAGAACAGATCCACAAGGGTCTGTGCGGCGTGTACGTCTGATTCCTCCAAGGTGTCCAGGAAGGGCATTAATGCCAGACCTGTGGCCCGTTCCTCGTCGTACTCGGCGATAAACATCAGGGATTCTACGATTCGTCCTACTTGCTGGCTGTTCTGGTCGTCTGCCCAGTCTCTTCTTTGCACAACCTCGTAGAGGACCTTGTGCCTTTCTCCCAAATGAAAGTTCATGACATGGGTGGTACCCCAATCGACCGACCCGTCCGGTCGGTAGTACTCTAATTTCTCCGGACTTTGCTCCTGCACCGTAGGTATGACAACTCTTGTGTAACCGACGAAAAGCAGTATTGCGGCGGCGATTAAACTCAGGATAATCGCTCGTTTATTCAGATATCGGGACATGGCATCACAAATCCCCCGACAACAATCATAGCCTGCACCGACTTTCTCCGAAAAGAAACCACAAGGGTCGCCCCTACAATGCCCGGGGTTCCTATCAAGACTTCGTGGCTCAGCGTCTAAACAAACTGGTACTTGGAATACGCCCCTTCCTCCTTGGTTATGAACTCCAGCAAAGCGAACTCGCCAGCCTCGTTGCGTTCCTGGGCGCGGCGCATGGCGGGGGCAATCTGGTCGGGGTCGGTAACACGCTCGGCCCAGGCGCCCATGGCGCGGGACATGTCGGTGTAGTTGCCGCCCGTCTGCTTGATGTTGTAGCGGGCCACCGCGGTGGGGATGCGGCTGTCGGCGTAGATGGCCATGGTGCTGTTGTTCAGGA
This sequence comes from Dehalococcoidia bacterium, assembly GCA_963664725.1. GTDB lineage: Bacteria > Chloroflexota > Dehalococcoidia > Lucifugimonadales > UBA3495 > Bin22. The sequence goes on from OY761558.1 coordinate 1,582,221, forward strand.
CCACGGTGGTGATGGGGATGTTCTCTCGCACGGCCGTCTCCACGTCCAGGCCCACCATGCCGAAGGCCGTGTCGCCCATGAAGTTTATGACCAGCTTTTCCGGCGCGGCCAGCTTGGCCCCCATGGCCAGTCCCAGGCTGTAGCCAAGCTGGGTGGACTTGCCCCAGCCGATGAAGCTGCGCGGGGCGCGGGCCTCCCAGAAGGGCGAAACCTGCTCCCGGGGGCTGCCCGATTCGTGGGTAACGATGGTGTTGTCCAGGTCCACGGTGCGCATGATTTCCCAGATGACCCGGTAGGGATTCAGGGGCACCTCGTCGGAAGTCAGGCGGGGCAGCCACTGGTCCAGCCATTCCTGGCGTGACGCGGCGATCTCGTCCGTCAACTCCCGGTTGGCGGGGCGGGCCTGGCCGCCGGTCTGGCGCTTCAACTCATCCAGGAACTGGGCCAGCACCAGTTTGGCGTCGCCCACCACCGGATAGTCCGACTTGTAGTCCTTGTTGATGTCAACGTCGGCGTTGGTGGCGTGGATCAGGGTCTTGCCCGGCGGCAGGGGCGCGGTGAAGTTGCTCCGTATCATGCTGGCGCCCACGGCGAACACCGTATCCGCGCCAGTGAGGAAGCGGTGGACCTGCCCGGTCTGGCTGGAACCGCCGATGCCCAGGGACAGGGGGTGGTTCTCGGGGAAGGCGCTCTTGCCCTCCAGGGTGGTCATCACGGGAATCTGCAGATACTCGGCCAGTTCCACCAGCAGGTCGGTGGCCTCGGCATAGAGGACGCCCTGACCGGCGGTGATGACGGGCCGCTGGGCGGACAGCAGGGCCCGGGCGGCCCGGGCCACGGCCTCGGGGTCTCCGGCGCTGCGGATCTGCTGGGGCGGTTCGTAGTCGAACTGCTCCTCGCCGATCTCTTCGGTAATCAGGTCGCCGGGGATTTCCAGCAGGACGGGGCCGGGCTTGCCGGAGCGCAGCTTGGTGAAGGCGTGCCGCATCAGTTCGGGCACCCGGTCGGCGTAGTTGATCTGGGCGGCCCACTTGGTGATGCTTTCGTAGCTGCGGGTGGGGCTGAATACCGGGTCGATGCCCTGGCGGTGGCGGGAGGCGCCGGCGGGAAGCAAAAGGATGGGCACCGAGTCGGCGTAGGCTTGGGCCACCCCGCCGAAGGCATTCTCGGCCCCCGGGCCGGCCTGCATCAGGAAAATGCCCGTGCGCTTGCCGTTGGTAACCCGGGCAAAGCCGTCGGCCATGTGGACGCCGGTGCGTTCCTGCCGGAAGACGATGGGCCGGATTCCGGCAATGGCGGCAGCCTCGATCAGGGGATTGGAAGGCATGCAGCCGATGAAGTCCACCCCTTCCAGCTTGAGTACGTTGGCAATAGCGGTAACGCCGTCCATGTTGGTGTTCCTCCTGTGTTATTCGATGTGTTCTCTGGTAAAGCAGGTATGGCGTCTCTAGGTGGACACCATATTAATTGCCCACGGCCCGTATGCCAATGGACGGGATCATCCGGGGCAACCGCATTGTGGTACTCGCGATTCCCAGGTTCCATATTCCCTGAGTAGGCTGCTGACAATTGTCCCTTGCACTACCGCAAAGCCCATCTCTACCATAGACACAAGAACAGTGAAGCCCTGAACCCTTTGGGAATGCAGCCTTTCTCCGTCAGTTAGCGCCATGTCCCCTTGGGATGAAGGGGCCCAGTCCCGCCAAATAGCGACCATTTCCACCCGACTGGACTCTTCTCCAAATTCGGAACCAGCGGAAATGAGCGGAAACGCGCGGGAAAATTGATTTTTTCTGGCCTGGCTGTTTCTCGAAAAGGCATTTCAGGAGTAACCTCGAACCTGGAAATACCCGGCTGCGTTCCTCAACGGAAACGGAAGTGTGGCTGGATTTTTCAAATGCAAGTGCCCTTCGGGAATACCCGACGTGTGAGTATCCTTGGGCATTACTCAGCAGGAACACACCGGTGGCGCAAGCCCATTCGTTCGAAAAACGTCAGGGCAGCCCCCATCTGGACTGCATTGGGGCATACCGCCAGCCAAAAGGATTGACACTCGTAATTCTTTGCATTATAAGTAACGAATACCTTGCACAATGTTCCAGCATATTAAGTGAAGGAGGTGATAATTCAGGACATATAGAGTGTTTTCACAGAACTAATGGCATCTCTATACCATTCACCGGGAGGAGATGTATGACGAACAGAAAAACCAGGCTACGAATCCCTCTGAAAAGGATCCTCTTTCCCCTGGTCGCCCTGCTGGCGGTGGTAGCCGTAGCGTGCGGCGCATCCGCCCCCGAAGAGGCCAGCCCAGCCGCCGCCCAACCGGCTGCGGAGCCACAAGTGGCGGCGCCAGCGGCCCTGGAAATTCCCGCCACGGCGGCCCCCGCTTCCCAGGAAACCATGGCTCAGACCACCGAGTCCCAGCCAGCGGAGGCCATGGCCAAGCCAGCCGATTCCACTCAGGCCCAGCCCGCAGCGCCGGCGGCCGCTCCCACCGCAGCGCCCCAGCCCACGGCCGTACCGCAGGCTCCGGTGGTAAGCGCCAGGGACAGGCTGGTATTCGTGACCAACGAAGAGCCTACAACCATTGGCGCCGCCAGCCCCAACTGCGGCGGCAACATCCAGAACACCATCTGCGACGACATGGTCAGCGACCCCCTGACCTGGATTGACGACCACAACAACTTCCAGGTGGTGGGGCTGACCGGCATCGAAGGCTGGGAACAGATTGACGCCGACCGCTGGCGCTTCCAGCTGCGCGAGGGTGTGACATTCCACAATGGCGCCCCCTGGAATGCAACCCAGGCGGCCTTCTGGATAGACTTCTTCGGAGACGAGGAGACCAGCGGCAACTACAACTCCAACGACTTCAGCTTCCACGGTGTTATCGCCGGTGAAGCCGTGGACGAATATACGCTGGACGTGGTCTGCGGCAAGGCCTGTCCCATCCTGCCCCGCACTACCATCTTTACCAAGTTCCAGGATGTGGGCTGGTTCGAGCAGGCTACCGAGGATGAAATCGAACGCCATAGCGTCGGACTGGGGCCTTACCAGATAGTAGAGTGGCGCTCCGGCGTAGAAATTGAGCTCGAGGCCTATCAAGACTACAATCCAAACCCGGCAACCAGCTTCTCCAGCGCTCCCAGCATAAACACCATAATTCAACAGTGGCGCAACGAACCCCAGGTTCGCGCTTCAATGATGGTCGCTGGCGAGGCCGACTGGACGGAAATCGCCTTCGATGACCGGGACCGTGTGCCCAATTGGAAGTCATCCACAAATAATGAGGTGTTTCGGTTCTCTATAGACACGGTGCACGACCCGGAGTTGCGAAAACCGGAGGTTCGGGAAGCCCTCAATATCTCTGTTGATTGCCGGGGCATCCTGGACGTAATTTATAGCGGACTGGTGGACTGCTACGGCAATATCGCCCAAACCGGGACGGTGGGAATCACGGAGCGGAATTCTGCGCCGCACCCTTACAACCCGGAGCGGGCCGGCGAGTTGCTGGCGGCAGCCAACTATGACCCAGAGCACAAGATAGTCCTGACCATGCGTTCAAACCGGGTCCCCAAGGACGTGGAAGTAGGCGAAGCCTACGTAACTTCCTGGCTCGATGTGGGCATCAACGCCGAGCTGAACGTGGTGGAGTCCAGCGTTTACTCTGCCGCCGGACGGTCCAATTGCGGGCACCAGCGTACCCGGGAAGAGTTCGACAATGCCCCCGGAGCAGACCTGCGGGCGAAGTGCGCTGCCCTGGGGCCCGGTCCGCCCAACCACACCTCCATGCAAATCAGCGGTGGCCCCACTTCTACCGAGTCCCTGGACTACTCGCGTCAAGCAGTGCTGAGGAACAGTTGCTTTAGCCGGTCCAGCGGAGTCTGCTACCAGGACTTTGAGGATTTGATGGAAGAGGCCAACGCAACGCCCACCGGCGACCTGCGCACCCAGCGGATGGAAGTCCTCGCCGATTATGTCCATGACAACTTCCACTTCGTGCATGGCTTCCAGGTGGTCTCGGTGTACGCCCTCTCCGACGGGCTGGAGTGGACACCCCACTACGCCCCGCGCGTCCGGGCCAACACCATGTACTTCAGCAAATAGCCGACCCGCCTGTGGCCCAGGGGCCGCCTGCTCGGGACTGCTAAAGGCAACCCCGGCTTCGCCAGTCAGCAGACATATGGGCGGACAGCCAGGTCGGGGGGTTTAAGGAGGGCGGTAGCGCTACACAGCGTTACCGCTTTCCGGTTTTGCAGGCGCCTGTTTGCAGCGAGGACGAAAGGAACGGCAGTGGGAAGCAAAAAGGGGGACAAGCACGAGTTCGTCCCCTGCCTTCACTCCCACAAATACTCCACCTCGTACTCCGCCACCAGCGCCCCCTCCTGGTTGTGGGCCGTTACGGTGAAGACCAGGTAGCGGCGGTCTTCCCCTTCATTCTTTCCCGTCAAGCGGGTCCGGGCAGTAATGGTGTCGCCGTGGGTTACCAGGACTCCCTGGAAGTGGATGGTTATGCCAACGGGGTTCAGGGACACACCCTCGGGCAGGGTACAACCCCTGGCGGCGGCAACCCCGGCCACTTGGGGCGGGGCAAAAGCCAGCACCATGGCCGGCGGGGCGATAATCCCCGGCAAACCCATCTCCCGGGCGGCCGGCTGATTGGTGTAGACCAAGTTCTCGTAGCGGGCGGCGTGGCAGTAATCGGCAATCTGCTGGTCCGTTATCTCTACGGACGTGGGGCGCGACGTATCGCCAACTGTGGCTTCGTCCCATGTATAAATCATGGACAATAATGTAGCACAAAGGGGATGAACCGGCGGGATGTTACGGGGCGGATTCGGGGGTGTAGGACCAGGCCACGGTCCGGCCGGGCCTAATCTTGATGACGGGGTTCTCGTCAATATCCATTTCCCGGTATTGAGGGTACTTCTGGCGGAGCAGTTGGATGGCCTGGCGGCGCTGGTCGTCTTCCTCGTCTTCCAGCAACTCTGCTGTACCGGTCAGCAGGATATACCACAGCTTGGTCCAGTCGGCGTCGTAGTAGTCCACCACCAGGGCAACCTGGGGGTTTTCCAGGATGTTGCGAACCCGGCGCAGGCGGGTGAGGGCGGCCCGCTTTGGCTTCTGGTCCAGGGCAATGTAGATGGCCGCGCCGTCCTCGTGAGATTCCAGGGCAAAGCAGACGGGGATTACGTGGGGGACGCCGCCCTTGCTGGCGGTGGACAGATGGCCCACCGGGGCGTCGGCCAGGCGTTGCATTTGGCGGGAGGATAATTGCAGCAAGGGAAAGCCTTTATTTTGGGGCGCCCTTCGACAGGCTCAGGGTGAGCGGATGTCAAACTGCGTTACCCTGACGGCTGGCTATGGTGACGAGTGACTGAACGCTACCCGTCACCCTCATCCTGGCCCTTCCCCTTAATGGGGCAAGATCTTCTCAGAAACCCCTACGCTTCCGCCGAGAAGGCCATGGGGTCTTCGAGGAACTCCGCGTTTTCCAGGGCGGCCCGGGCCGCCTCTTCCAGGGAGGCGTCGCCCTCCTCGATGCAGCGCATCAGGGCCCGCTTGGCCAGGGAACCGCCAATTTTCCCGAGGGCGTCCAGGGCTGCTATCTGCACCTCGAATTCCTCGTCCTCCAGCAGGTCCAGCAGGTAGGGGACCACATCCTCCTCGCCCAGATCCCCGCAGGCGTTGGCAGCCTCGTAGCGGATGGACGGTTCCCGGTTGTCCAGTTCCTTCACGAGGGTGGGCAGCCAGCTTGCCTCGCCAGTGCGGCCCATGGCGAAAATGGCGCTGGTCTTCAGGTCCGGATCGTCGCTCTGGTAGGCCCAGCACACCTGGTCGCAGATGTCGGGGGTATTGAAGGGAGCCACAGCTTCCAGGCTGCGCCGGCGCACCTCCAGGCTTTCGTCCGGGTCCTGCAGTATGGACATAAGGGTTGCGTGGATGTTGCCTGCATCCCGGGCCAGCAGGTGCCCTTCCTGGGCCAGCACCGAGAACTTGCCCAGGGCCGAGGCCGCTGCGGCACGCACGTCGGGCCCACCCTGGGAGGTCAACACCTGGATCAACCCCGGCAGCACCGAGCGGTCCTCGTACTCCCACAGCCCGTCAATGGCCTTCTCCTGCAGCCACTCGTCGTCGTCCTTCAGGCACATCTTGAAAATGGCGCAGAAGTCCAGTTCGGCGCTGTCCTCGGACAGTTCCACCAAGTTCGTGATCAGCCCGCGCTTCCGCTCCCGGGACAGCAGGAACCAGTGGCGGGCAAATTCGCCCAACTCGGACGGCGAAAGGTCGGAAAGCTCAATAAAGTCGGAATTGCTCAGGGGGATTGCCTGATCGGAAAGGTTTTCAAAGAATTGTTCCAGTGACATGTCACCCCCTTCACATCATGCGGGGCCAGGTCGGCTGCGCCGGCTGGGCAGCCCTGCATTCAGGCGGAATTCTGTAGCTAAGAATGTATCTAGAATATAACATAACGCAATTTGGCAACAGCCCTGCCGGGTACCAGTTTTACCCATTTTGTGGGCTTATGTACACCCGGGGCGACGCGCATGGCCGCAACCGCGCCGGAACATTTCCCTGCCGGATGCCTCTTCAGATTCTCGGCCGAGCGACTGCCCCCGCGCATACAGGCAAATTCACTGCCTCCCCTCGCCACGGCGCCGAATACCGCTCTGGCAGCGACGTAACTGGTTAATTCCACTGTTCTCCTGGCCGGGAATTCCCAAAACCCCATTAATCACTGAATCTTCACTCTCGAAAGCGGTTCACCCTACCTGGCTTGAAAAACAGGCAATATTGTACAACACGATGATCATTATTATAATTATATATTATGGCGATGCAGTTATTCATATACAAAGTCAATTTGAGCGGCCCGATTCTCCTGCCTCGCTATCCCAGTTTTTTGGCGGGCCAATTCGGACAGGAGGAGCATTTGCGATGACCTCGAGACAGACCACCCCCAGTAGATCGCGGGAACGCAGATTTCGCAGATTGGGGGCGTTGACGTTTATGTCCCTGGTAGGGATTGTAGCCCTGGCCGTCCTGCTGGCCAGGTTCGGTGGCCCCGCGACCGGGGCGCTGGCGGCGGTAGACCAGCCCGAAGCAGCCCCGGACCAGGTGCACGCCAAGAACGAACCCTGGCTGGAAATCAACTGCCTGGAAACCGTGGTTGAGGAGGGCGACGACTTCCGGCTCATCGTCAACAAGAAGTTTGACTCCCATTGGCCTCACCCGACCATGCGAGTGTTCTGGTATACAGATCCCATAACGGCGGACGAGACTGACTACGAGCGCCTCTACGCCGAACGGCAGTCCAGCAACGGCTACCAGTCCGAACAAGGCCGGATGGGCCGAAACTTTCGCACCCTTGAAGACCACTACCCCGAGATCAACGAAACCTTTAAGGTGCGGTTCAACAACTCCGTTGATCATGGCCACGACGGCGAGTGCATTATCACCATCACCGACGATGACGGAGTGGGCATTTACGATCTGGAGATCACGTCGGAAGCCGGGGAACTGGATACCGGGTCCGGGCCAGTTATCGCTTACACCGCCGGTGACTGGATAGAAATCACCGCCAGGTTCACCAAACCGGTTGCCGCGATAAACCCCGTCACGGCCCAGCCAGCCAATTATGCGGGCCTGTACTTCCAGATCGGAGAAAACCGCCGCATCGCCCGCCTCTACCAGGGCAACGGTACCGATACCCTGGTCTTCTCATACCAGGTTAAGGACGAAGACCTGGATGCCAACGGCATCGGCGTGGAAGCCGGCGGCCCCGGAACCGGGCTGTACTACAACCAGGAGACCCGCGACAGCGGCCTCTGGCCTGTGGACCCCAACACCGGGCGGGTTGGCGGCAATATAAACCGCCTGTTCCACGGCCTGGAGGACGATCCGGGTCACAAGGTGTACCAGGTGGAAATTGAAGAGCCAATCGATGAGCCAATTATTGCGGAGCCGCCAACAGACCATGTGCCGGAACCCACATTTACGCCCTTTGAGCAGGGCATCAGCGCCAGGTCCCTTGAGAATCCTGTACACCAGGAAATTCACGGGGAACTCACGGCCGACGCCGGAGGGAGGGACTGGTTCGGATTTGATGCCACCGGAGGCGAAAACTACATCATTGAGCTTAAGAGCCGGTGGAATCCGCTCGAGTCCGGCAATAGCGCGTCCGGATGGACCTTTGATTACGTTGACGGTTACCTGCTAGACCCCAGCATCCTCGAAATAGTGGATCGCGACGGCAACCGGGTCCTGGGCGAACACGACGGGGGCGGTTTTATAGACCTGTTCGGCCGGGCTTACTTCACTCCTGGCGAAGACGGCGTCTACTATGTTGCCGTGGGAGCGGGCAGCCAGGACCGCAGCGGCCTGGGCCACTACGCCATTTCAGTGCGTTTGGACGACCACGCCGACGACTACCGGCCCAATCCTGCGGTAGTCCTTCTGCCCGGTGGTTCAATCAGGGCTGCCATAGACTCCGACGTTTCGCCCGACGACCCCGGGCTGAATGTCTGGGACTGGCTGGAAACTCCCGAAGGGTATGCCGTGCCAATACATGGCGACGAGTCTCCCGACGACCGTGATGTCTTCCGCCTGCAGATTGCAGAAGCGGGAACTTATCGGGTATCGGTGATTAACGGCCCCGAAGGCGCAGGAATCTGGGCAATCATGGACGAAGGTGGCCACTCCGAGCCCGACAGCAGGACCGCACCCCAGGCGTCCATAGAGTTTCACGGTGAACCCGGCATATACCTCGCGGAGATAGGCACGCCCTACCGCAGCGCGGGCAACACCGGCAGTTACACCATAACCCTGGAAGATATTGGTGGCTAGCTGCCGGAACCCAGGATTATGGCGTCAGGTCAATAACCCCAGGGGCGCTCGGCCGAGCGCCCCTGCCTGCCGCCGAAACTCTCCCGTCATAAACAGACCAGCCCCCCTCGGGTAACTTGGCGCCCTTTCATCGATGGAAGGATGCACGGGCAGGGCGATTGCATTTCAGCATAGGAGAGGTCGGGTTTCCCGCGAAGGCGGGAACCACTAACTTCGCGACCGGCGAAGCAGCCTTCATGAAATCCCCGGGAATCCTGCTGGCGCCCGGGAATCCTGCTGGCGGTAGAACGCGATTGCCCTGGAAACACAAAGCCGCCGCATGACATTGGCCCCTTGATAGCAGGGAATTCACGTCCCTACCATAATTCTCAGATGCACCTGTTCTCCTTCTTTGGAATAGGGAGCGCGGACAATGCCGGAGGCGCCTTTGCCCCTCCTGACCCCCGTGGCCCATCGCGGGCCATTTTGTGCCACCTACAGGGCCATTCCCTATCTGGGATGTGGCACACCGTCGGCCATCCGGTGTCCCATTTTGTCCCATCCCGACTCTGTTGTCAGATACGAAACGGCACAAAATGGCACAAAATGGGACAGGAAATTAAAAAATCCTCGACCGCTGAGTGTCGTCAGATAGGAGCGATGTCCCACAGTTGAGTGGTCCCCGAACAATCGTCACACCGGTTTTCGCAGGTATGGAAGTCAAGCGCTCCCCTGATGATGGTCAGGGCTACCCCATGAATGGTCTGCGAAGGACCCGTCTTTCCCGCGAAGGCTGGAACCTCGAACTCGGGGCACACCCGTCTCGGCTGGCTGCCAAAAGGCTATCCGGTCAACCATTTCCAAATGCGATAGCCCTGGATGCACGGGCCCTTCCGTTGAGGCCCCCTTGGCCCCGTGTTAGAATTGGCCCGAATTCTATACTCCTTTTTCGGTCGAGAGGAAAGCTGAATGGCTAAGATTCTGGACGGCGCCGCCCTGGGCCAGGAAGTGCGGGCCGAGGTGGCGACCGGCGTCGCTGAAATGCAGGAAAAACACGGCGTTACCCCCGGCCTGGCGGCGGTCCTGGTGGGCGGCGACCCCGCATCGGCCATCTACGTCCGCAACAAGGGCCGCGCCTGCGACGAAGCCGGCATGTTCAGCGAAATCTTCCATCTCCCCGAGGAGACTAGCCAGACCGAACTGCTGGACCTGGTGGCAAGACTCAACGCCGACCCCCGCTTCCACGGCATCCTGGTCCAGCTTCCCCTGCCGCCACAGATCGAGGAGACGGTCATCATCGAGGCCCTGGACCCGGCCAAGGACGTGGACGGCCTCCATCCCTTCAACCTGGGCAAACTGCTGCAGGGTGTCCCCGACTTCATCCCCGCCACGCCCGCAGGCATCCAGCAGATTCTGCTGCGCAACGGCTACGACCCGTCCGGCAAGCACGTGGTGGTGTGCGGCCGCAGCAACATCGTGGGCAAGCCCCTGGCCACCCTGCTGCTGCAGCGGCGGGAGGGCTCCAACGCCACCGTTACCATCACCCACACCCGCACCGCCAACCTGCCCGAGATCACGCGACAGGCCGACATTCTGGTAGCTGCCATCGGCCAGCCCCGGGCCATCACCGCCGACATGGTAAAGGAAGGGGTGGTGATCATAGACGTGGGCGTCAACCGGGTGGACGACTCCAGCCGCCGCCGGGGCTACCGGCTGGAAGGCGACGTGGACTTTGAGCCTGTATCGGAAAAGGCCGAGGCCATCACGCCGGTACCCGGGGGCGTGGGCCCCATGACCATCGCCATGCTGCTGGTCAACACCCTTACCGCCGCCCGCATCAGCATCCACGGCCGATAGCAATTGCTGCAGGCGGAAACTAAACCGTAGAGGCGGCCCTTGTGGCTGCCCAATCCATACGGGAAAACCCTTTCCCGGGAGAAGTGTCCCCCATGACCGAACCGCAACAACCCGCCGATGAACCCCAGGGTTTCGAGTTGCCCCCGCCTGGCAGCGTAGTGTGGCAGGACCTGACCGTCCCCAACGCCCCGGAACTGCGGGATTTCTATTGCCAGGTGGTCGGCTGGACCTACACCGACCACGACATGGGGGACTACGCCGACTACAACATCAACCTGCCTGACGGAAGCCATACGGTGGCCGGAATCTGCCACGCCCGGGAATCCAACGCCAACGTCCCACCCCAGTGGCTGATCTACATCGTGGTGGAAAACGTGGACGAGAGCGTCCGGCGATGCGTCGAACTGGGCGGCAAGGTGGTTGACGGCCCCCGTGAGATGGGCGGCCAGCGCTTCTGCGTAATCCAGGACCCGGCCGGCGCCGTGGCCGCCCTGATCGGCAGCTAGTCCGGCGCGGCCCGCCCCTTTTCCACCATGCGCACCGACGACTTTGACTACCACCTGCCCCCGGAGCTAATCGCCCAGACTCCGGTGGAGCCGCGGGACTCCTCCCGCCTGCTGGTATTGGACCGGGCCACGGGCCGCGTCGAACACCGCCAATTCACCGATATCCTGGACATCATTCCCTCGGGCGCCGTGCTGGTCCTGAACCGCAGCCGGGTGATACCAGCCCGTCTTTTCGGGCGTCGCAAGGGAACGGGCGGCAGGGTGGAACTGCTGCTGCTGCGCCGCGAGGAGGAGGGAATCTGGCAGGCCCTGGGCAAACCGGGCCGCAGCCTGCGCCCCGGGTCGGTCATCCAGTTGGAAGCATCCGGTGTCTCCGACAAGGCAGGAACCGCAGGGGCCCCCACCGTTCCCGGGCTTCTTGCATCAGAACCGGTGGAGGCGGAGGTGCTCTCCGTTGGCGACGACGGCATCCGTCGGGTCCGCCTCACCGCCGAAGCCGGCATCGACCGGTTGGGGGAAATGCCGCTGCCTCCATACATCCACCAGCGCCTGGAGGACCCGGAGCGGTACCAGACGGTGTACTCCGACCGCCCGGGCAGCGCCGCCGCTCCCACCGCTGGGCTGCACTTCACGCCGGAACTGCTGGAGGCGTTGCAGGCCAGGGGGGTGGAGATCGCCTACGTGACTCTCCACGTGGGCCTGGACACCTTCCGGCCCGTCTCCGAGGACAACCCGCAGGAACACGCCATCCACACCGAGTACTACGAACTTTCCACGGAGACGGCGGACATCCTGACCAGGGCCAGGGCCGAAGGACAGCCCATAATTGCCGTGGGCACCACGTCAGTGCGTACGCTGGAACAGGTGGGAAGGGACCATGAAGTAGCTGGCCTGGGCAACGGCGGACCCATCGGCGCGGTCAGCGGCCAGGCCGACCTGTTCATCCTGCCGGGACACAAGTTCAGGCTGGTGGACGGGATGATTACCAACTTCCACCTGCCCCGCTCAACGCTGGTGATGCTGGTCTCGGCCTTCGCGGGACGGGAAAACATCCTGGCCGCCTACCAAAAGGCGATTGAGGAAAAGTACCGTTTCTATAGTTTCGGGGATGCGATGCTGATTTGGTGACTATTGCTTCCCTTTTGACGATTGAGGCGGTGGCTCATCAAACTCTTCTCCCTGTTCCCTAGCCTCCATCATGCGGTTATACCAAGCGTGCCACTCTTCGTTGGCCTGTTGCCGGCCCTTAGCTTCACCTGCAACAAACCGGTTGTTCAGGTATTTCTCCAGAATCAGCTTCGATAGCACCATATAAGTATCCACCGTACCTATAATGTAGATTCCCAGCGCCGCGGCCGCTACGGCGTCGATCAGGATTGCCTTGATCGTTGCCGAGGTGGAGTCGTTCACCACGTAGTATATCTCATACCAAACTGCCACGGCAGTGAGCAGGTTGGCAATGAGAATCGCCGCCAGGATATGGAGAGAGAAATCTTCAATCTTTTGGTACAAACTGCCGTCGCCTCGCGCCACCGCCTGTTGCCGGCCGTGGGCATCAAGGTACACAGCGAAACACCCGGTCGGCAATGACCGGGTGTCAGTAGTTATACGAGGTATAGAAGGTTGCTCAGTTGGGGAACTGCAGCATCTGCAGAACGTTGCCGTCGGGGTCCTTGAAGGTGGCCACCCAACCGCCCCAGTGTTCCTGCTCCGGTGGGCGCAGGAACTCCACCCCTGCTTCAGTCAGGCGGCGGTGCTCCCCGTGGATGTCCTCCACCCCCAGGTGGGGCATCATCCGGTAGGGATCTCGGCTGGAGCCATTCACTTCGTCGTGAATGCCGATGTTGAAGCGCATGTTCTCGCCCAACTGGAAGGAAATGTAGTCGCCGTGGTTGGAATGCAGTGGCAGTTGCAGCAGGTCGTGGTAGAACCGGTAAAGACGGTCCAAGTCGTCGGTCCACAGGGTAATACCAACCACGCTGTTAATCATGCTTCCTTGTTTTTCAGGCGAAGATGTGAATAGACCATATAGACTGGATTAGCCGCTCTGGACGGGAGAGGCTTGCCCCCGCTCTTCCCGTTCGGCGGCGCAGCGGCGGCACCACCCGTGGAAGTCCACCCGCTGCCAGGCCACGTCAAAGTTGGACTCTTCAGAAATCAGCGCCTTGAGCCGCAGCACCGCTTCCTGGCCCAGGTGGGTGTCCACCACGTTGCCGCACTCGACGCACACCAGGTTGACGTGGGGCTCCAGGTTTGACTCGTAACGGGACAGCTTGGCAAAGGGCAGTTCCTGGATCAGGCCGCTCTTTTCCAGCACCCCCAGCGTGGAATAGATAGTGGCCAGAGTCATGGAGGGAAAATGGTCCCGCACCCGCTCGTAAATCTGCTGCACCGACGGGTGGTCGGTGGAGTTGAGGACGGCCTCGGCGATGGCCAACCGTTGGGGCGTTACCCGCACTCCCCAGTCGCGTAGCCAGGCCACCAGTTCTTGCTGTGTCATAACCGCTCCGGGGCAGTAATGGGGCGAAGCCCGGTCCACGAAAGCGACGCCCTCGAGGCACCGCTCAACCAACTCTGGTTTAAGTATCAAACAACTATAAACCCCATACAACGAGGGACGCAAGTTTGACACACAAGCCAACATAGTTCCGACAAGGTGTTTGACAGGAAACCTGGCGGGGCAGACCTGTGTGTCCGCCCTGGCCCGATGACGCTACCACCTGAAGTGGGACGCTACCTCACGCTTTTCCGCCACCCTTATGACCAGACTCTTGCGAACCCCCTCTCAACCTGCACATTTTCGACGACTCGTCAGGGTCTTTCACCCGCACATATTCCCTTCTTTCCGATACTGCCCCCTTGCCAACCTGCATAACCCATCTCCACCATAAGACCATGACCTAATCACAAGCCTTGCCCAACCGTAGGGGGACGGCCGTGCCCCCTGCTTAACCGTAGGGGCCAACCTGCGTGTTTGCCCTGGGGCGAAACCGGAATGGGACAAAATGAGACAAAATGGGACGATAATTAAAAAATGCCCACCTTCATGGCCATTCGTGATTACTCGTGGACAGACCAGACATCCTTGCCGGTTCATGCAGTTGCGGGCCTTTTGCGATATACTACCCCCGGCAGTCGACTCCTTCGTCACATTGCAATTCACTGATTCAGGGAGCGTGGTATGGACCTGGGTCTTACCGAAATTCAGCAGATGCTAAAGAACAGCGCCAGGGAGTTCCTGGGACAGGAATGCCCGCTGACGCTGGTGCGCGAAATGGAAGAAGATGAGCGTGGTTACACCGACGAGCTTTGGCGCCAGATTTCCGGCCTGGGCTGGCCGGGCATCGCCTTCCCCGAGCAGTACGGTGGCACCGGCGGCAGCTTCCTGGATCTGGCCGTCCTGCTGGAGGAAATTGGCCGTTCCCTTACCCCGGGGCCCTTCTTTTCCACCGTGGTGCTGGGCGGCTTCACGGTGATGGACGCCGGGACCGACACGCAAAAGCAGTACATCCTGCCTGGCATTTGCACCGGCCAGACGCTGATGACCCTGGCCCTGACCGAAGCCTCCGCCACCTACGAACCCTGGGGCATTGAGACCACCGCCACCCGGGAGGGCGACGGTTTCCGCATCGACGGGCAGAAGCTCTTCGTGCCCGATGGCCACGCCGCCAGCGTCCTGTTGGTGGCGGCCCGCACCAGTCAGTCTGACAACCCTGCCCAGGGCATCACCCTCTTTTTCGTCAACGCCGACACCCCGGGGCTAACCGTTAACCAGCTAAGCACCATCTCCTCCGACCGCCAGTGCGAAGTGATCCTGGACGGCGTCACCGTTCCCGCCGAGGCCGTCCTTGGCGAGGTGGACGGCGGCTGGCCCATCATCGAGCGGGCCCTGCAGCGCGCCGTGGTTGGCAAGTGCGTGGAGATGCTGGGCGGCGCCGACGCCGTGGTGGAGATGACCGTCGAATACGCCAAGCAGCGAACCCAGTTCGGGCGGCCTGTGGGCACCTTCCAGGCGGTGCAGCACCACTGCGCCAATATGGCCACCGACGTTGAGGGCTGCCGCCAGATCGCCTACCAGGCGGCCTGGAAAGTGTCGGAGGGGGAACCTTCGGAGCGGGAAGTCGCCATGGCCAAGGCCTGGGTCAGCGCCGCCTACCAGCGGGTCTGCAACCTGGCCCACCAGTGCCACGGGGCCATCGGCTTCACCAAGGAGCACGACCTGCAGCTCTACACCCGCCGTGCCAAGGTGCAGGAACTCACCTACGGCGACGTTAATTACCACAAGGAAGCGGCGATGCGGCAGATTGAGGCGTAAGGCGCTGGCCTCACAACAATCCCCGCCGTTGCCATTCTTGTAACAAGCCTTTCTCTGTCAGAGAGTAATGATTTCAAGGAGCGCCCCAATGACCATGATTCCCGCCCGCAGTTCGCCCTTTGCCGCCATGGCCAGCGACCCGGCTCATCCCGACGTCATATACCGGGACGATCGCTGCTTTGTAGTGCGCGACATCAACCCCCAGGCGCCGGTGCATCTGCTCATAATCCCCAACATGCCCATCAACGGCCTGGATTACATCAGCCCAGCCATGGAAGCCACCATGGGGCACATCTTTGTCGTGGCTGCGGAAATGGCTCGGCGTGAGGGTGTTACCATCAGCGGCTACCGCCTGGTGGTCAACAACGGCGCCGGAGCCGGCCAGACCATCGCCTGGCCCCACGTGCATCTGCTGGGTGGCCGCGAACTGGGGCCCATGGGGTAGGCACTGATGCAGCCGCAGACCGGCGCCGGTCAGATTGATACCACCACAGAGTCCCGCATCCAACAGCGGGTATCTACATTGCCTGCCGGCTTGCAGGCCCACATCGGCCGCGCCCAGGAGGTTGCCCGCGAACTGGCCCCTTATCACAACGTCGACCCCGACCGGACAGCCCTGGGCATCCTGGCCCACGACGTGGCCCGCGCCATGCAGGGATCCGAGTTGATCGCCCACGCCACCCGCTTCCACCTGCCCATCAGGCCCGTTGAGGAAAACGTACCGTTGCTGCTGCACGGCCCGGTGGGCGCCGAAATCCTGCGGGTGGAGGACGGGCTGGCTGCCGGTGGAGAAGAAGAGGACCTGTACCAGGCAGTTTACTGGCACACCACTTTCCATCCCACCCTGGTGGACGAGATGGGCAAGGTGGTTTTCCTGGCCGACAAGCTGGACCCCAACAAGCGGAAGAAGATCCCCTACCAGCCCGAGTTAATGGAACTGGCCCGGGAGAATCTGGACGCCGCCATCCTGGAGTTTCTGAACCGCCAGGTGGCGGACCTCACCGACAGGGGCAAGGAAGTACACCCGATGATGCTTAAAGCCCGGGACAGCCTCCGCGTCAGGGTGGAAGCCAGCTAGTCGGTTACCTCGTCCAGGAAAGTCCTGCTGGCCGAGGAGAGCAGGGTGGTAAGGTGGGTGTACAGGTAGGTTACGCCCTGGTCCAGGTATCCCCGCGTGGCCGCGGCGTTGCCGGCCGAACCCGAAACTCTTCCCGCTGCCCTCACGGTGGAGAATACGTGCTCCATAGCCTCCCGCACTACGGGCGTGTCCGGCCGCCCCGGGTAGCCAAGGGACTGGGACAGGTCTGACGGGCCGACAAACAGGACATCCACACCATCCACACTCATGATCTCCTCCACGTTCCGGACGGCCTGCCCTTCCTCCAGTTGCACACACACCAGCGTCTCCCGGTTGGACTCCTCGGCGTACTCGGACATGGATATGCCAAAGCCATAGGAAGACGACCTGAGCCCGGCGGCCAGCCCCCGTTCGCCCATGGGGTGATACTTGACCGCCTCCACTGCCCTTCGGGCATCCGCCCCGTTGTTGACGTGGGGTACCTGCACCCCCATCACCCCCCGATCCATCAGCTGGCAGATGGCCTCAAAGGAGTTCACCTGGGGCCTGGCAATGGGCGTAATGCCGGCCGCCTCCGCGGCCAGTACCATCAACTCCACGCTTTCAATGGAAATGGAACCATGTTCGCAATCAATAAGCACCCAGTCGAAACCAAGCCGCCCGACCATGTCGACAACGTGGGGAGAGGGGAACATGACCGATACGCCAAACGCAGGCTCTCCCGCCAGCAGTTTACGTTTCATGGGGTTGGAAAGCATAGGCCTTTCTGTCCTCCAAATTAGCCCGGTAACTCTTTGGTCTCCAAAAGACACCCCGTACGACGCCTCGCTACGACTTTACGGCCCCAGTGCCAGGCTCTCTAAGGCCCAGTTTCCGTCAAACATATTGACGTAACGCCCTGCTATCGTATTTCCCCTCACACGTTTCTACCTGGCATATCAATGTGTTGGCAGATTATCATTATGAGCAGTCATATTAAAGCATATTATAGTTCACAAAGGCGTTCAGGGCTTCCATGGATGTGTATTCGAAGCGGAAGTTCAGAGTCTGCTTGATCTTGCCGGTACTCATGATGATGGGGTACCGGGTGAGATGCAGGTTCCAGTTGCCGGTGATCGGCTGCTTTCGCTTGGATGCCAGCCAATCCGCGGGATACGCCAGAAGAGGGGGCAGTTGAGTAAGCTTCCTGTTGGTGATATCCGCCAGTTCCCGCAGGAAGACCACCCCTTCGCCCGCCACGTTGAATACCCCTTCGGCCTCCTGTTCGATTACTTTCTCCAGCAGTTCCGCCAGGTCCGCTTCGTGCAGAAACTGGTAAGGGGGGTTATCGCCTGCTCCCCAGAACCGGAAGGGGAATATGCGCTCCACCCGCTGGTGGTCATCCGAGTACCCCAGCACCGGGCAGGCACGCAGGATCGTTACCTTGATCGGCCTTCCCTCTCCACCATCCAAGTGGTCTGCCAGGAACTCCAGCATAGACTCATCAGCGTTGAAGCTGGCCTGCCCCAGGGAGTCCCCGGGGCGGGTGCGCACTTCCGACGCCTCCGTCAAAGGAACAGGGTTGTCGGGGAAAGCCCCGTAGACCGTATGCGAACTGAGATAGATGACGTGTTGCACCCCCGCTTCCACGCAGGCTTCCTGAATGGAGTCCAGGATGGCGAGGTCCTGACGGGTTTCCCGATCCCAGTTCTGGTAGGTGCTGGTATGGGAGAATACGCTTACCAGATGCACCAGGGTTTCCACCCGGTGCTGGCGAAGGATATCTAAGACTACCGTGTCTTTTTTCGGCTGTCCTGGTCGGGAATGATCCCTTTCCTCCTTTTCCTCGTCTTCCTCGTCCTCCTCAAAATCGAGTGGGGTAAGGTCTCGCTGATAAAAGGAAATATTATGTATGGGATAGGGCAGGGGTTTCCTGTCGAAGGCAACAATCTCGCCTATATTGACGTTGGACTCCAGCTGCTGCAGCAACCTGCTGCCGATATAGCCGGCGGCGCCGGTGATGGCTACTATTTTAGGGCGCCTCTGCATTAGACCAGAGCCTCTACTTTCTGTTGACGGTCCGGGCGGCTTCTTTTCCGCTGCGTACCGCGCCTTCCATAGTAGAAGGCCAGCCCGTGTTAGTCCACTCCCCCGCCAGGAAAAGATTGGAAAGGGGCGTAGCGGAGTCGGGGCGCAGCCGGCCCGTCCCTGGCAAGCAACGGAAGGTGGCCTCTCGCTGCTTAACCACCGTCACCTTCAGGACATTGGCCTCGTTGGCGGCGGGAAATGCCCCGTCCATTTCCGCCAGGAACATACGGACCAATTCTTCCCGCGACAAAGCAACGTAGTCCCAGGCTGCGCTGACCGAAATTGTGACCACCTGCCCGCCACCGGGGGGATCGCCGGCAATGGCGTTGCGGTTGAACACCCACTGCAGGGGACTGTCCACAAAGGCGCAAAAGGGCAGGGCCATTACTGGCCGGTCGTAATGGACGTGCAGGTTGAGGATTGGCGACCATTCAAGCCGGCCAATTCGAGTAAAGAATTTCAGGTCCGCAACCTCCTTCGGCAGCAGGCCCAGGAGGGCGGAAAAGGGCAGGGCGCTTACGAATTCTGCGCCGTTGATCTGCCGGCCCGAAGCCAGTTCCACAGCTACCACGCCGCGCCGTTGTCCCTCCCTTCCCTGAGCAGGACAGACCACCAGATTCCGAACGGCATCCCCCAGCAGCAGGGTCGCTCCCTTCTCCTCCAACAGCCTCTTGGCCGGCTCGCCAATGCTGGACAACAGGCCGACCCTGGCGTAGCCCAGGTTGCCGCTTCTTACGCCAGAAAGCATCCCTTCCTGGACTATCATCAAGCCCATTGAGGCGCTGACTTGCCGAACGTTGTCGTTAAGGGTAGGTTCCACCACCAGGTTCCACAGGTTGTAGATAGCCCGTTCCGACTGGCCGCTATCCCGCAGCCATTGGTAGAAGGAGATGTCCTCCAGTTTCGGACCGTTCCGATCGGTGAATCTGGCCCGGGCCATTCCCCAAAGCGCCCGCAGCTTGTCGGACGGGGACAGGTGCGGATAAGTGAGGAATGATGGCAGCAGGTGCAGGGGCGCAGGCAAACGGGATGCCGACAGTTTTCCCACCTTCCCGTTCCGGCTGAAGACAGGTATGTGCAAACGGTCCTGCACCAACCAGCGGTCGCGAACCCCCAATCTATCCAGGAAAGCGATAAATTCGGTGCAGCATCCGACTATGACGTGCTGGCCGTTATCCAGCGACAGGCCGGTATTCGCGTCGGTGAATGAGAAGGCGCGTCCGCCCAAGAAGTTTCGGGCCTCCACCAAGGTCACCGTATGCCTCGATTCCAGAAGTTCCAGAGCGGCGGCGATTCCGGCAATTCCACCCCCGAGAATCACCACGTCAGACGCGGGGTTTGGCGCGACAGAAGACATTTCGAGACGGCCGGCTATGGTTCGCGGGGTGGGTCGGGCACCCGCCGCGGCCACATGCTGGTTGCCCAGGACCAGGCCATAACTCCCAGCTTCCCGGTGGTGGACAGGCTTATGCGCTGGCTGAAAACATCGTAGTCAGCAGCCTCAATACGGTCCAATAGCCTGCTGTAAATCCCGCCCAGGACGGAAACGCAGGCGCGGGACCTGGGACTAAGATAGGGGAGAAGCTGGAAGCCGCTCTGGAAACAGGTGCGTGCCCTCTGGACCTGGAACCGCATAAGCTCCCTGAAGGCATCGTTGGCCTGTCCCGCGCGCAGGTCATCCTCGGTGCAGCCAAAACGGGCCAGTTCATCCTGGGGCAGATAGATGCGGCCAAACTCCAGGTCTTCCTTCACGTCGCGGGATATGTTGGTCAACTGCATGGCCAGACCCAGGTCTATGGCGTGGGCCCTGGCCCGTTCGTCCTTGAAGCCAAAGATGTGGATGCAGATCAGGCCCACCGCCGACGCCACCTGGTAGCAATACTGGCGGAGTTCGTCAAAGTCCTGATAGCGGGTCTTCACCAGGTCCGCCTCCATGCCCGAAAGCACATCGTCAAAGTACTCACGGGGAATGGCGAAGTCCCGGGCCACCTGGGCCAGTCCCAGGAAGACAGGCTCGTCCACGTAACCCTCGTAGCACTGGGCCAGCAGTTGCCGCAACTCCGCCAGGCGCCGGAGCTTTTCGGCGGTGGATGACTCACTGTCCACGGCGTCGTCGCAGTAGCGGCAGAAGGCGTAGGCTACGTAGATGGCCCTCCGCCGCTCGGATGGCAGCAGGACGAAGGCGTAGTAAAAGTTGCGGGCTTCCCGGCGGGTGATCCGCCGGCATTCCTGGTAGGCAGCTTGCAGGTCAGTCGCCATGACCCCGCCTGGTTCTGGTGGCTAATTGGAGAAAATCCGGTCCTCAACCCGAGAACCCAGGAATAATTTCAACCCCTGGGCATTATGGAAGCCGGAAACCCCGTCCCAGCTTCCAGCTTAACCAGGTTGAGAGAAAAAGTCCTGCCTTGCGGGCCCGTGACAGGGAAGGACGGACAGTTAAGACATCATATCGTTGTTTCTTTATGGCTTCAAGGACAGCCACGCCTCCCCGGGTGAACAGGGCCACATCCAGGCGGGCGACACCGTTCAGGGTGGAAGCCATGGGGGCGCCCTGCCGAAACAGGTCCATGGCTCGTTCCGCCTCGAAAGCCAGCATGTCACGGAAGGCAGGCGTCACGACGCCCCGGCTTAACTCATCCTCGGTATAACCGAACCGGGCCATGTCCTCCAGGGGCAGGTAGATGCGGCCTTTCAAGTAGTCGCGGGCCACGTCCTGCCAGAAATTGGTCAACTGCAGGGCGGTGCAGGTGGCATCGGACATGCTTTGCCGCTCTTCGTCCCGGTAACCAAACAGGTAAAGGAACAGGTGACCCACGGGATTGGCCGAGTGGTCGCAATAGTGGAGCAGGTCAACGTAGGCAGGATAGCGCTGGTTCCACTGGTCCATGCGGTTGGCTTCGATAAGCTTGAGAAAGGGTTCCGGCGGCAGGTCAAAGGCCTGGACGGACTCCCGCAATGCCACCGTCACCGGATGGGAGGGCGTTCCCGAGAAGCATGCCTCCAGTTCCGCTTGCCACAGGTCCAGCAGCGCCAGGCGATAGGCCCGGTCGTCGCCCTCAAACCTGGCAGTAGAACCCTCCAGCCCGGCCGCCAGCAGGGAAATAGTATCTGTTTCCGATGGCGGGATACTCCCCTGATCGACCGTCGCCTCATCGCCCAGATCGTCTACCGTGCGGCAGTAGGCGTAGACTGCGTAGATGTGGCGCAGCTTGTCCCTGGGTACGAGCCAGGAACCGACGGTGAAGTTCTCATAGTGGGACCTGGCCAGTCGCTGGCAGTACTGGCGAGCGGCCTCGGCGGTCCAGGTTGTTGGTGTAGCAGTTAATCGGGTGGCCATGGGCATTGGTTTGGCTTCATTGGATTAGGCGTTTGTTCCCGTTCGCCCTGAGCTTGTCGAAGGGCTGCCCACTTGTGGTACGACAAGTTCACCACGAACGGACTCATGGTTTAGTCGCTACTACATTAATGCTGGCCAACTAGAACTCCCGCCGCGCCAGAAAGTCCACCAACTGGTCCGATTCGTCGCGCACCCATGCGGGCAGGTCTATGTTTGCCAGGGCCTGGATGGCCTGTTCGGCGCTTTCGGCGGTCAACTGGTTGGCGTACTGGGGAGCGCCCAGTTCGTCCATGATGGCCATCACCCGCTCCACATCCGAATCGTCCAGTTCCTCCTGGGCGTAGATTCGGTGCAAGTCCTGGCGGGCGGCGCCGCTGGCCCGGTCCAGGGCGAAGACGGCGGGGAAAGACTTCTTCCGGCGGCGAATGTCGCTGTCCGTGGACTTACCGGTGGTCACCTCGTCGCCCCACACGCCCAGGTAATCGTCACGTATTTGGAAGGCCCGGCCAAGGTAATTGCCGAAGCTGGCAAAGGCGGCAGTAACCTCAGTATCGTCGCTGGCCAGCACCGCCCCGATCTCCACGGCGCAGCGGATCAGGGCGCCCGTCTTGCAGGCAATCATGTGGAGATACTCGTCGGTGGTGATGGCAGTACGGGTCTCGAAGCCCAGGTCCAGGCATTGACCCTCGATCATTTCCAGGTAGCCTTCGGTCAGGATGCGTGAGACGTGGACGGCGGTTCCAGGGGAGACACCAAGTTGCGCGCCCCGCAGCATGGACAGGTCGCCCAGGCACTGCATTGAGTCTCCGGCCACCAGGGCTTTCGGCAGACCCCAGATGGACCAGACGGTAGGCTGGTGGCGGCGCTCCACATCCTGGTCCTGGATGTCGTCGTGTATCAGCGAAAAGTTGTGGATCAACTCGATGGCGGCGGCGGCGGACACGGCGTGGTCCAGGTTGCCTGTCAGGGCCTCGCAGGCGAACATGCAAAGGGTGGGACGCAGGGCCTTGCCCTGAGAAGCGGGCGTGGCCGCCGGATTGCCGTCCCTGTCAGTCCACCCCAGGTGGTACTGCAGGGGAACGTTCAGGTCCGACAGGCCAGGGTATGGCAATATGGCGGCCAGGCCCTCTTCCACCAGGTCTTTGTACCTGGCGAACATACCGGGCAAAGGCGGGCCTGGGGGAACGGCGGGTACACTCTGGCTGCTCATAACGTCAAGACCGGACGGGTTGCCGGGATAGTCCAGATAAATCAGGTTACCACATTTATGAGATTACAGAACAGGGTCAAGAGAAGAGGGCCAGCACCGCCACAGGCTAGAAAAGCTCGCGGCTGGCGATGTCCGCTCCCTCGCGCATGGCCTGCAGCTTGAGCCATACGACCTCCGGCACCACCCGGTTGGAACCGGCGGAAGTATCGAAGCCGCAGTCGGTGCCGGCCAGTAGTCGTGTTGGGTCGCCACCCACAGCGGCGGAAGCCTGGATCAACCGGTCGGCAACCAGACGGGGATGCTCCACGTAGTTGGTCTTGGTGTCGATGACGCCGGACACCAGCATCATGCCGTCGGGCAGGGGCCGGTCGCGGTACACCCGGTGTTCGTGTCCGTGGCGCGGGTTGGCCATTTCCATCACCAGCGCTCCCACGTTGGCCTCGTAGAGAGTGTCGATGATCTCCTCCAGGGGCACGTCGTAGATGTGGGGACCTTCGCTGTTCCCCCAGCAGACGTGCAGCCGCACGCGGTCGCGGGGGATATTCTGCAGGGAGTGGTTGATGGCCCGGATGTGCAGGGCCACTAGGTCCTGGAAGGCCGACAGGGGCTCATCCTGGTAGGAAACGTGCCGCTCCATGGCCAGGTCGGGGCAGTCCAGCTGCAGGGTCAGGCCGCTGGACACGATAATCTCGTACTCCTTCCGCAGTTCCTCGGCCAGGGCGAAAACGTACTCCTCGTGGCTGTCGTAATACTGGTTTCCCAGGGTCAGGGCGACGATGCCGGGAGACGCAGCGGTCATGAACAGGTCTTCGGGCTGTTGGCTGGCGGCGTTGACGGCATCAAGAAACTGGCGGCACTCCGCTTCCACCATATCCAGCCTCTCATACGACACCGGGCCGACACAGGCGGGGATGCCCTGGGTCAGCAAAATGCGGCGGGGGCGCACCACTCCAGGATACTCGTTCTGGTCCCGATGGCCTCGCCGTTGCCAGGAGCCGCCAAAGCCGGACATGCGCTGGGCTACATAGGTGGAAAAGCTGACGCGGGGCTGCTCGCCGTTGTTGATGACATCCACTCCAGCGGCAAGCTGGGATGCCACAACGCCCCGGGTGGCCTCGCTGGCGGCGTCATCCAGGGCGGCTTCGTCCACCGGATTGCCCTGGGCCACCTGGGCCAGCATATCCACCAGCCCTTCAGGACGGGGCAGGCTGCCGGTATGAGTGGTCAGGATGCGCGTTTCGCTCTTCTTCATGGAATCCCTCGCTTATCTGGCTGTGGCTACGGCCGTGGCGTCCATTGTAACAAGCGTGGCTGCGGCCTCTGCAGGCAGGGCCTGATGTTTGCCGTGAGAACGGCCGTGATTATACGGGAGGACGAAATAACGGCCTGGCATCTGTACAGATGCCAGGCCGCGGTTACAGGTTGCAGGGACACCGTATCCTACTTCCGGTGGGGGACGTCCTCCCAGTTGCTCAGCCAGCTTACGTTGCCAGCCATAACTTCCCACTCGTCTATGTTGGGACCCACGGGCCAGACGGAGTTTTCCTCGTAGAGAACTATCTGGGCCACGTTTTCGAACATCCACCGGGCCATTTCCGCGGCCTTGGCCCAGCGTTCCTCCTCGTTGGTCAGTTCGGAAGCCTCCTCGAACAGGGCCTCCAGGTCGGGATGCTCGAAGCCAAAGTTGAAGGAACCCTTGGGGCTGTAGACCCGGAAGTAGCCCAGCACCGGCTCCACGCTGGGGCCGCCGTTGTGCCCGCTGACGCCCAGGGCCGTGCGGTCCACGGTGCCCGGCCGGAATCCGGAGTAGGGGCTGGTGCTCTGCACGGTGGTTATGCCCACGTCCTCCCACATGGTGGCCACGGCCTTGGCCGCCTCGATGTTTCCGGCTTGGGGGCGGGGGTACAGGAACATGTTTACCGAGAACCCGTTGGGGTAACCGGCCTCGGCCAGAAGTTGCTTAGCCATCTCGGGGTCATACTCATAGGTCAACTGGTCCAGGCCGAACTGCTTGATACGCTCGTCGTGCCCGCTCCAGCCCTGGTGGTAGAAGGGGCGACCCTCGCCAAAGGCCAGGTTGTTGACCAGCTTGACGCGGTCAATTGCCATGCTCATCGCCTGGCGCACCTTGCGGGCCTGGTCCCACTCCGCGGAGTTGACGTCCCGGTCGCAGGCCACCCAGGGGGCATCGGCGCCGCACTGGCCGGGAGCGTTGTAGGCGGCGCTGGCGCCCAGGGGCACCTTGGGAGAGGTCCCGTCGGCAGCCGGCTGGTGGAAGGGATGGTCCGGATAGTACTGCTGGCCGTGAACGTTAAGGAACTGGTACGCACCGCCGGGGAAGCGCATGAACTTCACGCCGGGCAGGTTCTCCTGCTTGATGGCCTGGATTGACTCGGCGCTGAATGAGCCGGTATCCAGCTTGCCCACCTGGAAATTGGCGACCCGGGTGGCGTCCTCGGCGATCTCCCACCAGATCATCTCTTCCCAGTCCGGGGGCCGGCGCCAGTGGTCGGACACGGCGGCCATCCGGCGGAACTCGTCGGTTTTCACTTCCATCAGTTGCCAGGGGCCGGTGCCAATGGAATCCAGGTTGGCCTGGTCGGGGCCCACCTGGTCGAAGTGGGCCTTGCTGTGGAAGGCCATGGAAGTGCTGGGCGCCTGGCTGTACCAGGTAACCTCAAAAGTAGGCTTGGGACGGGACAACTGCACGGTCTGCTGGTCTATCTTGGTGATTTCGCACCCGTCGCAGCCGAACAGCCGGCGCATGCCACCGGCGGAGGTATGCACCGAACCCTCTTCTATCACGCTTTCCACGGTGAAAATGAAGTCGTCAGCGTTGAAGGCGCCGTACCCGTCGTGGAACTGGGCAGTGTCTTCCAGGTAGAAGGTGAAGGTGTCGCCACTATCGTTCGCCTCCCAGTTCTTGACCAAGCGGGGAATGCGCTCTCCTGCGGGCGACGTGGCCCACATGGGTTCGTGGGTAATGAAATACTCGAACCTGGCATTCAGGAAGGGCATGTTCTGCAGTATTCCCACGTACGGGCCGATGTCCGTCATGCCCACGTTGAGGGTGCCGTGGGCCATCATGGCCTCGGCCGGGGAGTCCGAAGCCGCCGGGGCGGGCACGGGCGTGGCAGCCGGCGAACTGCTGGCCGCAGCCGGCTCGGAAGAGCCGGAAGCGGGAGCGGAAGACGGCTGTGATGCGCTGCTGGCCGGAGCGTCGGATGACGCGGATGCGGCGGGTTGGGAGTCGGAATCGGCCGGGGCCTCTGCCGCCGGGGCGGTCGACGAGGATGATGACGCGGCCGGGGCTGCGGCGGGCGCGGGGGCTGCCGGTTCTTCCGGGGCCGCGGCACCGCAGGCAATGAGCAGACCTGCCATCAGGATGAATATTCCGGTTATGCTGAGCCTGGGCCAACCAATGGTCATCGGGGTACCTCCTTCAGTGACTGTTTGGGACAGTGCGGGTCTTCAGGGGCGCCATCGGACAGGCTCAGAGCGGGCCTGTCTCACCAAGCCTTCAGGGAACTATCTCAATACCTCAGACCAATATCTCAGTAGCAATCGGGTGCAGCACAGGGCTTTCCACCACCACCATCCTGACCCTCCCCCCTTCCAGTTGGAAGGGATTTTGCGGTAATTTCTAAGCGGTCTGTTTTTCGAGGACGGGGGCCACCTCCTTGCCCAAGAGCCTCATGGACTCGAGCACCTGGGCCGGGGCCACGCGGCCACCGGCGTTGACGTCGGCCACCACCATGTTTACGCCCAGTTCCTTCTGCAGATGGCGGAACCGGTCGACGACCTCGTCGGGGGCGCCGAAAACAACCCGGGAGTCCAGTACCTCGTCGTAGGAAAGCTGGGCCAGGGCCTCGGCGCGGCGGCGAGCACCATCCGGATCGGTAACGCCCTCATCGCCAAGGCGGGAGATCATCAGGTTGGACTGGCGCTGGTAGAAGGCCAGCATGCTTTCCCTGGGTTCCTCACGGGCCCGTTCCGGATCGGGGGCCGTATAGACCGGAACCCGTATGCCCACGTCGGGATCACCGGCGATTCCCGCCTCGCGCCAGGCGTTGGAGAAGTGATCAATGCGGGCCTTAAGGTCCTGGAAGGTACCAAAGCCCACGTTGACGAAAATGGGAATGCCCATGCTGCCCGCCCGGGCGAAGCTCTCCAGGCTGGCGCAGGCCATGCGCATGGGCGGATGGGGCTTCTGGACGGGCTTGGGCATCAGGCGAACATTGTTGAAGTTGTAAAACTCGCCCTCATAGCTGAACTCGTCGGTGGTCCAGGCCTTCAGGATGACCTCCAGGGCCTCCCAGAAGCGGCCCCGGCTTTCAGAGTAGGGGATGTTGTAGCCGCTGTAGGAAATGGTGAGCCCGCTGCGGCCGATGCCGAAGTTGAACCTGCCTTGGCTTATCTGGTCCACGGTGGCCGCTTCCTCGGCAATGCGGATGGGGTGGTTCAGGGGCAGGACCTGCACTGCAATGCCCACGCGCACCCGTTCGGTGCGGTCGGCGATGGCGGCGGCCACCGTTATGGGCGAGGACAGCACCGAGCGCTGGGGCTGGAAGTGGCGTTCGGCCAGCCAGATGCTGTGGAAGCCCGACTCTTCCGCCACGTCCACCTGCTCGAAGCTGTCGCGGAAGGCGGCGGGCTGGTCATTCACGTCGCGGATATCAAACTCGATGGCAGCGGTAAGTTCCAAGATCTTCTCCTTTGGCCCGGGAATCATCCGGTCCAGGAAGGGACGGTTACGTTTTACTTCGCCGAGCCTTGACGTTTAGAAGGATTGCAGCCTTACTTTGGTTGACCAAATGATAAAACCTGACCAGTATCCCCTTGCCAAATACCAAAGTCAAGCCAGTCCAGCTATCCCCGCATAAGGTGAACAAATCAGTAATGACAGGGACGACATTGTCAACGAAGCCGGTCAGGATCTTGCCTTTTCCGCAATTTCAGGCGATCAATTTTCTTTCTTGACAGTACATTTCGATAGGAATAGAGTCTTGCTAATCCAAAGGATGTCCGGTTCCGAAGGCGGGCCGGACGCGGCGGGTGGGCATGTACAGGTTCCTTTTACGGCGGCTGGTGGCATCCCTGTTTACGTTGCTGGTGATTTCGCTGCTGGTGTTCCTGCTGGCGCGGGGGTCGGGGGACCCGCGTTCGCTGATGCTGGACGACTATGCAGACCCGGGGCAGTGGGAAGAGGTAGGGGCCAAGCTGGGGCTGGACAAGCCCTGGTTCGCCGCGTGGCCACCCTGGGACTCGCAGTACGGCATCTTCCTGGTCAATGCGGCGAGGCTGGACTTCGGGAACGCCATCAGCGACCCGCGCACGGTGTCGGAGCTGATCCTGGAGCGGCTGCCCGCCACGCTGCAGCTGGGCATGGCGGCATTCATCTTCTCCATCATCATCGGGGTGCCCCTGGGGATACTGTCGTCGCTGAAGCGGAACAGCATCTGGGACAACATGGGGAAGCTGGTGGCGCTGCTGGGGCAGTCGATGCCGCCCTTCTGGCTGGGCATCATGCTCATCTTCCTGTTTGCGCTGCGATTCGAGTGGGTACCGCCGTCGGGGCGGCAGGACTGGAACAGCTTCATCCTGCCGGCGATCACCCTGGGGTGGTTCTTTGTGGCGGCCAACATGCGGCTGATACGGTCGGCCATGCTGGAAGTGCTGGACTCGGAGTACATCAAGCTGGCGCGGGCGAAGGGGGTATCACCGCCGGGGGTGGTGTGGAAGCACGCCCTGCGCAACGCCCTGATCCCACCGCTGACCTTCATGGGAGTTACGCTGGGGCTGCTGATCACCGGGTCCATTGTAGCGGAGACGGTGTTCCAGTGGCCGGGGTTAGGTTTGCTGGCCTACACGGCGCTGATCCGGTCGGACTACCCGACGCTGCAGGGGATAGTGATGGTCTTCTCGGGGATGTACCTGATCATCAACTTCCTGGTGGACATACTGTACGCATACATAGACCCGCGGATCAGGTACTCCTAAAGGGGGTGAGCGATGGCAGGGGCTGCTGAGACACGTCAACTGGAAGTGGGTCGGTCGCTGACCGCCGGGGCGAGCCTGTCGCTGCAGTGGCTGGGGCGGCGGTTCACGCTGTTCTTCTCGCTGACGATCCTGGGGGCGCTGGTGGTGACGGCGGTGATGGCGCAGTGGATGGCGCCGTACGACCCGCGGCGGGGGGACCTGGACGACAAGAACACGCCCCCGGCGTGGGTGGGGGCGCTGACGATGGAGCGGCAGGTGGTGGACGGGTTCCCGGAGGATGAGAACACCCAGATATCGGTGAACCGGGCTTCCAACCTGGCGGTGTCGGGGAAGGTGGTGAGCCTGTCGGGGGGGACGCTGACGCGGGAGCAGGTAGCGGCGGGGGACCAGGTGCTGGAGGTGATCCGGCCGGCGGGGAGCACGGAGTTCCTGCTGGGGGCGGACGACCAGGGGCGGGACCTGCTGAGCCGCATCATCTGGGGGGCGCGGGTGTCGCTGATCGTGGCGGCGGTTACCATCGTGGTGGGCGGGTCCATCGGCACGGCATTGGGGCTGGTGTCGGGGTACTACGGCGGGTGGGCGGACGAGGTCATCATGCGGATGGTGGACATCTTCCTGGCCCTGCCGCTGGTGATGGTGGCGCTGGTGCTGGCGGTGGTGGTGGGGACCTTCAGCGTGCCCTACCTGCCGATGAAGGAGATCCACATGATAGCCCTGGTGCTGTCGCTGTTCATCTGGGTGCGGTTCGCGCGGCAGGTGAGGGGGGAGGTGCTGGGGTTGAAGACGATGGACTACGTGGCGCTGGCGCGGGTGGCGGGGGCGTCGACGCGGCGCATCCTGCTGGTACACCTGCTGCCGGGGGTGATGAACACGGTGATAGTGGTGGGGACGCTGCAGGTGAGCGTGGTGATCCTGCTGGAGTCGATACTGAGCTTCCTGGGGGCGGGGGTGGCGCCGCCGACGCCGGCGTGGGGATCGATGGTGGCGGACGGTCGGGACTTCCTGAAGACGGCGTGGTGGGTGAGCACGATGCCGGGGCTGGCGCTGCTGCTGACGGTGATGGCGTTCAACCTGATAGGGGACTGGATACGGGACGCATTGGACCCGAGGTTGCGGCAGCAGAGGTAGGGGGGCCTTCGACGGGCTCAGTATGAGCGGCTATAGAGGTAGGGGCGGTTCGCGAACCGCCCCTACGTAATGTCTTTCCCGAGCCGAGTGGCCTGCCTTAATCCAGCCCCGCCACCGTGAGGGTGAAGGTTCCCGCCTGGACTGCATGGTAGGTGGTGGCCTCTATGGTGTAAGTCCCCGCTGCCAGCGACGCCAGTATTCGCGAGTCATAGTCTCCACCCTGTCTATCCACGTCGTCATTCTCGTACAGGAAGTCTCCAGACCGGGCCTCTCCTTCCCGCAGGAACAGGTACGTGTCCAGGCTGGATTCCAGGTCGATTGTCACCTGCGAGTCCTGGGCCAGGGTGAATCTGTAGTAGCGGGCGTAGCCGCGGCCGGTTACCTGGGATTCGCAGTCGTCGGCCCAGGTACCTGAGGTGGTTCCGTCAGCGGTGATGGCGGTGGCGCTGCAGGTTTCCGTTTCGGGGTCAGGGTCCGTGGTAGTGCCTGACAGGCCGTTGATGGTCAAGGTGAATGTTCCTGCCTGGTCGGCAGCGTAGGTGGTTGCCTCGATGGTGTAGGCGCCAGCGGCCAAGGTTTCGCTAATGCGCGAGTTCAGGTTCACCCCGCCGCTCTCTATGTCGTCATTGAAGTGACGTGGCGTGCCCGAACGCGCTTCCCCTTCCCATAGGTACAGGTAGGTGTCCACATCCGATTCCAAGGTGATGGTGACCGCCGACTCCTGGGCCAAGGTGAAGGTGTAGTAGCGGGCGTAGCCGCGACCGGTGACCATCGACTGACAATCGTCGGCCCAAGTACCTGAGGTGGTTCCTTCAGCGGTGATGGCGGTGGCGCTGCAGGCGTCCGTTTCCGGGTCTGGGTCGGGGTCCATGGTCACGCCTGACAGGCCGCTTACGGTCAAGGTGAATGTTCCTGCCTGGTCGGCAGCGTAGGTGGTTGCCTCGATGGTGTAGGTACCTGCGGCCAGTGCCGACACGATCCGGGAGTCGGTGTCGGAACCGGGCTCTACGTCATCATTGGAGGCTACCGAGTCCCCTGACCTGGCCGTTCCGCTCCTCAGGTACAGGTAGGGGTCCACGCTGGATTCCAGATCAATGGTTACTTCCGATTCCTGGTTCAGGGTGAAGGTGTAGTAGCGGGCGTAGCCACGGCCGGTGACCGATGACTGGCAACCGGAGCCCCAAGTACCAGTGGTAACGCCGTCAACGTCGATGATCTCTCCGCAAGTGTCCACGGGTTCCGATTCGGGATCCCCCGTACTGACACCGGCCAGGCCGCTAATGGTCAGGGTGAATGTTCCGGTCTGGTCGGCGGCATAGGTCGTCGCCTCTATGGTGTAAGTGCCTGCGGGCAAGGCTTGGCTGATGCGCGAGTTCAGATTCACTCCAGACTCCACGTCGTCGTTGAAGTGAAGTGGCGTACCCGAACGTGCTTCCCCTTCCCTCAGGTACAGGTAGGTGTCCACGCTGGATTCCAGGTCAATGGTTACTTGCGTGGTCTCCTCCAGGGCGAAGGTGTAGTACTGGGAGTAGCCGCGGTCGGGGACCTGGGATGCGCAATTCGACGCCCAGGCACCAGAGGTTTCTCCGTCTCCTGTGATGGTTCCGCCGCAGGTATCCATGCCGCCCATTTCAGGGTCGGGGTCCGTGGTCACGCCTGACAGGCCGCTTATGGTCAGGGTGAATGTTCCTGTCTGGTCGGCAGCGTAGGTGGTTGCCTCTATCGTGTAGGTACCAGCAGTCAGTGTTCGGCTGATTTGAGAGTCTGTGTCCGCCCCAGGTTCCACATCGTCGTTCTCATATAGGAAGGAACCGGTACGGGCACTTCCGCTCCTCAGGTACAGGTAGGTGTCGACGGTGGATTCCAGGTCAATGGTGACCGCCGACTGCTGGTCCAGGGTGAAGGTGTAGTACTGGGCGTAGCCACGGTCGGGGACCTGGGATTCGCAGTCCGACGCCCAAGTACCGGGCGTGGTTCCGTCGGCGGTGATGGTAGCTCCGCAACCGTCAATCGTAGTTCCTGTCTCTCCGGTACCGTCGCCGCCAAGCCCCGACATGGTCAGGGTGAAGTTTCCCACTTCGCCGACGCTGTAGGTTGTGGCTTCAATGGTGTAGGTTCCCGCCGCAAGCGTGGCTGTTATTCGTGAGTTGGTGTTGGCACCAGCCTCTATGTCGTCGTTCTGGTAAAGAAAGTCTCCTGACCGCGCTTCCCCTGCCCTCAGGAACAGGTAGGGATCCACGCTGGATTCAAGGTCGATGGTTACTTGCGTGGTCTCCTCCAGGGTGAAGGTGTAGTACTGGGAGTAGCCACGTTCCGGCGCCAGTGACTGGCAGCCCGCGGACCATTCCCCGCTGTTGGCTCCGTCGGTGGTGAGCTCGTGCACACAGCCGCCCACGTCGGTGGCGGGGAGCTTGGCGAAGCCGTAGCCCCAGGTGTTGTTGGGGACGGCGCCACGTGGCTCGGCGGTGTTCTTGAGGTAGGCGGCGACCTGTTCGGCGGTAAGGTCGGGGAAGCGCTGGCGGACCAGGGCGGCCAGGCCAGCTACGTGGGGCGATGCCTGGCTGGTGCCGGCGAACCAGCAACCCCGGCCGTTGTCCCGCCGGATGTAATGTTCGTAGGTGACGGAGGCGGCGCAGTCGACCCCTACGATATCGGGCTTGGTGCGATCGTCGGGGGTGGGGCCCCGGCTGCTGAAAGGCTCAATAGTATTGATGTCGTAAAAGGGCGCGGCCCCCACCGCCAGCATGCCAGGGTTGGCGCTTTCGGCGGGGTTGGTAATGCTACCGCTGCCGGTGGCGTGTTCGAGACTGCCGGTACCCCAGTAAGTCAGTTGAATCCAATCAGGCACAGGACCGCCTTCGTATCTCACGACTATGCGGTAGTCGTCGCTGTCGGAAAGCGCTCGAAAGCCCGCCCATTCGAAGGGAATGTGGCCGCTTCCTCCGGATTGTTCATCAACGCTGAGGGGTATATAGGTACCGTCACTAACATCGTACAAGTAGAGGTCCAAATCCGTGCTGGCGCCACCCCAACTGTCTTCCCAGCGCAACTGGAATCTATAGCTCCGACACTCTCTAAATGGGAAATTCACCTCTTCATCGTTCGAGCTATTAAATCCCAAAAACCCGTTCCCATCGGGGTCATGGTAACTGCCAAACCAGGTGCGGTCACCGTTGTTGCCGGCGGAATTCAGCCAGGTGATATCCCCGGCAACGGCCTGGTCAACAGCTCTCAGTGGACTGTCGCTGGTTGGAGAAGTGCCGTCACCGGGGCCATCGTAGAACCAGCCGACTGAGTGGTTGATTACTCTTACACCCTCTTGCTCCATCCACCTGGTGATTTCCTGCAAATCGCCCGGGGAGGCCGGGTAGGCCAAGTAAAGAGTGACCTCCGGGGCTATGTCTATGATGGCTTCGGCTACCGCAGTGCCATGGCCGTTGTCCTGGTACAAGTCTGTTACATAGTCCCGACAATGGGCGGGAACGCTGGGGGGTACCGGGGACACCGCCTCACAGTCGGACAGGTTGGTGGTGAACACGCCCACATCGGTATAGCACCTGACATTAACGTTGGAAGGCAACTCCGTGCCCATGAGTCTGGTGAGGCCCCCTAATTCCAGGTCAATTACGCCTACCTTCACCCCGCGGCCCCGATAGCCAGCCCCTTGCCAGGAGTCGGCAAGGTGCAGGCCAACCGCCTGGCTGGTAACGTTGCCGTAGGCCGGTTGGGGAGGAATGATTTCCGTAACCCGGGTTACGCCCGGCTGCTGGGAAAGAAGGCCCAGAAGGTCCACAGGCACATAGGCCTCAATGTAGTCGCTGCCCACGTTGCGGGGGTCGCCGCCGTTGTCTTCCAGGAAGGTGACCACGTCGGCAACATGGCCATCCAGGTAAACGGTAACGGCCACTGACCCACCCGAATGTACCGGGGCTTCTCCGGCGGCCTGACCCTGGGACATTTGGCCCGAACTGTAACCTTCAGCGAGCTGGTTGAGGTGGGTGCTGAGGTTGGAGTAGGTCAGGGTGGGCTTCTCGGGGACTACTGCCTGGTCGTCGCCGCCGTTGGCGGAGGCGTTGGGGATGAGGAGGGGCAGGGTTACGACCAGGGCGAAGACTATTACTACTGCCAGGGACCTGAAGTGTGCTCGGTAGGGCATGGGAACCTCTCAACTCCTAAGGGGGTTTGCCAGCAAAGACTGCTGGCGAAGGGGGAATGGGAATGGGTTCAGGGACGGCCAGGGTTGCCGGTCGCCGGTTGGCTGGCTCCCTGTGGGGGCACGATCTCGCGCACCCGGAGGACGCCTGGTTGTTGGGACAGGGAGCCCAGCAGGGGGATGGGGACATAGGCTTCGATGTAGTCCTCACCCACGTTGCGGGGGTCGCCGCCGTTGGCTTCAAGGAAGGTGACGACGTCGTCCACGTTGGCGGAGAGGTGGACGGTTACAGCCACCGGGTCGTCCTGCTGGATGGCGGCGAACTGGTCGGACTGCTGGGCGGTGGTCTGGCCGGTCTCTCCGGCGGTGGCGAGACGGTTGAGGTGGGTGCTCAGGTTGGGGTACTGCTGGGCGGGCTTCTCCGGTGTGAACTGCACCTGGTCGTCGGAGCCACTGCCGGGCGTTTGGGGGGCAGAGTCGGGGGCCTGGAGCTTGCCGCCAATGGAGATGGCGACCTGAGCGGCTGCAACGGACGGGGTGTCCTTCGACGGGCTCAGGATGAGCGTGGGGGACGGGGTTGGCCCTGCCGTTGGCGGGGCTGCGACAGCGGTTGGTTCAGCGTCCTGGGACGGGGGAAGGGTCGCTTCGCGTTGCGCGTCCGGAGGTGAGACGTACTGGTCCCCGTCGGGGTTCCCGCCTTCGCGGGAACGACGGGTGGGGGGCACGGGAACAACGGAAGCGGGACCTTCGGCGGGGTCAGGACCGTCCAGCGACGGGGAGGGGCGTCCTTCGACAGGCTCAGGATGAGCGGGGAGAGCAGGGCCGGAGCTTCGGGAGGGGGCGGCGAGGTAGTAGATGCCGGCGGCGAGGAGAGCGGCGGCCACCAGGGCCGCGCCGGCCATCACAACCAACCTCACTGAGACGTTCAAGCCTGCCACCTCACCCACAACACATCATGCTAAGGACTGTCCGTGCCGCCGTCGGCCGGGCACCCTCGCGGTGCGAGGGCGGGATTATGTTAGCAGATTGGGGAGGGGTTGCGCATTAGGGAGGGGTGCGGGTTTGGGGGAGTTGGGGGTTGCCATCACCCCCATCCTAGCCTTCCCCCGTCAAGGGGGAAGGGAGGGTATGCACCCTGTCGAGGTTCCCGCCTTCGCGGGAACGACGTGGTGGGGGCGGGTGGGGGCCTTCGGGGGAAGGGGTGGGGGTGATGCCAGCCCTTACGTGGTAGGCGGGGCCGGGGCGGTTCGCGAACCGCCCCTACGTTGTTGGGGGGAAGGGAGGGTATGCACCCTGGCGGGGTTGCCACCTTCGCGGGAACGACGGGGTTGGTGGTTGGGGGGTGGGGGTGGGGGAAAGGGGTAGGGGCGGTTGGTTGACCGCCCCTACTTGGGTTGCCGGGGGTTGCCATCATCCCCTTCGCGGGGTTGGCCGTGGTTAGCGGCGGGGCATTACGAAGGGCATGGCTATGGCTATTATGGCCGCCACGATGGCGATGATGATGGCGATGATGCCGGTGGTGCCACTGGCGTCGGAGCCAGAGGGGCCGACGGAGCCAGCTGCGCCAGCGGGGCCCTGGGGGCCGGCGGCGCCATCAGCGCCAGCGGGACCGGCGGGACCGGCAGCGCCGGGGTCGCCCTGGGGGCCTACGGGGCCGCGGGCACCATCAGCGCCAGCGGGACCGGCAGGGCCATCGGCGCCAGCAGCGCCAGCGGGGCCGGTGTCGCCAGCAGCGCCAGCAGCGCCGCGGGGACCGGCAGGACCGGCGGGACCGGCGGCGCCAGCAGGACCGGCGGGGCCCGGAGGACCGACGCGGCCAACGGTGCCGGAGGCCTGGGCGCTGATGTTAAAGCCGTCCTGGATCTTGCCCAGTTCCCAGTCGGTGAGCCGTTCGCTGGCGTCAACGCCGGCGAGCATGAAGGTGATGGGCCCGGTGCCGGAGGGCTGCATGACCTGGATGGTGAACTTGCCACCGGCCATGGTCATGGCCGAGCCGAGCTTGGTGCCGCCTTGCATGGCGGTAATTTCGGTGTCAACTGGCGGCGTTGCGCCGTTCAACATGGCCGTGCCGAGCAACACGTGGGGCGGGCTCTGCTGCGCGAACACCGTGAGGGGCAGCGCAGAAAGCATGGCCACTATCGCGAGCAGGGCCAGGATTCTACTGACTTTTGCCATTGATTCCTCCTTTAGAGTTGGGGTAGGGGCGGCTAGTGAACCGCCCTTACGGGTTATGCCTGGGGCGCCTTTCCCGGTCTGGTTGTCCACGAAGGACACGAAGGTTCACGAAGGGAGACGTGGGCTTTTTTTAAAAAGTGTCCCATTTTGGCTCATTTTGTCCCACTTTTGGGGTTGCCTCCGTTAATGCCTTTCCCCGTTGGGGGGCGGGCGGTTCACGAACCGCCCCTACGGACGGGGTGGGACTTTTTTTAATTTCCGTCCCATTTTGGCTCATTCT
The DNA here is from genome assembly GCA_963664725.1 of Dehalococcoidia bacterium. Taxonomy (GTDB): domain Bacteria; phylum Chloroflexota; class Dehalococcoidia; order Lucifugimonadales; family UBA3495; genus Bin22. The sequence continues at coordinate 1,619,153 of OY761558.1, forward strand.
GTCCCATTTATACGGGCCGGGGTTCTGGGGCGGATTCATCATCCGCCCCAGAACGGGCGCTTGTTCCTGGCCTTTTTTTACCAGACTACCTGGTTCCAGCAGTTGGCGCCCACGCAGGTGAGGCTCCTGGTGTCGTTGTTCAGGATGACCTCGGCGGTGGTCTTGACCCGGAGCAGGTAGGTCTCGCCGGTGATCATGTGGGTCAGGGTGTTGCCCTCGGCCAGGGTCGGGTCGTAGAAGGACCAGACCTTGGTGTCGTTGTTGAAGTTCCACACGCTCACGACGTTGTCGCCCAGTTCCTCAAGAGCTTCAGCCACAGGCTTGATATCGCCGGGGTTGACGCCGGACTCGGTTACCGTGAAGCCGGTGCTGGCCGTGGTGCGGCCAACGCTGACCTCGATGGTCTGGATACCAACATCAAGGCCCGGGATCAGGACGTCGAACTCCATCATGCCGTTGCCGTCGGTGGAAGGCTTGGGCGCCGGGGTGACGTCCAGGGTGCCTACCTTGACCAGGCTTATGGGCACGAAGGACTTGAAGCCCTCACCATTGATGGTCACGGTGGAACCGGGGCCGCCGCTGGTGTTGGACAGGCTGATGATGCCTTCCGGAACCTCGTGGGCTACCGTAGTTACCACCACAACCTGATCAGTGTCCCGGAAGGAGACCTTGATAGAGTTGCTGGAGGGGATAGCCGCCGTGGTGGGAATGCGCAACTGGGTCTCGAACCGACCACTGGCATCCGGCGTAGCCGAGACCGTGGTGGTGTTGCCATTGCTGGCATCGTACACGATCTCAACGTTGAAGCTGGATCCCTCGTCGTTCTTGCTGGGGAAGCCAGTGCCGCGGACCACCGCGATGGTTCCCACGCGACCCTGATCCGGAGTTACCGTTACTTCACGGGTCGGGATAGTTACGACAACCCCGCCGGTCCGGCCACGGGAATCAGATACTCGAAGGGCCCGTTCGCCTTCAGCGGTGGTGGCTTCGGCCAGGGGCAGGTCCACGGAAGCAGACCAGTTACCGCCGTTGTCCACACGTACGGGGTCTCCGTCATTGATGCGACTCTCGTGTATGGTCCTGCCACCAATGCTGATTTCAGCATCAGCAACCTGGAACGGGTCGTCGTCGTTGGCGATGATAGCGCCGGGGCTGAACCCGGTCCCTACCAGGCTGATCCGCTGGTTGGCCAGAACCGAACCAGGGGTAACGTTAATCTGGGGGCCCAGAAGGTCAATGTTAGTGGATGCCCGGACCCAATCAGGGTCGTCGGAGGTACCGATGTTAGTGGACACCCGCAGTTCCTGAGCACCGGCCTTGACCCAGTTGGGAATGATTATCTGGAAGTTATCGGCACCGGTGCCGTCGGCAGAGGCGCTCCAGCCAGAAACCGGTTGCCGGGAAATTTCAACCAAGTCGATGGGCTCGTTGGGCGGGAAGTCCACCACCTGGATGACAATGGTCTCACCCGGGCTGCCGCCAGCCGGGGAAGCCGTGATGGACGCCTCCAACAGGAAAGTTTCTGGTTCAACGGCGTAGCCATCACGACCGTCAACGGCGTTTATGTAGTTCAGGCCGCCAGCGAAGGTCGGATGGGTGACGGTGAACTCGCACGAGCCCACGTCATTGCCACCGATATTACCTTCCACGCACAGGACGTCGTCGGAAAGATCCAGGTTCCCATTGGGAGACCAGGCGTATCCGTCGTCGTCAATGTGGAGTGCGGTGCCGTCATCGCCGTCCACGGTAGGAATCGTACCGCCGGGAATGTTACCGTAATCCTCATCCATTGCTACCCGGGCGTTATATTCTTCCACCATGCCCCCGGGCAGAGGAACCAGAGCATCGCTGGTAGTAGCAGGGTCGTTCCAAACGACCAGTTCCTTATGGTCAAGGAAAACGGTCAGGGTGGTGCCGTTCTTGAAGCCCTTGCCGGTAACCTCAATCACGTCACCCAGGCCGCCATCCTCTTCGTCCAGAGAGACCTTCCGGACAACATCGATGTCGAGGTAACCGGGCTCGCCCAGATCCTCATAGTTCCATTCGTTCTCGCCGAAGGTGATATTGACACCGTAGTCATTCTGCTCAGTCGGGTTGGATATGCCGGCCGACTTGCGGAAGACTACCTGCAGGTCTGTGCCTGCCTCGATCCAATACACACCTTCATCATCATCTTCGGTGATGTCACCGATGGAGACAAATACTTCCTCTCCGTCAACCGCCACGTCCTCGGGCGTAAACGTGTGCTCGCCCGCGTCGATGGTTATCGAAGCTGTGCCAATCGAACTGGGAACACCGAAGTCTTCCAACTCGATTATCAGGTCGTTTATCAGCGTGTTGGTACGTTCTACAAGCCTGAAGTTAAACTCGTACCGAGCTACACTGCCAGGCGTGGTGCTGTCCGCCTCGAAAGACGGGTCGACGGGCAAACGAGGCGCCATCGGCGTGGCCACAGCAGGAACCACATCCATACCAGTCTCCGCATCGGGGCCAGGCTTAGTGCCAACTACAGCCCTAACCTGGAAAGTATATTCCACACCGTTAGTAAGCCCCGTTATTGTCAACCGGCGGGCTTCTTCCGGATCAGCTCCTGTCAGAGCTTTCCAAGGTGAATACTCGCCATCCTCTGGCATAGCACGCCACTCAAAGTTCGTAATCCGGTCTGCGTCAGCTGGTTCGTTCCACTCCAGGGTCACTGAACCATCGCCGACCTCCACCACTTCCAAGCCTGTTACGGCCATTGGCGCGTTGACTATCGCAACCACATCTACATAGAACCTTTGGGTTGCCACAGCAGGCGGATTGTCACCGGTGCGCTCAATGGTATCGTTAGCAGTTACCCGAATGCGGGCGGAGTTGCCGACCGCGGCATCTGCAGTAGAACGCACCCAAAAGACACCGTCATTTACGGTTACACTATTAGTTGTTGTTATGTCAGTTACAGCAGCAGTCGCTGTGCTTATCCAAGTAGTTGCGTCTTCCGCATTAGCTATTTCTACATTATCAGTATTTGTAGGTGTAAACGCGGCAATAGAGACCGTATAGTTCTCTATCTCACCTTTGGGACCTGTTCCGTCCGTGAAATAGGCCGCAGCACTAACCTTAATAGCGTCGCCTGGCTCGTCAGCATCAATGGGCGGCACGGCATTAGCGTCTTCCTTAAGACCTATATCAGCGTCCAGATTTGGTAGGCGTCCCTTTTGTGTAGCGGGAGTCGAGGCGGGCTCCGGTCCCACTTCCACCTCTATAATCAAGGTCTGTTCGCCGGAGTAGGGTGCCTGCTTCGTCACAACAATTGTGATTCTAGCAGTACCTTCCTCAACACCGTTCAAGCCAAGTTCTACCACCGTGCTAGAAGCTTGAAAATTAGGTGTTGCCAAGGATACCACTCCGGCATCGTCAGAGGTTGCCGTAGCAGCACTGGCAAGGAATGAGTCTCTCCCATCTTCCAAAAGATGGGTTATAGGAAGATATTTGTCTTCATCGCCTTTCAAAATCTTGAGCGTGGCATCCTGAGGACTAATCGTCCTCTCGGTCAACTCGGCATCGGCCGGTTGACCAATGGCGGCCATCGCCGGGTTAGCCAGGCTCATACTGCCGAAGACGGCGGCGAGAGCCAGGGCCATAACCACGGCCAGGACAATTAATGGGGTAAATCCTTTTGCCATGAATGTCCTCCTAATAATTTGGGGTGAAGATATTTAATCACCTGTGTATTACGCCAGTGTTACGGGGTCGGCGGGGATGCAGAATCAAGGGATGGGTTTATTTATCCACTAATGGACACGAATGTTCACTAATGGAATGGGATCTGTCCCTGGCCCCGGGCCTTTCTGGATTCCGGCTTTCGCCGGAACGACGGGAGTTTTGGGCCCTTCGAGGTTCCCGCCCCGTATCGGAGTACGGGGTGACGTTCCTTCGCGGGAACGACGGGGGTTGCCCCTGGCCCTTCTGGGTTCCCGCCCCGTATCGGAGTACGGGGTGACGTTCCTGCGCGGGAACGACGGGGGTTGGGGCGCCGGGTTATTCAGTTGTTAAGGAAGGGTGGGTTGTTGTTGATTCTGCATGGGCCGATGCCCCGGGGGCTGGCTGGCCGGGGGGCTGCGGGGAACGACCGAGGGGTCGAGCCGGTGGGAATTAAAGATGAGTTCTACGATTATTTTTATCTGGCCGGTCATGGCAGCACCACCCTGCAACACTCCCTGCACTGAACGGGGGCCCGGGCCGGAATTGGCCGGGCGTGGGATACCGGCAATAGATTAAACCCGGAGGGGGATGGAAAGTCAAGGAGGGTAAATTGCGGTGTTTTTTGATTTGTTTGAGAAATGTATGAGGAATGGGGGGTGGGTATGAGCGGGGGCAGGGTGCTGGATTCCGGATCAGGTCCGGAATGACGGTCGGAGGGGCGGGATGAGCGGGGGGGCAGGGTACGGCGGTGGTGGTTGGTGGGATGAGCGGGGGGGCAGGGTACGGCGGTGGTGGTTGGTGGGATGGGGATTAGATTCTTCGGCAGGCTCAGAATGACAGTAAAAAGGCCGAGGATGACAGTAAAAAGGCTCAGAATGACAGTAAAAAGGCTGAGGATGACAGGGAAGGGGGGCTGGATTCCGGATCAGGTCCGGAATGACGGTCGGAGGGGCGGGATGAGCGGGGGGCAGGGTACGGCGGTGGTGGTTGGTGGGATGGGGATTAGATTCTTCGGCAGGCTCAGAATGACAGTAAAAAGGCTGAGGATGACAGTAAAAAGGCTGAGGATGACAGTAAAAAGGCTGAGGATGACAGGGAAGGGGGGCTGGATTCCGGATCAGGTCCGGAATGACGGGTTGGCAGCGGGATGAGCGGGGGTGGTGGGCGGCTACAAGGGCCGCCCCTACGGTGGGAAAGGGATGGGGGATGGGGGAATGGGGGTGGGCGGCCACAAGGGCCGCCCCTACGGTGGGAAAGGGGTTGGGGGGGTGGGGGAATGGGGGTGGGCGGCCACAAGGGCCGCCCCTACGGTGGGAAAGGGATGGGGGGGTGGATCAGGGGGCGGGGGTGTTGAGGTTGAGGATGCGCTGGGCGTTGCCGTGGTTGATCAGGTCGCGGTCGGACTGGGGGCAATCGAGGCCGTCGAGCATGTCGTTAAAAATCTGGAAGTTGGGATGACCGAAGGGGTGGTCGGTACCGTAGAGGAGGCGGTCGGCGCCGAACATGCGGTAGCAGAAATCCAGGGCTTCGGGACTGTGGGCCACGGTGTCCACGTAGAGCTTGTCGAAATAGGCCTGGGAGGAGCGGTCCAGGTCGAGCCAGCCATCGGGGGAGGACCATTCGTCGATCATGCGGCCGACGCGGCCGCGGATGAAGGGGACGAAGCCGCCGGTATGGGGAACGATCAACCGGAGGTCGGGGCATTCCTGAAAGACACCGCTCATCACGAGGCGCACGGTGGCCAGGGCGGTATCGAACATGAAGGCCATGCCGGGAACGAGGGGGCGGTGGTCGATGCCGTTCATGTTGATGGGGGCGGTAGGGTGCATGTTCATGGGCACACCCAGGCGCTCGATATGGCGGTAAACGGGCCAGAACTCGGTGCTGTCCAGGGTCTTCTGGTTGATGTTGGAGAAGATATAGACGCCGCTGAAACCAAGCTGGTTGACGCAGCGGTCGATTTCGGCGATGGTGCGGTCGATGCTGTGCCAGCCCAGGGTGGCCCAGGCCTGGAACTTGCCGGGGTGGGCCTGCATAACCGCGGCGAGGTGGTCGTTGATGCGGCAAGCCCAGTCGTCGGCGTCGGGGCTGCCCAGCAACTCGGGGCCGGGCATACCGTGGCTCACACCGAAAGGCCGATGCCGAGGTCGTCCATATCGCGGAGCTTCTGGTCAACATCGGCGTGAGACAGGGGGGAAGCGTGCTGGTAGCCGCCGGTGCAGCTTACGAAATAGGTGCCGCCCTGGAGGACGCCCTGGGGCAGGGCGCTGCGGCCACAGAGGTATTCGAGGTAGGGCAGGTAGACGAGGTGGCTGTGGACATCGATGCGCATTTGGATTCCTCCCGCTTTCTTTTAAGATTGGGGGCGCTTTTAGTGGCCGTTGCTTTGCTTTTTCGGATTTATCCGGGCCGTTCAGGAACGCAGAGATTGGGTTAAACGGCGGGGTTGAGTTCAAGACCGGATGGATGATGGATGAATGACCGCGCCCGGGCCGCTGCCTCGCCGGGTCAAGGGGACGAGCAGGCATACAGGCAGGAACGCAACGTTCGAGAAGAAGATAGGGGACGGGGCGCGAAAGAACAAGTCCCGGGCAGTGCCTGGGGCAAACCGGCGGAGGATTGCGGGGGATTGCAGGGGATTGCAAGGTTGGAGCGCAGTTTGATGCTTGCCTGTACCCGCTGTTTCAATGCCACTTCCCTGAAATGCCACTTCCCTGATGGGGTGGCATTTTCGCTGAACAGTTGGTCAGGGACCCAAACGCAGAAAAGTAACACAACCGTCGGGCCGGATCCCCAGGCTGCACACGCAGCTTTCGTGAGGTGGTTGGAGGGCCGATGGCTGTTGATGAAACGCCGCCCGGCGTCGGGGGAGGGGGATGTTTTTGCCTGGACTGAGGTCAGAAACCTTATTGACGGACATACATCGGTGGCACCCGGGAGCTTAGAGCCGTCAATTTTGTATTTGAAAAGAGGGTTTTGGTGGGCCTAAGTGTACCGTATTGCGAACTTTCCGGTGGGAGGTTCGGATTTAAGGACTCCGGTTTGTTGGCCTTGATTGAACAGAAGGATCACATGATGTCGCTTTGGGAAAAGGGAGGAGCCCTATCCGCTTCAGAGGTCTACATCATAGCTAAGGTCAACTGTGTTGGTGGTGGGCGCCACCGACCCTAAGGAGAGGATGTCTCCGACTATAAGGTATGTGTAAACAACGCATCGGTCTGATTCCTCCTTAGTCACGGTCGAGTGCGAACCTTTCTGAGCCGCGCTGAACAGAGCCTTAAGCCTGTCGCCAATGTAGCGCAAATGGGACCCCACTATTTCTCTAAAGCGACCGGACTCCGACGAATCCTCGATGTATGCGATAAGTCTATTGATGTATTGGTCGGCTCCAAGCCTTATCTCCTTTGGCTTACCATCGACCATCCGGGTTATCGGTTTTTCCTGTGGGGGGAAAACAGCGTCAGCTAGGTCTTGAAGGATTCTGCGGCAACTATGCGCTGCATTTGACCAGTCTTCAGGGTTGTCGGAAGAAAGGTTGTCGTGCACTGCCATGAACTTCTGCACGGCATTGGGCACTGCGTGTCCGATAGATGAATCAATGCGTGATCGTATTCGTCCGAACACATCCTCGGCGAGGCTGGAGAATCTGATCTCATAGTGCTTGCGAATAACATACTCGTATACGAGAGTACGTCGGGAGGCCAGTTCCTTGGTGGCACTGTCCATCTCTTGTAAGGCCCACTTGCCCTCGTAATGGCCTGGCAACTGAAGTGTAGAACTAAGCACGGCTTTCCCCTTTTCAACGGCGTTCTCCAGTTCTTTTGTGGATTCAGTTGCGACGCCGCCAGCATTTTGCCGCATAAAAGTCTGCTGAACCTGAGAGTCGTTTAAGATTCGAGCTAGGCGTAGAGCCTTCAGTCCTATCGTGGACAGGGGCATTCGGGCCGACTCAATGTCCTGGATGATTTCACCCGACAGGGCCTCAGCCTCCATAAGGACTTGAGCAGTGACGGGGATAGCAAGATCGCCGGAGTCTGGACTAGCCATTGTCAATGTTATGCTCCAAGAAACTTGTCATTGGGGAGTTAGTAGGCTTGAGTTGACAGTAGACAGTGCAACCCATCCGACTGACTAGCCCCAAACTGACAAGTTTAAGTATGCTTCAGCACCCGAGTAAACGGCTCCTTATCAATAATTGTACCTCGAACCTTCTCTCTCAGAAATTCCTTAAGGCCACCCTCACTCTCCACGAGAAGGACAAATTCTTCGAGTGTGCAGAGGACAATCACTGCGCTGGCCAGCGCCTCTTTGCAGGTGGTGATTGCGGCGTCCGTGTATCCGCTGTAAGAGATGAACACTCCGCGGCTCGAATTCCGGCCGAATACGCGCACCAAATGCTGTGCAATGTCCCCAGGGCCCGCTCGGTCCTTGAGCCATTTCATCTCCACGAGGTAAATCTCACCTTCAATTTCAACGACCCCATCAATCTGCTCAATCACCCCCTGACCGGGTTCGCCCGCCCGTGTGAAAGATTCACTTACTAGAATGCCTTCAGTCTGAAAGAAGCGGTTCAGAATATCCTCAAGTAAGATGCCCCTTTCGTGAGCGTTCTCCATCGAGAAGAGTTGGGTCAAGTCTCGCCGTATGCCGTCTAGCGTTTCCTGCCTCTGTCGAAGCACTTCTGCTTCCCGTCGCGTGGCTTCGCGGTGTTTGCGCGTCTCCTCTTCCCTTTCCTGTCGCATACGAGTGAACGAGTCTTTTACATTGACCACCTGCCTAATTTGGCCAACCAGTCCTTGTGCCTCAAGGCGGTCGTTTTCCCAGCACGTCGAAAACTCCTCGAAGTCATGGACACGTTGCAGTAGCGCCCGCCGTTCGCCGAGGGCTGCATCTCCTGCCTCGTTCAAGCGGGCTAGTAAGGTCCTAACCATGTCGAACTTGTTGATACTAGAGGCGTCCTCTGCCAATCGCTGATGAAGATCGAGAAGCATGGACTGTCTCACTCCCGCTCCACGGAAGAAGAGCAACACGTCCCTCTTTGACCGGCACAATCGCGGAATCGTTTCAACAAGCAACTGAAAAAGCTCAGGCGGGTAGTGGTACTCTGCCTGTAAAGGAGAACCCGAAGGGCGTGATTGCGGGCCGTTCATGATCGGATATTACCCCTTGGTTGATGATTCGCAATTATCGACTTCGTCCGGATGGTCCCTCTACATTCTGTTGGGTTCGCCCGCGAGTATGTCAACACCGGTTCAGAGCACTGCCCAGCCTTCCGACAGAACCTCAGCCTGTTCCAATACGGTTTGTGTCGCCTTCTCTTGTTTATCAGGCGGGTAGCCGTGTTTGCGCAAGATGCGCCGGACCAGGACCCGGAGCTGCGCCCGCACGTTCTCGCGTAGCGTCCAGTCGATGGTGACATTGCTGCGCACGGTCCCCACCAACTCGCGGGCGATGGCGCGGAGGGTTTCGTCTCCCAGCACCTGGACAGCGCTGTCGTTGATCTCCAGGGCATCGTAGAAGGCCAACTCGTCATCAGTCAGGCCGAGCTTTTCGCCCCTAGAAGCGGCTTCCCGCATCTCCCTGGCCAGTTGGATCAGTTCTTCAATCACCTGCGCAGCTTCAATTGCACGGTTTTGATAGCGGCGGAGGGTGTGTTCAAGCATCTCGGCAAAGGAACGGGCCTGAACCACATTGGCGCGGCGACGGCTTGACACTTCGCCTCGGAGCAGCTTCTGTAGCAATTCCACCGCCAGGTTGTGTTGAGGCATCCCCTGCACCTCGGCGAGAAATTCCTCGGACAACACCGAAATGTCCGGCTTGTCCAACCCAGCCGCGGCGAAGATGTCCATTACGCCTTCTGAGGATACCGCGCGAGAAACTATCTGTCGAACCGCCAAGTCCAGGTCCTCTTCCGGGCGTGAGTCACCGGACGCCCGCTTGGACAACGCCGCTCGTACCACTTGGAAGAACCCCACATCGTCGCGGATGCGGAAGGTTTCTGCGTGCGGCACAGCCAGGGCAAAGGCTTGGGAGAGTTCACGGACTGCCGTCATACAACGATCATAGCCGCTTTCCTGGGCCAGGATGTGCTCTTGTGCGGAAGGTAGCAACCCCAAACGCTCTGCTGGCGCGCCAGTAGTCCATTTCGACCAATCGAAGCCGTGAAAAAGGGCACAGCAAATGTCGTACTTTTCCAGCATCACGGCTACTGCCTCTTCCTTGTCGATGGCGGTGCGCCCGGTTCCCCCGCTCTCAGTGTAGGTCGCCAGCGCCAGGCGCAGGTCGTTGGCCAGCCCGAGATAGTCCACCACCAGTCCGCCGGGCTTGTCCTTGAACACCCGATTCACCCTGGCGATGGCCTGCATTAGTCCGTGGCCCCGCATGGGCTTGTCCAGGTACATGGTGTGCAGGCTGGGGGCATCGAAGCCGGTCAGCCACATATCCCGCACCAGTACGATGCGGAAAAGGTCGTCTGCGTCGCGGAAGCGGTTGCCCAGCGCCTCCCGCCGGGCCTTGTTCCTCACGTGCTGCTGCCAATCCGGCGGATCTGACGCGGAGCCGGTCATCACAACCTTGATGGCACCCCTGTCGTCATTATCGTCGTGCCACTCGGGGCGCAAGCGAACCAGTTCGTTGTAGAGGTCAATGCAGATGCGTCGGCTCATGCACACGACCATCGCCTTACCTTCCAGAGCTTCCAGGCGCTGCTCGAAGTGGTCCACGATGTCTTGGGCAATTTGTTTGACCCGCTTTTCGGCGCCTACGACGGCCTCCAACTGGGCCCACTTGGTTTTCAGCCGCTCCTTGCGCTCGATTTCTTCGCCCTCGGTAGCCTCCTCAAAGTCCGGATCTATGGCAGGCCGCTCGGCTTCGTTCAACTCCAACCGGGCCAAGCGGCTCTCGTAGTGAATGGGGACCGTGGCCCCGTCCTCGACCGAACGCTGGATGTCGTAGATGCTGATGTAGTCGCCGAACACTGCCCGGGTGTTGGCGTCCTGCAACTCGATAGGCGTCCCGGTGAAGCCGACGAAGGAGGCGGTGGGCAGAGCATCGCGCATATGGCGGGCATATCCGTCGATGAAGTCATACTGGCTGCGGTGGGCCTCGTCGGCGATGACTACAATGTTGCGCCGCTCCGATAGGGTAGGATAAGTGTCGCCGGGCTCCTCAGGAAAGAACTTCTGTATAGTGGTAAACACCACCCCGCCAGACGCCACTGACAGCTTGTCCCGTAGATCGGCCCGGCTTTCGGCTTGCGACGGCGGCTGGCGCAGCAGATCCTGGCAGCGGGAGAAGGTGGTAAAGAGCTGGTCGTCCAAGTCGTTGCGGTCGGTGATGACCACGATGGTGGGGTTCTCCATAGCCTGCTCGCGCACGATGGCGCCGGCGTAGAAGGCCATAGTCAGGCTTTTGCCGGAACCCTGTGTGTGCCAGATCACCCCGATGCGGCGGTCACCGGGGGCGCCGCCGGGATTCTGGCCCGATTCATACTTGCCGCGTATCGGTCCAGAAGAGACTCCTCGCCCTCGTTGCAATTCCGCCGCCCGCAGGGTTTCATCCAACGCAACCCTAACGGCGTGGAACTGGTGGTAGCCGGCTATCTTCTTGACCAGCTTGCCGCTGCCGTCATCGTCGAAGACTATAAAGTCCCGCAACAGTGCCAAGAAGCGGTCAGTCTGGCACACCCCGCCCAGCAGCACCTGCAACTCGGTCAGATAGGGATCGGCCGGCCTATCGCCGGTGATGGTACGCCAGGGCTTGAACCACTCCCGGCCCGCTCCGAGGGCGCCGATGCGGGCCTCCAGACCATCGGAGACTATCAACATCCCGTTCATTGAGAAGAGCGAGGGCATTTCGGCCTGGTAAGTCTGGAGTTGCTGCCAGGCGGTCCAGATGGTGGCGTCCTCGTCGGCGGGGTTCTTGAGTTCGATAACGCCCAGGGGCAGGCCGTTGAGGAACAGCATCACGTCCGGGCGGCGAGTGTTCCGGCTCCCGCCCACCGTTTCAGTGACCGTGAACTGGCTGACTGCCAGCCAGTCGTTGTTCCCCGGGTTGTCGAAGTCCACGACCTGGGCCGGCTCCCCCCGTATCGCGCCATCGTCAGCCCGGTATTCTACCGTCACGCCGTTGAGCAGCATTTGGTGGAAGAAGCGGTTGCGGCCCGCCAGCGTCGCCCCTTCAGGGCGAGTTAGTCTGCGAAGGGCGTCATCAAATGCCCACGTTGGCAGTCCCGGGTTCAATCGGACCAGAGCATCACGTAGCCGCTGCTCCAGGACCACCTGCCCGTAATCGTCCCGCTCTGCTCCCGCCGCGTCCGGCGCGAGGTCCGAGCCGTGAGCAATTGCCCAGCCTAACCCCTCAAGCCACTCTAAGGCTGCCGTTTCGACGTCGTGTTCATTAAGCCCGGATGCTACCATGTTTGCTGTGTCCCACCGACATCTAAACCATCGAGAAGAGCCATTATGGAGTCGTCATGGGGCAAATCGTACCAGATGGGGAAAATGCCTCGTTCGGTCAGGATGTTTTCCCTGCCGACACGGTCCGTGTCGCTGTCAGGTTGTGCCAAAAAGGCATAATGCTTGGGCATATTGCTATCAACTTCGGCAATTTCATGCACCAGGCGCACAGTTCTGTCTGGTCCGAGACTGCATCCCAGAAAAAGCAGGCTATTGTTTCGGAAAAGGAGAGCGATTTCTTCACGTATCGGGGTGTTGACAGCGTATGCTTCGTCGTACTCTTGGGGAAGCAACACTCGTCCTTCTTGGTCCCTATGGTCTCCATGTAACTTGAGTAGGAAACTTTCGTCAGGGTCCTTTAGTTGCCGGTAGTCCACAATTCTCTTCCCGCTAAGGGGGTATGCGAATGGGACACCACACGTCGTGAATAAGTGTTCAAGTACATTGTCCAAGTTCGTGGTAATGATGAAATTCGGGAATAAACTTGGGAGCAGGCACACGGGTCCGCTGATTGAATCTGTATCACTGACGCGGAGGGTATGCTCCACTCGCTCTGCGAAAAGTCTAGGGTTCATGCATCTCGATAGCAGGTCGGCTGCCTCTTCAAAGGCTGAACATTCGACCAATCGATTTAGTTCCGACGAATCGCATTGCGTGTACTCGCCCGTACTCACCAGAAATTGACCCCACGTCGGCAACCCGCTGGGAACAGACATTCCAGACCCCACAAAAGGCACAGTCTGCTGCCTTTCTACAGCATTGACTAGGTCGCGGTAACGATCCCGATTGCTATACTTATTGAGGATTTCTTCTCTGATTTCATCCTGCCGCGGTTTCCAATCCTCATAGATCCAAGTGATGAACTCTTGCTCATAAGCCTCAAATTCGTTCAAGACTTGGACAGGCAAGAATTCAGAAGCACCGATAAATACACTTTCTTCTTCTGATCCTCCAGAGAGTCTAAATCTAAGCTGATCCTCAAACCACTTCCTAACGAAACGGTTCCGCATTATGGGAAGCCTCCCGTGCGTAGCTCGTCCGACACTAACTTCGGCAGCAGCGCATCTCGCTGGGCGGCCATGCCCTCCATTTCCGCTACGTTCGCCACGACGCGGTTACGGATAGAGTGTACAGTGTCGGTAAAGCACTCAGCTAACAGGGAGGTCGGAACTATCACGGGGAACCCGCTCAGTACTTTAGCATTCAGGCTTATTCGTGTGGTGCCAGCGCCTCTGCTCTGCACTAAATCCCAATATCCCGCTGATCTAAGCCAGTACTGAAGTAAACGACCATGGATCGCATTTCTAGGGCGGAATCTAATCAAGTAAGAAGCAAACACCGCGTCCAAATCTTCCTCTACCATCACTCCGTGCCCTGGGTCAGCCATGCGAGCGATGAGCAGGTCCCCTTTTCGTACTCGAAACTTCGCGCGGTCCTGCGCGGAAGCGACGCAGTATGGCACCTTGGCCCACTCAATCCACGGAATTTTGTTGATGTCGGTGATTCGCAAAAATTTGGGGCCTATTGAGTCTGATTGGGCCGAAGCCGTGTAACCGTACTGGGGCCTTTCGCACAAATCACCTAGGGTCTCCACCTCCCACGCTTCCGGTATCTCGCCCAGCTCCGAGTCCACCAGGCGATCAGGGAACAGCGCCCACAGTTCTGGCGGCAGGTAGGGTTCCTGGCCCTCCAGTTTGGCTCGTACGGGGCCGAAGTCCACGAACCAGTCGTGGAAGATGGTGCGGGCCGTCGCCTCCAGCGTCTCGTTCATCCGCCGGTTCAGCTCAATCTTGTCGTCCAGGGTGCCGAGGATGTGGGCGATACGCCGCTGTTCGGGTAGGGGCGGAAGAAGGATTTCCAGCGCTTCGATCATTCTCTTTGTGAGTGCGTTTCGAGTTCCGCCTGAACCTGCCCAAGACAAGAGCATGGCCTGCATTTCAGGAGATGCCAGATAATATCGCAGATAGCCTGCGTCCAGGTTGATCGAGTCCGGCCGGATGATTGTAACGTGCTGATTGACGCGGGCCGGCAACACATCCGGGGAAACCTGGCATACTCGTGCCACCGAGTCTCCGGTGATGTTGAGGAGGACATCCTCTTCGAAAACTTCCACGTTTTGCAGATCGTTGGCGTGGTCCTCCCCAATAGACACTAATCCGTCGCGGTGGAAGCCGTCGTTATACACGTTCTGGCTACGAATCAGAGTGTAGGGACCGTCATCAAGGTAAACATCCTTCCCGCCACGTGGAGTCGCGCCGCTGCCTATCTTGGTGCAAACATCACCGAGCGCAGCTTTGCTCCGCTCCTCACTTTGTCGGTGATTTTGCCCACGTTGCAATACCACATAGTCCCGCTCAATCTCCCGGTGGAAACTCTCCGGCAGCTGGGCCCAGTCGTGGACCTGCACCAAGATAGAGATGTTAGACTGCTCCAGGGCCTTGACCAGTTCGGTGTACTCGTAGACCATGGGTTCCAGGGAGGGACTGCGCAGCACCAGCCCCAAGTCGCTCCCGTCGTGGCTCGCACCGTTGACCCGGCTACCGTAGGCCCAGACCTCTATGTTGGGCACGTGCTCGCGCAGCAGCGCCTCTAGTTCTTTCCGGTAATGGAGCGGCAAGTCCAGGCGGTCAGTCATCGGCTCCCTCCGCTAGTTCTCTGACTGGTATTCCAGCAGGGCTGATCTTCCCATTACTTCAAGAATCCGGATAGTCGCTTCCTGCCCGTCCGCATCGGTCAGCCGCAGGCGCTCTGCGAAACTGAACGAAACGGGCTGTTGCTTTCCCTGGTCAATAGCGATGTTGGAAGCGTATAGGTAGGTCCGGTCATGGGTATCGCGTATGGGGTTCAATCTACCCTTGACGACAGGCAGGTAGCCAATTCCCTCGGCAAAGATAAGACTGCCGCCTCCCGGGAGAGGTTGCAGGTCGATTGATAAGGTGCCGCGGTTGGGAACCCATTCACGTTCCACGTATCCGCAGTAACCCGTAGCGGCAGCAAACACCGTCATGGGGAGATGCGTAGTGTACAAGTCCACAATAGCTTCCCCGCTTTCGTCTGTAGTCGCATCCTTCCAGGTTTTGTTCGGGAATAGGGCCAGCACGGTGGCCTCTGACACAGGCTGACCGCCGGAGCGCACAGTAATGACAGAGCGGGCCGGACTCTGGTCCAAGACTGCTGCTGGAATTGTGAGGCGGACCTCTGAGCCATCGATGAGTCGATACTCGGGTAACTTGCCAGACAGTTCACGGGTTTCGCGCAGTATGATCTGAACGCCGTCTCCCCGCCGCTCCATCATATACTGCCTGTCCGCTGCTCCACCGGTGCCGCCCACAGGCATACGCGCCAGAACAGAGGTCAGGGCCTCGTTACGGGTCGCCTGACGATCAGCCATACTGTCGAGGGTCAGATTATTTGGAAGTGAACCGGGCGACTGTATCTCCACGCTATCTTCGAAAATTGACAGGCGTATCTTGCTGGAACGTATCGAATAGTCACGATGGACTACGGCGTTGACTATAGCCTCGAAAAGTACCCTCTCACTGTATTGTGGTAGATTCACCCGGGCCGGGTCCTTTCGGGAGGCCACCCGTATATTTCTCAATGCAAAGGCGACGGCGTCTCCAATTTGCTGGTTTATCGGTCCGGTTATCTCCTGCGCATCAATCTGGCCGGAGGCCCGGTCAGACCCTCTGTAGCGAGTTGCCGTGATGCCGGCGTTGGCAAGCCATTGTTCTGGGTGTCGAGTGCATAGCAGGACGCCGGCCACGGTGGCACGCAGGATTCCGTCCTCGTCATTGGCCAACATGGCCAGCTTCATCAAACCGGCCTCAGGGTCCGCTGCTCCTTCTACGCTCAACAAAGGTCTCCAGAGCGACTCGTCCAAGGTATTGAAGCCGGTCCCGGGAATAGTCTGTTCGTCATAGGAAGAAAATCGTGCCTGGCCCCTCCGTTGCGCAAGGCGCAGTCGTTCATCGCTGGTCATTCTGCGCTTTGTACCGCCCACCCGAATATAGCTGCCACCGGAGCTGTCATACTGCGTGTCGCCCTGGGGGACCACCACCACTAGCAACCGCTTGCCATCGATCTCCCTGTGATTGGTCCGAATGCGAACCGCCGGCTTGATGGTGTCGGTGCTAACTTCAACCAGCAGGGAGTCCAGTGCCACCATCTGCTCACGTGACATACCCTGCACTTCACCTTCATCGGTTACGCCACAAAGCAGCATACCGCCGTCAGCATTGGCGAAAGCCGCTATTTCGTCAGACCAGTCGCTGCGGCTCGGCCCTATCGGCCGATTTCCGGCGAATTCAACCGCCTTAAACTCCCAATTGCTGTCTTCGCCGAGCTGCAAACGAGAGATGATTTGGTCGCTATCGAAAGTCATGCTCCTCCCACCTCGCGTTACTGGAAAGGCTGGCTGAGCTTTTGTGCTATTTCTTCAGGTAGGCCAGGGAAATGGTCTCGCAGCACCACAGGCTCGATTTCGCCAATGCGAAGCCCCAAATGGCAACGGATGTGCTTTACCGCCGGAATCAAACCTGCGATAAACGGGCCCAGTAGTGATTGCGCTTCTCCATATGCGCCTTGGCGATGTTCAGATTCGGGCACACGAGAGTTCTGGTACCACGAGGCAAGACCTTCTTCAAGCCAGTTGGTGTTACTTCCGGCGGTGGCAGGCTCCCAGGGGTCCAGCAAATGAACGCATTCGTGGGCAAGTTGCCAACGGGCTCGGGCTGGGTCCGTCAACGCATTTCCGCTCAGGCGGATGATGATGTGTCCAAGTCTTCCGTTACCAGCGCCGGGATACCAAAGATGCGGCGGCCTGTCCTGCGCCGGGTCGATGTCAATTCCGGTAACGCAGTATGAGCGGTCCCTGGGACCGAATAAGTCCTCGAGTTCCGCCAGAAACAGGCTGGCACATTCGGGAAGCGTGAGTTCCCTTTCGCCTCCTTCCGCACCGGGTTGAATCAAGAAAAGTGACCCTAACCTATTCATCGACGAATCCCAGCCGTTCCAGGTTCTCCTCGATGGCCGCGTCCAGCCGCTGTGCCTCAGCTTGCTGCTCACGCCATTGGGCGGCGAGACGCACCATCTTCTCCTGGAAGGGTTCGCCGTCGTCGGGCTGCGGCTCGGCGCCAACGTAGCGGCCCGGTGTGAGCACATGGCCATGCTTGCCGATTTCTTCCAGCGATGCGCTCTTGCAGAAGCCGGGAACGTCGGCATACTCTGCATCGCCGTCATTATTCCGCCAGGCGTGGTAGGTGTCTGCGACGCGGGCTATATCCTCGGCGGACAGGTCCCGGTGGGTGCGGTCCGCCATGTGCCCCAGCTTCCGGGCGTCTATGAATAGTGTCTCGCCAGGATGAGTTTCTCCGGCGCGGCGACCTTTGCGGAGAAACCAGAGGCAGGCCGGTATCTGGGTGGAGCGGAACAACTGCCCCGGTAGAGCGATGATGCAGTCAACCAGGCCGGCCTCAACAATGTTTTTGCGGATGTCCCCCTCACCCGACTGGTTGGAGGACATGGACCCGTTGGCCAGCACGAACCCCGCCTCCCCCCGGGGTGCCAGGTGGTACAGGAAGTGCTGCACCCAAGCGAAGTTGGCGTTGCCCGCCGGAGGCACCCCATACTCCCACCGCCTGTCATCCCGCAGCCGTTCGCCGCCCCAATCGGAGACGTTGAAGGGCGGGTTGGCCAGGATGTAATCGGCCCGCAGGTCGGGATGACGGTCGTTGTGGAAACTGTCGCCAAACGCTATTTGTCCCTCGATTCCCCGGATGGCTAGATTCATACGGGCCAGCCGCCAGGTCGTGTAGTTGGACTCTTGGCCGTAGATGGAAATGTCCCCCCTCGCCCGGCCGCTGTTGCCGTTGCCCGTGGCGTGGGCCCGGATGAAGTCCACCGACTGAACGAACATCCCTGAAGAGCCGCAGCAGGGGTCATAGACCCGACCTTGGTACGGCTCCAGCATCTCCACCAGCAGCCGTACGACAGAGCGGGGCGTGTAGAACTCTCCGCCCTTGCGACCTTCGGCCAGGGCGAACTGCTCCAGGAAGTATTCGTAAACCCGCCCCAGCACATCGGTGGCTTGAGCTTCAGATCCGCCGACCTTGATGTTGCTGACCAGGTCCACCACCTGACCCAGGCGCTGCTTGTCCAGAGCGTCTCTACCGAATTCCTTGGGCAGCACATCCCGGAGGGCCGGGTTGTCCCGCTCAATAGCCGTCATGGCATCGTCCACCAAACGGCCGATAGTGGGCTGGCGGGCCTGATTCCGTAGATGTTGCCACCGGGCTTCCGGCGGCACCCAGAAGATGCTCTGGGCGCGGTACTCGTCCGGGTCCTCCGGATCGGCGCCCTGGTCCCGCTCGGCCTCCAGCTTGGCATAGGCTTCTTCGAAGGCGTCGGAAATATATTTCAGGAAGATTAGGCCCAGAACGACGTGCTTGTACTCGGCGGCGTCCAAACTGCCCCGAAGGGCATCGGCCATGTGCCAAAGGTCGGACTCGTAGCCTGTCGAGGCACTGTTGCTTCCCGATTCAGTCATCGGGTTGGCCGTTGTCCGTCCTCTCCTTGCCGTCGTCATCGTTATTCACCTCCGCGTCTGCCCTTGGACCACCATTCGTCAACCTCTCGTAATGGGGTTCTTGCCGCCACGCGAGTCTCCATACTGCACCAGGAACCGGGGAACTCCACCCTACTCCACCGAGATCACCGCCGAGTCGGCGGTTTTGTCATGCCACGGCAGGAAGAAGGAGCCGATTGATGTCTCGACGCCGCAGCCACACCAACATTCTCCCGTTGACGGCAGGCGTGTGCTAGAAGCCATTTCAGTCTCCATTCCGATTCCCCGATGTCCTTGGCTTAATTCAAGGATAGGCTTCTAGGAGCACTCAGTCAACGCTCCGGAAGAGACGGAGGCAACATTTGCAGCACGCGATAGACACGAAAAACTCAGGTATTCCTGGGCGGTGGAATTGAAACCAGCACGTAGTTGTACGACGCTTTCCGCAGAGGCTACTATCCACTTGGATTAAGGTCTGTCGTCTCCCCCTCAGGCATGAAGTAGCCCACCCGGGTCTCGGTGATGACGTACCTGGGGTTGCGGGCGTCCTCGCCCAGCTTGGTGCGCAGCTTGGCCACCAGGGTGCGCATGGGACTGAGGCTGGCGTCGCTCTTCTCGTTCCAGACCCTCTCCAGCAGGTGCTCGTAGGTCAGCACCTTGCCGGCGTTGACCGATAGCTCCGCCAGCAGCCGGTACTCCATGGTGGTCAGCTGCACCCGCCGGCCGGCGATGCTGGCCCGGCGCGAGGCGTAGTTGATGGTCAGGTCGCCCAGCACGAAGGGCTCCAACGGCTCGGCCGCCTCCCTGCGGCGCAGCGCCGACGCCATCCGCGCCACAAGCTCCGTGGGCGAGAAGGGCTTGACCACGTAGTCCACCGCCCCCATCTCGAAGGCCCGGGCGTTGGTCTCCTCCCGCCCGTAGGCGGAGATGAAGATGACGGGCACGTCGGCAATCTTCAGGATGTCCTGCATTAGGTCGATGCCGTCGGTGTCGGGCAGCACCAGGTCCAGCCGGGGCCGTTCCCGATCCATGAGGCGGACGGCCTCCTGGCGGTCGCAGGTCACCAGAGGCTGGTAGCCCGCCCCGGCCAGGGTGTCCCGGACGTAGCGCAGGGTCTGGGGACCGTCGTCCACCGCCAGCACCGGAGCCCGCTCTTCAGTTTTCTCTCGTCCCCGGCGCGAGCCGCGTGCCGGGGCCGAGGTTGGGATCTCATTGCTACCGGTATCCCCCACCGTGGGCAGGGTGAAAGTGAACCGCTATGCAATACTTGAAACAAATGGCAGATGGAAGGCGTCTCCCGGTGAAAGGCAGGGCAACCCTCCAGTATCGCCGCAACCGGCGACAGACTTGGACAAAGCGTCGCTGTCATCCCAACGCCTACGGCTCCGAAACTTCCGCCAATACCTCGGTACCCAGCAGCCGACGAACCACAGAGTATGTACATGTCGCGGCAACGAGTGCGATCAGGCTACCCACCACTAGGACCATTAAAAGTGAAGTCAGCGGGAGCTGGGGTAGTCCTATGCCGCAGGCGTCGATAATTAGCACCAGAGTCCCAACCGCCATCAGAAATGTGAAGGCTCCGGCAAACAAGGCGGCCAGGACCAAGCCCACGTTGCGGACCGCGCCGCTCGTTGTCTGAATTGCCCAGGGAGATATCGCCGCGATCCACATTAGTGCTGCTACAAAAAGGACCTGCCAAGTCTCGAACGGGGCTGTGTGTTTATGGAACGCCCGGTCCATTTCGATGCCTGCTCCCACTATTGAAATAGTGAATCCCACTAGCGCGATGATGTTCCGCGAATTCCATTTCGCAGACAGCGTGGCGGCAGCAGTTATGCCCAATCCACAGAAAATCAAGATCGCGCCCAATACATCGACATTGATATCACGGTTGACCGTCGCCATTATCGCAAACACAGCGACAATCGCCATGTAAGCTGTAGCACTGACCCGCACAAAAGGGATGACCGAAATGTTCTCGGAATTGGCACTTGGCCTGCTAGTGTTGCCTGCAAGCCAGGAATCTACCCATCCAACACTAGCGAACACGGAGGCAATCATCAAGCCTGAGGTAATGCTTCCCACTGGATTACAATTCGGCGCGGACGTTGCCAGTGTCACCATAATCAAACCGGCGGCGACTGCGGTCCAGTTGGCTGTTGCAG
Source organism: Dehalococcoidia bacterium (assembly GCA_963664725.1). GTDB lineage: Bacteria > Chloroflexota > Dehalococcoidia > Lucifugimonadales > UBA3495 > Bin22. Next base: position 1,640,029 of record OY761558.1, read on the forward strand.
CATGGTTGCGAGCGGCAATATACGAAATTAACCCAGCTAGTAGATCAACACAGATGCAATGATGGGGGATAGGGTAGAATGGTTTAGTAGAGAGAAGCTGGAGGAGTGAGGTGGGAGTGATGGTAAAGAAGTACCGGGTGGAGTTGGGGGAGGAGGAGCGGCAGGCACTAAAGGCTCTGGTATCGAAGGGGAGGGCGACAGCCTACCGGCAGACCCATGCCCGGATTCTGCTGTTGAGCGATGAGACCCAGGCTGAAGGGGCGATGAAGGACGAGGAGATAGCCCGGTCCCTGAAGGTGGGGAGGGCGACGGTGGAGCGGGTACGGCGGCGTTGCGTGGAAGAGGGTCTGGAGCGTGCCCTGGGGCGCAAGGAGCAACTGAACCGGCCGCAGAAGCGACTGGATGGTCAGGGAGAGGCCTATCTGGTGGCGCTGGCCTGCAGCGAACCACCGGAGGGCCGGACCAGTTGGACGCTTAAGCTGCTGGCGGACCGGATGGTTGCGTGCGAGATAGTGGAGAGCAGAGTTATGCCCGTATCCGGGCCGTGCAGAGGCGACTAACTGGTGAGTCCGCCCAAGGATGTATGCTTATGATAAGGGGTGCCGTCCGGATCAAGACCGAGCTGACATTGGTGCTAATTGCCCGTTGGAGAGCATGGTCTGGGAGACTTGCGACTGCATCATTGGTGACACTCCAAGCGGAGCGATCCCGTTCCATAGATTGTTCGATATTAGCGTCTCCCTCCGGCGACACCTCCACCTTGCAGGCGCGGAGGCAACAATGAGCAGCAGCAAGAGCGGCAAGAAACCGGAAGGTATGTCCCCATTGAACCTGAACGCGGCGGGCATCGACGTGGGCGCCAGCAGCCACTATGTGGCGGTTCCCGCCGAGCGGTCGGAGCAGCCGGTGCAGGAGTTTGAGGCTTTCACGGCGGACCTGTACCGTTTGGCGGACTGGCTGGAGGAGTGTGGGGTGGAGACGGTAGTCATGGAGTCCACCGGCGTGTACTGGATACCTCTGTTCGGGGTGCTGGAGGAGCGGGGCTTCCAGGTGATGCTGGTGGACCCACGGCGCATCAAGAACGTGCCGGGCCGCAAAACCGACGTGCGGGATTGCCAGTGGCTGCAGCAACTGCACACCTACGGACTGCTCTCCGGAGCCTTCCGGCCCGACGGGGAGATCCGGCGGCTGCGCAGCTACCTACGGCAACGGGCCATGCTGGTGGGGTACGCAGCCCAGCATATACAGCATATGCAGAAGGCCCTGACCCAGATGAACGTGAAGCTCCATCACGTGATCAGGGACATCACAGGCAAGACCGGCATGGACATCATGGAGGCCATCGTGGGCGGCCAGCGGGATCCCCGAAAGCTGGCCCGACTGCGCGACCGACGGATCAAGGCCGACGAGGCGACCATCGCCAAGTCGCTGCGAGGGCACTGGCGGGAAGAGCACATTTTCGAGCTGAGCCAGGCCCTGGAACTGTACCGGCTCTATCAGGATAAGATTGCCGAGTGCGACCGGGAAATTGAAGCCCAGCTGGAGCTATTTGAAGACCACAGCGACGGCCAACCTCCGGCTCCCAACGGCAAAAAGCGTAACCAGAAGAACGCGCCCCGCTTCGACGTCCAGGGCCAACTATACCGGATGACGGGAGTGGACCTGACCCGGATCGACGGAGTGGACGGATTCACGGCCTTGAAAGTGGTCAGCGAAGTCGGCACGGACATGACCAAATGGCCCAGCGCCAAGCACTTCGCATCCTGGCTGGGGCTGAGCCCCAACAACCGCATCACCGGCGGGAAGGTGATCAGCTCAAAGACCAAGCCCAGTGCCAGCCGGGCGGCGGCGGCCCTGCGTCTGGCGGCCAACGCCCTGCACCGCTCCGACAGCGCCCTGGGCGCCTTCCTGCGCCGCAAGAAAGCGCAGCTGGGAGCGCCCAAGGCCATCACCGCCACCGCCCACAAGCTGGCCAGGCTCATCTACACCATGCTGCGTTACGGTCAGGAGTACGTGGATGCCGGAGCGGAGTACTACGAGAAGCAGTATCAGGACCGGGCGCTGCACGCGGCCAAGCGCCGGGCGGCGCAACTGGGCTATCAGCTGGTGCCTCTCCCCGATGCTCCAACTTCGGGACTGCACCAAGGATCAGAGGCCGCGGCAACATGACAGTTTTGTTAGTCCATAGGGTCAGTTCCGAGACGGTGCGGCGGACCTTAAAAAAAACGAACTCAAGCCCTGGCTGAAGGAATGCTGGTGCATCCCGCCCCAGGGCAACGCGGCCTTCGTGTGCGCCATGGAGGACGTGCTGGAGGTCTATCATCGCCGATATGAGGACAACGAAGTGCTGGTCTGCCTGGACGAGACCAGCAAGCAGCAGGTGCGGGAGACCCGCCCGCCTCGGCCGCCGAGACCCGGGGCGGTCCAAGCCTATGACCACGAATACCAGCGCAACGGGGTGAGCAACCTGTTCATGGTGTTCGCGCCCCTGGAGGGCTGGCGGAGGGTGGAGGTGACCGAGCGCCGGACTAAAGTCGATTGGGCGCGCCAGGTCCAGCAACTGGTGGACCAGGACTATCCCGACAAGGACCGGATCGTGCTGGTGATGGACAATCTGAACACGCATCACCCCAGTTCATTATATGAGGCCTTTGCACCCGCCGAGGCCCAGCGCATCGCCCATCGGCTGGAGATTCACTATACCCCCAAGCACGGCAGTTGGCTGAACATGGCCGAAATAGAATTGGGGGTGCTGGGACGCCAATGCCTGGACCGACGCATTCCCGACCGGGAAACCCTGACGGCAGAGACCGCAGCCTGGCAAAGAGGGCGGAACCAAGACGCAATCCAAGTCGAATGGCGCTTCACCACTGAGGATGCACGAATCAAGCTCAAATCCCTCTACCCATCGCTACATCTGTGTTGATCTACTAGACCCATGGAAACGAACTCAATGACAGCAACACCAGCCCAAGTCGGGATGGGGGCCATCCGAGAGGGTAAGGTGAAACTTGCCGGAGACGTTTCCGTCGGGTGCCATACAATCAGTATGCCTGCTATGCCCCCCACCAGTGTACATAGCACCACTGCAAGGACTCGGTACGGATCAGTGAGCATCGATCTCCGACCTTGTTGGCGATTATTGCGGTTCCAATGCAGCGCCAAGAATGGCGCGACATTAGGTCACAAATTCTTGGCGAACATTTGGCGTCGGTGAAACGGGACGGCTATCGGTGAGTTCAGGTCCGTCCCTGACTCTTCCCCTCCGGCATCCAGTACCCGACCCTGGGTTCGGCGAGGATGTACCTGGGGTTCTCGCCGTCCTCGCCCAGCTTCTTGCGCAGGTGCATCAGGTGGGTGCGCAGTAGCCGCCGGTTCCCCGGCTTGCCCGGGCTCCACACCCGCCGGAGCAGCCGGTCGTGGGGCACCACCCGCCCGGCCTCCAGCGACAAAGCCGCCAGCAGGTCGAACTCGGTGGCGGTGAGGTCCACCGGGTCCCCAGCGAGAGTCACCCTGCGACGCTCGTAGTCCACGGCCAGCTCGCCCAGCAGGAAGGGTCCCGCCGGCGCCCCGTCCCGGGGTTCCTCGAACCGGCGCAGGGCCGCCCGCACCCGCGCCACCAGTTCCGTGGGGGAGAAGGGCTTGACGATGTAGTCGGTAGCCCCCTCCTCCAGGGCGCGGGCCACCACCTCGTCCCCGCCGTACACCGACAGGAATATGACCGGCACCCGCGCGACGGCCAGCAGGTCCCCCATCAGCTCCACGCCGTCGCACTCCGGCAGCACCAGGTCCAGGAGCACCAGGCGGGGGTTGTGCTCCGTCATCAGCATCGGCGCCTCCTGAGGGTCGCCGGTGGCCACCGTCCGGAACCCGGCGGATGAGAGGGTGTCCCGCACCGACCGTAGGGTCAGGGCATCGTCGTCCACCACCAGCACCGTTCCCCGGGAAGGGACGCCTCCTCCTCGGCTGCGGGAACTGCGGGCGGGCTGGGCCTCCCGCGCCGCCGGAAGGGTGAAGGTAAACCTGGTCCCCAGGCCGGGGCCGTCGCTCTCGGCCCGGATGCGGCCCCCGTGGGCCTCCACGATGCCCCGGCAGATGGCCAGCCCCAGACCAGAGCCGCCGCCGGACCCGGAGCCGACGCCGTCCCCCTCCTCGCCGGAGGGCCTGCGGAACAGATTCGGCAGGTCCTCGGCGGGTACCCCCCGCCCCTGGTCGGACACCGAGACCTCCACTTGGGAGTCCGCCCGCGCCGCCCTCACAGTGATCACCGAGTCCTCGGGCGAGTGGCGGGCCGCGTTGGACAGCAGGTTGCCGATGACCTGGACGATGCGCCGCCGGTCCGCCGTCACCAGGGGCAGGTCCGGCTCGACGTCGATGGCCAGGTTGGGCCGGCCGCCGGCGTTCTGGAAGGCGCTCCTGGCCCGGTCCACCAGCAGGGCCACCTCCGCCGGTACCGGGTCCACTGGCAGCGTCCCCGTCTCGATGCGGGCCACGTCCAGCAGGTCGCCGATGAGCTCCCGCATCCGGTCGGCCTGGTCCACGATTATGCGCTGGAACTGGCGCAGCTCCGCCGGGTCCAGGTCCGCCGCCGCCTCCAGCACCGACGTGGCCGCCCCCCGGATGGAGGTCAGGGGCATCCTCAACTCGTGGCTCACCATGGCCAGGAACTCGGCCCGCAGCCGCTCCTGCTCCTCCACCGCCGCCATGTCCTGCATGGTGACCACCACCGACTCCACCGCACCCTCCCCGGAGCGGATGGGCGTGGCGTTGAGCAGCACGGTCACGCTCCGCCCGTCGGGCACTCCCATGACGATCTCCTCGGCCCGCACCGTCTCGCTGGAACCCAGCACCCGGGCCAGGGGGAACTCCCGCAGCGACACCTCGCTCCCGTCGGCCCGGCGCACGCTCAGCAGCCCCAGCAGGTCCTCCGGAGCCTGCCCCTCATCCCGCAGGCCGTCCACGATGCGGCGGGCCTCCCGGTTGAAGGACGCCGGCGCTCCCGTACGCACGTCAAAGACCACCACGCCCACCGGCGAGGTGTCAATCAGGGTCTCCAGGCCGGCCCGGGCCCGCCGCTCCTCCCGGTGGGTGCCGGCGTTGGCGATGACCAGCGCCGCCTGGGAGGCGAACATCACCAGGATCTCCTCGTCCTCCCGGGTGAACTCCTCTCCGTCCTCCCTGTCCCCCACGAAGACGTGGCCCACCCGGGCGCCCCGGTGGAGCATGGGCGCCGCCATGAACCGGAAGACCGCCACCGGCAGGGGAATCGTGAACTCCGTGAAGCCCAGGGCCCGGACGTGCTCCACCAGGTCGGGCACCCGCACGGGCTCCGAGATGCCGGTCAGGGACTCGAAGAGCCGCCACCGGTCCGGGGTGAGCCACAGTTGCCCGGCCTCCTCGCCCGTCATCCCGGAGGACAGGAGGTCCTGGACGCCGCCCGCGTCGTCGAGCAGGGTCATCACCCCGTAGCGGGCTGCCGTAAGGGACCGGGCGGAGTCGAGGACCCCCTGGAGCACGGTGTCGAAGTCCAGGCTCTCGTTGATGCGCAGGCTGGCCGCGCTGAGGCGGGACAGGCGTTCTCCCGGCGAGTCCGTCCCATTAGCCGGCGGGCCGTTGTTTTCCGACATTATGCCTCCCTGAAGGCCCCGGTAAATCGGGCTGAAAACGGCCTGATTGGGTCGATTCTAGCAAATCGGGCCAAAGTTCACCGATAATATACCAAACTAATTATAAGCTTTACCCCCAATTTATTCAGAAATCGCTATAATATCCGGCGGATATTCGCAGCTCCGGTACCGATGTGCCGGACCCGATGCAGGCTGGCAACGCCGGCCTAACCAAAGCAACAATTGCGCCGCCACCGCCCTTATCCTACGGAACCGGACGGGAAGGCGGAGTGCAGTTAAGAGGAGAGCATAGAGGCATGTTCAATATCGGCAACAATATCAGAAAGGCGGGCCGCCTGCTGAGGGCGGTCACGCCCGTTACCCCCCCCCCCCCCCGAATAAATGTTCTAATCCCGCAGGCCGGCCCTCACCCTCTGGACATGGCGGGAGGGCTGGCATGATGCGAGCCTCCCTTTTCCGCCTCTCCCCGCTCCTGCTGCTGGGCGCCGCCCTCGTCGCAACCGCGGCGCTGTTCTCCGGCGGCGCGCCGGCCGAGGCGCAGAACCCGGCAACGGTCACCAGGGCACACAGCACTCCTGACGGAGATTTGCATATTCAGGTGCGGGCGGGCAACTACTACAAGGTCCTGGGCATAGATGACGAAACCCTTCGGGCCTCAGGTGTCAGCCGCGCCTACGAGGGCGACGTATCCGAGGTTGTTGTGGCCGTCGGCTCGCTTGTCGGCGTCCCCGACTTCTCCTGCTTCACCCGTCCTGGCACCGCCACGGAATCAAAGGCAGCAGGAGCTTCACAAAGCGGCGAAAGTGACTATGTAAATTCGGGCCAGAACGGATTTCCGATAGTTACCTCCCAATGGGCGGGCGGCCCCGGTGTGATAACTTTGCCGATTATCACCAAGGCCGAGGATGTGGATCCAAACGCGAGCCCTCCCAAGGAGAACACGTTGGAGCCGATCGAGTATTTCGAGGTGGAGTGCCTGCCGCAGGGGACGGGCAGCAACCTCTGGCGGGCGGACGGCAGCGCCCGGGCTCGCATCGAGATCATCGACCAGGCCAGGGACGCCCGGCTGAACAGACTGACGGTGAAGAGCAGCACCGACGGAACGACCTTTCCCACGACGCTGACGCTCTCGCCGGGCTTTAATAAGCGATATACGGAATACTCGGTCTTGGTGGGCAGCACCTTCACCCACGTGAATGTGAGGCCGGAGGGCTTTTACGAGGGAACCACAGCGACGGTTGACGGCGTTGCCGTCGCCCGTGGCTCGACCAGCGACGCCATCGCCTTAGAAGACGGCGCGCACGGACTCTTGGGCTACACCTTCATCGAGGTACAGGTCACCGCCGTTGACGGCGAGACCACCCGGGACCACACGGTAATCATCGAGAAGATGCCCGCAGCCCACCTGAGCGATCTGGAGGTGCTGGACGAGTACGGGTCTCTGGTCACGCGACCGCCTTTCCAAGCATTATGGCCCGAGCAGGCTCAGGTGGTCCTCGTCGCCCCCGGCATCCGCAGGATAAAGGTCAAGCCCCACTGGCTGGCGGGATCCACGATGTCGGTGGCAGTGTCCACCACGGACATGACCGACAATAGCACCCTTTCCACCGCTACCGTAACCACCAGCGGAACGGAGAGCGGATACCTTACGCTTTCGAGCCTTGGCTTCGGCTCCACCAAGCTGAACATCTCCGTCACCGAGGGCAGCACGACCACCGAATATCCCAAGAAGTACGTGACGCGGGAGCTGAACGCGGCCAACGCCGACAACTATCTCAACTCCATGGGCGTGAGTCCGAACCCCAATGCCAGGGTATCGTTCTCCGGCTGGGGCAATCCAGGATATTACAACGTGCACCACCGTGAGCCCGGCCCTGCCGGCGGCCTGATTCGGAACGTCTCCTATCAATCCGCCGGACCCTTGACTTCGTGGTGGCTGCCGGCATCCGGCTACCCACGGGTATTGCCCAGCGATCCCTACACGCCGGTAGCGGGTCTCCCCCAGCAGAACTCGGAGGGCGTCACCCTGACGCCGGCCTTCGACCCCTATGTCCAGGAATACACCGCCACGGTGCCCAACGAGGTCTCGTCGATATTCGTCAATCCCGCGCTGTCCCATCCCAAGGCCACCGCCACGGTCAACGGCAACAGCCCGTCCACTCCGGTCAGCCTGCAGGTGGGGGAGAACGTGGTCACGGTGGTGGTGACCGCCGAGAGCGGCGTGCAGAGAACCTACACGCTGACGATAACCCGCAAGCCCTCCAACCGGCCCCCGGCGGTGGCCTCCGCCATCGCCGACGCCACCATCATCAACGAGAGCGGCACACGCCAATTCGCCCTGACGGGCGTGTTCAGCGACGCCGACGGCGACGCCCTGACCATCACGGCGAACACGTCGGACGATAACTTGGCCACGGTGTCGGTGTCCGCCGACCACTCCACGCTTACGGTGACGGCAAAAGGCCAGGGCACGGTCATCATCGGGGTGAACGCCAACGATGGCAGAGGCGGCGAGGTATGGGACCTATTCACGGTAACGGTGAAGGCCGCGCCAACCGTGGCCTCGGCCATCGCCGACATCAGCGGGCTGGAAGCCGAGGACAGCCGCACCATCTCGATGTCCGGCGTGTTCAGCGACGCCGACGGAGACGCGGTGACCGTAACCGAGGCGTCATCATCCGACACCTCAATAGCGGCGGTGTCGGTCGCCATTGACGGCTCCACGACCGCGATCACCGCCATCACGGTGACCGCCAACTCCGAGGGCACGGCCACCATCACGGTGACGGCCCGGGACGCCGACGGCAACACGGCGCACGACGCCTTCGACGTAACGGTGAACGCCCCTGCCGCGCAGCAGCAGCAGAAGGCGGTGGAACTGCCCGGCCCGGTGGTGGGACTGGAGCTGACAGCGACGCACGACAGCGTGAGCGTCAACTGGAGCGCCCCGGAGAGCGGGGACGCGCCGGTCGGATACATCGTGAACATAAAACGCCAGGGCGGCGGCGACGGCGAGACCCGGAGGCCCGGGGCCGGCAAGACGTCCCTCACCTTCCGGGACCTGAACGGCGGCTCCACCTACCAGGTGTGGGTGCGGGCGCAGAACGAGGCGGGCAAGGGCGAGCGCACCCATGCCAGCGTCACCCTGCCGTCGGTGCTGCCCGGCCCGGTAACGGGTCTTGAGGTGGCCGCAACCGAGGAGGGCGTGACGGTGAGCTGGAGCGCCCCGGAGACGGGCGGCGCGCCGGACGGGTACATCGTGCACGTCAGGCCGGAGGGCGGCGCTGAGGGCAGCGGCCGGACCAAGACGCCCAGGGCGAAGAAGACCCAGGTCAGCTTTGAGAACCTGGAGGCGGGCCGGACCTACAAGGTGTGGGTGCGGGCGCAGAACGAGGCGGGCAAGGGGGAGCGGGTCCATGCCAGCATTACCCTGCCCGAGGCCGAGTCTGCGCAGCAGGACCAGGGTGAAACGGGTGAACAGGGAGACGGAGAGCAGCAGGACGGCCAGTCGGGGCAATAGCCCCGGCTTGGCTAACGTCCGGCGGGTGGGGCGGTCCGAGTCCGAGGTTCCGCCCGCAACCCAACCGGTTCACCCGGTCAACGAGGCCGAGGCAGGCTCAGGAGATGGAGGAGCCTGCCCCGGCCCGATCCACTCCAGGACGCTCCCGATGCCAAGTCAGCGCGTTCACCACCGCAGGACCGACCACCTCTTCTCCGGCGATTCTCCGCAGCGCCTCCCGGGCGGGCCGCCCATTCTGCCGGCGGAGCAGATGTGCCTGCCGTGAGGCGACGGCCCCGCGCTCCCCGGGTCTGGCTCAATCCCGTGGCCGTGTGGGAGTTGCTGGACCGGCTGGGCATCTCCCAGAACGAGCTGGCCCGCCGGTGCGGGTTCTCACCGGGCCACCTTTCCATGCTGATGAGCGGGCAGCGCAGCCCGTCGCCCCGGGCCAGGCGGCGCTTCATGGAAGTCCTGGGGGTGGAGGACTTCGACGTGCTGTTCTTCACCGAGCCGCCGGCGGTGGAAGGCCACCGGCCCGAAGAGCCGGGCGCTCCAAAACGCGGAAAAGCGGGCACACACGGGCTGGTGGGGGAAAATCTGGGACTTGAGCGGCGAAACGGCGTCCCTCACGACCCTCCGCATTGACAGGGTTGACCTGTATTGGTAGTTTTTTTGCGCCGGACCGCAGCGGGAACGGGGACGATACGGCGGCTGGACCGCCGTTCGTGACCTGCGACAACCCGCCTTACAGTTCCGTGTCCCGGCAATGGTATTGGGCAACGCGCCTCTTGAAGTCTCACCTGTTTCCGGCTAGACGATCCGTGCTCATCAATGCCCCGTTGGTCATGAAAGGGAGTTTCGCCTTGTACAATCTCTTGATAAAGTCCTCTTGGGAATATAACGAATGGGAACAAAACCAGGGCCGGCCGTACGACGTGAGCCTTCTGGTGGAGCGCATCAATGAATATACGGAAGACCCCATCAGGGAACGGTTCACCATCGGCGCCGGCATTGACTTCGACGCGCTGGCGCAATTCCCATGTCTCTTTACCTATGAGGGCTTCGACGTGGTGGGTTCGATTGGCCGCATCAGTGAGGTGAGGTCGGACGGCGGTCAGTGCCGGATCATCTACACTTTACCCGGCATTTATCCTCGAATCCCGCTGAATCAAGACTCCGTATTTGAAGCCCTCGGGATCAGAACCGGAAGGTCCATTGAGCGGAACAGAACCCACTGGACGGTGAAGGACGTTGACCTGTTCGATGTGACAACCAGGTTGCTCCACCAGGCAGGTAACGTCCCGGTTGTGCTGACGACGGAGGAAATGAACCGGGTCTGGGGCGAGGACCGCCAGAGGAAGAAGCTGGCGTTCCTGAGCCACCGCGCCGCCTGCCGGCGGCAGGTCGCCCAGGTGCGGGAGCACTTGGAGGGCCAGGGCCTGCGCTGCTTTGTCGCCCACGAGGACGTCAGCCCCAGCAAGATGTGGCAGGACGAAATCCTCAATGCCCTGAACACGATGGACGTGTTCGTCGGCTTCGTGACCGACGACTTCCACGGCGGCGGCTGGCCCGACCAGGAGGTCGGCTACGCCTGCCAGCGGGGCGTGCCCCGAGTGTTGGTGAAAGTCGAAGGCACCGACCCCATCGGCATGGTGGCCAGGGAACAGGCCCTGATGACCGGCTGGGAAAGCGCCGGTCAGGAAATAATCGCCCACCTGAAGCGGGAAGGCGTCCTCTAGCGAGGAGCAATAGGGCGACGTCGGCCAAGCGGAGATAACGTAAAGGGGTTGGCGCCGAATCGGGTAGAGAGAAGACGGCGGCAATTACCTCCATTGACCGGGGGTTGAAGGCAACCAATTCGGTCAACACAGCGATAGAATATGGAGCGACAATCATCCGGCTCCCTGCCACGCCGGGCGGAAGGCATCCTGACGAGGCGCCGCCGGCCGGTGCAGTGGCAGGACGAGCTGCCCTTCCGGATCCTAGCCCTGGACGGCGGGGGCATCAGGGGCATCTTTCCGGCGGCGGTCCTTGCCGACCTAGAGCAGGAATACCTGGAGGGAAAGAGCGCTGGCGACTACTTCGACCTGATAGCCGGCACGTCAACGGGCGGAATCCTCGCTCTGGGATTGGGAGCGGGAATGACCGCTGGCGAAATCCTGCGAATGTACCTGGAGGAGGGCCACCGGGTATTTCCCTCGAAGGAAAGGGGGGTTGCGGGCAGAGCCAGGAGGCTGGTGTCCGCCCAGTACGACCGAGGCCCGTTGGACGAACTGTTGAAACAGCGGCTGGGTGACAAAACGCTGCGGGAATCCAGGCATCGCCTGCTGATTCCCTCAACGGAGGGGCGCAACGGCGAGGTCTGGGTCTTCAAGACCCCGCACCACCCGGATTACAAACTGGACGGCGATACGCGCATGAGTTCGGTGGCGGCAGCAACGTCCGCCACGCCGACCTACTTCACGCCATTCGAGCAAGGGGGTTACACCTACCTCGACGGCGGCGTCTGGGCCAACAACCCCACCATGGCGGCCCTGGTGGAGGCCCTGTCCTGCTTCAGCGTACGGCGGACAGACATGAGAATTCTCAGCATCGGCTGCGGCGCGAATCCGTTTCAGGTGACCGAGGGGCAGGCCACAAGATCCGGCATGGTGCATTGGCGGGGCATCATAGACGTCGCCATGCACCTGCAATCGGTCACGGCGGTGAACCAGGCAGGGTTGCTGATCGGCCGGGACCGGGTGACTAGGCTGGACCGTCCCGACGGAAGCGAACCCATCGACCTGGACGACTGGACGAAGGCGAAAGACCTTCTGCCCGGGGAAGCCGCGGCAGTCGTCCGCGACAACGCCAGCCACCTGATAGAGCCCTTTCTGACCGAGCCGGCGGCTCCCTTCACGCCGCTGGCATGATCGACGAGAGAACGCAGCATGACCAAGAACAACCGCCAGTTCCGGGAGTTTCTCCGGCACGATGTCAACCTGAACCAGGACCGGCTGCACCGACTGCAGGTCAGCGTCCGGGACGTGAACCGCCATCTCCAAAGGAATCTGCCTGGCTACCAAGGGATTGACCGGCAGGGTTCCTACGGCCTGGACACCCTGGTCAAGCCAGTGAACGAGGATGACGAATACGACGCCGACATCCAAGTGGTGATGAACCCAAACCCCAACTGGAACGCGAGGGACCACCTGCTCGCCCTGCAGGACACCCTGGCCCGGAACCATAACTTCGCCGACAAGATTGAAATGGGCAATCGCTGCGTCACCTTGAACTACGCCGGGGACTTTCACCTCGACGTGGTTCCCCGCGTCACCAGGCGAGGAGGACACTTCATCTGCAACCGGGAGAAGGACTGCTTCGAGGAGACTGATGGCACGGGGTACCGCAACTGGTTCTCCGAACAGAGCCGCATAAGCAGGGTGAACCTGAAGCGGGTGGTCAGGTTGCTCAAATACGTCAGGGACCGCCAGGACAACTACGTCGCCAAGTCCATTCTGCTGACCACCCTGGCCGGGAACGCCATCCATTCCACCGACCGGGGCACGGAAGCGGTGCGGACGGTGGCGAATACGTTGACCACTGTACTGACGAGGATGGACGACTACCTGCAAGGGCATCCGACCATGCCGCAGATCAAGAATCCGGCGCTGCCCTCGGAAGATTTCAACCGGCACTGGAACCCGGACCGGTACGGATATTTCAGGGAGCGAGTCCATTCCCACGCTCAGATTGCCCAGCAAGCCCTGGCCTCGCCGTCGATTGAAGACTCCATCAGAATATGGCGTCGGCTGTTCGGCGGCAACTTCGGCAGGGGCAGGATCAGGTAGCGCCAGCCGGGACTTTGGTGGTGGAGACGCCCCTGCTCTGAGACCGTGAAAGGTTGGGAGCTACGACGAGGAAGCGCCAATCGCCGGCGGTTAAACGCAAAAAGGGCCACATACATGGGCGAAACGGGGAAGGACGCCGTTGACTGGCATCCTTCCCATGAATCGGGTTCAGTTACCCCGGCTCCCCTGCCACTCACCAAAGGGACGGAGCAAGTCCCGTTCCTCAGAACAGACGCAGCGTCTCCGGCTGCGGCTGCGTTACCTCCCCTTCCCCTTCGGCGGTTGCAGGCTGGGCCGTCGCCTGCTGGCGGCGGTTCCGCTGCCGGGGCGGGGGAGCGGGCTTCTCGTAGGCGGGGTGCCTGGGTTCATCCTCCCACTTGGCCCGCGCTCTTGCCACCACCGCCGGAAACTGGTCTGCCAACTCGAACAGGTCGCGGTCGCCAAAGGACTCGATATGGGGGTCCGCCGAGAGCCGCTGCACCCCGATGGTGGCCCTGTTTCCCCGGATGGACAGGACCACCTTCAGTTCCTCCGAGGCTTCCATGTCGGCAGGGGTGGTCCGTTCCCCGTCAGCGTCGGAAGTGTCAGGTTCCCCATCGGTCTCCGTATCCGTGTCGGCGTCCGGTGCGCTGGAGGTTTCCGTGTCTCCCGCGTCGTCCGTTGCGTCTCCGTCTGAAAACTCCCCGGCAATGTCGTCTGGCGCATCATCCGACGCCGTGCCGAAGAGGAACTCCTCAATGTTCACCACGTCCGGGGAGCGGATTTCCGTTCCGGTTTCGTCAGTCATGGTTTCACCCCCATCCGTTTCTTCAATGCGCCGCGAGTCATTGCGGGACCCGCTCTTGATCTCGCCCAGGGTCATGGGCTGCCAGTAGAGGTCACGTTCCACGGCGGGAACGCCGCCGAAGACGGTGGTCTCGGCCAGCTCGGTGAGGTCGAAGTATCCCAACTCCCGCTTGAACCCATCCACCAGGCCGAAGCACTGCCCGGTCTGCGGGTCCATCTCCGTCATGTACCACGTCCAGTTCGAGTAGGGACTGAACAGTTTGGCCGGAGCCAGCACCTCGTCGTAGTCGCGGGCGTTCTCGTTGGCGCCCAGGGCGGGGATGGTGTCGGCCAGCTTCTCGGTCATCAGCTGGTGTCCCCGCTTCCCGCTGTGTTCGTCCTGCCACATCGTCGTGGTCGCGGCGGTTTCCTTTTGGTCGGTCATGGTTTCACTCTCCTTATTGGTTCGGTGTGTAAAGGTTGGTTTGCGTCGCTAATGCGGCGTCGGTGCGCTCCACCAGTCGAGCCACGGCTTCCGGAGTAACGTAGCTGGGGGTGACCGTCCCCAGGTCCATGTCCAGGTAGAGGCCCAGGAAGGGGCAGGTCCCGGCCACCATGCGGCGGACCACCTGCAAGACCAGGGACGCCATCATCTGGTTGATGGTGGGGTCCTGGTCGGTCAGGTCCAGGGCCGCCGCGCAGTCCACATCGGGCGGACGGGTGGACACGGCGGTCAGCAGGTCGGGGCGTTGCAGGGTGGGCGCCGGGGCCAGGTGGCAGGTCTCGCCGGTGAAGGGCGGTTCCTCCAAGTTGACCCGGTGGGCGATGTTGCCGATGAGCACCTGTCCCCAGTTGGTGTCGTTGCCGGCGTCGATGAGCCAGCGGCAGGGGTCTCCCGGCAGGCACTCGGCCATGGCCCGCCTGGCGGCGGCGTTGTCGGCGCAGCCGATGATCAGGCCGTCGTGGGAGGAGAGGCCGGGGTAGCGGCAGTCCTCCTCCCGGAAGGGATAGACCGAGTAGCCCACGGGCCGGTTGTAGGCTGCGGCCAAACGGTCGGCCAGGGCCTGGCTCTTGAACCTGCCCACGTCCTCGGCGTAGAAATTCTGGCGGAGCAGGTTGTGGGGTTCCACCCGGTCGTGGTCCACCAGGACGATGGTGGCGTCGCGGCCCTGGAAGAGGCGGCAGAGTCCCTCGGCGACGAAACCGCCGGTGCCGCCGCAGCCGACCACGGTGATCCAGGGGTTGTCCAGCAGGAAAGTGTTGTCCAGGTAGTAGGGCATGGTTGCTTTACCTCCTTAATATGTGTCGGTTGCGTGATGTTGGTTCGGGTTCCTGACCCGTCAGCCCGAGGCCCTTGGGCGGGCCGTTGAAGACCTGGGACCAATGCAGGGATGCGAAGTGTCCGTAGATGCCCACCCGCAGGGTCAATTCCGGTTCAGGCTTATCGAGGCGTCCCACGACGCCGTACACGCGGAACCCCTGCTCGTCCCGGTCGTCGGTGGTCGAGAAGAAGGCCCGGTGTCTGCCGTGGGAGTGGAACTCGGCAACGACGCCGGCGGGCGGCTGGTAGGTCAGGGACGAACCCGTCCCCTCCTGCGGCGGGACCACCAGCCGGTAGGCTCCGCCGTCCCATCGCACCGCGAAGAACCGCTCGGTGTCCGGAGCGGCCAGGAGCCAGCCCAGACCCAGCTCGAAGAGGTGAGCCGGTATCGGGCCGTGGGCCAATTCCAGTTTCTCGGATACGGGAGCCAGCCCCCGCACCTCGGCGGGAGCGAGCAGCACCCGCGCCGTCAGGTGGGCGTTCTCCGACTGGACGTAGACGCCGCCCGGTCCAAGAACGTAGTCGTAGCCGACGCCTTGAGAACCGGAGAGTCCGGCGGGATGGTTCACCAAGTAGCCCACCGGCGAAACAGCGAGGTTAGGGGTAGTAGCCCCGTCTCCCCTCGGAGACCGCCACGACGTGGCCCACGGTGCATTGGGCAACCAGGTCCTCAACCGGGTACTCAGCCTTTCCATCCAATCCCTCCCATAGGGCTTGCAGGTTGTCGGGGTGTTGCTTCGACCGGTCCCTGGTATCTCCGGTAAGGGAGAAGAAGGACTGGAAGAAGGATTCGGGTATCCGCCCAACGTCTTCGGGGAAGCGGTGGCTGCCGGGGCAGACCCGCCCGTCGCGGAAGACGTTGAAGGCGGGAGCGCGGTAGAGCTGCTGCTCGGCGTCGGTGGGCCGCCCCAGGGCGGCATAGACCCAGGGCGCCCGGCCCGGCGAGCAGACGAATACCAGCCCCGGCATGGGCAGCCGGAGCCTTGCGGGAGGCTGGAAAGCCTCCCGTTGCAATGCCACCGGCCAGACCTGGGGCGGGCGCCACAGCGCCACCACCTGGCCGGTCTCTCCCTGGTTCCACCAGAGGGCGTTTTCGGGCAGCACCCCCGAGAAGAAGCCCAGGTGCCGGATGAACACGTTGGCGATCTCGTCCGCCGAGACGGTCCTGACCCAGTTGCGGTCGGCCTCGAAGCCACGGAGCAGGATGGTCTCGCCGTACACCTCCAGCTGCGCCTGGAGGGTGTCCCGGGGCAGGTCGTCCCGGACCGGTAGGGACCACTCGGTCCGGTGAGTGTCATTGGTCGTCAGCATCGCTATCCTCCTGTTGTGTTGTTGGTTCGGGCAATCGGGGCAGGATGAAGTCCAGCAGTTCGGCGAAGCGGCCCGGCAGGTCCCCTTCCAGCCAGTCGGCCAGCTTCACCACCGAGTCCACCAGCGCGCTGGCCTTCTGCCATTCCTGCGTCCCCTCGGCGATTATTTCCTCCTCCCAGGGGTCGGAGAATCCGTCGTAGTCGCCATCGTCGTAACAATGGTCGAGAAAGAAGTTGCCGGTCTCGGCCCGGACCCAGGCGGCGGCCCGGGCCGCTCCCTGGTACTCGGTGTCCCGCACCGCTTCGGTGAGAACTTCCAGGGGAATGCCGCCCGCAGGGATGCGGAGCAGGGTTTGTTGCGGGATGCGCTGGGCTGCGGACTCCAGCCAGGCCGTGCGCAGCCCACCGGGTTCGTCGCTGTAGAAATCGGGGGGTTCGGCCAGCAGCGCCAGGGCCGAGAGGCCCTCCCGGTAGCCGTCCCACATCTCGTGCAGGCCGTCGTAGCCGATGCCCATGAGCTGGAAGGGGATGCCCCGCCTGAGCCAGGTGAAGGGCGGGTCCTCGCCCTCGTCGGCGAAGAACTCGATGAAGGGGGCGTAGAGGGGGAAGTGGCGCTCCTCAAAGAGCCGGGCGAAGCGTTCCAGCCGCTGGCCCAGGTCGGGTATCGCCAGCAGCGTTTCCGCCTCGTCGGGAAAGAGGCGGCGGGCCAGTCCGGCGAACCAGGCGTAGTCCTCGGCGTAGCCCAGCCGGACGATGAGCTCCCGCAGCGACGGCGGACGCCGCAGGAGCCTTTCGGCCAGGTCGCTCAGTACCGGCGGGGCCGCAGTTGCCATTTCATCGCCTCCAGCAGCCGCTTGGTGCCGGCGGCGTAGTCCTGGGCCTGGGCGCAGGCCAGTTCCACCTCGGGCTGCCAGGCCGCCGCCGCGTCCAGGTCCAGCCCGCCGTCGGGCAGGGTGAGCTCCGCCGCAAGCTCGGTGATTTTCAGGTCCGCCGGCGGCGTTGCCGCCAGCAGACCCGCCAGGGTCCGGTTGTCCATTTGGTTGCCTCCTTTAGCTGCGGGCGGGGTTGAAAGCGCCCTTGGTGCCCACCCGCCGCTGGAACTCGAAGATGGTGTCCTCGCCGCGCTGGGTCTCCTTGACCGAGGCGTTGGCGATCTCGCCGTAGAAGTCGGCCAGGGTCGCTTTCACCTGCTCGACGCTCATTTCGGGGTCGGGGTCGGGGAACTCGCGGTCGTCGTACACAAAGATCCGTGCCATGATTGGTCTCCTTTAATGAATGATGTTGTTGTGGTCTGTTGCCGTTTGCGGGGAGGCCGCCGCCGATGAAACGACGGCCTCTCCCGTGTGCCATTGCGGTCTAGCGCCCCGCGCCCACCGGCTCCTTTTCCCGCTCCTGTTCCTTGTCCAGCGCCCACTGGAACAGGGACGCGGCGGCAGGTTTGGCCTTGCCGTTCCGTCCCCGGGGCTTGACCGGTTCCTCGGACAGGAACTCGGCCCAGGAGAAGAGCGACTGCTGCCCTTCGGCGGGTCCGTCGCGGTGGTCGTCGCCGTTGGCTCCGTTACCGTTGCCGTTGGCGTGGTGCTCGTTGCCCAGGACTAGCTCGACCGTCGCCTCGATACCGTCGCCGTGCCCGTTGCCGTTGGCATGATGGCCATTCCCGTTGACCGCCACGGTCTCCGGCTCGACCTCGACGGCCTGCCAAGCGTCGTCCACCAGGAACTCCTCGGCGCTGGCCTCGGCGTCCCGCGCTTGGGCGAACACCGCTTCCAGCGATTCGGAATCGGTTTCCTCATCGCCGCTGACGATCTGGCGGGCCAGGGCCAGCATCAGGTCGTCGCCGTCGTCCCCGAAGGCGGCCAGCCCGTCCTCGGGAAGCTCCCCCTCCACCGCCAGCGAGGATTGCAGCTTCTTGGCGACCAGCTTGAGGGCGTCGGCCTGGAGGGTGTTCCGGTAGGCCATGAACACCACCTTCACCGGACGCCTCTGCCCGATGCGCCAGGAGCGTCGCGACGCCTGCCTCATCGTGTACACGCTGTAATCCGTCTCGAACCAACACAACGTTGGAAAGTCGATGAGGTCCAGGCCGGTCTGCACCAGGCGGGGATGGCAGATGAGCACGTCCACCCCCTGCTTGACCCGTTCCTCCACCCAGCTTTCCCGCCGGTCCGGGGCCACCGAGTCCGCCTTGAGCACCGCCACCCGGAACCCGTGGGTGGTCAGGAACTGCTCCATGCGCTCGGTGATATCCCGCGTTCCCGTGTGGGTGGCGTAGACCAGCACCTTGCGTCCCGCCAGCCGTTCCGCCGCCACCAGGTCCACCAGCGCTTGCTCCTTGGGGTAGAGCTTGTCCTCGGACAGGGGCGGCATCTGGATCAGCACGTTGCCCGTCTGGGGGTCGAAGACCGTCTCGCCCCGGGTGCAGCCGTCGGGGTAGGCCAGGAGGGTCTGCAGGTAGGTGGCTAGGAGCCGCTTGGAACCCTTCTGAAGCGCCGCCGCCAGCGCCTGCCGCAGGGTGTCGAACACCGTGTCGTAGGCCTTGCGCTGGGAGAAGCCGGTGAAGTCCGTCTCCCGGTCCATCCCCGAGAGCAGCACCTGCTCCTCGTAGGGCGGCAGGCCTGAGGCCACATCGGAGAGGCGCAGGAACACCGAGTTGCCGATCAGGTGGAACAGGGCCGAGGGCGCCAGGCCGGGCCGCTCCCGCACCGTCTTGCGATACCCCTTGCGACGGCTGTTGCGCCCGTCCTCGAAGGAGTCGCCGTCGTCGGAGTGGCGGACCGTCTCTTCCAGGAAGCCGTAGCGCTGTATCCAGCGTCCTTCCTCGGACCGTCCGAACTCGGCCCGGATGTCGGGGGAGAATCGGTAGAGCAGGTGGAAGAGAGTGCTCGAATACCCTCCCGTAAGAGTGCCGGTAAGGGTGAGGGACTTGCCGCAGGAGTCGGCCAACACCCCGGCGGCGATGCCCTGGGCCGAGCCGCGACCCTTGAATTCATGCACCTCGTCCGCAATCATCAGGTCGAAGAAGCCCTTCATCCGGTGCTTCACGTAGTCGGAAAGCGGATACCGGCGCGGGCCGGAGCAGTCGGCCTGCCAGAGGGCCGAGCCGCACAGGTCGCAGTCGCGGCGCTTGCGGGAGAGTTCGGCGTCGGTGAGGGGAACGCCGTCCTTGTCCACCACCTGGGCGTGGCAGGTGGGGCAGCAGGGTACCTGGAAGGGCTCGCCGGTCTGCTCGTCCCGCACCAGCCGTCCCCCGGCGGCGGCCCACCGCTGGATGACGGCGGGCTGCCAGCGGTAGGACAGCTTGGCCCGCTCCCTGCTCATCACCGCGAACAGGGGGCCGGAGCCTGCGGAGAGCCGCAGCCGCTCCAGGTCGGTTATGGAGGCGACGATGGCGGCGCGGGCTCCGGGCACCGTGTCCTCCACCTCCCGCTTCCACTTCCGGGTGAGATGGGGCGGGCAGAGGATCAAAACGCGCCGGAAACCGGCGGCGTGGGCGGCGGCGGCGCCGATGAAGGTCTTGCCGGTGCCCATCTCGCCCACCACCGTGGTGCCCCGGTGGGCCTGGAGGGACAGGGCCGTGCCCTTGATGGCGTCCTCCTGGCCGCCCATCGGCGTGCGCAGCAGCCGGGGCAGATTGACAGGGGTTTCCGAGGGCCGGTACAGGGGCGGATAGGACTCCACCACCCGCTTGGCGATGGCCTCCTTGAAGGTGTCGATGAAACCTGACAGGTTCATGGGTGTTCTCCTTGACTTGAGGGTTGACGTGGGAAAATGCGAAGGCCCCGCCGGTATCACTCATCGGCGGGGCCTTCGTGTTGCGGCTGGCGTGGCAGCCGTCAACGTGGTTGTCGTTTCTGGGCTAGGCGGCGATGTCGGTGATCTCGCCGCCGTCCAGGTCCAGGGCGACCACGGTGGTCTTGAGCCGTTCCCGGTAGACCTCGGTGTTCTCGGTCTCCTCGGCCAACACCATCTCCTTCGTCGTCCTCCCCTTGACCAGGATGCGCTGCCCGTCGGCCTCCAGCACCAGGTTGTCCAGGAAGCCCGCCGCCACCAGCATGGCCAGGTGTCCCCTCCGCAGCGGCATCAGGGGCCGGGTGCGCCGGTCGTCGGCGGGCCAGAGGGAGTCCCGCACCTCCTGGCTGGCCCACAGGCCCGTCTTCCGGGCTTCGGCGACGGCTGCCAACGGGTCCACCGTACGGGTGGCGAAGAGGATGTCCCCGGCGGGAACCACCGGCGGGTCGTAGACCGGGTAGGGACGGTACGAGAACTCCTCCGGCTCGCCGAAGGACCACTCCCGCACCTGTTGCTCGGCGTAGGGGTCGGGGCTGGGTTCGGCCTTGCGCCTTCCCACCAGGACCACCTGGTCGAAGACCTCCCGCTCCGGGTTGGGGAACGCCCAGCAGCGCAGGTCCCGGTAGTGGGACGACAGGTAGCGGGCGGAGACGGCGAGGCGCTGCTTCGGCACGATGAACAGCAGTAGTCCGCCGTCGGCCAGGTAGCGGGTGGTGTGGGTGAGAAAGGCGTGTTCCACCCGCTTGTCCTCCTTGTCCCAGTCATAGGGCGGATTCAAGAGGAGCACGCTGAAGGCGTTGTTGGCGATGGAAGTGGCGAAGAGGTCGCAGGCCAGGGCGCGGTCCAGGACGTGGGCGGCCTGTTCCGCCCGGTCCCTATGCAGTTCCACCCCGCAGGTCTCCACGGAGACGCTGCCGCGGTCGCGCAGCAGGTCGGCGAACCGGGCCAGGGCGTCGCCGGCCCCGCAGCAGGGGTCCAGGACGCGCAGGGTGTCGGCGCTGCGGGGGCGGCCCCGGGCCCCGTAGAGCAGCTGGGCAACCAGGTCAATTACCCTCGGCGGGGTCGGGTAAAAGCCCCCCTTGGCTTGAGCGGCGAGTCTCATGTCAGTCCTCCTTTTCTACTTGGAATCGGTTACTTGGTATCGGCGTTGGGTGAATCGCCGGCACCGCCGGTGGACGGCGCCAACCGGCAGGGGCCGGGCTGGCAGAAGTGGCATCCCCACCGGATGTTCTCGGGTGAGGCCAGCATCTCCATGTTCAGGGCGACGAAGACAACCGGCGCGCCGCACTCGTTGCAGGTGTAGGTCTCGCCAGCGTGGATGTCCTCGTCCGCCTCCTCCACCCGGGCGAACCGCGCCCCGCAGGAGGGGCAGGGGAAATACAGGGTCTGCTTGTCGGCCATTGCGCTACCTCCCGTTGTTGTGGTTTCCGTTGTTGTGGTTTCCGTTGGAATAGTGTTTCAGCCCCACCACCTCGCCCTTGGCGAGGGTGCGCTGGAAGCAGAGGACCTGCGAGGTGTCCTTGTCAGCGGCGCAGGCGGTGCAGAAGGCGGTCAGCAGTTCGGCGCGGTTGGCGACGGTGACACGCTTGACCAGCACCTCGGAGCCGTCCTCCAGCTCGTGGCGGTAGAGCTTCTCGCCGGGGTTGCTCCAGTCCTCCTCGGTGGCGGGCCGGTAGTAATGGGGCTGCCCGCTGGAAGTCAGGTGGGTGGTGTGGTCGTGCTCGCAGAAGCGGCACTTGGCGCCGTCGGGGGAGAAGAGCTGCCAGGCCTTCCAGTTGCGGGCGCGGCGGCGCTTGTTGCCCCGCTTCACCGGGTTCAGCGTCCTATCCATCGTTGTCTTCCTCCTTGTCGGTGTCGTTGTTATGATCGTTGTCCAGATCGCTGTCGTGGGAGTTGAGGGTCAGCGTCCCCGCCGCCACCGCCGCCGACAGGTCGGCCTTGAGTTCCTCTCCCCTGGGGTTGCAGGTGTAGGCCAGCAGGCCGGCGGACTCCAGGGGGACGATCTCGCCGGTGTCCAAACCCCGCCGCCAGAGCCAGTCCCGCCAGGAGCGGTGCAACGGCAGGGGGCTGCGCCGGTCGAGAAAGCGGTGGTGCAGGGCTGGAGCGTCGGCCTGGTCCTGGGCCAGCAGCAGGAAGTCGTCCCGCTCGAAGCTGAACTCGGCCAGGCGCGTGTACACGAGGGCGTGCCAGCCCCGGCTGGCGGGGAGCCGGGCGATGCGGGTGGTCCAGGTGCCGACGGTGTGATGGGGGACCTGGCAGCGCTGGTAGCCGCCGGACAGGGCCATGCCCTCCACGCCCCGGATCAGGTGGGCGGCGTCGGGAGGCTGCTTGAGCAGGGAGGCCCAGATGGCCTTGAGGGCGGTCTGCGGCCCCACCATGGACAGGAACCACAGGCCGTCGGTATCCGGGTCGCGGGCTAAGGCGTCGGCGGTGGCCGAGTAGCTTCCGGCGTTGATGGTGAAGAGATCGTCGCCGTTCACGGCGGGTTGCGTGGGAATCATGGGTTGCCTCCTGTAGGTGAGAGTTGGGCAAGGGAGCGGGGGACAGCGCATTCCCCCGTGATGACCGGCGCTTTGCCGGTCTCGGTGGCAGGTGGCTAGTTGTCCATCAGCTTCTTTTCCTTGAGGCTGACCCATTTGGTCCCGCCGATGACCACGTGGTCCAGCAGGTCGATGCCCAGCAGCTTTCCGCCCTGGACCAGCTCGCGGGTGATGGACACGTCCTCGGGGCTGGGCGTCGGATCTTGCGACGGATGGTTGTGGGCAATGACGATGCTGGGAGCCGACTCGATGACGGCGGCGCGCAGCACCTCGGCGGGCCGGACAATCGAGCTGTTGACGTTGCCCTGGTAGACAATCCGCTGGCCCATCACCTCGTTGCGGGTGTTGAGCAGCAGCACCCGCAACTGCTCCTGGGCCAGGGCGCCCATCTCCGGCCCCAGCAGGTTGTAGACATCCTGAGGGCAGCTGATGGCCGGCCTGTCGGCGGGGCGCTCCGGCTGGAAGTCCACCTGGTAGCGGGCCGCCAGTTCCCCCAGCAGGGCCAGGTTGGAGCGCAGGGCCTCCAGCACGGCCTCGCCTTCCGGCGTGGCGGGAGCGGCGGGTTCGGATATGGTCAGGGGCATTTCTTCCTGCTTGGGCTGCTTCTTGCGGGGCATGGTTCACTTCCTTTAGGGTGAGATTGGGAAACGAAAGCGGGGCCGCTCCCTGCCGATAGGGAACGGCCCCGTGTTGCGTCCGCCGGTGGCGGGCGTCGCTACGTAGTTGACCGGCTAGAAGGGAAGGTCGTCGTCGGCAGGCTGACCGGCGCCGGTGTTGGCGTAGTCGCCGGAGTTGTTGCCGTTGCCGCCGTTGCTGTTGCGGGAGGAGTCCAGGAACACCACGTCCTGGGCGTGAATCTCGGTGCGGTAGCGCCGCTGCCCGTCATCCCCCTCCCACGAGGTCTGCACCAGCCGCCCCGACACGTAGAGCCGTTGGCCCTTTTCCACGAACTGGGCGACGGCCTCGCCGATCTTGTCCCACACCACCACCGTGTGCCAGTCGGTGGCGTCCTCGCCGTTCTTCCGGCCCCGGTCCGTGGCCAGGCGCAGCTGGGTGACGGCGACGCCCGACGCCGTGTAGCGCATCTCCGGATCGGCGCCCACGCGCCCCAGCAGTTCAACCTTGTTGATGGTCTTCGCCATGATGTTTCCTCCATTTTGTTGTGATTGAGGGATTTCCGAATTGACTGCGGGGCCGCCCTTTCCGGCAGGAAGGTGCGGCCCCGTGTCGCGCTCCGGCTTGCCGAGCGTCAGGGTTCCGATGTCATTCGGGACTAGCTGACCCGCAGGTACTCGGAGACGTTCTCGGTGACGATGCCGGCGCGGGTCTCCGGGTCCAGCAGCGCGTTCAGCTTCTTGTGGTCCACGTTGTAGCGGGTGGACTTGACCATGCCCACCGTGCGGGTCTTCTTGCTGCCCTCCAATTTGGCCTTGGCCTCGCCCTGCTGCTTGAGCCAGGTCCGCAACTGCCCCAGCGCCCACGCCTTGTCTTCCTCGATGGCCTTCAGCATCTCCTGGGCCTGTTCGTACTCTCGGAGCGCGGCCCGCGCCTCTTCGTCGCTGACCGGCTCGGCAGGTTCGCCGTCGGGTTCGTCCTCCGGTTCGTCAGCCACCGCCGCCATCCCCGGCAGGCAGGCGTTCAGGAAGGGACAGCGTTTGCACTGCCAGTCGTCGGCGGTGAAGTCCCGCTCCGGCAGGACTTCCGGGTCCGGCCCGTTGACCAGGTGGTGGGCCGCCAGTTCGCCCAGCCGGGCGCAGGCTTGCTCGAAGGCCCGCTCCACCCGGTGCGCCGGTATCACCTCGTAGTCCCAGGTCCGTCCTCCGGTGTCCAGGGTGGCGATCACCACGTCGCGGGCCCGGTCAAAGGTTCCGTAGGTGTAGAAGGCGGCCTGCCAGACCGATTCAGGGTGGCTGCGCTCCGCGCCCAACGTCCGCCACTTCTTGAAGGCTTCCGGCCCCCGGGTCTTCACTTCCACGATGCTGGGCTCGCCCCCGAAGATGGGCGCGACGCCGGCGGCGTCCACGTGGCCGCTGACCAAGAGCGCGGGGCCGAGGCGCAGGGACATCATTTCAGGGTTGTCCCTATCGGTGGGGGTGATGTCCCACCCGGCCCGCTGCATGGCCCGCAGCACCACCGGCTCCAGGGCGTTGCCCGCCTCCAGCATGGTCAGGGAGTCGTCGCTGCGGGGGTTGGTGACCTCGTGGCCGGTGGCTTCGTACCACAGGGCGCGGCGGCAGTTGCCCACCGCCGAAGCCCGGATCTCCAGCGTCCCGTCCCCGTCGAAACGGGCGTTGGGCCGGGAGTAGGTGGCGTCCCTGGTTTCGTCAATGGTCATAGTCATGGTTGTCGTTCCTCCGTGATGTTCTGTTCCGGTAAATGAGAGCGGGCCGCCCCCGTATCGGAGACGGACCCGTGCGCCTTGATGGGTCAGTGTGGAATGTTCAGTCGGCGGCGATGGGCAGTTGCTCCGGTTCCGCGTCGGCTTGAGTTGCCAGGTGGTCCCGCAGCACCAGGGCGATGGCGTCGCCCAGGCCTCTCACGTACACCGTGCGCCCATCGTCCATCCGGTTGGGCCAGGGCTGCATCTCGCTGATGCCCTGTACCTGGCCGATGATTTCGTCGAGGGGCGTTCCCCGCCGCAGGTGGAGGGAGACCAGCCGGCAGGCCAGTTCGGTCATACCGTGTTGTAGGCTGCCGGCCTTGCCCAGCGATCCGAAGACCTCGAAGGGCTGGCCGTCATCGTCCAGGCCCACGGTGACGAACAGGCTGCCCAGCTCGGTGTTGAGCCTCGTGGTGACGCTGGGCAGGGTGCGGGGCCGGTGGCGGGTGGTTGTGTCGGCGTTCATGGCGTGCCTCCCGTTTCCCGCAGGTAGGGCAGCGACGGAGCGTAGCGGTCGAAGTAGCCCGCGATCCAAATGGCTAGTTCCCGCTCCCTGGCGTCGCCCAGCCCCAGCAGCGTCCGGGCGATGGGTTCCTCGCAGTCCTCCTCGGCGAAGCAGGGGTTGAGGAAGCTGTCCCGCACCAGGTCGGGCAGTTCCTCCCACCGCTCCCGGCTCAGCTTCAGCCCGCCGTGGCCGGCGGTGGTTACCCGCCAGATGCCGTCGGCCAGTTCCTCTATGTCCTGGGACCAGCCCCAGGGGGTGTGGATGGTGGTTGTAGTTGTCATTTCCGTTTCCTCCTTGTCGTGTGTAGTCCGGTAGATGAGAAGCGGGGTCGTCCCGTTGGTGGAGACGACCCCGTTGGCTGGAGTTGGCAACGGCGCTTAGCCGTTGCTGTTGCTGCCCTCGCCGTTCTTCGCCTCGTTGACCTTGCGGGCGGCGCCTTCCACCAGGGGCTTCAGGTCCCTGGCGGGCAGGTCGTCCAGCTCCTTGCCCGTCTGCTTCTTCACCGCCTCCCGCACTTGGTCTTCGCCGAAGCCCTGCTCCGCGCCCAGGGCGATGAGCCGCCCCCGCAACTGCTGGAGGTAGGAACCGTCCCGCCGCCCATTACCGTTGTTACCGTTCCCGTTGCTGCCCTGGGCGGGATGGCCGCTGGCGTTGGCGGGAGCCTGCGTCCGGGGCCTGCCGTTGGCCGTTGGCTGGTCCCCGTAGAGGCCGTTCCCGAACCTGTCCCCGAAGCTGCGGAGCGCCCGCTTCAGCCCGTCGGTCACCGCCCCCTTGGCGGCGGTTTCGTGGCCCTCCGGAGTGTCCTCGGTCACGACGTGGAAGCCGATGTCGCTGCGGGGCGGCGCGCCGTTGACCGTCACCCGCACCGGCGCGCTGTAGGCGTAGTTGACCTTGACCTCGCCGGTCCTCACGTCCACTTTCTCGATGCGGCGCAGGCTCACGTCCCCCACCAGTTCGTAGCCCCAGCCGCCGTAGCCGAAGATCCGGTTGGCCTGGTCGATGACGGTGTGGCCCTCGATGTAGTCGTACTGGCGGTTGCCCCGGCCGTCGCGCCGGGAGACCAGGGACGGGTCCAGGGGCTGCTCCAGGGCGTTGACCACGGCGGGGGGCAGCCCGTCCCACAGGAGATCGTGGCCGCTGAGGTCGGCGACGCCGTTGCCGCCGTGGTGCCCGTTTCCGTTGCCGTTGAGGTTGACGCTCCCGTTGGGGTGGTGGCCGTTGCCATTGCCGTCGTAGTGGCTGTTCTGGTTGTTGCCGTTGCCCATTTCGTTGCTCCTTTGCGTTGAGATGTTGGGTGTGCCATTGGTTGAAGCGGCTTGCCGCCAGCAAGCCGTCAGCGGGGCCGGTAGCCCCGTCGTGCCGTTGGTTGGCGTAGAAAAGGAAAGGCCCGCCGGTGAAGGCGGGCCAGTAGAGGAAGAGTTGGAGGTGAGCCAGTTGGACTAGCGGGCGTTGTACGCCGCCCTTGCCAGCAGTTGGCGGAAGAGGAGTTGACCGTGGGCCAGCATCGCCAGCTCGCCAACGTCGGCAATCTCGTCGGGCAGGTTGATCACGGCGGCGCGGTTGCCCAGCAGTTCCTTGATTTGCTGGGCCGCCGTGTTGCCCGCGTCATCGTTGTCGAAGGCCAGGAAGACCCGGTGGCTACCCCGCAGCGCCGCCGCCACCTTGTCCATCCCCTGGGTGCCCAGGGCGGCCACGGCGGGGTAGCCCCAGGCCGCCAGCGTCAGCCGGTCGAACACCCCTTCGGCGACAACTACCCAGGGCGGAGACGGTCCGAGGGCCGACAGGCCCAGCGCCGGCTTGGGGCCGGGCACCGCCTGGAAACGGGGTTTGGCGCCGGCGTCAACCGCCCGCCCGGTGAGCCACCGCACGAGGCCGTGGGCCAGGTCAGGCACCGTGATCATCCCGGCGAACCGCTCCGCGCCCCGCTCCAGGAACAAGCCGCTGTCCCGGATCCGTTGTTCGTCGAAGCCCGCCATCTGCAGGTACTCCCGCAGTCCGCCGCCCGTGGCGTAGCCGAGGCCAAGACTGGCGGCGGCCCCAACGCCAACACCCCGCGAGGCCAGGTACTCCCTGGCCTTGGTGCTGCGCCGCAGTTGCCCTGCGTAGAACTGCGCCGACGCCGTCAGCAGCGCCGGGTCGCGGAGCGGAGCCGCCGCAACCGAGGGACGCTGGGTTGGAGTTGGGCGGCTGGATCGCACAGCAGCCAATGGCGTCGACCCGTCATCCAGCCTGCGAATGGCTTCTGGCAGGGTCAGTCCCTCCATCCGTCCCACGAAGTCCAGCACGTCCCCGCCGGCGCCGCAGCCGAAGCAGTAGAACTTCTCGGTGTCGGCGTACACGGTGAAGCTTCCTTCGGCCTCCTGGTGAAAGGGGCAGACCCCCTGCCTGACCCGCCCCTTGCCCCGCAGCGCGATCCCAGCGGCCTCCACCGCGTCGCCCAGGGGGTACCGCGCCTTGAGTTCCTGCAAGTCAACCGTGGTGTTGGCTACGACCATGCCGCACCTCCTTTCGCCAAAGGCTTCAACCCCCGCAGGCTACGCCGCGAGACCAACTTGCCCACCGGCCAGCGCATTCCCAGGACCGCCGCCAGTTCCAGCGTGGCGTTGTCGTCGCCGGCGGGAACCAGAGCCGCCGCCTTCCCGGTGCAGGGGCTGTAGAGCAGCGTCTCAACGCCAGCGAACCGGCGCCGGGCGATGTCCAGCCACTCGGCGTAGAGCCACCGCAGCTGGGCGTCGGTCGCTCCCGTGGCGTCGACCTCGCCCAGCATTGACAGAGCGCCGTCCAAATCGGCGGACTGCCGCAGCCGCCGCGCCTCGTGGACGCTCTGAACCAGGCTGGCATTCGGCGCCCTGTCCGCGTCAGGTTCATCCCCATTGCCCAGGAGCGCCGCCAGCAGCCGGTCCACCAGTTCCTCCAACCGGCGGACCGACGCCGTGGTTTCCAGTGTCATCGTGGTCATGGATTGCCTCCTTATCGTTGGTCGTTAGACGTTTCTGCTACGGCTGACGGTGGCAGCGGCAGCGACAATTGGCCTGCCGAGCCTGCGCCGCCTCTCGCTTCTTCCCCGTGTGGACGATCCGCCGCACCACCAGGGCGGCGATGCCCAGGCCGAAGAGATTGAGGAAGAAGGTCCCGCCGCCGGAACCGTTGACCAGCGGCGCGACGATGAGCAGTCCCACCGCCAGCGCCAGGGTCAGCCGCTTGTGCCGCCAGAGAAACCGGCCCACCAGGGCCATCAGACCTGCCAGCCGGAAGATGTTTGCCACGCTTTTCATTGACGCCTCCTTTCAAGTGCGCTTTGCATCGGTGCGTGTCGTGATTGCCGACCCGCGCGACATCCGGGGAACGTGGGCCGTTTTCCGTGAACTTGGAGAGTGAAGTGAGGGGAAAAGAAACCGCTCCGCCCCGGGCCGGATGCCTGCCACGGGAAACGGAGCGGTGGGAGGGAGAAAAAGCAGACGCAGCCCGGCCCAGGAGACGTTCAACGTCCTTGGGGGGCTGCGCAGGAGAAAAGGAGCGCGTCCAGCCGACGAATACAACGCCGACCGTCGCGCCAATGGCTACGCTGCGGTCCGGCTACGTTTCAGCCGTCAATCCGCAGGCGTGTGGAAGCGGCCGGGGCGCCGTGGGCGCTCCAACCGCAGGGTGAAAGAGAGGGCGAAGCGGTCAGCCGCTCCGCGAGTGAGACCGAAGGGGTAGGGGTTCCTGTTCCTGTCAGCCACCTCCTGGGCAATGGTGAGAATACCGATGTCCTGGTGCACCGCATCGAACCGGTCGCCGGAGGAGCAATGCTCGACCCCGGTTCCGCATCACGCAGCGGGCGGGCGCTTATCCTCGTTCAGGTCGCCGCAGGGAGAGCAGGGCTCGATCCCAAGCGAACGGTCCGGGTCGGGGATGGACCCTCCAGTTTTCTGGGCTGGAAACACTGGAAAAAGCCAGACAACGCATTCAATTATTCACGGCCTTTCCCGTCCTGGGAACCCCGAAAACCGCCCTTTTGCGCCCTCCCGACCAAATCGTTCGCAACAAAGGCGCATTGGTGTCGCTGTATCCGAATTGCCGTTCCGACCGCGCCTCAGCCGCCCTATTTCCGCCAAATGCCCAGGGTGAAAAAACGCCGCAGCTTGAGCATCTTGCGGTCCACTATCGTATCGTCCAGCAGCGCGTTGCGCCGCCGCACCTCCTGCCGCCGGTCGCCCCAGTCCCAGGGCCGCGTCGCCGGGGGCAGGGTCAGCTCGTGCTCCTGAATCAGCTCGATCTCCAGCCGCAACCGTCGCTCCCTGGCGTTCAGCACGTCCAGGGCGTCGGTGGCCGCAGCAAAGGCGTCCCGGGCCTCGCGCCACCGGACGATCACCGCCGTGGCCTCGTCGCCGTACACCAGCTCCTCGCCGGGTTCCGCCTCCTCCGTAACCAGGTAGGGATACTTCCGCCGGGGCAGTTCCCCCACGGGCTTGGCCGCCGGCGCCGGACCACTCCCCGCTGACTGTGAACTCGGCCCCGGCGTCGAGCTGCCCGCCGACTCCAGCGCCGCCACCCGCCGCTCCAACTGCGCCAGCGCCCGGGCCTGCTCCTCCCTCGCCGTGTCCCCGTCCCGGCGCAACTCCGCCAGCCCCTCCCGCAGCAACCGCTCCAACTCCCCAAGCCCGTCCTCCAGCATCCCCAGCCGGTGCCGCTGGGTGGCCGCCGCCGACCCGCCCCCCTCCAATAGGTGCCTTTCCAACGCCCCCACCAGCGTGGGCGTCAGCCGCCGCGACTCCTCGAACCGGGTCAGCGTCCGGGGGCTCACCCCCAGGGTCTCCGCCGCCCGGCTCTTGCCCTGCTCGCCGATCAGGTCCCCCAGCAAGGCCACCAGCCGCATCTCCCGCAGGCTGTCCAGGCTCCGGGTGCCCTCCGGGTACTGCTCGCTCTCCGCCATCGTGCTGCCCTCCTCGCTGGACAACTGTCCGATTTCGTTCCTGCCGCTGTCCAGTTTCACCCGCCGATGCCGGTGGACAACTGTCCGATTTCATACGTGGGACTGTCCACAGGGGCTGGAAGCTGCCCTGGAACCGAAGTGTTCGCTGCAACCGTCCGATAGGGGGTGATTTCCCCCGATTTCAGGTTCAACCGGACAGGACTGGACACCGGTCCACCAACTCCAAATCCCTGTACACGGGTATGACACCACACCCGCCCCCGCGAATCCCATTCCCTATAAGGGGTGACGCGCGCGTCACCCCTTATAGGGAATTCCGCCCGGCCCGCCCCGTCGCCACACTTGGTTGCCGAACATCCGGTCTCAGACCGACCGCAAGGAGGCAACCATGTTCCGGCGTTTACTTTCCGGTTCCCGCAGAGTCCGGCGGCTGACCTTGCTCACCGCCGCGCTGCTGCTTTCGGCCGTCGTCGCCATACCCACGAGCGGCGTCGCCCTGGCCCAGTCCCCTCCGCCCGCCGACGACATCACTCTGGTCAACCGGGACCGGCAACTGGTGGAGCGCAAGAAGCACGGGGACTTCGTGGCCCGCCCCATCTTCAGCCGCCAGGTTGAAGTCCTCTACTACGCCATCCGCCACCCGGACACCGGCGAGTGGCTGACCAACACCTACCAGGTCCGGGGCGGCGAGAAGCGCCTGGCCGAGGGCTGGGAGTACACCTTCGAGTACCCGGCCCTGGACGAGCAGCCCGAGCTGCACCCCGAACAACCCCTCCTGCTGATGCTGGCCGTGCCCCGCCAGGGCGGCGGCGAGCGCCACGTCTTCTACGCCCTGATTCCCGTCCACCAGCCCAGGGGGCTGTGGGACCGGGTGCTGGGCGCCCTGGACCCGGACCGCTGGGCCAGGGCCGCCGCCAAATGGGTGGTCCAGGGGGTCCACGGGACCCTGTGCGGCGTGTTCCAGGGGGTGTTCCAGACGGACATCGACGACTGCGGGGGAGGGTAGACGCCATGGGAGACATTCTCACCGGAACCCCTCCGGAACTCACCTACCTGCACCCCTTCGTGCAGCAGGCGTGGTGGGCGGTCTGGGCCGTAACCACCGCCGCATTGACCGTGATCCTGGGCTGGATGGGCCTGAGCTTCATCGTCCAGGAACATCTCGGAAGACACCAATCGGGCTGGCGGGAGATGGTCCCCCGCCTGGTGCTGGGCCTGGTGGCCGCCGCATCGTCCCTGTGGTGGTGCGCCCTGGTCATCGACGTGGCCCACGCCGTTTCCCAGTTCATCGCCGCCACCCTGAACGTCACCCCCGGCGACCTGCTGCGGGCGCCCCTGTTCGCGCTATTGGCCGCCGTGGAGACCGGCGAGGTGGGGGTGGCGATATTCATCGCTCTGCTCTACCTGGTCTTCGGCTTCTTCCTGCTCTACCTGCTGGTGCAGATGGTCCTGCGCCTGGCCCTCATCGACATTCTGCTGGCGCTGGCCCCCATCGCGCTGGGGCTGTGGATCCTGCCCCACACGGCGGGCTGGGGAAAGCACTGGCTCAGATTGTTCATGACCACGGTGTTCCAGCAGGCGGTGCAGCTCATCGCCGTGGCCCTGGGCTTCGCCTTCCTGGGGGAGTTCGCGCAGATCGGCGAGTTCGAGCCGGCCCAGGACCTGGTTTGGAAGCTGCTGCTGGCCATCGCCTTCATGTACCTGGCGGGCCGGATCCCCTCGATGCTGGGCAACCACGGCACCTTCGACGCCTGGCTGCACACCCTGTACTTCGGAATGTCCCTGCCCGGCGGGATGATGCGCTCCGCCCGCGCCCTGGCGATGGTGGGAGGTGGAGCCGCCGGAGGACCGGCGGGCGCGGCGGCAGCAGCGGCGGCGACCACCACGACGGCCAACACCGCCGCCAACGCGGTGAACTCGGCGGCGCAGAACTCCACCCCGGCAGGCCAGAACAGCCCCGGGCCTCGGAGCCAGGGGCCGTAGCCAAAGCGACAACCAGGAACGCCAACGGAGCGGACTCGTTCCGCTCCGTACCGCCAATCGGGAGGTGCGCCATGTGCCAGTAGCGAAACGAGACCGACCGGCTCAGGACCGGCAGGAAGGCAGATCGAGAAATCAACACGCGAGGAGAAAGACTTTATGGGAGACCTGACACAGACCATATCGAACCTGGTGGGCATCCTGCTGGGGCTGGTGGGGGTCGTGGGCGTCGGATATTTCATCTACGGCGCCTACATGTACCTGACCGCCTCCGGCGCGCCCAACCAGATGGAACGGGGCAAGTCCGCCATGATGACCGCCCTGGCCGGCATCGTGCTGGCATTGGTCGCTTACGGCGTCGTCGAGCTGGTGATCAACGCGGTGGTGGGCTCCCCGGTGGAGCTGGACGTGCCCGACCCCAGCAACACCGGCGGCGATGGCAACGGCGGCGACGGCGGCGACGGCAATTAGGAGGGAAGGAATGAGAGAGCACGAAGTACCCACCCACGTGCAGGCCGAGGACAAGGCGCTGCTGTGGTTCACCTTCCCCCAGATCGTGGCGGTGGTGGCGACCTGCGCCGAGGCCTACGGCGTCTACCGCTACTTCCCCTTCGGCCCCTCGGGGCTGAAGCTGGGCATCGCCGTCCTGCTGGGCGTCACCGGCATCGCCATGACCGTGGGCAAGGTGGGCGGCCGGGGGCTGCCCCTGGTGGCCGCCGATCTGCTGAGGTTCAACCTGGGCGCCCGGCGCTACGCCGGGGCCCCCGCGGAACTGGCGGTGAGCGAGCCGCCCCCGCAACCCGAGTCCAAGCCTGATCCCCTGCGATTGCTGGCCAAGAAGGCGGCGGGCGGCGTGAGCCGGGCGGTGAAGGCGGCCCGGCGCAAGGGCCGCCGCCCCTTCCGGCCCCACGGCTGGTTCGGCAAGCGCCGGCCCGGCGGCAGGGAGCGGGTGAAGAACCACCCTCCCGCCGCCGCCGAGACCGAGACCAGGAAACCCTGGTACCGGCTGCTGGCCGTGGCGGGGCTGCTGACCCTGACCCTGCTGGCCGTGCCCGGCAGCGCCCTGGCCGACGACCCGGACGAGAACCCCTACGGCGACGCCTGGCGGCTGGACGAAATCTACTTCGAGCCGCCGGACCCGGTGCCGGGCCGCCGAGTCTACGTGGAGAAGCTGGCGGTGTCCGGCGACACCGCCGCCGTCACCCTGCGGGCCGCTCACGACCTGGACCTGAGGGGACGGGTCTTCGGCGGCAGGACCGGCAGGACGTTGAAGATGGGCTTCAACACCAGCCTCGCGGCGGGCCAGGCCAAGAGCTACAACCTGACCCTGGACGGCCCGTCGCCGTCCTTCACCTTCTCCTGGCAGGACGTTTTGGGCCGGAGCGGGGCCGCGTCGGTGAAGAGCCATCAGATCCCCTACCCCCTGCCCTCCTCCGACGGGGAGTTGTGCGACCTGGAGGTCACCTCCCTGGAGTGGACGCCGGGGCGGATCAGGGGCGTCATCGCCTCGGAGTGCATCGACGAGACCCGCCACGAAGAGGACCTGTCGGTGTACGGCGGCCACTTCAGCCAGTCGGTCCAGGCAATGCTGGACGCCGACGTAACCGGTATCACGGGAACGGTCAACGTCGTGTGGGGCGGCCACTCCGCCACGGCGTCCTTTGTCGCCGACGGCGAGACCGCCTTCTCCCTGCCCGTCGCCAATTCGCGGGCGGTCCACGACCTGGAGATCGCGGCGGACCTGATGGCCACGCTGAACGTCCCCCGGCCCCCCATGCTGCACACCGTCCACCACCCGGCCCGCACCGACGTGCACACCCGTCGGGTGACCTGCAGTTGCGGCGAAAGCAGCTATACCAAGACGGTCCGCGTCTACGTCCACCACCCGGAGCACGTGCGGGCGTTGGAGAACCGGCGCGCTCCCGTCACCCGCACCCGGACCGAGAGCATCCCGCTGGTCTCGGTATCTGAAACGGCGCCGGCCGCCGGCGTGGGAGCCGACGCCCCCTACCAGGCCCTCTACGTGCCCCCACCCAAGCCTCCGCCGCCCAAGGCGGAACAGACGCCGGTGGGCGGTTCCAGTTGGTGGAGCTGGCTATGGCGCCGCGACTGACCGCGCTAATGCTGGCTTCCACTGCCACCCTGGCGTCGGTGGCCGCCGAGGGGCCGGAGGACAAGGCAGCCGCGATGCAGGCCGCCTTCGACGCGGTGCTCACCGGCATGGCCTACCTGGGGGCGGGCCTGTGCTTCTTCGCCATCGTGTGGGCCGGGTTCCTGCTGATGGCCGAGGGCGCCGAGGGAGAGAACCGGGGCAGAGCGCGCAACGCCGTGTTCATGGCCATCGTCGGCCTGGTGGTGGTGCTGCTGGCCAAGGGCATCGCCGCCGGCATCGTCGGCAGGATCATCGTGGTCCTGCCCGGCGCATAAATCAACCAGGAGGTATCAATGATGAAATTGACGCTAGCCAACCCAAATGACCTGGCCCGGCGCTGGCCGCCGGGCCGGTCCCAACCCCAGGAGTTCGACGGCGGGGAGGAACCCGCCGCCGAACCCAAGCCCCCGCCGCCCCTGCCCCTGTTCTTCATGCTGTCCCACTTGGAGGACGACGGCCCGGTGCGGCTGGACGGGGTGAAGCTGGCCGTCATGGAGGTGATGGGGCTGGAGCTGGACGAACCCAAGCTTGGCGCCTTCGCCGGTTCCCTGAACGCCGTCGACTTCCCGGTGCAACTGCTGGTCAGACAGCACCCGCCGGTGTTGCAGTCATTGAGGGACAAGCTGACCGAAGCCCAGCCCGAGGACCTGCCCCAGCAAACGAAGGACGCCGCCGACAGCCTGGGGCGGCTGCTGACCACCCTCGAAACGAGAGAGGGCATCCTGGACCGGCGCTTCTACGCCGTGTGCGAGCACGCCCGGGCCGACGAACTGCGGTCGCTCTTGGTCCGCGCCGGACTCGGCGTGTTCCCCCTGAACGGCGACTCCCTCAAGCTGCTGCTCCTGGCCTGCGCCCTGGGCGGTTCACCCTACGAGCGCGACGAAGACGCCGAAATGGAGGTGGAGGTCAACCGCCGGGACATCCGCATCGGCAGCCGCCTGGTGCGCTCATTGCACCTGGGCAAGTGGCCCCGCTCCCTGGCCCCCGGCTTCCTGCAAGGCTTGATGGCCGCTGGAGCGCCCATGGACCTGTCGGTCCATTTGGGAGCGATACCCACGGAGCAGGCGGCCCGCACCCTGGAGTGGCAGAAGGTCCGCTTCGAGTCCGCCCAGAGTCTTTCCTTCAAGCGGGGCCGCTCCATGTCGCCGGAGGCCGAGATCGCCCTGGAGGACGTGAGCCGGCTCCGGGACGAGGTGCAGCGGGGAAGGGAAAGGCTGTTCCATGCATCGTTGTCGGTGACATTGCACGCCGATAACGCCGACACTCTCAAGGACCTTACACAAAAAGCCCGGGCCCACTTCGCCGCCACCCTGGGCAAGCTGGACGCCCTGGCCTTCAGGCAACGGGAGGGGCTGCTGTCAACTTTGCCGTTGGCGCTCAACGCCGTGGCGACCTGGCGGACGCTGGATACGTCGTCACTGGCCCGGCTGTTTCCCTTCTCGCCACCGGACCTGGACACCCGCAGCGGCACCCTCTACGGCATCGACCTGCGGGCCTGCGCCCCCATCGTCTATGACCCCTTCGACGGCACCCACCTCAACGCCAACACGGCGGTGCTGGCCCGTTCCGGCAGCGGCAAGAGTTTCGCCACCAAGCTGGGGGTCCTGCGGGGCCTGTGCCGGGGCGTGCGGGCCTACATCATCGACCCGGAGGGCGAGTACACCGACATGGCGAGAGCGGCGGGCGGGCGGGTGCTGTCCCCCGGCGTCCCCGGCCAGGGCATGAACCCCTTCGTAATCGACCGGGGCGACTCGGAAGAACTCCTGCAGCGCATCGGCAGCCTGCGCCGTCTCATCGAGGTCATGGTGGGGGAAAGGCTGTCCGCCGAGCGGCGTTCGTCTCTGGACCACGCCCTGGCCGGCTACTACTCCGAGCGCAGGGAGCGCACCGGCTTCCGCGACTTCTACGCCTACCTGGAAAACGAGACCCCCGAAATAGCCCACCTGCTGCGCCCCTTCGCCACCGGCAGCCTGCGGGACCTGCTCTCCGACGAGGGCGACGACCTGCTGGCCCGCGAAGCCCTGGTGACCGTGTTCGACCTGCACCTGCTGGAACCGGAACTGCGCCCCGCCGCCGCGATGGTCTGCACCGAGACGGTGTGGGCCGCCGCCGCCCAGGACCCCCGGCCAAGACTGCTGGTAGTTGACGAGGTGTGGAGCATCATGCAGCACCCCGAGGGCGCGGCCTTCATGGTCAGCATGGCCAAACGTGCCCGCAAGCACCGCCTGGGTTTGCAGTTCATCACCCAGGACGTGCAGGACCTGCTGTCCGAGGACTCCTCCCGGGCCATCACCGGGCACAGCGGCCGCGCCCTGCTCCAGAACGCCGCCTTCAAACTGCTGCTCCAGCAGGACGCCGCCGCCGTGTCCACCGTGGGCGAAGCCTTCGACCTGCCCGAGGAGTTGCAACGCTGGCTGCTTTCCTGTCCCCGGGGCGACGGCCTGCTCCTGGCGCGGGGCAACCGCTTTCCCGTCCGCATCGAGGCCACGCCGGAAGAAACGGAAGTGATCGAGTGGCGGCCCGGCCCCAGGCACTGAACTCGCCAACCCCCATAACGACAACAACCAACCCGATAGGAGTTGAAAGGAAGGACGATATGAACCTGCAACTGAACCCCAAACGGATATTCCTCGGCAACCGCAAAATCAGCGCCCCGGTGCTGCTGGCGGTGACGCCGCCCCGCACCGGCGAGCGCACCATGCTGGGCGTGGAGAACCTGCTCCAGTCCATCGCCGTCCCCGAACCCTTCTCCCTGGAACTGGCCGGAACCGCCGACGGCGTGTCCCTGCTGGCCCGCTGCCTGGACCGCGAGGTGGTAAGGGGCCAACTGGCCGCCCACTACCCCCAGGCCCGCATCCAGGAGGTTTCCGTGGACGAGGACCCCATCTTCGTCCACCGGGGCGAGCAGGCATGGGGCATGACCCTGCGGGCCGGTGGGCCGGAGTACGTGCCCCTGCGCACCTTCCGCGACGACGACCTGCTGGACCCCGGGTCCGACCCCCTCATCGCCATCATCGGCGCCCTGTCCAACCTGAAGGACGGCGAGCGGGTCCTGGCCCGCCTGCTGCTGCGCTCCCTGGGCCCCGACTGGTCCCAGGCCCACCAGCAGAAGGCTTTCAACAATCCGGGCCACCAGCGCCCCGACCCCTCCTACACCTACCAGACC
Organism: Dehalococcoidia bacterium; assembly: GCA_963664725.1. GTDB lineage: Bacteria > Chloroflexota > Dehalococcoidia > Lucifugimonadales > UBA3495 > Bin22. The sequence goes on from OY761558.1 coordinate 1,677,808, forward strand.
CGGCCCCTGCAACTGGACGGCGTGACCATGGCCGTCCTGGGCGTGGGGGCGCTGGCCGCGCTGCGGGGCTACCTGTGGGTGCAGAGCGGCGAGATCTGGAAGGCCGCGCTCCTGGCCGCCGGTTCCGCCCTGGGCCTGGCGGTGGCCGGCTGGGGCTGGTGGCGCTGGAAGCAGGCCCGCAACCGGGTCTACGACCCCCTGATCATCAAGGAGAAGGTGGGGCGCATCGCCTTTGACGGCCAGCTGGAAATCATCGCCGTGCTGCCCGAGGCCGCCGATCCCAGGGCGGGCCTGGAACGGGCCAGGGAGGTGCTGGAGCCGGTGGCCGCCGCCTACCGCCACTACGACCATCCCGCCGGAGCGCGTTTCAAGGTGAGCAAGGTGCGTCCCATCGTCCCCCTGATGAACCTCCACCCCGCTGGGCCGGGCCTGTTCGGCAAGCGCAGCGTCCTGGGGGTCCGCGAGGCGGCGGCCCTGTGGCACCCGCCCGGCGCCAGGGACGAGACGCCGCTGCTGGAACGCTCCGGCTCCCGGGCGCTCTTGCCCTCGGCCAGGGGAGTGCGGGGCGGGGCCCTGGTGGGCGACACCACGGCGGGCCGGGCGAGAGAGATCCACTTCCCCGAGGACCTGCTCAGCCGCCACCACCTCTACGTGGCCCGCACCCGCATGGGCAAGTCCACCCTGATGCACCACATCGTCAGCCACAAGCTGAAGGAGAAGGCAGCCGGAAGAGACCACGACGCCATCGTGGTCATCGACCCCCACGCCGACCTGGTGGCGGGAATCCTGGAGCAGGTCCCCGAGTCCATCGCCGACAAGGTGAAGCTCATCGACCTGGCCGACCCCCGGGGCTACCCCGGCATCAACCTGCTGGACGCCCGGGTCTTCGCCGACCGGGACCGCACCGCCGACTCGGTGGTGCGCATCGCCCACGGCCTGTGGGAGCAGTGGGGTCCCCGGATGCAGTCCATCCTGGAACACACCGTGAAGAGCCTCCACGAGGCCAACCGCCACCCGGCCACCAGCGATGACGAGCAGTTCACCCTCCTGGACGGGCTGTCCCTGCTGGCCGACGACAACTACCGCACCGGCGTCCTCACCCGGGTCTCCGACCCCTACATCCTGGAGTGGTGGGGTAGGGACTTCGCCGGCTGGCGGAGGGACTACCAGGGCGACGCCCTGGCCCCGGTGCAGACCCGCCTCTCCTACTACGCCTCCTCGGAGACGGCAAGGGCCATCATCGGCCAGCCCCGCTCCACCATCGACCTGCGGCAGACCATACGCGAAGGCGGCGTGCTGCTGGTGTCCACCGCCCAGGGCAGCGTGGGTAGGGACGTGGCCGCCCTGGTGGGGGCGTCGCTGCTCAACCTGGTGGACGCGGTGATCCGGGAGCAGGGCAGCCTGGCCTTCTCGGAACGGCGGGGCGCCCTTGTGGTGGTGGACGAGATGCAGTCCATGCCCGGAGTGGACTACGAAAGTATGCTGTCCGAGCTGGGCAAGTTCGGGGCCAGTTTCATTCTCGCCACCCAGAGCCTGGCCAAGCTGGACGACCTGTCCCGCACCATGCGCGACACCATCCTGGCCAACGTGGGCTGCCTGGCGGTGTTCCAGGTGGCGGGCAGCGATGCCCGGCAACTGGTGTGGGAGCTGGGCAAGGACCAGGTGTCCGAGGACGACATCGTGTCCCTGGACGTTCACCATTGCTACGTCCGCGCCACCGTGGGCACCGAGCGGATGCCGCCCTTCTCCATGATGGTGCGGAAGCCCGAGCCGGGCAGCCTGGCGGTGGCCCAGCGCATCCGCGCCGACGCCGCGGCTTACGTCACCCCCCAGGCGGAGATCGCCGCCCAGCAGGAGCGGGGCCGCCAGCGGGTCCACGAGTACCGAAGAGAAGTGGAGCGCATCCGCCAGAGCCAGACGACGCCGGACCAGGCGAAGGGGCCGGCGAACAAAAGCCAGGGGAGAGACAGCCAGCGCAGCAAGCACTTCCAGCCGCCCACCGCAGGAGGGAATTCGGAGGCGCCGGAGGGCGGAGAACCGGAAGGGGATGACGCTGGAACCGAGGGCGGCGGTGAAGCCGAGGGTGATGACCTCAGCCCCTACCGCCAACTGCTGATTGACAGCCAGCAGGCCGAATCCGGCGGGAAGATGGGCGCATGAGATTCAACCGCTGCGAAGCCGACGCCCTGCTGCGCCTGGCCGATATGCCCTTCCTGGACCGGCTGGAACTGGCCGCCCTCACCGGCTGGTCCCGGGGCACTGTGTACGATGCCGTCGGCAAACTGGAAAGCGAGGGGATGGTGGCGGCCGTCCCCCACGCCTCGCCCCTGGTGGCTCACACTCATCGCCACGCCCTCACCGCCGCCGGTGTTGAACGGCTGGCCGAGCTGGACGGCGTATCGCTGGAGAAAACCCTGTTCCTGCTGCCGGTGTCCCGCCAGTGGCGGCGGGGACTGCTGGAACGGCTGGACGGAGTGGCGGTCATCTACCGTCTGGCCTCCGCCGTCAACCAGCTGTTTCACCCCCTGGTCTTTCGCTGGTACCGGGCCATGCCCCTGGACGCGGCGATGGCGCTGCCCGACGGCAGATCACTGGCGGTAGTACGCCAGGGCAGCACCTCCGACCGTACCGCCTTCGGCAAACGCCTGTGGCGGCTGGGGCAGTTGACGCCCACCAGCGCCGTCCTGATGCTGCTGCCCGACGAGGTACGCTTGCGCCAGGCCAGGAGGCTGGCGGCGGCATTGCCCCGGCCAGTCTTCCTGGCCCTGGAGAGCGATGCCGCTGCCGCCGGAGCCGGGGCCGCCGTCTGGCGCACTCCCTCCGGCCCGGCCCCCCTGGCCCTGCAAACGGCGTTGGCCCACACCGGGCCGGCCAAGCCCTGGCCCCTGCGGAAACCGCCAAAACGGGCCGCCATGCCCGATGAATTGGACACGGGGGCCGACTGCCTCCTGCCGTCGCTGCTCAAGCCGGTGGAGAAGCGGGCCGTGGACCTGCTGGCCGACTGGCCCTGGCTGTCGCCCCGGCACCTGGGCGCGTTGCTTGGCGTTAAACGGTCGAGGCTGTCCCAGGTGACGACGAGATTGGCGGAGTTGCGCCTGCTTATTGACGTTGCCGTTGAAGGGCAGCGCCGCCTGGCCCTGTCGGATAGGGGCCTGGTCATGCTGGCCCGCCGGGACCGAACCTCCGTGGGCGACGCCCGCAGGCGGTGGAGCGCCGCCCTTCTCGACCCCGACGCTCCCCTGGACTGGCGTAACGTCGCCGGAACCCGGACCCGGCAATTGCTCCGCAACCTGGAGCACACGAGCGCGGTCCACGGCTTTGTCGCCGCCTTGTCCCGCCAGGCCCGTTCCCGCTCCCGGGAGATCGTGCAACTGGACCCGCCCCGCCGGGCGTCGCGCTACTTCCGACATGAAGGGAAGCTGCGCTCGGTCCATCCCGACGCCTTCGGCATAGTCCGGCGGGGCGATGACACCTGGCCCTTCTTCCTGGAGTGGGAGCGCCGGGCGGTGCGGCCAGCCACCATGGCCGCTCGCATCGCCCCCTACCTGCGCTACTACGCCAGCCCCCGGCCCACCGACGACCACGGCGCCCAACCCCTGGTCCTCGTGGTCTTCGACGACGACATCGCCCTGACCCACTTCCTGGCAGTCGCCGCCCGCGAGATGGAACGCGCCCGGGTGCGGGTGCCGCTGCTGGCCTCCCACCGGGAACTGGTGGAGAGTGTCGGGCCGCTGGGCAGGGCCTGGATTGAGGGCAGCGGCGACCATCCAAGCTACGCCTTTGAACCTCGCTGAATACTCATCCGCAAACAGCAAGGAGGAAACAATGAGAATCTACTACGTGATGGAGGCCCAGGGCAGTCGCTGCTATGTCCTTTCCGCCCTGGGCGTGGACGCCCGGAGCTGGAACCGGTTGCATCGCCGCGTCCGCGAGTGGCGCCTCCGGTTGGAACAAAGCTGCGGCATCCCCGCCGACGGCGGGCTGCGCCCCAACGACCTGCTGACAAACGAGACGACTTCCTGCGGTTGCGGCTGCCACGCGCAACAGGTGGCACAGCAAGGCGCGGAGGTGGCGGCCCAGGGTCTGCGCGTCGTCGAAGATTTTGCCGCGGCAACCGGCGGCGTCCAGGTGATCAACGTCTGCCTGGACGTGAACGACACGCCGGCCTATGGGAGCGTGATCCTGAACCGGCTTTTCAACCGCGTCAATGCCACCGCCGCCCAGGAGGGCAGCCACGCCCTGCTCGTTTTCGGCCAGGAACCCGACGAGACGGTGGTCCGCACCTACGAGCGGCTGCGCAACTACAACCCTGTGCCCATGCGCGTCGGCGCGTGCGGCGACGGCTGGCACACCCGCAATCTGCCCATTGACCGGATTATCGGCGGCCCCGTATTTCGAGACCCCGCCGCTGACTGCCTGCTCCAGGTGGCCGGCTTGGTGGCCCACGCCCTGCTTTGGCGGGAGGAACCCGGCGCCAGTGTGGACTCCGGCGTGTTCAGTGTTCTGGACCGCGCACTAAACCGCCGGGCGTCAAGGAACGATCCCCAGGGTGTCGTCAGGAGATGAACGACAACAGTTATTCCCATCGGCCAACATGCCCTGCCTTCCATCCAGGGCAACAGATGCTTCCGGCAGCTTATAATGGAGGGCAGTGCGGCCATATTTCAGTCGAGGTCCGCAATTCAATTGGGCTGATCATTCCATCTACAGGCCCAGGGCCACCATTTTCATTTGTTTATTCTGAGGCTTCTGCTGTCAGACAAATCCCTCATCGAGGTACGGGCACCATGTCTGGGTCCACCAACGTATGGTTCATGTAGGCCCCCGGCCGAGTTTTTGCAGCCCAGCATGTTTCTGGATAGTATCAACGGGTTGATGCTCGATACGCCGACGCGGACGTACCGGTTTACCACGTCTGGCGGCGGTAGGCAGTGAGGGAGGATCACATGAATACATTGAAGAATGTCGGTCTGTGGCTGTTGGTTGGAATCGGCTTCCTAGCTGCCGTGGTGGGAATTTACTACGTTCCGCTGGACTTCGCTGGAGTACTGACCTTGGTCGCCATTTGGATGGTGCTTGGTATCGCGGTCGGGGAACGAGTACCACAAGGAATGTCTTTAACCGACTATCTCAAGAGCAAAGCGACTTATGCGCCCATTGCTTTGGCAGCGTTAATGTACTTCGGCTTGTTGATAGTTTATGGCATCCGTGAGACGGCTAAGCTCGAAACCGGAGACGGGCAAGACTTTGTATGGAAGAGTTCAGAGATTCTTGGATTCCTGGTGGTAGGCATTGGTGGTTTTACTTGGGGATTCCTTCTTGACGCACTCTTACGCCGTTCGGTTAATGACCTGCAACCAGTTCGGAGAGTAATGTTCTACATCAATTACGACAGGTCCACGATAGCCGTGGCCACCATTCATCAAAATGATTGTGTCCATGTCCAACGCGCGTGGGAAGCTAACCCGGAGGACATGAAAAAGGTGAGGGACGGTTACTGGCTTGCAGCGCGTCGTATGGAAGACGCCGTGCAGGTGAGTCTCGACTTAGGCGCAACCTTGCACTACGGCGAATGCTGCTGGGCCCGACCGAGCACGGAGACTTAGGCTATGACTGTCCAAAAACAGTTTTACTGCTGGCCATCCTGATGATCTCGGTAATTGTGCTGGCGTGTGGCTTGGGCCTTCCACTCAACTTACGCTGTGTTGGTCAGGGAGTACAGGGGCGTAAACCCGTATCGAGGGCTTGCAGGTGATTTATAGGCAGAGTTGTCACAGGGCATTTTGCCCGAATATTCAGCACACTGCCTGAAAAATCATCCATCTTAGGGATTCTACAGGCAAGGCCGTGCGGAGTGTCTAAATGTAACCCGGCAGACCGAGAGGTAAGCAGGATGAACCCGACTGAAGTGCAGGCATTGGAAAACCTGCTCCAACAAGCAATGAGTGGCGCAGCGATAAGAGATTCTTACAGAGGCTCTCCTATCAGTACCGTCGAGTACTTAGGACTATTAGCATCGCACCGGCGGTCCTTCGACCCGGACCGGCGTATGCTTGCCTCCAGATTTCAGCCGGAAATCCAGGACAACTCGGTGCGGGAACGGCTGATCAACGTCATCAGAAAGAACTTAGGGCAATACATTCACGATGATAATTTGCAATCCGCCACAATCATCACCGGCGGTGCAATGGACGGATTCAAGATAAACGACTTGATGAACCATCTGATGACCATTGCCTTTTGCTGTGGGGCACAACACGCCGCGCGGAGTTTCTATGAGTGCGCTGAAAAGACAGCTGTTGACATGCAATTCATCACGCTACTTGACGGCATAAGAATCGAACGCGACATAGAAATAAGCGAAGGAATACGGCTCGTTCCAATTCCGAACAGCGCCAATGACTTCCCGCCCTACATCATCACCCCGACCTTCGGTCACTACACCGATTACTACGGACGGACGCTCATCATAGTTGACGAACGGATTTCTCCTGTTTTCACCAACCCCTTGGAAATGTCAATGGAGAACGGCGGCGGCCCGTTCTTACGCTCAAATGTAAACACCGAATACCCGAACTTTATTGTAAGTGAGTTCTGCGAGGCGTTGTCATTGAGCACCAACCACATAGTGAATTACGTAGCGTGGTGGACGCATTTCGACCCAGATGAAGCGTACGCTGTCACAACGACGGGGCAATCGCCAGCTTATTCGTCCTTGTTCCACAGAAAGAGTACGGCAATGGAAGTCAATGGAGTAGATGTGCAGAAAGCCATGTCTCTCTACAGCACTCGAAAGAACCTCAGACCAGAGGTTACACAAAAACTGCGCGTGCCCATAGACCGGTGGACGAAATCAAAAATGGACATAAATCCAGTCGATAGGTTCATCAACCTGGGGACAGCGCTGGAATCTCTCTATTTGGAAGACTTGCGCAATGAAGGCGAGTTGCGATTTAGGATGGCCCTTCGCGCCGCCTGGCACTTGGGGACCGACGAGGTCGGACGGAGATCGTTGTTCGACGATTTCAAGAAAATATACCACCGCCGGTCCAAAGCCGTGCATACCGGAAACTTGAACGAGACCGAACGATCACCAGAGTTCATGGCACAGGCGCAAGAACTGTGCCTGAAAGCCATCGTCAAAGTCATCGAAGATGGAGAGTTTCCAAATTGGGACCGGCTCGTTATGGGCGGATAACACCTAACCCTTGACTCGTGCCACGGCCATCCAGCATACCCACAGCGAACCTCTGTTCACCGACCACTTTCGTTCCGTCCTCGCCGAGGCCGGCGCCGCGCCAAGACCGCTCGGCAGTTGGGCAGCCGCGTTAGCGTGAATTCCACGTTCACCGCAGGGCAATATAACATTGCCTGTCATTGTCCTCCGGTTGCGGCTCTCCCGCCTCCGGCAGCAGCAGGTGTAACAGTCCCATACCGGCGGCCAGGCTGAACAGGGAAACCAGATGGCCGGAGCCGGGAGCGGCCCCTGCCTTCCAGCGAAACACCGTGCGGGCGCTGACCTTCAGCCGCCGGGCCAGGCCCCGCCAGCTCAAACCGGCCGCCCGCCGAAAGGCGTCAAGCCGATCCGGGAAGTCCGGCGGGAACTCCTCCGGCTCGATGTGATAGACCCACTGCTGGCGGCGGCCCATGAAAAACTCACTCCCGCACCGGCCAGGGCTGGGAGGCGTCCAGCAGCAGCACGGCCACCCCGCCGGGCACATCACAGGCGAAATGCACGATGGCCCGCAACTCGTCATCGCTGGGAGGCCGCCCGACGCGCCACAGGCGTGCCCGTCGGGCGGGCAGGCCGGCGGCCAGGGCCACTTCCTCCAGGGAAGTCCCCGACCGGTCCTCCAGGCGTCCCAAACGTACCGGAAAATCCCGGGGCAGGGACGGCGCGGGGAACCGCAAGTACCTATCCCGCACCGCGCCTTTCGTGCCGCTACTCAAGGCCATAATCTCCGGGGGCGTCACCGCTTACCCATAGGGTCAGGGCACCGGCGTCGCCCTGGCACAGCAGCTCGATGCCGCCGGGGACGCTGCGGGCCAGCTCGGTGATGGCCAGGATGTTGGCCCCAGAGGGCCGGCGTTCACCCCGCCGCCACAGCAGGATGGCCCGGTCGGTGACGCTCAGCAGTTCGGCCATCTCCCGCCATTTCAGTCCGGTCAGCGCCTTCAGGCCCTCCAGCCGCCGCCCGAAGTCCTCGGGCCAGGACGGAAGGCGGAAGTCCGCCAATGGGTTGCGCTCTGCCAATGTCATGCAGTCACTTCCTCGGTTTGAAGATCACGATCAGGTCTTCGTCCAGGAGCAGGGCCAAACCGCCCGGCACCCGGACCGCCAGGCGCACCACGGACAGCATGGCGCCGCCGTTGGGTTCGCCCTCCTTCTCACGCCAGCGCCACAGCTGGCGGGGGTCCACCCCGAGGGCGTCGGACATCCCCTCCCAGGTGAGGCCGGTCAGATCCTTGAGAACCACCAGCTTCCGGGGGAAGTCCTCGGGCATCAGGGCGACGCCCGGCGGGAAAGGCCGGTAGATGGAGCAATTCTGATCTCTAGTCATCCGTTTCCTCCAGGATGAAAAGGTCCTCGAAGTGGGTTACGCCCAACACTTCCATCAGGCGGCGTCGGGTCTCGCCGGAGGCGTAGCGCCGGCCGTTGAACAGGTCGGAGACAAAGCCCGGGGAGCGCCCGATGAGCCGGGCCAGTTCGCACTGGCTCATGTTGAGCACGTTGAGCAGTTCCCACACCTTGTGCGGGTCCAGCCGGGCCCTGAAGGCGGGTTTGACGCGCTTCACGCCGCGTCCTCCCGTCCCCTGGCGTTTCCGCTTCCTTCGGCGCGGCCATCGGCGGCGTCAACCGGCCGTGGGTACAGTTCCGGGTGAGCCAGGTAGTGGCGGGCGATGATGCGGGCCAGGATGCGCAGCCCATCCATGCGCTGGCGCTCCTGTTCCTTAGTTAGTCTTCGCTTCTTTCTCAAAGGGTCCTGCTCTCTGTGGGATGGGGCCTGACTTCCGGGGGTAGCCCGAAAGAGGCCGGTGGCTTATACTCTGGCCGGGTTTAGAAATTCCGTTCTGTGTAGATGAGTGTAGCAACCGTACATCGGTACGGGCAATTGGAAATTGACCCTGACAGCCGTGTTTTGACAAAGTGTTCACTGTGTTGTAACAATTAACACGCAGAAAAACAACCACTGTTCGGGCTGAGACACCGACCAACGGGATGGCAAGCATGGACGAATACGACGACAGCCTGGAACCGGAGAACCGCTACCAGGAGAACCTGGACCGGGACGAACTGCGGGAACACGCAGAGGGCTACGAGGACATCGGCCCCCTGCTCAAGCGGCTGCGGGGCCGGGTCAGCCTGCGGGAGGTCACCCGGCGCACCGGCGTCTCCAGCTCCTACCTGTCCCAGATCGAAAGGGGAGTGAGCCGCCCCGGCGCCAATGTGGTCCGCAAGCTGGCCGAGCTCTACAACGTGGACGCCCAGCAGTTGCTCAGGCGGGCCGGCCACGGGCCGCAGCCCAACCCCTACAGCGACGAGACCATGGACGTGGAGCGGGCCTACCAATTCGTGCTGAACGACCCGGCCTTCCGGGTGGGCACCCGGCCCGACGGCCCCATGACCGTCAACGCCAAGCGGTTCATCGTGGAGATGTACGAGAGGTTCACCGGCAAGAGGCTGTTGGAATGATGGATAGGACCCTGGGCGGCTTCTGCCGCATCCTGCTGGACGACGACCCCCACCGGCAGGCCCTGGACCCGGAGAGGCTGGCCGCCAGTTTCGTGGACTACTTCGAGCTGTCGGCCCGTCCTACCCTGGAAGATCTGACCGCCCTGGCGGAACGGGCCGGTTTCGGCGCCGTGCGGGAGGGACCGATGGACGGGCTGAGGGGCGCCCACATCGGCCAGCCCGGGGGCGAGTACCACATCTACCACCGGGAGGACCTGTGGCAGGGCTCCAAGGCCCAGACCATACTCCATGAAATGTACGAGATCGTCGTGGAGAATATCTGCGAAATGCAGTCGCCCGGAATGTGTGGCCACAACGGACCTGACCCCAGGATTTGCCCCCAGGCGGAACGCTTCGCGGCAGCGGCGCTGATGCAGCCGGACATCTTCGTCCCCTACGCCCAGGCCAGCGGGCTGGACGTGGCGACCCTCCACGACGTATTCGGCTGCGCCTACTCCTCGGCGGCGATCCGGTTGTCCGAGGTGGTGCGGGACCCGCCCCTGCTGGTGGTCCTGTACGAGCGGGAGGAAAGGGGCGACCCGGAGGGCTGGACGGAGGAGGCGTTCTTGCGGGCCAGGGTGGTGAAGCGCACGGCGGGCTTCGGCCCGCGCCGTTCCCGGCTGCTGAACGGGCGTCGGGGAGGGATGCCCCGCAGGGACAGCGCCCTGCCCTCCGGCTCCCTGGCGGAGCGGGCTGCCCATAGCGGCCAGCGGAAATACACCGAGGCGGACGGGCTGGCCGTTGTGGCCGCGCCTATCCTGTGGAAGGGACACCTGGCCAAGGTGATCGTCGTGGCCGTGCCGTGGGAGCGCCGCAGCGTCCTGGAACCGCAGTTGGGCCGGCGGCAGTGTCGGCCCTATCCCAGGTTCAACGGCAGGGCGGTTACCGCCGCGCCTTGACTAAAAGGGCAGGACGGCGAATAATAATAGTAAGACAAACACTTATCACGGCAGGCAAAAAGAGAGACCATGCCCCCACGCCGGAAATCCAGGACCATCACCTTCTCCCTGCCCCCGGAGATGTTTGACCAGGTGCAGCGCGTGAAGGACGAGGAGGGCCGCGACATGAGCGAGCTGGTGCGCGAAGCCCTGCGCTTGTACATGGAAGAGAGGGAGTTGCGCCGTGAGCAACGCCTGGAACGGCTGCGCTCCCGGCAGGTCAGTCAGTCAGAGCAAGATGGAGGACAGAGCAATGAGTAAGAAGAACGACCTGATACCGGCGGCCCTCTACGCCCGGGTTTCCAGCGACCGCCAGGACGTGGACCTCTCCGTTGCCGCCCAGCTTCGCGCCCTTAGAGACTACGCCGAGAAGAACGGCTACCTGGCCGTCCGCGAGTACGTGGACGAGGCCGAGAGCGGCAGGATCGCCGATAGACCCCAGTTCCGCAAGATGCTGGACGAAGCCAGCAAGCCCGACTCTCCCTTCCAGGAAATCTTGGTCTGGAAGTTTTCGAGGTTCACCCGCAAGCGGGAGCACGCCGTGGCCTTCAAGTCCATGCTGAGGCGCAAGGGCGTCCGCGTCGTATCCATCACCGAGCACGCCGACGACACCCCCACCGGCAAGCTCATGGAGGCCATCATCGAGTCCGTGGACGAGTTCTACTCGGAGAATTTGGCCCAGGAAGTGACGCGGGGTATGCGCGAGGCGGCCTCCCGGGGTTTCTGGATGAATGCCAGCGCCCCCTACGGGTACAAGCGGGTCTATGTCCAGGACGGGGCCAAGAAGCGTCCCCGCCTGGAACTGAACCCGCCCCACGACGCCGTGGTCCGCCGCATCTTCGACCTCACCCTCCAGGGCAGGACCTCCCTGGACATCCTCAAGACTTTCAACGCCGAGGGCATCCCCTCCCCCAACGGCAAGCAGTGGCGCAAGACCACCGTCCACAAACTCCTCACCAACGAAGCCTACACCGGCACTTTGGTCTGGGGCCAGAGGGCCCGAGACGGCCAGGAGCCGGTGCGGGTGGAAGACGCTTTCCCCGCCATCGTCTCCCAGCAGGAATTCCAGCGGGTCAGGAAGTTGCTGGAGGCGCGGGCACCGAAAGTAACCCACCCCCGCCGCGCCGCCAGCCCCTACCTGCTCAGCGGCCTGGCCAAGTGCGAGTCCTGCGGCAAGGCCCTTACCGCCTCCGAAGCCAAGAGCGGCAGGTACACCTACTACGTCTGCCAGTCCCTGCTCAAGCAGGGCAGCGGGACCTGCGACACTCCCAGGCTCAACGCCAGGAACTTCGAGGCGATCATCGTCTCCAACCTCCGGGAGAACATCCTCACCGAGTCCAACGTCCGAGACCTGGTGAAGCTGGTGGACGAGGAGATGGACGGGGTGGCCCGGGAACAGCGGCAGAACCTGGAGACCATCGAGGCCGAACTGGAGGAGGTCAAGCGGAAGCTGGACCGCATCTGGCAATTTGTGGAAAGCACCGACCTGGACATGGCCGACGCCTCGGAACGCATCCTGGAACACCGCCACCGGCGGGAGCAACTGGAAGCCGCCGCCGAGGAAGCCCGGGCCGTCCTGTCCCAGAGGCGGGAACTGTTGGATAGCGCCGACGTCATTGCCGCTTTTGCCAGCGAAATGAGCGAGTTCCTGAAGACCAGCGAACTGACCGAGACCAAAGCCTTCGTGCGGTCATTCGTCAAGGAGGTGCTGGTGCGGCCCGGCGGCGCGACGATTGTGTATACGATCCCCACGCCGGAAGACAGTCCCATAGGGGGTGCGGACGCCGCCGAAATCGCCTTGAATGGCGGAGTTCGCAGTATTGGACATGGTGGTGGGCCGGACTGGACAAAATCAAGAACCGAGGCCGATTCCGACGTCACCCCGTCCTGCGGCATGGGGATAGTGTACGTCAGCGTTGCCTCGTCCTCAACGATCTCGATGCCCTGCACGAAATTGCGGATCAACGCCTTCCGCTCGGGGAAGGTTCCTTCCTTCAGGAACTCCCGGAAGTCCGCCACGTACCCCTTGATCTCCTTTGACGTGGGCAACTCCGCCCGACGCTGCTCCAACTGGGCCTCGGCCCCCTCCCGCGCCGCTACAAGCTGGTCCTGGCGGCTCTTCAGGGAGAGTATGCGAGGAGAGATCACCTCGATGGGCAACTGCTTGGTCTCCAGGGCCTGGTAGAGGTTCTCCAGCCGGGTCTCCACGTCGCTTAGCTCACTGTTGATGGCCGTCAGCCTGCCGTTGACCTCGCCGGCCAGGTTGTCGATCTCCTCGGCCACCAGGGTCACCAGCTCGGTGATGGTCTCCTCGGTGAGAATCCGCTCCCTGACCTTCTCGATCACCAGGTCCTCCACCTTGCTGGCGTTCAGGTAGCGCCCGTTGCTGCACGCTCCCGCTCCCTCGCGGAACAGGCTGGCGCAGACGTAGTAGGCGAACTGGCCGCTCTTGGCTCCCTGGGCGGAGTAGGGCTTGCCGCACACCCCGCAGCGGAGCAGTCCGCTCAGCAGGTACTGGCTGCCCACACGTCCGGGCCGCGCCACCGTGGGCGCCCGCTGGTGGAGTCCCTGCTGCACCTCGTCAAACAACTCCCGCGACACCAGGGCGGGCCAGGCGTTCTCAACCCGAACCGGGTCCGGGTTCTTCTCGTCCTTGCTCTTGACCCCCCAGACGGCGGTTCCCGTGTATGCTTCGTTGGTCAGCAGGTAGTGGACTACGTTCTTCTGCCAGCGTTTGCCCTTGTTGGTGATGCCCCGCCCGTTCAATTCCTTGCAGATTTCTGCGAGCCCGTTGCCCCGGCGGGAACTCTCGAATATCTCCTTCACGGTGGGTGCCGCCACCGGGTCAACCTCCAGGGTGGGGCGGTCCTTCACCCCGTCGCTGACCTTGACCCGGTTGTAGCCGAAGGGAGCGCGGGACGCCAGGAAGTAGCCCCGGGACGCCGCTTCCCGCATTCCCCGCTTTACTTCTTCGGCAAGATTTTCTGAGTAGAACTCGTCCACGGACTCGATGATGGCCTCCATCAGCTTGCCGGTGGGGGAGTCGTCGGCGTGCTCGGTGATTGAGACCACGCGGATGCCCTTGCGCCGGAGCATGGACTTGAAGGCCACGGCGTGTTCCCGCTTGCGGGTGAACCGACTGAATTTCCAGACAAGAATCACCTGGAAAGGTGCCGCAGCCTTGCCGCCCTCGTCGATCATGTTGCGGAACTGGGGCCGGTCGGCGATACGGCCGCTCTCGGCCTCGTCCACGTACTCGCGGGCCACGGAGTAGCCGTTGCTCTTGGCGTAGTCCCGGAGCGCCCGAAGCTGGGCGGCCACGGACAGGTCCACGTCCTGGCGGTCGCTGGAGACCCGGGCGTAGAGCGCCGCCGGGGCCAGGGATTGGAACTGTTTCTTCATCTCGTCCTCCTTGAGTGGTTATATCGAACTCAACTGCTAGATGTCCACCAACTCGATGCGGTCACCGTAACGGCGAAAGTCAGCGACGTTGAACGTCAGCAGCCGGCGCTCCCCACGGGCCAGCATGGTGGCGACGATGTTGGCGTCGTGAATCTGCCGTCCCCCGGCGGGAACCTCCCGGCACAGCGCCACCAGCAACTCGGTGACCGCCGGGCCGTCCTCAAGCACCTGGAAGCTTCCGGTCAGTCTGCTCACGTCTTCCATGGCTTCCTCGCGGGTGATTGCCACCGGCCAGGTCTGTGGGCGGGTGACCACGGCCAGGTATTCGCGTATGACCTGACGGCTGATCCTCATCGGTTCGGGGTCCCGGAAGGCTCGCTCCAGACTGGCCCGGGCGTCGTCGTGGTGCGGCGCGCCGGGGACACGGGAGTTCACCAGCACGTTGGTGTCTATGAACATGGGAGGCTAGACCCTATCCTCGTAGAGGTCCTCTCGCCTGAGACTCAGGCCTTCCGGCCACACAGCCGTAGGGTGGGCGGGCCATGCCTCGTCGAGGGGCAGTCTGGGTGCGGCCCTGGGGGCCGTTCGCCGGAACAGCAACGTCTCGCCTTCCATATCGACCTCCGCCGTCTCCCACCCGGCCACACTCCAGGCCAGAGCGTGGCTGTGGCCGTTGCCGCCCCGTTGATTGCCCCACCAGGGCCGGTGCAGACGTGCGGACGGAGGCAACTCGAACCCGATCACCGCTTCGACCTCGCTGAAAGAGGTTTTCCATTCTTGCGTCTGTAGACTGCTGAGGTACTGGTACAGTGGCTGGTACTTGCCCCGGAGCACCATATCTCGGTACCTGTCCTTTTGATCCAGCGCCATATTGTGTCTCCTCATCGTTAGTTACGCGGCTGGAGGGTGGAGTTTCAGTTGTATTCTAGTGAGTTAGTTATTTCAATGCAAGCATCTTGGCGACCGAAACGGGCCAAACCGGTATCGTGTGCAGACCCTCCGCAGATAACGACGGGCATCACGGCGCCGTTGGCGGCGCATTCCCGTTGCGTTGCCAGAATCGCCGCCACCAGGAGCCTCGTCGCTCCTGCGCCGTTGTTGTTTGCGCCGCCTTCAATTCGTCCACCAACCCGGCGTTTCGCTGTTGTTCAAGCTCAAGCTGTCCCTTCAACAACTCCACCTGCCCCTCCAGGTCCTGAATCCTATCCTGGGCCGCGATCAACTTTGATGGCGGGGATTCGATGGCGCTCGGCGGGTCGTCGTCCAGGATCACGTAAACCCGGTGCCGCCGTCCGCGCGGCTCCCGTCTTACCGGCACCTCCCCGGCGGCGATGCGCCGGTTCAGCGTGGACAGCGACAGCCTCAGCTCCCGGCAGGCTTCCGCCTTGGTCAGCAGTCTCATGTCCTCGCCTCACATTGTGTCATTACGTTTCATTTACGGGTCAATCCTGTTGTGTCATACGTGCCAGCGGCTTTTTCGCCCTTGGTCGCCGGGCCGGTCCGCCTCTGCCGAGAGTCCCGATTTCTGCAACAAAATGCCGCCTGGAGGACTTTTGGGGTCAGACAGGGTTAGGACGGGGAAAAACCCCTGTCATCCCTATTGGATTGTCCCTTTCCTACAGGAAACCCCGGGAACCGCTTTACCGGAAAAGTTGCACTTTGACCAGTCGCTGCAATTGCAGCCTTTCCCACGGTTCCGGGGCGGGCGGCAGCCACGTGTCAGCCAGGATGCCGTGTTGGGCAATGGTCTCCAGGTTGGAACTGGCGAAGGGGGCGTGATCGACGTAGCTGGCGGCGTCCATGAAGGCTTCCTCGTCGCCGGGTGTCTCGAACACGAACAGCACCAGGGGCAGTTCCCCGCCGTGGTCCCAGCGGGCGTAATCGCTCTGAAAGTAACGGCGATAGTTCTCCAGCCGGGCGCGCACCCGTCTTGGCGTGGTGGCCCGGCGTTCGTATTCCATAAAGCAATGGCGGTATCCCTCGGGCAGGTCCAGGGTGAAGGACACATCGGAGTGGACC
This sequence comes from Dehalococcoidia bacterium, assembly GCA_963664725.1. Lineage (GTDB taxonomy): Bacteria > Chloroflexota > Dehalococcoidia > Lucifugimonadales > UBA3495 > Bin22. Next base: position 1,693,900 of record OY761558.1, read on the forward strand.
ACGTAGTTCTTGTCGTCGTGCCAGTACCCCACGGCGGAGCGGGAGGTGGGCAGCAGGTCCAGGAGGCCGTAGTCATTGCTGTGGGCGCATTCGGAGGTGAGCTTGGCGGCCAGGGTGGTCAGGGCGGCGTGGTGTTCCGGCTGGGACGCCACGGCGCGCAGGGCGGTGCCAGCGTAGACCTGCGGGTTGCTCAGGCTGGGTTCGGCGGTCCAGCGGTCCAGGACCTGCCCCACGGCGGCCCGGTCCCGGCGGGCCAGGTACGTCAGCCCCTCGTCGGTGAGCACATGTTTCTGTCCGTCGGCGCGAATCAGGCCGTGTTCTGCCAGGACTCTGAGCACCTGGTTGGTGCGTCGGCGGGTCACTCCGCCCATCAGCCCGGCCAGTTGGTCCGTGTCGCACAGGGGCCAGGCGGCCAAGAGGTCCAGAGCCTGTTTTTCGGCGCGGGTGAGCCTGACGGCCAAGGAGTTCCCCACCTGCTCCGATGGCTGGGGCATCAGCGCCCGCATCCGGCTGGGATACAGCTCCTCCGGGTCGGGCCTGGGGCGGTCGGCGGCGGCGGTCCCCGCGCGGCGTCCCAGCCAGCCCATGATGGCGGCCAGGGACACGTCGGGGTTGATGGTCTCGGGCAGGAAGGTGCTGCCGCCCCCGCCGCACTGCTGCCAGACCTGGGCCTCGGCGTCTCCCGCCAGCAGTTCCCCCTCGGTGGCGACTAAGGTGCTGCGGTGCTCCCTGGGGTAGCCCAGGGTGCGGAAGGCCCGGCGGGTGGCCTGGTCCGAGTGGGTCAATACCAGGGTTGACGTGGGCCGCTGGTAATAGCGCAGTTGCTCCAGCGTTCTCAGGCGGTAGCGCAGGTTGGCCGACGACAGCACCGGCCCCTGGCGTACGATGCCCAGCGAGCGGCCCCCGGACAGCGTGATCAGCAGGTCGTAGGGTCCCTGGCGGTAGTGGTCCACCCGCACGGGCCTTGCGTCCGGGTCGGCGTGGGCGATCACGGCGGCCACGCGGTAGAGCACCGCGACAGAATCCAGGCGTACGGTGAGCAGCCGGAACCACTCCCTGGACACCGGGTACTCGCTGAGGAACTGTTCTACACCGTGTTCGACACGAGCGGCGGCCTCTATGCCCCGCTCCGTGGGAAAGTGGCGCGTCTTGGGATTCGGCCCCAGGGCGCCCAGGTGATGGACCACCGAGTCCACCAGGCCGCGTTCAGTGAGTTTCGCAAGCCTGCGGCGCAGGGTGGTGGCGGGAATCCTGCCGAAACTGGAGAGTTCGTCCACGGTGGTCAGGGGCGCGGCGCACAGCAGCCGCAGGGTGTCCTCCAAGGTCTCGGCCAGGGACTTGGGTTTGGCGGCGGCGCGGCGCCGGACCTGACGGACGGCGGTCATGGCCCACGCCGCCGCTGCGATGGCGTCCGGGTCGTCGCCTACGGTCGTGATCACCGCCCTGGGCAGTGATTTCCCCAGGCGCCCCCGTTGCAGGCAGCGCCACAGGGTGTGCCGGGACACGCCGAATCTCTCGGCGGCCTTGGCCCGGCCGTGCCACAGGACGTAGGTGCGCACGTAGTCGCGGATGGCGCCGTCGAGGTCATTGTTGGACAGTTCTTCATCCACCGGAATTGGCCTGCCGGTGCTGGTAATTGTCATCCTCATTCCTCCCGTGGCAGTGGCCCAACACTCCATTTTCCAGGAGAAATTGTTCGCCGGTAATGCCTTGCAAGGAATTGTCTTGGAGGCAGTTTTGTGTTATGGGGCAGAAACGCCGGGGCGGGGGTCTGCCCTGGGACCGGCCTTGAGGGGGACGGCGCCGCAGATGGCGGAGGGCGAGAGCAATCCCGGCGCCCTTGCCGACGAATCGGCGGAGCGCCGGTTGACGGGTGGCTCAATCCCGGGATTCGCCTGCGGGCGGCGGACCTGGCGCGGGGGCGCTGCACCGTTCCGCCTGTTGCCGCAGGTGAGTGCGGGCGATGATCCTGGCCAGGATGCGCAGTCCATCGCTCAGTGTCTCTCGGTGGTCCGCCGGGCAGGTCGGCGGCACGGCCCCAGCGTTCATGCCGGCGCCGGTCTTCCTCCAGTCGTTATGGTTGTTCTTTCGCATCGTATCCCTCCTCCGGCGCCTGGCGTCAATTGCTCGCCGGGCCCGGCTCTCACCGTCGAGTTTGATGAGCGCCAGCATCCGAGGTAACCCCTTATGGGGTAGTTCACCCGTGAACCACAGTTCATGCGTGAACCCCCTTTCAGGGTTTGGGATACCAAGCCCCGGTGGTGACGGTGTAGACGTGTACAGGGATTTGAACTTGGGACAGGATGGGGCGGGGAGGTGGTTTCGTAGCTGAAAACGGGAGATTTGAGGGTTTTGGGACCAGTTCAGGCAACACTTTTGGGGAAGGGCTGGTTCCAGGGTGATGGGGCAGGGCCAGCTACGGAATGGGGCATCTTGGTACATGGCGATTCCGGGTACGATGGGGCACGGCCCTATTGGACCTGAGGCAAAATGCCCCACGGAGAAACGGCGAATCGGATGAGCCGTCCAGAGGGGTTCGGAGATGGTTTTCGTGGCCCGGCCAGCAAAGCCGGAGCGAGCGTCGATAGCGGCGAGGACGGGTAATTCTTGGATAAGGTGTCCCGGCTGATGGCAGCGCAGGGTCTGACTGATGTAAATGGCCCTACCGCCAGGCGTATCCTGGCGGAGTGGGACGGACTGGATTGGCGTGACTGCCAGCGGGCAACGGGGAGTGATCAGGCGGCGCGGCTCATCGTCGGAAAAGGCAGAGTGCAATCCCTCCGGGCTGGTTTTCGCCCGCTTTTGGCTGTACATGAGAATCAAAGACGTTGCACAGTGCAATCGTGGGAGATTTCCAAGCTGGAACAGGCAGGACAGGGGGCACGGAGGGAGATTCCGGCGGCGAGTTTTTTCAATCGCCATGTCAACCGGATTATACGAATTGTATCGCGGTCATTGTACTTTTCGATGTGCCCGGGTTGCGGCGAGAGTGGTCAGCAGGCCGGTCTCCGGATCTCGATCTCGGGCTTTGAGTTGGGTGAAACGCTCTACGGGGAATCATCGCATTGCCAGGGTGTTCGCGTGGTCCAGCCGTTGTTGCTGTGAGCCTTGCCAAGAAACCGCCAATGCCGTTCATCGCCGGGATGCGAGGCGCAGGCACCACGGCGATGCGCTTGACCGGGTTGCAGGGACGCTGAGCCCCGCGAACATCAAGCCCATCGGGGGCTGGGGCTGGTGGGCGCAACCCGCCTTTGGCGCTCGTCGGTGTTCTGGTCGGTGTTCACGGTTGCTTTGGTTGCGGGCGAGAGTGCCGACGACGTGGTTGGGGGTGCGCTCGGCCTGAAGCTGGGGTAAGCCAGCGGGATGCCCGGCTTTGTTGATACTGCCAGCGCCGGCGGTTTCGGGAGCGGCTCATCCTCCAAAGTCCGGGTCCGGTGGCGGTTCCGGCGCGGCCCCCGCTGCCTGACTCCGCAGGTGGGCGCGGGCGATCATGCGGGCCAGGATGCGCAGTCCTTCCTGCATCCTCTCCTGCTCCGCGTCGGTGTGCTGCGGAGATGTTGACCCTGGAGAATTTCTGCCGGCGGTCCCTGATTTCCGAGCGCCCGATTTCCGGTTGCTACCGGAGGGACGCGTATTTGCGTTTGTTCTCGTCTTGTCTCGCATAGCCTCTCGTAGGGGTTGTGGGATTGGGCCTCCGTGTCGAACTGGGTAATGGGATTCAGGATCATGTCGTTCACCTCGGTTTCGTATTGGTGGGATTGGGCCACCGGCATCGTCCCCGGCTCTGCTATTGAGTGTGCGCCACCGGAGCGCCGGAAATTACCTCCCACAGGGGGCCGCACGGGTGCGAGTATTTACGCGCCCCATCAATTCTGTCTCCCTTTCGTTCCTACAGCAGGGTCTTGGCGGGATGGAATACCGATTCCCCGCCGTTGCCTGCGGCACTGTGGCATTCAGCGACCAGTCTGCGGCGTGGGAGAATCGGCCGTTATCCCTCGTAAGGGATTTCATTGATGTAGTGTGCACGGCGCCTCCCCTGATGCCTCGGTCCCATCGCCGGGATGATGCTGGGAAAGACCGTTTAGAGGTCATTCGGGTGTACAGGAAAGCGGTTGGAGCGCAAGTTGCGGATGCGGGCCGTTGCAAAGCTGAATTCCTGCAAAATAACTCTCTGGCGGACCGAAACGGCAAACACTTTGTGTCAAGGGCCGGTTGCGGAAAAATGCAACTTGCGAGGCAAGTTGCAGGGCAGGCGAAACGTATGCAATCGGGGGAGCGGGTCGTGGCTGACGGGGAGTACGTGAGGGCTGAAAGCTGACAGTCCTGAGAGCAGCGGCGCTCAGCATGGCCAATCCGGTTGTGGCGCCGGTTAGCGCTGGGGGCGCCGGTGCAGTTCATCACCTCGTAACTCCCCGCATTGGTTCGAGAACTGGCCTGCCGTGCTTGCCGCCAGAGAGTGTGAACCATCCAGCCCATCTACATAACCTCCCGCAGGGGTCGGCACTCGTGCGGGGGCGCGCAGGGGGCCGCACTTGTGCGGGGGCGCGCCGGGCCTTACGCAAACGGCCCCTCCTGTGATGTCATTGGGGTGTACAGGGAATGGGCGCCGGTTGCAGAAATGCAAGAGGGGTCGTTTCGTAGCTGAAATCGGAGGAAACCGGCCCCCTACCGGAGTTTGCCGGTTAACACTTTTCGTAAGGCCCCGTTCCAACATCCGAGTGCAAGAGCCGTAGCTGAAACGTGCATTTTGCAACCCGGGCCGACGGGGTCAATCGTGCAAAGGCCCTATCTGAAACGAACATTTTGTGCGAGGAGGCGAAATCATGGCACAACAGCGGCCGGGCATCGACCGGAGCGAGAGCATCGAGGACCTGCACCATTTGAGACTCATGGCCCTGCTGGACGAGCAGGTGCGCTACAAGGGTCCGCGCCGGGCGGCGGCGGACCTGGGCGTGGACCACCGGACGCTGACGGCCAGCCTGAGGAGCGGCAAGCCGTCCCGCCGGATGCGTATGGTCTTGGACCAGGCCCTGCTGGACGGCGCCGGGTCGCCGGCCCAGGAACAGCGACAGCGCAACGACGAGCTGACCGGGCGGCTGGAGCGGGTTGAGGGACAGGTGGATGAAATGGGCCAGGGCCTGTCCGCCGTCCAGGGGGAGGTCAACGCCCTCGGGAACGATCACGCCGGCGATTTGCACCGCGTGGAATCGCGGCTGGAGAGGATCGAGGGAGGCGGTGGGGGCGCCGGAGAGGGTGAGCGTGAGGGAGGGGGAGAGTCCGGTTCGGTCAGAGCGTCTCCGCAGCGGAATACCCGGCTGCGCCGGGACTTTCCCGACCTGGCGACCCTGGAACCGGCGGAAGACGACGAACGGGTCTTCGGTGACGCCTGGCCGTTGATCCAGGAGTGGCGGGAACTCAGGAACACCCACCCCAACCGGGGCAGGGGCCTGGAGTGGCTGCGCGACGAGGAGCGGCTCATGTCCGTGGAGCTGGCCTTGCTGGAGGAGCACGGTCTGACCCTTCCCCCCCAGACCTACCCGCTCAGGGGCCTGGACCGGGGCGAGCAGACCAACTGGCGGCGCAAGGCCCTGGAGGACGCCCGCCGCGCCCGGAAAAAGCAGGAGCGGCTCCGGTGGCTGCTCTGGATGCTTAGCGCAGGCCGCCGGTTCAGGTAGCGTCGCGTAAGGGGCGCGGCGTTCTTGTTAACAATTTTGCCGGTGGGGCGCGCAGGGCCTACCCAGGACGGTTGCCATGGGCGACAATATCTTCGTGTTCAGGCTTTTCCAGGTTTCCTGCCCTAGAAATCTGGGGGCGTTTCCCTCCGCCCGGGTCCTCACCGAGAGGTGGCGGCTCAAGAGGGAACGCTGCCGGCGCGGGATGTTCGAGTCCCTCGTCGGCAGTGCGGGCCGGTCAACGGGGTGTTCAAGTCCCTCGTCCCGGCCAGTCCGGCGGCTGGAGTGTTCAAGTCCTCCTTCCCCGGACACCGTTCAGCGGCTCGGAGCTGATCCCTCCGTCCGCTGGGCACCCGTCAGGCGATGGGAGCTGATCCCTCCTTCACCGGGCGGCGGGGACGGAGCGTTTAGCGGGGCTTCGTCCTCACCCTGGCTGAGCCGTTCGCGGGTTCTGCTAGCGGCGCCTCAGCCGGAACCCCAGCCCACCGGAGCGCACGGTACGTTCCACCCGGCATCCAAACCCAAGGCGGTATCCCTATCCAACGAACTGACGTAAGGAGGTGAACTGCTCCGGCTCCGGAAGTGCGCTTAGAGTTCGGGTCAACAAAAGGCAACACTTTCCCGTCGGAACGCCTGTGGTCTTGTCATGGCCGACCCGGCGCCGGATACTGGAAAGTGTATTCAGGCTTTTGCCAGTGCTTCCTGCCGAGAAAACTGGAGGGTCCCGTCCCTGGACCCGGGTTTGGCCGCATAGGATTGAGCCCAGCTCTCCGAACGGCCGCCCGCGATGGACCTGCCCAAAAGGATCGAGCCTTGCTCTCCCGATGGGCGTCCGCGAGGGACTTTAACCCAGGCGCACGGTGCGCGTCACCTGGTATCCCTACCCAAGTTGGTATTCCTGCCCCACGGACTGAATCTAGGAGGTGGCAACCGGAAACAGCACGGCACTCCCTGCGTTCCTTTCCCTATTGAATTCACCTGCGGAGCGGTTGACCAGCTTCGCTGTTCCCTCACGCTCGGGTTGGAGTTGATCACCAACTGCTGACCCTCCCATTCCTTATGCGGCATAGCTGTTGGACAACATTGACCAGGCCGCAGGTTCCACACGCTCCGGTCGCTGGAGAACAGCGGACCGGACGTTCACAATTGCGACGCAGGTTCCGCCGGTGCGCTGGCTGGCAGCGTGGCGGCTGGTCCCGCGGCGACCCTCTCCCTTGCCCCTGACGCCAGTTACCAGGCAAGTTTCACCCTGGGCTGACTGCGCCCTGCGCCAACCCCAAATCCGTCGTTCCGAGCTGCCCCAACCTGCTCCTGGGGGCAGTGCGTCCAGCGCCGGGCGACTGGATTGAGCGGCTGAGCTCTAACCTGGGCGATCCGCGCCTTGCACCAATCCCCCACCGTCATTTCCTGTGGCACTTACTGACCCAGGGCGTATTGCGCCTTCCGCACGGCCTGGCTTGACCTGCTGACCACCACCCTGGGCGCAGTGTGTCTTGCAGGGGATGGCGTGAGCTGGGGTCCGTTGCGGCGTTAGGGGCCATACATTCGCGTGGCGTTCGCCAGGCGACGCCGGCACGGGCGGGTTGGGACGGGCAACGGAGTTGTCCGCCAAGTGCCGCAGCGGGTGGCAGGGACCGGGTCAAGCTACAGGCACAGGTTGTCGCGCCAACCATTAGCGCCGTCGCCGACGTCGGCAACCGGATCGGCAACGGACAGAACGTCAGCGACCACGGCGACAACTACAACCAGATTCACATCGGGGAGGTAATCGAAAGCAAGAACAACGACCATCGCGAGTTATCCGTGTCAAGGGCTGGTTGCAGCAACTGTTGAACCGGCGGTAACCCTGGGCCCGCTGCCCGTAGCGCGGCGGGGTCCACCGGGGTGGCTTGATGGGCCGCCACTGACAATCGAATAGGCACCAACGAGCGGGGTCGTCTCTCCCAACGGGGGAGGCGGCCCCGCTCTTCGTGTTTCGCCACTGGCGGACACACCTAAGCGGCTGAATGGACCGCAACCAAAGACCTGCATCTTTAACCGGAAAGCGAGGTCGGTCCATTCGGGCCGGGCTCGCTTTCCGCCTTTCGGAGGAAGCGACATGACCACCACCACTACCAGCATCGACAGGACGGAGACCACTCACAACCGGGAGGTCACACCCAACGCACACGGCGACATTGACGCTCTACAGGATACGGAGGCAAAGGACCGGGCGCAGCAGGAGACGGCGCACCGGGGCAAGCCCGAGAGCGAACTGCGGGCTGCCGCCAGACGCCACGGCTACACCCTCAAGGAACTGGCCGCCCGGATGGGCGTGAACTACGGCCACCTGTGCTCGGTTGCCAACGGGCGCCGGCCCTGGACCCCGATGCTGCGGGAAAGGGCTATGGCAGTCCTGGGCGAGGTCCCCGGCCAGGGCGTGGTCTACCGCCAGGGCGGCCTGGTGCAAGGCGGCGAAAGCAGCTACATCCGGGAGCGGGCCAGGGAGCGGGGCCTGACCCTGCGCCAGGTGGCGGACCGGACGGGGCTGAGTTATGGGTACGTGGTGCAGGTGTCGCGGGGCCAGCGTCATCTGAGTCCCGCCGCCCAGGCGCGGGTGGAGAATGTCCTGGATGCTCCGGTCAAGGCCGAGGCCGCCCAGCTTCCCACCGTGGACCCGCAAGCCCTGTGGGAGCGAATGGATGCTCACGGCTGGAGCCAGAACGAGGTGGCCCGTAGGGCGGGCATCAGTGTCTCCTATCTCTCCCAGATCATGAACGGCCAGCGCACGCCCTCGGGACCCGTGCTGCGGCGCCTGCACGCCGTCCTGTTCGCACCGACTACACAAGAACTGGTGGCCCCGGTGGAGCTCAAGGTGATGGCCTGGAAGAAGGGCGGGCGCAACGGCGTGGTGGTCAAGGGCGCCGGCGGGCCGGGCAGCGGCACGATTCGCACCGGCGGGCGCGTCCCCTGGGGTGCCGAGGTCGAGTATGCCTATACCACGGGCTATGATAGCCGGGGCCGTTTGTCGGTCAACCACATCGTGGACGAGCGCGGCTACGGCGTGATGCTGAGGCGGCCAGAGAACGACAATCGCGGTGTGAACTAACGCGCTTGGAATTCCTCGAAATTCGCTAGAAGAGGGAACGCACCGAATCAAGCAATTCAGCGGTCTTTGCGTCGGTGAGGCGGGCGATGGTAATGCCGAACCGGCCCTGCGCCATCGTGGCCAGCCGATCAGGACGCGCCCTGCTTCCCTGACGCAGCGTTCCCTCAACCAAATCGGCAGGGCCTATCAATATGGCCCTGCGGTGCCGCCGCCGGCTGGTGGTAATGGGACACACAACCCAGTCGGCAAATCTTCCCTCGCTGACGTCCGCCAACACCACCGTGGGGCGCATCTTGGATTCCTCGACATCCGTATAGGGAAAGGGCAACAGCACCACGTCTCCCACCATGCTCTATCGCCCCTGCCCCCGAATGTCGGGCAGTGAGGCCAACCACGCTTGGTACTCCGGGTCGTCGTCGGATTCGTCCCAAGACCTGGCGAACTCCGCCATTACCAAGGTTTCCCATTCCCGCCGATCCCGGTCTTCCGACACCACCAAGCGCTCCCCATCCCAATACGCCATGCTCTCCACGATCTCCACCGTCTTGACGCTGACCGTGCAAACTCGGCGCAGCAGGTCTATCACCCGCTCCTTGTGGTCGGCGAACCGGTAGGTGTTGAACCGTTCGGCGACGGTGGGATCGCGGGGTTTGCGTTCCTTGTACTGGTCCAGCACCCACTCCAGGGCGGAGCGGTTGCCCAGTTGGTAATCCCACGCCTGCGGGGGGACACCGGTCAGCGTGGTCTTGTCGTCCAGGACGATGGCGCCCTTTTCCTTGTCGGCCCGCAGGATTACCCGCCGGGGTTCGCCCTCCAGGTCAAGACGTTCCAGCGGGTAAGGCTCCGCTTCCTCAAAGCCGATGTGCAGGTCCAGCAGTTGCTGGCCCATGTCCCGCCACAGGTGGAAGTCCTGGTAGAAGGGCAGCCGGGGAAATTCTCGCAAAAGGTCCACCCGGTACTCATCCCGATAGGCAGGGTCGTGGAGGACGGCGTAAGTGTAAGCGAAGATGTCCTCGGCGGTGATGCCCTCCGCCCCGGCCAGAGACTCAAAATCCTCGCCCCACTCCTGTCGGTAATGGTCGTTGAACTGCCGGATGCCCCACGCCGTTATGTTGCAAACCCGCTCCCCCTCGGAGGTGTAGCGGTAGAGGGGGAGGCATTGCAGCCCATCAATAAACATTTTCGAGTCTGTCACCTTATCGGCAGCCACAACAGCAAACGGCACCCGAGTGCTGGGGGCTCTAAAGCAGATTACTTTGTTCTCACCACTGGCAATAGGGAAGATCTGGGGCAACTGGTACTGCATTTCGTTTAGACTTTGATTGAAGTAGAGCACCTTCTTCGCATAAGGACGATACAGCGTTTCGCGGACATTGGCTCTGTCGTACACGTTAGCCATGTCCAGCCTCAATTGGCGTTTGAGGTCGCGGGTCCATTTTATCGACGTACCTAGAGTCTCGTCATCAACTTCGATCCCACCGTACACAGAGCGCATTTCTTCGTACGAATCGATAAGTGACCTAACTTTATGCCTTAACTTCTCAGCATCAAAATCATAGACCCAATCGTCTCGGTTCGACTGTACGCCCATTGAATAAAGCCCGAACACAGCCTGCTCATCCTCAGACCGCTTTGCAAGCTTGGTTTCCCGGTTTGCCAGGGGTAGCAGAGTGTCGAAGTCGCTGTCGGACTGGTTCAGCCACTCGTTTCGCTTGTCCGGCGTTATGCTCTCAAATTCAATCCCTTCCACGGTTGCATCCCGGAGGTAGGCCAGTTTGTCCTTGGCCGGCTCCGCGTCTTCCCGACGGGCGTAGTGGATACCACACTCCCCAAATCTCGCCTTCTCCCTGACAAAGAAACCAATGGCCACGCCGGTTTGGATACCAAAGACGTTGTGGGTTGTGCCGGAAATCTTTGGGTTGCGGCGCACGTCTGAGCCGAGGTCAAGCACGTAAATGTCGGTGAATTCTTCGGACGCCACCTTGCGGAACCCGTCGTCCTGTCGGGTGTCCAGGTAGGCACGGTTGGTTACAAACCCAATAACCCCATCATCCGCCAGCCTATCGGACGCCCACCGGATGAACCGCTTGTACATGTCGTACTGCTTGGTCTTCTGCGCCGTGCTGGCGGCAACGTAGGTCTCGCTGATTCGCCGGTCGATGTCGGGGTACTCCCGATTCTTGTTGTTGTCGTTCTCGTTCTGCTGGTTGGCGTTGTACGGCGGGTTCCCGATGATTACGCTGATGGGCTTCTCGTTCTGCTCCTGCACCCGTATCCAGTTCTCTGCCGACACAGAACCCAGGTTGAACGCTCCCTGCCGTTGCACGGCGCCGCCGCTGGCGCCCGCGCCCTGCCAGTCCATGTTGTCCAGGGTGTCCACGAAGCACAGGTTGGGAAACTCCAGGTACTCCCCCGTCCGCTCCCTATAGGTGTACTCAATGTTCAGGTTGGCGATGTAGTAGGGGAGTATCGCCACCTCGTTGGCGTGGATTTCGTTCTGGTACTTGCGCTCCAGCCGCTCCAGGGGCAGGTGGTTGATCAGATTGGTGATGAACGTGCCCGTTCCCGTGGCCGGGTCCAGGATCTGCACGTTGTCGTCGGCCAAGGTCTTGCCGAAGTGCTTCTGCAACAGCCAGTCCGTGCCACGGATGATGAAGTCCACCACCTCGTTGGGGGTATAGACCACCCCCAACCGGTCAGCGGCGGCGGGATTGTAGGCCTTATAAAAGTCCTCGTAGATTGCCTTGAGGAACTGCTGCTTCTCCGCGTAGTCGGCGATCTCGTCGGCAGCCCGCCCGATGGCCCCGTAGTAGGCCCGCAGCCGGTCGATGGCCTCCCGCCGCACGTTGCCGGTGAAGAAGGTCCCCTCCAGCTCGTCCAACTGGCCGGCCACGTTGTTTTCCTTGTGGAACTGGTCCTCGTCAAACACCCGGTGGAAGATGTCCTTGGTGAGGATGTGCTGGAGCAGCATCTCCCGCACGTCGGCCTCGGTCACGTCCGGGCCGATGCTCCGGCGGCACAGGGCCAGGAACTCTGCTGCCCGGGCCCGGTAATCCTCGTTGCCCTCCTCCGCCGCCGCCACCGACTGCCGCAGGTTCTCCAGCACCGCCGGCAGGTCGGTCTTGAACTGCGTCTGAGCCTGGCGGAACTCCTCGATGCTGGGCAGTTCGTAGTCCAGGAACCGCCGTATCAGCCGGTGCAATTCCCCGGGGCGGGACATGTCCACCCGCAGGGCTACGTCCCCGTTCTGCACCAGCACCGCCGTCTCCGAGTCCTCGAACACGATGTTGTCCCGGGGGTAGCCCCGGTTGAACTTCGCCTGAATCTCCGCGTCCAGGTCGTCGTGGCTGTCCTTGGCCTCCCAGTAGCCCCGGGCCATGCGCAGCGTGTCCTTGACCGTGCCGTCGGGGATCACGTTTCCCGCCGTCTTCAGCTCGGGGATGAGCGCCAGCCTTTCCCGATGCTCCCGGCAGTAGGCGTCCAGGCAGTTCTGGAAGGCCGGCCGGATGTTCAGCTCGTTGTCAGAACCGCCGAACTCGACCAGTTCCTGCCGCCTGGCGTAGTAGGCTGCTATGTGGGGGTAGTCGGGCATCTTGTGAATACCATAACCAACGGCGGTTGCCGACGCAACCGTGGGCAACTTGCCTGGAATTACTCGGATTCGTTGTGGCGTCTCCCTGACCGCGATTGCCGCTTCTGCTCTGCCACTCAGGGGATGTTGGTGGCGGTCCCCAGGCCCGGCTGCGGCTCTCCCAAGGGTCAAACATTCCATCCAAGTTGCCGTTGGGAATCATAGGGCAGTGGCCGCCGCTAACACGAGCGGCCACTGCTGGGAACCACCGTCTGTGCCGCCTTTTTTGCATTTGTGGGGCCTTTTTTGCGTTTTGGAGCGTCCGTCTCTTCGGCCCTGCGGCCTTCAACCGCCGGCGGCGGCTCGGTGATGAACAGCACGCCGAAGTCCTCCACCCCCAGGACCTCCATCAAGCGCCGCCGGGCGCGGAGCGACGGGCTGCGCTGCCCGCTCATCAGCATGGAAAGGTGGCCCGGCGAGAACCCGCACCGGCGGGCCAGCTCGTTCTGGGAGATGCCCAGCCGGTCCGGCAACTCCCACACGGCCACGGGATTGAGCCACACCCGGGGAGCGCGGGGCCGGCGCCTCACGGCAGGCACACCTGCCCCGCCGGCAGAACGGGCGGCGCGTCCGGAAGGCGCTGCAGAGAGTCGCCGGAGAAGAGGTGGTCTGTCCTGCGGTGGTGAACGCGCTGACTTGGCATCGGGAGCGTCCTGGACTGGACCGGGCCGGGTGAACAAGTTGGGCGCCGGGCAGGAAGGGGAGTCCAGACCGGGGCTATTGCCCCGACTGGCCTTCCTGCTGCTCTCCGTCCCCCGGCTCACCCTGTTCCGGCGAGGGTTCCGCCTCCGGCAGGGTGATGGTGGCATGGACCCGCTCCCCCTTGCCCGCCTCGTTCTGCGCCCGCACCCATACCTTGTAGGTCCGGCCCGCCTCCAGGTTGTCGAAGCTGACCTTGGTCTTCTTCGCCTTGGGCGTCTTGGTCTTCCCCTTGCCGCCGTCCTCCGGTTTCAGGTGCACGATGTAGCCGTCCGGCGCGTCCCCGCTCTCCGGGGCGCTCCAGCTGACGCTCACGCTGTCGTGCGTCGCCGTCAGTTGGAGATTGCCCACCGGGCCGGGCAGCTCCACCGGCTCGGGCTCGGGCTCCGGGACCTGCACCACCTCGACCTGGAAGACGTCGCTGACGATATTACCGTCGGCGTCCTGGGCCGTGACGGTGATGGTCGCCGTTCCCTCGGCCACACCGGACACCGTGAGCGCGGACCGGTCGGCAGCCACGGAGACGGCGGTTTTGCCCTCGTCCGAGGACGCGGCCGTGACGGCCAAGCTGTCGCCGTCGGCGTCGCTGAACACGCCGGACAATGACACTTCCCGCGTGGCTCCTGCATCCAGCCCGCTCACGTCGGCGATGGCCGAGGTCACCACCGGCGCGGCCTTCACCTTCACCGTGAAACTATCCTCGACCGAGCCGCCCTTGCCGTCATCGGCCGTGACCGTGACGGTCGCCGTGCCCCGCGCCTGGGCCGAAACCGTCAGCGTCGAGTAATCGGCTGCGACCGACACGGTGGCTACGGCGGTATCTGAGGACGCGGCGGTGACCGTCAGGTCGTCGCCGTCGGCGTCGTCGAACACCCCGGACAGGGACGCCTCATGCGTCCCGCTCTCGCTTACGATGGTCGCGTCGTCAATGGTGCCTGACACCGTGGGCGGGTTGTTCACCTTCTGCTGCTGCGCGGCGGGGGCGTTCACCGTTACGTCAAAGGCGTCCTGCACGGTGTTGCCGTCGGCGTCCCGGGCCGTCACCGTGATGGTGGCCGTACCCTCGGAATTGGCGATTACCGTGAGGCCGGTGATCGCGGCCGTTGCGCCGTCGATTGCGGCCGATACCGCCGCTATTGAGGTGTCGGACGACGACGCCTGGGTCACGGTCACCGCGTCGCCGTCGGGGTCGCTGAACACCCCGGACATGGAGACCTGGTGCGTCGCGTCGACCTCCAGGCTGCTCACGTCGCTGATGGCCGAGGCCACCACCGGCGCGGCCTTCACCCTGACGGTGAAACTGTCCGACACCGAGCCGCCGTACCCGTCGGCGGCGGTGACCGTGACGGTCGCTGTGCCCCGGGCCTTTGCCGTTACCGTCATCGTCGAGTGGTCGGATGCAACCGACACCGTGACCACGCTCTCAGCCGACGATGCGGCGGTGATGGTCAGAGCGTCGCCGTCGGCGTCGTCGAACACGTCGGACAGGGAGACCTGCCTGGTCCCGCTCTCGCTGACGATGGTGGCGTCGGCGATGGCGCCGGACACCGTGGGCGGGTTGTTGACCTTTTGCTGCTGCGCCGCCGCATTCACGGTGACGTCGAACGCCTCCTGCACGGTGTTGCCGTCGGCGTCCTCTGCCGTAACGCTGATGGTCGCCGTGCCCTCGGACACACCGGACACCGTGAGCGCGGACAGGTCGGCTGCTACGGCGACCGTGACTTTGCCGTCATCCGACGATGCGGCGGTGATGGTCACCGCGTCCCCGTCGGCGTCGCTGAACACCCCGGACATGGAGATGGTGCGGCGGTCCTCGGCTTCCAGCCCGCTGATGTCGGCGATGGCCGACGCCACGGTGGGCGCGGCCTTCACCGTTACCGTGAAGAGGTCCCATACCTCGCCGCCCTTGCCGTCGGCGGCGGTGACCGTTACGGTCGCCGTTCCCCGCCCCTGGGCCGAAACCGTCAGCGTCGAGTAACCGGCTGCGACGGACACGGTGGCTACGCTCTCGTCCGACGAACTCGCCGTTACGGTCAGGGCGTCGCCGTCGAGGTCGCTGAACACGCCGGCCAGGGGAATCTCGTGCGTCCCGCTTTCGTTCACGATGGTCGCGTCGGCGATGGCGCTGGATACGGTGGGCGCGTCGTTGGGCGGCGCCACCGGCGTGGTGTGCTCGCCCTTGACCCGCACCCACTTACTGGAGTTCCCGTCCCTCTCGCTCATGTTGTTGCGATGCCCGACCATCGAGCGAACGAACACGCCCGTCGCGACTCCGTTCTTGAGGCCCGTGATGGTGTAGCCGGTCAAACCGGGGTCCACCGAGAGGCCGTCGTTCTTGCCCACGGCCCTGGGGTCGCGGGGGTTGGCCCACACGCCGGGCTCCTGGCTCCAGCGCAGAACGTGCCAGATCTCCGAGTCCTCGACCCCGTCCCGGGAGCCGACCTTCCAGGTCACCGTCAGCGTGCCGTCCCCCGGCACGACCCGGATGTCCCACGGCTCCGGCCCCTCCGGCGGCGCCGGCGGCGCCGGCGGCTCGTCGTTGTCCACGATGGTCACCACGGCGGTGTCCGTGCCCTCCGGGTCCACCGCCCAGGCCGGTTCGCCCACGTGGGCCACGCGCACCGTGAAGCGCTCCTCGTCCTCCTCCACCGCCTCGTCGTCCACGGTGGGTATGATGATCCGGGCGCTCTGCTGGCCCTCGGGCACCGTCAGCGTCGCGGCGATCTCCCCCACGTCCCCGGCGGTCGCCCCGCCGTTCGGGTAGTCGGCGGACACCGTGAAGGACACGCCCCCGGCGCCGGCCGGGCTTCCCAAGCTCAGGGACAGCGTCGCTTCCTCTCCCTCCGCGACCCGCGCCTGCGGCGTCAGCGTGTAGGTGCGCGGCGGCGGGTCGATGGCCACCATGTGGGTGGCCGACTGGGAGCCGTTGGTGACCCGGAGGTAGACGTAGGTCCACTTGGAGGCCGGGTTCAGCGCGATCTCCGGGGTGAAACCGCCGTTGGCAAAGGCCGCGAACGTGCCGGTGACGCCAGAGACGTTCCCGATGGCCCACGCCAGCGTGCTGGCCGGATGCGCCCTCACCCGCAGCATGACGTGGGTCGTCGTCACGATGCCCTTCTCCGGGTCGGCGCTGGGGAACGTGCCGGGGACGTACGCCCGCAGCTCCACGCGCCTCCCAGGCTGCCTGGAGGGGTTGGGACTCGCGAGACGCAAGTTGTTGAAGTTGTCCACCGGCTCGCCGTCGCGCATCTCGTCGTAATGCACGCGCACGGGGTGCAGGTCCGTGTTGGGCGCGGGCGTGGGCGGGGCGGGCACGTTCTTGCCCACCAGGCTCACCGAGACCGTATCGCCGTCCGACCAGTCCAGGCCCGTGCCGTGCCAGGTCAGCCTCCACGCGTCCTCATTGCGCTCGATGCCCCAGCTCTCGCTGGCGTCCTTGAACTGGAACTGCCTGCCGCCCACGTCCAGCCGCGCCTGGTCCGGGTGCAGCCGCGGCGCTCTGTCCAGCAGGAGCTGGAGGGAGCCGCGGACGACCCTCACCGTCAGGACGTTGTACGTCCACCCGCCGTAGGTGAAGGAGTTGCCGGGCGCGAGCTGGTCGGAGCACTGCTCCTGCCCGATGCAGCCGTCTCCACTGAGATGGCCCAGGTCCTTCACCGTCAGCGTGGACGTCCAGTGGGTGATGGAGACCGGCTGCCCCTTCACGGCTATCTGGACAAAGGCGCCAGTACTGGTGGTCCATGCCGGAGCCCATGGCGGGGTGTTCTGGTTGATAGAAGAGCGTGTGTTCGCGATGCTCCAGCCCTCGGCCGCTCCCGCGTCCTCGTCCGCGGATCCTGTGAGTTGCACATCAAGGTCCACCTGGCCGCCGGTGGTGTAGATGACGAAGTGATAGGTCGTGTTCGCCGCCAGCGTGACAGTGATGCCATAGGAGGGCGTGAAGGCCACCCGATGGTTCCCGCTGGTTCCGGTCGGAATGTTCCGGGCCGTCAGATAGGCGACCCTGCTGCCCGGCGTCCCGTTGCTGTCGCTCCACACCTCCGCCCTGACCGTGGCGGCATCCTCGGAAGTGATACCTGCGTCAGTCGCCAGGATGGCCTCAATGCTGTTCAACGTGTAGCCGTCGACATAGGGACCCGTCGTGAATCCCTGTCCATAGACAGTGTTGTTAAAATCTACGTTATTCTGTTGCGCTTGCCCCAAGTTGCTGACCAGCGCGCCTTCCGTGCCGGCGGTGGCGGCGGGCGGCGCGCCGGACGGCTGCGCCATCGCCCGCGTCACGGTCACGGTGTAGGTGTTCGTGGTGCTGCCGTCCTCGGCGGTGACCTCCACGGTGATGGCGTTCGCGCCGAGCGAGAGCGATATGGGGCCGCTCGGCTGGCCGCTCGTCACCGTCGCCAGGCTCGACCCCTTGCCCACTTCCACCCTGGCGGTGGAGTCGCTCGCCGTCGGGCTGAGCTTCAAGTACGTGATCGAGTTCTCCACCGACGCCGTGTAGGCCGTGGTGGCCGCCGCGAACGAGGGGCTCAGCGTCAGCGCGCTGAACGTGCCCGAGGCGCTCTCCGCCTGCGTCGCCGTCAGGCCGGACAGGGCGGCGTTGGTGGACGGCTGCCCCCGCGTCACCGTCACGGTGTAGGTCTTCGTGGTGCTGCCGTCCGGGGCGGTGACCTTCACCGTGATCGCGTTCGCGCCCACCGCGAGCGCGATGGCGTCGCTCTCACCGCTGCTCGGCACCGCCGTCAGGGTCTCCCCCTGCTTGCCCACCTCCACCGTGGCATCGCTGTCGTTCCTCGCCGGGCGGAGCTTCACGTGCGTCAACGCGTTCCGCACCGTCGCCGTGTAGGCCGTGGTGGCCGCCGCGAAGGGCGAGGGGCTCAGCGTCAGCGCGCTGAACGTCCCCGACGAGCTCGTGCTGCTCTCCGCCGTCAGGCCGAGCAGGTCGGCGTTGCTGGCCTGGGTCGTGGGCCTGCCCGACTGCGAGGCCGACCAGGCGCCCCAGCCGTTGCCGGTCTGGGTCTGCCCGTCCGTCGCCCGCACCTGCACCAGGTAGGTCGTGTTGTTCGTCAGTCCGGTGATGTCCGCCGAGGTGCCCGTGCCCGACGGCGTGCTCGTCACCCAGCCCGTCGACGGGTCGCCCGCCGTCGTGGCGGCCTGGTCGGACGCCGTTACTTCCTTGTAGCGCAGCTGGTAGCCCGTCACCGGCCCCGCCGGCTTGGTCCACGACGCCCTCTGCTGCCCGTTGCCCGTCGTCAGCGTCAGCGGCGGCGCCGCCGGCGGGTCGTTGTCTATGATCGTCACCGTGAGGGTGGAGGGCGTTCCCACCGTGTAGCCCGCGCCCGCGTTGAGCGTGACGGTGAAGGTCTCGTGCTCCTCGTTCACCGCGTCGTTGGCGGGTGCGGCAAGGACAATCATCGGAATCGCGTTTGCAGCTGCCGAGAAGGTCGTGGCGTAGCCGCTCGTCAGGTCCTCCGTCAGGCTGGCCGGATTGCTGCTGCCGGCCGAATAGGTCAGTGTGCCGCTTACGGCGCTGGAGACAGTGGCTCCGCCCTCGGAGATTCGAATTTCACTAGCAGTGGTGGCGTTCTCGGCCAATTCCAAGGTGGAGGACGGCCATCGGAGGTTTATTCTCGGAGTCCCCGACTCGAACACCCAGGCGCTGCTGCCGCCGGTGTTCGTCGCGCGCACACGCACCCGGTAGGTGGCGCCGTTGGTCAGGGATGAAATCGTCTGCGAGGTCGTCGTGCCGCTGCGGGTGACCGCCACCCAGGCGGTGGCGGGGTCGCTGCCCGAGGCCGTCGCGGAGTTGGCGACCGCGCCGTTGCCGGTGGCGGGCGCCGAGGTGTAGTGCACGTCGTAGCCCGTCACCGCGCCCGAGGGCGCGGTCCATTCCAGGGACAGTTGCCCGTCGGCCGCATCGACTTCCAGGTTCGCCGGCGCAGCGGGTGCCTGCGCGGGTGTGGCGTCCATCAGCACCAGCAGGGTGTAGGTCTTCGTCGTTGTCCTGTCGGCCGCCGTCACCTTCACCGTGATGAAGTTCTCCCCCGGCGCCAATGCAATGAGGCCACTGGCTTCACCGCTGGTCACCGCCGTCAGACTGTCCCCCTTGCCCACCTCCACCGTCGCACCGGAATGCCTCGTCGTCGGGGTCAGTCTTATGTGCGGCACTGTGTTGACGTCGCCCCCGCGCGCCGAGTAGTAAGTGGTCGACGGGAAGAATAGTGTCTGAAATTTCATGGGAACAAGGCCATCATTCAGCACCCACTTCCCCCTCAGCTTGGACAGGTTGGCGTCGTTGGAATCCAGCGATGGCAGCGTTCTATAACTCCAGTCTGTCCAGACACTTGCAGGGACATCCTTGTATGGCAGCATCCTCAGCCGGAAGGCGTATGTCTTGCCGTTGGTGAGACCCGAAACGGACCAGGAACGGCCTGTTCTGAGCCCGGACGCGTACACAGCCGACTGCCTCACCCCGGTAAAGGATTGATCGTCAGAATAAACCTCGCCGTATTCAATTTCGGTCAGGGTTACATCCGTCGCCAGCGGTCCGCCAACCGCCTGGTCCCAGGTGACGGTCACGCTGCCGTTGCCTGCCGTCAGACTTACGTTGGTGGGCCAACCGGCGCCCGAGCCCCGCGTCACCGTCACCGTGTAGGTCTTCGTCGTTGTCCCGTCGGCCGCCGTCACCTTCACCGTGATGACGTTCTCACCGAGATCCAATGCAATGGGGTCACTGGCTGAACCGCTGGTCACCGCCGTCAGACTGTTCCCCTTGCCAACCTCCACTGTCGCACCGGAATGCCTCGTCGTCGGGGTCAGCTTCAAGTGCGTTTTTGTAGTAGGCCCGTCCGTAAAGAAACTTGTCACTGTGTAGGACGTGGTTTCCGAATTAAGTAGGGGGTTCAGGTCCAGCCCAGTGAAGGTGCCCGAGGGGCTCGTGCTGCCCTCCGCCGCCAGCCCGCTCAGGGTGGCGTCGGTATTCTGCGCCTGCGCGGGTGTGGCGTCCATCAGCACCAGCAGGGTGTAGGTCTTCGTCGTTGTCCTGTCGGCCGCCGTCACCTTCACCGTGATGAAGTTCTCCCCCGGCGCCAATGCAATGAGGCCACTGGCTTCACCGCTGGTCACCGCCGTCAGACTGTCCCCCTTGCCCACCTCCACCGTCGCACCGGAATGCCTCGTCGTCGGGGTCAGTCTTATGTGCGGCACTGTGTTGACGTCGCCCCCGCGCGCCGAGTAGTAAGTGGTCGACGGGAAGAATAGTGTCTGAAATTTCATGGGAACAAGGCCATCATTCAGCACCCACTTCCCCCTCAGCTTGGACAGGTTGGCGTCGTTGGAATCCAGCGATGGCAGCGTTCTATAACTCCAGTCTGTCCAGACACTTGCAGGGACATCCTTGTATGGCAGCATCCTCAGCCGGAAGGCGTATGTCTTGCCGTTGGTGAGACCCGAAACGGACCAGGAACGGCCTGTTCTGAGCCCGGACGCGTACACAGCCGACTGCCTCACCCCGGTAAAGGATTGATCGTCAGAATAAACCTCGCCGTATTCAATTTCGGTCAGGGTTACATCCGTCGCCAGCGGTCCGCCAACCGCCTGGTCCCAGGTGACGGTCACGCTGCCGTTGCCTGCCGTCAGACTTACGTTGGTGGGCCAACCGGCGCCCGAGCCCCGCGTCACCGTCACCGTGTAGGTCTTCGTCGTTGTCCCGTCGGCCGCCGTCACCTTCACCGTGATGACGTTCTCACCGAGATCCAATGCAATGGGGTCACTGGCTGAACCGCTGGTCACCGCCGTCAGACTGTTCCCCTTGCCAACCTCCACTGTCGCACCGGAATGCCTCGTCGTCGGGGTCAGCTTCAAGTGCGTTTTTGTAGTAGGCCCGTCCGTAAAGAAACTTGTCACTGTGTAGGACGTGGTTTCCGAATTAAGTAGGGGGTTCAGGTCCAGCCCAGTGAAGGTGCCCGAGGGGCTCGTGCTGCCCTCCGCCGCCAGCCCGCTCAGGGTGGCGTCGGTATTCTGCGCCTGCGCGGGTGTGGCGGTGAACAGCGCGAGCGCGCCGATGAGCAGCAGCGCCAGGGCCAGGAGCGGGGAGAGGCGGAAAAGGGAGGCGCGCTTCATACCGGCCCTCCCGCCATGTTCAGATGGTGAGGGACGGCCTGCGTGATTAGAACATTTATTCGGGGGGGGGTAATCTGACCGGGAGTAACGGGCATGGCCGCCCTCAGCAGGCGGCCCATCTTGCTGCTTGCGTTGAACATGGCTGTGCTGTCTCCTTTCAACTGCGGTCCGCCTTCCCGTCCGGTTCTACGGGACGAGAACTGCTGCGGCGCGGTTGCTGCTCTGGTTGGGCGGTATCGCCTGCGGCGAGTTCAGGTACTTCAGCACCGTGTTGCGGGCCAGTCCCAACTCCTGGGCAATGGCCCGGCCTGAGTAACCTTGCCCTTTCATCTCGTATATCTCTTTCAAGTCTCCACCTCTCAGCAATCGCGGCAGGCACCTCCACGTTTTCTCCGTGGATGATGCTGACCGGGTCAAGGTGGCTCAATTCCAACTTAGAGCCTGTCGCAGTGTGGCGTGCAGGGCGTCGTGCGCCCGCTGCCAGGTTCCATCCCGGCGCCAGGTGCGGAATTAATGGAAGACGATGCGCCAAGGCGGCAGGTCGTGGGGCAGCATCCGCCAAGAACACCCGGTGCGCAGTACGTATCGGATGGCGTTGACGATCTCCCAGCGGGAATACTTGAGCGGCCGCCCGCCCGGCTCGGGCGGTGGCAACAGGGGTTCCAACAATTGCCACTCCCGAGGGTTGAGGTCGCTGGGATAACTTGCTCGTTCCAGATCCCAACATTACCCTCAACCCCTGGCATCAAGCCTACGTGTTGCCCACCCAATTACAACCTTTTTTGACACCCTCTTAGAGATTTTGGCTCATTTTAAAGTTAGAGATGACACAGGGAAACGGGAGGTACAAATTGCCAGCAGATATTATAGCGATTCGTGAATAAGTTAAGGGTAAAGTCAGATTCCAGTTTGGCAAATTATCGGTGAACTTTGGCCCAATTTGCTAAAATTGACCCAATCAGGCCGCTTTCAGCCCGATTTACCAGGGCCTTCAGGGAGGCGAAATGTTGGAAAACAACGGCCCGCCGGCCAATGGAAAGGACTCGCCGGGAGACCGCCTCTCCCGCCTCAGCGCGGCCAGCCTGCGCACCAACGAGAGACTGGACGTGGACTCGGACCTCCTGGCAGTCCCGACATTTGGACAGGCCCAAGGCAAAGCAACCGTTTGCGGACGAACGGTTCCTTGGCGAGGGGTTGACCCACCCAAAGGAAAAACCCCGCTGCGTCAGCGGGGGCTTGGCTGCTCAATCAAAAGGGCGCGGTGAACGGCCGATTACAGCGTTACCGGGAACCTGATGTGAAAGGTTCTTGATTTTATCCAGTTTGGTGGGCCTGACTTGACGGTAGGCAGTACCATCTTTGAGATGTGGTTGGACTGGTGACCGAAGGCATCGTTGCGCGAGCAATGCTATCCTACAGGCGCATCCTTTGGGCAGGCTCCTTGCCGCTCATCACTGATAACCTGTTTGACTTACAAATCTCTGGCGTACTCTCGAGTCTAGCGAATCCAGGACGAGTTTGCGACACGCCAACAATGCAGCAAGGAAATCCTGATCATAATCGAGAGTATGCTCCTTGTACCTCAAAATTGCTGACCCGATGAAGTCGGGTTGATCAAAAATAGACAGCGCGCCGGGGTCTAGTTTCTGGTTCATGCCCACCTTCCCTTCAGCACGCTCGTCGATGTGTTCGAAAGCGTCTCGCATATCTTTGAGAGCCGGCTGAATCCTTCTCAACGCATCCGGTAAACATAGGTCGCTGCAGTGCTTTTCGATTAGTGTGACCGCCATCGACGATGCTCGATGTAATGCTACGACCGCCATTTCGGCTGTCGCAAGAGCATTGAACATAGCATTTCTCCGATCAACTCCATCCTGGCTGACCGCAGCATGTCGGTCTTTCATTGCTTCTGACCAACTCCGGTGGGCAGCATCCAACCTTCTCGCCAGAGCAAAAATGAAGAGATAATATCCCAATTGCTCTCCCATAAATTGGTGTATGGTCCAGATCGTGTTGGCAACCGGGGCATACCCTCCCATTCCTACTGGGCTGTCCGCATCTATTTCATCTGAACCAATGCTAAGACCACCAGCACGGATCACTAATTCCTCCCCAGCCTCAACATGAACGACTTCTCCTGTGTCCACTTCTCCGGGTCTCAGTGACCTGGCGAATACCTTCTTGCCTTCCCGCCCGTCCGGCACCAATCTGGCAACCCAGACGACCTCATCTTCGGGCTGAATTTCGCTGTCGTTTACCAAACAACACCTCCAGTAACGCGAGAACCTCGAGGTAATTTCGCTGCGTCCACCTGATGACTTCTAACGTGTAGGGCTCGAATAACGGTCAAGAAATTGTTCGTCAAGTCTCTCGAAAGGAAGAAGCTGCTCAAATATATTTCAATTTCCAGTGGGCGCCCGCTCTTCCGACAGCACTTCCGCCTGTTCCAGTACCGTTTGAGCTAAGAGGCTCATGAGAAGGACGCGTCGGTTTACTCCGCAAGATGCTGATCCTCTTACCGAACCTTGCCGACTTCGTACTCCAAGTCTCTCAGTGACGCCCGAGCGGCCGCCAATTGCTGAGATACTAGAAAGGCCCTCTGGCTTGATCTGGCCCAATTCTTCCTTCCTTGCTCTGAATAGAACAGGGCAATATTACCCAAGTTTGCCACGAGCCTTTGTAACACCTCGTCGATGTCATTGCATTCATACGGCGCGAGGGGCATGTCCGAGAGTTCTTCTTCAATCTGATTGATGCGCATGCGCTGTTTCTCAGTTCTCGACAAGAAGGCCTCCTCCGAGACGATATTGCCAGACAACGCCGCAATCTGTTCCTCCATCGCCTTAAGTAGCGCAGACATCTCGTATGAGAGCGGAACGATTCTGCCAAGATATTCTGACTTTGTCGAAGTATCTGTAGCGACATGGCGGGCTAGCTCTAGATACATTGAATTCCATGCGATATAGATATGGTCTCCGATGTTCTCACCGTTTAAGGCTAGTGGCCGATTTTGCTCTGGCAGATCAGGGTCAATCCAAAGACTGCGGCAGATTGGGTTGCCTCTAGCATAGTCGTTGGCGCTCGCGTAGACGAAAGTCCAGACGACCTTTGCCTCGGAGTCTCCCCAACGGCCCTGAGAAGGGTGGTTTCGGTGGTATGTCCTCTTGGTTCCGTCATTAGTCAACTGGCGGACGATTGAATAAACCTCAGTCTTGCTAACCGAGCCGTTTACAACGGCCTTGCAAGAATGCCTCTTTGCCCCCGCGTGACTAGTGTCCTGTATCCAAAGTACGCCGGCAAAAGCGGGCGACGTTGGCCAGGATTTGGTCGGCGGTCTGGGTCCAGACAAAAGGTTTTGGATCCTCGTTGGTGACCTCCAGGTAGCGGTAGATGGCAGCCTCCAGTTCGGCGCTGCTCTGATGCACGCCGCGGCGCAACTGCTTTTCGGTGAGCAGACCGAACCAGCGCTCCACCAGGTTCAGCCAGGAGGCGCTGGTGGGGGTGAAGTGCATATGGAAGCGGGGCAGCTTGGCCAACCAGTTCCGGATCAGCGCCGTCTTGTGGGTGGCGTAGTTGTCGGCAATCAGGTGGATGTCGAGGTCGGCGGGCACCGCGGCCTCGATGGCATCGAGGAATTTGCGGAACTCCACGGCCCGGTGGCGCCGGTGGCACTGGCCAATCACCTGGCCGGTCCTGGCGTCCAGGGCGGCGAACAGCGAGGTGGTGCCGTGGCGCAGGTAATCATGGCTGCGCCGTTCCACCTGTCCCGGGCGCATGGGCAATAGCGGACGGGTGCGGTCCAGGGCCTGGATCTGGGACTTCTCGTCCACGCACAGGACCAACGCCCGGTCCGGTGGATTCAGGTAGAGTCCCACCACGTCCCTGACCTTCTCGATGAAGAAGGGGTCTGCCGACAACTTGAAGGTCTCGGTGCGGTGGGGCTGCAATCCGAAGGCCCGCCAGATGCGGCTGACCGTGTTGTGGCTCAGCCCGCTGCGCTGGGCCATGGATCGGGTGCTCCAGTGGGTCGCGTCCCTGGGGGTGGTCTCCAGCGTCAGCGTAATCACACGCTCCACGTGGTCATCGGTGACCGCTCGCGGTCGGCCGCTGCGCGGTTCGTCCGACAGTCCGTCCAGCCTCCGTTCCAGGAAGCGGGAACGCCACTTCCCCACCGTCTCATCGGACACTCCCAGGTCGGCGCCCACCACGGTATTGCTGCGGCCTTCGGCACACCCCAGAATCATCCTGGCCCGCAGCGCCAACGCCTGGGCCGTCTTGGGACGGCGAACCCACCGTTCCAGCGTTTCCCTTTCGGTGTCGTCCAATATCAGCGGCGGCATTGGCCTTCCCATCACCATGATCATCCCTCTCCTCAATCGGTGATCGAAAGGATACCTCATAGCCAACACTATTACAACTAACTTCAGTTACACCACACTAGCATCGGACTCCTCATAGATGGTGTAACGACTGAAAGGGACGACCGGCGTCAAGAGGTCGGCGAAAGTGGGTGCAGAATCAGAATCCACCTTCTGGGACATCGGTATCAGGAATTTGTACCCTTTCCCTGTCGATATGGCAGTCTGTTTATTAACAACCTGCCAATAAATCTGATGATTGTCCACATCGCAAAGGCAAACCAACACCGGCAAGCAGTGATCAGTCCAATACTCGACGTGGGTCCGGTCAGCGCGGAAGACATAGGAGTCACCTTGACGTTCTGTGAAGCGGCTCGGTCCGGACTTTAGCTGAATTCCGAGTAACCTGCCTGTAGGGTGCTCGGCCTCAATTAGCTCGGCGTGAGCATCAATGCCATAGTCCCGAGCATACTGAATTCTAAACGCAAAGCCGAGGGCAGCGAATGTCTCCTTTGCCAATCCTTCTCCCCGGTCCGCTACCTGATGCGACTCAGGAGATATCAATTCATCACCTCGATTAGGAAGCGACCCATGTCACCACCTAGCATACATTAACCATTAGGTCGCAGCCCCATTGATGCGGTTCGCTCCGCCCAAGTCACAAGTAGTGTCATCAGTCTGTCGCAAGTTTTGGCCCGAGATTGTCGCAAGATCAGACGGTCCCATCTGCGAGGACGTATTCGAGCCGGTTCGTGCTGCCCCGGCGGAGAAGCAATCCCTTCTCCATCAATACCCTGAGGTCACGTTGGAGTGTGCGGCGCTGTATTCCTGGACACAGATGCTCAAACTCGTTGATGGTAACTCTGCCGGACTCCAGCACATGGCGAAGGGCGAGCACCTGTCGATTTGTCAGATCGTGTCGGTGAGCGAGAATGTCCTGCTGAATCGCCAACTTCCCCCTCCGCTTGACCTCGGCGAGCTGGGTAGCAAGGCCGGCAGTGAAGAATTCTATCCAACCCGTCATGTCCATGTTCATTCGTCGTACGCCCTGGAGAGCCTGGTAAAAGGCCAGGCGGTCCCGGTCGTAGTACTCGCTGATGGTGAACAGCCGCTTGAAATCATAGCCCGCCCGGTAGAGACACAATGTCGAAAGCAGTCTTGACGTGCGACCGTTGCCGTCGAGGAACGGATGAATGTGAACCAACTGGAACTGGGCGATTCCACTCGCGATGACCGGATGTATGTCGCTTGGCCGGTTCAACCAACCGACGAGCTCGCGCATAAGAATAGGCACGTCACGGGGAGGAGGAGGCGTATAGATCGTCTCACCAGTCGCCGAGTTGACGACAAAGTTCTGGACGAGTCGGTATTGCCCCGGTGCGGCGGATCCGCCACGGACGCCAGTAACCAGGTGCTTGTGGATTTCGAGGAGCAGTCTCTCGGTGATTGGGCCACCATCGTTCAGGTACGTGCTGACGAACTCGAAAGCATCACGGTAGTTGAGCAGTTCGCGCGTATCGTCCGGGTCCGCCCCGGGAACGTCATCGCCCGCCAGAAGGCCTGCGGCCTCCTCAATCGTAAGACGGGTACCCTCGATATGGGTCGTATGGTGCGCTTCGAGAAGGAACGCCCGCGAGCGCATAGAGTCGATCCACTCGTCCGACAGACTCGCAGCGTCGAGGAAGCCGCGGGCACGCTCAATCTCGGTGAGAGCTGCTGCGATTGCGTTCGTAATGGAGAAGCGCGGAGTGAATCTCATACTGCGTTCGTCCCTCTCTCCTATACCGACACCACTGTGTCCACATCCCCGGCGGCAAGGGCATTCATGTAGGCGAGAATCAGGTCGCGAGTCCGATAAGAGCCGAACTCTGCCTCATCTTGCCGTCGGACAATAGGGAAAGTGTCAAGCACGTAGCCAGCGTCCTCTCTGGATAACCCGTAGAGATGGAAGTAGAGGGCGTCGAGCCGCGCCCGCAGATGTCGGCGCTCCTCCTCATCCCAGGTGAACGGGGCGCCGTCATAGCCGAGGTCACGGGCCAATGGGGCCATGTCGTGCGCTGTGTAGGTGAGCCTCAGCACATGGCCCCGGACGAGGTCGCGGGCCGTCTTGTCACCGAAGCGCTGATCGTAGCCGTGTGGCGCGATGACAGGGAGTTGCTCAATGATAAACAAGTTCAAGGTCTGGCCTTGTACCTTCTGCCGCGTCGCGAAGTCGAAAACCATGGCATTGAGATTTGCAACCAGCAACCATTCCTTGTGGCTTTCTGTTTCCGACCTGAGAATTGGCACCTTGTTTCCGAATCCGACCGCAGGAAAAAGCGCGGCGATAAATGTCCTCGCGTTTGTAGCCGCAGTAATCTCCTTGAATCCGAGAACCCAATCCGTTCCTGGAGTCCAGCCACATTCGGATTCCGGCACCCAGTATTGAGGATCCGGCAGCCAATCAGGGTTGGCGTGCTCTTTAGCATTGGCTTCTCGTGGCTGAGCCGGCCTATTCAGGTTCTCAGGGTTGACGACGACGCTGGCGGCCCGGTGATCGAACGCCTGCACCATCTTTCCTTCGTACAGGGGTAGGTACAGATCGTCACCCCGCTTCCAGCGATTGCCCTGCACCGGATAGAAACCCTCCGAATCGAGTTGGGTCGCCGTCCTGAAAAGGTGCGAGTCGTTGGTCATATGGAACATCGTGGCGTATCGGACGGGCCAAGCCTTGCGCTCCTCTCCCTGTGTCCGGTCGACGAGCACAGGATGTCGCTCGTAGATGCGCCGGGTGATCTCGGCATCCCGCCTCGTGCGGAAAATGGGCGCGGTGCAGGTGTTGGGATTCACCCGCCCGAAGTCCGACGGGGCCAGGGGGAAGCAGCGGTCGGGGTTGCTGATGGTCTCGGTATCGTGCAAGAAGAAGGCGCACTCGGTCTGATCGAACCGCCTGTTCCGACCACCGAATATCAGGGCGCAGAATTTGAACCGTGAGTCCACGTCTGGGAAGAAGGGCAGCATCCCCGTTTCGAGTCGTCGGTTCTCGAAGTCGAACAGGCCGGACAAGCGACCACTGGTGGAGACTGACTTGAAGAACTGGGCCGCAGTCTTGTCGGCGTAGATGCCGGAGGGGGTGAGAAGCCCCACAAAACCGTCAGGCTTGACAAGGCTCATGGCTCGCTCTACGAACAGCGGATAGAGGTTGATGTCGCCGCCCCCCAGCAGGGGATAGTTCCCGGAGGAGCGAATCAACTCGCGGAGCTTATCTGCTCGCTCCTTCGCAGCGTCGAACTCGTCAGCCAGAGGCGCTCCCTTGTCACGAAGTTTCCGAATACCTGTCTTCCGCGCGGCAGCTGTCGGGGCCAGGGCCAGTTCCGCTGAGCGAGTGGCGAACCACTCCACCTCTTGGAGCTTGATGCGGTCCCACGGCGGGTTGCCGATGACGGCGTCGAACCCGCCAATCGGTTGTTCTTCCTGCCACCGCTGCCAGACACCGGGGAAGGCTGCCTCCCAATGCAGGAAGCCTTCACTGTCCGCGACGTGCCGGGCACCGCTCCACAACTCACTGAACCCTGACCAGGAAGCGTCACCGCCGGAATCACCGTATCCAAAGGCTTCGGGACCATGCGCCAGGAGGCTGTATGCTTCGTGGGGCCGTCGGCCCAAGATTTCAACCAAAGGAGTTTCAATCGCAGTGCGTGCTTTCCCCCTCGTGTCCGAGGTCAGCCAGCGCAGACCGCACAGGAAATCGAGTAGACCGCGAAGGTCGGCCGTGGCGTCCTCGACTCCCCGAAACAACTCGGCCGACTCCCGCACCTCGGCAACGTCGGCGTCCGACATTTCCTCTATGCGTTGCATCCCGGTGGCGGCGTCCTCCGCGCCAGCTATGGCGGAGCTTGCGAACAGCCCGCCAAGCCGGTTCAACTCCGCTGTGGCCTCTTGAACACGGAGACCAACGAGCGAATCGCCACAGCGGAGGTGGTGATCAAGGAAGGACAGCGGCGCGCCCACAGTGAAGCTGTGCAGCCATAGAGACACCTTCGCCAGCTCAACGGTCAAAGGGTTCTTGTCCACGCCGTAAATGCAGCGCTTCAGCACCATTCGTCGAATGATGGCCTGGTCGGTCAACTGGGTCTCGTCCATGACCCAATCCGACGCTAAGGCTCGCTGGCGAATGTCTCGTCGAATTGCGGCCACCCGCTCAACGAGAGGGGATGAGTACTCGCCGTCCAGCCAATCCGGCACCGCTGGCGCATACTCCGCTATCTCCGCAATGTGGTCCGATAGGAAATCGACGGCGGTGACCAAGAAGTGACCGCTTCCCATGGCTGGGTCCAGCACCTTCAGGTCGAGCACGGCTTCGGCGGGGTCCAGTGCAAGCAACTCGGCATGTAGCTCGGCGATGGGACGGTGGTCGTTCTTCAACTCCTTCGACTTGTCCTCGAACGCCTTCAAACGTTCTTCGGCCAACGGCTTCAGCGTCCGGTCGACGATCAGATCTACGAGTTCTTGAGGGGTGAAGAAGCTGCCGCTGTCCTTGCGGGCATAGCTGTTGGGACGCACGACGATCCCGCCATTGCCGTCCCGGACAGGCTCACGTTCCAACAGCCTCTCATAGATTGAGCCAAGCTGCTGCACGGACATGTCACGGTAGTTGACGAAGTGGCGTGTGCCCTCAATTTCTGTGTGGCTCAGGTCGTAGATGATGTCGCCAACGATCTTGTCCGTAAGGCGGGCCGTCTTGAGCAATGGAGCAGCCTCGGATGCAAACAGGCCCCCATTGTAGGGTGGCAGACCGATGGACTCGTCGCCCTCGTCGATTTGGCGGAACAGCGTCATCAGGTGGTCGTAATAGCTGGAGGCGTTCGCGGAGAAGACGCCGCCACCTTGCATCCTGTGCGCCACGTGGTCGCGGACCGGCTTCCGCAAACCGTAGTCTTCGTATCGTGGGTCGTTCACCGGGAGCAGCCCACGGTCCTCGGCGTAGAGCACGAAGAGAAGCCGATAGAGAAGGATAAGGGCTGCGTGGCGGATACGTGACAGATCTTCCCCGGTGGCATCGGTCAAAGCTTCAACCAGCTTGGGGAAGACCCTGCCGAATACGACGCTGGATAGATCCTGCGTCACCTTCTCTTCGTACCGCCTCCCCTGGGCTAGCGCCGCTTCTAGAAAGCTGAGTGTGGCCCCCTGCTGCGGAGTGAAGGAGTCGTGACGGAACAGCAGGTAGAAGAGGCGAAGCCCGTCTTCGCTGCCGGACTTCAGCATCTCTCCGAGGTCAGCCTCGAAGTAGCCGGTGGCGCGTGGGCGGGCGCGGTAGTCATAGAGACGCCACAGTCCGCCGTTGGTCAGGAATCCCCACCGGATTCGGCTCTCCGACTCGATGTCAGCCGTCGAGAGGTATCGGAGAATTTGGCCGTGGGGCGTCCTCGATTGCCGTCCGGCGTCCCTATCACGGGCATCAAGGGAGAGACCGAACCGCTTGCTCTCTTCCACCACGATGGCGTCCCGGAATCGTTCATCAGGGTTGGCTCTCCCGGCGGCGCGCTCCTTGGATGCGGCATCGGTGAAGAGGAGATAGTCAGGTATGTCCTCATTGCGGGTTGTCCCCTGCTGGGGAAAGTAGTCTGTCCATCCCAGGAGTTCCAGGATCGGGCGAATCAGTTCCTGCTCCGTCACGGCTTCGTTGGGACCTTCGGAGTTACTCAGCGCACCGTAGCGTTGACGAACGCCGTCACGGAATGCGGCAAATGTCCTTGAGTCCGAGATGAACGCGCGCCACTCGGCGGTTGCCTTTATGCCTTCGGTCAGGAAGTAGTTGGTGAAAAGATTGCCGGGCATGTCAGCTCTTAACCCGCGATTTCAAGACATCACTCCAAGAGGACATTGATCTTCTCCAGCGTCTCCCCAACGACCTGGCGTGGGGCCTGGCTCTCGAAACGAGCGCGTCTCTTCCGCCAGTCCAGGCTCTTGACTTGGTCTGCCAGGACAACTCCCGACACGCTGCTAGTCGCGGGGAGTAGGACCTCAAAGGGGTATCCCTTGACTCTTGACGTAATTGGACAGAAGAGCGCCAGACTGGTCTTCGCGTTGTAATCTCCCGGGCTTAGGGTCAGGGCTGGCCGTCGGCCTGCCTGTTCATGCCCGGCCCTGGGGCGCGAAATTCAGCCATACGATGTCCCCTCTTGCCGGAACATACTCCCGGTCTACCATTCTTCGTTACCCTGGGCCGGACCGGAGTCCAGCTCAGAATGGAGATTATCCGGGGTCATCAGGGCCAGCATGCCGGCGAGGTCATATGACCTCTTCCGCAATACAACCTGGTTGCCCTGGGGAACAATCTCTATGGATGAGCCTTCCTGGATACCCCACTGCTCGGCGATGGGCTTGGGAATCCGGACAGCTAGACTCGTGCCCCACTTGGATATATGCGACTTTGCACCCATGCGAGCACCCCCCTTTTGGATACATATTATATATCAACTTATATATCAACAAAAATTGCCAGCGCCAGTCGGCGATCCCCGGAAACGCGGTCGGTTGAGGATAGGGTACGATAGGGAGATTAGCAACGCTTGTGAATTTTCACCAACGCTTGGGATGTCCCAACAATTCAATCAACCTACCGCCGCCACAGCCCCACGGTGAGCACCCGCCGTAGCAACCGTACCAGTTTCGCCCGTCGCAATTCCTTTCGGGCTTCCGCCAAGGCATCCCGCCGCCAGCGTACGTGGTCGGCGCGGAGGCCGTCGTCCAACGGGTAAGTGTCCGGCGGCAGGGTCAGGCGATACTCGCCCAGCATCCGGGCCTCCAGCTCCCACCGCCGCACGGCGGCCTGGGCCCGGTCAACACGGCTGACGCTCAGCCCGCTGCCAACCCTCAACCGCCGCCATTCGGCCACCAGGAGCGCCGCCGGGCCGAAGGCGAATTCCTCATCGGGCTGTTCCTCCAGGGTAACCACGTCGGCGTCGGGCATTCCGGGCCTGCGCCGTGGCGGTCGCCAATCCGGACCAACGCCATCGTCCTGGTCTTGGTCAAGCACGTCAGCCTTCACTGCATCAACCCCATCACCGCCGTCGCCCTCTTGACCTGCACCCTCCAGCGCGGCAAGCCTGCGGGTCAGCTCCTCCAGCTGCCGAGCCTGATCATCCACCAACTCCCGCAACCGTGAGTTTTCATCCTCCAGCTCAGCCACCCGCCGACGCAATGCCGCCCCGTCGTCGTCCTGCCGATTATCGCCAGCAACATCGACCGGCTCACCTTCGCTCTCCTCCGCTTCGCCACCGGCGTAGCTGCCCCAAACCCGGAACTCCAGCAGGGCCCGCCGCATCCGCGTGGAGACCTGCCGGGAGTCGCAGCAAAGGGCCAGGGTGCGGTAGTTGACTCCCAGGACCCGGGCGGCAGGCACCCGGCCCCGTCCCTCGACCAGAGCGTCCAGCAGGTCCAATACAGGTCCAATAGGGGTCCGTCCGATAGGGTGGGATCCGGCTCCAGCCCGGGGTCGCAGTCCACCTGGCGGGCGGGATCATCTTGGTCGTTCACGGTCTTCACCATGGGTCAGAACTGCAATCTCCGCACTGCAATCACTGCAATAAAGTGATTATAGACCCGCAGTAAATTGCTCGCCCCGAAATCCACGAAATGCCGCCCCAAGAGCGCCTTTCCCCGTAGGAAAGCCCCCTGGATTGCAGAATGCAATCCCTTCCATTTCTCCTTTCAGGGCGCCCACTGCGGGAAACCGCCGGAGCGGATTGCAGTCTGACACGTCGGGACTGTACCTCCTCGAAAAAAGGACTAACCTCCTCGGCGTTGCCATCCCACGTTTCGGTTCGCCGTCAGGGGATGTTTGGCGCTCGGAATTCACCACGCTATACTGACACCAATTGGAGGTAGGCCATGGACGAGTTCCGCGAACTCCGCAAGATTCTGGTGGTTGACGATGAGCCCGACGTCGAGGTGATGTTTCGCCAGCGGATGCGGCTGGACATCCGTAGCGGCCGCTACGAATTCGTCTTTGCGCGTTCCGGCGTCCACGCCCTGGAGGTGCTGGCGGAGCATCCGGACGTATGCCTGGTCATCACGGACCTGAACATGCCGGAAATGGACGGATTGACGCTGCTGGATTGCCTGGCCGAGGCGTGGCCGGACGTGCCGTCGCTGGTGGTTTCGGCCTATGGCGACTCGGGCCGGATGTCCGCCGCCCGTGAGCGTGGGTCGTCCGGTTTCGTCGTGAAGCCCGTTGACTTTAACATTCTCCGGTCGGCAATGGCGGAATCCCTGGACGGCGCGGCCTGACCCTCCCAGCGAATGATTGCCGGACCGAATCCGATTTTGGTCCCCTCGCTCAATCGAGTCGGACGGATAGCCTGTGATTCGCTCCCTTCAGAGCAAAGCGCCGTCCTGAAGCTCGGGCGTGTGTCCCATTGAGACAGGCACGATTCCCACCGGACAGGCGCCGGAGGTCCGACCCTTCGGAATGACGGGCTATCGGCGTAAGCCGGAAATACAGACAAAGAAACAGGAGCAGCGGAAATGCCCAAGTATCTCTTTCAAGCCAATTACACGAGTCAGGGTTTCCAGGGTTTGTTGCAGGAAGGGGGCACCTCGCGTCGGCGGGTTTTCGAGGAACTGGCCCAAGAGCAGGGAGGAACCCTGGAGTCCTTCTACTACGCCTTCGGCGGAGCGGACCTGTATCTGACCTTCGACCTGCCGGACGTGGCGACCGCCGCCGCAATTTCCCTGTCCATCGGAGCGGGCGGAGCGCTGAGCATCAGCACCGTTCAGTTGATCACTCCCGAGGAGATTGACAACGCCTGCGGCAAGACGGTCACCTATCGCCCGCCAGGAGCATAGTCGTCCAAGCCTCCAAGGTCTTTAGCGCACCTGGCCTATCACCGGGCAACGATGTGACTGGGCGCTTGTTGGGGCTCTTCTCGTACCGGAACGGGTGACGCTGGTCGATGCCGCCGGTTCCCCTGGCGACCCAGAGAAACGAGCAAGGGGTCAACCGGATTCCCGGCGTTGCGGAGGGAAGGGCGCGAAGTGAGCCAGGTGCATCCGGTTCACGAAATGCCCGGTTCCCTGTACTGGTGGTTGCGGCAGGACGTCGACTCTGCATTTTCGCACCGGGCCGGCCCCGGACGGCGGCCCAGCGGCGGGTTCCAAGCCACGGTTGCCGGCCACGCCGCAAACCAGGGGTGCATCCACACCAACGCCCTCTTGGCACTGTTGCATCAACCGGCTATTCGAAAGTCGAAGCCTTCTCTCCCAGCCATTTTAGGATGAGACCGTTCAGCGTTCCGTCAACCTTCATGGAATCCAGGGCGTCATCCAGCCTGGCCTCCAGTTCGCTGCCGGGGCGGACGCCGATGCCCAAACCCCGGTCCAGCAGCACCGACGGCCCCACAATCTCCAGTTGGTTTTCGAGCTGGTCCAATTTCTGAACCGCGTAGCCGTGGTCCACCAGCACGGAATCCACTTGGCCGCCCAGCAGCGCGTCGACCTCGTTGATCGAGTGATCCAGCGACTCGAAGGGCGTGCCCAGCTCCGTTAGGTAGTCGGAGTATATGGTGTTGGCCGATACCCCGACCCTGCCATTGGCGGCCGCGTCGCCCTCGCCGGCCCGTGCCAGGTACACCGAAGGGGTTGGCGGGTAGTAGGCTTGGGTGAAGTCAATCAGCTCCTCCCGCTGGTCGGTGATGCTCATTCCGGCGAGGATGACGTCGAACTCTTCCG
The DNA here is from genome assembly GCA_963664725.1 of Dehalococcoidia bacterium. Lineage (GTDB taxonomy): Bacteria > Chloroflexota > Dehalococcoidia > Lucifugimonadales > UBA3495 > Bin22. Next base: position 1,729,177 of record OY761558.1, read on the forward strand.
CCAGCAAGTTGGGAATCATTGTTTCCCATTCGTTCAGAACCCACCGGCACTGCAAGCCGGCACGACGGCACAACTCGTCCCCCAATGCTCGCTCCAAACCGTCAATCTCCCCCTGCTCGTTGACAAAGTTGAAGGGGTGGTAGTCGCCGCCAGTGGCTATGACCGCCGGGTCCGCTCCGCCGCAAGCGGCCAGCAGCACCAAGGCTCCCGCCAGTAGAAAAGGGCAGCCCGTTCGCTTGATCCAATGGTTCAACGTCAATCCCCTGCTGTCCTGAGTAAACGCATTTCCTTGAACCTCCCTGATGTCCTGCCGAGCGGCCCGGCAAACTTGAGCGCAGGACTCTCTCACTGGCGCGGCAGTCTTGCCGGAGCAGAGTCCCGGCGCTGCCACCGGAAGCGCAGCCTGCTCGACCCCCGCCTTTTTCATCTCCACTACCGCCGGGCGGACTCGCGCCACAGGAACAACCCGGCAGTACCGACGACCAGGGGAACCAGGACGTTCACGACTATCCAGACCATCCCTGTCGGAACAGAGCTCTCGTCCCCCTGGCCGGAGATTTCCAGGAACCAGTTTCGGAGGAACAGGATCGTCAACCCGACGGTCAAGTATAAGCGGACATCGACCCCCAGGCACCTCTGGCTGACGCCCGTACCAATCTCTTCCGCCTCCTTGAAACTCCGACGGGCATAGAATGCCAGGGCCACCACCAGGGCGGCGGCCATCAGGTAATTCGCCACGTCCCAGACGCCGGGCGCTTCAAAGAATGGGTTGAAGACGAACCAAAACGCCACAAAGACGGCTACGCCCACCATGTACCCGGCGAGTAATTTCTTCAAAGCAGCCATCAAGCCTCCGTTCTCATGGGTGTTGCCGACTGTCGTGTCACCGCCGTCTCAACGGCCGGCGCGACGAACTTCAGGTGAGTGTGGCCGTGATCCAATGTAGCAAAACGCACGACGGGGACCCCGGCGCCGCCGCGCCCGCTAACCTGGGCGCTGACTGTCGGGGTGGTTTCCTTAAACTCTAACACCCGAGCCACAGTTCCCAGGGCTTGCTTCAGGAAGTCGGCACCTCGCGCCGTCGGGTTCTCGAGAACCCGGGCAGGGAGCAAGGCAAAACCCTGGGGTCCTTCTACCGCGCATTCTCCGGAGCGGACCCGTACCTGACCTTCGACCTGCCGGACATGGCGACCGCCGCCGCAATTTCCCTGTCCATCGGAGCGGACCGTGCTCTAATCCAGGGCCAAGGCGCAGCCACCAGACTGCCAACCCGATTTCCGGGGCTCCCAAAATGCACATCTCACCTTGGCATTATTTCAGTTACTTCAGCCTGTCCTCGGAGAAAATAGGAATCAGGAGTGAAGACAAAGGCGGCGTCGCCCTGGGCTAACTCGGCCAATGTCTCCCCGTCAAAATCGCAGATTCGATGCGTCTCATTCCCGCTCTCGTCCTGCCTAATGCACGCTTCCGGTTCGACATTGTGGTGTATGATTTCCCACATCCCACTGTCCGCCCTCTTGATGTGGATTACCCAGGTGTCTTCGACGGCGGCGGGCGGGTCATTGTCCTTTCGCAGGTGGGCCCTGTCGATCTCTCTTGCTTCATCCCGAAGCCCCAAGACCCCGTCCCGCGTTGCCGAATGGTCATCACTGGCCGGCACGGTAAATTCGGCGGCGGCGATCACCTCTTCCTGGAAGTCTCGCCAACTGGGCCGCACCGCCACATAGTCCACAATCTCTACCTCTTCCTCCACGCCTTTTCGGAGCTTATCGATCGCCAACGAGCGGACCGCCAATTCGGGGTATATGTTGTCCCAGTAGTGGTCTGCCCCTAACGAATCAATCCATTCCTGGTTGTACGCGTCGTACTCGCCGCGTTCGTAGGCGTCGCGTGCCCACTCTATGTTCTCCTCCAGTTCCTGGTCGGTCACTTGGTAGTCGAGTTCCGTGGCTTTCTGATAAATGATGCGTTCATGTATCAGGCCTGACAAGGCGACGTTGTCATCACCCCACTTGAGGACCAGGTTGTGCCGCGCCACAAAGAAGGCGAGGTCCTGACCCCAATACACGCCCAGTCCCTGCAACTCTCTTTCTGCCAATTCCTTTGAGTGTTGAAGATGCAGCACTGATTCCTGTAATTCCCGCAAGGTGATGCACTCGTCTCCGGCGGTGGCAACCACCGTGTCGTCCTTGCCGGAGTCGGATGTCGTTGTCTGCCCATTCCGGCAATCGTCTGACCAGAACATGCCGGCGCCAACGGCCACGCCCCCGATGATGAGGGCAGCGACCACGAGCAGGCCCACCGCCACGGAAGTGCGTGTTGCAATCTTTTGCTTGAATATAGTCCTAGCTCGCAACCCCTTCACCTCTTACGTCCAGTAAGTGCCGGAACCTGCCAGAGCGTCCACGGGAATGCTCCCCTGGGCGTAGCCATGATCCAATCCAACGGAACGCGTGATGGGGTACCCGGCGCCGCCTCGCCCGCTAGCTGTCCGGGTGGTCTCCCCGCAGCAGTTGCGCCCGTCGCAAGGCGATGGCGTCATCCAAAAGGTCGGAGCCGTAGCGCTCCAGGATGTCGATGTCCAACCGTGTAATCGGGTCGGACAGCTTGACCTTGGTCTCGGCCCGGCGCAAATCCATCAGGTCAGTGCCGGTTGCCCTTGGCTTTGACTTTCCCGGTCCAAACAGGAACCAAAACGCCCCCGCGATGGCAACCAGGACGGCCAGGCCCAGAACGAACACCACGGGTCTCACCTCCATTGTCGCCATCGAGGGGCACGGGCCAAGGCTATCCTGGGCAATCGGAGTACGCTTCCCGCTGCGCAGCCAACCTGTCAGACTGAATGGGCCCAACGCCCGAGAGCCTCCCCGGCCTCAAGGCCATGCACTGTATCATACCTTCCGGGTTGCACCGCGCCAACGCTCCTCACGCAACTTGCGTTTTCCCGCAGCCGGCCCCTGAAAGGAAGTGTTCGCCCGCTCCGGGCTGAAGGCGCTGATTTGCCACGGTTCGGGCAATTGACTCGCCCTTCAAGCTCGACTTTGTACATTTTGTTGATGCACGTGAGGACGTAGCTGAGTTGAGCGCGAAACTAGGCAGCAATTTTATCAATGTCGGGTCCCTGCCTCGACATTGCAAAAGCCTTGGATCCCAGCTACCTCATACAACGCGCGAGTTCGGCCACAAACCCAACCTTTGTACAAAGTCCAGTCAAGAATATCGTCGAAAACACCGGCGCTGTAGCAGTCCGTCCCAATCACTGACACTTGCCCCATGACGACGGCGGCCCCCGGCTGATACGCTGAAATCATGGCATTCTCACAAGAACGCATCCTGGAGGCCCTGGCCCGGCTGCCCTTCATCGACGCGGGCGAACTCTCCATGATCCTGGGCGAGCCGCTGGCGACAGTGCACCGCGCCCTGAACGCACTACTGAATGACGGCCTGGCCCAGCGGGTGAGCCACGGCACCGCCCATCTGCCCTCCAGCCACCGCTACTACCTCACGAGGAGGGGCATCGCCGAAGCCGCCGACGCCCTGGGCTACAACGCGCCGTCGGAGTTCGTGCGGGCCTATCCCGCGTCCCGCCAGTGGCTGACTTTGCTGCTGCGCCGCATGGACGCCGTGGCCTCGGTGTACCGCCTGGCGGCCACCCTGTCCCCCGGCGCCGACGGGTTGAAGACCCAGGTGGATTTTCACCGCCGGGGCAGGTTCGACGCGGTGATCACCATCCGCAATGGCCGGAGCTTCGGCGTGGTGCGCCAGGGATTGGCGCTGCGGCGCCGTTCCCTCTACGACCGTCTGCGAGCCATCGCCGAGTACCACCACTCCCGCCGTCCCTCCGTGGTGCTGGTGATGGTCCCCAGTGTCGATAATCAGGATCTTTAGGACAAAAAAGGCCGAAAAATGTTGTTGTCCAGCGATTCCGTCCCCAGTTTTGAAAAGCGAATATGTCACCAGGTTAGTCTGCGGCCATCTGTATTTGGGCCAGGGCCTCAGCCTTGGCCCGTTCCTTGGCGCTGAGAAGTTTGGTGGGCGGACTTTCGGCCTTGAGGTATTTGCCGACGGTGTTCTTGGCCATGCCCAGTTCCCTGGCGATGGCCCGCAGGGACAGTCCTCGGCTCTTGGCCTGCTGCACCGCCTCCCACCGGGCCTGCTGGGTGGGGGTAGGCTTGCGGTGCAACTGGTGGCGCACCGGTTTTTCTTTTCCGGCCCGACCCTTGCCGGTGGCCTTCCTGGACTTGGCCCGCTTCTCCACCGAGGAGTCCAGGGCGACCAGGAGCTTCCGCTGCTCATCATCCAGATGGCTGCTGGCCAGGCCACTGGCCGTCTCCGGTTGGTCTGCGCTGGGCAAGCGGCCGGTGCCTTCTCCCCACAGAGACGCGGCGGGCGGTTCCCCTTCCTGGAAATCGACGGTTTCTCCCTGATAGCGGATCAGCAGCTCCCCATCGGCCCGTTCCAGCACCTCCACCTGCAGCCCGGCATAGGAAGGCCGCTCCGCCCCGGGCAGCAACTGGAGCACCCGCCACTGGTACTTCACCGTGTTGTCCCGGGCCACTTTACGGGTGTGCCGGATGCTGACCGTCTCGGTGAGGGACAGGTCCTCCGTTACCGGCCGGTAGGCCGTCTCGGCCTGCTCCGCCGCCACGGCGAACCGAGCGTTGAACCGGGGCAGGAACTCCTGCAGGAATTCGTTGGCATCTTCCATATTAGTAGTGCCAGCCAGCCTCAGCTCGGTGACCAGCCGGTCCTGGAAGGTGCTGACCATCCGCTCGACCCGTCCCTTGGCCTGTGGCGACATGGCGAAGATCTGCTGGATGCCCAACTCCCGCATCACCCGGGCGAACTGGGTGGACTCGTACAGGACCGGCCCCTGGCGGGCGTTGTACTTGAAGGCCGCGTGGCGGTCACTGTAGAGAGCCAGGGGGATTCCCCACTGCCGGACCAGTCCCTCCAGCAACACCAGGTAGCCCCGGGTGTCCTCGGTGGGGTGGAAGACGGCCTGGGCCACCACCCCGGTGGCGTCATCCACCGCCAGCAGCAGGTTGAACTTGTCGGCCCGCTCCCCCAGCCAGGCATGGGGGCTGCCGTCCACCTGGATCAGCATCCCCTCCTGGGGCATGCGCTTCCTTCGGAACCGGTGCTGCTGAGACCGCCGGCTGCGGGGACTCCCGATACCGGCCTTCACCAATATGCGGCGCACCGTCGGACGGCTCAGGTCGATCCCCTCCCGCTCCCGCAGCAACTCGGTGAAGTGGCTGTGGTTGGCGCCCGCGTATCCGTCGCTGGCCAGTTTCACCACGGCGGCCGCTGCCTCTTCTGGCACGGCGTTGTGGGGCCTCCGTCCCCGGTTGCCGTGGGCCAGCGCCGCGGGACCGTCGTTGCGGTAGGCTGCCAGCAGCCGTTTGGTGTGGCGTTCACTGACTCCCATGATCTCCGCTGCCTGCCTGATCGAAAGGTGCTGTTCCAGCACGGTGTTCAGTACCTGGATCCTTGCCTGTTCTCGCTGTTTCAATGTCACTTCCCTCATGGGTGACATTTTCGCTGAACAGTTGGCTGGTGACCTAATCGTAGAACAGCAACAGAAAAAATCAGGGTCTTTAGGACAGATAATCAGAGTCATTAGGACACTCTGAGCGCCCGGTCGCAGACCATTGGTGCACTTCACCGGAGGTGCAGCGATGGCCTACAAGGAGGTGTTCAGAGTGGAAATAGCAGAAGTGATACGCCGCTGGCAGTCGGGTGAGAGCCTACGCCACGCGGCCGCTGGCACCGGGTTGTCGAAAGACACCGTGGCCAAGTACATCTCGGCGGCGGCGGCGTTGGGTGTGGCCCGAGACGGGCCGTCCCCTGACGAGGAGCAGCTCAGCCAGTTGGCGGCCATCAGCCGTACGGGGCCGCGCCAGCTTGGGACGCCCACCGAGGAGTTGTTGGGACCTTGGGCCGACCAGATCCACCGGTGGCTCACCGGGGACCGGCTGCAACTGACCCGCATCCGGGAGTTGCTGCTGGAGCGGGGCTGCCGGGTATCGTATCCGTCCCTGCAGCGGTTCGTGGCCCGCCTCCAGTGGCGGGGCCGCAGTTCCAGGACGGTACGGATGGAGGAGAGCGCCCCGGGCGAGGTCGCGGAGTTGGACTTTGGCCGGCTGGGGCTGGTCCACGACCCTGACACGGGCCGCCGACGCACGGTGTGGGCGCTCCTGGTGGTGTTGGCCTATTCGCGCCACAGCTTCGTCTGGCCCACCTTCGGCCAGAAGATGGAGGACGTCATCGCCGGATTGGAGGCGGCCTGGGCCTTCTTCGGCGGCGTGCCCAAGTACCTGGTCATCGACAATTTCCCGGCGGCCGTGGCCGGAGCCGACGCCCTGCATCCCAGGCTGACCCGGGGCTTCCTGGAATACTCCCAGCGCCGGGGCTTCATCGCCGATCCGGCCCGGGTGCGCCACCCCAAGGACAAGCCCAAGGTGGAGCGGGGCGTCCAGTACGTGAGGGAGCGCTTCTTCAAAGGCGGCGACTTCCGGGACCTGCCCCACCTGAGAGAGGAGGCGCCCCGCTGGTGCCGGGACGTGGCCGGACAGAGAATCCACGGCACCACCCGGCGCAAGCCCCTGGAGGTCTTCCAGGATGAGGAGCGCCAGGCGTTGCTGCCCTGGGACGGCGAGCCCTACGAGATCACTCACTGGCGCAGCGCCAAGGTGCATCCCGATCACCACGTCTCCTGCCAGTACGCCCTCTACTCGGTGCCCTCGGCCCTGTGCCCTCCTGGACAACAGGTGGAGATCGGGCTGGACAGCAAGCTGGTGCGCATCTACCACCGGGGGAAGCTGATCAAGCTCCACCCCCGCCAGCCTCGCGGGGGCCGCTCCACCGATCCAGACGACTACCCGCAGGAGCTGACTGTCTACACCCTGAAAGCGCCGGACCGGATCAAGGCCGGCGCGGCGGAGCTGGGGCCCTCGGTGGCTGAATTTGCCGACCGGCTCTTCCAGGGTCCGCTGCCCTGGGCCAAGGTAAGGCAGGGGCAGAAGCTGCTCCGCCTGGGCCAGCGCTACACCCCGGACCTCCTAGACGCCGCTTGCCGCAAGGCTCTGGAGGTGGACCTCATCGACGTGCGCCGGGTGGAGCGCATCCTGACCGAAGCCCTGGAACGGGAGAATGCGCCGCCTCATCCCCAACCATTGCCCCCAGGCCGCTTCGCCAGGCCCGGCTCCGTCTTCGCCCTGGCCAACGGCCACACCCCCAACCCGACTCAAGGAGGTCAGCCATGACCGGCAACGCCAACCTGGCCCCGCTACTCAAGACCCTCAAGCTCAGCGCCCTGCTGGATACCCTGCCCGAGCGCATCGCCCTGGCCCGCCGGGAACAGCTGGACTACGCCGCCTTCCTGGAAATCATCCTCTCTGACGAGGTGAACCGCCGGGAGAACCGGCGCCTGGAAACCCGGCTGCACCGGGCCGGTTTCGAGGAGACCTGCCGCCTGGAGGACTTCGACTGGACGGCATCCATCTCCCTGGACCGCCGCATTCTGGACGCCGCCGTCTCCCTGGAATTCATCGCCAAGCACGAACACGTCATCCTGGCCGGACCCGCCGGCGTGGGCAAGAGCTTCCTGGCCCAGGCCCTGGGCCAGGCCGCCGTCCGCGCCGGATACTCCGTGCGCTTCATCCACGCCGACGGCTTCTTCAAGGCCATGAACCAGGCCCGGGCCGACCACTCCACGGACAAGACCTTCAGGTCCTTCCTGGCTCCCGACCTTCTCATCCTCGACGACCTGGGCCTGCACCGCCTTACCGGCCCTCAGTCCGAGGACCTCTACCATCTGATCATCGGCAAGCACCGGGCCTCCAGCTTCATCGTGACCAGCAACCGGGCGGTGGAGGAGTGGCTCAACCTCTTCGACGACCCCATCCTGGGAAACAGTGCCCTGGACCGCCTGGCCAACACCAGCTACCAGATCGTCATCGAGGGGCAGAGCTACCGGGAGCGGCTCTCCCCACACCGCGCCCTGCTGGGCAAGGTGGCAAAGGTCCTGGGCAAAGGAGGTGATTGACCCGCCAGTCCCAACTTGACAATAATTCAGTCAACGGCGTCCAGGGTGTCCTAATGTTCGTGAATAACCTGTTGATGTTCTACGATTAGGTCACCAGCCAACTGTTCAGCGAAAATGTCACCCATGAGGGAAGTGACATTGAAACAGCGAGAACAGGCAAAAATCCAGGTACTCAACACCGTGCTGGAACAGCACCTTTCGATCAGGCAGGCAGCGGAGATGATGGGAGTCAGTGAACGCCACACCAAACGGCTGCTGGCAGCCTACCGCAACGACGGTCCCGCGGCTCTGGCCCACGGCAACCGGGGACGGAGGCCCCACAACGCCGTGCCAGAACAAGCAGCGGCGGCCGTGGTGAAGCTGGCCAGCAATCATTATTCAGGCGCCAACCACAGCCACTTCACCGAGTTGCTGCGGGAGCGGGAGGGGATCGACCTGAGCCGTCCGACGGTGCGCCGCATATTGGTGAAGGCCGGTATCGGGAGTCCCCGCAGCCGGCGGTCTCAGCAGCACCGGTTCCGAAGGAAGCGCATGCCCCAGGAGGGGATGCTGATCCAGGTGGACGGCAGCCCCCATGCCTGGCTGGGGGAGCGGGCCGACAAGTTCAACCTGCTGCTGGCGGTGGATGACGCCACCGGGGTGGTGGCCCAGGCCGTCTTCCACCCTACCGAGGACACCCGGGGCTACCTGGTGTTGCTGGAGGGACTGGTCCGGCAGTGGGGAATCCCCCTGGCCCTGTACAGTGACCGCCACGCGGCCTTCAAGTACAACGCCCGCCAGGGGCCGGCCCAATACGAGTCCACCCAATTCGCCCGGGTGATGCGGGAGTTGGGCATTCAGCAGATCTTCGCCATGTCGCCACAGGCCAAGGGACGGGTCGAGCGGATGGTCAGCACCTTCCAGGACCGGCTGGTCACCGAGCTGCGCCTGGCTAGCGCTACCACCATGGAAGAGGCCAACGAATTCCTGCAGGAATTCCTGCCCCGGTTCAACGCTCGGTTCGCCGTGGCGGCGGAGCAGCCGGAGACGGCCTACCGGCCGGTGCCGGAGGACCTGTCTCTCACCGAAACAGTCAGCATTCATCACACCCGTAAAGTAGCCCGGGACAACACGGTGAAGTACCAGTGGCGAGTCCTCCAGTTGCTGCCTGGGGCAGAGCGGCCCTCCTATGCCGGTCTCCAGGTGGAGGTGTTGGAACGGGCCGACGGGGAGCTGCTGATCCGCTATCAGGGAGAAACCGTCGATTTCCAGGAAGGGGAACCGCCCGCCGCGTCTCTGTGGGGAGAAGGCACCGGCCGCTTGCCCAGCGCAGACCAACCGGAGACGGCCAGGGGCCTGGCCAGCAGCCATTTGGATGATGAGCAGCGGAAGCTCCTGGTCGCCCTGGACTCCTCGGTGGAGAAGCGGGCCAAGTCCAGGAAGGCCACCGGCAAGGGTCGGGCCGGAAAAGAAAAACCGGTGCGCCACCAGTTGCACCGCAAGCCTACCCCCACCCAGCAGGCCCGGTGGGAGGCGGTGCAGCAGGCCAAGAGCCGAGGACTGTCCCTGCGGGCCATCGCCAGGGAACTGGGCATGGCCAAGAACACCGTCGGCAAATACCTCAAGGCCGAAAGTCCGCCCACCAAACTTCTCAGCGCCAAGGAACGGGCCAAGGCTGAGGCCCTGGCCCAAATACAGATGGCCGCAGACTAACCTGGTGACATATTCGCTTTTCAAAACTGGGGACGGAATCGCTGGACAACAACACAACCCTGTCCTAATGACCCTGAATAACGACACCAGCCCTTGGGAACAGCGGCTCACCGAGGAGTTCTGCCGCAACGTGGACCTCAGAGACTATTACGTCGGCGTGGAGTCCAGGGAAACGCTGGAAGGGTGGGACCGTCCGGTCTGGCTCTCGACCGGCTGGACCTTCGGCAGTTACCACTACACCCTGGAGCAGGCGGTCTCGAAGGCCGACCCGATGAACCGGTTCCAGCCAGAGGCGCCGGAGCGCAAGCGGGCTACCCTGCCCGACCCGGAGCGAATGGTACAAGCTGCCCCGGCCTTCGGCATCAGCCCGTCGGAAAAGCGCGCCCTGGACCTGATCACCGACCATCCCATGATCCCCCGGGAACACCTGGCCCGCTGGCTGGGCGTCTCCGACGGCCGGGTCAGCCAGATGACCCGCAGCCTGCAGGACACCTGGGAAATGATCGAGCAGCACGGCAAACGGAGCGACGTGCGCTACACCCTGTCCGAGCAGGGCATCAGGTACATCACCCGCCGGGACCGGGCGCAACTGTCCACCACCATGGCCGCATGGAGCACCGAGCCCGCCACCGACAATCACGGACGGCCCCGGCCCCTGGGACACCGCATCCTCACTTGGCGGCGCCAGACTAGCCACGCCGACGGCATCACCTGGTTCTTTTCGGAGTTGGCCGCCGAGGCCACGGCCGACGCTGGCAGCGACCTGCAATGGTCGGTACCCACCGCCCGGTCCGACCGGGCCTTCAACCGGGGCGAGGACGCCATCGCGCCTGACGCCGTGGGGCACCTGCTGACCGGCGGCCTGCACGTGCCCTTCTACTTCGAGCACGAACTGCGCGCCCGGCACCCCAGGGGAGTGGCCGCCCGCCTGCGCCCCTACTCCCGCTACTACCGTTCCGACGCCCCCGCCAATGACCAGCCGCCCTTCCCCACCACGCTGTTCCTGGTGGACACGGAGGAGGTGGCCGAGACCTACGCCAGCACCGCGTCCCGGATGACCGCCATGTCGCTGCCCATCCTGGTGTCCAGTAGGGAGGCGCTGTCCGATAGGGGGCTACTGGGCAAGTCCTGGCGTCCCCTGTGGGATGGCGAGAGTTCGCCCCTGGCGCTGCGGGAACTGGGTGATTACGGGTGGGATAGCCTGCGCCGACGGATGCGTCGGCAGGAGACACGTTAGTCATGCTGATACGGCTTCATCTGCCCGCTCCGTTCTCCGGGGGTGCCAACTGTCATTTCCAGGGCGATTTCGGGAGTTGGCCGGGACGCCGCGATGCGTCATTTTCGCCGGTTTCCAATAGGAAACGGGCTGTAATTCCCATTGACCAATCAAGAATTGCATTTTGGGAACTCTGAGAATCCACGCTAAAATACAGACGCTAATTTTGGCGAAGGTGCAATCGCCTGATGCATCACCGTTGACGAGGTGATCGATATGTCAAACCATGTGTCAGACGACGTCCACTGGGTGGACAAGGGTGAGGCGGCGCGGGAGCTGGAGGTGTCGTTGTCCACGCTGGACCGGATGATCCGCCGGGGAGAGGTGGAGGTGGCGAAGGAGGGCCGGCGGGTGTTCGTGAAGTTGCCGGGGCCGCGATACCCCAGTGACCGGGAACTGCTGCGCCAATGCAGGGCCAGGGTGGAACGACTGGAGCGCACGGTGGGGGAACTGTCCGATGAGGCCGACCAGTTGGAGCAGGAGAGGGACCGGGCCCGGACGGAGACGGAGACCGCCTTGGAGGAGTACCGCAGGCTGGAAGAAGTGCTGATTGAGGAACAGAATGCCCATCAACGGACCGGGCGCTGGGCCAGGATGTTCGGCCTGACCGCCCTGGGCTTGCTGGCGCTCCTGGCCATCGTCATCCTGCTGGCCTGGTGGCTGATCGCGTAGCGGCGTGGGTCCAGGTGGGGCTGGAATGCTGCCCCGACGGGCCTGCCTTCGTTGACGGCGGGGCGGGCATGGAAGATAATAGTAATAAGACAATACCGTACAAAGGTAGGCACAAAGAGAGACCATGCCCCCACGCCGCATTTCCAGGACCATCACGTTCTCGCTCCCGCCGGAAATTTTGGAAGAGGTACAGCGGGTGAAAGACGAAGAGGGTCAGGACATGAGGGAACTCGTGCGCGAGGCCCTGCGCTTGTACATGGAAGACCGGGAACTGCGCCGTGAGCAACGCCTGCACCGACTGCGCTCCCAACAGGCTGGGCGCGATGAGAACCAACGAGGTGCAATCGATGAGTAACAGAGATGACCTGTTACCGGCGGCGCGCTACGCCCGGGTTTCCAGCGACGCCAGGACGTGGACATCTCCGTGGCCGCCCGACTCCGGGCCCTGCGCGACTACGCCGAGAAGAACGGCTACTCCATCGCCCGCGAGTACGTGGATGAGGCCGAGAGCGGCAGAATCGCCGATAGGCCCCAGTTCCGCAGGATGCTGGGCGAGGCGTCCAAGCCGGAATCGCCCTTTAACGAGATTTTGGTCTGGAAATTTTCCAGATTCACCCGCAAGCGGGAGCATGCCGTCGCCTTCAAGTCCATGCTCAAGCGCAAGGGCATCCGCGTCGTCTCCATCACCGAGCACGCTGACGACTCCTCCACCGGCAAGCTGATGGCGGCCATCATCGAGTCCGTGGACGAGTTTTATAGCGAAAATCTGGGCCATTAGCGACCCGGACTGCCTGGACTATCTGAGCACTGGAAAAGAGTGGCCCGGGCTGAGGTCGGTGGTCAAGGTAGTGGGGCTACGGGAGGCGGAGACGGGCACAACGGTGCAACCCCGCTACTTCATCAGCAGTCTGGATGTGTCGGCAGAGAAACTGCTGGCCACGGTGCGGGCCCATTGGAGCATCGAGAATTCCCTGCACTGGAGCCTGGACGTGACCTTCCAAGAGGACCAGTGCCGAGTGCGCCGGGACCACGGCCCCCAGAACTTTGCCACCCTGAGAAACATCACCCGCAATATGCTGAAACGAGAAACCACTCTCAAAGTAGGTATCCAGGGCAAACGCCCGCAGGCCGGTTGGGACGAGAACTACCTCCTGAAAGTCCTTCAAAGCTAAACCGCAATCGTCCTGGGTTCATGCAGCTGGAGCTTGACTCAGAGCAGGCTAACCCAAACAATAGAACTCCGAAACGGTTACTCCGGCCCAACATCCTGGCGGAGTGCCAAAAGGAAGGAGGCAACGCTGAAGATCACGGTAGTTGGATTGGGTTGCGTTGGGACGGTGGTCGCCGCAGGTCTGGCGTCGTCGGGCCACAACGTGCTGGGAGTGGACGTCGACCATGAGCGAGTGGCCGCTCTGCACACGGCCTGTCCCCCATTTTACGAGCCGGGGCTCGCAGAGCGCATGGCCTTGGCATTGGAGCGAGGTACCGTCCGTATACTGCGCCAGGAACAAGTGGACGAGGACTTAGGAGATGTAGCCGTCATTACCGTTGGCACGCCCCCGGATCAGGGAACCTGCGTTGACCTGCGGCAGGTGCGAGAAGCCGTGTCCTGGATTAAGAACACAAACCCTCGGGACTTGGTTATCGCCATGAAAAGCACGGTGCCTCCGGGCACGGGCATGGAACTGATGGGGAGCGAACTGCTGGGAACAGGCATCGGCTACGTCGCCAATCCCGAGTTCCTCAGGGAGGGACAGGCCATACGTGACTGGGACTGTCCCGACCGCATTGTCATCGGTGCGGCGCCGGATGAAGTCCGGGCCGTTGAAACCGTGAAGCGGATGCACGCCGGCATAGACGCGCAGCTTCTGGTTGCCGACGTCACCAGCGCTGAAATGATCAAATACGCGAACAATGCCTTCCTTGCCACCCGGATTTCCTTCATCAACGAGATTGCCGCCATCTGCGACTCCCTGGGAGCCTCGATTGACGCCGTGAGCGAGGGCCTGGCGCTGGATTCCAGGAACGGCGTCAGAATTTACGCCGGGATGGGATACGGCGGTTCCTGCCTGTCCAAGGATGTCGAGGCGCTGGACATGTTATCCCGCGACGGAGGGATGAAAGCGGAATTGCTACAGGCGGTGGCGCAGGTAAACCGGCGGCAGAGGCTTCTGCCGCTGCGCGTCCTCCAAGAGAGGTTCAGCGGCAGTCTCAGCGGCGTGAAGATTGGAGTCTTGGGCCTGGCCTTCAAGCCGGGCACCGACGACGTTCGGGACGCTCCGGCACTGGACCTGATACGGGAGTTGGCCGCCGAGGGAGCCCTGGTGGCGTCCTTCGACCCTCACGCGGACGGGACTGTCCAGGGAAGGCTGCCACCCTCGGCGCGGCCGGTGGACAGCGTGCAAGAAGCCGCCGAGGGAGCGCAGGCGCTTTGCCTGGTGACTGAGTGGGAGGAAATCGTGAGGGCCGACTGGCCGGCCGTGGCTCGTTCCATGGCCCCGCCCCGGTTGGTTTTCGACGGCAGGAATGCCCTGGACCTGAACGAGATGCGCCGGTTGGGAGTGGAGTACGTGGGTATAGGGAGAAACGGCATCGGCAGAGAGAGATCCGTCATAGTCACCGAGCTTGCTGGTTGCAGTGACAACAGCGCCGGAGGCCGGAATGATTCCTGAAAGGCGCGTTCTGATCACCGGGGTTGCCGGATTTGGCGGCTCCCGGTTGGCCGGAGCACTGCTGGACCTGGGGTACAGCGTGACGGGGCTGGACGTGACACCGCCCAACAACGCCTTGCTGCTGACGCGGGAAATGCGCCACCCCGAGTTTCGTTACATCTGGAAGAGCATCCAGGACATCCAGCCCTCGGATGTGGCCGGCCATTCGGTGGTGGCCCATCTGGCGGCCCAACCCGATACCCCGCTGGCCTTCGAATCGCCCCGCTATACGGTGATGCAGAACATCGCCGGCACCGTCGAACTGTTGGAGGCGGTACGGCATGCGGATTGCGTTTCGAAGCTTCTCTTCGCCGGGTCGGGCAACGAGTTGGGGAGACCCAGCTATCTTCCCATGGACGAAGAGCATCCGCTGACCCCCCACAACCCCTATGGGTTTTCCAAGGCGGCGGGTGAGCTGGCCATGTGGGCCTGGCACCGGGCTTACGGTGTGCCGTCAATAGTGATGGCCACCGGCGTGGTAATTGGCCCGCACATGCGCCGGGAGGTATTCATTTTCAAGTGGTTGTGGAACGCCCTTCACGGCAGGCCCATTGTGGTGGAGGGTGGACGGCAGACCCGGGACCTGACCTATATTGATGATGTGGTGAAGGCGTGGACGTTGGCGATTGATGCCCCGGCGGAGGAAGTGGTTGGACAGAAGTTCTATGTCGGTTGCGGGGAGGAACGCAGCATTGAGGACCTGGCGGTTTTGTGCCAAGAAGCCGCCGGCGCCGCCGTGCCCATCGAGTATGTGGGATACCGGCCGGGCGAGGAAGGCCAGCGGGAGGCGTTCAGCACCGAAAAGGCCCGGAGGGTCCTGGGCTACTGCCCCAGGACCACTCCGGCAGAGGCTATCTCGCTGACGGCTGGTTGGGTGCGAGGTCTGATGACGCCCCCACCAGACATTGGAGCCCCGCTCCTCTGAA
Organism: Dehalococcoidia bacterium; assembly: GCA_963664725.1. Lineage (GTDB taxonomy): Bacteria > Chloroflexota > Dehalococcoidia > Lucifugimonadales > UBA3495 > Bin22. The sequence continues at coordinate 1,744,504 of OY761558.1, forward strand.
CAGCACAGGAGCAGGGCATCCAGGAATCCGTGTTAGCAAGCTCCTTCCAGGGGCATCCGGAAAAGGGCGACTGCCAGGACGAAGAGTACACGGCGCTATTCGGCTAAGCCAGGTCCAGCGGTTGGGCAGGACTCAGTCTATTAATCATAGAGCCCATCTCTCGCGGCAAATCGATCCGGGTAGATTTCGATGTCCTCCAACGCCCCTTTGATGCCCACTTCCAGGATAGGCCTGCTGTACGTGTGTTCGCCCTTGGTGTCGTCAAAGAAACGACCCAGCGGATCAATCATAAGATAACTGCCCGTCATCAATTCGTTACCTTCTGGCACTACCCTTATGCCATCCAGCTCTACGGAACGGTTCCGGGCTACATACCGGGCGAACTCGGCCTCAGTAACCACAAACTCGCTGTCGTTATCCAGGGTCATTAGGACAGTGGTATCCACGATCATTAGGACACCCTGAGCGCGAGTAAGTTAGACTTTTATCAGGTTATGGGCGCTGGGTCAACCACCTCCTTTGTCGCCCAGTAGTTTCCGGTGAGGCGACAGTTTCTCTCGGTAGCTGGCCCCCTCGATGACGATCTGGAAGCTGGCGTTGGCCAGCCGGTCCAGGGCGCTGTTCCCCAGTATGGGATCGTCGAAGAGGCTGAGCCATTCCTCGACGCTGGGGTTGCTGGTGATCACGAAGCTGGATACCCGATGTCTGCCAATGATCAGCTCGTAGAGGTCGGCCGACTGCTGGGCGGTGAGCCGGTGTAGGCCCAGATCGTCCAGGATGAGCAGGTCCGGGGAGAGAAAGGACCTGAAGGTGCGGTCGACGGAGTTGTCGACCCGGGCCTGGGTCATTCCCCTGAAGAAGTCGTCGGCGTGGCAGAGGCGCACGGTGTGACCGGAGCGGACCGCGGCATAGCCCAGGGCCTGGGCCAGGAAGGTCTTGCCCACTCCGGCGGGGCCCACCAGCAGGACGTGTTCGTGCCTGGAGAGGAACTCCAGGGAGAATACGGCGTCCAGGAGCCGGCGGTCCAATGTGATCGCGGCGGACCAGTCGAAGTCCTCCAACCGGCAGGTCTCCTCGAAGCCCGCGTTGCGCAGCCGCAGTTCCAGGCGGCGGTCGGCGCGGCGGTTGACCTCGTCGGAGAGGATGATCTCCAGGAAAGAGGCGTAGTCCAACTGGTCCCTGCGGGCCAGGGCGATGCGTTCGGGCAGGGTGGCGGCCATGGGCCCCAGCTGGAGCCGCTTGAGCAATGGGGTGAGTTCGGTGACACGGGTCATGACTGACCTCCTGATTTCAATTCAGTTGACTCGGTGGATTGGGTTGACTGATGGCGCTGGCCACTGGCATGGGCGAAGACGCTGCCTGGGCGGGCGAAGCGGCCTGCTGGCAAAGACGGCGGGTGTTCCGGAGTCTCCTGCTGTTCCAGGGCCTGGAGCAGGATGCGCTCCACGCGGCTCACGTCGATGAGGTCCACCTCCAGGGCCCTGCGGCAGGCGGCATCCAGGCGTTCGGGAGTGTAGCGCTGGCCCAGGCGGATGAGCTTGTGGCCCTGCCGGATGCGGGACCACGGCAGGGGCCCGTCAAAGAGTCGCTCGGCGAACTCGCCCACCGCGGGGCCCTGCTCGGCGGCGCTGCGCTTGATGCCGTCGGGCGCCCGCAGGGTGTAGGCACTCAATTCGGCGGGATAATCGGCGGTGTCGGTGGATCGGCCGCCCCTGGGCTGGCGGGGGTGGACCTTGACCAGCTGGCCCCGGTGAAAGATGCGCACCAGCTTTACGCCCAGGCCGACTTCCACCTGCTGCCCGGGCGGGCACAGGGTGGACGGAACCGAGTAGAGGGCGTACTGGCAGGCCACGTGGTGATCGGCGTGGACCTTAGCAGAGCGCCAGTGGGTGATTTCGTAGGGCTCGCCGTCCCAGGGAGCCAGGGCCGACTGCTCCTCGTCCAGGAAGACCTGCAGGGGTTGGCGGCGGGTGGTCCCGTGGATACGCATTCCGGCGACGTCGCGGCACCAGCGGGCTGCTTCAGAACGGAGGTGGGTCAGGTCCCGGAACTCGCCGCCCTTGAAGAAGCGTTCCCGGGCGTACTGGACGCCCCGCTCCACCATGGGCTTGTCCTTGGGGTGGCGCACCCGGGCCGGATCGGTGATGAATCCCCTATGCTGGGAGTATTCCAGGAAGCCCCGGGTCAGCCGTGGGTGCAGTGCGTCGGCTCCCGCCACCGCGGCGGGGAAGTTGTCGATGACCAGGTACTTGGGAATGCCGCCGAAGAAGGACCAGGCAGACTCCAGGCCGGCGATCACGTCCTCCAGCTTCTGGCCGTAGGCGGGCCACACGAAGCTGTGCCGGGAGTAGGTCAGCACCACCAGCAACGCCCATACCGCCTGCCTTTTGCCAGATTCCTGGTCCTGGATGAAGCCCAGGCGGCCGAAGTCCAGCTCGGCCACTTCCCCAGGGGCGCTCTCCCCCATGCGCACCGTGTTGGTTCGGCGTCGCCGCCACTGGCGGCGGTCCACAAAGCGATGCAGCGAGGTATACGGCACCCGGCAATCCCGCTCCGCCAGCAACTCCTGGATGCGGGTCAGTTGCAGCCGGTCAACGGTGATCCACTGGTAGATCTGGTCGGCCCATGGGGTAAGCTTCTCCACCGTGGGCGCTTCCCCCTGCCTTGGACCGGAGCGACCGATGGCAGCCAGGCTGCTGAGTTGCTCCTCACTGGGCCCAGGGCCGTCTCGGGCGATGCCCATCGCCTCGGCCGCCGAGATGTACCTCCCCACCGTATCTTTCGACAGCCCCGTGCCCGAAGCTATGTGGCGCCGGCTCTCCCCAGCCTGCCAGCGCCGGATCACTTCAGATATTTCCACTCTGAATACCTCCTTGTAAGCCATCGCCGCTCTCCTCTTTACTGAAGTGCGGGAATGGTCTCCCATCAGGCGCTCAGAGTGTCCTAATGACCCTGGTTTTCTGTCCTAATGATTGTGGTTATTTCGGGGATTTCTGTCCTAATGTTCCTGGTTATTCACACTCGCCGATTCGCCGGTCGTTCTGACCTTCTACCGGCAGCGTCTGGAAAATCTTCCATCGCTCCGGATTCATGGCCTTGATGAACGGTCGGAAGTCCTCGGCTAGGTTATAACGGTTGACTACGGTGTTGACCTTCAAGCGAATGCCCCGCTTCCTAACGCTCTCCCCGATACGCAGGTAATCGGATGCTTCCATCGGTGGTTTTCCATTGACGGTGCGGCCAATCTCTTGCTGGGTCCCGGGGTCGATGCTGTCAATGCTGACGGCCAGAATGTCAAGATATTCGGCGATGCTTTCAATCCAAGCATCCGTGACCCTGGAGCCGTTGGTGACCACAGAAGTAGTCAGGCCCAGGATCTTGGCGCGACGGATCAGGTCGATGAGCCAGGGGCAGAGGGTAGGTTCGCCGCCGGCGAAGTTTATTTTGCGGAATCCGGCCTGGGAGATGAGGCTGACCAATTGGAAGGCGCCCGCTTTGTCCACGTGGCCGGAGGGATGCGAGGGGATGTCGAGGAAGGTTGCGAAGCAGAAACCGCACCGCATGTTGCACGGCTTCCAGAGGTGGTAGTTGACCGTTGGAACGTCAGCCGAAATGGTGCAATAGATATTCTCCAATGTTATTCTCCCGACCCTTGAAATTAACGCTTCCAGTCTGTTGGGACGACCGTGCGACAGTCAGAAAAACTGCCGCAACAGCGTTGGGTCACTTGTTCATTCTATCAGATATATCTTGCTGAGCAAAAGCGCGTCAGGCGTTACAGGATAATGGCCTGTATTCCAGTGAACTAACTTCCGATTGAGTGAGATGCCTGCTGGAGGCTCCGCCAAGAGAAACGTAGGCTTCCGGAAGATCGCCATAGCAGCAGCCCTTCCAGGTATTCGGGCCAGCCGGTCTCTTCTAATGGCAACCGGAACAGGCTGGCCACCAGCACCGCCAGAATAGCATCGTGCGTGACGTACACGCTCAGTCGCCCGTGATTTTCCAGTTGTTCGGCGGTCAGGGAGAGGAGTATCTCAACCCCGTCCGGTGTCGGCCGCATGCCCGGCAGGGGCTCCGCTTGTTGGAGCTGGCGGCGCACAATCTCGGGTACGGGGAGTTCCAGGAAGAGTGGCCCGCCAGCGTCGGTGTCAACCACAAAAGGGCCAGGGTCTCCAAGACGGCGGTCAAGGGCGACCCCGCCGGGACAATCGGCGCCGCGAAGGATCGCCTCTCCCGTCTGGACGCAGCGTGGCACTGGGCTTGAAACCACCGTGAGCTCCTTCCCGGCGCATATGAGCGCCCCGCCCAGCCGCTCAGCCTCCGCCACGCCCCTGGCGGTCAGGGGTATATCAACACCGAACTCCCCGGTTGGAATCCCCTCCCGCTCCGCGTGTCTGATGATCAGGGCGGCATGGGCCGGCCCTGGGATATGGGACAGTCGTTCCGCGATGGTAGGCGCCGCATCCATCAGAGAGGCTCAAACCGCCCGGGCCCTGAGGAGCGAATTGACGGATCCGGTTTCCACCACATCCACCAGTTCAAAGCCGGACTGGGCCAGCAGGGTCCGGAACTGCTCCACGGTGCGTTCCGCGCCTCCGGTCATCACCAGCATGTTCAGATCCAGCATGCCGCCGGCTCCGGATGTGTCGTCGAGGGTCAATTCCACCAGGTATAATGCTCCGCCCGTTGACATTGCCTCCCGAGCCCGCCGGAGGATGCGAAGGGCGCCGTGGTCCGGCCAGTCATGGAGCACCCGGGCCAGGACCACCGCGTCCAATCTGACCGGCCATTTCTCAAAGAAGTCGCATCCGGCCAGGCTGCAACGCCCTGCGACATCCGCCGGCACCGCCACCTCACTGATCACCTCCGGCCGGTCCATTACCGTCGCGGTCAGCTCCGGGTAGGCGCGGAGCAACGAAAAGGCCAGCTCTCCGGCGCCCCCGCCCACATCCAGAATGTGGTCGTGGATTCCGAAGTCAACCGAGCCGGCCAGGGCCTGATAATCGTGCCTGGCGTAGGCCGCCATTGCCCGGTGATAGGACCTCAGGTCCGCCGGCCTGTCCCCCAGCCAATCGAACAGGTCCCTTCGGTACAACTCCCGGAAAGCCGACTCGCCGGTGCGCAGGGATTTGCCAGCCTCCGACCAGGCTGCATGGGACTCCCGGCCCCAGTGCAGTGCGGCGTCCGCCATGGACAGCGGGTTGGCCCGCTGCAGGAGGGCACCCTTGCCGGTGGGACGATAGCGCCCGTCTGCGTCCTGGAGGGTCAGCCCCAGCTCCGTGAGGGCGCGCATCAGTCTCGGCCCCACAGATTTGGCCAGCCCCAGCCTCTTCTCGACCTCTTCGGCGGAGGCCGGCAGCGTATCAAACACCTCCAGCTCCACTGCCGCCCTGATGGTCTGGGTCTTCCACAGGCCGACCATATCGGTGGAGAGTTCTTCCAAGGGCGACCTCCGTGGCTTCCTGAGCTCAACCAGGGTCTCCCCGGCCTCGTCAATCACCGAAAGGGAGCCATCGAATCCCTCCGCGCGGGCCTGCCCGTTGTAGAAGGGTTCCACGTTCCTGAACCGCCGCGCGTACAGGGGCAGGCCACTCAGGTCCACGTGATGCCAGCCCTGTTCGTCGCAGGCACGGGCGTGGTTCTTGTGGAACACGTCCAGGTCCAGGAACCACTTCCCGTGCAGCGGGTTGCCGGCGGCGTCAATGTGGCTGTGCCTCCCGTCGTCGCGCTGCACCACGGCGAAGCCGTCCCTGAAGTCCCCGGCATAGCGATGACGCTGCTCATAGGCAGGCCTGCCCTCATACGTGACGTGGCAGTAGCCACCGTGCTGGAGGCGCACCGGGCAGCGTCCCTCCTGGAAGTTGCCGCACCAGGCGTACCGCTCCCGGTACAGGGGACTGCCGTCGGGTAGCACATGGAACCACCCCTGATGGGAATGGACGGCGGCGCGGGCCTCGTAGAACCCGAAGGTCCGCAGGTAGCGGGCCTCGTAGGCGGGTTCACCTTCGGGCCCGATGTGGTAGGCGCCCGAGCCGTCTCGCGCCGGGGCCAGACCCGGGGCGTGAAACTTGAGCACTTCAAGGAATCTTGAAGCATACGCCGGACGCCCCTGGTGGACATGGTGGGACGCGTCCTGGGACAGGGTGTATTCGCGCCACCGGCTGCTCACGACACCTCCGGCCTGCGCATATTGCAACCCCGGCACAGGGCGTTCTGCATGTAGTTGGTAAGCAGGTCCCGGTATCCGGGGCTGTCCCAGATGTCATACAAACCTACTTCGTTCACGTTCCCGAAGTCCCCCAGTGTGCGGCGGAGGACATCCGGGGCACAGCAGGGATTGAACCGGCCATCGGCGGCCACCCATGCCTCCTGGCCCAGGAAGGGGCACTCCGCACCGGCGGCAATGTCTCCCTCGTCGCCCTCATCGAGCTTGAAAACATTCTCCAGCAGCACCCTGCCGCCGTGGGGCAGGCGGTATCGTTCCGCCGCTTCCCAGGCCTCATCCACCGTGTCATTCCACTTGGCAATGGCTTCGGAGTCCCGGCGCAGGGATTGCCCGCCTACCTGGGCAAAGTTCACCCACAGGTGGTGGCCCTTCACCCGGTCCACCCCGACTTCGGCGGCCAGCTTCACCATGTCCGGAAGTTCCCGGAAGTTGACTTCCATGAAGGTCAATTGAAAGGTCACGCGGCAGCGGTTGCCGCCCCTGCCGGCGTATTCGTCCCGCACGGCGATGAAGGTTCTCACGTTCTCCAACACGGTTTCCCAGTTGGAGTTGAGCATCACCGCCTCCTGGGTCTTCCTGGTAGCGCCGTTCCAGGACACCTTGACGTCGGAGGCCACCGGCACGATCCGCTCCGCCCAGCCCCTGGCTCCTCTGCGGGGGAAAGTTCCGTTGGTGGTCAGATTGAGCTTGACCCCGTACTCGGCGCAGAGGTCCAGTATTTCGTCGAAGTGGCGGTACAACAGCGGCTCCCCCATGGTCGAGGGAATGATTTCCCTCAGGGGAGTGCCCCGGGACTGGGCCAAAACCCGGCGTATCAGGCCGATGTCCATGCGTCGCTTGGCGAGGCCGGCCTTCAGCCGGTCCGGCTGGGTGGAGCTGTAGGGCGAATGGTCCTCGCACATGATGCAGTGCAGGTTGCAGTCGTCCGGGTTGGTGTCGAAGGTAATGCGCCAGGGACCCGGTCTGGCTGGGCCGGGACCGGCGGCATCCGGATAATCTCTCTGCTGGACATTCGGTCCGGTCATTGCCTTTCGCCTCCGCGCAGCAGTCCCTGGTATATCGCCTCCACCGCCAGCGAATGCTCCCTCATGTCCGGGACATTGCCGTCCGGGGACTGGAGGTAGCCCCTGGCGCCCAACCGCCCGGCCAGCCGGGGGTCATCCGCCAATCGCTGCATCTGTCTTGCCAGCGACCCTGTATCGCGGTGGGCAAAAAGCAGCCCGTTCTCCTCATGGCGGACGTATTCAGCCATGCCACCGTAGTCGGCGGTGATAACGGGGACGCCGGCCTGCAGCGCCTCATGAATCACCAGCGGCGAATTCTCGGCCCAGATGGAGGGCACCACGATGGCGTCGCAGCGGTCGAACACCTCCGGGACTATATCCGGATTGCGGTATTCGCCCATCCATTGCACCCGGCTCCCGCCCCTGCCCGGCAACTCGCGGGCCAGCGCCTTCAGACCGGCAGTTTCCACTCCCCGGTCGCGTCCCCAAATCCTCAGTTGGTGTTCGCCGGTAACCTCCCCGAAGGCCCTGATGAGCTGGTCCACTCCCTTGGCGGGAATGTGCGTGCCGATGTATCCGAAGGTGAAGGGCTCTCCGACGACCCTCTTCCTGCCCCTCAGCCGGTCCAGGTGGAACCCGTAGTCCAGATAGACGAGCTTCTGCCCGGGAATTCCAAATTCGTCCCGGAAACGCCCCAACAGGTACTCGGCCGGCGCGATGAATACGTCCACCGCGTCACAAACTTCCCGTACATGGGCCATGCGGCGCCCCACCCACCCGGTCCAGTAGGCGGCGTCCGTTTCGTATTGCTCCGAGTCTCCGCCGAAATAGCGGGAATAGCAACGCTCTGCGCATTTCCGGTCGTCTTGCCCGTCGCACACCCCCCACGCATCCGAAGGGTCCTTGGGGTACATCTGGATGAACTGACCCCGGGGACACATGAGCCAGTAGTCGTGGAGGTTGAAGACCACCGGAATGCCACGGTCCCGGGCCGCGAATACCAGGGATGTGGAAAGATGGTTCAGGTGACCAACGTGCACCACCTCGGGCTGGACCTGGTCCAGCAGGTCCGCGAAGGCTGCGTCCACCGGAGGGTGACGATACCCGTCCCGGGCGCGGGCCATGTTTATCAGGTGAAGTGCGATCCGGGGGTCGGATGGGTCGTTCTCCTGTTGAGCGGCATATTCGGGAAGAAAGGCGTTCTCCTGCCGGGCGAATACGTGGACCTCGTGGCGTTCGGCCAGCGCCTGGGCCAGGCCCTGGGTGTAGACCTCCGATCCGGCATTGTACCGCATCGGGTAACCGTGAATTACCTGGAGGATTTTCATCGCCCTTCCGCTTCAATCCTGGAAAAGTACTTCCGTGAACCTATTGGTTGCGGGGATGCACACATCCCAGTTTACCATCAGGCCTGCGCGAGGTGTTGCCCAACGAATCCATTGTTCAGGGCAATCCCATCCCAATGGTAAACCTGGTGGAACAGTGGCATCTGGAGAAAGGGGTAGTGAAGGGTGGCGTAAAGAGTGCAGAGGAGAAGGGTGATGAACTATTTTGAGGACTTGGAAGACCCGAGGGTTGAGCCCAGCAGGCGGCACTCGTTGCTGGACATCATTCATTCCCGAACTGTTGGGTCTGTTGGAACTGAAGGGCTGCATCGTCACCAATGACGCTACGGGGTACCAGAAGGATATTGGCCAGGGCATCCTGGACCGGGGAGCCGACTATGTGCTGGCAGTGAAGCAGAACCATGGCCGGCTGTACGAAGACCTGAAGGACCTGTTTGAGGAAGCTGAGGCCACCGCCCTGCGCCGCTGGAGCGTCCAGGACGAGGTAGGACAACCCGCCGCCCACTGGCGGCAGGTTCCCGGCGCTCGCAGCCGTCCCCTGGCCCGCACCATCGGGCACACCGAGGGCGTGCACCGGTTCCTGGGCGCCCTGCTCAGGCAGGCCAGTGAGGCCCCCGGCTGCCGGGTAATCCAGGTGTCGCCGCCCCATCACTCCACCCGCTACTTCCAGCACCGTGGCGACCTCCGCTCCGTCCATCCCGACGCCTTCGGCGTGGTGCGGGTTCGCGGCAAGACCTTTCCTTTCTTCCTAGAGTGGGAACGCCGCGCCGTCCACCCATCCACCATGGCCGGCCGCCTGGCTCCCTACCTGCGCTACTTTTCCTCCAACCAACCCCTGGACGACCACGGGCACCGGCTCCTGGTATTGGTGGTCTTCGACGACTTCATCGCCGAGGGCAACTTTCTCGGCGTGGCCCGAAGGGAAATGCAACGCGCCGGGGTGGACGTGCCCCTGTGGATTTCACATACGGGGTTGTTGGAAACTGTGCCGGGCCGCTGGGCAAGGCTTGGCGCAGTCCCGACGTGCTGGAGCCAGGTTGCCCATTCCGGTGAGTGTGCTTGGCGCAGGTCGGGAGGTCGGCGTTACCCAAGGCGGGCTGCTGGCAAATGGAAATAGGCGTTGAAAGTTGAGCACGAGTCACCCGCCCTGTAAACTCTCGCCTTGAGGTTGGCCGAAGAAAGGCGTGCCCAATGTCAGGCCGTTCGACAGGGACGTACGCATTTTCTCTTTCAACTGCCATTGAAACTTCAACTACTTTGGTTGAGTCCCCGGACGCTCCGATGGATTGAGATTGAGGGCTGGCCCCGCGGTGTAATTGATGGCCGCTTGGCCCAAGGCCCCGAGTCCAATACTACGGAACTTTCCACTCGCATCGTAGTTGGAGAGGGCGCCAGGGAGCACCAGGAGGGTACAATTGCAGCAGGACGATGGGACATTGCGCTACTGGAGACCCAGCGCACAACCTCCTCCGCCAAGGCGTTCCAGGATTTTCTATGGCTGGTACCTTCTTGCAGCCGCGATGATTATTTCGATTGCTGTAGGTGGCGCGAGCGAGAGTTTATCGACCTTCCGACTGCCAATTCAGACGACATTTGGGTTCAGCATGACCGCATTTGGCGGCGTACTCTTGATTGGCGCCTTGACGAATGGACTCACTCAACCCTTTCTCGGCCACCTGTTCGACCGGTTCAATTCGCGAAGAGTGATCTGGGTCAGCATCGCGGTGGCCGGCCTCGCCACCGTCGCCCTGAGTTGGACATCCCATTATTGGCACCTTGTCTTCCTGTTCGGCATCGCGTTTTCCAGTGCCTTGGGCGGCACCTCATTCGGCGTGTTGGGGCCATTGGCCGCGCGCTGGTTCCTGAAGCGCAGGGCATTGGTGCTTTCGCTATTGCTGGCTGTCCCTGCCATGGGCAGCATCTTCGCGCCACTGATTTCAGGTATAATCATTGGTACTTACGGCTGGAGAGTAGCTATCATGGCACTGGGCGTCACCTTACTCTCCATAGCCCTTCCTGCGGCTCTGATTTTCGTACGCAACTGGCCTTCAGAGAGGGGACTGAAGCTGGATGGAGACCCGGAAACACCGTCGGAAGCGCGGCTGCGGGGAGGCGCCCCGGTACTCCAACGGGGCCGGTTCGAGGTCGAACGCGGCTGGCGGGCCTTTCGCTCTCCTCCCTTCTGGTCCCTCTTGACCGCTTTTTCCATAGCCGGATTCGCCGATTTCCCTGTCTCCATACTCTTCTTTTCGTTCGCAGTTGAATCGGTGGGGGTCACTCATGAAATGGGCGGAATCTTTATTGCGGTTATGGCAGCATTGGGGGTGATTGGTGCGGTAGCGCTGGGGTTGGTAGCCGACCGGTTCGCCCGAAAGAAAGTGTTGGGGGCACTCCTACTTGCACAGGCGATCGCTCTGTTGGCGCTGGTGTCGGTGCAAAACTTGGCCGGTCTCTGGCTGTTTGCCGTCCTGGCCGGCGCATCCGGGACCGCCTGGATGCTCATTGCATTGTTGTTGATCGCCGACATTTACGGACTGCGGGCGCTGGCCACACTTTGGGGCATCGCATTCCTGTTCTATGCAGTTGGCAAAGTTGTTGGCCCCGTTATCGGCGGGCTGACGATTGAACTTACCGGCTCTTACTATTTGTCCTTCATGGCCGGTGCTTCGATGCTTGTTCTCGCCTCCATTGCCGCGTTCGCAATCAACGAAGGGAAATACTCGGCACGGTACCAAGCCGCCGTAGAAGTTGAGGGGGTAGGCAATTAGCGGCCAATTCGCCTTCTACGTCAGCCGGAGTCATCCCAAGCAATTGGTCTTCGCCAGATTCAAGACCTCGAGTCCCAGCAGGAACCTATCTTCGTTTGTTCCACCAGCGGCATGCCAGCCACGTACCTGTCGAGAAGAAACCGGCGATGATCACCGGGCCAACCATGAAAGTGATTTCCCGTTCCTGCTGCATATATCCGCAGTTGTAGAACACCGTACGGGTTTCCGACAACTGCACCACGGAAGGGCATCTATATTCGTAGAAGGCATCCCATAGGAACCCGTAGCCGAAGTTGGCCGCAATGGCGATCAGCCCAATGCCGACCCCGACCAACGAGCCGCGAACTGCGCCCACATACGTCATGCGATAACCGGAAATAGCGCCGGTGGCTCCCGAGGACAATAGGGGCAGAGCCAAATAGAGAAAGGCTATCAGGGCCAGCATTTTGTCACACCCATTTGAAACATGGTTTACCAGACTGAGACGCGCTGCTTCAAAGTTGCCTCCTGCACCCTGGGTATCCAAAACGATGCCATATGCACGGAAGGGCATTCGTGGACAATACGATAACTATACCGTCGGAGCCTTGACCGTTCCGGAAAAACAGCCACTCAGCGAGGATGAAATTGTGGTGCCCAGAATCATGCCCTGGCATCCATTGACCCAGCGTCGAGAAAGTCTATCAACGATTGATGGGTCTGTTGGAGCAAGTGGTTCGCGCCCACCGCATGATGAGAGTAGCCCAGCAGACAGGCCTGGGCGAAAAGAGTCTATACCAATCCATGAGGGCCGGGGCTCGGCCCGAAGTTGGAACTGTCCTAAGCGTGTTGGGCGCCTTGGGCTTCCGGCTCCAAGCCGTTCCCTTTGATGACGACAACGCACGGGTTATCTGTGCCGATGTGGACGATGTGTAAACGTAATTTCTCAAATGCCGGGGCGAGCAGGGGAATGCCAGCAGCTTTGAGCAGGCATGATAGGCAGACAGATGGGCGTTAGTGAATTCGTTTGGGCGGTTTTGTTCTCTTCTTTGTATGTCGTCATCGTGCCCGCTCTGGGGATGGCGACTGGCGCCGTCGCTGGCCGGATGACTCCTACAGTGTCCACCAGTCTTGGTGCGTTCGTAGGTCTCGCATCGGGAGTCGTTGCAATGGGCTTAGTCTCTCTTGGTTCCTGGGTAGTCTACATAGGCGGATATCAGCCACCTCCGACCCTGGAGTGGGTGATATTTCTTGCCCCCATGGCTCTGGCGGTTCTCGCCCCGCCCGTAGCCTGCTGGGTCATACGCGTGCTGTGTAGCAGGTGAACTGACCGCCGCGCCTTGACCGGCTAGGCCGGGCGTGGGATGATGGATAGTAAGACAATCACATATGCGGACAATCAAGACGAGAGATCATGCCACCACGCCGTATTTCCAGGACCATCACATTCTCGCTCCCGCCGGAAATGTTTGAAGAGGTGCAGCGGGTGAAAGACGAAGAGGGACGCGACATGAGCGAACTGGTGCGCGAAGCCCTGCGCCTGTACATGGAAGATAGGCAACTGCGCCGTGAGCAGCGCCTGGAACGGCTGCGCTCCAGACAGGCTGGGCGCGATGAGAACCAACGAGGTGAAATCGATGAGTAACGGAATCGACCTGATACCAGCGGCCCTCTACGCCCGGGTCTCCAGCGACCGCCAGGACGTGGATCTATCCGTGGCCGCCCAACTACGCGCCCTGCGCGACTACGCCGAGCGCAATGGCTACTCCATAGCCCGGGAGTACGTTGACGAGGCCGAGAGCGGCCGGATCGCCGACCGCCCCCAGTTCCGCAGGATGCTGGATGAGGCCGGCAAGCCGGAGGCCCCTTTCAGCGAGATTTTGGTCTGGAAATTTAGCAGATTCACCAGGAAGCGGGAACACGCCGTGGCCTTCAAGTCCATGCTCCGCAGGAAGGGCATCCGCGTCGTCTCCATCACCGAGCACGCCGACGACTCCCCCACCGGCAAGCTGATGGAGGCAATCATCGAGTCCGTGGACGAGTTCTACTCGGAGAATCTTGCCGAAGAGGTCTACCGGGGGATGCGCGAAGCCGCCTCCCGGGGCTTCTGGGTCGCCAGCAGGGTCCCCTACGGCTACCGCAAGCTCATGGTCCAGGACGGCGCCAAGAAACGCCCCACCCTGGAACCGGACCCGGACACCGCTCCCACAGTCCAGCGCATTTTCAGCCTGGCCGAGGCCGGACACGGCATACTGGACATCACCCGTACCCTCAACGACGAGGGCATCGCCAACCCCACCGGAAGGCCCTGGTCCAAGAACGGCGTCCACATCATCCTGCGCAACGAGACCTACACCGGAACCCTGGTGTGGGGCACGTCCGCGAAGCACAAGGGGGAGCCCGTGCGGGTGGAGAAAGCCTTTCCGGCCATCATCACCAAGACCCAGTTCCGCAGGGTGAACAAGCAATTGCGCTCCCGCGCACCCAGGAAGGTGCATCCCCGTCGGGTGGCCAGTTCCTACCTGCTCAGCGGGTTGGTCAAGTGCCGTGCCTGCTCACGGGCCATGTCGGGCCAGGACTCCAAGAGCGGGCAGTTCGCTTACTACGTCTGCCAGTCCCTGATGAAGCGGGGCAGCGGCGCCTGCGAATGTCCCCGGCTGAACGCCCGCCGCTTCGAGGAGATGGTGGTGGACCGCATCCGGGACAACATCCTCACCGAGTCCAACATCCGCGAGTTGGTCCGGCTGGTGGACGAGGAGATGGACGGCATCGCCAGTGAACAGAGGCAACGGTTGGAGACCGCCGAGGCGGAACTAGCCGACGTGAAGCGCCGGCTGGACCGGCTCTACAACCTGGCCGAGACCACCGACCTGGACATCGACGACTTCATGCCTCGCATTAGGGAGCACCGAGAAAGGCAGCAGAAGCTGGAAGAATCGGCGGCGGATGCCCGAGTAATGCTGGCCCATCGGCGCGTGGTACTGGACGACGTGGACACCATCACCGCCTATGCCCAGGACTTGAACACCTACCTGCGAGAGAGCGAACTGACCGAGCGGCGGGCCTTCATCGAGTCCTTCGTGAGGGAGATCGTGGTGCAGCCCGGCGGAGCCTTGGTGCGCTACACAATCCCCATGCCTGAAGATAGTCCCATAGGGGGAAAAGATACCGAGGAGATGGCTTTGCACTCCCCGGTACTGTCTACGGTCAAGTCTGGTGGGCCTAAGTGTACCGTATTGCGAACTTTTCGGTGGGAGGTGCAGATATAGAGACACCACGCCGGTGGATTCTGGAAAACTCGGGATCGCAATCACTTCGCGGCGCTTCGGTCATTTCACTGGACAAAATGTGCCAAGAATCAGACTTTCCGCGCCGGTGCCCTCACGGAGTTTCTGGGAACAACAGATCACTTCGCACTTCAAAGCTCTTTCGCTGTCCGGGTCCGATCCAGAACCCCTCTAGTATGACATCTGGAATAGGAATATAAACCTGATTCTTCACGATGATGGTAGCTGTCGGAATTCGACAGCCACTTGGCCCACCGGGCAATAGCTCATTGCCTTGTAAATCGTAATATAGGCTAAATTCCCCAGAATGGTGCTGGAATATATACATGGCCTTCTGACCACCCCATACGATTTCGGTTCTATGGGGTTGCAAAAAGAAGTCCGTATGCTCCCGACGCACACGGTCGGTCAATGCTAGGAAACCACGGTACCCTCTGAGCGGCTCTTCCTCCGCAGGGACGAGCAACAGCTTCGCATCGGATTCAACCTCTGGCCGCGTGATGGCAGGGAGGGCCGTCAATTCGTCCTCTAGTTGTACGCTAGCCAAGAGTTTGTCGTTTGCTACCACATCGGACAGCACATCTTCAACTGTCGATGCGTTAGCGGGTTCCAATACCTGGACTGTCGAGCGCACAATGGACGCGGATCGCCGAGCTGCCTCCACCATGCTAATGCTGCCCAAGGCGTACTCATGCCAGATCTCGTTCAGTGAGCCAAGGTCGGTGTGCTCGTATTCGAACAGGTCTGGTGGTCGCCGTATGGACTTCAGAAACGCGGCTGCTCCGTCGCGAGTGCTGCTTGGCACCAGGTTTGATACCTTAGGGAAAATCGCGTTCCTTATGAAGTCTTTGACAAAACCCGTCAATGCCTCGTAGTCGGTCTCGTACAGTTGAAGCATTGGCCCAATCGTGGAACTGTTGCTGTCGAGCGTTATCAACACTGGCTGTTGTGATGTTTCAACAATTAACGGCAGCCCATGAGAGATTCGGGCATACTGCACTATACACGGCACGAAGTAGTCGGATTCCAGGATCGCGCCCAACCTGAATGCGAGTGCGGATTCGCCTAGCGACCACTTTGACTCGGGTTTCGTCTCGATGACAGTAGGTCGGTCAGGCACTGAAGCAACGTTTGAAAAGTTCTTCAAGTAGCCTTCCTGGCAACTTCTTCTTGGTTGCGTCGCGGATAAAACGACGAGAGGCTGTTCGTCGGTGGCAAAGCTGTCAATAATTGTCTGCTCGCGTCCACCATAAATATTCCAGGTTCGGGCATCCGTTGAGCGATTGAGTGTAATCAGGGATTTGAACCTTCCCTCTGGTTCAAGCATCACCCCAATATAGTGGCACAGGTCGAATCGGTTGTTTTGCCTTGCCCACTCCATGAACCTGGTACTGTTATCTGATACTTCCAAGGTTCCTATGTATTCCGCTATCAACCGTTCCAATCCAGCCACTAGATTTTGCAAGAACTGGACGCTTGGACTTGTAAGGGCTTCCCTGCCAGCTGTCGGGGTCAATGAGGAGAGATTCGCTACGCCGCCAAGTCCGAAGTGAGATTGTACGGCAGATGCGGCTAAGGCGAAGCCGGTCCGATACGCATAGATCTGGTGCCGATCTTGCGCTAGGATGACATCTCCGTTTATTGGGTCCGACCCATCACGTAGATTGGTGACACGAACCCATGGTTCGCCGTTAAACCCTATCGCCAATTCAACGGATGCTTCGATCTGACCCGTTATCTGAGCATTTTCATAAATTACTGTTCGAGCGTTGCTTGGCCGAGGGAGAGCTTCCCCTAAATCGTTCCTGCTTACGGGGGTCCCATTGACTGTCACGTGAACTGGAACGTACTTCACGGCTTCACTTATGTATCCAGCAGCCTCAGTCAGGTTGATTTGGATACCTTCCTCGATGACGATCTCCACGCTGGTCCCAGGTTTTCCCTCTGGAGGTAACTCTTGGATAGAAATGCAAGGTTCAGACGCCGATAGCCTTTCTCGCTCAACTCGGCTTATCGTACGCTCACCGGTCTTCCACGACTCTGTTGTGATTATTAGCTCCGACGCCACCCCGAAATTTGCCATCGCACCGATTCCGAAAGTGCCCACTACTCCTGCTGCCCTGGACTCCGGGTTATTCTTCCCGCTGGAACCTGCTCGCCAGTAATGAGACTCTAAGTCCGCTGGGCTCATGCCAATGCCGTTGTCGCTAACTTGAATGCGGCCGGGGGCAATCTCGACCCTTATTTCTGGGCTCACAAAGTCTGGGTCCCACCAAATGCGCTCCAAGACCGCATCGAAAGCGTTCTGGCAATTCTCCCTCAGCAATGCCAAGGGGCTTTGATATATCTGGGCGGCCAAGAGTTCAATGATTCTGTTGATCTCGACGTGATATGGGATTGCAGTTGTCACTACCTTTACCCTCCTAGGCGGTTCCGAACGCGGAACCTCTGTTTCAACTCGGCCATTAGTTGTGCATTGAACTCGCCGCTTGCCTCAGAACTTTCTAGCACCTCCAAGACTCCAGCCATGTCGCCACTCCTTTCAGACGCCATGTAGAACATCGCCAATTCTTCATCATTTTGCGGGGGGCACAATAAGCTTTTCAGGTCCGACCATTTCTCGGAGATTTCCAGGGCCTTACCCAAGAGCCGTCTCTTGTAGGCATCTGCGATGATAGTGTCTGACAAAAGGACGTCGATAGCTTCTTCGGAACGCCCGGAGGCTATCATCCCCTCTACTTCATCAACCAATGCAGTGCTATAGCCTCCTGACCTCCCTTGGTCAGGCATCTCCAATGAACTGGCGGTCCAAGTGAAGTCGACGTAAGCCTTTCCTCCTGTCTCCGCTAACTGGCCAGGACCCCAAATCCCAGGCTGGTTCATCTCTCGGACATGGACCCAACCTGTATTTTTTGAACGGTCGATTTGGATGACGTTGTAGCGGTGGTTAACACCATGAGGAAGGGCTTTTTCTCCTGCACACAGGGAACCGGCCCCCACCACCGCAAGGCTTTCTTTTGTTGATACCAACAGATCCAGAGGAGAAACTGACGAATCGTGACGATGTCCGTGCAAAGCCAATCTGAACCCTTTATCTATCATCAGCTTTACTGTGCTTGGGTCTAGGTAGTCTGAAGCCCAAGGCGGACCCCCGACGCCGTGGTGCCACACTGCTACTGGGAGACACCCGGGTCGCGCTAGAGGTCTCATAGCCAAGTGGCAATCTGCTATATCCCTGGACCGTATGTGTCCCAAGTATGAGAAGCAATCATTAACAACACATGAATTGAAAGCTGCCACGATGATGTTGCCGGAATCTAGACTGAAGAGGTTCCACGGTCTCCCGGGGTCAACTGGGTGGGCCAGTCGAACATCCTGATAAAAGCGGTTATACATTTCATTAAAGTATTCAAAGCGACTCTCATATTGTCCCGGGTTACTGATTCGAAGAACTTGCTGGTCGGCCCAGGACCACCGGTAGTTAGATTCCGGGTCACTAACGAACCCACGTAGATTCTCTGGCACGTATTCTTCTGTTTGAAATGATTGCCTCACCCCGTTCCAGTCTACGTCATGATTCCCAGGAACTATGACGACCCGGGAACGATCGCCCCGGAGGAATTCGTCGACCAAAGATATAAGCAATTTCTCCGCAATTTGATACTGCTCTCTAAGTGCCGCTGGATATTCCGTTGACCCAAGAAGTAAGCCTTCGACCAGGTCACCACTTACTACAATTGCGTCTGGGCGTGTCAATGCAGGGGCCTCTCGTGCACTGCGTTGAAAATCAGCGATCAAGCTTGACAACAGCTCTTCGTTGGAAACCGACGTTCCCTCCATTCTGTGGAGGTCTGAAATGTGAAGGATGGTATACAAAGTCGAAATTCCAGCCTATGTCAAGTTAAGCGACTTCCGTTTTCTGGTAATCTTGTAGTTAAGATGCCCACCCTGCGAGAAATCGCGACAAGGCAAATTCGAAATCCGCAGAGTCTATCATTCCCGGATCCTGAGTCGCAACCTTTTGTATTGCTGCACTTGCACTGTAGTGCCCTCTGGCAGATAGTGGGGGGTTAGGGTTGACGAACCTGATATACCACTGTCTGCGAGTCAACCGCCAACTTTCCGCACTCATCCTCGGCGATTTTTCACCAACCCGGAGACCCCATCATACACCGTCAGACTGTCAGCGCGCCAAACTGCCCAGGTCATTCACGGAAAGTAGCGGTAGATTTCTCCCCGGGGCAGGAACCGGCGCAGGATGACGGTCTCGCTGTCCATCGTTATGCCCAGGCGGTATTCTCTGATGCGTATCCGGTAGTGCTCCCCGGCGCTGGTCATCCTTCTCACGCCGCGCACGTCGCTGATGGTGGATGCCGCTTTCAACTCTTCAATGACCTGTTCTACCCGGGCAGCCAGGGAAGGGTTGCTCAGCCGTCGCAAGTCGCGGTTGAACTGGTTGTGATACCTAATTTCCATGCGAGTCCCGCAAACCTCGCAGCGTCGCCATTACCTCCGCTTCGCTGACAAAGTTGTCGGGATCGTCGATGTCGGCCTCTTCCATGGCCCGCAGCAGCCCTTGGTCCTCTTCCTCTTCCGTCAGGGGTCCGTCCCAGAAGAAGTCCTCAATGACCGCAGTTTCCTCATTGGTAAGCCCGTATAGGTCGTACACCAGCCAGTCGATTTCTTCCTCCAACTCGCTGGTGTCGGCAGATGGGTTGGAGGCTTTAGCTTTCATTACTCGACTTGTTAGACCGCTGAGTCGTCGTCGGTCGTCGGCCGTCATTGGCGGGATGGGCAACTGCTCCAATTCGTAGCCTTGCACGTGGTTGTTGGTGGAAGTAATCCGGAAGAACCAATCCATAAATTTGGAGTTGAGCAGCGCCAAGAACGCCCTGCTGTGGGATTGATTCCGCAGTTGTGTTTTGTTAACGGAATGACCACAGAGGAAGTCAGTTGGCGGCTTTTCAGCCAAGCCGAAATGAAGTCGGCGAATGTCGTTGGTGCCAGTGACTTCCTGCGAAATGAGAAAAGCCCCTTCCCGATTATCCTTCACCTGCTCACGCATGAAACTTTGGTCGCAGTACTCGGTCGAGCTATCGTACTTCACCATGAAGCGGCCGACGTGGCGTCCCCGAAGCAGACGAACTTTGGTTGGCTTGCTGGAGAAACGCTTGGAGTGCGTGGTCAGATTCAGGTCTCCCTGAGTGATGCTGACAGCATGATCTCGCAATGGCCTGATGGTGTCATCGCCGGCGATTTTCTCCAAAATCCCCACGCTGCCTTCCCCGATGCGAGGGAGACAGCGCAGAGACGGGTACAGATTTTCAATCGCGCCTTTAGTGATTGAAGCAAAGCGTAAGTCAGCAATGGAATGGGCGTCGTTGCCCACTGAGATCATGATTGGTTGGCTATTGCGCTGCGACTTGATGAATTGGTAGATGCAAGTTCCTTGCGTGACGCTTTGAAACACCTGAGCTTCGCGGGTGGATGCCGCTTTTGGGAACTCGATGACATGGCGCAATTGCGTGCGTTCAAGCAACAACTGCCGAGTAGCGGCAGATGAAAAGTCGCACATCAGGCTACTCTGTACTATCAAGGTAGCTATGCCGCCGTTTTTGCAGAGGTTGTACGACTGTTCCACGAACAGCTTGTACAAATTCTGCTTGCCTTTGTCGCGGCCTTCGGAGAATGGAAATCGCTCCTTCGGGTACGTCCCCTTTCTGACCTGCTTGTAGGGAGGATTCCCAATGATGATGTCGAATCCTTCATGGACACCGAACATATACGAGGCGTCGAACCACTGGGCAGCATCCGCATTCTGATCGTAGGGGTCCCACAAGGCAACTTTGTTGGCGTCACTAACTCCTAAGCCGAGCTTCTGTAGTTCATCCGCGAGTTCTTTTCTCAGGCTCTTGTCTGACCTACGGTGCTTATCTTTCAGGCGTCGGGTGTTGGCGTGGAAGTGACGCTCACGGTTTTCCTGCAAGTCCCGTTGCAATTCTCGGATCCGTTCAGAGGTCAAGGCTCCTTGCAGGTCGTATAGAGGCATCAACGAATCTGCTGCCACGAAGCGCGTTTCCAAGTTGGGCAGCGGTTTAATGCCGTAGTTTTCGTCAGCGCCGGCGGTAGGCTGTTGCTCGATGGCCAATGAGATGAAGAAGCGTAGCTTGGCAATTTGGGTGGCGATGGGCTGGATGTCCACGCCGTAGATGCCGTTCTGGATGAGGTACAGCTTGCGCCCGAAGTCGGAATCTCGATACTGGTCGAAGGTGCGGCTGATTTCAGCCAGTTCGCTCTCCCGTTCATTCGAGTCGGCAGTGTTAAAAGCGTCGGAGGCACGCCGTCCGGCCAGACCCTTCTGCAAATCCTCCCACAGTTCGTTGTGCGGGTCCAAACGGCGCAGGGCCAGCGTCAGCTTGTGCAGGATGCCCATGGGGAAAGCACCAGAGCCTACCGCTGGGTCCAACACCTTGGTCTCGGCGATTGCTCGGACGATTACTGCCTTTTCCCCCGGTTCGAAAAGCGTGTCGGCGTCGGCTATATCGTAGTCAAGTAGGTAACGGACCCGTTTCTCCCAGCAATCAGCGTCGCAGTCAGCAGATGCATCCTTCTGCGACAGCGTGGCAACCAGGGCCTCGTCCACCATATAGTCCACTACCGGTCGGGGAGTGTAGTAGGAGCCAGTTTCCTTTCGAGCGGTCTGTTGCGTTTCCGGGTTGACGGCGGCCAGCAAGTTTTCAAAGACCTTACCCAACAGTTCAGGGTCCAGGGCTACTTCCCGCTCGGCTGGAGTGTTCTCCTCCACGGTGAACTTGTAGCGGTTGAACAGGTCAATCAGGCCCGGTTCATTGCCCTGGGGAGCGTTGCTGAAGAACAGACGGTTGGGAATGCTCAACAGTCGGCGGTGCGCGGCGTTGTCGGAAAAGCAGTCGATGCGGTAGCCGCCGGTGCCAGTGGCGTCAAAGCTATCCAGACAGTCAAACAGGCCACCGTTGATGAATGGTGTCTTGGCGAGTAACTCCATCAGCCGCTCGGGGGCGGCGATTTCGTCGCGGTAGCGGTATAGGGAAGGGTTGCGGTGGTCGTCCTGGTTTCGGGCACTGAAACGGCGCTGGCCGATTTCGGTGTTCAATGTGGCGAAGAACAGGTTTTGCAGCACGGCACGGTAATAGGAATCGCCGCTTGCCCGGTCATAGTCTTTCAACAGTTGACTGACCTTGTTCTCGATGAACAGGTCTCCGTCGACTAACCCCTTCTCCTTGATGAACCACACGAACATCAGACGGGTGATGAGGCGGATTACGTGCTCTTCGTTCGGTAGTATCCTAGCCTGACTTGAGGGAAAACGTGCGGTTGCGAGAGCGCGTTCAAACCAGCCATAAAGCTCGCGATAGAACCGCGTATTGAGCTCTTCGGTGTCCAGCGCATACAGCCACGCTTCCAGCAGTCCGTCGAAGTTGTGGGACTTGCCATGGTCGTCCATCCAGCGCAGCCGGGTGTCCAATGAAAGTTCGGTCAGGATGTCCAAATGGGCGCGGTGTGGGTCGGCGGAGTTTATCTCACGGATGAGCGAGACGCTGCCAAGCACCTGGCGGTCATCACGTATCTTGCTGGGCCGGCGGTTGACGAAGGCGAGAGTAACCCGTCCATCAGCGGTGCGGAAGACAATGGCGGCGGGCATACGGTTGAACCGCTTGTTAATTTCGCGAGTGAACGAGACGTACCGGCCGCGAGGGTAAGTATCGCCGTTGAGTTCCACGGCAGCGAAGAGGAAGCTGCGAGAATTACCGGCACTGAACCCCTCGGCATCAAACATCATCCGCTGCCCCGTTGCAGCGATTTCCGTGTCGGTGAACTGGAACAATATGCGCACTTCTTCGGTACTGTCGCGGAAATCCTGCTCCGAAAGCGTATCGGTGTTCTCCGCCTTGAAGTCGGCAATGAAGTGCCCGACGTTTCCGGTCTGTCCGTCTAACAGGCGGTCGCTGCGGTAGCCCAGGGTAGCCAGCAACCGGGTCGCTGCCTCGGTTAGGTCCCCTGCGGCCATTTGGCGTAGGGCAGATCGAATGGTGCCGTTGGTGTTCTGCTGTGTCATGGCGTTTCCTTGATGACGAGCCAAGTTAGCAACTCAAAGTCGGTGGCGCCGCGAGGGGATTCTGACGCCCGCGGCAGTTTGAAGTCAGAATTACCGGACAGTCCCAGGCCTGCCGTTTGTTCCCGGTTGTGTGACTGCCGAATGTGGGCAATGACGTCGTTGAGCAGCTTATCGTACAGCGACATATCGCGGCCGTGTTGGGTTTCCCGGTCAAAGAGGTCACACAGTTCGGTAATGGGCGCAGTGATCCCGGTTGCGGCGGCTTCAAACACGGCCAGAGTCTGCTTGGCATTGCCACAGCCGAACCGGATATTGCTGGTGTTCTGAATGTAGCAGAAATAAAAGGGATGCACCGGGCTGGCGGTACGTTGGCGCGGCCCGGCGCTGGAGGCGTTGCGCTGGCGCAGGAAGAAAATCACGCCGGGTTGGGCGTCGGGTTCAGAACACGCGACTGCGTACACCCCATGGGGCATATTCTCCAACGCATCTTTGTTGGCTTCCAGGTAGCGCAACAGCTGAGTCAAGAAGTGATCTAAGGTGAAGTCGCTCATCACCGGACCGTCGTCCAGGTCGTCGATGGTCAGCACTTCGTCCCGGAGTTTCAGTAATTGCTCGTCGCGGAAGTTCAACTCCGATTGGGCGTCGGCCTCGGTGAAAGGGTCTTCGTCGCCACTGGCAGCAATGTCCGCCAGCGCCATCCGCGCCTGCACCCGGCTCTCCAGTTTCAGATAAACATCCATGTCTGATGTGGGCCAGTAATTGAGCATCCGAACGGACTGACTGCGGCTGCCGATGCGGTCAATGCGTCCGAACCGTTGAATGAGCCGCACCGGGTTCCAGTGGATGTCGTAGTTGAGCACGGTGTCGCAGTCCTGGAGGTTCTGGCCCTCGGAAATGCAGTCGGTGGCGACCAGCAGGTCAATGTTGGCATCGCCGGTACTATCTCGACGGTTACGAGCGACGGGAGCGAAGTTGGTTAGTATGGCGTTGAAGTCGTTGGCGCCCACGGAGGCGCGGGTTTCGTCGCCCGACACCATGGCCATATTGAGGCCGAGTTCAGCGGCAAGGCTAGTCAGGTTATCGTAAAGGTATTGGGCCGTGTCCTTGAACGTGGTGAACACCAAGAGCTTGCGGTTCGGCTCGCCATCCCGGTCGACGGTGGGGCTCTTCACCCGATTGCGGATGGCTCGCTTGATTTCGCACAGCTTGCCGTCCCGTTCAGGCGTGATGGCGGCGACCTGCCGGCGCACCGCCTCCAAGGTAGCTTTGTCCCGTTGCAAGTCTGCCTGCCAGCGCGGCAGGTCCAGTTCCACTAGGCGATAAGGACGACGGCTGCCGCCTACGAAAAATTCTTCGTCTTCGTCGTCGTCATCTGGAAGAACGTCGGCGTGTTCCAGGTCAGCCTTGGACTGGACGCTGCTCTGGTAGCATTCAATCTTGTCCAGCAGGTCGTCAATCTTGCCGACTGTGCGGTCCAGGGTGAGCGTCAGGGAATGGGCGGAACTCTCCAGCCGCTTCAGGAAGTTGGTGCGCATCATCCCAATCAGGAACCGCTCACTGTCCTGCTGGTTGAAGTTCAGGCGCTGCCGGGTTTCCTCCAGTTCCTTCCTTCGCGCCGGGTCGGTGACGTACTCGCTGGGCTGGTACACCGACAATGTGAATTGGCCGATGCGTTCGGCCAGGTCCTTGTAGGAAAGCTTGTCCTTCAAGTCCGTCTGCGGGTAGCTGTTTTCGGGCTTTTCGTGTTTGGGAAACTGGCCGACGCGCTCCATCTCGTCAGCGTAGAAGCGTTCGATCTGGCGACGGGAGCGGGAAATGGACACCCCGCCCAGCAGCCGCAGGAAGTCGGCTCCTAGGTTTTCCAGCAGTTGCGCCTTGTCCCGGCGGTTCCGTTTAGCCTGATCGGTCTCCCACGCTTTGAACTGGCGCTGCGCAGCCGCCATCATTGTTCGGATGTTCCCCACGCCCAGGCTTTGCTGAAAGGCGTCCTCGCGCCCCTCGGTCATCAGATAAACCTGGTTCCGCAGGTCGATCAGGGAGGTGTTCACCGGCGTCGCCGACAGCATCAGCACTTTGGTATTGGCGCCGGCCTTGATTACCTGGTCCATCAGTCGCTGGTAGCGCTGCCCACCGTCGTTTCGGAAGTTGTGCGATTCGTCGATCACCACCAAGCCGTAGTTTTCCCAGTGGAAGTTCGCCAGGTTCACTCCACCCGACGATCCGGAGGTTCGGGACAGGTCAGTGTGGGCCAGCACAGTGAAGCCGAAACGGTCCTCACGAAAGGGATTTTGTCGGTGGCCGTAGATGGACGGATAGAGGGACCAGTTTTCAAACAGCTTGCGGGGGCATAGCACCAGGACGTGCTGGTTATGCAGTTCGAAATATTTGATAATTGCCAAGGCGGTGTAGGTCTTGCCCAGGCCCACGCTGTCAGCAAGGATGCACCCGTTGTGAGCCATCAGCTTGGCGATGGCGCTTTTCGCCCCATCCTTCTGAAATTCGTAAAGGGCGTTCCAAATCCCGCTACCTGTGAAGCCGGTGGCGGCGGCGGCGTCATCCCCGGCCAGGCGGGCCTCAATGTCCTTCCGAAACAGCTCGTACAGCGTCTTGTAATAGACCGCTTCAGGCGCATAATCGCCGCCGATGCGCTCCAAGCTGTCTAGAACTTCCTGCTTCACGTCCTTCGTGAGCCGGTCGTTGCTCCACAGCCGGTCAAACCAGTCCTGCAATTCGGCGAGGGTGTCCGCATCGTCGGTGGACAGGTTGATTTCCAGGTTGGGCCGGTCGCTACCTCCGAGACCGCGTTTCGTGAAGTTGGAACTGCCGACCACTCCCGACGCACCGTCTGGCGCATCAGTGAGGTACATCTTGCCGTGCAGGAAGTTGGCCCGGCTGACCGAGCGCACGGCTACAGTGTCCTTACTCACCCAATGGGCGCACTGCTTGGCGAGGGCTTTCTGTTGCAGGGTGTGGTTGGGTTCCAGCCCGCGCTCCGTGAGTTCAAACGATTTGGGTTCTTCTTCGCCAGGGTCGAGGTCCTCTACCGAATTTGGATCGCCGAAGAGGAACCGTACCCTGCCAACGCGGTCCAGTTCTTCCGCCAGCAGTTCGAAACCGTAGATGGTGAAGTAAGCCGACGCCAGGTCGAAGGCATCGGCGCCGCGCAGGTTTCGCCGCAGGTAGTCGCCTACGGTGGCCGCCTGGTTGTCCAGAATGTGGCTTTGTAACGGCATTTCGTCATGACTCTCTTATGCGCGGGGCGCACCTCGAATTGAGGCTGCTCTCGACCGCCGGGTTGCCTTACCTGCCTTTGGGTCATTCGCTTGAAATGAGCATAGCGTAAAGGCAGAAAACCCTCAATATCGCCCCTTTATATTCAGGACGATTGCAAAGTCTCGGAGAATCCGTTGGTGGTGAGCTTGTCGAACCATCAGCGGATTCTCCCGGCCTGTCCTTCGACAGGCTCAGGACTAACGGACAGGGCAATTGCGTGACTTTACAATCGTCCTGCTTTATATTGGAGCACTGGCAGCGCAATGAGCGCTGCGGCCAGTAAATGGAGCGAGGAGAGACGGATGGCCAGGCCAGAACGCAAGACTCGATGAGGTGTCGGGGATAACCACCATCAACGGGCGGCGGAGTACACAGGAGAAGGTGGAGGAATCAATCCACAGGCTGTATCACCACCCGCCCGCCGTCCCGAACCCTGATGCTCAGGTCATGCTCGTCTAGGAGCATCATACCTACCAGAGGCGTGGTGTCGGCAGCGTCAGCCTCGATGTCTCGCGGCTGGCCGTCCCATAGTACGGCGACACCGTAAACCTCGTAGGCTATCTCGTTGCCGTCGGCGAGAGTCGCCCTGCCTATGCTGACGAAGGGGAGTCCTAGTTCGGACACCAACGCGGTCGGCAAAGTGAGAAACCCGTTGAAGCCAGTATCAACGACGGCCTCCACCTCACGGCTCTGCCCCAATGG
Organism: Dehalococcoidia bacterium; assembly: GCA_963664725.1. Classification (GTDB taxonomy): domain Bacteria; phylum Chloroflexota; class Dehalococcoidia; order Lucifugimonadales; family UBA3495; genus Bin22. The sequence continues at coordinate 1,771,184 of OY761558.1, forward strand.
TCCTTGCAGGGCAAGAGTTATTACCGGCTCGTAGGCGGCGTTCACCACTCCCTCGATCACTCGGCTCTCCGCAGCGGACGACCCCCGAAGTGCCGCAGCGCGGGATACCCCACCCGCTCACTCAATACATTGACCGCGCCCGGACGCTTCTTCCGCAGCCGCCCCGTCGCGACAATCACGTTGCCGCCAACGGCCCAGGTTCCCGAATCCACATCAATGGCGACGACCTCTCCATGATGTGCGTCTTCCACCTGTCCCCGGATGTCCCGTTCGTATATCTCCCGGCCCAGGCGGGCAATCTCCGCTGTGGGGCGGGTTGGCGCGTTCATCGTGATGACCTCCGTGCTGGCCTGTTTCCTCGCTGCCATTCTACACCGCCGGCCGATTTACGGACAAACGAGAAGGGCATCTTATACAGGGAGGCCGGGGCGGACCGCCGCCGCGGCCCACCCTCTTCCCCTCGGATCGGCGGCCGCGCCCGTCGGCTCTGGAGGGCAGCCAACGTATGCCCCGCTTGCTGGCCACAGCCGCCGGCCCCAACTCCAGTAGGGAGTAGGTTGTCGGCAGGGGAACCGCTGCGCTAAACGCCGTCCGGTTCGCTTCGTTTCAGCATCGAAGAACAGCCCCGATCGTCCACGATGTGGTTCACCGACACCCGGCCGTGGCTGTCGTAGCCGGTGGTATAGGCAAACTCCACCTCGGCGCCCCAGGGCACCCGGCCGCCGGTCCGAATCGTGTCCCCGCCCGGCCCGCCGGCGCCGCGAATCACCACCCCGTTGCGCCCGCCCTTCTTCCAGGCCAGTACCTTCAACTCCACTGGCGCCACCAGTTCCGACGGCGACGGCGCGAACAGCACGTCATATAGCCGCCGGAGCACCTTGGCCGAAGGCCTTCTCTGGCCGTTCATCACCTGGGACAGGTACCCGGTGCTGATGCCCACCCGCCGGGCCACCTCGTTCTGCGAGATGCCGTGAGCATCCATCCGTTCCCACAGGACCTGCGGGTCGATGTCTGCTACTTCCGCGGTTTCGACCTTCACCGGGGCCTGCAACACCGCCTCCACCTGCTTCTGAACTTTGGGGCTGAGATTGCGGTGGCCGCGCGAGGCCTGGACCAGGTAGCCGTAGCTGATGCCCGACCGGTCCGCCACCTGCCGCAGGGTCAGACCCTGTTCCCGGGCCAGTTCCCGAATATAGGTGGTCTCGCCGCCTTGGACCACGCCGCCCTGGCGGTAGACGATGCCCTGGGGCGGAACCTCGCCCAGGACCGCCTCGATCTTGGCGGCCATGTTGGTGGTGAGAGGCTTGTTGCCCCTGGCGACCTGGGACAGGTGGGAAGGAGTGACGCCCATCAGGGCGGCCAGTTCCCCGATGGTGAGGCCGCGCTCACGGGCGGCGGCGGCCAGACAGCTCTCGGTCCTGCCGGTGTTGGCGGTGGGTTCGACTGCCGTGGTGTCGGTCTCGCCGGTGAAGTCGGCGAAACCGTCGTTGCTGTGGGGATTGGCGTTGGCGCTGGCGCTGATGCCGGTGCTGGTGTTGACTTTGTTGGCCTTCATATCGTTTCCTCCAAAACGCAGAAAGCGGGGCCGGCCTGTTTGGTTCAGGCCGACCCCGCTTTGGAATCAGGTATTCGGTTGTGATTTGGTTCAGGGACCGCTCCGGCGGCCCCAAGGTGGTGGTGTCCAACGTGCGGCGCTACGCGCCGACGATGGCGTCAGCGATCATGGTTCGGTCATGGACGTTCCTCCGTAGTTGTCGTCGTGATGATTGAAGGGGTTGGCGTGGCAGTAGTCGCCGCAGCTGCAGAGGCAGTGGTTCGCGCCGGGGTCTGCCAGCCGCAGATGAAATTCCGCCGCCGGGTAAGTCGATGCCGGTCGCATCGCGCTGGGACATGAGGAGACGCACGTCGCCCCGGGACGGACGCCGTTCAGGAAGCTGGCGTGGCAAGGGATGGAAACGCAGGCGGGAGGTAGAGCGGTTGGGCCGCGCGGCAACGCCGCGATCGGGCTATGGCCACGAGCCGGGCGCAACGAAGAGCGCCGCCGGCCCCTACGGGGATGTCAGAGGCGACGGAGAGGGGGAGGGGGCAACGCGTTGAGCGAGTGCAGCGGCAATGACGACGGCGGAGTCGCGAGAAGCCTCCGGGCTGGTAACAACATCCAACCGGAGTTGGTCAGGGCCTGCGACGCCACCATGCTTGGGCCAGCAGCCATGCCGCAGACGTGAGGAAGCGGCCGGAGGCGAAGCCCGTTCCAGCCGCAGGGTGAGGGGTGAGCGCAGAGTGCTGTGCGCTGTGAGAGTTTGGCAGGTGGTTCAGGTCCTGGCTTGCCGTGTTGGTTCCGGTCTTCACCTCCTGAACTATGTTGGCGATACTGGCGACGGCGCTAACAGCCGGCGCCAGCGTGGCGTGGTGTCCCGCATCGACGTGGACGCCGGAGGAGCAGGACTCAACCCCGGGGTGCCGCATCGCGCAGCGGGCAGGCGCTTGTCCCTGTTGAGACCAACGCCGGGGAGAGCGAGGCTCGATCCCTGGCGAACGGTCCGGGTCGGGGACTGACCCTCCAGCTTTCAGGCGGGAAAGACTGGCAAAAACCGTAAACTGCATTGATTATCGCCCGCGCACTGACCGCAGGGAACGGATTTTGCGAGCGCCTGGCCCGCCCCGCCCGCGATCGCTCGCCCGGCGCTCGCTGGAGGTTCGCTGGTACGTCCCAACATTCGCCTTCGGCATCAGTCCCTCCTCAAACCCGGCATCGACGGCAGCCGCGCCGCCTAATCCCACCACGCGCCCAGGGTGAGCAGGCGGCGCAGCCAGCGCAGCAGCTTGCGCTTCCTGATCGCCACCTGGGTTCGGTACAGCGCCTTCCAGCGCCAGCGGGTGTGGTCCCTCCGCGCCGGGCCCTTCACCGGCTGCTTGGCCGGAGGCAGGGTCAGGCCGTGTTCCTCCAGCATGGCCAGTTCCAGCGCCAGCAGCCGCTCCTGGTCGGTCAGCCAGGACAGGCTCCGGCCCCGGACGGGGTGCCTGTCCTTGATCTTTCGCCACTCCTTCACCAGGGGCCAGGCGTCGCCGTACACCTCCGGGTCGTCCTCGGCGGGTTCCCGGGTGACCAGCTCCGGGTCCACCCGGCGGCGCCGGGCGGGCCTGTTCACACCCAACCCCTGGACCGTCGGCGGCGCGGGCGCTGGTGGCTGCTGAAACTCTGTGCCCCCGTTTCCGTCCCCAGTCGGCGCCGACGCGCGTTCCTGCTCCACACCATCGCCCTCGCCGCTTACCTTATCTCCGTCCCTGTCCCCGTTTCCGCCAACCACCGGAGCCACGGGCAGCGCGTCGCCGCCCAGTTCCTCCAGGGCCGCCACCCGCGCCGCCAACAGCCGCATTTCCCCGCGCAGCCGCGCCATTTCAGAATCGCCGCCCGCGCCCAGCAGCAGCTCCAGGGCGTCGGCCATCCGCCCGGTGACCCGGTCCTCGTCCAGCGCCCGGGCCACCGTCTTGTAGTTGACCCCCAGCAGGTCCGCCGTCGCCAGGCGCCCTTCCCGCCGGTCCAGTTCCCGCAGGAACCCCATCAGCTTGATCTCCCGCAGCCGCTCCACGTCCATGCCGGCAGCAGCGCCGCCGTCCCCGGCCCCCGCCGGAGTCCCGGCCAGCTCGCGTTCATCCATACCCGGCCTCCTCGCATTCACGTCCTGTAGGGGGCATCCCCGCTCGCCTCCACCGCCCGCCTCCGACCGATTGCTTGCTCCGATAGGGCTGGACACTCACTTCCCAAAAGGGAATCGGCCCCAGACTTTCCGGAACCGGCCCTTACCCCCAAGCGCTCGCAAATACGGCATTTCGGCCCGATTTATTCCACCTATTTTGAGTACGAAAGGGGCCCAAAAGTTCCCAAAAGGGAACTGCACCAAATCCCTGTACACGGGTATCACATCACATCCGGCCCCGTCTCTCCCATTCCCTGCAGGGAAGGACGCGGGAGACCCTCCCTGCAGGGAATTGGATTCCGCCCGCCGTCTGCTCACACTCGGACGGGGGCGAAGGCCCCCTGAACCGCCAAACGGCGGTCCCGCAACACGAACATTTCGACGAAAAGGAGGCAGAAATCATGAGTTTCAGCATCAGGAACATCCTGCTGGGCGGCCAGCGGAGGAAAGAGCCGGCGCTCCTGGCCATCACACCGCCCCGCAGCGGCGAGCGCACCCTCCTGGGGGTGGAGAACCTGCTGGCATCCATCGCCGTCCCCGAGCCCTTCTCCCTGGAACTGGCCGGGGACTCTTCGGGCGTCACCCTCTTGGCCCGCTGCCTGGACGACCAGGTGGTCAGGGGCCAGATCGCCGCCCGCTACCCCCAGGCCCGCATCACCACCCTGGCCCCGGGGGAGGACCCCCTGCGGCTGGCGGAGGGCGAGTCGGCCTGGGGCATGACGCTGCGTGCTTCCGGCCCAGAGTACGCGCCCCTGCGCACCTTCCGGGACGACGACCTGCTGGACCCGGGCTCCGACCCGCTGATCGCCATCATCGGGGCGCTGTCCAACCTGGACGACGGGGAGCGGGTGGTGGCCCGGCTGCTGCTGCGCTCCATGGGGCCGGAGTGGTCCCAAATCCACCAGCAGAAGCTCCAGCGCCAGCAGCAGCCGGTCGCCAGCCAGTCCGGCAACAACACCCAGGCCACCCAGGCCGGGATTGACGCCAAGGACGGCGTGACCCTGGCCGTCCTCGGCGTGGCCGTCCTGGCGACGGCCCGGGGCTACCTGTGGTACCAGGACGGCGAGCTGCTGAAGGCGTCGCTCCTGGGCGCGGGCACGGCCCTGGGCCTGGTTGCCGCCGGCTGGGGCTGGTGGCGCTGGAAGCAGTCCCGCAGCCGGGTCTACGACCCGCTGCTGATCAAAGAGAAGACCTCCCGCATCGCCTTCGACGGCGAGGTCCAGCTGACGGCCATCCTGCCCGAGGAGGCGAGTCCCGACCGGGCCGGGGAACTGCTGGGGCCGGTGGCCGCCGCCTACAAGCACTACGACAACCCTGCCGGGGCCAGGTTCAAGGTGAGCAAGGTCAAACCGGTAATTCCCGGCGCTCACCTGCACCCGGCCGGGCCGGGGCTCTTCGGCAAGCGCAGCGTCCTGGGGGTCAGGGAGGCGGCTGGCCTGTGGCACCCGCCGGGAGCCGGGGACGAGACGCCCCTGGTGGCCCGGGCCGGGTCCAGGGCCCTGCTGCCCCAGGCAAAGAGCACCAGCGGCGGCGCCCTGGTGGGCGAGACCACCACCGGCCCGGCCAGGAAGGTCCACTTCCCCCAGGACCTGCTGCGCCGCCACCACCTCTACGTGGCCCGCACCCGCATGGGCAAGTCCACCCTGATGGAGCACGTCATCGCCCACAAGCTCAAAGAAAAGGCGGCGGGCAACGACGGAGACGCCATCATCGTCGTGGACCCCCACGCCGACCTGGTGGGCAGCGTCCTGGCCCAGGTGCCTGAGAGCCTGGTCGAGCAGGTGAAGCTCATCGACCTGGCCGACCAGCGGGGCTACCCCGGCATCAACTTGCTGGACACCCGCATCTTCGCCGATAGGGATCGCACCGCCGACTCGGTGGTGCGCGTGGCCCATGGCCTGTGGGAGCAGTGGGGTCCCCGGATGCAGTCCATCCTGGAGCACGCGGTGAAGAGCCTGCACGAGGCCAACGGGAAGCGGCAGCCGGAACAGCAGTACACCATCATCGATGGGCTGCGCCTCCTCTCCGACGACGACTTCCGCGACGAGGCCCTGGGCCAGGTGGACGACCATCACCTGCTGCGCTGGTGGGCCAGGGAGTTCGGGACCTGGCGCAAGGACTACCAGGGCATGGCCCTGGCCCCAGTGCAGACCCGCCTGGCCTACTACGCCTCCTCCAAGACGGCCAGGGCCATCCTGGGCCAGCCCCGCTCCACCATCGACCTCAGGGAGACCATCCTGGGCGGCGGCATCCTGCTGGTGTCCACCGCCCAGGGCGCCGTGGGTAGGGACGTGGCGGCCCTGGTGGGCTCCTCCGTCCTGAACCTGGTGGACGGGGTGATTAGAGAGCAGGGCAGCCTGCCGCCGGACCAGCGGCGCGGCGCGTTGGTGGTGGTGGACGAGATGCAGACCATGCCCGGCGTGGACTACGAGGCCATGCTGTCGGAATTGGGCAAGTTCGGGGCCAACTTCATCCTGGCCACCCAGAGCCTGGGCAAGCTGGAGGACCTGTCCCGCACCATGCGCGACACCGTGCTGGCCAACGTGGGCTGCCTGGCCGCCTTCCAGATGGCGGGCACCGACGCCCGGCAACTGGTGTGGGAACTGGGCAAGGAACGGGTCAGCGAGGACGACGTCACCTCCCTGGACGTCCACCAGTGCTACGTCCGCGCCACCGTGGGCACCCAGCGCATGGACGCCTTCTCCATGCGGGTGCTGCCGCCGGAGCCGGGAGATCCGGCCGTGGCGGAGCGCATCCGGGAGCTGGCCCTGGGCTACCTGACGCCGCCGGAGGACGTCGGCCCCCAGGACGACGAGATGGAGAAGCTGGTGGAGAAGTACCGGGCGGAGCTGGAGGCGCTCCGGCAGGGTCCGGGTCAGCGGAAGGAGAACCAGGCCAGCCCGCCGGCCCAGCCCAGGCCCGCCAACCGGCGCAACCAGCGCAGCCGGCGGCAACAGCAAGCCGCGCCCGGACCCGAGGCGGAGGCGGAGGGGGAACCGGACGATGACGAAGAGCCGGTCAACGGTTGGGACCAGGGTAACGAGGAGCAGCATGGAGACGGGGAGGTCGAGGAATGACGCGGCCGCCGAATCAAGGGCAGGGAGAGCTGCTCCGCCTGCTGGCCCGGATGCCCTTCCTGGACCGGCTGGAGATGGCCGCCCTGGCCGGCCGGTCCCGGGGCGGGGTGTACGAGGCGGCGGGCCGACTGGAGGACGCCGGCCTCATCGCCTCCGTGCCCCACGGCACACCTCTGCTGGCGCCCACCCGCCGGTACTATCTCACCGAGCAGGGCGTAAACGCGCTGGCCTGCCATGCGGAGCAGCCCCTGAAGGGCCTGCTCCGCAAATATCCACTATCGTTTCGCTGGCGCCGCGTCCTGCTGGAACGGCTGGACGCCGCCGCCGTCATCTACCGCCTGGCCTCGGCCCTGGCCGGCCTGGAACACCCCGTCCGCTTCCGCTGGCGCCGGGCATTGCCCCAGGATGCCGACGTGGCGCTGCCCGATGATCGGGTGCTGGCGCTGGTGAGGCAGGGGGCCACCGCAGAGCGCGCCGGTTTCGCCAAGCGGCTGTGGCGGCTGGCCCAGGGTCCCCGGCCCGGCGCCTTCCTGGTGATGGTCCCCGACGAGGTGCGCCTGCGCCAGGCCCGCGAACTGCTGCGCAGCGCCCGCGCCCCGGCATCTTCAGCCCCGGCCTTCTTCGCGTTGGAGCGCCACGTTGCGGCAGCCTCCGCCGCCGACCCCGTCTGGCGGTCGCTATCGTCTGGCGTCGGCTTATCCCTGGCGGAGGCCGTAAGCCGCGCCAACCCCGGCGGCGTCCTGGCGGCGGAGCCGCCCTTGGCGCGGGTCTCGGTTCCGAAGGACATCGACCCTGGCGACATCGACGTTGGGGCACTCGACGGCGGCGACGGCATACCCGGACACCTGCTGCCCGTCCTGCTGCGCCCCGCCGAAAAGCGCGCCCTGGACCTGCTGGCCGACTGGCCCTGGCTGGCGCGCGACGACCTGGCCGGGCTCCTGTACGTGAGCCGGCCGAGGGCCTCCCAGCTCACCGCCGCCCTGGAACGCCTGGGCCTGGTCACCGGCGTCAACCTTGACGCCCGACGCCTGGCCCTCACCGATAGGGGGCTGAAGCTGCTGGCCCGCCGGGACCGCGCTTCCACCGGCGAGGCCCGGCAGCGGTGGAGCGTCGGCGCGAATGGCGACGAAGTGAACGTGTCCGGTAGGCGCAGCCGTCAGTTGCTCCGGGACCTGGAGCACACCGCCGCCGTCCACCGCTTCGTCGCCGCCCTGGCCCGCCAGGCCCACAGTCTGGGCTGGGACGTGGAGCAGCTGGACCCGCCCCACCGGGCCTCCCGCTACTTCCGCCACTACGGCGGCCCCCGCTCCCTCCATCCCGACGCCTTCGGAACCCTGCGCCGGGGCGACCTGCTGCGGCCCTTCTTCCTGGAGTACGAACGCCGGGCCGTGCGCCCCGCCACCATGTCCCAGCGCCTGGCCCCCTACCTGCGCTACTACTCCTCCCACCGGCCCGCCGACGACCACGGCCACCGGCCCCTGGTCCTGGTGGTCTTCGACGATCCCGTGGCCCCAACCCACTTCCTGGAGGTGGCACGCAGAGAGATGGCTCGCGTGCGCGTGCCGCTGCCTCTGCTGGTATCCAATCAAGAACTGGTGGAGCGGGAGGGCCCCCTGGGCGCAGCCTGGCTGGCGCCCGGCGGCGACTTCCAGCCGGCGGAACCCCTGCATCTCTACAAGTGAAACATCGCCAAGCACGAAATCTACAAAGGAGAATGACCATTATGAGAATCTACTACGTCGGAGAATCCCGAAGCCGCAATCTCAGCGTCGCCACCGCCCTGGGGGTGGACGCAGAGCGCCGGAACGCCCTGGTGGAACAGGTCATGGACTGGCGCCGGGTCATGGAGGATAGCTTCAACCTCCCCACCGGACGGACCCTGCGCGGCGCAGACCTGCTGTCCCCCACGGGAAGCCCCCTCCCCAGGGACCGTCGCCGTCCCTGGCCCACCTTGGAGGAGGGCCTGGAGATCATGATGACCGGCCTGCGCGTCCTGGAACACTCAATGCACTACCGGGAAGGAATCGGCGTGATCAACGTCTGCCGGCGCAACTCCCCCTTCCGCCGCAACCGCGACCAAGCCCGCCGCAACGACCAGGCCGCCGCCCGGGGCCGGCTCCTGGAACTGGTCGGCGCCTCCCTGGCGGCGGACGGCCGCTGCGCCCATATCGTCGAGGACGAGGAGCGGCGGGACGGGCTGCCCGCCCTGGTGGACGGCGATTCCGGCGGAGACACCCGCCTGGGCGCTGCCATCCACGTCCAGCCGTATCGCATGGCCGGGGACGACGAGTTGCTGCAACTGGCCAGCCTGGTCTCCTACGCCCTGCTCCAGCAGGAGGAGCCCACCGCCATGGCCGAGGCCCTGAATTTCCATCTGGCCTTCGGCATCCTGAAGAGCGTCCTGGACCGCCGCGCCTGCCCCCAGGACCCCCAGGGAGTGGACCGGTCGTGAACGCCCAGCGCCCGCGAACGCGGCAACAAAAAGGGGGCCGGACGGATGATTCCGTCCGGCCCCAGCGTCGCGGGGAAAATTACTACGCCCGGGTCAGTCCTGCATTGCCACGGCCTCGGCGCAACCCCGGCTCTCGGCATCCAGGTCGGCGGCGGCCACCGGCTCTCCCGCCTCGGGCAGCAGGTGATGGAGCAGCCCCAGCCGGGCGGCCAGGGCGAACAGCGACACCAGGTGGCCGGAGCCGACCCGGGAACCGCCCTTCCAACGCCCCACCGTGTTGGCGTTGACCCGCAGTTCCCGGGCCAGACCCCGCCAGCTGAACCCGGCGGCCTGCCGGAAGCGGTCCAGCCGCTCGGAAAAGTCTTCGGGGAACTCCTGGGGCTCGGTGCGGTAGACGTACCGCTGGCGGCTTCCCATCCCCTAAGCCCCCTCGCCGTCGTGGTCGCCGACGGGCAGGTCCCGCGCCAGGGCGACGAGGGCCCGGTGGACGGGTCCCGGCCGGGGCCGATTATCCGCCCGCCATTGGAAGACCTCGCGCTCTCTTATGTCGATGCGGGCCGCCAACCCCCGCCAGGTCAGGCCGGCGTGTTCAATCCCTCGGCATCCTGCCGTTGTCATGGTTTCACCTCCCAGGTTGATGTATTACGATCACGTCCTCGTCCGTGAGCACGGCTAGGCCGCCGGGCACCCACAGTGCCAGGCGCACCAGGGCCAGCATGGCGCCGCCGTTGGGCTTCACCCCGCGCCGGCGCCAGCGCCACAGCTGGCGGCTGTCCACCCCCATGGCTACGGCCATCCCCTCCCAGGACAGGCCGGCCAGCTTCTTGATGGCCTCCAGCTTCTCCCGGAAGTCCTCCGGCAGCAGGGCCACACCGGGGGGAATGGCAATGGGCTTCGCCGCTTTGCGGCGGGAGCTACTCATCGACCCGCTCCAGGACGAAGAGAACGTCGAAGTCGGTGACGCCCAGGGCGTCCATCAGGCGCTGGCGCACCCCGGACGAGGCGAACCGCTGGCCGCTCATCAGCTGGGACATGTAGCCCGACCTGATGTCGGCCCGGCGCGCCAATTCGTTCTGGCTCATGTTGAGCCGGTTCAACAGCTCCCACACCGCCTCGGTGCGAAGCCTGGCCCGGAAACAGGGCTTCCTGCGTTTCATTCGACTGCCTCCTTGCGGTCGGCGCTCCCGCCGGTGCGCGTCGCGGCGTTGACGCCGTTATCGTCTTTACCGGCGCCCTCGCTCCCGCCGTCCATGTCGTCGGTGGGAACGGGGTACAGCTCGGGGTGGGCCAGGTAGTGGCGGGCGATGACGCGGGCCAGACCCCGCAGGCCATCCATCCTCCGCCGCTCCCGCTCACTGATAAGCTTGGTCGTTGCACTCACGGAAAACGTCGCTCCGTTGCCGCCGCGTATCAATTCCGGTGTCAGCCGGCGGTTGGCCGGCGGGTCCCCGGTGGGGTATACTGGGCGGCAATGTAGATTGAATGTTCTAATCGCTAGAGTGTAACAATCAGTGAACGCAGCGGGCAAGGACTAAATGGCATTCATAGCCAGTAACTTGACCAAGTGCTCGCTTTGATGTAACAATATACAATCATTCACTAATCATCCTGCGGACTCACAGAACCGGACTGCAGGAAAGGAGGGAAGCGTCATGGGCGAACCTGACCAACAGCGGCTGGACCGCAACGATGGTGACCCGGAACCCCACGGCAACGAGGAGATCGGCCCCCTGCTGAGGAGGCTCAGGAGACCCCTCAGCCTTCGTGACGTCAACCGCCGCACCGGCGTCTCCGGCTCATACCTCTCCCAGATCGAGAATGGCGACCGCCAGCCCGGGGCCAACATCGTGCGCAAGCTGGCCGCCCTCTACCGGGTGGACCCCGACGAACTCCTGAAGCGGGCCGGCCACGGCCCCAGGCCCGACCCCCACGGCGACGAGACCCTGGAGGTGGAACGGGCCTACCGCTACGTGCTGGACGACCCCAACTTCAGGGTGGGCACCCGGCCCGACGGACCCCTGTCCCTGAACGCCAAGCGGTTCATCGTCGAGATGTACGAGAAACTCACCGGTAAGAGGTTGTTGGAATGAACGAGACCCAGACCATTGATACCCTGGGCGATACCCTGGGCGGCTTCTGCCGCGACCTGCTGGACGAACACCACTCGGGCCGGGGACAGGAACATAGCGCGGAGGCCGTCGCCGCCCGTTTCGTGGAACGCTTCGGCGTGTCGGCCCGGCCCACCCTGGAGGAGCTCAAGGCCCTGCTGCGCGACGCCGGCATCGGCGAGGTCGAGGGGAGGTCCCTGGAAGAGGGAATGAAGGGGGTGCACGTGGGGGTTGCCGGGCAGAAGTGCCACATCTTCTACAAGGAGGAACTGTGGCAGGGGGCCAGGGACTACACCGTGCTCCACGAGGGCTACGAGATCATGCACGAGACCCTGTGCGAGATGGACACGGGAACCAAGGCGGAGCGGGAGGTGTGCCGGGAGGCCGACCGCTTCGCGGCGGCGGCGCTGATGCAGCCGGGGGAGTTTCGAGAACTGGCCCTGGCCTCGGGCCTGGACGTGATCGCCCTGCAACGGGAGTACGGCTACGCCTACGCCGCCGTGGCCCTGAGACTCGCCGAGGTGGTGCGCTCTCTCCCCTACTTCCTGGCGCTCTACGAGCGTCCCAGCCGCAGCGACCCGGCCACACTGCGGGCCACGGTGGTCAAGCGGACCAAGGGCATGGGGCCGCCGGCCTCCCGGCTGATCACCGGAAAGCGGGGCGGCATTCCCCAGCGGCACCGGCGCGTGCCCGCCGGTTCCCTGGCGGAGCGGGCGGCCCATAGCGGCAGGACCGAGTACGCCGAGGCCGACGGCCTGGCCGTGGCTGCCAGGTCCGTTTGCTGGAAGGGGAGGCTGGCCAAGCTGGCGGTGGTCGCCGTGCCCTGGGAAAACCGCGCGGCGCTGGCCCCGCAGGCTGGCGGGCAGGCGTGGCGGCCATAACGGCACAGTCGCGTAACGCGCCGGTGATACCCATTGGAGATGATTGCTTCGTCACTCAACAGGCGGAGCCCAACCGTGGCCTTGGGGCATTGGGGCATTGACAGCGGTTTAGCTTTGGCTTGGTATAGTAGCCGGTAGAAGAAAACGCTGGTCGCCGATGCACGGTCCGAGAACAGCAATGCTCTTGGGGTAAGACTCTATGTACCAACAGTTAAGGGATGCCATTGACCGAATCGAAGACCTGCCCATAGAGGAGCAAGACAAGCTTTGCCTCTTATTGATGGCTCAGATAGAAGAATATGAAGCGCCCACAGAATCCAAGGGAAGGGCCGTACTTGGAAAGGCAGCAAAAGCAATAGCCACCGGGGACGCATTTCATGGGTTCCGGGTCGAGTCCGGAATGACGTTATCAGGAAGTTTCCTAACTTGCTGCTGGGTAATTCAGCAACTTGCTTGGAGCTAGAGTTTGGCATGAGGGATAAGTCGAGGCCATCAGACTATGAAGATGATGAGATTACTCTTTCTTCCAAAGAAGAGTTGGCGGATTGGCTTGAACAAAATCCTGATGTGGCAATCAAAATAGTCCGGGCATTGGCCGAGCAATTTAGTGACACCTACACCATTTCGGAAGTGCTGGACAAAGGGTATGAAGACGCGGCCGATATCTTGGACCTCTTTTCAGAAGATATGGAGACGGAAGCATTAGCGTCCACCCCATACATTGATTCCGCCACTGATTGGGGTACACCCTTTGAAGAGAGTTTTCATTTTGAGTGGTCAGGTGTATGTTCAGGGGATGTCGTGTTGGACGAACACCTGGAATCGGATTTCAGCGACGCCCTATTTGCCAGTTGCTTGGCACTAATCGAGGAAAAAGGCACGACAGAGGCTAACTCCACCTTCGTCGACATTTTTGGCACTAAGGTACTTGAGGCTTATAAGTGCCTGTTGTCCGAAAAGCTAAGAAGCCGCCAAAACGTTAGGGAAAATGAGGATAAAGAACGACAAGAGAAGAGAGATAAAGAGAATGACGCAATTGATTGGGTGTTCGAAGAAAAACAGCTAACTCTCTTCCCAGTTCGGCGTCAGGTTCCTCATTTTGAAGCACTTTGCCGACTTTGCCGCGTGGTTTCTAACTCGGTTAATAGCGAGTACCAGCAGAATGAGTTGGCTTGGGAACTGGAAAATAGAATTCTTCAATCGACCATTGATGATTTTTCGTTCCAAACCCAAGAGTTCCTGGATGCAGTCCAAATGAGTCATCAGCATGACGAACTTTCAACATTCCTCGACAAAGTAGAATCAGCACGAGACGGCTTGTATCAGGTGTCCCAGCAATGGAGCTGTAGTGATTTTGGGGAACGAGAATTGAGAGAGTTGGCTTTAAGCATCCTAAAACGAGACAGAGAAGATGAAGACAACAGCCTGGCGGAAGACCGGGAAGAGGAAGACAGAGAATTGGCGCAAGAGGCCTTTTCAGAAGCTGTAAGTGACGCACATTCTCCAATTGCCGACTGGATTAAGGCGACCATCGAACTGAATGGGTCGTCCTTGCTTTCGGATTCCTTCAAGAGAATGTGATAGTAATGACGGTAGTTGCTAACCCCAGGGAAAGGGCAGAAATCCTTCGATAGGAAGTGGCTGACTTCAAGGCGCGGGTTGCCAACCTGTCTCCCGAGGACTGGGGCCAACCCAGCGCCTGCCGGGGCTGGTCCGTCGCCGACGCGGTGGCCCAAGTGGTGGGGCAGGCCTTTGCCTTTACTGTTGCCCGTGGACTTCAGGGTGACTTTTCGCTACCCCCGGGCGCCGCCGGTAACCGAGCACAACGAGGACGAGTTCGCCCGAAATATTTTCCATTAAGGTTTTAACGCCCGCGCCGAGGTTGGCAACCGGCTGCAAGAAACCCTGTTTGAACGTTTGGACGAAGCCGTGGAGGTTCTTGCCAGCGTCCCTCCCGAACGGTGGGAGATGCAGTGTAACTTGCCGCCCGGCCCTGAGACGGTACCGGGGTTTCGTTTGCTTGGTGTTGGCCCGCGCCAAGCAAACGGAATCCGACGGCTGGAACTATATATTTCCCCCAATTTAGGAGGTACGTGATATGGACGAACGCACTGCGAGCAACAAACCTGCATACCAAGGCAAACTGCTAAAGTTTGCGGCTGGGGCCGCATTATTGTTGGTAGCAGTTCTGGGCTTGGCCTACTTTCTGACTATCCCGCCCGACGGCCGCACCGCTTCGAAGCAGCACATTGAGAATCACTATGACGCTTTGGCGGAGGAAGCTGTTGAGTTCGTCTTTCGGGAGAACTCGCTCAAGACGGAGCTCATAGCCGAAGTTGCCGAATCAGCAGCGGAACAGATAGTACCGTATGATTGCACACAAGCGGGTTATTGTGTGCTGGCTTTCAGCGCTAACGCGCCCTTTGCAATCGACATTACCGCGCCGGTAGAAGTGACGCTTCAAGCGGTCACTGGCCCATTCGGCCAAAATGGTTTTGAGGCGTTGGACGCTGAGTTCGTCCGGGGCGACATGGCTATAAATTCGGCTTCGCTGGAATCCCTCCGTGACGTCCAGGAAGAAGTCGCAGAAGTGGCCAATGAAGCCAGGGAGAGTGTTGACAAAGCAGAAGATGCGGCCAATCAAATGTTGGACAAGGTGCTCGGTCAGTAGCGTCAAGCGATTCTGTTTGCCTGGTGCGGGCCAACACCAAGCAAACAGAACCACCGGAGAAGTCCCCAAGGCTAACGAGGCAACGACAATGCCGTTAGTCCATTGCCCGAAACCGGACCCCAGCCGTCAAGATACTACCGCCACCCTGAAGGCGGCCCTGGCCTCGCCTTGACCGCGAGGGCCGGACCGCTGATAATAACAGTAAGACAAACCAGTATCACAACAGGCAAAAAGAGAGACCATGCCGCCACGACGCTTTTCCAGGACCATCACCTTCTCGCTGCCCCCGGAGATGTTCGAGGAAGTGCAGCGTGTGAAGGATGAGGAGGGCCGCGACATGAGCGAGCTGGTGCGCGAAGCCCTCCGTTTGTATATGGAAGAGCGGGAAATGCGCCGTGAGCAACGCCTGGAACGGCTGCGCTCCCGCCAGGCCAATCAGTCAGAGGAAGATGATCAAGGAGGACACAGCGATGAGTAAGCAGAATGACCTGACCCCGGCGGCCCTCTACGCCCGGGTTTCCAGCGACCGCCAGGACGTGGACCTCTCGGTGGCCGCACAGCTTCGGGCGCTAAGGGACTACGCTGACAAGAACGGATACCTGGCCGTCCGCGAGTACGTGGACGAGGCCGAGAGCGGCCGGATCGCCGACCGGCCCCAGTTCCGCAAGATGCTGGACGAGGCATCCAAACCCGAGGCCCCTTTCCGCGAGATTTTGGTCTGGAAATTTAGTCGCTTCACCCGCAAGCGGGAGCACGCCGTGGCATTCAAGTCCATGCTCCGCAGGAAGGGCGTCCGCGTCGTCTCCATCACCGAGCACGCTGACGACACCCCCACCGGCAAGCTCATGGAGGCCATTATCGAGTCCGTGGACGAATTTTATAGCGAAAATCTTGCCCAGGAAGTGACGCGGGGAATGCGCGAGGCCGCCTCCCGTGGCTTCTGGATGAATGCCAGCGCCCCCTACGGCTATCAGCGGGTCTACGTCCAGGATGGCGCCAAGAAGCGCCCCAGGCTGGAACTGAACCAGCCCCACGACGCCGTGGTCCGCCGCATTTTCGATCTCACCCTCCAGGGCGGGACTTCCCTGGACATTCTCAAGACCCTGAACGCCGAGGGCATCCCCTCCCCCAAAGGCAAGCAGTGGCGCAAGACTACCGTCCACAAGCTCCTCACCAACGAAGCCTACACCGGCACTTTGGTCTGGGGCCAGAAGGCCCGGGACGGCCAGGAGCCGGTGCGCGTGGCAGACGCCTTCCCCGCCATCGTCTCCCAGCAGGAGTTTCAGCGGGTGAGGAAGCTGCTGGAGGCGCGGGCACCGAAAGTAACCCACCCCCGCCGGGCCGCCAGCCCCTACCTGCTCAGCGGCCTCGCCAAGTGCGAGACCTGCAACAAGGCCCTCACCGCCGCCGAAGCCAAGAGCGGCAAGTACACCTACTACGTCTGCCAGTCCCTGCTCAAACAGGGCAGCGGGACCTGCGACACCCCCCGGCTCAACGCCAAGTCCTTTGAAGGCATCATCATTTCCAACCTCCGCGACAACATCCTCACTGAGTCCAACGTCCGCGACCTGGTGAAGCTGGTGGACGAGGAGATGGACGGAGTGGCCCGTGAACAGCGGCAGAACCTGGAGACCATCGAGGCCGAACTGGAGGAGGTCAAGCGGAAGCTGGACCGCATCTGGCAATTTGTGGAAAGCACCGACCTGGACATGGCCGACGCCTCGGAGCGCATCCTGGAGCACCGCCACCGCCGGGAGCAACTGGAAGCCGCCGCCGAGGAAGCCCGGGCCGTCCTGTCCCAGAGGCGGGAGTTGCTGGACAGCGCCGATGTCATCGCCGCCTTTGCCAGCGAAATGAGTGAGTTCCTGAAGACCAGCGAACTGACCGAGACCAAAGCCTTCGTGCGGTCATTCGTCAAGGAGGTGCTGGTGCGGCCCGGCGGGGCGACGATCATCTATACCATCCCCACGCCGGAAGACAGTCCCATAGGGGGAGCGGACGCCGCTGAAATCGCCTTGAATGGCGGAGTTCGCAGTATCGGATACGGTGGTGGGCCTGGATGGACTCGAACCAACGACCTCGGTCTTATCAGGACCGCGCTCTAACCACCTGAGCTACAGGCCCACGGGCGGGGGGATGCGTCCCCCGGAATGTGGTCTGGAGATTATAGCAAGGCCGGGGGATGGGGGCAAGGCGATGATACTTCCACGAAGAACACGAAGGGGCACGAAGTTTTTGGGTGTTTGCTTTGCGGCGCTTCGCGTCCTTTGTGGAATCAGTAGCGGGCCGCGGGGGATTTTTGGTATTATGCGTTGAACCAAATGTTGGAGGGAGAGTTATGGCGCGGATTAACCGTTTGCAGCATCTTGTTTTGAACTGCCGGGACGTGGACGCATCCATTGACTTTTACACCCGGGTTTTGGGGATGGAGATCGTCAGCCACAATCCGGAGCGGAACATGGCGTTCCTGTCCTTCGGGAAGGAGCACCACGACATTGCGCTGTTCCCGTTCCGGGAGCCGGCGGACCGGCTGGAGAAGAACCACCTGGGGCTGAACCACATCGCGCTGGAGATTGAGGGTGGCGAAGATGAGCTGAGGGAGTACTACCAGCACCTGAAGGCCAACGAGGTGGACATTGACGGGACGATGGACCACGTGATGAGCCAGAGCATCTACTTTTTCGATCCGGACGGCAACCGCATCGAGGTGTTCGCGGACATGCTGCACGACGAGGCGAAGGAGTGGCTGCACCAGAACGGCGGGGTAGCCAAGCCGCTGGTATTGGAAGAGGTAGCGGGGGACTAGGGCCCTCAGCTGCAGCCCCTCTCCTGGGGAGAGGGTAGACACGACCATTTGGTGGGGCGGGTTTGAAACCCGCCCCAACGGATTTTGGGGGCCGGCGGGGGCGTCCTTCGACAGGCTCGGGATGAACGGAAGGGAACGCGGGGTACCGGGTTTGGCGGGCTGGGGATAGATTCCGGCGAAGAATGCAGACCGCAACCCACAAACCGATTTTCGGGTCCGGCACGGGGTTTTGGGAAAGGATTTCGGGCGCTTGGGCAAGCCCAGGGCGATATGACCTTATGCCAGGGACAGGAGCGGCAACACGGACGGGGTGAAAGGCAATAGAGCGATGCTGTACGAAGTGGAAGTTTTTGACGGGGGGAACAGTCCGATGGCGCTGGACCGGGTGTTTGACCTGCTGGAGGAGCCGCGGCCGGTGGGAAGGCTGGTGACGGCAGACTTGAGGGGCAATGACGGGTGGCAGCGGGTTACGGGGTGGGACGACGACGGGCCGTGCCCGGCGATGGCGGCGCTGGCGGAGGATTCGGGGGACGGGGTGATACTGCTAGTGTTCGGGGGCAGCCAGGGCATACGGCTGAAGGCGGGGGATGACGACGGGCCGTGGGATCTGTATGACGGCAGCCAGTGGGGGGAACCGTGCCTGATGCTGGACAAGGATACGGAGTACGGGGAGTAGGGGGAACCCTTGTGGCTGCCCCAGGGTGAGGGTAGCCGGAATTGAGGCGCGATTGCCCACTTCTTCAACTCTTCTGCCACGAACTTCTCCGCCACGAACTTTTACCCGCGATCAGTTATACTGCCATCCGGCAACATTTTTCTGACAGCGGATGGCAGTTATGCTTCCACGAAGTTCGCCCTCGGGGGCGGTATTCAGCGAATACCTGGGCGGGGACGGCGGGGTACACCCCAGCTACCGCGACGCCTTTGGCCTGCTGGAGGAGATGGGGCAGGAGCGGCTGGCGGAGCGGTGGCGGCAGGGGCGGCGGCAGGCGGCGCTGGACTCTTTTACCTTCCTGATGGACCCCCGGGTGTACCGCACCATCCCCACCGACTGGATACCGCGCATCATCCCCCAGGGGGAATGGGAGACCATCAGCGCGGGGATAACCCAGCGGCTGCGGGCCCTGAACCTTTTTCTCATTGACCTTTACAACGGCCGGCAGCCGGTGGTGCCGGATGATGTAATCTACTCCTGCCAATACTTCTACCCGGAGTACCAGGCCTTCCGGCCGGCTGGGGACGTGTTTGTCCACATTTACGGCAGCGACCTGGTGCACCTGGAGGACGGGCGGTACGTCATCCTGGAGGACAACCTGCGCATCCCCTCGGGGGTTACCTACCAGCTCAAGTCGGTGGAAATGATGGGGCAACTGCTGCCGGAACTGGCTTCCGCCTACGATATTGTCCCCTTTGACATACGGGAGACCTACCTGGATCTGTTCCGGTCCCTGTGCGAAGCGGAGGACCCGGTGTGCGTGCTGCTGACGGACAGCAAGTTCGGGGCCGCCTTCTTCGAGCACCGCTACCTGTCGGAACTGCTGGGGATTCCCCTGGTGGAGGGGGCGGACCTGTACGTGGGATATGACGGCCGCATCATGGCCCGTTGCCTGGATGGGGACGTGCCGGTGGACCTGATCTACCGGCGGGTGGAAGACCTGGAGATTTTCGTGCCGGGCCTGACCGACGCCTACCTGGCCGGGAAGGTGGCGCTGGTCAACGGCATGGGTACCAGCGCCGCGGACGACAAGCTGGTATTCAAGTGGGTGCCCGACATGATCCGCCACTACCTGGGAGAGGAACCCATCCTGGACCAGGCGGTGACCTACGACCTGCAAAACGCGGAAAGCCGCCGGTACGTGCTGGAAAACCTGGACCGCCTGGTGGTGAAGACCCGTCAGGGCTACGGCGGCCTGGGCGTGTACATCATGCCGGACCTGGGCGGGGAGTTTCGCACCAGCCTGGCCCGCAACATCATCGAGCAGCCCCGGATGTTCATCGCCCAGGAAACCCTTGACTTTTCGAGGCATCTGATATTCGATGAGGAAGCAGGCAATTTCGAGGACCGGTACATTGACCTGCGCGTGTTCGCCGTGCAGAACGGGCGGGGCCAGGTTACGGCCTTTCCGGGCGGCCTTACCCGGGTTTCCCGGGCCAACAGCCGCATAACCAACAACTCATCGGGTGGCCTATGCAAACCGACCTGGGTGGTTCGTTAAGCGAGACGGGCAGCGGTATTGTAGCTGCCTATGGCTATGCCGCCCGCTACGTTTACAGTGAAGTGGTGGTCCAGAACGACAACTTCCTCCAGTTGACGGCCGCCACCGACACTTACCAGACTCCCATCACCACCTCCGTACTCACGCGGCCCGCCAGCGGGACGGTCAGCTTTCAGAATGCATTCGGAAACTCCGTCCACCGCTCCAGGGTAACAGCGCCCCACCAGGAACTTACCATCCTCTCCATCGGGGTGGTGCGCTTCGAGGCGCCGAGAGCATTTCCATCTGAATTGGCCCTGGCGCCCGTCTACAATGACCCCTCGCTGGAGGAATTTCTCACCGCCACTCCGCTGGTTCATCCCGAGCTACTGGCGGATAGGGCAAGGGAAATTGTGGGGCCAGCGCCCGGTCTGCTCGAGGCGGTGGAAGGGATAACCGGCTGGGTTTACCAGAATATCCAATACGTCAAGCAAAGCACCACGGTGTCCACCACCGCGGAGGAAGTGCTGCGTACCGGCGTGGGAGTTTGCCAGGACATGGCCCACCTGGCAATGGGCATGCTGAAGGCCCTGAGCATCCCTTCCCGTTACGTCTGCGGCCTGCTGACCACGGAGGTGGGAGAGACCCACGCCTGGCTGGAATTCTGGCACCCTCTCCAGGGCTGGATTCCTTCGGATCCCACCCGCGGCCATTCGGTGGCCCGCTACGGTGATCTCCTGAAGTTTTCCGTAGGACGCGATTACACGGAGGCGGCGCCGGTGGCGGGATCTTTCGTTTCCAGGGGCGCTGGCCGGCTGGATGCCGCCGTGGCCCAAGTGCAAATTGGACGGGATTCCGTAACTTTCGACGACGCACTGAGTTTGATAGAGACTTTACCACCGTAATTGAAGGCAGGTTTTCTCATGACAGACCCCAGGTCACTGGCAGCGGCCAGCGGTACGTGGCTTACCGACTCCCGAGTCTACAACCTGATCTGGCTGGGCCGGTGGCTGGAACGGGCCGAGGCCATGAACCGGGCCGTCAACTCTGCGGCCCGCAAGGCGACGGGGAACGTATCGAAGGATTGCAGCCTGGGCGACGCCCTGGTCCCGGTTGCCGCCGCCGCCGGAGTCAAAGTCGAGGACAAGACACTGCTGGCTGAGGAATTGCTGCTGGACAACACGACTTCCTCCGCCATGCACTGCCTCTCCAGCGCCAGGCTGAACGCCGCCCAGGTGGCGCCCGTGGAGCTTATCCGCATAATCGCCGAAGCCATATTGGAACTTGGGGAAGCAGACCGGGCCACGCTGGCCTCCCCGGAAGGGGTAGTCGCCCTGACCGACGGCATCACGGCCCACCTGGCGAGCGCCTACGATGCCATCGAAAACCGGTGGTTCGGTCGGGAATCCCTGACCGAGGAAGAGGTCTTCCATCGTTTTGTGCAGCAGCAGTAACCCGCCGATAAGAACGGACGAGACATCGCATGAGCATTTACAGGTTTGAAGCGATCCTGGAAAGGCCGGATATGCGGGGAGCGTGGACCTTCATACGCATACCCTTCAGCGTGGCCGGGGAGTTCGGGGTCAGGGGACAGGTGGCGGTCAAGGGGACTGTCAACGGAATTCCCTACGAGAACTTCCTGCTGCCCCAGGGGGAGGGAGTCCACATCCTGGTGGTCAAGAAGGAAATCCGCGAACAGGCAGGAGTGACTGCCGGGGACGTGGTACAGGTAACGCTGGAGCGGGAGACGGGTACCAGGCAGGTGGTAGTACCGGAAGAGTTAGCCGAAGCGCTGCGGTCCAGAGCCGGGGCGCAACAGGTCTTCGACAAGCTGGGCTACTCTCACAGCAAGGCGTATTGCGATCACGTAACCCGGGCCAAGCGGGCAGAGACGCGGGAGCGGCGCGCCGCCAAGTGCGTGGAACTGCTGCTGGCGGCGGAGGCCATGGGCCTCAGTCCGCGCTACCGGCGGTCCAACAGTTGACTGGTCAAACTGCCTTGATTCCGGCGGCGCCGGAAAACGTGGAACCAGCGGCCCCCGTCAATTGCCAGCGGGGGCCTTAACGTTTGCGCGGGCGGTTATTCCCTGGCATCCAGCCTGTCCAGACTGCCACTCCACTGGAGAATCAACTCGTCGGCAGTCACCAGGCGGTGGCCCTCCAGGGCGGTGGCTACGATAATGCGGTCCGCCGTGTCGGGGTGGAAGTTAGGGAGGTTATTGGCGCGGATTCCGATTTCGCCACTAACCGGTATTTCAACCATGAAGTTTGCCAAAAGATTGGCTCGCCAGGGGATGATTTCACTCGGCAGGGTTATGCGTCCCTTGTCAAGCAGCATCGCAATCTCCCAAAAGGAGAATGCCGATACAGCCAAATCGCTTTCCCGGAGGGCCACCGCCACTTGTTGGCGACAATTGGAACCAATCTTTTCTTCCGCGGTTCTGAACCAGAGTAGCACATGGGTATCGAGCAGTATCACGAGAAAAGGACCCCGTCGGGATCTATGCCAGATTCCCAATCTACATCCAACGGGGATACGATGTCACCAAGGATTTTCAATTTGCCCTCATCCGCCCCAAAAAAATCCTCAAACTTTGACCGATATGGCACCAATCGGGCCGTGGGCCGGCCATTCTTGGTTATCACTATCTCCTCCCCGCTCTCCGCCACTTCGTCCATCAGCTTCAGGCACTTGGCCTTGAATTCAGACGCCTTGATGGTTCGGGGCCCGTGCGAACTTCCTTCAGCAGTTGCCATATCTCTTCCTCTACACGCTGACCTTTACAAAATTTTACCATAGTCATGACCATGGTCATTATCGATTGATGCTTATGGCGGACATTCGGGCATTCCCAGTTCATGCTTGACTATTAGACAAAATCCCTTACCGGAACATGGCAGTAATAGCTCAACATACGCTTCCCAAATGGAGTATTGCCATCGTAGTCTCGAGGGAAAATTGGGCCATTTTGGAATGGGTTATAATGCGTTCCTGAAGAAGAAGCAGAGGGAAGCTCATGTCGACCGTCACGGAAATCAAAGAGGCCATCCTCAACCTTTCCCAGGACGAATACGCCCAGATTATCGAGTGGCTGTATGAACTCGAAGAACTCGAGTGGGACCGACAGATTGAGGCTGACTCCTCTGCAGGTCGGCTGGACTCTCTAAGAGCGGAGGCCGAGGGGGCCAAGGCAAATGGGACGCTGGTAGACCTATAGTGCACCGCACTACCCCCGAGTTCTGGACGCGCTTTGCTCACCTGCCCGAATCGGTTCAAAGGTCTGCTCGACGGAATTTCCAGAGGCTTAAGGACAATCCGCGATACGCTTCTCTCCGGTTCAAGAAAGTTGGCGACTACTGGTCGGTTCGTGTAAGCCGCTCATACAGAGCGCTCGCAATAGAAGACGGGGAAGACTTCATCTGGGTTTGGATAGGCGGCCACGAGGAATATGACAGGTTGATTGCGCCGTGATGTACGCCACCAACCCCCGTGCTGGAAAAGCTGAATGGCCGTACGTTTAGGACGGCTCAAGGTCAGGCGGCCGGGCCTTTCCAGGCTGCAGGCCCTGCGCTACCCCAACTTCCGCTGGTTCTGGATCAGCACCTCGGGCCAGGCCATGGCCCAGGGGATGCAGTTCCTCATCCTGGGCTGGCTGGTGTTGGAACTGACCGGCTCTACCTCCCAGCTAGGGCTTACCATTTTCTTCTACGGCATTCCCAACCTGACGCTGGTGCTCTTTGGCGGCATCTTTGCCGACCGCGTCAACCGCAAGAAACTCCTGCTTTTCTCCCAGTTTGGCGTCACCGTCATCATGTTCTTCATGGCCGTCCTGACGGTCGCGGACCTGGTAGAGGTGTGGCAGATTTTTACCGCCTCCTTCATCCTTGGGGCACTGCACGCCATTAACATGCCCACCCGCCTGGCCATGGTGGTTAACCTGGTGGAGCGGGAAGACATTATGAACGCCGTGGTGTTGAACGCCGCGGTAATGAACGCGGGACGCATAGTAGGTCCGGCCGTGGCCGGGTTCATAATCGACCTGACAGACCTCGGTCCCGCCCTGTTTGTCAACGCCGGTTGCTTTCTGGGCGCCGCTGCCTGCATTCTGCTGATTCGCAACTTCGAACAGGACAGGCCGGACAGTCGCCGCAACATCCTGGGAGACCTGCGGGACGGGCTGGCCTATTTTGCCAGGACGCCGGTGGTCTATACCATAGTGGGAATCGGTTTCACCTTTGGGTTTTTCGGCATGCCCCACATGCAGGTTATGCCGGCCTTTGCCCGCGAAGTGCTGAGCGCCAGCGCCGGCGAGGCGGGATTGCTCATGACCGCCGCGGGCATTGGTTCGCTGGCGGCCAACGTCATCCTGACCATGCTGGGCAACTACCGGAAGAAGAACCTGCTGCTTATCGTTGCTCTCCTGATATTCGAAGGAGCACTATTCGCCTTTGCCTGGTCCCACTGGTTCTGGGTTTCCTGGGCCATACTGCTGTTTGTGGGTATGGGCAGCATTGGCTACATTTCCCTGGGCACTACAGTGCTGCAACTTTCCGTGCCCCAGGAACTGCAGGGACGGGTGATGAGCCTTTGGTACCTTTCGGCGGGGTTCATGTTCATCGGCGCCCTGCCCATGGCCCTGGTGGCCGACCTGGTAAGCTGGCCGGTGGCGCTGGCCGGCGGGGCTATTGTCTGCTTCATCTTCACCCTGTGGCTGGCTATTTTGCGGCCCACTTTGCGGCGGCTGGAGGTTTAGAGGCGATTACCGCCGTCAACTGGCCAGCAGTTCCTTCAACTGGGCGTCGATAAAGGCAGTATCCACGGGATTTCGTCCCGGCCCGCCGCCGGTGTGGCCCCAGATGGTCTCGATGACCCGAAGCTCAGCATTGGGCATCAGGTCTACCTCGATTTCGTTATCCTCCGGCGGGAAGTACTGGTCGGTGCGCGACGGCATGACGAAGGCCTTTGCCTTGATGGAACCCAGCGCCTTCTCAAAGTCGCCGCCGTAAAGGGGGTTGTCGCTAATATCCCCGGCCTGCCAGGTGGCAACCATGGCCAGGATGTCGTTGGCGTCAAGCTGCAGGTACCGGCCCTCCCACCCAGTTATCAGGTAGTCCTCCAGGGAAGAGAAGCCGATGTCCAGGTACACCTTTTCCCGGTAGAAGGCCTGCGAGGGCGCCCACCCGGCGTACACCCGGGCCATGGCCCGCAGGCCCGTCCTGGGCGGCGAATCGTACCAGCCATTGTTCCAGGCAGCGTCGGCCCGCAGGGCGGCTTTGACTCCTTCGAGGAAAACAAAGTTGTGCCTTGATGTCTTGGCCGAGCCGCACCAGGGTGCGATCCGCTCCACCATGTCCGGGAACAGCGCGCCCCAGTGGAAGGTTTGCTGCGCACCCATGGAAAAGCCACACACCAGCTTGACCTTTTCTACGCCGAACTGCTCCGTAACCAGGCGGTGCTGGAACCCTATGTTGTCGCAGTAGGTGACGGTGGGGAACCTGGCCCTATCGTAGGGTTCGGGGGTGTTGCTGGGGGAGGAGGAGATGCCGTTGCCAAACAGGTTGGGCACGATGATGAAGTATTGGGAAGGGTCCAGCGCCATCCCCGGCCCGATCATGGGCTCGTTGGCCTCGTGGCGGGAGGAAAAGAAGGTGGGAAAGACGATGACGTTGTCCCGGCTGGCGTTCAGTTCCCCGTAGGTCTGGTAGGCAAGGCGCGCGCCCCGCAGCCGCAGGCCGCACTGCAGGTCCACGTCGCCCAGTTCGAAAATCTTGTAGTCAGTCATAGCTCTGCCCCCCTGGGTTGAATAGCGGCGTCAAATGGAATAGGCTGGCAGCAATTCTAACAGCGGGGAGGTCCATGATGTTGAACAAGGTCCACCACGTTACCTATGCCGTGAACAGCATTGCCGACATTGCCGATTACATGGAAAGCAAGTTTGACCTGAAACCCATCCGCGTCGACGAGTTCACCGAGCGGGGCTTCAAGTCCGTCCTGTTCCAGGTCGGGGAGACCCTGGTGGATTTCTTCGAGCCGACCCGCGACGACACGGCCCTGGCGCGCCAGCTTCGAGAGACGGGGCCCGGCGTGATGCACGTGGCCTGGGGCGTGGACGACATAGACGGCATTTTCAACGACCTGACGTCCCGGGGCGCCGAGCTGCGGGGCGACGGCCCTTCGGTCAGCCCCTACGGCTACAAGACTGCGAATATCGAACCTGGCAGTTCCCACAACATCCACTTCCAGCTGGCGGAAGGGGAGCATAGCTAGGTAGCCGTCCGCTTGACGTTCTGGGCTGGCAGACCACTTCAACGTAGGACCCGTCATTCCAGCGCAGGCTAGAATCCAGTTGCTCAAATAGCTTAGCGACGATCAATGTGGCCATAACCATGGATTCCGTTTTTCACCGGAATGACGTTTCTGGACTCAGGGTGGACTTCGTTACCGGGGCGCAGGTCTGAAGGCTTTATGGTTATCCGGGCCACCACTTTCTTACCAACCAATCCACAAGAGGCACAAATCATGAAGCAAAGCATTGACCACATCCTGACCACCCACACCGGCAGCCTGCCCCGGCCGCCGGATATGCTGGGCCTGCTGGTGGAAGAGCAGCAAACCCGTCAACGGACCGGCCTGTCGGAACGCTCCCAGCCGGAAGACTCCGTCCGCGACGCCGTGCGCGAGGTGTTCAACCGGCAGGTGGAGACGGGCCTGGACGTGGTGAACGACGGCGAGCAGGGGCGGGTGGACTACACCGTCTACGTCAAGGACCGGTTGACCGGATATGACGGGGAAAGTACACCCCTGGGCGGCATGACCGACGACGTGGAGTTTCCCGAACTGGCCGAACTGCTGAAGCCCTTCGCATCCCCCTTCCAGGTGCGGCCCACCTGCACCGGCCCCATCGACTGGATGGACTGGCCGGCGGTGGAGACGGACATTGAGAACCTGCGGGCCGCGTCCGCCGGCGCTAATGCAGGGGAAGTCTTTATGACATCGCCCTCCCCCGGCCAGATTTCCCGCTTCCTGCACAACGAGTATTACCCTTCCGACGAGGCTTACATTTACGCCCTGGCCGGGGTGATGAAGCGCCAGTACGACGCCATCGTGGACGCCGGCTTCCTGCTGCAACTGGACTGCCCCGACCTGGCCCTGGGCCGCCACCAGCTTTTCTCGCACCTGAGCCTGGAAGAGTTTCGCGCCGTGGCCCAGATGCACGTGGAGGCCCTGAACTACGCGGTGGCCGATATTCCCGCCGACCGGATGCGAATGCACATCTGCTGGGGCAGTACCCTGGGGCCCCACCACACCGACGTTCCCATCGCGGACGTCATGGACATTGTCCTGACTGCCAAGCCCAGCGCTGTGGCCTTCCCCGGCGCCAACCCTCGCCACGAGCACGAGTGGAAGGTCTGGCGCGACCTAATAAAGCTGCCCGAGGGCAAGATCATCATCCCCGGCGTCATCGACTCCACGTCCAACTTCGTGGAGCATCCCGAGGTGGTGTGCGACCGCCTGGTGCGGTATGCGGGAGTTGTCGGCAAGGAGAACATGATCGCCGGGGTGGACTGCGGGTTCGGCACCTTCGCTGGCCGCCTGCAGGTAGACTCAAAAATTGTGTGGATGAAGCTGGCGTCCCTGGTGGAAGGGGCGCGGATGGCGTCGGAGCAGCTGTGGGGTTAAGGCCCCTTCATCCCCAACGTTGCGACCACGAAGGCAGAAACCGTGATGCAGTGGCTAGTTGCCGCTCTGATATAATTTCGTCCACAATATTTCATTGCCACCCCGGATTTCATTCCCACCCCGGGCGAGGTTCGCTATGACCAGCAAAGCCAGGCCGGTGGCCCACCCGAAACTCACTCAGTTGCCAAACCCGCCGGAAGAATCTCGTATGCAGCAATTTCCTCATTTCATCCGGGCTGGCGTAATCCTGCACGCCTACTTTCGCCAGGCCCAGGGCCGCAACGACGTGCTGGTGTCCGGTGACGGCTACGTTTGCCGCCGGGCCGGTGAAGCCCGCCGCTCCCCACGCCCCGACGTGGTGGTGGCCCTGAATCTGCCCTTTGACCCGGCATTCATCGAGCAAGCTAATGGCTACACGATAGAGGAAATCGGCCAACCCCCGGACTTCGTGCTGGAGGTGGCATCCCCCACCACAGGCCGGCGGGACTATACGGTGAAACGGGACATATATGCGGGGATGGGGATTCGGGAGTACTGGCGTTTTGACCATACCGGGGGTGCATACCACGACGCTGCCCTGGCAGGGGACACGCTGGTGGACGGGATTTACCAACCCATCTCAGTGCGTTTGGGCGACGACGGGATTCACCGGGGCTATAGCGAAGCCCTGGGGCTGGAGTTGCACTGGGCGGAAAGGCAGTTGAAGTTCTTTGACCGGGCGTCAGGGGAATACCTGCCCAACATGGAAGAGTCCTGGGCCCAGCGGGATGTAGCCGAAGCCCAGCGACGGCAGGCCGAGGCGGAACGCGACGAGGCCCTGAACCGGACTCGGGAACTGGAAGAGGAACTCCGCCAGTTGAGGGGGCAGTAAGCGCCGATATCACGGTCCGCAAGAATACCGTCCTGAACCGCAGCCAAGAAAACAGGGATTGCGGTCGTCTCGCCATTATCCCGGTAGCTTTCACCCACCGCCGGTAGTATCATACCGCCATCAACCGAATATACCCCAACCTTCCAACCCGTATCTGACTGATAAGGAGGCAAGGCAATGGCAGACAAGATGACCATGCTGGTGGGCACCGTGGGCCAGGGCATCATCCGCAGCGGCGACGGCGGCGAAAGCTGGCAGCGGGTGGGCATTAACCAGGGTCTTCATTCCGACGCCCTGGTGCGCTGCGTCGTCAACCACCCCGGCCAGCCCGAGGTACTGTTCTCCGGCACCGACAAGGGTCTCTACCACAGCGAGGACGCGGGCATGTCCTGGAAGCTGGTGGAATCACCGCTGAGCGACTATTGCGTCTGGGCCGTGGCCATTGACGAGTCCGACCCCCAGACCATGTATGCCGGCACCGGCACCCCAGATCCGGCCACCATCTTCCGCTCCAGCGACGGCGGCAAGACCTGGGAAAAGCGCCCGGTTGAAGTGGCCGAGACCTGCCCCGCAGTAGGCATTCCCCGGGTAACCGGAATGGCCATTGACCCGGAGAACCGCCAGGACATCTGGGTGGGCCTTGAAGTGGACGGCGTGCGCCGCAGCACTGACGGCGGAGATTCCTGGGAGAAGGTCAACCACGGGTCCATACCCAACCTGGACATCCACAACGTGGCCGTGGCCGCCGGGCCGCCCAAGACGGTGGTGGTGCTGGTTAACGACGACGTCTATACCAGCGAGGACGGCGACAACTGGACCTCCCTGGGGGTCAAGCAGAACTTCCCCTATGGCTACCCCCGGGGCGTCAAGGTGCAGCCCGACGACCCGCAGACCATCTTCGTAACCGTGGGCGATACCACGCCGGGCCGGGTGGGCGCCGTAATGCGCTCGAAGGACACGGGAAAGACCTGGGAGCAGCTTCCCCTGCCGGTGGACCCCAACACGGCCATGTGGGTGGTCAACATCCAGCCCTTCGACCCCAAGGTGGTGCTGGCCGGCAGCCGCTACGGTTATATGTACCGCAGCGACGACGGCGGCGACTCCTGGGAAAAGCTGTGGCGCGAGTTCAGCGAAATCTCGTCGATAACCTGGATACCCGCCTAACTTCGCCCCCAACCCGGTAATTCAGACATGGATGGACAGGATATACAGGATGGGGTCAGGTAAATTGTCCTGCATATCCAGTCCATCCATAAATTTTGAGGCGTAGAGTCCATGAAATTCGCGTTCTTCAGCCACGTTCCCTGGCCCGAGGGCACCGAGCCCCAGCAGTTGATTGAGGAAATCACCGAGCAGGTGCAGTACGCCGAGGAACTGGGTTTTGTCAGCGCCTGGCTGGCGGAGCACCACTTCACCCGCTACAGCATGGTGCCGTCGTCCCTGATTCTCGCCACCCACATCGCGTCCCGCACTACCAAAATCCGGGTGGGGACGGCAGTGCTGGTGTCACCCCTGCACAACCCCATGCGCCTGGCCGAGGACGGGGCCATGCTGGACCTAATCAGCAACGGGCGGCTGGACGTGGGCTTTGGCCGGGGTTCCGGCGGCTACGAGTACACCGGTTACGGACTTGATCCCGCCGAGAGTTCCGGCCGGTTCCAGGACTCCGTCAGGATAATCCAGGGCCTTTGGACCACCCCGGGGTTCAGCTACGAGAGCCCCTACAACAAGCTGGAGGACATTAACCTGGTGCCCCCACCCCTGCAGCAGCCGCATCCGCCTATCTACATCGCAGCCACCCGCACCCAGGCCACGCTGGACTTCCTGATATCCACCGGACACAACCTGTGCATCGCCGTGGTGCAGGACACCAACTTGGCCCTGGACTTGTGCCACCGCTTCGTGGAGCAATCGGAGGCGGCCGGCAACAACCGCCCCATGTCTGAAATTCCCTTCTTCCGCTACTTCTACGTGGCCGAAACGGAGGAGGAGGTAATACGGGACACGGAAGACCGCATCAACTGGGTGGCGGACATCATGCAATGGCGCCGCTTCATCCCCA
This sequence comes from Dehalococcoidia bacterium, assembly GCA_963664725.1. Lineage (GTDB taxonomy): Bacteria > Chloroflexota > Dehalococcoidia > Lucifugimonadales > UBA3495 > Bin22. Next base: position 1,801,685 of record OY761558.1, read on the forward strand.
CGGGCAGCGAGGTCTACCGCCGCATGGACGACTGGCGGCGGGAGCGCACCGAACTGCCTGACAGCTACGAATACCTGGCCGCCAACCGGGCCATCATCGGCACCCCCGACCAGTGTGTGGCGCAGATCAAGGAACTCCAGTCCCACGGCATAGACTACTTCGGCTGCAACTTCGACTTCGGCGGCATGGGCCGGGAAAAGGTGCTGCGTTCCATGAAGCTGTTCAGCGAGGAGGTGATGCCGAGGCTGGGGTAGAAAGAATGGCGATATATTCCGTAGTGGTCGAAAAGACCGACAATGGTTACTCGGCCTATGTTCCTGACCTGCCCGGCTGCGTTGCTGCTGGAGATACTCGAGAGGAAACAGAAGATTTAATTCGTGAAGCCGTGAAGTATCATCTGGAAATAATGCGTGACCATGGAGAACCTATACCTGAGCCACAGGCCAGCACCGGATTTGTTGAGGTGTAGCCCCTTTACTTCCGCGGCACAACTGTGCGGAAGTATTGCGACAGTTTTTGGCAGTTTCCTTCGCTAACAGGGCTTTACCGCGTCAGCCTTGGTCAAGAAGCAAATCTGAAAGCTTCTACCCACTGACACCCCGTCCTTGTCCCCAATATTCCCGTATGCTACGCTAACCCAACTATGGCAAGTACAAAGGACAACCGAGTGGTCGTCGCCATGAGCGGCGGCGTGGACTCGTCGGTGGCGGCCTTGCTGCTGCAGCGGCAGGGTTACGACGTGGTCGGCGTCACCATGAAGCTTTACAGCCTGGACCAGGCCGACCTGCCCGACTACTACCGGGGATGCTGCACCGTGGACGACGTGGAGGACGCCCGCATCGTCTGCAACCGCCTGGGCATACCTCATTATGTCCTGAACGTGCAGCGGGAGTTCCAGGACCACGTAATCGACTACTTCTGCTCCGAGTACCAGCAGGGCCGCACCCCCCATCCCTGCATCGCCTGCAACGACAAGATCAAGTTCAACTTCCTGTCAACCCGCGCTTCCATCCTGGATGCGAAGTACGTCGCCACCGGCCATTACGCCCGCATTGAGAATGGGACGGAGGGGTTTTCGCTGAAGAAGGGACTGGATGCCGCCAAGGACCAGTCCTACGTCCTTTTCGGCATGGGGCAGGACGAACTGAGCCGCACCCTGATGCCGGTGGGCGGCTACTCCAAGGAGGCCATCCGGCAACTGGCGCTGGAGGCCGACTTCCCCAACGCCGAAAAGCCCGACAGCCAGGACATCTGCTTCATACCCTTTGGAGACTATAAGGCCTTCCTGGAGGAACGAATAACCACTACCGGCGGGGACATAGTTGACCAGGACGGCAAGGTGCTGAGCCAGCACAAGGGCATTGAATTCTTCACCGTGGGCCAGCGGCGGGGTCTGGGCATTACCGGCGCCGAACCCCTTTACGTGTTGCGGGTTGAACCGGAAACCAACCGCGTGGTGGTGGGGCCGGAGCAGGCCCTGTACCGCGACAGCCTTACCGTTTCCCGGGTGAATTACGTAGCCGGGACTCCGCCGGCCGATCCCACTCCCGTCAAAGTCAAGATTCGCTACAAGTTCGAAGAAGCGCCGGCGGTGCTGCACCCCGGATCCGAAGGGACCAGCATCCATTTCGACAAGCCGCAGCGAGCCATCACACCGGGCCAGGCGGCGGTGTTCTACCAGGACGACGAGGTGCTGGGCGGTGGCTTTATTGACTGACTCCGGCGCCGGTACGATGGCAGGTTCAAGGGAACAGGCCTGCCATGCCTGACCTGTCCCACGAACGCCGCCTTTACGAGCAGGGAATGAAGGTAATAGCCGGCGTGGATGAGGCGGGACGGGGTCCCCTGGCTGGGCCGGTGGTGGCCGCCGCGGTGGCGCTGCCATCCGACCTGTCCGGCGGGGAAGCGTGGCTGACAAAGCTGGACGACAGCAAGCGCCTTACGGCCCGACAGAGGGAAGCAGCTTTCGTTCTGATACAAGAGAATGCCCTGGCCGTGTCGGTTGTGGAAGAACCCCCGGAGGAGATTGACCGGATAGGCATCGGGCGGGCGGTTATACGGGCCATGCTGCGGGCCGTGGAGGGATTGGCCGTTACCCCACAGCATTTGTTGCTGGACTACGTGCCCATCAAGGAGTGTCCCTACTCTTACGAAACCCTGGTCAAGGGAGACTCCCGCTGTTATTCCATAGCTGCGGCGTCGATAATCGCCAAGGTAACCAGGGACCGCACCATGGAACGGGCGGACATTCTCTATCCCGGCTACGGGTTTGCCCGACACAAAGGCTACGGCACCGCCCTGCACCGGGAGCAACTGAGCAGCCTGGGGCCCTGTCCCCTGCACCGCCGGTCCTTTGCTCCGCTGCGGCAGGCTGCACTGGCAATGGGGGATGACTGATATGACTCTTTCAAAGGTGAGACTGGGAAGGCGGGGCGAAGAACTGGCATCCGTTTATCTGCGGGAGGTTGGTTGCGGCATCCTGGCAGCCAACTACCGTTGCCCCTGGGGCGAAATTGACCTGGTGGCCCTGGACGGAGATGAACTGGCCTTTGTGGAAGTCCGCACCCGCCGCACCACCACCTTTGGCTCACCCCGCGAATCTATAACCCGCTGGAAGGCCGACCACCTGGTGGCCGCCGCCCAGCACTACCTGCAAAACCACGCCCCCGAAAATGACAGCGAGGATATTCCCTGGCGCATAGACCTGGTAAGCATCCGTTTACTTGACGGTTCAGGTTCCCCCCAAATCGACCACATCAAGTACGCCGTTCAGGGTTGACGGCAGGGCTACCCCGAATCAGGGCGGCCACCCCAAGCCGCATTTGCCATCTGGCCGCGGCGGGCGGGAAGGTCCGCGACAAGGGTGAAGTAGTATGAAGGCCTCCTATTTCGGTTGCATGGGTTACCTGGAACGCGAAAACTTCCCCGCCGGCTGGCCGGTCCCACCGGCCTTTTACGACCCCGACGTGGCCATGCAGTCCTACCGCCACGGCATGGCCGAATGCCGCCTGGCCGAGGAGGTGGGGTTCGACTGGGTCAGCCTGTCGGAGCACCATTATTCGGGCAATCGCACCACGCCCAACCCGGCCGTTATGGCCGCGGCGGTGGCCCAGCAGTGCCAGAGGGTGAGGATTGCCCTACTGGGCCAGCTTCTGCCAATCCTGAACCCAGTGCGGGCCGCCGAGGAAATCGGCATGCTGGACAACCTCACCGAGGGACGGCTGGTGATGGCCTTCATGCGCGGCACCCTGAGCGAGGACCAGGTTTATGACCTGAACCCCAACGAGGGACGGGACAAGCTGCTGGAGGGGATGGACCTGGTGCTGCGGGCTTTGACCGAACCTCAGCCCTTCTCCTGGGAGGGCCGCTACTACAACTACCGGACGGTGTCGGTGTGGCCCAAGCCGGTGCAGCGGCCCATGCCGCCGGCCATCGTAGCCACCCGCAGCGAGGATACCATCCAGTACGCTGCCGAAAATCACCTGGGCCTGGGCATCGCCTACGCCAGCGTTGACGCCGCCGTGGAACTGGTTGAGAAGTACCGCGGCTGGTGCGAGGAGGCCGGCTGGCAGCCCGCCCCGGATAACATTGTCTATCGTGGCGGTATCTGCCTGGCGGAAACCGACTCCGAGGCCGAGGACTTTCTGAATGGCCTGCACGCCCGGGGCGCGGAACGGGGCTTGTCCATCAGTTCGTCCCTGGCCCGGGCGGTGCTCGCCGCCCGCAGCGGAGCCAGGTATGACTCGCGGGCCAACAGCGAACCGCCTGCGTCGGCAGCCCGTCCGCCCCGGGCCCAGCTTAATTTCGTGGGCGGCCCGGAAACGGTAGCCGGTCAAATCGAGGAACTGCACCACCGCTGCGGCGTGGGTGTGGTGGACCTGGCATTCCAGCAGCCCGGCATGTCCCACGAGGGGGTGATGGAACAGGTGGACCTCTTCGGCCGCCGCGTACTGCCCCGAATGAAGGAACTTGTCCACGATTAGGCGCCATTTGGCAGAATGTTGTGGCACCGCTGACGCCAGCTTGATGGCCCCATTTCAGCAAATTAGTGAACATTCGTGTCCATTAGTGGACAGATAAAGAGAGGCGAGATGGCAGACAAGATACGGCTGGGTATTATCGGCGCCAACATTCATCGGGGGTGGGCCCCCCGTGCCCACCTGCCAGCGGTGGTGGCGAGCCCCGAGTTTGAATTGACCGGCGTCTGCACTACCCGCATGGAAAGCGCGGAAGAGTCGCAACAGGCTTTCGGCGCAAAGTACGCCTTTGACGATTACCAGAAGATGCTGGAACACCCGGAAATCGACGCGGTGGTGGTCTGCCTGCGGGTGCCCAGCCACTATGAGCCCACCATGGCGGCCCTGAACGCCGGCAAGCACGTCTATACCGAGTGGCCCCTGGGCCGCACCACCGCCGAGGCCGAGGAAATGGCGGCCCTGGCCCAAGCCAAGGGAGTGCGGAACATGGTGGGACTCCAGGCCCGGGGCAACCCTGCCATGCTTTACCTGAAGGACCTGGTGGCCGAGGGCTACGTGGGCGAGGTAATGTCCTGCCACGTCAGCCGCATATCCGACGGCGGCATACGGCGTACGTCGGACCGCACCTGGCAGCGGGACCGGGACCTGGGCGCCAATACCCTGACCATCACCAACGGCCATACCATCGACGCCCTGCGGTTCGTGGTGGGCGACTTCAGCCATGTTTCGGCGGTGGTCAGCACCCAGGTAAACCAGTGGTACGAGACCGACACCGAGCAGTACGTGGAAGTAACCGCTCCGGACAACATCCTGGTCAGCGGCAGGCTGGAAACGGGCGGAGTGGCATCGGCGCACGTGGCCACCAACCCCTGGGCCGGCAGCGGCTACCGGATGGAGATCTATGGCAGCGAAGGCACGTTGGTGGCTTCCTCAGACGAGTCGCCCAACCAATTCGGTACCCGGGTACAGGGGGTGAGGGGCCGCAACCAGTTGGAGGACTTGCCCGTACCGGCCAGCTACACCTGGGTGCTGGAAAGCATGCCCGTAGGCGCGCCCTACAACGTGGGGCAGATGTATTACCAGTTCGGCGAAAGCATCCGGCAGGGCGCAGGCGGCCAGCCCGACTTCGCCGAGGCGGTCCGCCTGCACAAGTTCATCGACTGCGTCCAGAAAGCATCGGACACCGGTACCGAGGTGACGGTTTAAGACGGAGGTACTTGCCGACGACCAGTAGCCCAGCCTGATTGGTCGCCAGTTCTACCATTCGAAGCCCAGGTTGGCGTAACGGACGAAGACCGTGCCGAAGGGATCGCCCAAAGGCCCATTGATCGCCAGGACAGCTATGGTGTGCTGGTCGCCGGGCTGGACACTCTGGGAAACCAGCGTCCGCTGGGGCGTGTTGAACCCCTGCACGGTACCACGGTCGCGGTTGCATTCCCCGTCAATCCATATTTCCCCGTAATCGTCCACGCAGGTCTCAAACTGCACCCGCATTCCTGCAGTGGGATGGCCATCTACCGTTTCGGGAATCGTAATCTTTGTCCGGTACCAGGCGAAGGTAAATCCACCCGACTGCCGCTGAGGCAGGTCGGTAATGACCTCCCAATCCGAGTCGTCATAGTCCGCCAGGCGGGCAGGGCTTGGTTCCTTCCTTTCAAACACCAGTCCCCCGTTCTCCTCGCCGGGGACGTAGCCAACGGCGACCCGCCACGTCGCGCCGGTGGCAGCCCTTCCAGACTCTTCACCAAGGTTGACAGTTACTCGCGGCATCTTTGCCCTCCTCTTTTCCTTTTATCCAAGAATATACACGAACAATCACTAACAGGACTGCATTTGGCAGCGTTCCGGTTCAGGTGGATTACAGCGAGCAGCGGCAAGTTTGAACCTGCCCTCGCTACCGAACAGGCGCTTTTCACGGCCAGTGCCACTGACATTGGACTCTTCTAATGCACTTCTACATTCCTACCTGCCCCTCATAATGGTGAGCAGGCAAGAAAGCATTAATGGCCGGTTGTGCCCATTAGTGGATTAAGCGTTCAATATTGGCTGATAAACTCCAAAACCAGCCCGTTCCAGACGTGGGGGCGTTCCCAGAAACCGGCGTGGCCGGCGTCCGGCAGGGACACAAAGCGACTGGTGGAGATATGGTCTGACAGCAGCCGCATTAAAGCCGGTGGAGACAACAGGTCAGCGTCTCCCGAAAGCACCATCACCGGTACTTGAATGGCGCCCAGGCGCTGGTAGGACATTGGTTCCCGCAAAGGCTGGGCAGGCAGGGGGCCAAGGGGACGGCTGCCTTCCTGAATTTCCAGCCACCGGGCCGCGCCTTCCGGGTCCCTGCCCCGGTAGGATGGCCCCAGTTCCCGCAAGTCCTCGGGCAGGTCCTGGATTTGCTGGGGTCTCAGTCTGCGCTGCAGTTCCAGGTACTCGGCATCCTGCACACCGCCGATGGTGTTGGCTGCCACCAGGCTGCGCACACGTTCCGGGTGGCTTAACGCATAATCCAGGGCTGGAATAGCCCCGGCGGCGGTACCCACCAGGTGCACGCGGTCCAGACCCAACGCATCCAGCAAAGCGTGAAGGTCGTCCCCCGCGAAACCGGGCTGCGGCCCCGAATCTGTAGGGCGAGAGCGTCCCCAAGTACGGCGGTCATACGAAATGCACCGGTACCCGGCGGCGGTAAAAGCAGGTAACTGGTGTACCCAGCACTCCGTCGTGCCCGTGGCGGCGTGCAGCAGGATTAGGGGCGTACCAGAGCTTCCCGTATCTTCGTACCAGAGGTCAACGCCGGGGAGAGAAAGGTAGGGCATCGGGATTATTCTCCTCTGTGCCAGGCATCATACGTAAAGGCACGACTCCATAAGAAACTTTCTCAAAAGCCCTTCCGCCTTGACGGGGGAAGGTCAGAGCCTGCCCTTAGCTTGCCGAAAGATATGGGCGTGAGAAAATCCATTGTCACACACCCTCTCAGAAACGGCGGATGAGGCCGCCCCGGTTCAGATGGAATGTTATCATACACCCACGAACCCACGACCCTGAAAAACTTACTTGAAAACCAACGGAGGTATCCCCATGGCAGAGCGCGTACCCATAGTTCCCGACGGGCTGGCGGCCAGCCCCGCCTTCTCCCCCGGAGTTCGGGTGGGAGAGTTGTTGTTTGTGTCCGGCCAGATAGCCCAGGGCGCCGACGGCCAGTTGGTGGGCGGGAGCGACTGCGCCGCCCAGACCCGCCAGGTGATGGCCCGCATCCGCACCATTGTCGAGGCGGCGGGGGCCACCATGCAGGACGTGGTGAAGATTACCACCTTCCTGGTGAACTTGGACGACTACCCCGGGTTCAGCCAAGTCCGCTCCGAGACCTTTCCCGACAGCCCTCCGGCCAGTTCCACCGTGGTGGTAGCGGCCCTGGTGCGCCCCGAATTCCTGGTGGAAGTGGAAGCGGTGGTACACATTCCCGATTAACCCACCTAACATGAATCTTTCCTAAAAGTGAGATAGCGATATGAAACTTGCCAGATTCAGCGTTGGTCCCTGGGAAAGCTACGGACTGGTGGAGGGCGACTCGGTGCGCGTCATCCAGGGCAGCATTTTCGGGGAGCACAACGTTACCGATGCCACCTATCCCCTCAGCCAGGTGAAATTGTTGCCGCCCACCGTACCCACCTCCTACTGGGCCGTGGGCCTTAACTACGCCGCCCACATCGCCCACCAGGAAGAGGCCCTGGACGCCGAGCGCATTCAGCGGGACTCCTCGGCCTTCCGGCCCTGGCAGAAAGGGGCCAACTGCATCATCGGCCATGAGGAGAACATCGTCCTGCCGGCGGAGTCCGACTACGTGCATTACGAGGGGGAACTGCTAATCGTCATCGGCAAGCCCTGCCGCCGGGTGTCGGTGGAGGATGCCCCCAAATTCATCCTGGGCTACTCCATCGCCAACGACGTCAGCGGCGAGGGTTCCTGGGCCGCCGACCTGTCCAACTGGCGGCGCAAAATGTGCGACACCTTCGGCCCCGTTGGTCCCTGGATTGAGACCGATGTGGACCCGCACAACCTGGAAATCATCACCCGCCTGAACGGGCAGGAACACGACCGGGGCAGTACCTCGGGCATGATTTACGACTGCTACTACACGGTCAGCGGCATCAGCCAGTTTGTAACCCTGCGCCCGGGCGACATTATCCTCACCGGCGCCCCCGGTTCGGTGGAACAGCTTCACCCGGGCGACGTGGTGGAGATTGAGATTCCGGGGATAGGGACACTGAGCAACCCGGTGGTGGCGGAGGAGGGGTAGCGCCAACATCCCACAGACAAACCTGAAAAAGATCACCCCTCTCCCACAGGGAGAGGGGTTCCAATGTGGGCCTCGCACCTTCCCACGTTGGATGGGCCAGTTTAGCCCACCGTATATTTGGCGATAGCGTTGAAGTCCAGTTCTATCGTTTCTGAAGAGTTACTGTCCAGCGGCAATTTGATAAATCCCTGTTCTCTTAGTCGGGATAGTTCTCGTGCAAATGTGCGCTGTGACCTGCCACTGTAGGCGGTCCTGTAATATTGTGACCCCAGCAGATCGCGAAACCTGATTTGCCTGGTGCCAGATTCGGAAAAAGGATCAATCGGTTCCGTTTCCTTCAGCAAATAGGTCAACAGATTGAATTCGCGCTCATTCAACACACGCCTTCTGGGGCTCAAGTATGTTCGGCGGCATTGCTCTATCATCTGCCTGTAGACCAGCCGATTCAGCTTGTTCTTCACAAAGTTGTTGATGCCGGTCAATTCTTCCGCAAACCCCTTTACGCCGAATTGGATAAAGGGTGTAACTTTAAAGGGTCTCCCTTGACGGCAGGTCTGAAGCAGACGCTTGTACTCGGCTTCATTGCGGTAAAAGTAGTTGGACAGACCGTAGAAGCCGTGGATGTTGTATTCACTCTGAAACAGGATGCCCGCCTCCAGCAACCTGGAAACTCGGCCATTACCGTCACCGAAGGGGTGGATGGTCACCAGGAAGAAGTGGGCCAACAACGCCTTTATTACCGGATGACTTTGCAGAAACTTCCGGGAGTGCAGGAAGTTGATCAACTCTTCCATCAACTCGCCCAGTGCCGCGTGAGGAGCGCCGTAGTGGACTCCACCCATTTCCTGCGACCCCACAGTAACCATGTAATTCCGCAGTTGTCCGGGAACATTCTGCCCTTCATCCGACTCCTCCGTTATCAGTTGGTGCATCGTAAGCAGGTCCTCCAGCGTGACCGGAGAACTACCCGGGGCAAACCTGTGGCTGACCCACTCTTGCGCCCGCTGGGCATTGCGAATTTGCAGTTGTTCTTTTGAAAGGCGGCGGGATTCCGGTTGCTCGGATTGACCGAAAATCTGCAGGTCAACTTCCGTCTCGGTGAAGGGATTGCCCTCAATGGCCGTGGTGCCATGCACCGCCCGCACGCGGTTCAGGCGGTCCAGTTGGGCCCGCCACTCTGGAGGTAGCATCAGGTTTAGTGCTGCCAGTTTATGCCCCTCAATGGCAATCAGGTCTGAAAACAGGTCCTGCTGGTTCAGAAAATAATCGAAACTGAAGCCCTCACAGAATTGCATGGCATTCATTATGTGACACCTTATTTGGCACGTTGTTTGACACTGGCAAAATGTGCTTCACGGCTAACTGATAAATATAATATACGTCAATAAGCAGATGAATAGCAACGAAAACAGAGCCTGGTCAACCTTTAATTGGCACGTTATTTGACACTTATTTTGACGCTTGTTGGCTGACTCCTGCCCCATAGGCGCCTCAATTCCGACAGGACTTTATCCACAGAGTGGGCACGAATGTAAACCAATACTGTAGTCGCCCTCACCACCCCACGCACTTATTTCCCCTTTGATACCCCTCCCCCTTTAGAGTTATACTGTTTCCCGGCTTGGCGCATCGAGTGCGGTCGCCAGGCCACAATTTTGTGTGTCATATCGTTGACTCCGGTCAACCAATTTCGGGAGGACTCGGGTGGAATTCAATATTGCAGTGCTCAGCGGCGACGGTATTGGGCCCGATGTAACGGCCGAAGGGGTTAAGGCCCTGGAAGCCGTGGGGCGCGCCTTCGGCCACACCTTTAACCTGGAATACGGCGACGTGGGCGGCATTTCCATTGACCGGCACGGCATCCCCCTGACCCAGGAGGTGCAGGACCTGGCCGGTTCCGCCGAGGCCGTTCTCTTTGGCGCGGTGGGAGGCCCCAAGTGGGACGACCCGTCCGCCTCGGTCCGACCAGAAGACGGCCTGCTCCAACTCCGCTCCCACCTGGGCGTATTCGCCAACATCCGCCCCGTCAAGGTCTACCCCAACCTGGTGGAGTCCAGCGTCCTCAAGCCCGAGGTGCTGGAGGGCGTGGACATGGTGGTCGTACGGGAACTGACCGGCGGCCTCTACTACGCCGAACCCAAGGGCCGCCACGAAACGCCCCAGGGATGGACCGGCGTGGACACCATGCGCTACAGCGAGGCCGAAATCGAGCGGGTGCTGCGGGTGGGTTTTGAGCTGGCCCGGGGCCGCCGCAAAAAGCTGGCCTCCATCGACAAGGCCAACGTCCTGGAATGCTCCCGATTGTGGCGGCAGATAGCCACCCGCCTGGGCGAGGAGTACCCGGACGTGGAACTGGAACACGTGCTGGTGGACGCCTGCGCCATGCAACTGGTGCAGCGTCCCTCCCGCTTCGACGTTATCGTGGCGGAGAACACCTTTGGCGACATTCTCACCGATGAGGCGGCGGTGCTGTCCGCTTCCATGGGGCTGCTGCCCTCGGCCAGCCTGGCCGACGTTCCCCTGGAGGGCCGCAAGATTCCCGGCTTCTATGAACCCATTCACGGCACCGCGCCAGACATTGCCGGCCAGGGTATCGCCAATCCCGTGGCCTCCACCCTCAGCGTGGCCATGATGCTGCGCTACTCGCTGGGCCTCACCGAGGAGGCGGCCAGCGTGGAGCGGGCGGTGGACCAGGCGCTCGACGCCGGACACCGCACCCCGGACATCGCCGTCGAGGGAACCCACCGGGTAAGCACCACCGAAATGGGCGACCTGATTGTCAGCGCCATTGCGAGTTAAGAATTAGAAATTAGAGACTGGCTTGAGCCAGCGAAGCCGTCTCCCATAACAAGATACGCTGTTCGCATTAGCAGCTGGACCAACGCTGGCGCCGTTATTCCCAAAAGGTAATTCTTAATTCGTAACTTCTAACTCAAGGAGAAACATGCCTTTCGTACCGGACCAGGTCAGCCTGCTGGCGTCAGTGCCCATTTTCCTGGCCAGCGCGTTGGCCGTAGTCTTCCTGGGGGTGCAGCTGGCCAAGTACGGCGACGCCCTGGCGACCCTCACCGGCTGGGGACGCCTCTTCGTGGGCAGCATCCTGGTGGCCCTGGCCACCTCCCTGCCCGAACTGGCCCATAACTTCGCCGCAGTCCGCATTGACAAACCCGAACAGGCGTTGGGGGATGTCCTGGGGTCAAACATGGTGAACATTCTGGCTCTGGCTACGGTGGCGCTAATGTTTGGCGGGCGACGCTTTCTGCAACAGGTGTCCCCGGAGCAGGGCTACCTAATTGTGCTGGCCGCTATTCTGACCGGCCTGGCAGTAATTCTGGGCGCCTGGCATGCCCTGGCACCCGGCCCCCTGACCGAGGGCAACCTCTGGCAGATTGGCTTCTCCTCTATCTTCCTGCTGGTAGTTTATGTGATCGGTATGCGCATTGTTTACCAGCACCGTCCGGAATCGCAGGATGAAGGTGAAAATGATTTGGGGATTTCTCTCAGTCGCGCCTGGGTCCTGTTCGGCATGGTTTCCCTGGGAGTAATCGTATCGGGTATTGTCCTGGCTCAAAGCGCGGCCTGGATCGCAGATTCCACCGGAATTTCTTCAGGAGCCTTCGGCATCCTGGCGGTGGCGATGGTTACCAGTATGCCGGAAGTCTCGGCAACCATCGGAGCGGCGCGGCTGGGGGCTGCCGACCTGGCAGTGGCCGGCATTTACGGCAGTTGCGTATTCAACATTACCATCCTGGCATATTCCGACGGTTTCTTGCGCGACGGTGTGCTCTTGAACATTGCGTCGGCGGAACACTTCGTAGCCGGAAGCCTTGCACTGGGGTTGATACTGTTCGGCGGGCTGCTCATCTGGGCGCGCAACCGCGTCTCCCAGCCTGTAATTGTGACCGGGCTGGCGCTGATAGCAGTGGTGTACTTGCTGGGCGCAACCCAGGTGGCAATACTGGGCGCGCCCGACTAAAGTCATTTATCCACGGATGGGCACGAACCAGCACGAATGAATTGTGGACATTTGTGCCTATTCGTGGATTGACCGGGGGCGGGGTTGGAGGAACCCCTGGGAATTTTGTCCACCTGACCTGAAGTGGGGCGAATAGATGGAGTTGATACTCGTCAGGCATGGCGAAACCGATGCCAACCGGCAGGGAATACTAATGGGCAGCAGCAAAGGCCCGTCCCTGAACCCTACCGGCAGAGCCCAGGCGGCCGATGTTGCCGCGGCTCTGAAATCGAAAATGGTCGCCCACCTGTACACCAGCCCGGCACGGCGGGCCAGGGAAACGGCCGAAATCGTATCCCAGGTTATTGAAGCCCCCTTATCCGAGGTAAACGACCTTTGCGAGATCGACGTAGGTCGGCTAGAGGGGCTTACGCAGGCAGAAGTGCGGCAGAACTACGGATCACATTCAAGAGAATGGGAGAGGGACGCCGCTACCGCCAGGCATCCCGGCGGCGAAACCATGGAAGAACTGCAGACCAGGGCCTGGAACGTCGTCCAGGAACTGGAGGCGAAACACCCCGAAGAAACCGTCGTCGTGGTCAGCCACCTTTTCACCATCCTAGCCGTGTTGACAGAGGTATTGGAGATGCCCCTGCGGCGCTTCCTTCGCATCCGCCTGGAACCGGGGGCTATGGCCAGAATTGAACTGGTACCCGGCGCGCCCGTGGTTGTTTCCACCAACGAGACCTGGCACCTCCGTACTCGCGGCCAAGACGCGTGGCGAACTGTCAATAACCCGGACAATGCCGGTTGACGTCCCCACAAACCTGCCATAGACTTGGCCCCACCTGACCATTCCCGTACGGGGGCCGCCATGACCAACTCTGCCACCGCTGCCGACTTTGTCTCGTCCGTCAAGCGCCCTGACGACATCGACGCTTTCTGGGACGACATTCTGGCCCGTACCGCCGCCATCCCCCTGGACGTTCAGGCGGTGTTCGACCCGCTGCGCTCCACGCCCCAGGTGGATGTGTACGCTGTCCACTACACCAGCCTGGACCACGTCCGTATCGCCGGCTGGTATGCCCGCCCCACCAACCACCCGGGCCAGTTGCCGGGGCTGCTCATAGTCCCCGGCTACACAATGGAACCCCAAATTCCCAAGAACTGGGCCGCCAGGGGGTACGCTGCCTTCAGCGTGGCGCCCCGAGGCAAGCTGCGCAGCAACGGCCAGTTCAACCCCGGCTATCCCGGCCTGCTCACCTACGGCATCATTGACCGCAATACCTACGCTTACCGGGGCTTCTACATGGACGCCTGCCGCGGCGTGGACTTCCTGCTGTCCCGGGACGAGGTGGACGGCGGGCGCCTGGGGGTTACCGGCCACAGCCAGGGCGGTGGTCTCGCCATCGTGGTGCCCGCCCTGCGGCCGGAGGTAACCGTTGCCACGTCCGGCGCTCCCTATCTCTGCGGGTTTATGGACGCCATTGACCTGACCGATGGCTACCCCTACTACGAGATCAACGACTACCTGCACCTGTACCCCGAAAGCCGCCAGCAGGTAACCGACACCTTGGCCTACTTCGACGGCATCAACCTGGCTCCCCGGGTTACCTGCCCTATCATCGTCAACATTGGCCAGCAGGACAGCACCTGCCCGCCCGAGACGGGTTATGCCCTGTTCCGCGCCATCGGCAGCGAGAACAAGCGCCTGTACGACTACGACGGTCACGGCCACGATGCCAACAACGCGGTACATGCCGGGATCATCGACTCTTTCCTGGCCCAGCACCTTCAGCCATAGGGGATAGTCACCAATGACCACACCTGCCTACGAACAACCCGCAGACTTCGATGCCTTCTGGCAAAGTGTCCTGGCCGAACTGGCCCTGCTTCCCTTGGCCCCGGAGGTGGAGGAAATTCCCCTGCGGTCCAGCGAATTTGCCACCGTGTACGGGGTGCGGCTCACGTCCATCGGCCCCTACCGGATCTTCGGTTACCTGAGCGTCCCCAAAGGACAGGGCCCCTTCCCCGCCCGTTACTTCCTGCCCCGCTACGGCAGCGTTACCGACCTGGTGCCGCAGGGCACGGCCAACGGCCAGCGGCGCTTTTTCGTTACTTTCTCCTTCTGCGTTCGGGGCCAGCGCCGCGCCGACAGTCCCTACGCTGCCAGCTTCCCCGGCCAGCTTACCGACGGCATCGACGACCCCAACACCTACATCTATCGGGGCATCGTCGCCGACTGCTGCCGGGGCCTGGAATACCTGGCCCAGCACCCCGAGGTGGATACCGGCCGCATCGCCGCCATCGGCACCGATCTGGCGTTGGCGACGGCCGCCCTGTGTCCCCGGGTTACCCACCTGGTCTCCACGCCGGTGATACACCACCGGGCGCTGGAGCGGGCCGGGGCCACCCAGGCCTACCCCCTGGAGGAACTGAACGACTACCTGCGCCAGCATCCCGACCGCCGTGATCAAGTAGCCAATACTCTGAATTACTACGACCTGGCCGGTTTCGCCCCAACTGTAGAGGCCACGTCCCTGCTTGTGGCCGACTCGGGCAGCAATGGCGTGCGCGCCGACTACCTGGGGGCCGTGGCACAGTCCATCAACGGCCCTGCGGAATTACGCGAATCGGAACACTCGAACTACCGGGACGGCGCCTTTGCCGAGGTGTGGTTGTCGGAACGGATGGGACTAGAACCCAGCCTGCCGCCCCACTGGCAGGGGTGGGCGCCCTGAGTGACGGCATCGCAGCCCCTTTTGTAACCATCAGTCCTTACGCCACCACGGAGCAGCAACCATGAAGTTCGGCATCAACCTGGGCGGAGGCAACCTGCCCCACGAGTCCCGGGCCGAGGCATTTGAAGGGAAGCTGGAGAAGTCGCGCCTGGCCGCCAGGTACGGCTACCACTCCCTGTGGACCGGGGCGGCCTACCTGAACAACGACTTCCACGCCACCCTGCTACTGGCCCGGGTGGCGGCCGAGGCGCCAGAACTGGAACTGGGCTTCGTGGGCCTGCTGCCCCTTTACCATCCCGTGGAAGCGGCGGAGCAGCTTTCCACCCTAGACGTTATCTGCGGCGGCAAGCTGGTGCTGGCCCCGGCCCTGGGCTGGCGCGACTTCCAGTTCGAGGGCTTCGGCATCCCCAAGTCGGAACGCCTGTCCCGCTTCCGCGAAGTCCTGGAAACAATGAAGGAACTGTGGGGTGACGGGCGGGTTACCCACCAGGGCGAGCATTTCCAGATGACCGACGTGCCACCGGTGGGCGCGCCCCTGCAGCGCCCCTATCCCCGCATCTACATCGCGGCCAACCAGGACCAGGGCGTCCGCCGCGCCGCCCGCCTGTCCGACGGCTGGCTGGTAAGCTCCCGTTCCACCCTGCCCACCATCGCGCGGCAGGTGGACCTGTACCGTGAGGCGGTGACCGCCCGGGCCAAGACGGGCTACGTATCGGCGTGGCGGGAGATGTTCATCGCCGAGACACGGGAGGAGGCCATCAGAATTGCCCGCCCCCATGTTGAGTGGCTATACCAGGACCGGGCGGCGTCGGGTCACAGCCAGGAACTGCCCGAGGCCGACCGCATCGACGTGGGGTTCGAGCAGGTGCTGGACGGCCGGTTCATCATCGGTAGCCCGGACGATTGCGCCGCCGAGGTCGAAAAGTACCAGGAACTGGGCATCGAGGAACTGGTGCTGCGGTGCCAGTGGCCCGGCATGCCCAACGAAGACTCCCTGCGGGCGGTGGAACTGTTCGGCCAGGAAGTGCTGCCCCGATTCGCCTGACCCCGCCCCAAGCACGTTTCCCTTCAACACCGCGAATCCTGCCGACCATCTATCCATCAGACTGGCGAAAGCCGGTATCCAGTAGTGCGCGTCCTGTGTCGTCGCGCTTTCTATTAGCCCGAAACCCGCCTGGGTTCCGGCTTTCGCCGGAACGACGGGGCCTGCGGCAGTCAGCTAACCACTCTTCCCTTCATCTGCCAGCGCCTCTTCCGCCCGGGCCAGGTTGTTGCGGCTGGCCTGGGTGCTGGGATGGTCAACTCCCAATATCCGCTCCCGCAGGACAAGGGTCTCGCGGTGCAGTTGGGCGGCGGTGTCGTAGTTGCCCATGGCGTGGTGGCAGTTGCCTAGGCTGCCCCGGCTGCGCAGGGTGTCGGGATGTTCCGGCCCCAGCGCCCTGGTACGCCGCTCCAGGGTGTCACGGAACAGAGCCATGGCTTCGTCGTAATGGCCGGCAGCGTAAAAGCTGTTGGCCAGGCCCGTGCTGCTGCGCAGGGTGTCGGGATGGTCTGGGCCCAGGGAGCTTCGCCGGTCCATCAGGGCCAGGTAGTGGTGGTGGATGGCCTGGCCGTAGCGGCGGGAGACCCGGTGGAAGCGGGCCAGGTGGTAGTCAACATTGAAGGTGGCAGGCTGCTCGGGGGGCATCTCTTCAAATTCACCAACGGGCACGAAGTCAAGCTTAACAGGCCAGGCAGGCTGGAGAGACGTTACGGGCCCGAGGCTGCCAGGGCAGAGATTCCCACCTGCATCCTAGCCTTACCGTGTGGAAGGGAATAGAACCTGTTCGCACCTTCGCCTAGTAGCCGGTGGCCAGGGAGATTAGCGCGCCTATTATTGGGCCCATTATGGTCCAGAGGATGCCCCAGCCCAGCACGTAGTCGGCCAGGATTATGCCCAGCAGGATCAGGGGGCCGTATCGCTCGTAACGGGCGTAGTTTTCGGCCATGCTGCCAGGGAGCAGGCCGCCCAGCACCCGGGAGCCGTCCAGGGGCGCCAGGGGTATCAGGTTGAAGACCGCCAGCAGGACGTTGAAGAAGATAACCACGCCGGCAATGTCGGTCAGGGCTTCGCGCATTCCCCCGGAGAGAACGTAGGTGGTGCGGTAGAGGCCGGGGGCGCTCCAGCCCAGCAGGCCCAGCTTGATGGGTATGGCCACCAGGAAGGCCAGGGCCAGGTTTGACAGGGGGCCGGCGGCGGCCACCAGCGTTATGCCCAGGGGCCCCCGCAGGCGCTGGTAGTTCACCGGCACGGGCTTGCCCCAGCCGAAGCCCACCACCAGCATCATCACCGTGCCGCTGGGGTCCAGGTGGCGGACTGGATTCAGGGAAAGGCGACCCAGGCCGCGGGAAGTGCCGTCGCCCAACACCGTGGCAATCAGGGAGTGGCTGAATTCGTGGATCGTGATGGCCGTCAGCAGGGCGAACATCACCAAGACGGTCAGGCGGACAAAGCTGGCGGGGTCGTACAGAAGCAGGTCAAATGAACTGATCAGCATATCGGGTTACTTCACAAGGCCGGGCAGGAAGACGGAATCGGCAGCAACTGAAACCGGAAAGTCCCACCCCGCGAATCCCGTCCTAACCTGCGCTATTCATTCACTATTCGTCGTCGTCGTAATCGTCGTCATCGCCGCCATCATCCTCCGGGGATGGCGCGGCAGAGTAGGCGAATCCGGCGACGGGGGCGTTAGCCCGGCTGCGGTCGCGGCGACGGCGGGGCCGGGGCATTTCCAGCAGGGCGTTCTTAAATCCGGTCAGATCGTCCGCGCTGACACCGGCCAAATCCAGGATGATGCCGCTGGCGCCCATGTCCCTGAGTGCCACCAGGTCTTCCTTGGCCGGAAGGGCGGATACCTGCACCAGTATGTACTTGTCGGTGCGGCGGGACAGGCTGCCTACGGTTACCAGGTCCTGCAGCGTCCACGGGCCGGACACCGCGGTCATGTCCAGGGTGAAGCAGTCTACCGGCAAGGCGGACACGGCCCGCATCTGGCGGTCGCTGAGATCGGCGTTAATGGTAAGGACCCGGGCCAGGTCATCCTCCCCGGTCACGGCGGCCGCGGCGCTGTCCAGCCCGAATGCCAGCAGGTCGGCGCCGCCCTCGGCGCAGGCCCTGGCATCCTCGCCGGACAAGGACGAATCGGATGCGCCCCAGGGGACGCTGCCGGCCGACCCGGCCAGACTCTTAAGAGCGTCGGAATCGCTGACGCCGGACACCAGCACCGCGTCCAGACCGGCCTGGGCGGCCGCGGATACCCCGGACTGGTGGTCGGAGGAAGCCAGCCCCACCAGGGCCATGCCTGGAAGGTTGGTAGCGCGGGCCGCGCCGAAACCCAGGGGCGCCGGCGACCCGTCACTGATGCGTTGCAGAAGGTCCAGAAGTTTGCTCATTGTTTCTCGCTTGTACCTGGATTGGCTCAGCGGATTATACCTTATACCGGTTGTTTTGTCGGTAAAGGGTTGGGAAAAGGATGGAAGGCCCGATTATCCAGAAATGAACAGCAGTCCCGACTCAGAAGGTCTTGCTGGAAAGTTGAGCGGTCAGAGAGGCCAGTGCCTCCCCGAAGGCGCTGGCGTCTTCCCAGCCACGGAAATCCAGCACGCTGCCCCCCTTAAGCTGGCTGCAAAGCTGGTCGTCTCGCTGGTAGAAGACGTCGTCGGCAGCAACCGTTAACAGTGTCTGGTCGGTGGCCCGATGGCCACCAGCCAACTGGGCGAGGTAGGTGCTGGCCTGGGGGCTTTCCAGGGACTGGGCGGTGCAGAGCAGGACCAGGCAATCGAAATAGGGGGTATGCTCAAAGAGGACCTGCCCGGACTGCACCGCCGCTTCATCATCGGAGGCCAGGGCCCATGCGGGTATGTGGGATTCCGCCAGGCCCGAGCGGAGGCGGGCGGCCAGGTCGGAATCGTTCATGGAACCGATGATCAGAGTGGTGGGGAAGGTGCGGTTAACGCCCCGCATCACGTCCTGGGCGGCCAGCAGGGGTTCGGCCACGCCGGCGCCGGACAGGAACGCCCGGGGTATCATGCCCCCGGACCTGGCGATAGTATCCAGAGTAATGGCGCTGGGGCCGGAGTGCGACGCCATGTCCAGGCCAATGACCATGCTCAGGTCGCAGTTGACCAGCCGCGTGAACCCCAGTGTTGTATTCAGGAAGACGGCGCTTTCCAGGTCGGCATTGGAGAAGGTGGCCCCCCGCAGGTCGGCGCCGGTCAGATCGGCCAGCTTCAGAGAGGTGGCGGCCAGGTTGGCCCCCCGCAGGTTGGCGCCGGACAGGTTGGCCCAGGAAAGGTCGGTGTAGGCCAGGTTGGCGCCGGCCAGGTTGGCCCCCTCCAGGTTGACGTACTGGAGGTCGGAGTAGCTCAGGTTGGCGCCGGTAAGCAGGGCCCGGCCAAGGTGGCTGCTGGAGAGATCGCTCCTGATGAGGGTGCATCCTGGCATGTTGGCCAGGGTCAGGTCGGTGTGGGAGAGGTTGGCCCGGGATATGTGGGCCGATTGCAGGTTGGCCCCCATCAGCCGTGAGTACTGGAGATTAGCCCCGGTCAGGTCGGCCCTGCTGAGGTCATCGTGGGCCAGGTCGGCCCGGGGCAGCCTTACGCCGCTGAGAAAGGCGCCGGACAGGTCAAGCTTGGCCCGACCGTGGACGAAATCCTGCTCGAAGGTCTCGCCAGTGGAACGGTCGCCCAGGCTGTAGTTCAGGTGGTAGACAATGGGCTGCTCGTTGGGCACCCAAAAAGTCGCTTCCCGCCAGCGTGAAATGGCATTGGGGCCGGACTTCGCTATGGCGACGTGTTCAGGATCTGCCAAGGTGCCTCCTGGGGCAGGGCGACCCAAGGGGGAAAGTGTACGCCCCGGGCCTTCGTTGGGGTGTACCATACACCCTCAGGGCAGGATAAGGAAAGGTTGCGGGGCAAGGTCACGACGACCGAGCCTGTACCAGGCCATGGTGGTCGTTATTGGTCCGGGTTTGGAATGTTCCTCTTGGCAAGGATTCCAGATCCTTCGCTTCACCCAGGATGGCATTATTGGTCGCAGGGTGGCCCCAGAAACGGGCTAGAGCCACCCTGATGCCAGGCTTCGGCTAGTTGGGCACCCAGACCATGGCTCCCACCTCGGTGAATTCGCGCTTGAACTTGTTCCAGGAATCCCCGGCGTCCTCGGTGGAATAGAGTTCGCCGAACAGGCTGGAAGCAAGGATAAAGTCGGGGTCGGCAGGATGGGTTACGAAGCCCCAGATGTTGGAGTTCGGCTCCACGGGCAGCGGTCGATCCTCCCAGGTCTGGCCGCCGTCGGTGGAACGCCGGAGAGCCCCCTGGCTGCTGATGGCCGATTCGCCCAGGGCCGAAAACAGCACGTTGGGGTCGTCGGCCTTGAAGGCGATACCCCGGCTGTAGGGCAGGGGCAGACTTTCGGTGGTGTTCAGTGACTCCCAGCTTTCGCCCACATCGGTGGTGTAGTAGATTTCCCGGGGCGTGCTGAACAGGACCTTGTTCTCCTCTCCCGGGCTGATGGCCATGCCGTGAATGTCGGGGTGTACGCCGGTCGTAATGTGGGTCCAGGAGTCTCCGCCATCCAGACTGCGGTACACGCCGTCCACTTCAACGCCAGCCCAGACGGTGCGGTGGTCCTTGGGATCCACCATCAGCGCGGTAACCATGGGCGGGCCGATGTGGCAGTACTGGGCCATGTCGACGGGCAGCTTGGTCCAGCTCTGGCCGTCGTCCCGGGAGCGGAACAGGGCCGCCGGCTTGATGCCGACATAGATGGTGCCGGTATCCACCGGGTCTATGGCAATGTTCCAGATGGGGACTCCCTCCATGGGCGACCACAGTTTGACCCAGGAAGCGCCCTTGTCCTCACTGCGGAAGATGCCCTGGTCGGAACCGGCCAGGATGCGGTTGGGGTTGTCGGGGTAGGCTGCCAGGGCGCGTACCTGGGCGCCCAGCACGAAGGGGTCGCGGATGCGGTTCCAGGTCTCGCCGGTATCGGGGCTGTGCCACACGCCGCCGCCGAAACCAACGGCGCCTACGCAGATGCTATAGTCCTTTCCCATAACAATCACCGCCTTTCGTTAAAGTTTTCGTCGGGTTCTGGTTTCCAAGGTTTGTATCTATCGGGAATTATACTGGGTGGGATGGTGGATGGCTATTGGGGTCAGCAAATGAGCAGGGTGGTTTGCGTCACCATCGGGGCGGTTCGCGAACCGCCCTTACCTCCGGAATTCCCATATGCCACCTGGATCGGATGCCACTCAGCCGCCGCATGCCAACCGCAGGTAAAGTCAATGTCATGCTGAGCTTGCCGAAGCATCTAAACTCCATCACAGAAACCGGCTACGGGGCCCGCAGCCACGTCCCTGGGCAGGCTCAGGGTGAGCGGGAAGGGGGCATCTCACCCCCATCCTGACCTTCCCCCGTCAAGGGGGAAGGGATTCTGCGCTGGTCCCCAAGACGGCCTAGTTGCGGTGGCGGGCCTGCTGGAGCTTGTCGACGGTGCCGGGGATTTTCCAGTCGATGTAGAGCATGACGTGCTCCTTGATGGCTTCTTCGTGGACGCGGCAGGGGGCGCAGTGGCCGTCGATGCACAGGCCGTGGCGGGGCCGCATATACTGGCGCAGCAGGTCCAACAACTCCACGACCTGGCCGTCGTCGTCACCACCGGCCCGCACCAGTTCCAGCAGTTCGTCCAGCTGCCCGGACAGCTTCTCCAGGGTCTCGATATGCTGCTTCAGGCTGCGCTCGACGAAGTTCTTGGGTTCGTCGGGGTTGGGGTTCAGGGACACGGGGATCTGGTAGGGGTCGAAGGGCCGTTCGTCCAGTTCACGACCGCAGGCATCGCATCGGGCCGGGTCCTGTGCCATCGTAGGTGCCTCCCCCGGACAATTGGTTCCGGTAGCTTTGGGCGAATTGTAAGGGATAGACGGGGTGGGGGCAAACGGCAAGTGCCTGTATCCCTGACCGGTAAAACCGGTTCGGGGAAGCCCGTCGTTCCGGCGGAAGCCGGGACCCAGAAGGGTGGAGCCATCGGAAACGTAGCCGACAGGCGAGATGTCTGGATACCGGCTTTCGCCGGTATGACGGTTAGGGGCCAGGGCAGACACACGAGTCCGCCCCTACGGTATGTATACGTCATCCACCCGATCTCCAGGGCAGACACGCAGGTCTGCCCCTACGGATTTCATCCGCATTACAGGGCCCTCACCTGCCAACGGGCAGTTAGTTGGCCGGTGCGGGCGGCGGCTTTCAGTTCTATTCCCTCGATGAAGAAGTCGGCGTCGATGACGGGGTTGCCGCTGATTACCCTGATGCGGTCGGACAGGACGCGGTGGACTATCTGGGCAAGGTTGGCGTCGGAGCCAGCGGGGATGGTCAGGGCCAGCTGAGTACGGGGCAGGTGCCGGTGGGACAGACGGGCATCGGCGGCAACTTTGGCGGCCTCGTAGTGGTCGATGAAGCGGCAGGTGACCGTGTGGCCCCGCAGGCCGTGGGCGGCCTGGCTGGCGGCGTTTTCGGCCTGGTAGCTAGTGGGGTCGGGGGCCTGGTAGGCGCGGTTGGCCGTGAGCTTCAGCAGGGTAAGGTAGGCGGTGGCGGTGGCGTGCCCGTTGGCCACCCGCACCACCGTGCCCCGGCCCACGTAGTCGTCGGAAGCCGACGCCAGGGCGCCGCCGGTAACGTGGGGCAGGGTGACGGTGATGCTGGCGGTCAGGTCGTCGCCGTCGCCGCCGGAACGGGAGTTGGCGGTGTAGTCGGCGCTGGCGGCGGGGACACGAATGCCGTCCACGGCGTCGTAACTGCCGCTCTCGGCCAGGAAGTCGCGGCTTTCGCCGGCGGGAATGGCCGGCACGTCGCGCAGTCGCCAGATTTCCTGCGCCCCCTGGCTGACGGCCAGGCGATACCGGAAGATTACCGAGTTCTCCACATCCCCGCTGCCCTCGTCCCATTCCAGGTTGGAGAAGTGGGCGTCCAAACCCGACGCATCCCGAAGGGTGGCCCGGGCCGCGGCGTGGGGTCCCGACTGCCGGTGGTCGGCATCTTCCAGGCGGAAGTAGCCACGGCCGTCCACGTAGATGCGGCCGTTCTCCTCCTTGGCCAGGGCGGCCAGGGCCGCGGCGGCGGAGATGCGCCACAGGGGCCGGGGCGACGAAGCCACCAGGGTCCGGCCCCGGTCCAGGTGGCGATAGTTGGGGTTGAAGCCGGCCCAGGTGAGAATGCAGTTGGCGATGGTGGCCGACGACAGCAGACGCTGGTTGAACAGGTTGTACAGGGGCCGCCGCTCCAGCATCCGCAGGTCGTCCTCGGCGTGGACGCGGCAGACCTGGCCCAGTTCCGGGTCCCGTTCCGGGGACAGGCGGACCAGTCCGCCGTGGAAGAAGCTGCGCCACCCACCAAAGTCGTCCCACCGGTCGCCGGTAGCAGCGGCGGTCCCGTCGTGCCAGATACCGTGCTTCGTGGCGGAGGCGTTGCCGGCAGTCCCCCCGCCGTCCAGGATTTCCTTGCGGTCCATATCGCCATTGGACAGGTCGGTGGCGTAGAGATGGACCGAACTGCCGTGCATGTCGATCTCGATGAAGTAGTCGCGGCCGGCGATTAGCGGGTCGCCCCGGCGGACGACCGACGGGAAGCCGAAGGTAACGTCCTCCAGCAGGGTGGCGGTACTGCCGAAGCTGACGCGCAGGTAGTCCCACTGGTTCAAGACCCGCAGGGCCGCGCCGCTGCTACCGTTGCCGCTGCGCCGGAACACGAAGCCCAGGTGAGCGTCGGCGTCGCCAAAGTCCAGGGCATAGACGGCGCCGCCGGCCCCGGCGGTGGGTACGGCCCGCCCCTGGGACAGGGCCAGGCCGGCGGGGCCGGTGGAGACTTTTGCCCAGGATGCGTCGCCCAGGGGGACGGCGCGGCCGTGCAGGTCCTGGCCGTCGGTACCGGCAAAATTGTCCAGGGGCCAGGCGAAGGCGGCCCACACGCGGCGGCCGGTGGACAGGTTGCCGGCCAGGGGCGACTGGGCGTTGCCCGGGGTGTAGCGGCGGTCCTCGTTGCCCAGGGTAAGGGCCAGGCTGGCGGGTTGCGGACGGTGGGGGCCGGAAAAGTTACCCACGGGCTGGCCCCAGCGCCAGTCCAGGTCCAGCACGTCGCCGGTGATGTCCTCAAGGTAGTCGCCGGACGTTTCGCCCCAGGCGCCGTTGTCGTTCCAGTCTACCCAGATGCGCCAGTGAAGGTTTGGCATTTACTCACCCCCATCCTGACCTTCCCCCGTCAAGGGGGAAGGAAGTTTGAAATAGAGCCCTCGCCTTCTACGTCCACGTGCCCAGGGTTACGGGGCCGGACTGGCGGAAGCGGGCGGTGAAGCGGACCAGGCCCGGATTGCGGCCCTCCTCGGCGCGGCCGCCGACCTGGTAGGACAGGCAGAGAAATTCGCCGGAGATTTTGCGCTGGCCCGTTTTATTGCCCGCCGGGCCGTAGGCGACGGTTACCACCGTGCCAACGATGCCGGACAGGACGGCGTCGGGGCCGGTTACGGGGGTGGCGTCGAACAGGCCGCGCAGGACGAACTCCTGCACCGGTTCGACGCCCCTGGCCACCTGGCGGGAGGTGTCGTTCAGGGCCGTAACGTCCACCGCGGATACCTGCTGGCCCAAGGGCTCCACCTCCTCGACCCAGGCGGACAGGTTGCGGGGAACGCCGCCGGAGTCGTCAATTTCGATGTGGCTGTTGCCTGCGACGGGCACCCTGGGCATGGCGTTCCTCCTGAATGCATTTGACGGAGTCTTCTCCCTGGGGAAGAGTTATCCACGAAGGGGCACAGAGAAGAGCATTTTTTTGATATTCGTCCCATTTTGTCTCACTTTGTCCCATTTCTTGACCATCACCTCCGGCCCTTTCCCAGAGGGCGAAGGGAAAAATGTTGTTTTTCCGTTCATTTCCCCTCATTTCCACCCGTTTTGTATTTGATTGCGGGGGGAGGGTGGCGGGAATTGGCGGTGATTTGGACGGTTATTATCCTGCCGGAAGGTGCGCACGGCCGTGCGCACCTGCGTCCAGATACGTCCGTTACCCGCCCACATAGGCCTGGACGTGGAAGGTGGCGCCCCAGAAGGCGGTTTTCCGGTAGGTGACACGGCCGCCTTCGGTGGCACGCAGGACGCGGAACCAGTCGGCGGGGCCGGTGTCGTTGGGGGTTTCCACCGCTGCCTTGACGGAGTCATTGCCGGTGGGGGCCAAGTAGACAGCCAGGTCCTGCCAGGCCTGCTCGTCGTCGCCGGATTGGGTCAGGAGCAGGACGGCGAAAGTGTAGGTTACGTCGCCGCCGGACAGGGTGCGGCCGTACTCGGCCAGGGGCTGGCCGGGCTGGATGATGGCGGCGGGCAGTTGGGGAATCGTGTCCGGCGGGACGGGGTAGACCCGCAAGTCGTCCAGCGTTCCCAGGCGTTTTGCCAGTTGGTCCCTTACCGCTAACAGGCTCATAGCTTCTCTCCTCTTTATTTATCCACGAAGGACACGAAGGACCACGAAGAGACTCTTATCCACGAATGGGCACGAATGATCACTAATGGAAACAGGGCAACACCTCTTCGTGCTCCTTCGTGGATAGAGACGTTAAACGGGCAGCTTGCGGTAGGGGGAAAGCAGGGTTTCCACCTCTCGGCCCAGGCCCGCGCGGCCCGACGGGGGTTGCTCCGGCCCGCGCCATAGCTGCATCGCCAATTGCAGGCAGGCTTCAACCACCGGGGCCGGGTAGCGGTAGATGCCGATGGCAGCGCCGGTCATGTGGGCGGCGGCGGCAGTACCGTTGACGGCGCGGTCCACCGTTACCTCCGTTTCCGAGACGGCGGTTATGTGGACCTGCTCGTCCTCCACCGACAGGGTCTGGCCAGGGGAGAAGGGGGCGCCGTTTATGATATTGACGAACCAGGCGGTGAACGTGGCGTCCGCCTCGCCCACATCCGCAGCCAGGGTGGCGCCCGTATCGTTAACCACCTGGCGGTAGCCCCAGCGGCCGCATATTTCCACCAGGGCGTGGCAGTCGGTGCGGCGGCACTGGGGGGTGCAGACGGGGTCGATGGCCATGCGGGTGTGGGGACGGCCCCAGGGCTGGTCCGGCGCGGCATCCAGGGGGTAGAGCCGGTAGGACGCGGTGCGCCAGCGGGGTTCGCGGGGCGGGCCGTCGAACCTGGCCGCCACCCGCACCGAGTCCGCGGCTATGAGATCGGGGACCAGCAACTGCTGCATTCCCGCCGTCCACCAGTTGGCCTCGAACCGGCGGGTGGCGTGCAGGACGTAGAAGTAGCGGTTGCAGTGGCCGTCTATGAGTCGGGACGCCTCCTCCAGCAGAGCCAGCAGGCGGCCGTCGTGGGCGCTGCCGGTGATGTTCAGGGCACCGCCGGATTTCAGCAGGGCCAGGTCGCAATAGGCATTGGTCATAAATCATCCTGTCCTTTCGTCTATCCACGAATGAGCACGAATTTTCACGAATGTGATCAGATACCAGTGTTCAGCCACTGGGGAACCGGGCGACCAGGCCATTAGTGAATGTTCGTGTCTATTCGTGGATAAATAACCGTGATGGGTCTATACGCCGGTGATGTTGTACTGCAGGGCCGTGTGGGTGGCCGTGCTGCGGCTGCCGGTGCGTTCCATGAAGGCCAGGCGCATGCTTACCACCATGATGTTCTGCCGCTTCTGGATGTCGCGGGTGGTCTCGATGAGCAGTTCCCGCCGGAAGCCCAGCCGCCACTGGGTGCGGTTGGTGATGAGCAGGCGGCCCTTGGTGTTGGCGTTGCCGCCGTCGGTAACCTTGCCGTCGGCGTCGGCGGTGGACATCTGCTCGGAGACGATGACGGGGATGCCCTCCACCGCGCCCAGCTGGCCCCGCAGCAGGGTGGCGTGGTTGCCCAGCTTGTCCAGGGTGCGGAAGTTGGTAACCGTCAGGGACTTGATGTAGGTGCTGACGTCCATGATGTAGGCAAGCTCGGAAGGGCGGACGCCGTACCTGCCCAGCTTGCCGCGAACCTCGTTGAACATGTCGTCGCTTACCGCGGCGTTGTGGTTATTGGCCTGGGTCGTGTTATCCACCAGGGGCAGGTGGAGCAGGCCGTCGAAGCCCACCAGCCAGTGGCCCTTGCCGGCGGTGGTGGCGGCGATGGTGGCGCCATCGGCATTGATGTTGTTCTGCAGGGTGGTGTCGGCGTTGAGCAGCACGTCGTCAATCACCTCCACCGCGTTGCGGACCAGGGAAGAGCGCACCTCCTCGGCCATGGCGATTACCGCGTCCTCGTCCAGAGTCAGCGACCAGGGCACCTCGGCCACCAGTTCGTGGGCGGTGAGGGTCTGGCGGGCCGTGGTGGGCGCGGAACCGGTGACGGCGGTGTTCTCGGAACCCGGGTACCAGTTGACGCCACCCAGCTGCAGGGGAATTTCAAAGGGATTGGTGGGCATATCCACCCGGGAGAACAGGGGCGCGATCATGGTTTCCAGGTTGACGTCGCTCCACAGGGCCGAAGCCTCGGCGGTGGCCACCAGTTCATCGCCTCCACCGGCGGTGGTACTGTCCAGGGCAGCCTTGAGATTGGTCTGCCAGTCCTCCAGCATGCGCTGGTTCAGGCCGGCGGGCTCCCGTAGCTGGGCGTTGAGCACGCTGCGGACGTAGGCCAGGGACAGAGCGTCCATGCCCTTGTATTTGCCGTGGGTTACGCGGGGCCGGTCGTCGCCGCCGTACCTGGCCAGGATGGCCCGCCGTTCGCCGTCGCGCCACTGCTCCTGTACCCGTCCAAGCTGGGCGGCGATGCGCCCCACCTCTTCCTGCAGCGGCGGCAGTTCCGAGTCCAGGCGGGACTGGTAGAAGTCGCGTATACCGGCCACCTCGCGCTTGATTAGTTCAATGTCCTGTGTGCCAAGGGTCATAACTTCCTCCTTGCTTTGTAGGTCTTCGTGTCCTTCGTGGATAAGAACCCGTTACCATCTGGCCGCCCGCAACACCGCCAGCACTTCCTCTAACTCCACTCCCCGTTCACCCTGGGCTTGTTGAAGGGCCATCCCGAGCCTGTCGATTGACTCGCCGCCCAGTTCCCGCCGCAGGGCACGGCGGTTGGCGGGGACGGGCACGGCGCTGACCTCCAGCAGTTCCTGTTCCAGGAAACGTATGCCCAGGAAGGCGCCCGTAATGCCGTCGCGCCGTTCCTCGTAGCGCAGGGGCCTGAAGCCCACGGAGACGCCCTGCTGGTAGCCGCCGCGGTACAGGGCGGACACCTGGCTGGCGAAGGCGGTGGGGGCGAACTCCAGCCGGGCCAGCAGTTGTCCCGGCTCCGGCCACACCGCCAGGGCGCGGCCGATTACGGGCAGCCGGTAGTCGTGGGCCCACAGGAAGACGGGGTTCTGGAGGTAGGCCTGCAGCCGCCAGCCCTGGGAAAGCACCACGTCGCCGTGGCGGTCCACCTCCTCGCTGGAAATGACGAAGGTCATGGGAGCCTCGGCATGGTCGTCCTTTTCGGAGCGGGGCAACCCGTCACCGTCCTCGCCCTCTTCTTTAGCCCCTTCGCTCACCCTGCTCCGGTCGAAGGACGCCCCGCTCCATTTGCGCAGCAGGGGCGCGTCGGCCAGGCCTCGCCGGTAGGACTCCAGCGATTCCAGCAGCCGTTCCCGTTCCCACGGGGGTTCAAGGTCTTCGCCCAACATTGCCGTCAATCTTTCACCTCCCTATTCCGGTCCTGGTCGGGTGGACGGGCCGGCGCGGCGACAACAAAAGGGACCGGCCCACAAAGGTCAGTCCCTCGGGTTCACTGGCGGGCGCCAAAGGCCCGCCCTGTTCAGTTGTTGGCAGTTGTTCGCCGCCGTCAATCTTTTGACGTTCTGGCACCTGCGCGCCGGTCCCTTTTTTTGTCTCCGGACCGGCCCGTCCCACCCGCCAATATTCAGGCTAGGGACGGGTTTTCCAGAACGTCAACGGGCAAGTGTCAGTGAATCAAAAGTCGCAGCCGGAACCCGCTGTACCCCGGCATTTCGATGTATGTTGCTTTTGGCCTCCCACAACCCTAGAATCTTTTGATGTTCCCTTAACATGCCGGCCGGTGCTGCGTCTGGCATGAGTCACCCTTAACCACGACCCAGGTTCAGGAACATTCCAAATTTAAGGAGAGACCATGAGACACGGGAGATACTTAACTACCTGGCTGGCAGGAATATTGGCCTTAACGGCCCTGTTGATTGTGGCCTGCGGCGGCGCATCCGAACCGGCGCCGGCGGCGCCCGCGGAACCTGCCGCGCCGGCAGTGGGTCAGCCCACCGCCACACCGATACCCGACGCCACGGCCACGCCGGCGCCCACTGCGACGCCACTGGCTGAGGACGTGGCTACTGCCCAGGACTCCATAGTCCTGGTGGTGCCGGAAGAGCCGGTTAACCTCAACTCCTTCCTCAGCATCGGGGGCTCCCTGTACGCGTCCATCACCCGAGCCAACCTGCAGGACCCGCTGACCTGGCAGTCGGGCGACGACCTGCGGATTGTGCCCACCAGCGCCACAACGGGCTGGGAGCAGATAGACGCGGACACCTGGCGCTTCAACCTCCGCGAGGGCGTGAAGTTCCACAATGGCGAGGCATGGAATGCAGAGGCCGCGATGCCCAGCTTTGCATCCAACGGCAGCCAGGCCTCCGAGGGCGGCAGCATCAACTACACCGGCGCCTACGAAGCGGCGGTGGTGGATGAATACACGGTGGATCTGAACTGCCAGGACGCCTGCCCCATCTTCCCCAACACGGCGTTCTTCCTGGGATTCGAGGCGCCGGGGTGGCTGGCCAGCACGCCCGAAGAGGACCAGGCGGGAGTCAGCATCGGCCTGGGCCCCTACCAGCACGTGGAATGGACACCCGGCGTGTCCATCACCCAGGAAGCCTACGCGGACTACGTGCCCGTGGGCGACCATTTCGAATTCCAGAAGCCCAAAATTCAGAACGTGGAATGGCAGTGGCGCGGTGAGCCCACCGTCATCGCCGCCATGGTTGAGACCGAAGAGGCGGACATGGGCTGGGATGTGGGCGTAGAGCAGATTGAGGCCCTCTCCGCAGACCAGTTGCGTTTCGGGTCTTCCGCCGAGACCTACTCCCTGCAGATTAATACTGTCTGGCACCCGGAACTGCAGAAGAAAGAGGTCCGCCAGGCCATAGCCCATGCCGTCAACTGCGCGGAACTGGTCGAAACCCTGTATGCCGGCCTCACGACCTGCCGAGGCAACATCATCTGGCCGGGCATCATCGGGGCGACGGAAGCGAATACCGCCCCTTACGAGTACAACCCCGAACTGTCGCGTCAACTGCTGGAGGAGGCCGACTACGACCCGGAGAACACGATCACCCTGATCTCCCGGGGCGTACGCGTGGCCAAGCAGACGGAAATCTCAGAGGCCATCCACGCCTACCTGAACGAGGTGGGCATCAACTTCGAGTTCCAGATAGTGGAGCCCTCCATCCGCAGCGCCAGGTCCCGTTGCGGCGTCGGGCAGGCCGTGCTCGATGTCATTGAGGAATCGGGACGGAACGCAGAGACCACCGAGGCCACCCGGGACGACATGATGGCAGCCATTGCCAAGGGTCACTCGAGCTGCGAAGGCGTGGAAATGCTGGGCAACCAGCCTTCCAACGAGACCCTGGACTTCGGTCGCCAGGTGCGGTACTACATGAACTGCACCAGCCAGAGGTCAGGGGTCTGCGACCCCACCCCGGGCGGAATCCAGGACCAGATAGATGACGCCCTAGCCGCTTCCGGGGACGATCGTCAGCAGAAGCTGCAGGTGCTGGCAGACCTGTTCCGCGAAGAGGTGTATTTCCTGCCCCTGTTCGACCTGCCGGTAGTGTACGCGGTCAACCCCAAGCTGCAGTGGGAGCCCCGCCTTGACCCCACCATCCGCGTCAGCGGCATGTGGTTTGAGGAGTAGGACTTCCAAGCGAGGCAGTAAACCAGGGCAACCAAAGAGGGGCGGGTCAATGACCCGCCCCCGAAGTTTGTCCGCATTCTTATCTGGGCTTGACACTCCATGCAGGAATCTCAAGATCAGAATAGTCCTAACCGATAGACTTTGCCTCAAATTCGTCATATAAGGAAGGGAGGGCTTCCACCCTCCCCTTAATTGACTGACCTATTTAGGACACACCCTGCAATATTCTAAGGTTCGTTTAATCTGAACCTTACCTCACCATCAGGAGAACGGATGACTGTAAAGAGGGACCAAAACTTGTAGCCTTGACTCTCTATTGTCTCCCTGCCTAGTTCATTTCTATCCACCAATGCCAGTGCCCACTCAACCTTACAATGACCTTCGCGTTCTACCGTAGAGATAGCGTCGAGTAATGAATCACCTGTAGTAACAACATCATCGACAACGCAAATTCGGGAATGCCCTTTGACTTGCTTGCCTTCTAAAAGCTTCTCTAATCCATGTCCTTTGCTCTGTTTTCTGATGAAAAATGACGGCCTTGGACTTCCCATCAGGCTACTGAACAAGCAGATATAAGAAGCTATGGGAACAGCACTATACGGGGCTCCTCCCACTATCTCTATATCTTCCTTTTCAACCTTTTCAAAAAAGTGCTTGGCAACAAAAGCGGCACCCTCGGGGTCCATTGTCAACTGCTTCGAATCAAAGTAGAAATTCGTCTCCCTCCCAGAGGCCAAAACGAAATTACCGTAGAGGAGCGCGCCGCATTTCTCAAGCAAGTATTCGGCATCAGACTCCAGTCCTGGCGCTTCTCCTACTCTGACCATGACACTCCCCGAGAGATCTTTTGTTTCTAAACTCGTCAAAAATTTGCAACCACTGGCCCCCCATTGTTGACCTCAATGCTGAGCACTGGGGGTACTTAGAATGGACACTATACACTGTTTCATCTGATGACGTCTTGACAGCGTTGGCTTGATATGCTAGTTAAACGGCGCTAGATTGTCAATACTCTTCATAAATTCTCAATACCCACGCAAATAGATTATCCTCGGTACAGCCCCTGTTCGCTGATGTAGGCCTCCACCGCCTCGGGGACCTGGTAGCGGAAGGAAACGCCTGCGGCGGCTCGGCGCCGGATTTCCGTGGCGCTGAAGTCCACGCTGTGTACCGGCAGCAGGCAAATGCGGTCGCCGTGGCTTCGGTAGCGGGCCATGAGTTGGTCGCGCTCATCATCGGCGTACCCGGGGCGGCTGACCACCACCAGGCGGCACAGGTCAAGGAGCTTTTCCGGTTCCTTCCAGCGGTGGAAATTCTCGAAGGCGTCCAGGCCCAGGATAAAGTAAAACTCCGTGTCGGCAGGCAGTTCCGCCCGAAGCTCCTCCAGGGTGTCCACCGTGTAGCTCAGGCCGGGGCGGTCTACCTCGTCGCGCCGGACCTGGAAGTGGGGATTGGAAGCTATTGCCAGTTCCACCATGCGCACCCGGTGGTTGGCCTCGGTAAGGGGCTGACCCTCTTTCAGCCAGGGCCGCCCCGCCGGAACGAATAATACCTGATCCAGCTGCAGGCCGATGCGGCTCTCTTCAGCTATAAGCAGGTGCCCCAGGTGCACCGGGTCAAAGGTTCCGCCCAGTATACCTATGCGCATAAATGTAGCTAAAAGTTACAAGTTAGAAGTCAGGAATTGACCTTTTTGTCCAAGTCAA
This sequence comes from Dehalococcoidia bacterium, assembly GCA_963664725.1. Classification (GTDB taxonomy): domain Bacteria; phylum Chloroflexota; class Dehalococcoidia; order Lucifugimonadales; family UBA3495; genus Bin22. The sequence goes on from OY761558.1 coordinate 1,834,317, forward strand.
TGCGTAACTTTTCACTTGTAAATCCTGATTGTCTAGAACCATTCCATTTCGGAGCGGCCGATGCGGATGGTGTCCCCGGGCTCGATGCCGGCATCCTGAAGCCTGCGGGCGATGCCCAGGCGGGTCATCTCGCGCCATAGCTGAAGCAGGACGCGGTAATCCCTGGTATCGGCCAGGGCGCTGAGCCGTTCCAGTTGCTCCGACTTGATCACATACACGCCCCGGTCAACGTAGAAGGATATGGGCTCCACCGCCGGCCGACGCCGGTCGGGATGGGTGGGCATATCCTCGACGGGTTCCTGGTCGGCCACCACTTCCGCCTCGGACTCCGCAACCCTTTCCATCATCTCGATGACCTGGCCCAGCATGGGGTCTACGCCCTCGCCGCTGACCGCGGATATGAAGAATATGGGGGTATCGGCGCCGTTGCTTAGCACGGGCGATTCAGCAGCGGCCTCCTTCAGGGCGTAGGACAGTTCTTCCCGCCGGTCCCGCACCTCGGTAACGTCAATTTTGTTCACGGCGATGACCTGGGGCTTATGGGCCAGGGCCGGGTTAAACTCCTGCAGTTCCCGGTTAATCATATGGAAGTCCGCAACAGGGTCGTCCGACAGGCCGTCCAGCACGTGGACGTACAGGCGTGCCCTTTCCGCGTGGCGCAGGAACTGGTCGCCCAGGCCCACGCCCTCGTGGGCGCCCTCCAGCAGGCCGGGCACCTCCATCATCACGAAGTCCTGGCCCCGGGTGGTAACCACACCCAGCACCGGTTCCACGGTGGTGAACGGGTAGTCGGCAATGCGGGGTTTAGCCGCCGAGCAGCGGGAGATGAGCGTGGACTTGCCAGCGTTAGGCCGGGCCAGCAAACCTACGTCGGCCAGCAGTTTCAATTCCAGGAATAGGACAATGTAATCCCCGCGCTCGCCACGCTGGGACAGCATGGGCTCCTGGTTGGTGGGGGAGACGTAATGGGCATTGCCCCAGCCACCGGCGCCGCCCTGAGCCACCAGGCGCGGAGTATCGTCGGTAATATCCGTCAGGAACTCCTTCTCGCCACCGCGGAGCATTCTCCAGACCACGGTGCCAAGGGGGACCCTGATGTAGGTGTCCTCGCCGTTGCCGCCGCGCTGGCCCTTGCCCTTGCCGTGGCCGCCCCGGTCAACGTACATGGTGCTGTTGAATTTCAGGTGCAGGAGGGTATTGATGGAGCTGTCGCCCACCAGGTAGGCGTTGCCGCCGTTTCCCCCATCGCCGCCGTTGGGGCCGCCGCGGGGGCGGAATTTCTCGCGCAGGAAGCTGACGCAGCCGTTACCGCCGTCCCCGGCCTTAATGTTAAGTCTAACTGTATCTATCATGGATCAATTGTAGAATAGATAACAGGAATAATAAAGACGTTTACAAGTTGATAGCCAGCTTGCGGGTTATGTCGCATGGCAGTGGATGGAGGCTCTATTCCAAAGGGCAAGTTTGATCTTAATGTGGATAACCCGAGAATATTAGTGGATAACTTTTTCATCGGAAAATCCTGTCTTTCGCGGTCAACGACCTGGTCAGTGGATGTGGACGGGGCTTGTCAGGTTATCCCCGGTTTAGAACAGGTTATCCACACATTTCCGGGAGTTATCAACAATTAAGGCGCCGGCCTAGGTAAATATAGCCTCTTTTATGGTAAGTACGTTCTGGCGCAAGTGATAGTCCTCGTTGATTTCGCCGTTGATTTTACCGGCGCCGTGGATGACGGTGGAGTGGTCCCGGTTGCCCAGCAGGCGGCCCACCTCGGTGGGGGAAAGCTCCAGTTCGTAGATCAGCAGGTACATGGCAACCTGGCGGGCCAGGGCGATGGTCTTGCTGCGGTTGCGGCCCAGCAGGTCTTTGCTGGTCACCTTGTACTGGCGCGACACCTCTTCCAGGATCTTTTCCGGGTCAATGGCGTGGCGGGCGGTGTCCAGGGTCAGGTCGTCCAGCAGACGTGAGGTGGATTCCAGGTTCATGGGTACGCTCATGAGTTGGGAGTAGGCCACCACCCGGTTCAGGCTGCCCTCCAGTTCCCGAACGTTCTTCTGCACCCGCTTGGCGATCAGTTCCAGCACGCTTTCTTCGATGATGGTGTTGAGCTGTTCAGCCTTGGTCGACAGGATGGCCATGCGGGTTTCCAGGTCCGGCGGCTGGATGTCGGCAATCAGCCCCCACTCGAAGCGGGAACGCAGGCGGTCTTCCAGAAGGGCCAGGGCCTTGGGGGGCCGGTCGGAGGTCAGCACGATCTGGTAGCCGGCGGTGTGCAGGTCGTTGAAGGTATGGAAGAAGCCCTCCTGGGTCTGCTCCTTGCCGCTCATGAACTGCACGTCGTCAATCAGCAGCACCTGTACGCTGCGGTAGCGCTGGCGGAACTCCTCGGTGGTGCGGTTGCGGATGGCCGAAATGAAGTCGTTGGTAAACTGCTCCGAAGAGACGTACAGGACGCTTTTGCCACTGCGGGAGGCCTGCTGGCCGATGGCGTGGAGCAGGTGGGTCTTGCCCAGGCCCACTCCCGAATACAGGAACAGGGGGTTGTAGGCCTGGCCCGGGGCGTCGGCCACCGCCTGGGCCGCGCTGAAGGCCATGCGGTTGGAGTTGCCCACAACGAAATTGTTGAAGGAGTACTTGCGGTCGAAGTTTACGCCGCTGGACACGGGGGCAGTAGAAGCCGTCGCAGCCGGGGCGGTGGTGGCCGTTGCTGCTCCATTGGCATAACCGTTCACCGAAGGGGGCTGGACATCCTCGCTGGCCACTTCGCCGGAGACCTGGAACCGGACGTCCAGCAACTCTCCTGATGACTGGCGCAGGGCCCGCAGGATAGTCTGGTACATACGCTGTTCCAGCCAGGCTATGGTGAAAACGCTGGGCACCTGGACCAGCAGGTCCATGCCCTCAAAGGCCAGGCCCTCGGTTTCCTTCAGCCAGGTGTCGAATGTAGTCCTGGGCAACTCCATTTCCAGTTGCCCCAGGGTAGCGGTCCAGGTGTCTTGTGCCGATCGGTCTGTCAAGGTGCATACTCGGTGGGAAATGTGGTCGGAAAAATTAGGTGACAGAAAGGGTAACGGCCAGCGTCCCGCCACGCAAGACACCCGGCCAGCCGAGGCAAACGCGTTCCCCGGATAGGAAATGAAGCAGCGCCCGGCCCTCGCAAACCTGGCGCCGTATCTGATGCCGCGCCCGGACATTACCCGGCAGTCAGCCTGGCAGAGGCGGAAATTCACGAAAAATGAAGGATCGGGGACGCATCTCCAGGGTGTTTTTTCGGCTACCGGGAAGGGCGGCAGTCTTTAGGTCACCCGCCGGGGAAAGAAGCCTTGTGGCGTTTTGACGCGATGGTGGTTTTGGGGCACAAGATATAGTATGGTCTATTGCGGCAATACGAAATGTCGATTCATTGGGTAACATTACATAACGGCCAGGGGAGAAACGTAAACCTGCCGGGTGAGCCTGCTGGTCGGCGGGCTATAGTTGATTCTTCCAGTTGTAGCGGCGCCGGGTTGCGGCGATGAGGTGCCCCCGTCGGCACCTCCCACACCCGTTCCGGAAGTGGCAGCCATAGCGCAACCGTTAGCCTCTTCCGGCCCCGAGGCCGGGGGAAACCCTGTTTCGCCAGTTGAGACAACGCTAGTACCTGTTGAATCACCCGCTGCCGCCATACCCGCAATTGCGTCCCCGGCTGAAGCGCGGCCCGAAATTCGTTCCAATCCTCCGCCCTTAGCGGCGAATACAATGGTATCCGAACCCACACCCAAACCGGAGGCAACCCCCTTAATGTCTGAACCAACTCCCCCCGCCCAGACGGAAATCAACCCGCCCGTGGCCGGACAGCGGCCCCACAGCTTTACCCACCACGGCGTAACCATCGAGGACCCGTGGCAATGGCTGCGGGACCCGGATTATCCCACCGTGGACGACGAGGAGGTCCTGGCATATCTGAACGCCGAGAATGCCTACTTCGAAGCGAAGATGGGACCCCACAAGGAGCTTACCGACGCCATCTTCGAGGAGATAAAGGGTCGCCAGCAGCCCGACCTGGCCAGCGTCCCCTGGAAGGACGGCGACTGGTATTACCAGTGGAAGTTTGCCGAGGAGAGCCAGTACCGCATCTGGCTGCGCTGGCCGGCCGACGGCTCAGATACCAACGAAGCGGCCCGCGAGGCGCCCACCGCCGACGTGGAGACCCTGCTGGACGAACCGCAACTGGCCGAGGGCCTGGAGTATTTCCGGCTGGGCTCCCTGTCGGTGAGCAACGGCGGATCCCTGCTGGCCTACGCCACCGATACCGACGGTTCGGAGCGGTATAAGGTGGTGATCAAGAACCTGGAAACCGGAGAGATGCTGCCCGGGGAAATCCCCAACGTCATTGGCCAGCTGGTCTGGTCCGCCGACGACTCGTCAATCCTGTACACGGTGGTGGACGATAACTGGCGGCCCTGGCAGGTGCGCCGCCACGTGCTGGGCCAGCCTGTGGATGAGGATACGGTCGTGTACGAAGAGACCGACTCGGGGTTCTTCGTTGGAATACGGGAGTCCGCTTCCAGGGAGTACATCCTCATCGGGGCCGGAGACCACGTTACCAGCGAAGTGCGACTGGTTCCCGCGGCAGACCCCGGCGCCGATCCGGTGGTGGTGGCGCCCCGTCGCGCCAACCACGAATACTCCATCGACCACCAGGGCGACCGGTTCATCATCCGTACCAACGACACCCACAAGAACACCCGCCTGGCCACGGCCCCGGAGGACGACCCCACCGAGGCGGCCTGGCAGACACTGGTGGACGCGTCGGACGATCAGTACATCACAGGCTTCGACACCTTCCAGGATTTCATAGCCGTGGAGCTGCGGATTGACGGTCTGGACCACGTGCGCCTGATGTGGCGGGACGGGAGAGAGAAAAGCATCGAGTTCCCCGAATCGGCCTACTCGGCCTCCGTGGGACAGAACCGGGAGTTCCAAACCGATACCCTGCGTCTCGGTTACACCTCCATGATCACCCCCAGTACCGTGTTTGACTATCACCTGGGCAGCGAAGAACTGGAAGTCCGGCAGGTGCAGGAGGTTCCCATCGGTTACGACGCAACTGAATACGTTACCGAGAGGGTGCTGGCCCCCGCCCGAGACGGCGCGGAGGTGCCCGTGTCAATTGTGCGGCACAAGGATACGCCGTTGGACGGCACGGCGCCCCTGTACCTTTACGGCTATGGGGCCTACGGGTACGCCATCCCGCCCAGCTTCTCCACCACCCGGCTGTCCCTGCTGGACCGGGGCTTCATTTTCGCCATCGCCCACATCCGGGGCGGCGACGACCTGGGCTACCACTGGTACGAGGCGGGCAAGCTGGACCGGCGGACCAATACCTTCAACGACTTTGTGGACGTGGCCCGCCACCTGGTGGCGCAGGGATACGTGCGGGAGGGGCGCGTCGCCATCGCCGGGGGCAGCGCCGGCGGCCAGTTGATGGGCGCGGTGGTGAACCAGGCCCCGGAACTGTGGGGCGCGGTGGCCGCCCACGTGCCCTTCGTGGACGTGCTCAACACGATGCTGGACGACACCCTGCCCCTGACGCCCATCGAGTGGCCCGAGTGGGGCAACCCCATCGAGGACGAGACCGTCTTCCAGTACATCCGCTCCTATTCGCCCTACGACCAGCTTTCGGCCCGAGACTACCCGCCCATCCTGGTAACCGCCGGCCTGAACGACCCCCGGGTTACCTACTGGGAGCCGGCCAAGTACGTGGCCAAGCTGCGGGCCCTGAAGACGGACGATAACCTGCTGCTGTTGAAGACGAACATGGGCGCCGGCCACGGGGGCCGGTCGGGCCGCTATGACCGTCTCTACGAGGTGGCGGAGGAGTACGCCTTCATGCTGGCGGTAATGGGGCTGGTAGAGTAGGATTTTCTATCCACGAAGGGGAGCGAATTTTCACGAATGATGGAATGGGGCATTCTAGACATTAGTGATAATTCGTGTGCACTCGTGGGTAAAATCGCGGAGATAGCATGAGCGCCGACGAGATTGAATACGCGCTGGAGCCCACAGCCTTTCGCTCCATGCAGGAAGCCCAGGAACTGGCGGATACCCTGGAAGAAAACCTGCATGAGCGGCGGATGGGCGCCGCCAGCGTACGCCCAGAACTGGTGGAGATATTCTCCGAACTGGTCAACAACGCTGCCGAACACGGAATGACGGAGGCGGGAGCCAATGCCCACGTCCGGTTCATGCCGCACCGCAGGGGAATGGCCTTCGACGTTGTCGTGGGGGACTCTGGCGAAGGCATCCGGGCCACCTTGGCGGGCAACCCCGGTCTGCCTTCACCGGAAACGGACGCAGCGGCCATAGGGCTGGCGGTTCAGGAGTTGGTATCGGGCAGTGGCGTCCCCACCAGGGGCATTGGGCTTTGGATGACTGTTATCGAGATGAGGAAGCCAGGCCGGAAGCTGTGGATTCAGTCAGGCTCCGGCCTGCTCACCATGTACGGCGGCGCCGAACCTGAACTGCGGGAGATTGAACACCGGCAGGGCACCATGGTAAGGCTCACCATACCGGCTTGAGGGGGGAGGGGTTTCAGTTAATCCACGGATAGGCACGAATTCCGATAGAATTGCGAATCTCTTGGCGGACTACAAGAATAGGAGCAAAATAGGAATCGCAACCTGAACGCCTCGACGAAAGAGACAGCCTGCGCGCCAAGGCAGGGTAACTCAGCGCCCAGTTATCAGACTTCACCATTGCTTTGCACAATGAGCAGGAATTAAGACCAATTAGAACAAACCCCGCGCAACGAATCGGAATTGCAAGGATTCACGGCGCAAAGACCCGGGAAGGCCCAGACAGAGGTTAGTCTTTCTCAACATGAACTCGACGAACATTCTGCCTTAATCTGTATAATTGGAAATGTAACAGAATTCTACTGCCAGGCAGCCGACTAAAGACCAGACCGGCTTCCCAGCCACCCGAGGGAAAGATGAACGAGGAAAAAACCGCCCAAGCTCTCACCAAGGACGACTTCAGGCAAGCAGTAGCCCAAGCCGGGGGACCTAAGGCAATCCATGCAGCTTTCGACAGCCTGCGGTTAGCCAACGAACTTCTGGGCAAGGACTACAATGGCATTCTGCAACAGTACCCCCGGCACTGGATTGCCATGGGCCCTTACGGGATGATAGCCAACGTCCTAGTCCCCGAGGGCTCCACGGGCGAAGACGAAGAACAGGCTCTGGAAAGGCTGTTCAAACTAATCGAAGAGTCCGGAAGCACCAGAAAAGGATGCCTGGTCCGGTACATCGACCCACAGGGAGGAGCATTAATCCTTTGATCAAAGGATACTTCGACCCCGCCGGCCGGCCCCATGTCGAGGCATACATCATAATCCCCGGCCTGCAACCAGTCCCAGAACCAATCGCACTGCTGCTGGACACCGGCGCAGACAGCACATTCATACAGCCCGCCGGCGCAAGAATGCTGGGAATAAGCACCAGGGACCTGGTTCCGACCGACACAATCAGAGGAATCGGCGGCTCAATCAGCTACGCTACAGTACCAGCCTTCATTACGTTTCAAGAAAAAACATGGCCCTGGCCAAAGCCAAGACTGGTCTACTTCCAGACGGAACTGGCAATAGCAATGCCCAGCCAGGCCAACAGAAACCTGCCGTCCCTGCTGGGAAGAGACATAATCGACCGTTGCCGGATCCTCTACGACAAAACAGAGAGCAAGCTCCAGCTCACTCCCCGGTTGGCAGACGGGACAATGAGCCTCTGATAAAGATACCCTTGGCCGCCAGAACACCTAACGGCCAAAAAGTTGTATGGGTCCAGCAGAACTCTTTAACCAGGCTCCACGAACGGAACACCGGAACAAAGGACTCCAGCCTCCCCGACCACTACCAAGACGGGGCGCCAGCCGCCGCAGATGGAGCCCAATAGGTAATGAGCTATCACCTTTAAGTGCCCAGCATTGGCGGAGGAGTCTGCATCATCCAAAGGAAAAAGGTTCGAGACCGACCAGAACATCAAGACGACAGAGCTGAGTCAGCTTCCCAAGGCCTTGTGCAACAAGGCGAATTTGCCATGAACTAAAGCCGATTCTGCACAATGAATCGGGGCTAAAAAAGATTCGTTGCGCAAAGCCCTCCATCACTGTAGCCACGGCAGTGGCGCTCATCGAGTCCCTCCGAATCATGCCTGAGGAACAGGAAATCTCATCCACGAATAGCCACGAATTTTCACGAATAATGGAATAAGACATATTAAATATTAGTGATTATTCGTGTGCATTCGTAGGTAAATATAGCGATTACTCCCCCGGCCCGAAAAGCTGGGGCAAGTCCATAACCTCGGCGGTACCGCTGGCCGGGGCGGCCAGGTTCAGCGTCTCGCCGGGGTTGGCCCGGGCGGTGCGGACGTAGCCCAGCCCCGCCAGTTGGCCGGTGGAGGGTACGGTGGCCAGGGAGGTTACCTGGCCCACCCGCAGGCCGTCCAGTTCCAGTCCGGCGCCCTCTTCCACCGCGGCATCTGCGGAGAAGCGCAGGCGCACCAGGTACCGCTGCACCTTCTGGTAGGTGTCCAGGCGGGCAATCACTTCCTGGCCGATGTAGCAGCCCTTGGCAAAGTCCACCGAGCCAATCAACCCTGCTTCCAGGGGATTGTATGCGTCTGACATTTCGCGACCGTGGCGGGGTACGGCGTTCTGCACCAGGGCGGCGTTGAATGCCTCCAGGCCCACGGGAGTCGCTCCTGCCGCTGTAAGAGCTTCCCAGACGGCGGCCGCGCTGCCTGCGGCTACTACCACATCGAAGGCAGGCAGATCGCCCAGGGGACGGCGGATGGCCAGCGCCTCATGGCCGGCAATGGCCCCCTCCAGGGCGGCGTAGGGCCCCATTCCTTCCAGGTCGGCAGCCGCCACTTCCGCGGCCACTACCCCGGCAAGAACCGTCGCGCTGGCGGGCCCGCAGAGGGTGAAGGCGGCCGTGTCGGCGGAAATATCCGCTACCTCCAGGTCCTCCATAATGGTGTACTTGTCCAGCCAGTCGATGACTGCCTGCTGGCAGTCGGGGCTGGTGATGAGGAGGGTGTGGTCGCCGGTGTTGACCACGCCCAGCAGGTCGAGGATGCGACCCCGGTCGGTGGTCAGGATGGTGGGCGCCCCCTGCCCCGGGGCCAGGTTGACGATGCCGTTGGTGGAGAGGCGGTTTATCAGGTCCAGGGCATCTTCGCCGGTGGCCTTCAGCCGGCCGGTGTAGGAACTGTCGTGCATGCCGACCCCTTCAGTGATGGCCCTGAATTCGGCGGCAACGTCGGTGTAGACGGATGTGGTGGTTGAAGTGGCCATAAGGCAAACCTCCGGCGGGTCGGGGGATTTGTATATGATAGCGGAAAAATAGAGGTATGGGATGGTGGGGCCTGGTTAGACAGGTAACTTGGTACTACCGGGAAGCAATTCGGGCGGGTGAAACCAGACCTTCCGGCAGTTCTTCAAGTGACTTGCCGGTTAACTCCATATAGAGGGCGTCGGGACAAAGCTCAATATCTTCATCCCATACTATGGCCCGGTGTTCGGCAATGTATGCCTTCCTGAAGTACTCAGGCTCTACCCAGGCCGTAAACATACCCTTACCGACCAGGTGAGACAGGTCCAGTACTCCCGAAACGCCATCGGAAAACCGCAGCCAAAGCCGGTAACCTTCCCTAGCTTCAACTTCAACAGGCCGAATCAAAATACAAGCCTCCGATAGAATTCCCCTGGATTATACTCCTTAATACTCCCCAACCGTAATGTGCCGCAGTCTGCCTGGAGTTAAACCGGCCCTGTCGTCACCGGATGGCACGGACTTCCCACTGCCGGGGAAGGCGTCTGCCTGGCTTCGCTGTCAGCATCCAAATGTCATACCCGGAGTGTATTGCTTGAGGTGGTAGGATGAGAGACTACGGAAATACCGGAATACCTGGTGAGGCAGGCTGACCATTGACTTCCAGGATTGAAGAACAACCCATTCAGTTTGAACCCGAGGAGGCCTGCCCCCCTGCCACGGTCCTGCTCGTAGGATTTCAGGGCGCTGTGCTGATTGTGGCCCCCACGGTGTTGAACGTGGCCATCGCCATTCGCGCCTCGGGGCTGGACGACACATACCTGGCCTGGAGCGTCTTCGCCGCAATGCTTATCTGCGGGTTGATCACGGCGGCGCAGGCGATGCAGCTGGGGCGGTTCGGGGCCGGCCACGTTTCGCTTAGCTGGCCCGCGGCCATGTTCATCGCCATCATGGTGGGGACGATTTCCGCGGCAGGGCCGGCCACCTTCGCCAGTTTGATGATCGTTTGCAGTGTTATCCAGGTCGCCCTGGCCTGGTGGCTGCCAATGCTGCGGCGCATCATTACGCCAACCGTCTCCGGCACGGTAACGATGCTGGTCGCCGTCAGCGTTCTGCCCATCGCATTTGATACCGTCCGGGACCTTCCGCCGGGCTCCCCTGCGCTGGCCGGTCCGGTCATTGCCGGTGTGACATTGCTGGTTTCGGTGATCGTGATGCTGCGCGCCAGCGGGCGGTGGCGGCTGGTCGCCCCTTTCATAAGCATCCTGGCGGGATGCGCCGTGGCCGCGGCATTTGGTGTAATCGATGCCGACCGGATCGTCAGCGCCGCCTGGTTTGGCATTCCCCGGGTGCCGGCATTAGCCATCGACCTTACCCCGGGCAGGGAGTTCTGGGCGTTGCTGCCCTCCTTCGCGATTCTCACCCTGGTGCTGGGCATCAAGACCATCAGCGACGGGGTGGTGATTCAACAGGGTTCCCGCCGCCGACCCAGGGCCATAGATTTCCGCCAGATACAGGGCATGGTCAGCGTAAACGGCATTGGCATGCTGCTGGCCGGCGTTGCCATCACGCTGCCCACCATGGTTATTTCATCGCTCAGCGTTTCGCTGGTCAACCTCACCGGCGTCGCCGCCCGCCGGGTCGGTGTGGGTGTGGCGATTGTCATCGTAGCGCTGGCCCTCTTCGCCAAGTTCACTGCCCTCCTGCTGACCATTCCCGGACCGGTGTTGGGCGCATACCTGATGCTGGCCATGGGCATACTTTTCGTCAGCGGCTTTCAGACAATCATGCGAGAGGGCCTGGACTCCCGGCGCCTCGTGGTGGTCGCCCTCGCCATGTCGCTGGGATTTGGTCTCCACGGTCATCCGGTCATGGTAGACCTGTTTGGGGACAATTGGGGGGCGCTGCTGGCCAGCGGAGTTACCATCGGGGCCATTGTCGCCATTGGTATGACTCTGCTTCTCGAAGCGACGGGCGCCCGCCGGTCGCGCCTCGAGGTTACTCTGGATATGGCGTCGCTGCCGGACATCGACGAATTCCTCACCCGCCTTGCGTCCAGGCTGGGCTGGAACGAAGCATCCACCATGCGGCTGCGGTCGGCCGGGGAAGAAACCCTGGCCAGCCTGATTCTGCAGGAGGACGCCGCCGAGGACTCGGCCAGGCCGCGACTGGTCGTCGCCGCAAGGTCGCAAAGCTCCAAGATTGACCTGGAGTTCGTTGCGACAACCCGCCATGAGAACATCGAGGACCAACTGGCCTTTCTGAACGACGAAGAGGCTGCGCCAACAGTCGAGGATCTCTCGCTGCGGTTGCTGCGCCACCACGCGGCCGCCGTGCGCCACCAGAAGTACCACGGGGTGGATATCGTTACCGTGCAGGTGGAAGGCAGCGCCTGATTTCCCGCTCGGGCCGGGGATGGCGCGGGAAAGCGGGTTGGTTTTGTCATTGCAGGCCGTTCCCCTTACACTGGCACAAAGACCCCATTGATCCGATTGCCCCGGCGGGTCAGCCCGTTCAGTCGTCACTGGGTGCAGTGGCACTGTTGGCCGGGAGAGTTGACCCGCTGAAGGAGGAACACTTCAATGCACTGTGGAGTGATGGTCACGGGATACAACCAGGGTGACTGGCCCCGTCTCATGGCGGGAGACTATGATCGTCCCCCGGAGGTCCCGGACGCCGCCAACATGGACGACACTCTCTACATGGGAGACCTGGTCGAGCCGCTGGGGTTCGATTCAATCTGGGCAACGGAACACTACGGATCCGCCTATTCGATGCAGCCCAATCCCCTTCAGTACCTGGCCTACTGGGCCGGCCGTACCAACCGGGTCGACGTGGGCACCGCGGTCATCGTCGCACCATGGTGGAATCCCGTCCGTCTGGCTTCCGAGATCTCCATGCTGGATATCCTGCTGAGGGGCCGGCGCCTCCACCTGGGAATTGGACGGGGCATCGCGCCCCACGAGTATGCCTCCCTGGGCTACCCCATCGAACAGTCCCACAAGTATTTTTACGATGTGATCAACGCCATCCGGGCCGCCGACGGCGCGGAACGGTTCGAGTTCAGGGGAGACGTCTACGATATTCCTCCCACCACCATCCGGCCCCAGGCCCGCCACAAGGGTGAACTGACCAGGGACATCAAGGTTGCTTTCACCACCGAGGCGTCGGCGAGAATGGCCGCTGAAAACGGGCTGGGACAGATGTTCGTTGCCGGCGATGACGTCGATGAGATGACTGCCAAGGTACGAAGGTTCAACACCATCCGCAAGGAACTGGGCCTGCCGCCAGACCAGCCAACCACCCTGCTGTGGATGTACTGCGCCGAGACCGAGGCGGAAGCGGAGGAGGGCTGGACCTATTTCCACAACCAGCTAACCGCCGCCCAGCATCACTACTTCGAATGGAACAACCCGGGGTATGAAGGCATATCGGGGTACGAGGAATACCTGATTCGCCAAAGGGCCGATGTGGGCACCGCGGATGCCGGTTTCGCCGCACGGCGGGCAACCCAGCCCATTGGCACGCCGGACATGATTATTGAGAAGATAAAGGCGATGCAGCAGTCCATCAGCGCTGAAAAGCTGGTGATCCACATGTTTTACGGCGGGATGCCCAGGGATAAAGCCGAAAAGAGCCTCCGCCTCTTCGCCAAAGAAGTCCTGCCGGAGGTACAGGCCATGCCTACCCCCATCAATCCCAGGTCACTGGGGTAAGGCAGACCCTGCCTTGCGGTAGATGTACCCGCTCTTGTTAACCGGTCAGCCCAGAAATCAGGAGACGGCCGCCGAGTACAATTCCTGTTCTATGGCCTGGCGCACCGGGCGCAGGTAGGGGCGGGCCGCTCGCAGACGCTCCAGCAGGTCGTCCATGGCAATCCACTGGCACTGGTCGATGCCTTCGGTCAGGTCGGGCTGCAGCGGGTCCGACAGGTCCCCGGCGTAGTCCAGAAGGAACCACTGGACCGTTTTGTCCACGGGGCCGATCTGGTAATAGGAGATATATCTGGTCTGGCAGAGGGGGGAGCGGATGGTGATTGAAGCGGGGGAAAGGCCGGTCTCTTCGGAAATTTCCCGAAGAGCGCATATTTCCCAGGGTTCGCCGGGGTAGTCCAGTTTGCCCTTGGGCAGGTCCAGAAGCCGGTGTTTGCGGATTACCAGGGCATGGCCGCCGCAAAGGACAAGACCTCCGGCGGCGTACATCTTCGGCAGTTCATCTCTATTCATGTATGAGTATGCGCTCCAGAATTCCTATCTGATCACGATTTAACCCGGTGAACAACACCCCGTCCACCACCACGTCAGTCAGCATATCCATGTCCGGGGCCTGGTAAATTAGTTCGGGCCGCAGGTCCTTCCCTTCGTATTCGAAGCGGGTCAGGATGTAATGTACGGCATTGAGCTTTGCCTGCTGCTTGTTGTCAGATTCAATAATCACCCAAGGAGCGTAATCGGTGGATGTGACCGCGAACATTCGCTCCTTGAAGTAGGTTAGCAACTGCCACCGCTCGGCCACCTTGCGGTCGTTGGCCGAATACTTCCAGTACTGCAGGTCGCTGTCCTGGCGCAGCCGGAACCGCAGGTCCTGGGATTCGCGGCTTACCGACAGGTAGATTTTTATGAACGAAACACCTTCGTCTACCAGTTCCTCTTCCCAGTCGTTGACCTTGTTCATGAAGTAGTGATACTGCCGCATGGTGCAGTAGCCCATGGCCGGCTGAATCAGGGCCCGGGAATACCAGGAGCGGTCGAATACGTGGATTTTGCCTGGCCCAGGCAACAACTTGTAATGGTGGCCCAGCCAGTTGCGCATTTCCTGGGGAGTGGGTATGCCCTGGCTGACGATTTCGTAGCCGCTGGGATTGAGATAATGGGTAATGGTGGAGGCTATGCTGCCCTTGCCGGCGGCGTCCCTTCCTTCCAGCACAATGGCCACCCGCTGGCCCGTCTGGGCCACCCATTCCTGCAGGGTCAGCAGTTGCCGACGCAGGATCCGCAGTTCGGCACGGTAGGCCAGGTACTCGATGCCCCGAAAGGCGGGCACGTCGTGCGTGATCGCCTCAGTTTCGGGCAGGATTATGTTATCTTCCAGCTTTACGTCGTACGCAACCATCAGAAAATGACCGTCCGACAATCTTTACAGACCGGTTTGAACAGGACTTATACTACCGATTATCGTAAATAATGCCGGACAAACCTGTCAAATAGAATGATAACTGTCGTTTATTAATGCCAGATTAAAGCAGGCGCAATGGATTTTCAGGGACGGGCAGCCGACCCGGGTTGCTCCAGTTCCTCCACCGCCTGTAAAGCCCGCGTGGCGTGTCTGGTCATGGAGAATTCGTTGTGGTAGACGTCCCGGATAATGCCCTGGGCGTCTATGACGTAGGTGAACCTGGATGTGCCCAGCCCGAACCGCCGCCTGACGTCGTAGAGGCGCCGAACCCTGCCGGCCGAATCGCTGCCCAGGTCGAAGGGAAGGCTGTTGGCCTCGGCAAACCGCTTCAGCCTTACTATGTTGTCCGGGCTGATGCCTATGACCAGGGTGTTTCGCTCTTCAAAGTCCGCCTGAGAGTTTCCAAACTCCCTGGTCTGGACGGTTCAACCGTAGGTGAAGGCCCTGAGAAAGAAGTAGATGACAATGTTCCTGCCCCGGTGCTCCGACAGGTCGAACTCCCCTCCCGAAATCAGGGGCACGGTGAAGGCTGGCGCAACGGTACCGACAGTCAACATTATGGGCACAACTTAAAGGCTGGAAAAACCGCTGTCAACGGTTGCCGTGCCAGGGCAGGGGTGGTTACGAGGTCGAAACCGGTGGCGATTCTCCGCTCGCGCTGAGCCTGTCGAAGGCCACCCGCAGGGCCAGCGATGGTTCGACAGGTTCCTGATGAGTGTTTTATCGAGGGTTTTTCAATCGTTCTGCCCCCCTTCCTCTCCCACTGTACCGGCGCCCGCTTCCCGGCTATAATCCCGTCAGAAAGCGAATGGCGATTTCCCACCCCGGAAGATAACCACATCCCAACGCCAACACAGGAAGGGTTGAAAATGGCAGACGGCACGTATGTTGAATGGGTCCACGGGTCAACCATGCAGGTGGAGTACCTGAGCCGCATCACTGCGGTGCGCCACACCGGTCCCTTCGTCCGCATTGAGGGCGCCGGCGGGCAGAACACCTGGGTCCACTTCCCCATTCCCACGCTGGCGGTGTCCAACGGCAAGGCCACCCGGGCGCAGGCCGCCCTGGTCAGCTTCCGCACCCGCTCCCACGCCACGGTGCACGAGGTTATTGTGTACGACGGCGAGAAGCGCATCGCCGAACACATGGCGGTGGACCTGCAGGGCGACAACCTGGACGCCCGCTTTGAAATTCCGGATTCCCCCGAGGTGCAGAAGGGCCTGAACGTTACCGTGGGCGTAACCTTCGCCGACGGCGCCCCCGACACCCGCGCCATGCAGATAGAAATCGTCGGCGTCGGCGTGGAATTTTCGGGCTAGTAGTTTCGTCAATCCACGAACAGGCGTGAATATTTGATGGCCAGTTGCCGACTTTGGAGTTCCTTCCTCCATTGCAGGGGGAAGGTGCCCTTTGTGCCTAAAGTCGATTTTGAGGTAAAAGTCAGGATGCTGCGCCAAGAGTGGGGCACATTGAAAGCAAGGACAGCGAACTGTAAAGGACAAAGTCAGCATTTCGCTATTGATTCGCCCTTATTTCCGCAAAGTTACTCTGGACGAGAGCACGCTCTTTGGATAGCATTTGCTTAGATATATAGAGCTTTGATATGACGGACTAGCCGACAGGCATCGTGGGTTTCGTAAGAGGCAACTAGCTTACAGAACAAGGCAAAGGGGTGAACGGGCATGGTAGCTCAAGTTATACCGGTCAATGTTCGTAATAGTGCTACCGGAAAAACGTGGTTTGCGAGTGAGATCATCTACGGCCAGTTGGGTAGAGGGAATAATCCTGAAGAAGCGCTGAACAACCTGATGGAGTCCCTAAAGGCCATTCTCCCTGCAGAAACACCGGAGTTCATCATAAGGTCGGTGGACATGAACTTCCCCACGGCCAAGAGTGTATCCGAGTTTTCTGAATGGATGAAGAACATCTACGAATGGGAGGCGGGCAGTGCCGTCCGATGAGGAACGGTTCGCTGAATTAGAGGCGGAACTGGGGAGGCTGCAAGGAAGATTGCAGGGGCTGGAAACCAGAGGGGAGTATCTCGCTACCAGGGAGGATGTGGAAAAGGCAAAATCCGACGTAACCAAGACGATTGTCGCTTTAAGTTTGGGCTTTGCTACTTTATTGATCGGTGGCATTGCTTTGGCGGTCGCAATAACACAATAAGCACCAGGCAGACGTCCGGCTTATCTTGCCTGGACGTTTATTGTTGTTGCGGAATCATCGATCACTCCCCGGCTTTCCACTTGCGAAGGGGTTCAAGGCATTTTCTTGAAGCAAATTACTGGATAAACCTCACAGCAGCCCTGCAAGGCTGAACAGCCAGCCCAGGACTCCCGCGCCGATGATTACCAGGGGCGCGGGAATGCGGAAGAACATCACCGACCCGAAGGCCAGCAGGGCAATGACCGCCCCCGCCGCGCTGGGGTCGGCCCGCTGCCACAGAAGGAATACCACGCCCACCACCAGGCCGATGGCGGCGGCGTTGACGCCCACCAGCGCAATCCGCACCCACGGAAACCGCCGCAACTGCTCCCAGAAGGGCAGCACCGCGAAAATTATCAGAACCCCCGGCAGGAACAGGCCCACGAAGGCCAGGAACAGCCCTGGCACGCCACCGGCCACCGCGCCCAGGTAGGCGCTGAAGCTGAACAGCGGCCCGGGCAGCGCCAGCATCAGGGCCAGCCCGTCCAGGAACTGCTGCTCCGTCACCCATCCCGGCTCCACCACCTCCGCGCTCAGCATGGGCAGCACCACCTGTCCGCCCCCGAAAGTCAGCGAGCCCGTGCGGTAGAAGGACTCGAAGACTTGCAGCCACGTCTGGTCCAGGAACAGGCGGGCCAGGATGAGCCCGCCCAGCAGGCCGAAAAACAGCAGCAGCAGAATGGCCCCTACCGCCCGGGAAATCCCCAGGTTGTCCAGGGGCACTCCCGCGGTCTGTTCGGCGTCGTGGCGCTGGGCGCGCAGGGCAATGGCCGTCACCACGCCGCCCGCCGCCAGGGTGGCGGGAAATGCCCAGGGCTGCCGTACCAGGATGGTCACCACCGCCCCCAGCAGCATCAGCGCCATGGTCAGCCGCGTCTTGATCACCGCCGTCCCCAGCCGCCAGGCCGCCACTGCCACCAGGGCCACCGTGGCCGGCTGCACCCCGTCCAGCCACTGGGGACGTTCCCCTTCCGAAAGAAAGGTTGCCACGCCCAGGCCGGCCAGGGCCATGATGGTCGCCGCCGGGTACAGGAAGAGGATGAAGGCCAGCAGACCGCCCAGGGGGCCGGCCCGGGCGGTCCCCACGGCCACCACCATCTGGGTGGAAGTGGGACCGGGCAGGCCCTGGCCCAGGCCCAGCAGTTCCACGAAGCGCTGCTCGTCCAGCCAACCCCGCCGGGCCACAAACCGTTCCTGCAGCAGGGCGATATGGGCCTGGGGCCCGCCGAAGGCAATCCACCCCAGGGGCAGGAAGGCCCACGCCACCTCGGCCAACCGCCGTACCAGGGAAGGTTCAGAAGTGGTAGGTTCAGAAATGGGAGGAGCGGGCTGGGTGTCGTTGTCGGAAGGACTGTTTTCCATGGGCGCCCCCGTAGCCGCGTCATTATTGGGAACCGCGCCGCCTCGGCCCGGCAAATTGTACCCCCTGTCCGCCGCCGACGCTATGGATATGGCCAGCCTGGCAGCGTTCCAGGTCAGGGGCGATTGTGAAGGGGCAGCGCTTGTGGCTGCCTGTTCCACCCATATAGCTACCTGAATTGCAGCGCTGCCGTCCCACCCCCCTTGACAACAACGACGTCATTATAGAACAATTGTGCTACATTGCATTCCAATGGGGGAGCACTTGAACAACTACATTCTAAAGGCCTGCCTCAGCTGTGGTGGGGACCTGGCAAGGGACGGCAACGACTGGATTTGTCTCCAGTGCGGCAGGTATTCCTACGTGGGACTTTACGGCCAGCCCGAATCGCCGGTGGACACTGTGCCGCCCGTGCCCGTAAAACGCCGTCCTGCAATAACAAACCCGCGACGGGCCGGTGGAGGGATAGACGGGCATTCAGGGCAATCCGGCAGCAGAAAGGCTGCAACCGCAAATCCCATAAATCCCATCTACCGTTCGGCCCTGGCAGGGACGCGGCCATGATCCTGCTGGCCCTGGATGCCGGGGTTCGAGAAACGGGCTGGGCCGTCTTTCTGCCTGGTGGGGCCATCGACACCGGGGTAATCCGGCTGTCGCGCAGTCGCGCGCTGCACGCTGCCGAGCGGGTAAGCCACCTGGTGGAAAGCCTGGACCGCCTGGCGGCCCGCTGGCAGCCCGGGGTGGTGGCATACGGACAGCCGGCTGGCATCCGCTGGCCGGCGCCGTCCCTGGAACTGCTGGACGGCTCCCTGGCCAGGTGGGCATCGGAACGTCAACTGCCCCTGTTCACCTACTCGGGCCAGGAGGTGAGAGCCGCCATCGCCCGTCACTCGCGGGTGCCCCAGGACCAACTGGCCTACGCCATCATGCGCCGCCTCAGGCTCATAGGCTCCAGGAAGTCCACCCCCGAATGGGAGGCCCTGGCCATCGGCTACTATCACCTCTGCCGCATGGGGGCCGAGTCCAGGGCAAATTCGTGAACGGCCAATGGTCCCCAACCGGTCATGGTGAGCCTGTCGAACCACGCCCGCAGCAATCCTGCCTGTGAAGTGATTGTGGTAAGCTATATCCGGCAGCCCCATGCCCGCGGCGGTGGGCGGCTCTGCCCCATCTCTCCGGCGGATTCGGCGTTTTATGACTCAGTTCACCGACGTTTCCTTCGATGGCCTGTACGGCGAGGCCATCATGGACCACTACCGCAATCCCAGGCACCGCGAACCCCTGGACCAGGCCGATATCGCTGCCCACGAATTCAACCCCTTCTGCGGCGACGAGGTAACCCTGAGGGCGCAGTTCGACGTCCAGGGTCGGGTGGCCCGGGTATCATCCCAGTCCCAGGGCTGTTCCATCATCCAGGCGTCGGCATCCATGATGGCCGAGGGTATGGAGGGTAAGTCGGCGGAGGAACTGGACGAACTGGCCCGCCTGTTCCGGCAGTTGATGCAGGGGAGAGACCTGGAAGCCCAGGAAGTGGCCCAGTTGAAAGACCTGGCTGCGCTCCAGGTGGTGCGCCAGTACCCGGTGCGCATCAAGTGCGCCCTGCTGCCCTGGACTGCGCTGGAAGAGGGCCTGGATGAATTAAAGCGGTCCCGAGGGAATTAACCGTCCCGTCCCGCTACCATTCCGACTGGGCCGGCCGCGACATAAGCTCGACCATCGCTTCCCTGGGGGGAAGGTCTTCAAACAGAATGCGGTAGGTAACCTGGGCGATGGGCATCTCCACGTCCAGCCGCTGGGCCATGGCCAAGGCCGCGCCGGTGGTATTCACCCCCTCCACCACGTTGACCATTATCGCCTTGATCTCAGGCCAGGTGCGTCCCCGGGCCAGTTCCTCCCCGGTAAACCGGTTGCGGCTCAGGGGACTGTAGCAGGTGGCTACCAGGTCTCCCAGTCCCGCCAGTCCCGCAAAGGTCAGGTACTGCGCTCCCGCCGCCGTTCCCAGCCGCGTCATCTCCGCCAGGCCCCGGGTGATCAGGGTAGACTTGCTGTTCTGCCCCATATCCATGCCGTCGGAGATGCCCGCTCCCAGGGCTATTATGTTCTTCAAGGTGCCGCCCAGTTCCACGCCGGTAACGTCGTCGCTGGTGTACACCCGGAAGATGTTCGACATCATAATGTCCTGGGCCAGCGCCGCCCTTCCCGGGTTCCTGCTGGCCACCACCGTGGCCGACGGCTTCTCCTCCGCAATCTCCTTGGCCAGGTTGGGACCCGAGAGGACGCAGATGCTCTCGTGCATGGCCGGCGGCAGTTCCTCTTCCATGACCTGGCTCATCCGCTTGCCGTCCGGCGCCTCCAGCCCCTTGGAGGCGCTGACCACCGTGGTTTCCGGGACCAGGTGCTCGCCGATCCACTGGATGTTGGTGCGGAAGTGCTCCGAAGGTACCGCCACCACCACCAGGTCCGCGCCGTCCAACGTCTTTGCCACGTCGCTGTCCACGCTCAGGAAGTCGGGAAACCAGATCCCCGGCAGCAGGCGCCGGTTCTCACGGTGCTGGGTCAGCCGGTCGGCCTCCTCCTGCGTCCGCGCCAGGATGGTTACCGGCACGCCCTTCCGGGCCAGTACAATGCCCAGGGTGGTCCCCCAGGTGGTGGTTCCGACTATGACGGCGGATGTGGTCACAGGACTGCCCGTTCCCCTGCGCATCTGAGGTCCCTTGCGGAAACCGCTGGGCGCGTAAAATATAGCACTGAGTTTATGATAGCACAGTAAACCTGGAACGAAATCCCTACCAATTCGAGGTAAAGCCGCCGGTGGGGTTGCCCACGAAGGGGCCTGAACTCCTTCCCCCAACGCTGGTTACGGGTCCAAAGGGCGTTTCGCGGAATGGAGTTTTAGATGCTTCACTTCGTTCAGCATGACATGGGCTTAAGGCGCGGTTGCCCCAGGGGCGGGCTACTGTAAAGGATTATGGTACAAGATTATGGTTCCTGGTGACTGCCAGACCCGTCTTTCCGGCTCCTGCTGAAATCCGTTGCGGTGGTGCAGCCCTGGAGCAAAAGGGAAGACCCTGGATACCGGCGAAGGCCGGTATGACGGACTTGGGGCAGTGTTGTACACGGCCTTTCAAGGGCCAACATGATAAATTTGTGGAAGCGCGGCAGACAGCGTGGACACAATCAGGGGCGGGCCGCAATGGCCCGCCCCATTTGTTTGCATCGCGGCGCTGACAGGCAACGCCCAACTACGGAAACAGCCGCTCCCCAGTTTCGGCGTCTTCGACTGTGATGGCGCTTACCGGGCAGTTATCGGCGGCTTCCAGCACTTGGGCCAGCGGGTCGCCCTGGGGGTTGACCGCCTCGGACTGGCGGTCTTCGTTCAGGGCGAAGGTGTTGGTGGCGAAAGTCTCGCACATGGCATTGCCCACGCAGACATCGTGGTCAACGGTGATTTTCAGCTTGCGTTCCTGGGCCATGGTTGTGGTTACCTCCCCTTATTCGGGCCCTAGTTCCAGGTGATGGGCAGCGACTTCAACGACCGGAAGGTGATGCTGGGCTGGTACTCCAGCTGGTCGTCGGTGGTATCCAGGTGCAGGGACTCGAAGCGTTCGGCGAAGGCCTTGAAGGCCTCCTGCCCCTCCACCCGCACGAGGGTGGCGCCCAGGCAGTGGTGGATACCGGCGCCGAAGGCCACGTGGGGGTTGGGCCAGCGGGTGATGTCGAAGTCGTCGGGATTCTCGAACTTGCGGGGGTCGCGGTTGGCCGAGGAGATGAACCAGCGGATGCGGTCTTCCTTCTTGATCACCCTGTCCCGCAGTTCCACGTCCTCGGAAGCAATGCGGGTGATGGACTTGACGGAAGAGTCGTGGCGCAGGCACTCCTCGTTGGCCTTGACGTACATCCCTTCGATGTCGCTGCGCAGCAAATCGTACTGGTCGGGGTTGCGGATGAAGGACAGGATGCCGTTGCAGAGCAGGTTAATGGTGGTCTCGTGGCCGGCCAACAGCAGCAGCGACGAGTTGGAGATGACCTGGTCGCGGCTGAAGACGCCTTCCCGCTCACCCCGGGCCAGGACGGATATGAAGTCGTCCTCGGGGTCAACGATGCGCTTCTCCACCAGGGGCGTCACGTACTCGATCATCTCTCGGATGCCCTCGGAGAAGTTCTGCATGCGCCAGGGTTCGCCGCGGCCCACGTAGAGCAGCTTTTCGGCTACTTCGCGGATGTAAGGGCGGTCCTGCTTGGGCACACCCATCATTTCGGCGATGATGAGCAGCGGCAGGGGCGTGGCGAAGTCGCGCATCACGTCCATGCTGCCCCGTTCTTCCGCCTCGTCCAGCAGGTCCTTGATAACGTCCTTCACCATGGGCCGCCACTCTTCCATAGAGCGGGGGGTGAAGTAGCCGTGGACCACCTTGCGCATGTCGAGGTGGGCGGGGCGGTCGTGCTGGATGAACTGGCGGGACTGGTATTCGCGCACGAACTCGTACAGCCCCAGGTCGGAGTCGTAGATGGTGGGATAGGGAGGGCGCGGGTCGTTCTTGAACACCGCCGACGAGAACAGTTCGTTGTGGCGGGTGAGCCAGACCAGGTCGTCGTGGCGGGTGATCACCCATAGCTGGTAGAGTTCGTTCCAGTGGACAGGGTCTTCTTCCCTGAGACTGCCGTAATAGGAGTAGGGGTCGTTGATTGCCTCGTCGGTGAACATGTTGTCGCTTATAGCAGTAACCATATCGCCACCAAACCTTAACAAAGTTACGAAATCGGTACTTGGCAAAGGAAACGTGAGCAAGTTTCCAACGGGGAAAGCCTTGTGGGCATTCTAACAATGAAGGTGGCGGGGGGTCAAGGCGGGGGGGTGGGAATGATAGCGTTCTGGGTCAGGTGGTTTTACGGGCTGGGCAACCCTGTGGCTGCCCTTGCGCAGTGGTCGAGTTATGCCACCCGATTTTGAATGCTTCCACCCGGCACGGGGGTTGAACCTTCCTTGTTGAACCTTCCTTATGGAAGCCACACAACGCCGCCGCCAGCGTCCCTCGTTTCAAGACTGCCTTCTCGGCACGGGGCGAAGCGGCGCGGAAGCAACAGTATCGCCGGCCGGACTGGATAGCTGACGTTCCAGGGCAGTGAAGAGTTCGATTAGTTCGGGGGCCTCGAAGGCCCGATTACGGCGGTCTACGTTGACCTGTACCAGCACCCCTGTGTTTACCAAGTGCTGGACTGCCTGGTTAGTCGCCTGGAAGGATCGACCGGTCAACTGCGCGGCGGTGGCCACCGTCAGCACCGGAGCCGATGGCAGGGCATCTATCAACCGGCGCGCTGCTGAATCCCGGCGCGGGCTGCCCGCTCGCTGTCGCCAGGCCGCTTGCAACTGACGGACCTGGTCCTCAAACCGGCCGGCGTCCTCCATCGCGCGGCGGCAGGCCGTGGCAAACAGGGCCACCCAGCGGTTGATGCCGATGTGGGCCGGCGCCGATCCAGATTCGCCTTCGTAACGAGTGGCCGTCAGTCCGGCTACGTAGTCTTCTGACCAGGTTGCCAGGACCAGCGAAACCGGCACCAGGAAGTTCGCCGCATAGCCCCGTCGGCGCAGGATCAGGTGGATGAGCACCCGTCCCGCTCGGCCGTTACCGTCCACGAAGGGATGAATGGTCTCGAACTGGGCGTGGGCAATTCCGGCCTGGGCCAGGGCGGGCAGTCCGTCGTCATTGCAAAAGGCGACCAAGTCTTCCAGCAGACCTTCCACAATTTCGGGCGGCGGCGGGACAAACGAAGCGGAGCAGGGGTTGTAGCTGCTACCGCCGATCCAGTTTTGCGCGGTGCGAATGCGGCCGCCGTGCTCGTCCAGGAACGTGCCGGAAAGGAGACGTCGATGGACTTCCAGGACTATGTCCAGAGTAATCGGGGAGCCGGGCGTCACTGTTTCCACACCCCAGACCATGGCGTCTATGTTAGCCAATACCTCTTTGGCCGTTACATCCCGGACCTCCGCTCCCAGTTGGCGGGCGACGTCGGCCCGCAGCAACCGGCGACCTCCCACGACCAGGCCCTCGATGCGCGATGACGCGACCGACTCCGCCCGCAGCAGCAACCGGGCCAGTACCTCGGTGTCGGACAACGCTTCCACGCGGGTATTAAGTCTTACCAGTTCTGCCTCGGCATCCGCCAGGTCGGCGGCCACGTCCCCGTCAAAAGCAAAGGAGCGCTCCGAAAGGGGGTCTGGCTGGTAGACCGAGTACCGGCAGGGGCTGCGGTCGCGCCGCGTCAGGCCCGAAAAATTCCCCTCCCACATTCGTTCCTCAAACCTTGCCATTGCGTCTCCTTTATTCAAGGATAGCACATAACCTTGAATAAGGCGGCGGGTTGTTCAAAGTTATGCGGTTCGTCGACGAAGTGGTGCCATTCCCTTGTCCCTCGCCGTACCCACACCATACCACGCCGAATGTGGCATAATGGGCCAAATCCCATACCAACACTTGCCATAAGGACAACGCCATGTTTGACAAGATTCAGCACATTGGTTACTACTGCGCCGATTTGGAGGCAGCTATTGACTGGTACAACAAGGGCTTCGGGGCGTTGAGCGCCGGGGGCGGCGACGTGGCCGTCAGCGTCCAGGTGCCCGGGGGCGGCATAAACGCATTTCTGCGCTTCGGCCAGGTGGAGGTGGAACTGATCCAGCCGTCCGATACCTCCAACCTGCCTAAGGGCGGCCTGGTGATGCACCACGTGGCCTACGTGGTCCCCGATATCCACAGCGCCATCGAGGAGTGCAAGGCCCGGGGCTTCCGCTTCGCCGCCGACGCGCCCCGCACCAATCAACTGGGCCAGCAGTTGCTCTACTTCCATCCCGAGACCACCAACAACGTCCTGATGCACCTGACCCAGCTTCCGGCGCCGGAGAACGCCGTGATGACCGGCGTGGGCGGCGGCGTCCAGGTGGCCAAGATTGTCCACGCCGGCTACCGGGTGCCCAACCTGGAGGACGCCATAGCGTGGTACGTGGAGAAGTTTGACGGGGAACACATAGGCGGCGGGCCGTCGCGGACGGGCAGCCGCAACGCCTTCGTCAACTTCGGGCAGGTACAGGTGGAACTGATCGAGCCCCACGAGCCCGCCCAACTGGGCGGCAACCACGAGATGGACCACGTGGGCTACGTGATGGACGACATTCACGCGGGCATTGACGACTGCTGCAGTCGGGGCTTCCAGTTCGTGGCCGAGACCCCGAACACCAACTCGGTGGGCCAGCAGGTGCTGTACTTCGACACGGCCACCAGCATGGGCAGCCGCATGCACCTGACGCAGTTGCCGGACTGAGTCAATTAAGAGTCAGGAATTGAGAATTGGGGTTTGTTGATTTGCCCCAACGCGACAACATCATCCTGGTGGGGTTTATGGCTTCGGGGAAGAGCCACGTGGGGCGTATTCTGTCGGAGCGGACAGGAATGCCGATGGTGGACGCCGACTCGGTGATTGTGGAACGGGCGGGGAAGTCGATTGAGCAGATATTTGCCGATGAAGGGGAGACCGCTTTCCGCGCCCTGGAGCGGCAGGTTATCGCTGGGCTTTGCCAAGGTAACGGACAGATTATCTCCGCCGGCGGCGGGGCGTTCGTTGATTCGGACAACCGGCGCGTGATGCTGCAGGGCGGCACGGTATTCTGTCTCCAGGCTAGCCCCGAAACGATTTACCAGCGGCTCAAGGCCGACAACGACTCGGGGCAGGCAGTGCGGCCATTGCTGGCCGGGGCTGATCCTCTGGGGCGAATACGGGAGTTGCTGGAGCAGCGGGCCGAAGCCTACGGGCAGGCCCATCATTGCATTGATACTGATGAGTTGACGCCGGAGGAAGTGGCGGAGCAAGCGCTGAACCTGCTCTCTTCTGATGACCCAACCAGCACATGACATCCCATTAGTGAACATTCATGTCCATTCGTGGATAAACAGATAAACCGGAGATATCTCATGACCAACATTGCGAGCAACAACACCGACCTGGCCGCTACCGTTTATCATTCGGGCGGCAGCTACCCCGTGGTGGCCGGCTGGGGCATCATTGACCGGCTGGGCGACTGGCTGGAAGACCTGGGCATCGGCGGTCCCGTCTACATTATCACCGACGAAAATCTGATGAACCGGTACGGTCGGCGGGCCCAGCGGGCGTTGCAGAAGAAGGGCATCGGCGCCCACTGCTTCATTATCCCGCCGGGAGAGCCCAGCAAGACCAACAGCCTGGCCCAGGCCATCTACGAGTGGCTGGTGGGGCTGCGGGCCGAGCGGGGCCACGCCATTCTCGCCGTGGGCGGCGGCGTGGTGGGAGACCTGGCCGGATACGTGGCGGCGACCTTCCTGCGGGGGGTCCCCTTCGTGCAGGTGCCCACCAGCATGGCCGCCATGGTGGACGCGTCCATCGGCGGCAAGGTGGCGGTGAACCTGCCCCAGGGCAAGAACCTGGTGGGGGCCTTCTACCAGCCCAAAGCGGTGCTGGCCGACGTGGAGGCCCTGTCCACCCTGGGCAAGCGGGAACTTTCCGAGGGTTGGGCCGAGGCCATCAAGCACGGGTTCATCATGGACGCCAACCTGGTGGACGTGTTCGAGGAGCATGCCGAGGCCCTGATGGAGGTGGAGCCGGAGATTTCCACCGAGGTGATACGGCGTAGCATGGCCATCAAGGCGGAGGTGGTGAGCCAGGACGAGCGGGAGACCCTGGATATCCGCATCCTGCTGAACTACGGCCACACCATCGGCCACGCCCTGGAGGCGTCCACCGAGTACGGCCGCTTCATGCACGGCGAGGGCGTGTCCATCGGCATGATGGGCGCCGCCAAAATGGCCTGCGAGCTGGGCTTCCACGGCCAGGACATCGTGGACCGCCAGTACGAGTTGCTGCAGCGGTTCAATCTGCCCACCACCGCTCAGGGCGTCGACGTGGAAGACATCCGCCGCGCCATGTCCCTGGACAAGAAGGTATCCGGCGGCACCAACCGCTGGGTAATGCTGGACGGGGTGGGCCAGGCCAGTGTGCGCCGGAATGTGCCGGTGGAGTTGGTGGACCGGACGGTGAGGGAGATTGTGGGGTAGGGGATTCAGACATGGATGAACAGGATAGACAGGATGGGGTGTTAGGTGAGTCTTGTCAGAGTGTTTGACAATCTTTACTTTGCCGGTACGCTTGGTCGTCGTTACAATAGACCTACTGTAATGGTATGCCTTACGAATGGGACGAAGAAAAGAGAACTGAGACCTTGCTGATGCGGGGCGTTGACTTTGCTTCAATGGAATCCTTTGACTGGAGTACAGCATTAACTCGGCGTAGCGACCGGGGCGGCGAACTCCGGTGGTCCAGTTATGGAATGATTGGAGACGAGCTCTATCACGCCGTCTGGACGCAAAGGGACGAGGCAACACGGATTATTAGTCTGCGGAAGGCTAACAACCGGGAGAGAAGATATTATGGCGAACAGGGTCCGTAAGATTCGAATGCTCAGCCCCGAAGAAGACGCCGAAATTAACGCTCAAATCGCTGAAGATCCAGATGACTTTGAAGCCGACGAGGAGTGGTTCAAGGAAGCCAAGTCCTCGTCGGAAATAATCCCCCACATTTTGGAAAGATACCTTCAAGAGAAGGAAGATTTGGCATCAGGCAAAAAGGAACGTTTGCACATCCTCCTGGACAAGGAGGTGCTGGATTACTTTCGCAGCCAAGGCGGCGACTGGCATTCGCGGATTAACGGGGCGCTACGGGAGGCGGCTTCCGGTGGCCAGTCGGCAAATCAATAGCTAACTTTCTCGATTCATTTGTTTCGACAAATGATTCTGAATAGTCTGTATGCTATCGCCCCATGTGGCTCCAAATTGATAGTTCGCCGCTAGATCGGGTAGCGCCTTACATGCTACTTCCACAACCCAACCGTAATAGATTAGCGCAGTAACTAAAGCAACGAGGACCTCCCATTGTGGTCGTTGTTTGATGCCCAAGTGTTCCAGCAACTCGGTGGCCATTCCATGTGCCCCTCCGGGAGCAGCCTCGGAAGCCAGCCGGTACATGGTCTTATAATGATCTAGAAGCCCCACATCCTCACACATCTGCTTGAGCGGTTTCCAAGTGGTGCCTGGAGATCCTTGAGGCATTGTTTGACTATTACTTCGTTGCCCCCGCCAAGAACGATGAACGCTTACGTCGCTTGGAACAAAGGAGAGGCGGCACAAACCGGTCTGACCCGCCCGAAAAGTGACACCCGCGAGCCTGCCAGATTCGCCCGGTAATGTTCCCAATGCTAGACTTCCCGTTCCTAGCATTCCGGAAAAAGCATATTTGGCTTGCCCGTTTCCGCCAGCTTCGCATTCAATGCCTCTCTGCGCCTGCGAACGTCTGCCGGTCCAACGAAATAGAATTCGAACAACATTTCGATGATATCCAAACACCACTCAGCCTCTCCCGGCTCAACGGGTACGACCTCCCCCGTGTTCTTGCTCTTGTTGGGATGCGACGCGAAATTGCCAATGTTCCGCACCGCGTCAAGCGATTCCCTTATGCCGGTGGGAATGCTGGGGTCAGCTATGACTTCTTCAATTGCCTGCATCAAGTTGTCTGGATTCCGCACGCCCGCTTTCTCACGCAATATCAACTGAAGGCAACGTCGGCTAAGTGCGGCACTTGCTTTCGGGCTATCCACGAGAACCAAGCTAGCTTCCAAGTAGTCCTCAACAAACTCCTGGGGGACCTCTGTCGGTGGACGAGCACGTCCCGTTGTTCGGGGATGAACCAACCGCACGTGCGCATCAGCAGGGGGCAACCCTGTAACAACATAGGTATTTGAAGACAATACCCAAACACATAGCTGGTTGCACCCAGGATCCGGGCAAAATTCAGACAGTATCCAACGGTGTATGTATTCATTAACCGGAAGGCGCAGAAGGGTCTCCTGTGGGTTATCCTCCCCGATAAAGTTGAGGCCACAATTGGGGCAAATTCTGCGGTGCGTGTATGGTACTTGGGTCACGATGCCTCTCCTTCTTGTTCTCCATACGCTCGCCGTAGCTGCGCTAACATTCGAGTTTCTTCGATTTGCCTTTCATTTTCGTTTGGGCCTCTCCACTTACCGCACCATAGGCCGTACTTTCGTGCAATTACAAAGAGCGAGTGTCAGCGATTCAGCCGGATCGGCAGTTCCCCGACGCTGTGTTTGTGCCTTTTGGTCTTCGGCGTCAGTTGGATCCGGCAATCCATATATTTTAGCAAGTATATGGGTTCCTGGTTTTTGCGAGGTTGGCGCACTTGACACCGGGTTCCGCTCCTTACTCCCGCTCGACCCCCCCTCCTCCACACCAATTGCTTACCCCCGTCCTCACACCGTATAATACTGCCAAGTTACACCTTCAACTCTTGAATAGCCCCCTATCTCCAGCCGGAGGATTTTGGATATGGTTGACGTTCTTACCGGTACCTATACCGTTAAAGCTGGGCACGCCCAGATGCTGAAGGGCGGCGTTATTATGGATGTGGTCAACGCTGAGCAGGCGGAGATCGCCGCGGAGGCGGGGGCCGTGGCCGTTATGGCCCTGGAACGGGTGCCCGCCGACATCCGCGCCGACGGCGGCGTGGCCCGCATGACCGACCCGGCGATTATCCAGAAGATCATGGATACGGTCAGCATTCCCGTCATGGCCAAGTGCCGCATCGGTCACTTTGTTGAGGCCCAGGTACTGGAAGCTATCGGCATCGACTATATCGACGAGTCCGAGGTGCTGACCCCGGCCGACGAAGTGCATCACGTCTGGAAGCACGACTTTCAGGTCCCCTTTGTCTGCGGGTGCCGCGACCTGGGCGAGGCCCTGCGCCGCATCTCCGAGGGCGCGGCCATGATTCGCACCAAGGGCGAGGCCGGTACCGGCGACGTGGTGGAGGCCGTCCGCCACATGCGGGCGGTGCAGGACGCCATCCGCAAGCTGCGGAACATGCCCGAGGACGAACTGGTGGTAGAGGCCCGGAACCTGGGCGTCAGCCTGGAACTGCTGACCCAGACCCGCGAGCAGGGCCGCCTGCCGGTGGTGAACTTTGCCGCCGGTGGCGTCGCCACCCCAGCCGACGCCGCCCTGATGATGCAGTTGGGCGCCGATGGCGTCTTCGTGGGCTCGGGAATCTTCAAGTCGGGCGACCCGGTCCAGCGGGGCTACGCCATCGTGCAGGCGGTAACCCACTACAACGACCCCAAGATTCTGGCCGACGTTTCCAAGGACCTGGGAGAGCCGATGGTGGGCATCAGCGCCCGTTCCATACCTGAGGAACAACTGCTGGCTCCCCGCAGCATCTGACCTTTTGCGCCACAGGCGGGGCGAAGGACGATGGATACGGGTCCAACGAGAGGCCGTCCTTCGCCACTGCAAGGGTCCCGGATGGGCTGGCGGGCCAACCCCGCCAGGCCGACCTGGGCAAAAGGGAAGAGTCTTAAACTAACCGTCGGACAGGATTGCATTGAAGATTGGGGTATTAGCCGTACAGGGTGACTTTGCCGAGCATATCGCCATTTTGCGGCGGCTCAATGTGGAGTGCCGAGAGATCCGGTTGCCGGAACAACTCGATGGCATCGACGGTCTCATCATCCCCGGCGGCGAAAGCACCACCCTGAGCCGGCTTATGAGCATCTACCACCTGCGCGAGCCGGTGCAGGCGATGGCAGCCCAGGGCAAGGCGGTCTGGGGTACCTGCGCCGGTATGATTATGCTGGCCCACGAGATAACCGAGGCCGACCCCGTTCCCCTGCAAGTCATGGACATCGGCGTCCAGCGCAATGCCTTTGGCCGCCAGATTGACAGCTTCGAGCAGGACCTGGACATAACCGGGCTTGAGTCCGACCCCTTCCATGCCATCTTCATCCGGGCTCCGGTGGTTATTCGCGTGGGGCAGCAGGTGAAGACGCTGGCGGCCCTATCAAACGGCCAGGCGGTGGCGGTGCGTCAGGGCAACCTGATGGCCACGGCCTTTCATCCGGAGTTGACCAACGATACCCGTTTGCACCAGTATTTCCTGGACCTGGCGGCAGACCCGGCTGGCCCGCCCGGTCGGGAAAGTTAGATACCGCGACTGCGCCGATGAAACCAAACTCAACCGTTCAGGCTTTCCGAATCACCGACGCCCTGCGCTGCACCCTGTTGAACGCGCCCGGGAAACCCAACCTGGCCTGCCCGCGTCCCGCGCTGAACGGCGACAGGTTTCCGCTGTACGGGGCACGGCTCTGGCGCAACGCAGTGCTGCAGCCCCGGGACCGGCTGGCGCTGGCCCGCTGGCAGGGGACCCGGCTCACCGGCCTGGTTTCCGCCCGCACCCGTTCCGGTCCGCGGGCGTGGGAGGTGGACGGCCTATACCTGCCGGCCGGCGCTCCCCCGCCGGAGAATGGCGACGGCCACGGCGGCGATAACCACAAGCTGGACCAGGTTAACGCCGACGCGCTGGCACTGCTGGAGGACCTTTTCCAGGCGGTGGGCGAGCGGGCCGGGGAGCGGATATTCCTGAGGCTGCCCACGGACAGTCCGACTATTGACCTGGCCCGGCGCAGCGGTTTGATCGTGGCCTGCAATGAGACCCTGGTGGAGGGGCCCGGCCCGCTGCACCTGAACAGCGTGAATGGGGAAGCAGCCGGCGATTTGACGACAGGCGGACTGCGGCCCAGGCTGCCATCCGACGGTTACGGGGTGTTCCAACTGTACTGCGCCAGCGTGCCCGCGCGGGTGCGCCAGGCAATGGGGCTTACGTTTGACCAGTGGCAGGACGGCAGGGAAGCGCCTGCCCGTGGCGTGCCCCCCACCCGGCAGCAGGAATGGGTGGCGGAAGATTCCGGCCGCATTGTCGGCTGGGTGAGGGTGGCCGGCCGGGGAAAGTCGGTGGGAGCAGAGGTGATGGCCCACCCGGACCATCCGGAATTACTGTTCCGGCTGGTGGATTTCGCATCCTGCCGTTGCCCCCGTCTGCGGTGGCTGGCGCCCGATTACCAGTCGCCCGTGCGGGACAGGCTGGTCGGCCGGGGCGGAAGGCAGGTGGCCGAGTATACGTTGATGGTGAAAATGGTGGCCGTTCCGGCAATGCAGTACGGAATGGCGCCGGTGGAGGCGTGAATTGGTAGCAGCGCAAGAGCTGGTACAGGAAGAAATGGAACGGTTGCTGGAGGTCCTGCCCCCCCGGGTTAAGGAAAATCTGCTGGGACAGGAAAACCTGGCCGACCTGCTGGAGGTGGTGCTGGACCTGGGCCGCCTTCCCGAGGCCCGTTTCCCCACCGGAGACGTCATCCTGGACGAGCGGGAGATTACCCGGGACGACCTGGACTACCTGGTGGAAGAGGTCGGCGACTTCGGCGATGACAACCGGGCTGGCATGGAACGCACCCTGCACCGCATCTCCGCCATCCGCAACCGCAAGGGACAGGTGGTGGGCATTACCTGCCGCGCCGGACGGGCCGTATTCGGCACCATCAAGATCATCGAAGACCTGGCCTTCGCCAACAAGAACATCCTGCTGCTGGGGCGGCCCGGAGTGGGCAAGACCACCATGCTGCGCGAGGTGGCAAGGGTGCTGGCCGACAACGCCCGCAAGCGGGTGGTAATCGTCGATACGTCCAACGAAATCGCCGGGGACGGCGACGTGCCCCACCCGGCCATAGGCCACGCCCGCCGGATGCAGGTAGCCACCCCCACCAGGCAGCACGGCGTAATGATCGAGGCGGTGGAGAACCACATGCCCCAGGTGATCATCATCGACGAAATGGGAACCGAGGAGGAGGCCGCCGCCGCCCGCACCATCGCCGAGCGGGGCGTGCAGCTTATCGCCACCGCCCACGGCAACACCCTGGACAACCTTATCCTGAACCCCACCCTTTGCGACCTGGTGGGCGGCGTACAGTCGGTAACCCTGGGCGACCAGGAGGCGCGGTACCGGGGCACCCAGAAGACGGTGCTGGAGCGCAAGGCCCCACCCACCTTCGACGTGGTGGTCGAGATTCAGAGCTGGGAACAGGTGGCCGTCCACGACGGTGTGGCCCAGGTGGTGGACCAGTGGCTAAGGGGTTATCCCATCACGCCGGTAGTCCGCAGCCTGGATTCCGACGGGGAGGTAATGGAACAGCAGGGCGACCCCCGCCCCAACTCCAACCCGCCGGCTCCGTGGGCGCAGGAGTTCGGAGGAGGGTACCAGGACCAGGGTTACGGCGGCCGCCGTTCGGGGCGCAGACAGGGCCGTAACCAGGACCGGCCAATGGCGCCGCCGCCCAGCTTCCAGCCCCAGTACGAGCCTGCTTTCTTGGGCGTAGGAGCCGACAGCGATGGCGCCGCCGCCATGGCTGGGGAGACCGGCGCTGCTGCGGGAGAGAACGACGGCCGTACCCTGGAAGCGCAGGTTTTTCTCTTCGGAGTAAGCCGGGACAAGCTGGATACAGCTCAGATCGAAGTGGGCCTGAACGTGGGCATCGTCAACGAACTGCGCCGGGCATCCCTGGTGCTGACCACCAAGACCCACTACCGGCGAGGCGCGCAGCTGGTGCGGTCGGCCGAGTCCACGGGCACGCCGGTCTACGTGCTGCGGAAGAACACCCTGCCCCAGATTACCGACTTCCTGCGGATGCTGGCCAAGGAACAGGGGGTGCCGGTACGGGGCAACGGCCGGGGCCGCGAAGATGGAGCGTCCAAGGAAACCCTGGACAAGGCGCTGATGGAGGCCGAAGAGGCGGCGCAGCGAGTCCTGGGCGGCGAGTTCAGCGTCCAGCTGAACCCCCAGCGGGCCTATGTGCGGCGGCTACAGCATCTGCTGGCAGAACGGTTCAGCCTTGCTTCCACCAGCAGGGGCCGGGAACCGGAACGGTCAGTGCTGATTTACCGCCCTTAATCCACGAATAAACACGAATGTTCACTAATTTCAGGATGCCATCCCCCTGTCAGCCCCTGGTCAATGGGCCGATGGTTGCAGGCGGAAAAGGGGCAGATATATTGGTGAATGTTTGTGTTTATTCTTTGTTTAGAAACCCCTACAGAAGAGGATGACGGTGGCCGGACTTTTCATTGCATTTGAGGGCGGCGAAGGGGCGGGAAAGACTACCCAGTCCCAACTGCTGGTCGAGAGGCTGGCCGAACTGGAAGTCCCCTGCCTCCCGGTACGGGAACCGGGCGGCACCGAATTGGGCGAATACCTGCGGGGCTACCTGAAAAGCGACCGCCCCCTGTCCCGGGAGGCGGAACTCCTGCTGTTTGAGGCGGCCCGCGTCGAACTGGTAACGTCCCAGATACTACCGGCCCTGGAAGACGGGCAGGTGGTGGTAGCCGACCGCTTCTACGGCTCCACCGTGGCCTACCAGGGTTACGGACGAGGGCTGGACCTGGAGGTCATCAATTCCCTGAACCACTTCGCGACCCGGGGGATGGAGCCAGACCTGGTATTCCTGCTTGACCTGCCCCCTGAGGTTGGCATTCAGCGCGCAATGTCCTTCCAGACGGCGTTTACCGAGGACGCGGCGGGGGAACTAGTGGCCCAGGAGAGGACCGTGGAAGGAACCAGGTTCGAGGACCTGGACCTGGGGTTCCACAACTCGGCAAGAGAGGGGTTCCTGGAACAGGCGGAGGCCGAACCGGAGCGGTGGACACAGGTCAATGCCCTGAAGCCCGTGGATGAGATTAAAGACGAGATATGGGAGCGAGTTCGGGAGCGCCTGTTCCCCACTCCGTCGGCCAAACCCCGACCCGCCAGGAAGACGGCGCCCCAGGGAGAATTATGGCCCCAGGCAACGTGATGTGCACCGCCCGTCTGTGTGTCAGGCCACTGGCAGAGGAGAAACCCCAAAAGCTACACCCCGCTACCAAGTAGCGGGGTGTATTTTGTCTAACCGTTAAGTCGGTTGCCTAGGCTGACCGACGCAATAAAAGCTAGTTATCGGCGGGAACAGGCTCCAGGTTGCTAATCCGCTCGGTGATTACTTCCTTCATCTTGCGGACCCGAGCCAGGTCGGGGTAAACATTGCCTTCGGCCTTCTTGTCGAAGATCTTCTCTCCGTCAACAAAGACTTCCATGATGCCCTGGCCGCGCGGGGAAATGGTTATCGCAGCGTCAGGACCGTAGGTGCGGAAGAATTCGTTCGCCATCCACGTGGCGGTAGCGTGGTGCTGTCAAGGTACGCAGTAGGTGATCTCAAGCTGGACTTTGCCTTCCATGGATTCCTCCTTGTGTGGCCTGTAAGGTTGTACTTATTCTACCGAAATTAATTCCCATGTCAAGTGCGAAATTTCACAGACAACCTTTATTTAACAGATTGGTAACATTTGCCTCTTCGATACTGGTTCAAAACTCGGGCTTTCGCCGTTCCTTGAAGGCCTGGATGCCCTCCTGCGGGTGGGGTGAGGTGGCGAAATACTGCACAAAGGCCATTCCTTCCCGGTCAATCCCGGCGCGGAGGGGCAGATCCTGTCCCTGCCGGGCGATGGATTTGATCCAGGCCAGCCCGGTACGGCTCTTGTCTCGCAGTTGAGCCAGCAGCGCCTCCAGTTCCTCCTCCAGGGACTCCGGGGGCACGGCGCGCAAAGCCAGGCCCCATTCCACCGCCTCGCTGCCGGAAAGCCAGCGCCCGGTGGTCAGCAACTCCATTGCCCGCTGCATTCCGATGCGCCGGGGCAGGCGCTGGGTTGAGCCGCCGCCGGGCATGAGCCCGAAGTTGGCATGCTGGTCGCCCAGGCGGGCGTCCTCGGCGGCCAGGGTCATATCGCAGGCCAGGACCAGTTCCAGGCCGCCGGCCAGGGCAAACCCCTGGACCACCGCAATGGTGGGGATGGGCAGTTCCTCCAGTTGGAAGAAGCTGTCGTTAAGCAGCTTCACGTAGGGTGGCAATAGGGAAATGTCGTCGAAAACGGTATCGAAGAAGAGCAGATCGGCGCCGGCGCAAAAAGCGCGGCCCTCGCCACGGATGACCAGGGCCTTGACGGATTCGTCTTCGCCCACAGCCCTCACTGCGTCGGAAAACTCCGCCAGCAGTTCCAGGTTCAGGGCGTTCAGCGAGTCGGGCCGGTTAAGGCGTATGGTGGCGACGCGGTCGGTGGTTTTAAGAATAATGTTGGTGTGTTGCAAGGAGGGCCTCGCTGGGGTGGTAATTGGGTACGGCTGCCTTCTGGCTTTCAGCCATTATGCCCGGGCCATTGCCTCGGCTTCCTGAATGTATTCCAGGGTTTCCTTCACATCGGCGATGATGTCGTCTTCCGGCTCCAGTATGCCATCGTAGAAACAGGCGCCGTGCAGGAATGACTGGCGATGCCCATATCGTAGCCGCAACGGCTCCAGGGCCGGGTCTTGCCTGCGTAGCTGCCGGATCATGCGCATGGTCTGACCAGAAGTACGGGGTTCCTCGCCGGTACGGGCCAGGATCAGGGCGTCCGTGGCCCGCTTGGTAGCCACCCAGGCCTTGTCGGCGGCATTGCGGAGGCGTCCCTGGTCGAGCATTTCAAGGGCGTCCTGATACATATCACGGGCATCTGCGAACAGGTAGGTTACTCGTTCGGTTTCCAGCATAAGTGCTCAAATACAACAGGATACGCCGTATTCTACACGTATCCTTCTGCAACAATAAACGTCTCGGAACACAAGGTAAGGGCCCCTCTCCCTGTGGAAGAGGGGCCACGTTTAGCCGCGAACTGTAGAGCCTATTACCGCCCCAGCAGCCCGAAGATGGACAGCAGGCCCGTGGCGGCGGTGGCGCCGGTGCGGCGGCCCCGACCGATGATGCGGCCGAATTCGCCCCGCTCCCAGATGACCACGAACTGGCTGGCGACGAAAATGGAACTGTAGGTACCGACGATTACGCCGATGGCCACTACCAGCAGCAGTTCCCGGATGCTGGAGCCTCCGATGAGCAGCATGGCCAGCAGCACGGTGAAGGTGGTAAAGCTGGTGTTGATGGACCGGCCCACTGTTTCGACGATGCTCAGGTTGACCACCGATTCCAGGGCACGGTCGGGGTAGCGGATGACATTCTCGCGGATGCGGTCGAAGATGACGATGGTGTCGTTTACGCTGTAACCGGCCACGGTGAGTATGCCCACGATGAACATGGAGTTGACTTCCATGTTCAGCACCCGCCCCAGGATGGAGAAGACGCCCAGCACCAGCAGGGTGTCGTGAATCAGGGTAATGATGGCGCTGATGCCGTAGCGGTAGGCCTTTGGCACCCGTCGGAAGGCGTACCAGATGTACAACAGGATGAATACCGATGCCGCCGCCAGGGCAATGATGGCGTTACGCACCGTTTCCTGGGCCACTATGGGCGAGGTGGAGTCGAAGTTGACCGCCACCACCGGCGCCACGTTCTGGGTCAGGTCGTCCTCAATTACCTGCCGCTCGGACCGGCCGGCGCTGGCGTCATCTCCCAGCACCTTGGTACGCACGAGCAGGGTGCGGCTGCCGGTACGCTGGACCAGGGCCTCGGGGTGGCCCAGGGCATCCATGCGTTGCTGCACCTCGTCCTGATTCACGGAACGCTCAAAGGTAATGTCCATCACCGAACCGCTGGTGAAGTCGATGCCCGGCCGCAGCCCGGAGCCGCCGGTTACCCAGCCGTCGGGAGGCATGGCCAGGGAGATTATCCCGGGTATCAGGAGCAGGGCCGAGAAGAGGAAGTACCAACCCCGCTTGGCTACGATGTCATACATTTGTAAGTTGCTCCCAGGGGATTTGCTTCAAGATTGGCAGTGACATTGGCTTTTCAGTCACCCCCATCCTAACCTTCCCCCATCAAGGGGGAAGGGACTTCTGGATTACTTTCTATACGTTGCGGGGTTGTCCGGCGGCGCCGGTCCGTACTCCGGCGCCCTGACCGGGCCGACCCTCGGGACTGAACAGGGCAAGCTGGCGGCCCAGGCCAACCCAGGCCATCAGTTGCAGCAGGTTGCGGCTGACCACTATGGCGGTAAACATGCTGACCACCACGCCGATGAACAGGGTGAAGGCAAAGCCAGTTACCAGGTCGTCGGCGGTGCGGCTGCCCAGCCACAGCAGGACCAGGCAGGTGATGATGGTGGAGAAGTTGCCGTCGCGGATGGCCGGCCAGGCCCGGCTGAATCCCACCTCCATGGAGGAGGCCAGGGTGCGGCCAATGCGTATCTCCTCCTTCATCCGCTCGAATATCAGGATGTTTGCGTCCACCGCCAGACCGATGGACAGGATGAAGGCACCGATGCCCGACAGGCCCAGGGTTACTGGCACCAGCTTGAACACCGCCAGCACCACCAACGTGTAGAAGACCAGGGCCAGGGCGGCCACCACGCCGGCCATGCGGTAGTAGATGATCATAAATATCAGGACCAGCCCCAGGCCGATAAGGCCAGCCTGCAGGCTCTTCTTCAGGGACTCGCTGCCCAGCAGGGCATCCACATCGCTTTCCTGGATCAGTTCCAGGGGAACGGGCAGGCTTCCGGCCTCCAGCTGAATGGCCAGGGTACGGGCCTCCTCCCGGGAGAAGTTGCCGGTAATGGAGCTGCGGCCGTCCCGTATCCAGGCCAGGGAAACGGGGGCGATGAGCAGTTCATCGTCCAGGAAGACGCCGATGCGCTTGGTATCAATGCCAACGATGCGCTGGGTCAGGTCGGAGAAGATGCCCGTGCCCCGGTCGCCAAAGGCGATGTTGACCTCCCACTCGCCGGTGTTCGGGTCGGTGGAGGCAAAGGCGCTTTCCAGGTCATCGCCGGTGAGGCCAATCTCGGCGTCGGTGAAGGTGAAGCAGGTAACATCGGAGCAGGTGCGCTCCTTGAATACCAGCTGGGCCGTCTGGCCGATAAGGGCTTTGGCCGTTTCAATGCCGCCGGTGGTTATGAAGGAGGACACCTCGCCAACACTGGAGGAAAGGGCGCCGCGCAGGGCGCTCTGCTGGTTCAGGTTGAGAGATATGGTCCGTATCTCGTACTCGGTCTCCGACTGGGCATCGACGGTGAAGTCCTCGTAGCCCTGGCCGGCCACCACGCCTTCCACGGCGGCCGCGTCGGTGGGTTCGGCGAACACCACGTCGGAGATGGAACCGCTGGCCCCGGGCAGCTGGACGATAACCCGATCCTCGCCGAAGAGCTGGATAATGGGTTCCTCGGTACCGAAGAGGTTGACGCGGCGGTTAATCCGGTCCAGGACGCCCTCCATCTGGTCCGGCGTGGGCGGCTGGATTTCGCTGAGGGTGAAGGAGACCGTTCCCACGGTGTCCACGGAGAAGTCCGTTACCTCGACTATCTCGTCCTCCAGGGCGTCCCGAAGCTCATCCTGCTGTCCGTCGTCCAGGACAGTAGTGGTGGTGACCCGGTAGAAGTTGTCCACCCCGGTCTGCTCCACCTGGAAGTCGGCCAGTTCCTGTTCCTCAACCACGTCGGTAACGGTGGGTTCTTCGGGCAGTTCCAGTTCGGGGTCGAAACTGAACTCGATCTGGGAGAAAATTATGGCCTCTTCCAGTCCTTCCTTGGCGGTCTCCTCCAGCAGGTCAGTCGTAACGATGTAGGTGCGGTCGTCCAGCTGGCGCAAGTCGTAATCGGTTACGCCCCGGCTCTCCAGGGCACGGTCAACCACCACACCGCGGGCGGGGTCAACAAAGCCAACCTCGATACGGGTGCCGGTATCCGCCTGGTAGACCAGGTGGCCGCCGCCGCTGAGGTCCAGGCCCAGTTTCAGGCCCAGGGGGCCATCGCCGCCGCGAACCAGGGCGGGAAAGCCGGGGACATTTATGTTGATGTCCCGGAAGCCCAGGGCGGCCACGGAGAGTGCCACTATGATGACGATCAGGATGGAAAGCTGGACGCTGCGCCTGCGCATTGATTACTCCTTTAGATATGGTCCATGAAGGACACAAAGAAGCGCGAAGGAAAGGCCTGCTGCCGGCCTTAGCCTTCGCACGCTGTAATTTTCATCATTTCAGGGCGGCCGCCAAGGCCAGGGCTTCATCACGGGTGGCGACTTCGCCGGCGGCCCGGGCCTCGTCAATCTGCGCCAGCAGCCGGCCTATCTGCGGGCCTGGCGGAAGGTCGAAATGCTGCATCAGGTCG
The DNA here is from genome assembly GCA_963664725.1 of Dehalococcoidia bacterium. Classification (GTDB taxonomy): domain Bacteria; phylum Chloroflexota; class Dehalococcoidia; order Lucifugimonadales; family UBA3495; genus Bin22. The sequence goes on from OY761558.1 coordinate 1,874,407, forward strand.
TGGCCCGTCAGCAGACGCTGGGGTCCTCTGGCCGGGGCCCTTTCCCGTCCGGCCTGCAACAAATCACCTAACATTCTAGCATGATTGGCCCACCGGTCTGCGACGACTTCCGGACCCTTGGCCGCCAGGTAGTCTGCCATGGCCAGGTAAATGGTATCCACGGCCACGTCTCCCACGTCCCGGTAGTAGCGGTGTACCGCCCGGGGAGTGGGTGGTTCATCACCGTGGCGAAGCTGGGAGGGACGCAAGTGGTGTTCCACCATCCGGCCCACCATGGCGACAATCCTGGCGCTGTACCTGAGCTGAGTCAGCCGTTCGGTTACCATTTCTGCGCCCAGTTCGGAATGGCCCAGGAAGCGGATGCGGCCCGTATTGTCGGGGCCCTTGGTCTGGGGCTTGGCAATGTCGTGGAGCAGGCCGGCCAGCTTGAGGACAGTACGGCGGGAGAAGCCGTCCCCCACCTCCTCGGCAAAGTAGGCCTCCACCTCGGCGTTCCAGGGAGTCAGGGAGTAGATGGCCGAGTTCTGATGGCCGCGGGTGATCAGTTCGGCATACTCGACAGTATGGAGGTTGTGGTTCCACACGTCCCAGTAGTGGGCGCTGGGCTGGTCTACGCCCTTGGTAAGTTCCAGTTCGGGGATGATGCGGCACAGGAGGTCCAGGCGGTCCAGGATTTCTAACTGTCCCCTGGCGCCGTCTTCCGCGAGGATGGCCATAAACTCATTGCGGACCCGTTCGGGCGCAACGCCTTCTATCAGGTGCGCCTCCTGCCGGATCAGGCGGGCAGTCTGCGGTTCCAGCATGAACTTGAGCCTTCCCGCCAGCCGGGCCCCGCGAAGAAGACGACCCGGGTCGTACTGGAAGACCTCATCGTTCACCACCCTGATGCGCTTCTGGAATACGTCCGCCCGCCCGTCATAAGGGTCGACCAGATCACCGACCCACAGGCCGGCGGGAACGGGCCACTCGTCGGGGTCGGCGTCGAGGAGGCAGGGATGGTCCAGGGGCAGGGCCATGGCGTTGACGGTAAAGTCCCGCCGCTCCATGTCTTCCTCGATGGTCCAGGCGTAGCGGACCAGGTCTATCACCAGGGGCGCAGATTGGGGATCAGGGGACTCTATGATGACCTGGTAGACGCCCCGTGCCAGGTTGTGGGGCTGGCAGGTACCGCCAAGGTGGCGGGCCAGTTCGTGGCCCAACTCTTTCACCGACGCAACGTTGGGGGGCACAGCAATGTCGATATCGTGGGGGCCGGATGAATCGCTGAAGTCGGCAATTTCGCCGCGAAGCAGGGAATCGCGAAGGAAGCCGCCCACCAGATAAGCGCCTTCGTCCCGTTGCGGGAAGCGAGCGGAGAAGAATTGGGCGATATTAGTAAGAATGGCCGGTAATTCCTGTCGGGTGAAGGCTGGCCTCACCGGATTATGCTGGCAGCGAGAGGTTGCGGGTGGTCATCCCCTCAAACGTACCGGGTTCTGGATCGAATGGGTGTGCGCTGGTGGCCGAATTGACGGGCAAGCTATTCCGCCTTGTCTGCCGTGTCCCCGGGGTTGTCGGTGTCATCGGTGGAGACTTCGTCGTCCTCAGGTTCGGGCGGGTCGGATTCGTAGGTAATTTTCCAGAAAGCGTCGCGGGAGATCAGGTGATCGATATATAGAACCCCGTTCAGGTGGTCGGTCTCGTGTTCCAGGGCCTGGGCCAGCAGTCCATCGGCCTTGATGCGGACCACCTTGCCGTTCAGGTCCAGGGCGCGGGCCCTCACCCGCTGGGAGCGCTTGACGGTGCCCCGGTAGCCGGGGATGCTCAGGCAGCCTTCCTCCACCTCGCGTTCCCCTTCCCGCCGGATGATTTCCGGGTTGATCAGCACCAGGGGTTCGTTCCACTCGGGCAACTGGATTACGGCCACTTTCTGAAGTCCACCCACCTGGTTGGCGGCGAGACCCACGCCGTGTTCCGCGTGCATGGTTTCCACCATGTCGTCGGTGTACTGCTTCATGTTGGCCGGAATCTGAGTAATCCGCCGTGTCTGCTGGCGCAGTATGGGGTCGGGCACATGCCGCATGGTCAAACGGGCCAAGGTGGGATACCTCCCGGAACTCGTTAAAGGGGCGCAGGGTGCTACTGCCAATGCCGATTTCGGTGCCTAATTATACGGCAATGCAGTGGGAAAGCGCAAAGTTGACGCAGGAAGTCAGAACTGATGTGCCCGCTTCCGAAAGGGGCGGCGCACGGGAGACAGACACGGCGCCTTCAGCCTGTGGGAGGATTGAACGGCGGCATGGGCGGCGGGAAGTCAATGCTTTCGTCGGCCTGGGCTACATCTTCAGGTATGAGGAGACGGTTGATGATGCGCTGCTGCTCGGGGGTTGGCGAAAAGTGGGGGTTGGCACCTGTTTCTCTTATTTCCCAGAGCACCACAATCAGGCGTGTAGTTTCGGCCAGAAGCTGCTCCACCAGAGAATTGCTTAACCGATCCTCGAAGTAATTGTCATGCAATTGGTCAGCAATAGCCTGCAAATGCAGCACTTCGGGTTGTCCGTATTCATCGGCAAGAAGTCCAGCTATATCCCGCCGCAGGTTGTGAGACCCGTTTCGCCAATTCCGGTCTTCCCCTATGGCCTTAACGGCATGGGCCACCGCCCCGGAGGCCTTTTCGGAGGCCTGCACCCGGTCGCCCATGGAGTGAAGTTCATGGTTGGCCTGGGCCATCAGACGCCGGCTGAGGTCTGCGTGACGATTGGCGTTGACGATGGACATTAGGGAGACCACCTGTCAGTTCGAAATTACCGTGAACCCCGCTGGGCCCAGTTTAGCCACCCAATCCTCGACAGTCCATGCCTGACATAGCGATGCCCAGTCGAGGAATAACAGTGGGGTTACTGCGGCAAAGCATCCTGTATTTTCAGAAAGGAAAAATACGCTGGCCTGGAAAGTACGCACTCAGCTTGAGGGAGGATTGAACGGCGGCATGGGCGGCGGGAAGTCAATGCTTTCGTCGGCCCGGGCTACATCTTCAGGTATGAGGAGACGGTTGATGATGCGCTGCTGCTCGGGGGTTGGCGAAAAGTCAGGGTTGGCGCCCGTTTCTCTTATTTCCCAGAGTCTTTCGATAAGCCGGGCCACGTCGGCTACCAACTGGATCAAGAGCGGTTCATTAAGCCGGTCCTCAAAACAATTGTCGTGCAACTGGTCAGCAATAGCCTGCAAATATCGTAATTCAGGTTCTCCGTATTCATCGGCAAGAAGTCCAGCTATATCCCGCCGCAGGTTGTGAGAACCGTTGCGCCAGTTCCGGTCTTCCCCTATCGCCTTGACGGCGTGGGCCACGGCAACGGATGCCTTTTCGGAGGCCTGCACCAGGTCGCCCATGGTGTGCAGTTCGTAGTTGGCCTGGGCCATCAGGCGTCGGCTGAGGTCTGCGAGACGATTGGCGTTGACGATGGACATGAAGGAAACCACCCGTCACTTCGAGATTACCGCGAATCGCGATGAAGCAAGTCTAGCCAACGGGTCCGCGCTGGTCTATACCTCGCACCGTGATGCTATCGGCCTCCTCAACGGGCATACCGGGCCCTACAGCAACTCAACCGGGTCCACGTCTATGGTCACGTCCCGGGTGGGCAGGTCTATTCCTTCCAGGAAACGGTGCAGATTGCGGCCCCGCAGCAACAGGTTCCAGCGGTAGCGGCCCCGAATCCTGGGGGGGATCCCCGGGGCGGGGCCGATAATTGTGATGTCAGTCAGGCCCTGGGAGTTGATGCGCTCCCGCATCAGGCGGGCGGCGGTGATGGCCTGGCGCTGGCAGGTTGTGGGATTGGTGTCCTGGTAAAGCAGGCGCACCAGGCGGTTGAAGGGAGGGTTGCCCTGGCGGTGGCGGGTGATAAGCTCGGTCTGGAACAGGGCATGGTAGTCCTGGTCGGCTGCGGCGGCCACGGCGTAGTGGTCGGGATTGTAGGTCTGGATGATCACACGGCCCGCGCTTTGTCCCCGGCCGGCCCGCCCCGCCACCTGGCACAGGAGGCCAAAGGCCCGCTCGCCGGCGCGAAAGTCGGGGCGGTAGATGCCCACGTCGGCCAGCACCACGCCCACCAGGGTAACGTTGGGCAGGTCGAGGCCCTTGGCCACTACCTGGGTGCCCACCAGCACCTGGATGTCGCCGGCGTCCAGGCGGCGCATGGTCTCGTCGGCGTCCAGGCCCGAACGGGCGGCATCGGAGTCCCACCGCTCTGCACACACGCCGGGGAACAGGGACTTTACCTCTTCCAGAACCCGCTGGGTTCCGATGCCCAATTGCCGGATGTGGCGACTCTGGCACTGGCGGCAGATGTCGGGCGGTCGACTGCGCCGGTTGCACCGGTGGCAGCGCAGGCGGGACTCGGATGAATGATAGGTGAGAGTGGTGGAGCAACCGCTGCAGGTTACCACGTAACCGCAATCCCGGCACTGGACTATGGGGGCGCTGCCCCGCTGGTTGAGAAAAAGAATGGCCTGCCGGCCGTTCTCGACACATTCGGTTAGTCCCTGGGCCAAAGCCCGGCTGAAAATGCCCCGGTTGCCCTGGCGGAGTTCCTGGCGCATGTCAGCGATTTCAACCTGGGCCAGGGCGCCGGCGACCTCGCCAGATTTACCGATGGCCGCGCCATTACCATTTTCCGCTAAGGGGACGGACTGTCCCTGGTCAGGGCGATATTCAAAGGGAATGCGGTGGGGCAGTTCCAAAAGCCGGTAGTGGCCCTGCCTGGCAAGATAGTAGGTTTCCACGTCCGGGGTGGCGCTGCCCATTACCACCACGGCGCCGGTCATACGGGCCAGTTCCAGCGCGGCGGTGCGGGCGTGGTAAAAGGGGTGGGCGTCCGCCTGCTTGTAGGTCCATTCGTGTTCCTCATCAATAACGATCAGGCCCAGGTTGGGCAGAGGTGAAAACAGGGCGGACCGTGGCCCGACAACCACATCATAGTCGCCGTCCCGAATTTGCCACCATTGGTCGAACCGTTGCCGGTCGGTAAGCCCGCTGTGGGTTACCGCCACCCTGCCGGGGAAACGGTCGTTGACCCGCTGCACCGTCTGGGGAGTCAAGGCAATTTCCGGCACCAGGAACAGGGCCTTCCGGCCGCTGGCTGCCGCCCTGGCGATGGCCCGCAGGTACACTTCGGTCTTGCCGCTGCCGGTAACGCCGTGCAACAGGAAGGCGCGGGGCAGCTGAGCCGGGTTTTCCAGGGCCGCCAGGATGGGGTCCATGGCATCAGCCTGCGCGGCAGTCAAGTGCAGTGGCATTTCCTGTTCGCCCGGCACAGCTTGACCCGGGCTCGTAGATGGCGGGGCCTCGACCACCCGGCCCTCCTGCCGCACCCACTCAAGGGCCAGGAGACCCTTCTCCACCAGGGCGTCCCCGACACCCGTACCAAAATCCCGGTTGGCCAGGGTGGTGGAATAGCCGTCCTGCTGCTCCCGCACCGCCTGCAGCAGCCTCTCCTGCCTGGGGGAAACGGGATTAGCCGGTTGAGGCCAGTTGCCCAGGGCGTCCGGACTGCCTGTCGGGAACAGTTGGGAGTCGTAGCGGAAAGTGCGCGGACGGGGCAGGTCGACCCGCCGGTGGACGAAACCCTGGTCTACCAGGCGGTTGACTTCGCGTATTCCCGACCGGCCCAGCAACCTGGCGAAATCGGCCTCGCTCATCCGGCGCTGCTCTGCCAGGGCAGTCAGCGCTTCCTGTGAAGCCGGTTTCAGGTTCCCCCGGTCTGCAAAGTCAACGGGAAGGGGAAGAATCTGAGAACGTACCTGGCCCTTGAACCCGGGGGGAAGAAAGAGGGCCAGGGCATCGAACAGGGAAGAAAAATAGTAGCGGCTGATCCAGCGGGCCAGGGTGAGGGAGCGATCATCCAGCAGACGGCCTGGCTCCACGGGCTGGAGAATGTCCCGGGTGGCGTCCACCTGCGGCGCGGCAGCCAGTTCCATAACCACGCCCTGGAGAATGCGACGCCCGAAAGGGACCCAGACCAACTGGCCGGTTTCGACGCGGAAACGCTGGGGGATGCTGTAGGAAAAGGTACGGGAATGGCCTACCGGGGCGTCCACCGCTACTTCTGCGAATCTGGTCATAGTGGCCGACCGGCAGGGAAGAATTAGGGGAATCTCGCAACCGCTTATTTTCAGGGAGCCCTGCTGCCGCGCAGCCCAATTGCCTTCGCCGCCGCGTTCATCACTGTAAGACCCGTCAGCGCCAACGAGGCCAAAGGCACGTAGAGAAAAACGGCGGACATGAAATCCGCCGACTTTATCTCTGAATCAACTACACCGCTACTGGGTGGCGGCTTCGCCCCGGGGACGGCGGGGCACCGTCTTTTCCTTGATACGGGCGGCGCGCCCCTGCAGTCCACGGAGGTAATACAGCTTGGCCCGGCGCACTGATCCCCGGCGGGTAACCTCCAGCGAGTCAATCAGGGGCGAATACAGGGGGAAAATACGCTCGACGCCAATACCGCCGCCGGCTATGCGCCGCACGGTGAAGTTGGCCGATGGGCCGGTGCCGTTCTGGCGGCGAATCACCACGCCCTGGAATGCCTGGATACGCTCCCGTTCACCTTCGCGGATGCGGAAGTTGACGCGGACCGTATCGCCTGCGCCAAAGTCGGGAATGTTGGGGTTGGTTTCCGGTTGAAGAATCTGGGCGGCTTCCATTATTCTAACTTTCTGCCTTTCTGATAAGTACTCGATTAAATGTACGCCTGATGCGAACACCGCTGCAGCGAATGCGTGAAACGCTGGTCCTCTAGCATACCATATTGATTGGGAGAATGGCAGGGCGATTGACCGCGGGTAACTTACTAATTCAGGTGGCATTGCGCTGAATCCTAGGCAGACCCAAAACTCTGCACTTACCAGATTCCCCACCAGACCACCTACTGTGGGACACTACCCTGATCAACAAATGCCTTGACACCCCAAATTGACTGCCATAGAATGAACGTCCGAGGTTTTAAAGCGCTATGGACTATGCAATTTTCAAGACCGGGGGCAAGCAGTACCGGGTAAAGCCGGGCGATGTCCTTGATGTGGAACTTCTACCCCTGCAGGTGGGTGATTCGGCGGAATTCGAAGAGGTGCTGGCCGTATCCGATGGTGGCGAGGTCAGTTTCGGGTCTCCCCATGTAGCAGGAGCCAAGGTGGTCGCCCAGGTGCAGTCGCACTACAAGGACCGGAAGGTGATGGTCTTCAAGTACAAGGCCAAGACCCGTTACCGGCTTAAGCGGGGTCACCGGCAGAACTACACGCGCCTGGTAATCCAGGACATCCAGACAGGAGGCTGACCCTTCATGGCTCACAAGAAGGCGGGCGGAAGCAGTAACAACGGCAGGGATAGTAACGGCAAGCGACTGGGCGTGAAGCGGTACGGCGGGCAGCAGGTTACCTCCGGGTCCATAATCGTCCGGCAGCGGGGAACCCGCATCAAGCCGGGTAATAACGTAGGTCTGGGCCGGGACTACACCATTTTTGCCAAGGTGGACGGAAAAGTCACCTTCGAGTGGGCAAGCAAGGGACGCCGCCAGGTCAGCGTTTATCCGGTGGAAGCTTCCGCCGATTCCATGGCCCTGGCCAGCTAACCGAAAACGGTCGCGCCGCCACCAGTTGGCAGACAGACCGGGATCGACGACAGGAATTTCAACATATGAAACCAGAGATTCATCCAGAGTTCTTCAATGCTACGGTTACCTGTTCCTGCGGCAACGTATTCTACACCGGGGCCACCAAGCCGGCTCTGCGTGTGGAGGTTTGCAGCAAGTGCCATCCCTTTTACACGGGGGAACAGCGTATCGTGGACACGCAGGGCCGTATTGAACGGTTGCGGAGACGGTACAATTTACAATAGTCTGCTCCAGACAACCGAAGTTTACCGACAGAATCGAGGGGAATTCACCAAACCCTCGATTCCTTTTTTGTGATCACCCTCGGCTTGCTAGGAGAGGGCGGTGCGCGCCGCCATTTCCCCACAGGCGTTGAAAGGTAGCGGGCAGTGGCGGAACAACCAAGAACCACCTACGGCGGACAGGCAGTCATCGAAGGAGTTATGATTCGCGGACGCGAATACTACAGCCTGGCTGTGCGCCGCCCCGACGGGAACATCTTCCACTACCACGAGCGCCTGAACACCGCATTCACGGGCCCCATCCGGCGCATCCCCTTCCTGCGGGGAGTCCTGGTCCTGGTCGAGACCCTCATCCTTGGAATTAAGGCTTTGAACCGGTCCGCCGCCCTGGCCTCCACCGATGAGCAGGGCAACCGGGAAGAGATACCCAACTGGCTGCTGGCCGCCACCCTGTCCATTTCCCTCATCCTGGGCGTGTGCATATTTTTCATATTGCCCCTGCTGGCGGTGCGCCTGGTGGATCCCTTTATTGGGTCGGACCTGGTCAGCAACCTGATCGAGGGGGCGATCCGCCTGGTTATCCTGGTGGCCTACGTGGGCGGCATCGGGTTGATGAAGGATATTCAACGGGTATTCGCCTACCACGGCGCGGAACACATGGCGGTCCACACCCACGAGGCAGGCCTTCCCCTGACCGTTGAAAACGTCCGCAAGTTTGACACGCCCCACCCCCGGTGCGGCACCGCCTTCCTCCTTACCGTCGTGCTGGTTTCCATAGTTGTGTTCGCATTCCTGGGCCGCCCCGAAATGGAATGGCGGATCATTTCCCGCGTCCTGCTTATTCCCGTGGTGGCGTCCATCAGCTACGAGTTCATCCGGTTCTACGGCATGCACCCCACCTGGCGCATCGCCCGACTAATGTCCCTCCCCGGCCTGTGGATGCAACGGTTGACCACCCGCCAGCCCGAAGACGACCAGATTGAGGTGGCAATTACCGCCATGGGCGCGGCGGTGGCCGCCGATGCCGGCCAGAGCTACGCCTGTCCCTTTGACGTGTTCCCCGCCGCGGTTGAGCGGACCGAACTGCAAGACAGTAACGAGGGAATTCCGTCGGAAGATTCGATAACTCCGGTCAACCAGGAGGACACCGGGGCCGAAGGGGACACGGAAGCGGAAGCGAGAGAAACGGAAGGGCCCGCGTCAAGGTAGGGGCTGCCTCAAGTCTGCCGGAGGGTTTCCCAGCCTTGTGGGCGCCATCGCGGCATTGCCCTTTATCGCCATACTGTCCTTCGCCCGCCGGGGGGGCAGGAACCGGTCATATCCCTGCGATAACGGGAGAGACTGCCAACCTCACGGATCAGGTGGCGGCGGGTGACGGCTCAGCCTCCCGGTGCAGCGACTCTTCCCAGTCGGGAATCAGCACCCGGGATGTAGGTTCAAGCAGGGCGATGAACAGCACTCCGGCCAGGCTGGCGGCGATGGAAACCACCCATGCCAGGTCGTAGGATCCGCCGCCCAGCGTGAACAGGCCAAACAACTCCACGGGCGCGCCCTCGTTCAACCGGAAGTCGTATATCAGGCCGCCGATCAGGCCGCCCGCGCCCATGCCAAGTCCCGCGCCAAGGTGCTGGAACCCGAAGATGGAGCGCACCGGACCCATGCCATAGTACTGGCGGTTGGCGATCAGAAAGGCAGACATCTCACCCCCAAACCCCACCCCGAAGATGGCGGCGAACAGGTAGAACTGCAACGGGCTCTCCGCCCAGAAGAGCAGCAGCACCGAAACTCCCTGGAGGAAGTAGGGCACCACCATGGCTGTTTTGGCCCCCCAGAGGTCGGCCAGGATTGGTATGAACAGCCGACTGCTGACGCTGGTCATGGTGTAGATAGATACTATCCAGGCGGCCGTGGCCAGGGACAAGCCCTGGGTGGTGGCAAAGAACACCACATGCCAGATGACAATGGAGTGGCCCACGCAGCCCAGGAAGTGAATGAAAGGCAGGTTCCAGAAAGCCCTGGTGCGGCGGGCGTGCTGCAGGAACACCTTGCTGCGCAGCTTGGCGGTGGCTCGGTCGGCGGGAACGGGGTCGGGGTCGTTCTCATCGGCGCCGTAGGGCCGCATGCCCCGGTCCGCCGGTTCGCTGTGGAAGAAGGCCAGCAGGGAGAAGAGAATTACGCCGCCCACGGCGGGGATAATCCAGAAGGCCACCTGCCAGCCCGTCTGGGAAATCAGCAGGGCCAGGGCGGGGGCGGTGATGGATGCGCCCATTCCACCCACGGACTGCTGGATTCCCACGGCCAGGCCCAGCTTCCGCTTGAACCAGGCGGCCACGGTGGTGGGGATGTTGACGGCAAAGAGGGCCTGGGCCAGACCCAGGAGAATGCTGTAGTAGAGGTAAAGCTGCCACAACTGGTCCATGGTGCTGAGAAGCAGCATGCCACAGACGTACAGGGTGGCGGCCACCAGCAGGGTCCGGCGCGCGCCGTAACGGTCGCCAACCCACCCGGCCACGGGGGAAAGCAGGGCGTTGGATACGCTCCGCAGTACCTGGGCCACGATAATGGCGGTTACGCCCCAGGCGAAGTCCTGCTGCAGCACCACCAGGATAACGGCGAAGGCCTGGCTTACGAAGTTGGCGGTAACCCGCAGCGCCGTCCCCATGCCCACCACCATCCAGGCGTAGTGGTACTGGGCGCGCAACGAGTCTATTCGAGCCGACCAGTCGAAGTTCAAGAACTAAACCCTCTGCCCATCAAGGAATACTCTCGTCGGCATGGAGAGAATTGGAAGAAAACGACGAATAATGCCCATATGATGCCGCTCCTTCACCATTTGGGCATTTTAGCCATCAACGGGCGCGCTGGCAAATGGGGGAGCGGTAGGAAAACCTTTATGATTCATCACATTCCGATAAAGGCCCTATGGCGCGCGTGGGCCTTGGAAGAGTACATAGTCTCAATAACTTGCCGTGGTTTATATTAGGAATTGCGCCAAATTGAGACTTTCGGTCTTGACTTTTGATTTTCCGCAATGTTTCAATAGAAGGACATAGCCTTGCAAGGAGATTGTCAGGCAAGGCGGGATGCCCAACATATCCATCCACAGAGCAGACGCAGGGAGGTAACCGATGCAGCAACACGATATCCACGAGTGCGACACCCACGAACACCACGGCGACGAACCCGGCCACGTTCATGATGCCCACGAGTGCGACACCCACGAGCACCACGCCGAGCTTCACGACCACGATGTTCACGAGTGTGACACCCACGAGCACCACGGCGACGAACCCGGCCACGTCCATGATCCTCACGAGTGCGACGGGCACGAACATCACGTCCACGACCACGCCGGCCACACTCACTAGACCTGTCAAGACCAGCGCCAAGACCCCCGCTGCTTCCATTGGCAGCGGGGGTTTTCTTTTAGGTCGATACTACTGGCGCGGGAGCGGCAGGGGGGATCCTTTGTCGACGCATCAAGAGCGGGCGCTCGCGTAGAGGTGACCGACGTGGTGGTCTTCGGTGCAACCCTCGGTGGAATGTTCCAGCTGGAAAGTTACGTGTCCAATCTCATACTTGTTATGCAGCAGGTCCTTCATCTGGTTGGTCACATCGTCCAGGTCCCCGGTAAAGGCCCGGTCCATCAGGATGTGGGCGGTAAAGGCCACATTGCCCTGGGTAATGGTCCAGACGTGGACATCGTGGATCAGGGTAACACCCTCAAACTCTTCGAGGTCGTGGCACAGGGCATAAACGTCGATGTGTTCGGGCGCGCCCTCCAGCAGCACGTTAAGGATGCTGACGATGAGCCTGCGGGTGTTGTACACAATCAGGAAGGCGATGACCACGCTGAGGATGGGGTCGGCAATCTGCCAGTTGAAGGCCATGATGAGGATGGCGGAGATGATGACACCCACCGAACCCAGGAGGTCGGCCAGCACGTGCTGGAAGGCGCCCTCCACGTTCATACTTTCCCCGGATGAGCGGTGGAGAATCCAGGCGGCCATCACGTTAACGACGAAACCGCCGACTCCAACCAGCAGCACCGGCAGTCCGATCACCTCATTTTCGGGGAAGCGGATACGGTGGTAAGCCTCGAAAAGAATCCACCCGGCAATCAGCCATAACGTAAAGGTGTTAAACAGGGCTGCCAGAATTTCCGTACGGTGAAAGCCGAAGGTGCGCTCGACGGAAGCTTCGCGCTGTCCGATCCAGATGGCCACCAGGGCCATCATGATTGCGGCGGCGTCGGTAAGCATGTGACCGGCGTCAGCCAGCAGGGCCAGGCTGCCGGAAATCAGACCGCCAATGACCTCGGCGATCATGTAAACCGAGATGAGAATCAGGGCCAGCCAGAGACTCTTCTTGCTGGCGCTCCTGAAGTCGTGGGAGTGATCGTGGTGGCCGTGTCCATGGCCCCCGTGATCATGCCCGGCGTGGGCGTCGTGGTCGTGGGCCTCTACTGCTGAATGGTCGTGACCGGCGTGGGTGTCGTGGTCATGGACTTCTTCCGCCGAATGGCCGTGTTCCTCGCCCTGCCCGTGCTGGTGGGCCGAATGGTCGTGGCCCTCGTGGTCTTCGTGATCTCTCATGGTTCACCACCCGTTGCTGGGGAATGTCATATATAAACGTTACCCTAAAGTACCACGTCTGCCAAGGTAGTGGTTTACCAACTTTGGCGGCAGGACTGGGTGAAACGCCAAAAGGGCGGCCACAAGGGCCGCCCCTGCGGTTGGTTAGTCAGGTGGCCCTAGCTTCGGGGAAGGGAGGCGCCGGGGGGGAAGTACTCGGCCACGGGAATTTCCACGACGCTTGGGCCGTCGATGGCCAGGGCCTCGCGGACGGTGTCGGCCACGTCCTCGGGGCGTTCCACGTAGAAGCCTCGCGCTCCGTACACCTCGGCCAGCTTGTCGAAGCGGGGGTTCTCCAGGTCGACGCCGATGTACTTCTGGTCGTAGAAGCGCTGCTGCTGGGCCTTCTCCGCGCCGTGGCAGCCGTTGTTCAGGACTATGCTGACCAGGGGGATGTTCTTCCGCACGGCGGTGTTGAGTTCCTGGGAGGTGTAGAGGAAGCCGCCGTCGCCCTGGAGGCTGATGGCGGGACGGTCGGGGCGGCCCAGCTTGGTGCCCAGGCCGACGCCCAGTCCCATGCCCAGGCCGCCCTGGCCGGCGTAGTTGAACATGGTGCGGGGCAGTTCGTAGCTGATGCGGTCGTAGGACAGGCCCGGGGCGATACCGGCGTCGATGGTAACCATGCAGTCCCGGGGCAGGACCTTGTTCAGCTCGCTGAAGACCCGCTGGGGCATCATGGGGTCGCCGCCCAGCTGGGCCTCGGCGTCCAGGCGGGCGCGGCGCCGGGCCTTGAGGTCGGTAACCTCGGCGGTCCACTCGGGATTGGCGCGGCCCTCGGGGAACTGCTGTCCCAGGGCGTCGGTAAGCTGCTGGGCCACGGCCCCCGCGTCGCCGACGATACCCACGGCCAGGGGGTAGTTGCGGCCCACCTCGAAGGGATCAATGTCCACCTGGATGATCTTCGTATCGGGGTTGATGACGCTGTAGTCCCAGCCGGTGCTGCCCTGGTTGATGCGGGTGCCCAGGGCCAGGATAACGTCGGCCCGGTTCATGGCCTGCAGGGCCTCGGTGGCGCCGCGGCCGCCCGGGGGTCCCACGTACAGGCGGTGGCTGTTGGGGAAGGCGTCGTTATGGCCGTAGGAGGGAACGACGGCCATGTCCAGCCGCTCGGCCAGGGCCACGGCAAAGTCGGTGGAGTCCGAGTCCACCACGCCGCCCCCAGCCAGGATCAGGGGCCGCTGGGCCTGGGCCAGCAGGGCCGCCGCCTGGGCCACGGCCTGAACGTCGCCGCCGGTGCGGTCGGCCACGGGCCGGTAGGTGGCGGGCGCCTCGACGTCCCAGTCGAGGGTCTGGCCGTCGATCAGGTCGCGGGGGATGTCCAGCAGCACGGGGCCCTTCTTGCCGTACATGGCGGTGCGGAAGGCGTAGTGGAACAGTTCGGGGATGCGGTCGGTCTGGTTGATCTGCAGGGACAGCTGGGTGATGGCCTTGAAGGTGGTGACCAGGTCGAACTCCTGGGCGCCGTCGCGGTAGGTGTACTCCTGGGCGGTGTTGCCAGCGATGGCGATGACGGGGGCGCGGCCCTTGTAGGCCAGGGAGATGCCGGTGGCCAGGTTGATGGTGCCCGGGCCGGAGGTGGTGACGCAGGCGGAGGGTTTGCCAGAGGCCTTGGAGTAGCCGTAGGCCATGAAGGCGGCGCCCTCCTCGTGGCGGGTGTCGATGAAGTGGATGTCGTCGCGGCCGTAAAGCTCGGTAACGATGCTGTTGGTGGTGGTGCCCACCAGTCCGAAGATATGGTCCACGCCCTCGGCCTTAAGGGCCTCAACGATGGCGCGTCCGGCTGCCATTTGTGCCATGGGGGTTGCTCCTTTGTGCGTTTGGTTGGGTGGGGAGAGTGTAGCACATGGGGGGAGACGCCCTCACTCCTGGCCCTGCGCCTTGGGGGAAGGGGGAATTTTCATGTTTTCCGCTCACTTCCGTCTATTTCCGTTCATTTTGTAGCTGCAGTGGTGGACCTCGTGGCGGGGTTTTGGCGGGGGCCGTGCCCACGGCGGTGGGCCGCTGTGGTTAGGCCCTCAATGCGATCCATTCTCTCCAGAGAGAGGGGGATCTTGTATTTTGCCGCCACATTCTCGCTCATTTCGCTCCATTTCTGAGTTATTTTTGCCTGGCACCGACGGACTGGATGGCGCACAGGCGGGCCGGCATGGACCATGTCGGGCCTGGGGTTTGTCGTCCAGATCCAAGGCAGAACACAGGGATGCTCCTACGATATAGGCCTCCGAATGCCCATCTCCGAAAGGTCCATTCAAGACATTATGCTCGGCGCCGAGAACCCCGGAGTTCCGTTGTAACCTAAGGAAACTCTGAACAAGTCAGGGAAATTATGGCATAGTAGGGGGAGGCAAGCCAGACCAGTAGAGAGGTGAATTGGGATGGAGCAACCCACCTTTGCCGACTTGGAATACCAGGGGAAGAAGCGCAAGACCCGTCGGGAACTGTTCCTGGAGCGGATGGACGGCCTGATTCCCTGGCAGAGACTGGAGGAGCGCATCCGGCCCTGCTACCCCAAGGCGGGCAAGGGCCGCCATCCCTATCCCCTGTCGGTCATGCTGCGGGTCCACTGTGTGCAGCTGTTCTACAACCTCAGCGACCCGGGCATGGAGGACTTGCTCTACGAGTCCGACCCGGTGCGGCGGTTCGTGGGGCTGAAGCTCACCGGCTCCCTGCCCGACGAGACCACCATCCTCAACTTCCGCCACCTGTTGGAGCAGCACCATCTGGGGCAGGGCCTCCTGCAGGAGATCAACGCCCACCTGGAAAGCCAGGGATTGAAGCTCAGGGAGGGAACCATCGTGGACGCCACCATCATAGAGGCCCCGTCATCCACCAAGAACCGGAACAAGGAGCGGGACCCGGAGATGCATCAGACCAGGAAGGGGAACCAGTGGCACTTCGGGATGAAGGCGCACATCGGAGTGGACTCCGATACTGGAATAGTCCACAGCATGAGCACGACGGCGGCCAACGCCCACGACGTAACGGAGACGCACCATCTGCTGCACGGGGGCGAGACGGTGGTGTGGGGCGACGCTGGGTATCAAGGGGTTCACAAGAGGAAGGAGAATCTGGGGTTGGAGGTGGAATGGCGGGTGGCGATGCGGCCTGGGAGACGGCGGAAGCTGGAGCCGGAGAGCGAAGAGGCGCTGGTGGAGCAGGCCAAGGCGTCGGTGCGAGCCAAAGTGGAGCATCCCTTCCAGAGGTTGAAGCGCCAGTTCGGGTATTGGAAAGTACGCTACCGGGGGCTGGGGAAGAACACGGAACGGTTGGCCTTGCTGTTCGGGCTGGGCAACCTGTTGACATCGGAAGGACAACTAAGAGGACTGAGGGGGTAGTGGGCCCTGGGGCAAGATTCACCGGCCTTCAACCCCCTGACGAGCCCCCAATTGCCCCGAATGGGGGCGAAATGCCGGGGGCGAACCCAATCAGACCGGTCAGAGACGGTGAATTGCACCCCTTGCCCATCGGTCAGCCACAATTCAGGTCACGATGGGCCTTGTTCAGAGTATCCCTAAATCTTAGGTTAGGGATGTGTTTTCCTTGATGGCAAGGGGTGGTGCCACAGGGCAATCGCGTTTTAGATTCAGACCATAGGTGGCAGACATCCGCAAAGCATAAGTCATGTCGCCCTGAGCTTGCCGAAGGGCCCAAAATTCTGCATGTCAGCCCGGTTACGGGTCCCCTGGTCGACCTGTGGGATGGAGTTTAGATTCTTCACTCCGTTCAGAATGACAATCTAGACATAATGCGATTGCCCTGGGTGGTGTCAGTGGACGGGGAAGTGCCAACGATGTATACGTGCGGAGTAACGGCTTGGGAAGGGTAGTCATCGCCAAAACCGGCTACCTGTTGTAGTCAAACCCGGACCATGCGAGGGCACCCGACGTTTCCTTCATCCGGCAGGAACGGGTGTCACCGATGGCCCGGGCAACTTCCGGTTGGGACAGTGCCAAATTGAGCGGTTCGACCATAAGCTCGGACTGGCAGGCTCAGCGGATGGGTTGTCCTTTCTTATCCAGCGATTCCCGCATTTACAGCGCGCCTGAGGGCCTACAGGGGTTTGCGGGCCAGGAAACAGTATAGGGGCGTGAAGACCCCGGTCCTGCCGCCGGCGACGTAAGCATTGGCGGTGTTATCCATCAGCCTGACAATGTCGCCGGACCCCTTCGGAAACACCCCCAGGGCAGCGGCCAGCCGGAATGCCCCAATCAACGCCTTCCGGCCCAGCGGGAATCTGATCAGGCCCCGGTCAAGGATTTCGGTGCGAGCCTCCATGGGCCGATACCATGGGATGACGGCGCCGTTCCCGGAGTCGGCCCGGTCCACTCCCTCGATGACCTGGAATCCCGCCGCTTCCAGCGCCCGATCCACCTCGCCCGTGGTGGCGATATCCCGGAGCGCAATGCCGTGCTCCAGGTCTCTCTTGATGGTCCGGTGGCCGGGGTCGGCAGGGTCGAACCGGTCCGTCATGCACATCTCCTGGCCCCAGAAGAGGGCCCCGGGTTTCAGCACGCGGTAGATCTCGGCGAAGGCGGCGGCCTTGTCCGGGGCATGGCATGTCGACTCGATGGCGTAGCCCCGGTCGAAGGCTCCGTCCGGGATGCTTCCCATGTCCATGAAGCTGCACGCGAGGAAGTCGGTCATGTTGGCGAGCCCCGCCTCAGCGTTCAGGGCCCTGGCCCGGTCCAATTGAATCTCATTGTTGTTGACACCGAGGACGCTGACGCCGGCTTCCTGGACGACGCGGCGCATAGGGCCGCCGACCCCGCAACCGACGTCTATCACGTTCATGCCTTGCTGCAACTGCAGCTTGGCAATCATGAGCCGCTGGTGCCGTACCTGTGAGTCCGCCAGGCTCTCATGGGTCGACAGGGGAGCGAAGTGGAGGGACTCGCCCCAGCCGAACACCATGAGATCGCCGCAAAGGTCGTAGTATTCCCGCACGGTTTCCGCATGGTCGTAGTCCGTCAGTCCGCTACCGGCGCCCTCTGAGGACGCCCTTTCGATCCATCCGTCGAATCTCCTCACGCGCGCGGGGACGTCCGAACCGCGAAGAGCCGCCTTCATCCTGCCGGGTAGTTCACGGAGTTGCATGAGCCTTCATTACCATGTGCCATGGGGGTTGCTGTTTTAGAGGGGGAGTGTGGGGAGGAGTATACTGGGTTGACTGTCAATTATACCCGCGCTAGTTTAGCATATGAGCAACGTCCTCCAGACCGGGCGGCGGAGATAACTAGCGCGGTGTCCAGGACCCCACCATCAACCCCGGGATTCCAGGCTCTGGCGTATCAAGGAGACGGTGATGGTAACCAAGAAAAACTGGACTACGGCTCAGCAACTGCTGGAGATGCCTGACGACGGCTACCGCTATGAGCTGGTGCGGGGAGAAATCAGAAGGATGCCGCCAAGTTTCGAAGAACACGGCCTGGTTTCGGCAAATGTCGCCGTAGATTTAGCCCCCTACGTGCGACGCAACGGCCTGGGCCGGGTGATTGTCGCCGAGACCGGCTATCTACTGGAGTCGAACCCGGATCATGTTCGGGCGCCGGACGTTTCCTTTCTCCGGCAGGAACGGGTATCTCCTCCTGGCGAGAGACGCAGTTTCGTCCAGGGAGCGCCGGACCTGGCCTTCGAGGTCCTCTCTCCCAGCAACCGTCCCGGTCCCATGGCCGAGAAAGTAGCTGACTACCTGGCGACCGGCTGCCCCATGGTAGTCGTAATTGACCCTGTATTGCGGGCCGTAACGGTCCACCGCCCTGGCCAGGACCCCCAGTTGCTGAACGAGGCCGATACCCTGGACGGCGGGGAAGTTGTTCCCGGCTGGCAGATGCCAGTGAGGGAGATTTTTGCGTGACTCGGGTGGAATTATTTGAACCGTTCCAGGCACGCATGAGGCTAACGTCTTAGTTGGACATACGGGAAATACCAAATAGCTAATGTCGAACGATAAGACTACTACAGACTTGGTCAACCAGGTCCAGAGACTACATTTGACGCTCCTAACTATTGAAAGAACTCTGAACCGCAGCAGTTTTCCTGAGCACGATGCGCTACAAAAATTCTTTGACATCCAGCAGGAAATTGAAGAAGGGATATTTTCATCGGTTCAGGAGCCCAATGCCCTGAATTCGAGTGACCACCAGTTCTCCTTGCCAACATCTGAAGACCTGCGGAAGCACACGGATGACCAACTGCGAGACCTTTGGAGAGAATACTCGGATCCCAGAAACTATTTAGTTCGTGAAGATCCAGATGACGACAAGAGCAGGATCAAATACTGGATGCCCACAGACATTAGGCTGGCCTGCATAATGCTAGTGCAAGATGAGATAGCAAGAAGAAGGCAAAAGTTCTACCAAAAGTGGACCTATATCCTAGCCGGTTTGAGTATAGCCATCGCCCTAACTGCCTTATTAAATGCGGTTCTGCCTGTGAACCAAATCGTCGAAATCGTGGCCGCCATTCGCGCCCTCTTCTAACCCCCGATACTGCCCTCCTTTGTGAATAATCCCCTCTACCGCGCCCCATACTCCGGCTTCCTTTTCTCCACGAAGGCCCGGGCTGATTCCTGGAAGTCCTCTGTTTTGTGGAGTTGTAATGGCTGGAGGTAGAGGCCGGCGTCGTAGAGGTCCATTACCCACTGGCGGCGGGTTAGGCGGACTCCGGAGCGGGAGGCCAGGGGCGGGGCTTCCAGGACCTTGTCGGCCAGTTCCTTTGCAGCCTCGAGGTGCTGGCCGGTGGGGACGAGGCGGTTGATGAGGCCCAGGCGGTAGAGTTCAGCCGCCGAGATGTGCTCGCCGGTGATGACCATTTCCGACAATATCTTGGAGGGCATGAAGGCGTTGCACTTGGCCCACACCCGGGCCCCGGGCAGGCCGCGGCGGGTTTCGGTGATGCCGAACTGGGCCTCCTCGGACGCCACGATGAGGTCGCATTCGCCGGCCAGGGACAGGCCCGCGCCCAGGCAGTAGCCGTGGACGGCGGCGATGACGGGCTTCCAGTTGATGGTGCGGGCCAGGTAGCCCTCGGCGCTGGTACCGCGGCTGCGGAGGGCGCTCTGGCGGGGCGTCATTTCCACGAAGCGCTGCTTGATGTCGGCGCCCGCGCAGAAGGCCCGACCCTCGCCGTGGATAATGGCCACCCAGGCGTCCTCGTCCATGTCGAACTCCAGCAGCGCCTCGGCAATGTCCTCCTCGAACTGGTCGTTGACGGCGTTGAGGGCCTGGGGCCGGTTCAGGGTGACATAGCCGGTGCGGCCGTCGCGGTGGTAGGTCATGGTTTCGTATTCGGTCATTTTGTGCCTCGCTTTTGAAGGTGTCATGCCCTGCTTGCGGGAGGATAGGGGTCGAGAAGGGTTGGCTATGATGTCGACGTGGTACTGCCGTCTGCCGTAGTCAACAGCCATACCGACTCCGAAGCCTGGGACAAGGCCCTGTACAACGTCAAGGCGGTAAAGCAGGGTATCGGCCCCAGGGTAAAGCCGGTGACGGCTTTTGCCCTGGAAGAGGCTGCTGAACTTACTATAGAGATCCTTGGGCCCAACTGGAAGGCCACCAGCAGGACAGAGTATAGCCTGCCGGGCATCATGCGGCGCGACGATCCTCCTGCTACCAGCAGAATGCCGGTGGACAGGATTGACACCGGGGATGTCATCAGCCTGCTCTAGCCGCTGGCAACCGAGTCAGGATGGGCTGGCCCATAACCGGCCAACAACTTGAAACAGTGTTTATGGGCAGTGTTTATGAATAGGAAACTACGGCGCCACGGGGAGTGTTGCCAACCGGCGGAAACAAGAGTAGCTTGTCATTGGGCTATGACCGGCAGGAGCCAGCGACCAGGAGAGTGAGCTAATGACAGACTTGGTATTGCGCACAGCCGTGGGTAATTACGGCCACACGACACCGTTGAAGGACGGGACCGTCTCCTCGGCGATGTTTGGCATGGAACATATCGAAGTGTCCCCGGTGGTCAGCATTTTCCGGCGCATGGTGCGCGGTCTGGAGTTCGACGTTGCGGAGATGGCCCTTTCGACATACATGTGCGCCCGCGCCCACGGGAAGCCCTTTACTGGAATACCCGTCTTTTTGACTCGGGCGTTCTACCACGGAGGGCTGGTACACAATACCCGCAGTGGAATTACGTCACCCAAAGACCTGGAAGGGCGGAAGGTGGGACTGCGCAGCTACACGCTTACTCCCGGGGTCTGGACACGGGGCATCCTGCAAACCGAGTATGGTGTGGACCTGGAAGCCGTAACCTGGGTTCTGGCCGGCGATGAACACGTCGCCGAATTCGTCGCGCCACCCAATGTGGTGTCGTCCCCCAACGACAACCTGGGGGAAATGCTGCTATCCGGAGAAATAGACGCCGCAATTGGTGCGGGGCCGGTCGACTCGCCCGATATCCAGCCCCTGTTCCCGGAGCCGGATATGGCCGACGCCGCCTGGCACCAAAAGACGGGAATCTATCCCATAAGCCATATGGTGGTGGTCAAGAACGCGCAGCTGGAGGCAAATCCGGGCCTTGAGCTAGAGTTGTTCGATGTGTTCAAGACGGCCAAGACCCACTACATGGAGGGTTTGCACTCCGGCGGCCATCCGAGCCAGGCGGACCGGGCCCTGCTGAAGATGGCTGAGGTGGTGGGGGATGATCCGATCCCTTATGGGTTCGAAAGTTCCCGAAAGACGCTGGAAACCTTCGTCCGATTCAATGTGGAGCAAGGTGTAATCCCTGAGAAGGTCGATCCTGAAGAGTTGTTTCCCGCCGCTACCCTGAAGCTGGATTAGTACTATATTCAAGGTTGGTGTGGTCCCACTCCCTGCTGGAGAGGTTCCACTGGTGCCGGGTCGACATGGCCCTGGCTGCACCACCACCGCGTAACTTCATTCATGCGTGAAGTAATAAATCGCGGGTTGGATTCCGGCCGGCCGCACCTTTAACCACCTGCTATCCAGTCATCCAACAGGCCGCTGCGCACCGCCCAGACCACCATCTCCTGGTTCGAACCGGAACCCGTCTTATCATGAATACGGTAAATCGTGTTCCGGACGTTGGACCGGCTGATGTCATACTCCCCCGCGATCTGGGCGTAGGACATCCCCTCGCAGAACTTCACGAGGACATCCCTCTCCCGGGGAGTGAGCACAGTGGGATCCAGTGGACGGGACCTTAGAGAGTTCCGGCGGATCCGGCCCGCCGCGCGGCGCAACTCGTCGGCTGTCAGATGGAAACGGCCGGCCACCACCTCACGCAGGGTTTCTACCAGCAGATCCGCCCCTGAATCCTTGACGAGGTAGCCGGTCGCGCCCGCCGCCACCGACTCGACAACGGCGTCAGCGGAGGTGGAGGCGGTCAGTATCAAGACCCGGGTTTCCGGAAGCAGCTCCGTTATTTCCCGGCAGGCGTCGATGCCGTTCTTCACCGGCATGAGCACGTCCATAATGATCACGTCAGGGGCAAACTCCCGGGCCATCCGTACCGCCTCGCACCCGTCCCCGGCAAGGCCAACGACATCGAACTCGCCCGAAAGCCTGAGCACTTCCCGTATGCCCTGCCCGACCACGGCATGGTCATCCGCCACCAGAACCCGTATCGGTTCGTTGCCAGCCATATCAGCCTCCATTGCCTGAATGCCTCCGGGGCACCTCACAGGTCACCTCAGTGCCCCCATTCGGACCCGCCGGACCCACTATAAGCCTGCCTCCCATACGGGTCGCCTCCATTTCCATCCCGGAGAAACCCCGCCCACGACGGGTGTAGCCGTCGGGGAGACCGACCCCGTTGTCCGAAACGGACAGACGTATTCGATCAGCTCCGAAGTCCAGGGTAACTTCTACCTGGTCCGCTTCAGAATGCAAGAGCGCATTTGTGAGGGCGTTGTGTCCAATCGAGAAGAGTCCGGCCCGCACGTCTGCCGGCAACGGGGGCTCATCCCCCAGCTGCACTACCTCCGCGGAGACCGAGGCTACCCTGCCGAAGGTCTCCGTGTGAACCCGCAGTGCCTCCGCCAGGTCCGCACCGTCGAATAACAGGCCGGTGTCAATTGGTCGCCTCAGCTCCCAGACGATAGACCTAGACAGCGCCGACAAGGCGGCCAGGCTCCCGCTCAGCTCCTCATTGGTGTCACCGGCAATCCTTCGGGCCGTGTCTACGCCCAGCCCAAGGGTGTAGGCAGTCTGCGCCACGGTGTCGTGGATAACCTGCGAGAGTTCGAGGCCCTGCTGCTGCAGGGCTTGCTGCCGCTCTTCGGAGTCCTGACTCCTCGCCCGCTCCCGCCAAACGACCAGGTTCACTCCCACCACCACCACGTACATTACAATGAGACGTAAAGCTAGAATCTCCTCGTCTCTGGACGCCAGGTCCAGACCGGATCCCCAGAAAACGCACAGCGTCCCGTAGAGCGCCGCAATCACAGTGGTCCACAGGATTCCAATAACGAAGGAGGGACAGACCACCGCCACCAGGGCCAGTATCGAGTAGTAGGCCACGAAATAGAAGCTGTCAAATCCGCCTCCCTCGAACACGGCCGACGTGAGCAGTACGCAGTCCAGGGCGCTCATCGACAGGAGCGCAATCCAGGAAACGGACCTTCCCGTGGCCAACCGGTAATGCATCAGGCCGTTGCCGGACACCATCGCCAGGTGCAGGAGAATAAACGGGACGTAGTTGCCCTCGTCCCAGGTCGGCCGGTAGGCCCCCGCTGCAATTACGACCAGCCAGCTGATCCAGCGCCACCAGATAAACACCCAGGCAGAACGGCGGACCCCTTCGCTGTTGGACCACCCCGCCTCCATGACCTCTCGCTGTACGGCGCGGAGACCCGCCCTCCAGAGGAGGAAGGCCGCGGGGCCTCCTGACGCTCTCATTCCACGAACCTCCTTCCTCACCATTCATCCTCCTTCACCGGGGAAATGGGCGCCCGTGGTCTGTACAAGCGTTCCACCAAGTATATAACCATGACGTGACAGACCGAAGGCTAAAAAACACGGGTCATTTGTCAGTACAAAAGCACAAGGCGTACCACAGACACTTGGGCCTGTATTAGATGAGGGAACTGTGAAAGGCTGTGACGCGGTGTAGTAGAAGACTGAAGGCAATACTATGCCCCGGTGCGCCGGCAAAGCCCGAAGTCCCTGACTAATCCAGACAGATGAGACCAACTCCGGGACAAACCAGGGCAGGCGGTATCAATACGGAACGGGGCGCGACGCCAGTCAGGCCTGCCGAGGGCACGGGACACATTGTTAGCGCCAATGTAAAAGTGAGCGAAATCGCCAAGATTTAATTGACCTACCTGAGATGAAGGGCATCATCTACGGAGACTCCGTGAAGGTGCTACAGAGAGATTGTTAAAGGTGGGAAAAGTGAAAGAGATTTACGACATGAAAGGAGCGGGCTGTTCTATCCGGGAGATTGCCCAGAGACCAGGCCTGGCCCGCAACACAGTCCGCAAGTATCTGAACACACCGGAGGCGGTTTTGCCCAAGCCCCGGCAACCACGGGGGTCCAAGCTGAATCCCTATGCGGATTACATCGACCGGCGGCTCTCGGAGGGGCTGGAGAACTGCGTGGCGCTGCAGCGGGAGTTGGGGGGACTGGGCTACCAGGGAGGCTACTCCCTGTTGAAGAAGTATGTTTCCCCGCGTCGGCGGCGAAGCCAGGTTGAGGTGAATAATCTTGAGGTCTGCAATTTTTGGACGATCTCCCTTTGTACCTCCTTTCCTGGCGATAGGGGTGGCCTTCGTCATCCTGGCTGCCTTTGTATATGGGTCCCTGCTTGCGGATAGTTACTCACCGAACGCAACCCTGACCATCTGCGAATTTCCAAGCTCAGAAACCATCTTGGACACTCTGATAATGGAAACCCTGGTCGTCATCGAGCCGGACAAAGGAAGAGCCAATTCAGTGGTGAATTGGCTAAACTCCATCGGCGTGCAGGCCAGTCTGAACGACTTGGAAGACACCCCAGAAGGCAATAGGGCACTGATCACAAACATTCGTTTTTCAGACTTGACTGGACTTTCGGAGATTCCGGGCGTGCTGGAAATACAGGCAGGACCTTGCCCATAGCAAAAGTCCCTCCAATTGACGGGCCAGACCTGGACCAGCTTTTTCCTGCGGCTCAGGCGCCATTACGTTTCTCAGGGCCGATGCCACGGCCATACTCAACTTCCGGGCTACGCCGAGGGAATAGTTGGTGGATCAGTCTGCTTCGTTCCGTTTCCGGGACCAGTGGCAAAGCGGACAAGGATACAAACAGATCTCCTGCGCAGCGTTCAAAGTAATCGTACTACGGACCTGCTGAAGGAAAGGGATAAACGACCACCATGGGAGGGTTATGTGGATATTGCAAGCCTTTCCCGAGAACTCATCCTGCACGAGCCTGCGATCATCATCAACATCGAGAAGTCCATAAGCTCAGATCTCTCTAAGGTTCAGCCGTCAGGTATTTGCGCTGCGGTCAGCAGACTATGGACGGCGATGCCCGAGCCAAATTTAGCTGACCGATCCCTGGTCCTTGCCCGAAATTCCAGTGTGGTCGTCGGCGTCTTTCGTGTTAAGCGCTGGATTAAGAGCCCGCTCCATGGGAATCGGTGGGGCATGGTCATCGAAGAGGCAGACGTCTCCACCCAGATTCATTACTTAGGGAAAAATATCCCTGACAAGTACGGGGTCGAAAAAGTCGCTCTCTGCCAACCAGGAGACTGATCGCTCCCGGCCGGGAGCGCCAGTGCGCTCTATATTCTCCATCCTGGAGACGTCCGAGGGATTGAGAAACCGGCGACGCCTTCCCGGGAAGCTCCCCAATTTGAAAGTAGCTGTTCCTATTTTTGAGGGAATGGAGCTGACTGCTCTCGGAGTGCCTTCATTGGCAATGGGGGGGTAGAGGATCAGTTCTTTTCAAATGGGTTTGGCAGAAAACAGAAAACCCTGACGCCTGGATTAACCCTGACCGATTGTGGACTGGGCGGATGAAGTCCCTGCCGCGCGCCACCGCTGCTGTCAGTCAAGGGGCCGGTCCCCGGGAAGACCGGCCCCATTTAAGGGCGCCTGTTGTTTCCCTTTCTAGAGGGGCAGGTATACGGCCCTGCCCTCCATCGCGCTGCGGTACACCGCCTCGGTCCATTCCATATAGTGAACTCCAGTCTCGAAGGCCACCATATCCACCTTTTCCAGGCCCCGGATGGCGTTGGTGAACTGTTCCTCCACCCGGTACCTGGCCTGGCTTTCCGGCGGATTGGGCACCTCGGTCAGTTCCGAATCTCCCCGCTTGCCCGCCCAGACCCGGCGCTGGGGGTCGACGTGGACGGTGCCCTCGGTGCCGAACATCCAAACGTGGCTGCCGCCGTTCAGGCCGCTGGTGGCGCTCATCTGCATATGTACCTGGGCGCCGTTAGCCAGTTCATAGAGGATGTCCACGTGGTCTGGAATGGTTACCGACACCCGGTCGCCGCTCTCGTCTATCCGGTAGGGAACGTGGGTTTTGGACATAGCGAGTACCCGGTTGCCCCGCCCCAGCCAGCGCATCATGGACTCGTAGGAGGCCCCGATGTTCAGGGTGTTGTGGCCGCTCATGGCCCGGTCGTGCCTCCAGTGCAAGGGGCCCTCAGGATCGGCGAAATTGTTCTGGAGGGAAGTGAAATCCACGGACAGCACTTCCCCCAGGAAGCCTTCCCCAATGAGGCGCTTCAACACATTGTCGATGGTATAGCTCGTAGAGGTGGGGGTTAGCTGGCAAACCAGGTGAGGATGGGCCAGGGAAGCCTGGAGCATGTCCCTCGCCTCCTCCGCTGTCGAAGCCATGCGCGCCTCGGTGAGGACGTGCTTCCCCGCCTCCAGCGCGGCCAGGGTCATAGTGCGGTGCATGTAGGGCCAGGTGCCGATGCAGACGGCGTTGATTTCTTCGTCCTCCAGCAGTTCCCGCCAGTTGACGTAAACCCTGGGTATGTTGAACTGGTCGGCGATGGCCCGCCCGGATTCAATGCTGCGGTTGGCCACCGCCACGATTTCGCAGTCCTCCGCACCCTGGAAGCCGGGAATGTGACGATTGCGGACGTTGCCTCCGGCTCCGATCAACCCTACGCGAACAGGTACTTCAGCCATAAATTGCCTCCGGTCCCAGCATTTGAGCTTTAAGGGACAAGCCCCGCCAGGCAGGGTTGCCCTGCTTTCAGGGCAGAATATCACCCTGTTGGCGCCGAATCTACCCAGGGGCAACGACGGACGGGCCTGGCGCGCCCGCAGTTCCGCTCAGGGCGCCGGTGACCTGTCCAGTGGAGTGACCTGTCCAGTGGATTGATCTGTCCAGTGGATTGATCTGTCCAGTGGATTGATCTGTCCAGTGGATAAATGAAAACCCCAGTCCGACAGGCGGCAAAAAAGCTATAGCAGGTTGGGATAACGCTGGCGCACACGACCATTATGGTGCTGTGCAACTTGCGCAAAGCCAGGCACCCGGCAGAACGGTGAGGTTTCGATCTTCCAACTTCCAAGGGTGGTGAAAACAAGGTCTCAAATGGTCGAGTCTTCCCACCTCGACTTCAAGGTCGCAGGCAGAGGGCAATCTCGTCTTAGATTCAGACTACAGGTGGCAGACATCCGCAAGGCATAAGTAAAGTCGCCCTGAACTTGCCGGAGGGTCTGAAATCCTGCACGTCAGCCCGGTTCCGGGCCCCCAAGTCGGCCTGTGGGATGGATTTTAGATTCTTCACTCCGTTCAGAATGACAATCTAATCATAATGCGATTGCCCTGGTCGCAGGCAGGGACCTTGCAGACACGGAGAAAAGAGTGCGAAGGAGGCGGAAACGGGGAATTTGAGCGGCCATTCAGGAGAGGAGAAGAACAAGTGGCGGAGGGAGTGGGATTCGAACCCACGATCCCGGTTTCCCAGGATAAGCGCTTAGCAGGCGCCCGCACTAGACCACTATGCGATCCCTCCAGAATTCGGATATTCACTATATCAGATTGAGTGTGCCGCTACAATAATGCCTGCGCAATGGCCCGGTCGCCATAACTTACCGGGTGGAGCGGGTACTGTGCAGCGGCTTGCCACCCTCGACCCAAGGCTTCCAGATCACCCTGCATCTCCCCAATCACCAAATGGCTGGAGCCTCGTCCAGGCCAGGCGATGAGAACAGCGCAACCCATGGCCGTGTTAAGATGTGCTGAGGATATCGAGGGACTGCCGTAAGTTGACGCATTCTTCCTACTAAAAATAGAATGCGCATAATTTACTGGCATTATTGCCTCAGGAGTGGACTGATGCTGGATAACAACATCGAACTGATTGCCCATTTGCTGCGGAGGGCCGGATTTGGGGCCAATCGCCAGGAGTTGGCGAACTACCAGTCCATTGGCTACGAGGCCACCGTGGAGGAACTGCTTTACCCCAGGGAAGAGCAGCGCCTTAGCGAATACCTTATTCGCCGCTTCCACCCCGAACTCTCGGGCATGATGGGCCCACTGGCCTCGGGCGAAAACTGGCTTTACCGAATGGCCACTACCAATGCGCCACTGCGGGAAAAGATGACCCTGTTCTGGCACGGTATCTTCGCCACCGGATACAACAAGGTCATCCACGGGAAGGCGCTGTCAGACCAGACGCGAATGTTCCGAATGCACGCCACGGGCAGTTTCCGCACTCTCCTCCTGGAACTGTCCCGAGATCCGGCCATGATTATCTGGCTGGATAACCAGGACAACCACAAGGACGCCATTAACGAGAACTACGGACGTGAATTGCTGGAGCTCTTTTCCATGGGCGCAGGCAATTACTCTGAGCAGGATATCAAGGAGTGCGCCCGGGCCTTCACCGGCTGGACCATAGCAAATCGGGAATACATGGAACTCCGGTCCCAGCGGGACTCGGACTGGCCCTATGGCCGAATTTCCTGGCATTACGAGTTTCATCCCGACGACCACGACGAAGGCGAGAAGGAATTCCTGGGCGAGAGGGGCAACTTTAACGGCGAAGACATCATCGACATTATCTGCAGGCAGCCGGCTACTGCCCGGTTCATCTCCCGCCACCTTTACAGTTTCTTTGTGGCCGACGAACCACCCGTCCCTGAGTGGCCCTACACCCCACCTGCCGACCAAGAGGCAATAGACACTCTGACCCAGGCATACTTTGACCATGACTACAACATTGGCGAAATGCTGCGCGTCCTCTTCAACTCGGACTTTTTCAAGGCAGATGAGGCCAGGTACCGCAAAGTGAAGAGTCCCGTGGAACTGGTGGCCGGAGTTCTGCGGCTAACGGGCGAGTTCGACCGCCCCAGGTACGAGATACTGGAACGCTTCAGCCAGGCCTCGTACATGGGTCAGATACTCAACAATCCGCCCAGTGTGGAGGGTTGGCACACCGGGACCGACTGGCTCAACAGCGGGACTCTGGTGGAGCGCATCAACTTTGCCAGCAAGCAGATCGGCGACGCCACGAAACCGGGGATTGGCAGCATGGTAGAACGCATTGCGACGGAAATGAAGGAATCCAGCTCTCCGGATATGCTGGTTGATGCCTGCCTGGAGGAAGTAGGCGCCCTCTCAGTTGATGAAGACACCAGGCGTGTGCTGGTGGACTTCTCGGCCAGGGGCAGCCGAGGCGCGGATCGCCAGCACATCGCGGATCTGCTCCAGATGGTAGGCGCTACCCAGGAATTTCAGCGGGCGTGAGGGAAGCGAACTTACGGGCAAGCAATACCTACCCCTATGTCGAGGCAAAGCTATGACTACCACACAAAAGACTGACTTCCTGGTTTATGACCGGGCCGTTGGGATGACGGTTATGGAAGGGAAGGGCTTCTACTACCCGGTGGACACCATCGCCGGGAAAGACGACCGTCTTTACGTCATCAACCGCAGCAAAGAGGAGACCGTCCGGGGCATACGCGTTACCATGTGCGACCTGGACGGAGGATACTATGGCAACTTCGGCACATACGGTTTCGGGGGCGGGCAGCTTGTCTGGCCGGCATGTGGAGCCGTAGACAGCCGGGGACGCTTTTTTGTCAGCGATGAGCGTTTACATCGCATTAGCGCCTTCGATCCAGCCGGCAACTACCTGTTCCACTGGGGCCGCGCAGGTTCCGACGAGGGTGAGCTTGATACACCCTCTGGGATCGCCTTCGACGGCGAGGACAATATTTATGTAGCCGACGCCTATAACAACCGGGTGCAGAAATTCACTGCTGAGGGTGAGTTCGTTTTGGTGATCGGCGCCGACGGGCCCGGCGCGGTCAGTCTGCCCTGGGGGCTGGCAACGGACGGCCAGGACAACATCTATGTCGCCGACTTTGGCAATGACTGCATAAAAAAGTTCTCCGCAACGGGCGAATTTCTGGCCCAGTTTGGTGAGTTCGGCCGCGGCGATGGTCAGTTTACCAAGCCGGCATCGGTGGCGGTGGACAGGGACGGCTACATCTACGTTGCCGACTGGGGCAACGAACGGGTACAGGTGTTGGACCCCAATGGCGGTTTCGTGACCAAGGTCCGCGGCGAAGGCACAATTTCAGATTGGGCCGCCAACTTCCTGAGCATTAACCGGGAAGAGGCCGCCGCCCGCGCAACCGCTAACCTGGAAATGGATATAGACTTTGCGATTGATGATCCCCACGAGGAGTCATCGCACATAGAGAAGTACTTCTGGTGCCCCTCATCCATAAGGTTGGACAGCCGGGGATACCTTTACGTAACCGAGACCAACCGCCACCGCATTCAGGTTTACCGCAGGGGCTAGCAGACTTGCGCCTTCAGGAAACCGAGCCGGGTCACCACACATAAAGGAGCGCAACCATGGTATCGACTAACCGAGAACGAAACCTGGTAGTCATTGAACTGGTAGGGGGCAACGACGGATTGAACACCGTGGTCCCATATGGCAATGGCCTCTATTATGACAACCGCCCCGGCATAGGAATACCGCAGCAGGATGTCCTGGCCATTGACGAAAACCTGGGCTTTAACCCCAGCATGAAGGAACTGAAGACGCTATGGGACCGGGGAGAGGTAGCAGTCATCAAGGGTATAGGCTACCCGAAACCTAACCGTTCGCATTTCCGGTCCCGGGACATCTGGTACACCGCCGAGCCGGAAACCATCGGCAGCCAGGGCTGGCTGGGCGCGGCCATCCGCGAACTTGATCCCAGGGGCGAAAACGTGCTAACGGGGGTCAACTTTGGGCGGGGACTGCCCAGGGCTTTTGTCTGTAAAGGTGTGCCGGTAGCCTCGGTGGGCAACCTGGATACCTACGGGCTGCTGCCTGACATAGAAGACGAAAACGTCCGGCTACATGCTCTGGATGCCCTTGGCCGAATGTACGGTCCGGACGGCGGCAGAGACATAGTCGCCCAGGCGCTGAGCGAGAACGGCGCCCAGGCCCTGATGGGGGCCGACAAACTCCGAACCGCGCCAGGCCGTTACACTTCAAGTGTCGAATACGGTGATACTCCCATCGCAACCAGCCTTAAAGGCGCGGCCCAGGTGATGAGCGCCGGTTTGGGGACTCGTATCCTGTACGCGCAGCACGGTAACTTCGATACCCACAGCAACGAGCTTCAGTCGCACGCCAAACTCTGGCAGGATGGTTCCGGCGCCATCGCCGACTTCACCGATGACCTGAAGGAACAGGGGCTTTGGCAGGATACACTGATCCTGGTATGGTCTGAATTCGGGCGTCGGGTTCACGACAATGGCACAGGCTGTGATCACGGTTCTGGAGGAGTCGCTTTTGTCCTGGGCGGCTCCGTACAGGGCGGCCAGTACGGCCAGTACCCGTCCCTGCGCGAGGCTGACCTGTCGGAGGGAGACCTGGCCTACACCACCGACTTTCGTTCCACCTACGCCACAATCCTCGACCGCTGGCTGGGCATAGACCCTGATCCCATAGTCCACGGGCAATTCGAGCAGTTTGACTTTGTAACGAAATAGCTTTGCAACCCCGCAGCAGTTGCCGCTAATGAGCCGCCGGAAATCGTTCGTTTCATGCGATTTCCGGCGGCTCCAATTTATCTCGCTGGTAGTGGAAAGGGGAGGCGTTCCATTCCAGGTGGTTTGCTTCGACGACCGCGCAGGGGCAACTCTTGTGGCTGCCCTGTCTCGCCCACAACCCCCAGGGGCGGGACGGAACGTTAACCAGGAAAAGGGCATCGTTGCACGCCAACCGCTCCCGTGCTATAATTCCCGACGATGTTAGAGAAGATGAGATAGAAGGTTTTGCATTAGTAATGCTGGATGCTGACGTACGGGAACGAATAACGCGGGAATACCGGACCCACAACAATGATACCGGGTCCACTGAGCTACAGGTCGCCATACTGACCGAAAGGATTCGGCAGGTAACCGACCACCTCCGCACCCACAGGAAGGATTTCCACTCCCGCCGTGGCCTGGTCACTATGGTGTCCAAACGTCGCAGGCTTCTAAATTACCTCAGTAACGAAGACGTTAACCGTTACCAGACCCTGATCAGCAGGCTGGGACTACGCCGCTAGGCTTACCACGTCCCCTTCCGTTCCAGGGCCGACCTGCCACGCCACATCGTTACCCCGGTAAAGGCCGCTCGTTTGCAAAACGTGCTTGCTTCGCGTTTATCTCCTCTCCATTAGTTTTTAATGTGCGAGGTTGTGTAAATTTCCTATGCCTGAAGCTACTGTAGTAGAACGCGTTATCGGCAACGAAAAGCTGGTAATCGAGTCGGGCAAGCTGGCTTTCCAGGCCCACGGTTCCGCCGTCCTGACCTACGGCGACACGGTGGTCCTGGCCACCGCCGTAATGGCTGACAAGCCCAGAGCCGACATCGACTTTTTACCCCTGACAGTGGAGTTTGAAGAGCGGTTATATTCCGCGGGCAAGATTCCGGGCAGCTTTTTCAGACGGGAAGGCCGCCCCGGCCAGGATGCTATCCTCTCCGCCCGCCTCACCGACCGTTCCATCCGCCCCCTGTTCCCCAAGGGACTCCATAACGAAATCCAGGTAATCCTCACCGTCCTTTCCGCCGACCAGAAGAATCCCCCGGAAATCCTGGGCATGATCGGCGCCTCGACGGCCCTGTCCATCTCCCACCTGCCCTTCGCCGGCCCCATTGGCGCCTGCCGCGTCTCCTACAACGACGGCGGCTTCATCGTCAATCCCACCTACGCCGAGATTGCCGACGGGCAGCTTAACATGGTGGTGGCCAGCACCCGCGATGCCATCATGATGGTGGAGGCCGGTTCCTACGAGGTCTCCGAAGAGGTGATCCTGGAGGGCATCCAGAAGGCTTTCCAGGCCAACCTGATCACCATCGACCTGATCGACGAACTGGTGTCCAAGGTCGGCAAGCCCAAGTTCGAGGTAGAAGAACACTCCGAAGAAGAGGAAAAACTGGACGCCCAGATCAAGGCCATCGTCAACGGCCGCGTCACCGAGATCCTGGAGCAGAACTCCTTCAAGGCGGAACGGGACGAGGGCCTGGACCGGATTGAAGAAGAAGTGTCCGAGCAACTGGTAGAGGAATTCGGCCGCAACAAGGTAGCCGAGGGCTTCAAGAACGTGGTCAAGGGCGAGGTTCGGCGACGCATCCTCGACCTGGGCGTGCGCCCCGACGGCCGCAGCCTGTCGGAGATCCGCCCCATCAACTGCGAGGTGGGCGTCCTGCCACGCACCCACGGCTCGGGTCTCTTCACCCGGGGCCAGACCCAGGTGCTCTCCGCGGCTACCCTGGGCCCCCTGAGCATGAAACAGAACCTGGACACCCTGTCCCCCGACGATACCAAGCAGTTCATGCACCATTACAACTTCCCGCCCTACTCGGTGGGCGAGGCCCGTCGGGTGGGTTCCCCGGGTAGGCGGGAGATCGGTCACGGCGCCCTGGCGGAACGGGCCATCCTTTCCGCTCTGCCCCCTGAGAACGAATTCCCCTACACCATTCGCGTGGTGTCAGAGGTGCTCAGTTCCAACGGCAGCACCTCCATGGGCAGCGTCTGCGGCACCAGTATGGCCCTGATGGACGCCGGTGTGCCGATGAAGGCCCCGGTGGCCGGGATCGCAATGGGCCTGGTAACCGACAACGACGGCCGCCATGCCGTCCTTAGCGACATCCAGGGCATTGAAGACTTCCTGGGCGACATGGACTTCAAGGTGGCTGGCACTGCGGCCGGCATCAACGCCCTGCAGATGGACATTAAGCTGAAGGGACTGGACGAGGAGATTCTTCGGCAGGCGCTGGAGCAGGCCCGCCTGGGCCGCCTCCACATCCTCAACAAGATGTCCGAGGCCATCGAAGAGGGCCGCACCGAGATGAGCCCCTACGCCCCCAAGACCATCCGCATCCAGATACCGGTGGAGAAGATCGGCGCGGTCATCGGCCCAGGCGGCCGGGTCATCCGCGGCATCATCGAGGAGACCGGTGCGTCCATTGACGTGGCTGACGACGGCGGCGTAACCCTCAGCTCTTCCGACCAGACCTCCATCGAACTGGCCCGCAGCAGGATTGAGGGCCTGACTCGTGAACTGGTGGTTGGCGATATCCTGACCGGCAAGGTCAACCGCCTGGCCAGCTTCGGCGCCTTTGTGGAACTGATCCCTGGCAAAGATGGCCTGGTCCGCAACGAGGACCTGGGCGACATGGAAGAAGAGCTCAAGGTGGGCCAGGAAATCACCGTAATGGTCCAGGAGATTGACTCCATGGGCCGGGTCAACGTGTCCCGCCGCGCCTTGTTTGGCGATGAAGAAGGCGGCCCCAGGCCCCCGCGGCCTGCCCGCCCGCCCCAGGACCGGGGTGATCGTCCCCGTGGTGGCGGTGGCGGCTACGGCAACCGTGGCGGTGGTGGTGGCGGACCGCGCGGCGGTGGCCAGGGCGGACCCCGCGGCGGCGGGCCCGGCGGCAATCGCGGCGGCGGCGGCGGCGGTGGTCCCCGTGGCGGCGGCCAGGGTGGCAACCGGGGCGGTGGCGGAAGCATCTCCGACCGGCGCTTCCTCGGCAACAGCGGCGGAAGAACCACCCGCTAAGTGACTATTTCAGCCACCTTCTCTCTTAATGGGGGAAGGTCGGGATGGGGGTGAAGCGTAACCCTGAATTACCGCGCCCCTGAGGAAACAAAAAAGGGCCGCCCTTCCCGTCTAGACGGGAAGGGCGGCCCTCTAGTTTCTGTCTCTACGGGCTTCCAACCGTTTCGGTTACGCCTACCTCCGCCATCAGGGCTACTATCCCCTCCCAGGTCTGGTCCTCCACGTAGATGCCTTCCTCCCGGCGCTTCATCTCAGTGTTGTATTCGATCTCGCCGGGGTACAGGACTTCGGTGAAGCCTTCGGCGGGGGGTGACGTCTTGATGAACTCGACGAACTCTCGCATCTCACGCTTGAAGTCATCCAGCGGGCGGAAGTGCTCCACGTTGTACACCGATATGAAGACGCCGTCGTTGTGGCGGGCCTGCGGGTCGATGCCGAAGCCCAGTCCCGTCAGCAGGCCGGAGAACATCTCCACCATGAAGGACAGGCCGTAGCCCTTGTGTCCCTGGTCGGCCCCCACCGGCAGGATGGCTCCGCCGGCGAAGTAGTCGTTGGGGTCAGTGGTGGGCTTGCCGTCCTTGTCCACAATCCAGCCCAGGGGCACCGACTCGCCCCGGCTGCGCTGCAGGTTGATCTTGCCCATGGCCACCGCACTGGTGGCCATGTCCAGCAGCACCGGCCCGGGCAGGTCGCTGGGGACGCCGATGCAGATGGGGTTGGTGCCCAGGCGGCGGGCCCGCCCGCCAAAGGGGGCGGCGTTCTTGGGCCCCGCGCCCGAGTCGGCGGTAACCAGGCCAATCATCCCTTCGTTCAGGGCCATGGTGGGGTAGTCGCCCACCCGCCCAACGTGGCTCTGGTGGTGGATGGTCATGGCGGCCACGCCGTGGTCCCTGGCCTTGTCGATGGCCATGCGCATGGCCTTCTCCGTCTGGACGAAGCCGAAGCCCCAGTTGCCGTTGATGACGGCGGTGTTGGGGGTTTCCCGCTCCACCTCAAAGGGCGCGCCCGGGACGATGTGGCCCCGGTCGATGCGGCTGCAGTACTCCAGCAGCTGAATGATGCCGTGGGAGTCGTGGCCCACCAGGTTGGACTTGACCTGGTGGGTGGCGACGATCTCCGCTTCTTCTTCAGGTGTGCCCTTGGCAACGTAGACGTGGTAGGCGACCTTGTGCAGGTAGTCAGGCGTAAAGACGGGCATGGCGCGAACCTCCGGGGATGTGGATTGTTGGGGAGTAGTCTATTGGAAAGGGCGTGCAAAGTCTATTGCCGCCTTCGACCCGGGATGGCAGGGCTGGGCCGTTACGGACCGCGCAACCGCACAACAGGGATGGTCGGGGCGGGCAGATTCGAACTGCCGACCTCCTGGTCCCAAACCAGGCGCCCTGCCGCTGGGCCACGCCCCGTTCAATGGGTGAAGAAGTGGTTGCCGGATGGCAAGTGAGGAGCCGAAAGGGAGGTGGTATCCCCGGAGAGGGTCGAACTCTCATCTCTGGCTCCGGAGGCCAGCACTCTATCCGTTGAGCTACGGGGACACGCTCTTTCGCTGCCAGATAAGGATACCACGCTGGCGCCGGCGGCAACAAGGGAAATTGGCTGACGGAATGGGAGCGAAGCGTCAGATTCCCTAGTCCTCCTTTTCCTCCGATGGCACGAAGCGCATGGACAGGGAGTTGACGCAGTGGCGCGCGCCGGTGGGGGTGAACCCCTCGCCGAAGAAGACGTGGCCCAGGTGGCCGCCACAACTGGCGCATTCGATTTCCGTCCGGAAGCCGTCCGGGTCTGCCAGCGCCTTCACTGCATCGGGGATTTCGGCGTCGAAGGCGGGCCAGCCGCAATGGGCGTCGAACTTGTCGTCCGAGCGGTATAGTTCGGCATTGCACTTCCGGCAGATATAGGTGCCCTCCTCATAGAAGTCGTCGTACTCGCCCGAGAAGGGCCTTTCCGTTCCCTTGAACTCGATGATGTACCGTTCCTGGGGCGTAAGGGGATTGAAGTTGCTGGCCATGACTGCCTCCTCGATTACCAATTGGGAATTATAAATGCGGGGTAAGCCCCGTGGATTCCTGCCGGTCTTATCCTGAACATCCCGTAGGTCCTTGTTCCGTAGATCCTTGTTTAGATTTATGCACCCACGCCTTCCGCCACGGGTTCGGGCTGGCGGCCGCGGAAGTTCCGCAGGTCGGACCGGAAGACAAAGATCAGCACGGCCACCAGGAGAACTACGACGGCGCCAATGCCCACCGCTACCGGCGCGCCCAGGTAGCGGGCGACAAACCCGGCCTGCGCCATGCCCAGGGGCCCCAGGCTCCAGGTGGCCCCGTACAGGCCCATGACCCGCCCGCGGATATTGTCCGGAACCAGTTCCTGAAGGGTGCTGAGGCCGCCCACCAGGTACAGGGAAAAGTTTATGCCGGCCACGAAGAGGATGCCCATGGATATCCAGTAGTGGCCGAGCCAGGCCGTTACGGAGAACAATATGAGGAAGATGCCGTACAGCATGGCCCCGAACAGAATGATGAGGCCACGAGGACTGTAGGAGGGAATGCTGCCGATGATCCAGTTGCCGATTATGGCCCCGGCTCCGGCGGCGCCCAGCAGCCAGCCGACCCGCTCTGCCCCCACCATCAGCCATTTCTCCGCCAGAGAGGGCATCAACAGGATATAGGAGATGCCAAACAGGCTGTTGCAGAAGGTCATCAGCATTACATAGAGGAAGATGGGGTTGCGGCCAATGTAGCGGAAGGCCTCCCCAATCTGCTGCGCCACGCCGCCCCGGGCCGGGGGCCGTTCCCGCAGGCGCAGTACCGACATCACTGCGGCCAGGACGTAGAAGGAGGCGGCGCTGA
This sequence comes from Dehalococcoidia bacterium, assembly GCA_963664725.1. Classification (GTDB taxonomy): domain Bacteria; phylum Chloroflexota; class Dehalococcoidia; order Lucifugimonadales; family UBA3495; genus Bin22. The sequence goes on from OY761558.1 coordinate 1,911,739, forward strand.
TGAGCATGGAGGTTTCGATGCTCAGGCGGGCGATGACCATTCCAGCCAGGGCCGGAGCCAGCACCCTGACCCCATTCCAGACCACAGACTCCATGGCGACGGCGTTGACTATGTGCTCGCGGTCCACCAGACGGGGGAAGATGCTGGCGCGGCTGGGCTGGTCGAAAGCCTGACCGACCCCGGCGATGAAGGCGGCGACCAGGATGTGCCAGGGTTCCACCCGTTCCATGAGGACCAGTACCGCCAGGCCCACCACCACCGTGGCCGAGGCGCTCTGGGCAGTAGCCACCAGCACCTTGGGCTCCAGGCGGTCCGCCAGAACGCCGCCCACCAGGTTCAGAGCCAGGGCGGGCAGGGCTATCGCCAGGCCCAGGTAGGCCAGGTAGCCCTCGTCGCCCGTCAACTGGAACATCAGCCAGCCCAGGGTGAACTGGAAGAGCATCTGGTGGCCGATTACTCCGGTCAGCAGGGCCAGCCAGTAGTAGCGGAACTGGCCATAGCGCATGGAGGAGGGGATGAATCGGCTTACGCCGACGGCCAGGGGAGTGTGAGCACTCATATAGGCTATTGTGCCACCGCTACCGGGGCTTGGCAATTGGGTTGTTTAGCAAGGCAATTTTGCTTCTATTCCCGTGATACTCCGGCAAGTTTTTTTATTTCCGTGCCATTTTGGCCCATTTTGTCCCGTTTTCCAGCAATCCGTATTTGCCTGCCGGAATTTGGCGGCACTACTTCGATCACCAGTGGTCCGTTTGCCAGATAGAAGATGGGACACGGGGTAGGTCAGAATGGGCCGTTTGGGGCGGTTTTGGATCATCGACTGGGGCCCCAACGGCTGAATTACTGCCTCGAGATTTGCCCACTCCAGCACACGATGGGACTGCAAGGGGGCACCGAAATTATGGTAGGGAAGTGTTATCGAGGGAATCAAGGGGCGGACGTCATGGGGTGGCGTCCGGTTTGGACGGCTTTGGGACAGCGGGAGGGTGGAAACGAGGGGGTTTCTGAAGGGCGTTTATGCGAGTCAGGGAATGGAAGGACAGCTGTACAGTGAGGCTATTTAACCCCACCGCCAGTTTCCAACTAAAGGGGAATGGGCTTGTTCATTTGTTCCCGGAAGCAGGCGCCCTTTACCCCTGGGCCGCCTCCCGCCGCTTGTTCAGGAACAGGATCAGCCACAACAGGTTGCCGACGAACAGCGCCCCGGATGCGAACCAGAGAATGGTGCCGATGGTGGGATTGAGCGTTAGACCAACTCCCAGTCCAACGTAGAAAATCACCACGGCCAACAGCGCCAGTACCACATGCAGGACAATCCTTAGCCCGGTTTTCATTCCGTTCCCCTCATCCTGGCCTGCGATCCTTACCCAACCGACGGTGCAGCGGCGGCGGCCCGGCGGTTAAGCGGCGGCGCCGCAGCAGCGCTTGTATTTCTTGCCGCTGTTGCAGGGGCACCTGGAGTTGCGGCCGATCTTGGCCCCTCCGGCAACGGCCTGGCGACTGTTGCCCACCACCTTCTGCATGGGACTGGCCGGGGCGGTGTCGGCCGGACGCCGGACCGGGGCGCTGGCCGGACGCTGGTTGACGACGACGTGGAACAGGGACCGGACCACGTCCTGCTGCATCCGATGGAGCAATTCCTGGAAGGTCTTGTGGCCCTCGGTGCGATACATCACCAGGGGATCGCGCTGGCCGTAGGCGTGGAGGCCAATGCCGGTACGCAGGTTTTCCATGGTGGTCAGGTGGTTGACCCAGTGGAGGTCAATGGCCCGGAGTAAGAGTAATCGCTCCAGGACACGCATCTGATCAGACCCCAGTTCCGCCTCCCGGGCGTCATAGACGGTTTCAGCGTGCTCGGAAAGGATAAGGCCAACATCTTCCAGCTTGTGGGCGTATAGCCGGTCCTCATCCCGCATTTCGGGCGGCAAAGGACAGATCAGAGTGAGTTCGGAAATAAGTCCGGTGGCGTCCCAGTTGTCCTGGTGGCGGTCGGGCAGGTGCTTGCGGACCAGGTCGGAAAACTCCTGCCGGAGCATTTCCAGGATTTTTTCCTTCAGGTTGTCGCCGTTGAGGATGCGTTCCCGGTCGGTATAGATGATCTCGCGCTGGGTGTTCAGCACGTCGTCGAAGTTCAGCAGGTGCTTGCGGATGTCGAAGTGGTAGCCCTCCACCTTAACCTGGGCGCTGGAAATGGACTTGGTGATCAACTTGTTCTCAATGGGGGTTTCATCGTCCATACCGGTCCAGCTCATAACGGACTTGATGCGATCGCCGCCGAAGCGCTGCATCAGTTCGTCTTCCAGGGCCACGTAGAACTGGGAACTGCCCGGGTCGCCCTGGCGGCCGGAACGGCCCCGAAGCTGGTTGTCGATGCGGCGGGCGTCGTGGTGCTCAGTACCGATGACGTGCAGGCCGCCCAGTTCAATTACCCTGGCGTGTTCCTCGGCCCAGCCGGGGTCGTCGGTGTTGGCGCCACCGAGAACGATGTCGGTACCGCGGCCGGCCATATTGGTGGAGACGGTTAAGGCACCCAGGCGGCCGGCCTGGGCAACAACGCCTGCTTCACCCTCGTGGTTCTTGGCGTTCAGCACCTGGTGGGGCACACCCCGCCGCTTGAGCCTTTCGCTAAGAGCCTCCGAAGATTCAATGGAAGTGGTACCCACGAGAATGGGACGGCCCGTTTCGTGGATGTCTACGATGTGCTCCACCACGGCATGCCACTTGGACTCGGCCACCTGGAATACCAGGTCAGCCACGTCATCGCGGACCATAGGAACGTTGGTGGGGATTACGGCCACTTCCAGCCCGTAAATCTTGTAGAACTCGTCGGCCTCGGTGGCGGCGGTACCGGTCATACCGGCCAGCTTGTCGTACATGCGGAAGTAGTTCTGCAGGGTAATGGTGGCGTAGGTCACGCTTTCGCGCTGGATTTTGAGGCTTTCCTTGGCCTCCACCGCCTGGTGCAGACCGTCGGACCAGCGGCGGCCGAACTGGAGGCGGCCGGTGAATTCGTCGACAATGACCACCTCGCCATCCCTGATTACATAGTCCTTGTCCCTGACCTTCTGGACGTGGGCGGTAAGGGCGTTTTCGATGTAGTGGACCAGGTGGTAATTCTCCGGGTCATATAGATTGTCGACCCGGGTCCACTGCTCCATCTTTTCGATGCCCTCCTGGGTGAGGGAGATAGCCTGGGTGCGCTCGTCTATGCCGTAGTCGGACTCCGCTTCCAGGCGGGGCACTAGCTTGGCGAAAGTGTAGTAGTGCTGTACGGGTTCCTCGGCCGGGCCGCTGATTATCAGGGGCGTGCGGGCCTCGTCGATGAGAATGTTGTCCACCTCGTCAACGATGGCAAAGTGCCGATCCCGCTGAACCCGGTTTTCCGGTTCCAGGGCCATGTTGTCGCGAAGGTAGTCGAACCCGAACTCATTGTTGGTTCCGTAGAGCACGTCGGCGAGATAGGCTTCCTGACGGGATACCTGGCGCAGGAACTTCATCCCATTGGGACCCTTCTCGACGGTGGGGTCATAAACGAAAGCCGTATCATGCTGCAGGCAGCCCACGGTCAGGCCCAGATTATGGTAGATGGGGCCCATCCAGACAGGGTCACGGCGGGCGAGGTAGTCGTTGACCGTTACCACGTGGACGCCCCGGCCAGTGAGGGCATTCAGGTACACGGGCAGGGTGGCGACCAGGGTCTTCCCCTCACCGGTTTTCATTTCGGCAATCTGGCCACGGTGAAGAACAATGCCGCCAATGAGCTGAACATCGTAGTGGCGCTGGCCCAGATTGCGCCGGGCCACCTCTCGCACGGCGGCGAAGGCCTCGTGAAGAAGGTCGTCCAGGTCTTCGCCCCGGTCCAGGCGATGACGGAATTCCTGGGTAAGGCTGTAGAGTTCCTCGTCGGAACGGGCCTGCATCCCTGCTTCCAGGGCGTTTATCTCGGGCACCAGGGTTTGTCCGAGCTTGTCGATGGCCTTCTCGCCGGGGTCACCGATTATTTTACGAAGCAAAGTAACCATATAATGCCACCACCTTGAGGAAGCGCCCCGCGGCCGGGAGCACGAATAATGCAAGCGATGCTTAATGGAAGTGATTAGCCGGGAAGTCTGCGCCGGCCTTCAGGAGGCACCCGACAATCTATTGCCGCTTGCGATAAATTTGCGGATTGTTATTAAGGAATTGTACCTGAACAGGGCCGAAGTTGCACACCGGGTTGTGAAATGGCATTGCAGCGATTCAGGAGGCTTATGTAATCTTTTTCCCGATTGACCTCCCGCTTGGCCGAGGGATTTGACGCCGGCCGGGGGAACGCCATTGGCAAGGCCCAAGTTATTTAGCTGCAAAATAAACTGTCAGCTCATTTATTCTAGTTATAGTTGTCATTGACAACACTGCTGCCTCTCAATAGAATCAAAAAGGCCCGTTGAACCAACGAGGCCGTATTTTGTCATATAGGTATAGGGGCGAGCCCGAATGACCACTCTCAAGCAACTGTATTGTCTTCAGGAAGTCGATCTGGACCTGGATGGCGTTAATGGCCAGATAGCTGAGGTGGAACGGGAGTTGGAGGGGAGACTGTCCCTGGACAAGATCGAAGAATCCCTGGAAGAGGCCAGGACCAGGCTTCAGGAAATTCAGACTACGCACCGGCAATTGCAGCTGGAAACAGAAAGTCAGCGGGAGAGGTCGTCGCACCTGGAAACCCAGCTTTACGGCGGCGATCTGGACAATCCACGGGACCTGGAGGCGCTGCAACTGGAAGCGAACAACGTCCGGCATACCCTGGAGCAGATGGACGTTCGCTTGCTGGAGCTTTCCCTGCAGGCGGAAGACGCCCGGTCGCAGATAGCGGCACAAGAGCAGCAACTTTCGGACACCCAGTCGGCGTGGGAAGTCCGCCAGGCCCAGTTGTGGGAACGACTGGAGGGACTTACCGACCGGCAGGAAGCCCTCAAGAAGGACCGGACGAGCCTGGCATCGGATGTGGACTCGCTGGAGCTTAACCGCTATGAGGGTTTGCGTCGCAACAAGGGCGGACAGGCCGTCGCAAAGGTAGTGCGGGGCCTGTGCCAGGCGTGCCGGATGTCCCTGCCAACCCAGCAGTTGCAGCGGGTACGGAATGGCCGGCAGGTGGTTCTCTGCAATAACTGCGGTCGAATACTTCTGCCGGGATAGGGAATGCCGGCAGCATCCGGTTGTATGGCGGTCGGCAATGCCCATTGGGACGGAAGAGATCATATCCCCCTGACTCTTGGTCAGGGGGGTAGTTTTTTCTGTAACAGGGCGTCGGGGCGGGTGCGCCGGAGACAGTCTTCGCGTGGTATCCCGGTTGCAGTGGCGTTCCAATTCAGGTGGTTTCACTTCTGAGACCAGGGCAGACACATAGGCCTGCCCCTACCGTTCCGATTGTCCATACCACCTGAAAGGAAACCTTACCCCCCGTTGCGCGTTCCTTGACCCCCCTATGGGCGTATGCTAGATTGAATTTGGAGAGGCCAGGCAAGACCGGGTGACCGCCGCGGTGGGGGATACTCCGCCGGGGAGGAAAGTCCGGGCTCCTCCGGACAGGGTGCTGGGTAACGCCCAGGCTTCCGGGGCGGTTTAACCGCTGCCTTGGGGGACGGAAAGTGGCACAGAAACATACCGCCGCCGGCTGAAGTATCCGGCGGTCATTCATCTGAGTGGCAGCCGTAATACCGGCGGTAAGGTTGAAATCGGACGGTAAGAGCGTCCGGTCGCCTGTGGTGACACAGCGACGGTCAAACCCCACCTGGAGCAAGGCCGAATAGGGGGACTATGAGTGTCCGGCTCGTCCCCGGGTTGGCTGCTTGACCCCGACGGTAACGTCGTCCGGCGTTCCATTGGCGCGCCGACCCGCGGTTGTCCTCCGGGGCATGTTGCGGGGGGCTAGATAGATGGTCACCGTCCCACCGGCGACAGGCCGGCGGGATACAGAACCCGGCTTACAGGTTTTGTCCAGCCCTCTCCACTAACCAATTCCTCTAAAGGCGCTGCTGGCGGGCGATTAGTGCAACCGGTGGCCCCCAATCTTTTCCCCTGAACAGGAGACGACATGGTCCGAACCAACTTGACCAAGGCCAAAATTAACGAAGGCGAGGTGGCCCTGGGCGCCAGCATTAACTTCTATGCCCCGGGCCTGGTGGAACTTTACGGCGTGATGGGCTTTGACTGGGTATGGATAGACTGCGAGCACGGTTCTTCCAACGATTCAGAGACCGAGAATATGGTTCGGGCGGCGGAGCTATACGACCTGACACCCATCGCCCGCATACCCAACGCCTACCCGTCCACCATCCTGCGGTTCCTGGACCGGGGAGTGCAGGGGTTGATAGTGCCGCACATCTCCACACGGGAGGAAGCGGAGGGCGTGGCCCGGGCATCGCACCATTACCCCGACGGCGACCGCAGCAGCGCCACCGGTGGACGCACCAACCGCTACGGCGCGGGATTGTCCACGCCGGAGTATTACGCCTCTGCCAATAGGGAGGTGCTGGTGATAGTGATGATTGAGACGCCGGAGGCGGTGGAGAACGTGCGGGAGATTGCGTCGGTGCCCGGCGTTGACGCCCTGCTGGTGGGCAGCAGCGACCTGACCCAGACCATGGGTATGGCCAGCCCGGCGGAACTGGATGCAGCCATCGACAAGGTGATTGAGGGCACCAAGGCCGAGGGCAAGGCCATCGGTGTGGCCGGGGCGGGAATGTCCCTGAACAACGTCCCGCGGTTCCAGCACTTTGCCAGTCGGGGAGTGCAGTTGATGTCCATCGGGGCCCAGGACATGATCCGGGCCGGGGGCGATGATTTCTTGAAGACGATGCGGGAATAAGCCGCTAACTTCCTTTACCGCCAAGATCAGGGGCCACGGAGGTCTGCAGTACCAGTCTGCAGACCTCCGTGGCCCCTCTCATTTCCGGCCAGCCTGGCGGGCTGGCCTTCAGACGCCCATTACTTAAACGCCGGGATTACGTGCTTGCCGAACAGTTCGATGGACTTCATGACCTGTTCGTGGCCGATGGTCTCGGTGGCCATGAGGAACTGAACCTGGTCGACGCCGGTGGCCTCGTGGAGCTTGACTGCGTTGATGCAGCTTTCCGGATCGCCGGCCACGATGACACCCCGCTCGGCCAGGGTATCCGAGTCCATCTCCTCCCAGATTTTCTGGGCCAGGGCACTGCCGCCGGACAGGTCGAACTGGGTGGCCGCTCCCTCGTCGGTCACCTCTTTGACGTCAATGTAGCGGGAGAAGTTGTGGACCAGGTGCTCGGGAATCCCGCCCCATTGTTCCAGCAGCCGGGAGTAAATGTCCTTCTGGTCCTGAACGTAGGGACGGCCCGGGCCGAAGAAGGTCTTGAGGGAGTTGGCGCACAGGTCCCGGGCCTCGTGGTTGTCCTCGCCGCAGTAGCCGAAAATGGAACTGAGCCACTGGTTGTTGACGAAGCCACCCACCGGGTCGGCTTCCTTGATGGTGGTCCGGTAGTCCTGGATGTGGGGTTCCAGCACCGATGGGGCGCTGACCCCCAGGGCCATGACGCCGATGCCTTTCTGGGCGGCCAACTGGTAGGTGGTGGGCTGCAGGGCCGCGACCCAGATGGGCGGGTGGGGCTTCTGGTAGGGCTTGGGCAGCACCTGGCGGGGCGGCACGTTCCAGAAACGGCCATCCCACTCAAAATGGTCCGACTCCCATATCTTGGGGACCATGGACAGGGATTCCTCCCACATGTCTCGGGAGTCCCGTGGGTCAATACCCATGCCCATCTGCTCGTAGGGGGCGGAACGGCCGGTGCCGAAGTCAACTCGCCCGTGGGACAGGTGGTCCACCATGGCCACCCGCTCGGCCACGCGTACTGGATGGTGGTAGGGCAGGATGACCACGCCGAAGCCCAGCCGGATATTCTTGGTCAGGCGGCTGAGGGCGCCGAAAATGACCTCTGGGCAGGGCGAGGAGGAAAAGGTGGTCAGAAAGTGGTGCTCCACGAACCAGACGTAATCGAAGCCCATCTCGTCCGCCAGGACACACTGTTCAATAGTTTCTTCTATGACCGCGTGGTCGTCCAGGGTGGGCCGCTGCATTTCGTAGGCGAGGCCAAATTTCATACTACACCCCCGGTTTTGTCTTCTGGGAGAATTGGGGCAATTGTAACCGGGGCCATTGCAGGTAACAAGCACACTATTCGCGATATACCCCCTCAGTCCCAGCGAAGTCAGGGATAAAAAGGCTGTTCAAAGGCGCGAATCAGCGGGAGCATGGGCGTGCCGCCAATATCCAACCTCTGCCCCCAGCAGCAATTGTCAACGACGCCGTTGCCATACTCTCTCACGCAATTTTCCCAATCTGCAGGAGACTTGAACAACTCTTTTCCAGCCATGTCCCGGGCGTTGAGAAACCCTAGGTACATCAGAACAACGGGCACACCTAAAGATGCCAGTTTCCAAGCCCATGCAAACCGGTTGGACAATTGGTAATGATGGTCGCGGGAGAGATTCCAGGGGCCCTCGGTCGCTATATGCAGACCCTCAGCAGCCTGGGAAATGGCTTGACGTATTCGTTCTCGATTCTCGTCATTGCTACTGCCGCATCTGTCAGAAGCTAGTGCTAGCTCGGCGGCGTGGGCTTTCGCTTCTACCAATAGCAGTCCCTGTTCTCCATCTATTGAGCAGGTACTGGCGATGTCCCAATTTGGTGTCCTGGGATTCCTGCCTACAGCCAACCACCAATCTTTGAGTTGAACCTTTATGTCGCTGGGCAGGAGAGAGTCCGCCGTATGAAGTTGAGCTTCGTTGGCCGGCGATCTGTCCCATTTGCCATCTGGGAGCTTTAGCGGCTTGCCATTAGGAATCCATATATCGCTAGGAAGTACCTCTACACTGGGAACAGCCACCAATTGGGTCAAACGCCTGGCAACCTCTTCCTTGCTGTCGTCCACCAGCAGGGCACAGCGTGGGCGGCTGCCCCTGTTGTCTTTTCCTAGCTGATCCCACCATTTTGCTGAATGCTCAGCCTCGATCACTTTATTCTTTATGCTATTCAGATTGTCGATATGAAACCCCTGAACATTTCCCTGCATATCCAACCGCACCATGACCCTGTCATCATTGGTGTCCGAATAATAGCCGGACTGGAATCCCCAAGTAACGGTCAGCGAGTTTCCCTCTTCATCGAGCCAGATGTTTATCTTCCGCTGTTCTTCATTCATAAGTTGACGCCTTACACTACGCGATTAGTCAGGAATGCAGTAAGGACAAATGCATCATTCGTAAGACACTTTACCGCGACCCGCATCCACTTGTCGCCCACTATGGTGTTTGCACACCATTTGTAATAGCGCTTCTCAGTCTCAGCTTCATCACCAGGAATTATGAGCAGGTCCGGTTGCGAGAGAGTTTCTTGAAGGTCAGGCAACATTGTCGTCATTTCGGGGTGACCACTGCAGATATGTTGCCAACGCTCGTCTGGTAGCCGAATTCGGCGACCCTCATAATCTTCTACCAACAAATGGAAAGCTTCCCAAATTTCAGGTTTACCCTCATCAGCACTTTATCGACTTTAATCCTTTCCTTCTATTCTCGACTGCACAGGCTGGATGAGCAAGTCGGTTAGATTTCCTTGGTATAGTCCACTACGAATATAAGTGATTGTAATGAGCACAATATGGTGAAGCAAGGAAAAAACCAACCCAGCAGACCACTCCCCAACCTTGACGCTCCAACAGCGCCACACCATAATCAAGCTACCTGGACAGCCTTTGCCCGATTAGGCGGCCGTCTGGTACCCTCTTCCCAAATCTCTCAAAAACCGAGCATTAACTTTGGAGGAAACATGGCCCGAGTTACCGGAAGTCACCTGATTGCCAAGGCCCTGAAGCTGGAGGGCGTCTACAACATCTTTACCCTGGCGGGCGACCACGTGCTGCCGGTGCTGGACGTAATGTCCGACGACGATTTCCGCTTTATTGACACCCGCCACGAGCAGGCGGCGGTACACATGGCCGACGCGTACGGCCGCATTACCGGCCAGTTGGGCGTCTGCATGTACACCACTCCCGGTTTTGCCAATGCCATCCCCGGCCTGACCAACGCCATGCACAGCGAGAGTCCCCTCTTGTCCATCGCCGGTTCCGCCGACCTGTCGGAACTGGGTCGGGGCGCCATGCAGGAGATTGACCAGGTGGGCATGGCGGCCGCCACGACCAAGGAATCGCTGATGATTTACGACGCCCGCCGCATTCCCGACACCATTGCCCGGGCGGTCAGGCTGGCCTTCAGCGGACGGCGTGGGCCGGTGCACCTGACCATTCCCACCGACGTCCAGGAACAGGAACTGGACGAGAACGAAGTAGTATTCTTCAACCCCGACGAATACCGGGCCAGCGAGGCCATCCTGGCGCCCCAGGCGCAGATTGAGCAGGCCATTGCCCTGCTGCGCCAGGCCCAGCGTCCCTTCGTCATAGCTGGCGAGGCTGCCGGTTACACCCAGGACGGGCAGGCGCTGATGGATTTTGCGGAAACCCTGAAGGTGCCGGTGCTGACCGAGGGCCAGGCCCGGGGCCTGGTGGCCGACGACCATCCCTACGGCTTTGGCTTCTTCGAACGGGGACTTAACCAGGCCGCCAGCATGCTGCGCAACGCCGACGTGGTGGTGCTGCTGGGCCGCAAGCAGGACTACACCATTGGTTTCTGCCGCCCGCCCAACGTGGCCGCCGACGCGAAGATTATCCAGATCGACCCATCTCCTGCTGAAATTGGCCGCAACCGGGGCGTAGCCGTGGGCATGGTGGGCGACGTGAACAGCGTGGTGCAGCAGTTGACGGCAGAGGCATCGAAGCACACCTGGCAGGACCTGCCCTGGCTGGAGGAACTGCGGGCTTCCCGCGCCGCCCATGCCGAATGGGCCGAGGGACTGGCCGTGGCTGAAACCCCCATGCACGCCATGTACGTCCACAAGACGCTGGAGTCCATGCTGCGGCCCGATGACTTCCTGTCTTTCGACGGCGGCGACTACTGCCACTTTGGGCGCGCCCTGCTGCCGGCCCAGATGCCCAAGAAGTGGAGCTACGTCTCCAGCCTGGGCATGCTGGGATCATCCCTGCCGTCGGCCATAGCGGCCCAGGTGGCCTACCCCGACTCCCGGGTCATCAACCTGACCGGCGACGGCGCTTTTGGATTCAACGGCATGGAGTTCGACACGGCGGTGCGCCACGGCCTGAACGTGGTAACCGTCCTGGGCAACGACTCGGCCTGGGGCATTGACCGGCAGATTCAGCTGGGCCTTTACGGCCGTCCCGTGGCCACCGACCTGCTCCAGACCCGATACGACCTGGTGGTCCAGGGCCTGGGCGGCCACGGCGAATTCGTGGAACGTCCCGAGGACCTGAAGCCAGCCCTGGAACGGGCCTTCGCCGCCAACAAGCCGGCCCTGGTAAACGTGGTGGTGGAACGGGCCATCAGCCCCAGGGCCGAGGCTGCCATTGCCCGGCGGCAGGCGGTTACGGGGGGGTAGGAAGCTGGCCTTTAATGCATACCCGCACAGGCAAGACTTCAGCAGGCCAATCAGTCCGGATTGAGCTAGTCGACAAGGAGGCCCCATAATGCCCCAGTCACCCCACGGCATAAGCTACGACTCCTACCGCCCCGTCGTCATGGGGCGGAACGGGATGGTTTGTTCCGGGCACCCATTGGCCTCCCAAGCGGGCATTGCCATGCTGCAGCGGGGCGGCAATTTTGCCGACGCAGCCCTGGCAACGGCGGCGGCCCTGAACGTGGTGGAGCCCCTCATGTCCGGCGTGGGCGGCGACGGGTTCATCATGGTCTACCGCAAGGACGCGGACTTGCTGGAGGTATGCAACGGGACCGGCGCCGCTCCCTACGCCGCTACCCGGGAACGCTACCTGCCCGAGGGCATCCCGATGAAGGGAATTATGTCCGTGTCGGTGCCGGGACTGGTCAACAGCTGGCTGGACGTTCACGAAAAGCATGGGTTACTGTCTCTGGCCGAGTGCTTTGCCCCGGCCATTGACCTGGCCGCCAATGGCTTTCCGGTAACCCACGTCTTGTCCAGGTCCATCGCCGCCGATCCCCTGCTGTGCCAGTTCCCAACGTCCCATGCCGTATTTGCCCCCAATGGCGGGCGGCCCCTGCAGCCCGGGGAAATCTGCTACCAGAAGAACCTGGCCCGCACCTTCCAGACCATCGTGGATGGCGGTCGGGAGGCATTCTACAAGGGCGAAATCGCCCGGGCTATCGTCAGGTTCAGCGAAGAGCAAGGAGGCATCCTGTCCCTGCAGGACCTGGCAGATTGCCGGGCCCGGTGGCAGGAAGCCATCAGCGTCACCTATCACGGCCACACCGTATATGAAGCGCCGCCCAACTCCAGCGGCCACGTCCTGCTCCAGGAACTGAACCTGGTGGAGGGGTTTGACCTGAAGAGCCTGGGCTGCAATACCGCTGAGAGCATTCACCTGATGGTGGAGGCCAAGAAGCTGGCCTTCATTGACCGGGAGGCCTTCGTGGCCGACCCGGACTACATCGACGTGCCCATTGAGGGCCTGCTGTCCAAGGAGTACGCGCGGGAACGGGCGAAGCTCATTGATCCGGAGCGGGCGGCCTATGACGCCAAGGCCGGGAATCCCTGGGCCTACCAGTCGGCCCAGCCCCAGGGGCGGCCTGCCAAGGTGGGCGCTGGCCAGGAGCAGGAGGACACCACCTGCTTCGTGGTGGTGGACGGCCAGGGGAACGCCATCTGCCAGCTACAGAGCATCCAGAGCGCGTGGGGTTCCAGCCTCATCGCCGGAGACACGGGCATTCTGCTGAACAACCGCATGACCTACTGGCACCTGGAAGAGGACCACGTGGACTGCCTGGAGCCAGGCAAGCGGGTGCGCCACACCATGAATCCGGTGATGGTCTTCCGCAATTCCGAAGCCTCAGGCAACGGAGCGGGGCGGCAACTGTCACTGGTGCTGGGCACGCCCGGCGCCGATACGCAGGTTCAGACCAACATGCAGGTCATCAGCCACGTGCTGGACTTCGGGATGACGGTGGCCGAGGCGGTGGAGGCCCCGCGCTGGCGCAACACCCAGAACCCCACGGAGTCCTACATCCCCCACACCTGCGCTGACGAGTTGCTGGTGGAGTCGCGCTACTCCGGCGAAGTGCTGGAGGGATTGAGGGAGAGGGGCCACGTCCTCAACGTACTGGGCAACTGGGAAGCCACCGGCAGCGAGATGATGATCCAGGTGGACCCGGAGAACGGTGCCCTGCACGGCGGCGCCGACCCGCGGCGGGACGGGTACGCGGTGGGGTGGTAAACTTATCCTTTAGCACTTTTTGCATCGGCGACCAAAGAGAGAACACCATGCGCATACCCGGAAACAAGCGGAGCCAGGAACCTGACGACATCGGCAACCGGGCCGGCGTTTTTGCCGAGGCGGTCCGTGATGGCGATATGAACCTGGCATGGTCCATGCTGTCCAAGGAAACCCGGGGAATGCGCCTGGGGGTCTGGGCCACGCGCAACAACGTGGACATGCAGAACGCTTACCGGGCCGCCTACGACCTGGACCACAATATGCGTCCGTCCATGATGAAGGACTTTCGTGACACGGTGCTGCGCCTGTGGCCCCTGGAGGACCTGACGGACCTGGGTGTGGCCCCCACCAACTTTATTGACGATACCCACGCCTTCGCCTTCCTGCCCTTTGGCGTCACCGAGAATGAAAGCACCGTGGCCCACCGCCGCATGATGTCGGGCCTGGTTATTCCCATGCTGCTGGAGGACGGGCAGTGGCAGGTTGACCTGCCCGGGTGGCGCTTCCTGGACAACTAGGCCCCCGGCGCGGCGTCAGTGCGTCCCATCGGAATCGCAGCAGCGGAGACGGAGATAGCCGTACCTTGGCCCGCAAGAAGCCTCAGCGCAGCAACACCCAGCCGCTTCCCACCAGGGAAGAAGCCACCATGTGTGAGCTTTGCCAGCGGGAGGTAGACCGCTTCACCGTCCATCACCTGGTGCCCAGGGCCAGGGGCGGCCGGTTTGGCCCCAAGGCAAAGCTATGTCCCACCTGCCACCGCCAGCTTCACGCCATGTTCACCGAAGCGACCCTGGCTGAGGAACTGAACTCCATTGCCCTCCTCCGGGCCAATCCCCAGGTCAACAGCTACCTCAGGTGGGTTCGGAAACAGAAAAGCGCCGGCGGATTCAAGGTGCGCCGGGCCAACGACCGCCGGTAGGTGACGCTATGACTACAGTACCTGCAACGGCGGAAGCGGTAGTAATCGGCGGCGGGGTTATGGGGGCCAGCATTCTCTTTAACCTGGCCGTGCGGGGAATGACCAATACCGTGCTGCTGGAACGGGACGTGCTGGGCGCTGGCTCCACCGGACGTTCCTCCTCTGCCATACGGATGCACTACTCCACCGAAGTCCACGCCCGCATGGCGTGGGAGAGCTTCAATGTGTTCCTCGAATTCCCCGACATAGTGGGGGGCGAGTGCGGCTTTACCCGTACCGGCCACCTGATCATGGGCGGCGAAGAGGATGCCGACACCTTCCGAGCCAATGTCGCCATGCAGCAGAATGTGGGCATTGATACCAGGCTCGTCTCAAGGGAAGAAGCCCGTGAACTGGCGCCAAGTTTCTACCTGGACGACTGCGGGGTCATTGCCTACGAAGCCCTTTGCGGATATGCCGACGCCTCCGCCACCTGCGCCTCCTTCGTTCAGGCCGCCCGGGACCGGGGCGCCCGGGCGATCCTGCGGTGCCCGGCCGTCAAGGTAGAGGTGGCGGGGGGAAAGGTTACGGGCGTGGTTACCGCCGAGGGCCGCGTTGCCACAGACCGCGCGGTAATCGCCACCGGGCCCTGGAGCCGAAAGTTCCTGCTGGAGCATGGCATTGACCTGCCCCTGGAGGCCACCCGCCACGAGGTGGTCCACCTGCGCCGGGGACCCGATGGGCCGAACTACCATCCCGGAGGGGGCGACCTGATCAATCAGATCTATTTCCGGCCCGAGGGCGGCGATCTGACCCTGGTGGGCAACGGCAACCTGGAGGACGTGGTCGAAAACCCCGAAATATTCGCCCAGCGGGCCAGCCCCGGGTTCATCCAGAATATATGGAGCCGCGTGGCCCGCCGCATTCCCTCGCTTGCCGACGCCGAGTTCAGCACGGGTTACGCCGGTCTCTACACCTCCACGCCCGACTCCCATCCCGTCATTGATGCCGTTGAGGGCATAGATGGCCTGTACGTTTGCACGGGATTCAGCGGCCACGGCTTCAAACTTTCTCCCATGGTAGGGGTTCTGGTGGCTGAACTGATGCTGGACGGCCGGGCCGCCTCCATAGACATTACCCCGCTCCGGATGTCCCGATTCGCCGAGGGTGACCTGAACAGCACCGGCTACGGATTCAAGGTAATGGTATAACCCCCACCCCCCAGACCCTTCCCGCCATCAATCCAGGTTTCGAATCCAGGTTTCCGTGAACGAGACTTTCAGCCGCACCCGCATCAAGAAATGGGCGGGGTCCGGCGGGGAAGCGGAGTGACGTTCTTTAATGCGATTCTGCCCCGGGACAGGGCATCCTCGCGGGTCCATCTCCGCCAATGCTGAGCCACTCATCACCAACTTCAGGGGAATCAGTTATAATTTGCGTTTCATACTGGTATTAATTCGAGGCTGAACGTGATTTCCAACAACGCCAGGGTGGCCAGGGCCCTATACCTGCTAAAGCTGGACTTGGACAACTTTGTTTCCAGGGAGTTTACCAACCACCACGAGGACCAGACCCTCACGGTTCTTAACCAGATTCTGGGCCAGTCCCGCGACTCCCAAAACCCCTTCCGGAACATGAAGACCCAGGACTTGCTGGCCGTGATCCAGGCTTCCTGGTGGAACGTCTTCGATCGGGCCATGGGCGGCATTGAACCGGGCCTGGTGCGGGAGGTAGCCCTGACCCACGAATCGTGGGCCGGGCGCAGCACCTTCAGCGCCGAAAGCGCCTTCCAGGCTTTGAGTTCCGTCCAGCGATTGCTGGCGGCCATGTCCTCCCCCAGCACCCTGGAACTGGATATGCTCAAGCGGGAATGCCTTGAATCAGAGTTGGAAGCTGCCGAACCGGAAGAAGGTGTGGCAGCCTCTGACGACCAACCCGCTGAAACTACGGAACCCTCCGGCGAAGAGGAAACCGTGGTTGATGTCGGGCCTGCCGCCGCTGACTTCGAGGCAGACGTGGCTGCGGCAGCGGGAGGAGAGGAGGCAGCCACCGACGACGACGATCCCTATGTAGCGGACTTTATTCGTGCCCTCAAGGCAGCGGGCGCCCTGCGCGACGAAGACCTGATGGCGACGGCAGCCAGGGATGGTATCCAGGCGCAGTACGCGGACGACTCCCTCGTCCAGGAGCTTCACCCTTCTCTGGTCAATGCGCTGGGTGAGCAAGGTCTCCACCGGATGTTAGGCCACCAGGGTGAAGTTCTATCGCACTCTCTGGCCGGAAGCAACGTGGCGCTGGAAACGGGCCGGGCGGCGGATGAAACGGTCACGCTGTCGATTCCCCTGGCCGAAGCCCTGCTCAGGAACCCCGGCAGCCACGGGCTGGTCCTTTGTCCCGATGAAGAATCGGTCAGGACATCGGAAGAAAGCATCAACCCCCTGCTGTCGAGGGCCGGAATACGTACAGCTTCCGACGCCGGGGATATTACCGACTCGATGCTCGAATCGGGAGAACTAGACCAGGCCACCGTCCTGGTGGCTTCAGTGGACTCTCTCAACATGGCCCTGGCCACCAGGAGCGAAGAGTGGCAGCCTCTTTTGAAGGGCCTTAAATTCATCGCTGTATACCGGGCCGAAGAGTACCGGGGGTACTTCGGGGCGAATGTGGCCGTGTTGCTGCGGCGGCTTGCCCACCGGTTGGCAGTACTGGGGGCCGGCCCCCAGTACTTTGTCCTGGCCCGTGGATGCGCAAATGGTATTGAACTGGCCCGAAACCTTACCGGGCAGGACTTCCAGGCAGTATCCGCTCTGGACAGGCCGGCGGCGGGGCGCCACTATCTGGCGGTGAGTCCCCGCGACCCTGAGGGGCCCGAACGGGTAGACCTGTCCGAGCGCATTGCCCGGGCAGCCCTGGCCTGTGTGGGAACCGGCAGGTCGGTCCTGGTCTACTGTTCTGGAGAAGACCTGGCCCAGATGGCTTTTGACAGGGCCAGGGGAATCGCAGAAGGCTCGGAAGTTGACGAGGGCGCACTCTCCCTGGCTGGAGAAACACCGGCTATCGCAACAGACGCCGCCGGAGAAGCAAGCGATGCTGAGGGCCCCCGGGCCGTGTTTGCGGCATTTTCCCGAGACACCGAGACACCACACGGCAGCTTCGACGGCGTCATAGTGGCTGGCAATTTCGCCGCGCTCGACGCTCCGCTGCGCTTGTTGGAAAGCGCCGGCGGAGGGGGAGAAGGGGAGGCATTTGCCCTGTTCTACACTCCCAACGACGCAGAAGGCCGATTTACCGCTCGAAATTTTGAGGCATTGCTGGGCAAGGAACCGGAACAGGTGGTAGTGGACCCGGACATCCCCGAGGTTATCTCCGCTCACCTGCCGGCCGTGATCAACGAAGCGGAGGGCCGCGTCTACTCCTTTTCCCGGGGGGCCCTGGGCAACGCCGTCTTTCAGGCCCTGCGCCGGGAAGCAACGCCGCCGGCCACAGGCGAGGGACCCGAAGCAGATGCCCTGGACTTGCGCCCTTCCGATCAACAGCAGTGGGGTCTGTGGCTGGACGGACGTCAGCTTTCGTCCCTGTCTCCCTACGGCAAGTTTCGGCAAATTTACCAGGGCAGCGTAATCGCCCTCGATGGCAGGAAGTACCGGGTGGCCTCGGTTGAACCAGGTGACGGAGAGGACCGGCCAGGGGCCATTGTGCTGGAAGGCGCAGAAGCGCTGGCCAACCTGAGGACAGTACCCAGCTTTTCCCAATCAGTCGCGGTACAGGAAGAATCCCTGTGTCTCTCCCTGACGCCGGGCGTATCCCTGCACCTGGGCAAGGTGGCCGTGGAAGAAGCCCTGGTCAACGTATCAGTAATTGACGAGTCGGGGAACCCGGAACCGGGCGACGAAGCCCAGCAGGGAGAGTACCAACCGGAACTGGTCACCGCTACGTTTGCTCCGGATGAAGATGCCGGATGGAGCATGAACTGCCAGGCTTTCTGGATTGACGCGGCAGGACTGGCCGAGGGTGACGGTTCAGGCGCGGCGACTGGTGGGGGGCTGGAAGAAACTCCGGTTATAGTTGCCCTGGAGCAGATGTTCCGGGTGGGCGCCAGGTTCACCTTCCCCGTAAGCAAATACGACCTCGCCACCTACTCCCAGGGGGCCACTACCTTCATAGCAGAAGTCAGCCCCGAATCCCTGGGCATAGTCAAGAAGGTTTTCGACCACTGGCAGGACATCCTGAGGCTGGGCGCCAGCGTGGCCAGGAACTGCCGGTGTACCGCGGGCTGCATCTACTGTCTCCTCCCCGTTTCTCCATACGAACAGCCCCTGGACAAGGCCGGCGGCCTGGCGCTGGCGGACAGGCTGCTGGAAATTACCCTGGGTTAGTGATTGATGGTGCGAGCTCTTGGCGCGTTTAGATTCTAAAGAATAAGCTTGGAATGTTTTGCCAACGAATGTTGATATAGTCCCAAGCAATGTGAATTAAGATACTGGATCATGCTGTGCCGGAATGGAGGGCTGACATGGGCCTTGACCAAGAGATCGCAGAAAGACGAAGTGAAATCAATAGTGATGGATATCCTATGTCCATTGGCGAACTCATTAATCTGTATCGTGACAACGAACTGGATATTCATCCTGAATTTCAACGGTATTATCGCTGGAGTGATGAGCAGAAGTCCCGGCTCGTAGAATCAATTTTGCTGGGGATTCCCATACCTTCAATTTTCGTTTCCCAGCGGGAAGATGGCGTATGGGATGTAATCGATGGCCTCCAGCGTTTGTCAACTATTTTTCAGTTGGTGGGTGAGCTAAAGGATGAATTCGGCAACACTTTGCCTCCATTAGAATTGAAGAAAACCAGGTATCTGCCATCCTTAGAAGGCAAGAAGTGGGACAATGAGCCCACCGAGACCGCAATTGGAAGCACGAACCAACTTCTCATTAGGCGTTCAAAAATAGACGTAAAAATTATCCTCAGGGAGAGTAGCGAATCAAGCAAATACGAACTGTTTCAAAGGCTGAATACTGGAGGCTCTCAACTTTCAGACCAAGAACTTAGGAACGTCATGCTCATTATGGCAAACCCTGACGCCTATAGTTGGGTAGCTGAACTGGCAAAGGACGATTCTTTTCAGGCTTGCGTCTCTCTGTCAGACAGGGCACAACTTGAACAATATGATGTGGAGCTGGTTACAAGGTTCCTGGTGTTTCGCAGGCTGGAGGAAGAATCTCTGAAGTCGATAGGGGACATTGGAGAGTTTCTTAGCGATAAAATCCTAGAAATGGCAATTGCGGACAACTTTGAAGCCATAAGAGATATCGAAGGGGAGGCTTTCCGGTTTACTTTTCAGAAACTGTGCAATGCATTAGAAGATCGAAGCTTTCGCAAGTATGACCTGCAAAAAGGACGTCATTTGGGCGGGTTCTCCATTTCGGCGTTTGAACCAATGGCACTTGGGTTGGGCTTCAATTTCGAGCATTATATGCAGGGAGATACCGAACTTCCTGATATTGAAGAAATATCAAAGAGTATATGGAACAACGAAGAATTCTTGAACCATAGTGGTTCCGGTGTTAGGGCGTCGACCCGTGTCCCTACCACCATACCATTGGGTAGGCGGCTATTTGAACCATGCCGATAAGATCGCTTGAACAGTTGTCCGAGCTGCTGGACGAGGAGCTTAAGTGGCGAAAGAGGGAACTGACACACTTGAAGTCCCAACTGGGTAGAGCTCGAAGAGACCACGAAAAGCAAATTATGCTTCGTGTCGCCATCTGCTTCTTGTATGCGCATTGGGAAGGGTTTATCAAGCAGGCAGCAACCGCCTATTTGTCGTTTGTAGCTACAAGGGGCCGTAGATTGCGGGATTTAACACCTAATTTCGTTGCCCTTGGGCTACGAGGACTGATAACTTCCGCTGGCGCTTCTAACTCACCAATTCTTCACACAGAATTGGTTTCAAGCTTGATTTCGGGGCTTGGGGAGAACGCAAACTTGCATTGGAGTAGTGCAGTAAATGCCGGTTCAAACCTCAATTCCAAGGTCTTATCAGAAATTCTGTGTCTTTTGGGGCTAGACTCCACCGAATACCTGTCAAGTGGTCCTCTGATTGACCAAAGGCTACTACGCAACAGGAACAGCATTGCTCACGGAGAGAGGGGAGAAATTGAACCTGCTGATTATGAGTTTCTACAGGAAAGGGTGGTACAAGTCATAGAGCGATTCCGCACCGACATTGAAAATGCAGCTGCACGTCAGTCTTATTTGGCAGATTCCATTCCATAGAGGCTTTCACTATGACGACCGCATCCCTGAACATCAACGCTGACCGCCTGAACCGCACGCTGGCCGAACTGGGGCGCATTGGCGAAACACCCGGCGGGATGATGCGCCTGGCCTATTCTCCCTACGATTTGCAGGGGCGTGAGTATGCCATGGGCCTGATGCGGCAGGCGGGGCTGGAAATCCGGGTGGACCCGGCCGGCAACGTCATTGCCCGCAAGCCCGGCGCCGACCCCAGCCTGCCGGCCATTGCCCTGGGTTCCCACACCGACACGGTGCCCAACGGCGGCAAATATGACGGGGCGCTCGGCGTGATGGGTGCCATTGAAGTGGCCCAGACGCTGGCGGAAAGCGGCCACACCCTGCGCCATCCCCTGGAAATCATCATCTTTACCAACGAGGAAGGCACCCGCTTTCACCGCTGGCTGCTGGGCAGCCGGGCCATGGCCGGCCTGCTGGAACCAGAGGACTACAACGCCGTGGATGACGAAGGGGTGTCCATCGAGCGGCGGTTAGTGGACGTTGGCGGTGACCTTTCCCGCATTGACCAGGCCCGCCGGTATCCCGGGGAACTGGCCGCCTACTTCGAACTCCACATCGAGCAGGGCCCGACCCTGCACCGGGCGGGAACGCCCCTGGGCGCGGTAACGGGCATCACGGGCCGTTTCGTTTACAGGGTGGAGGTGCAGGGTACCGCCAACCACGCCGGCACGACGCCCATGCCCGAGCGGCACGACGCCCTGGCCGCGGCGTCCCACCTGGTGCTGGCCACCCAGCGCCTGGCCACCGAGGCAGAGATTTGCCGGGTGGCCACGGTGGGCAACATCCAGGTTACGCCCAACGCCGTCAACGTGGTGCCCGGCGAGGTAACCCTGGGGGTGGAGTTCCGGGATGTGGACACCAACGCCCTGTCCGCCGCCGAGACGACCCTGCGCCGCAACGCCGCCGAAATCGCCGACGCCAACCGGGTGTCGGTAAACATCACCCAGGTGGAGGCCGCGAGGGCCGTGCCCATGCCGGCCCGGATGCAGGGCCTGGTAGCCGAAGCGGCCGACCAGGCGGGTCTGGCCTGGGCGTCGCTGCCCAGCGGCGCCGGCCACGACGCCCAGGCCATGGCCGCCATTACCGAATCGGGCATGGTATTCGTGCCCAGCGTGGAGGGCATCAGCCACTCGCCCCACGAGTTCACCGCTCCGGCCGATTGCGCCAACGGGGCCCAGGCTTTGCTGAACATGCTGCTGATGGCCGACGCACGGCTTTAATATCTATCCACGAACAGGCAAGAACAATCACTGATGGAATAATTGCCTGCTATTCGTGCATATTCGTGTCCATACGTGGACTAACTTTCCGGAGGCTGCCGCCCATGGATATTTCCGCCACCTACGTCTTTGACGCCCCGGCCGAGAAGGTCTGGAACACCCTGATGGACCCCCTGGCCCTGGCTGCGTGTGTCCCCGGCTGCCAGAGCCTGGAACCGACCGGCGACAACGAGTACCAGGCGGTGGTAAACGTGGGTGTCGGCCCGGTCCGGGGCAACTTCAACGCAAAAGTGGCCATCACCGAGGCCAACCCTTTCCAGTCTTACCGCCTGTCTCTCAGCGGCAACAGCAACATCGGGTTTGGCAGCGGCGACTCCCTGGTAACCCTGGAGGAGGCTGACGGCCGGACGACAGTACGGGTGGAGACCCAGGCCCAGGCCGGGGGCACCGTTGTGCGTGTAGGCCAGCGCATGATGGAAAGCGTGGCCCGCGGGCTGCTGGACCGCTTTTTTTCGTGTTTGCAGGAGACGGTGGGTAGGGGGTAGATTTGTGCTCTAGCGGTGGAATGCCTTGCCTAATGAATAGAGCAAGTAGGTAGCGGGGCCATACACGATTGCGCAATCCGACTGCCCAACTAGAAGGGATATCATAATGTCAGCAAGTCTTCCTGAAGCGCTTTCCAAAGTCAGGACACAGCAGAACTTGCTGCAGGTACAAGACGAAAGGGCGGTAGAACTGGGAGTCGTTATCCCCTTGTTGCGCCAGCTTGGCTGGGACACCGATAACATGTACGAAATTTATCCGCAGAAACTTCTGCCTGGTACAGTCGAAGTGGAGAGTCGTGGCAAGGTGGACTACGCGCTCCAGACTGAAGGAAAGTGTAGGGTGTTGATGGAAGTAAAACGCTGGTCAATTGATTTAGGCGACCAGCATGAAGAACAGCTTGCGAGTTACTGCCGTCGCCAGGAGGCTGGGCCAAATCTAGCTGTATTGACCAATGGCCGACGCTGGAAGTTTTTTCTTCCTCCGTTGAGCCAAGGTAGACCCCTATATAATCCTGATATCAGAGCGTTCTTGGATATCGACATCTTTACAGATCCGATTGTTGTGGAAAGCCACTTCAACAGGTTCCTCGCTCGGGAAAACCTTGTTGACCATACCATCAGCAATACTCAGGAAGACGCCAGAGTATTGTATGAAGAGTCCGAGAACACATTGAGGGCCGCGGGATTGTCCTCGAAGAACCCCCGCAGTCTAAATTCCTTTACTTTCCTAGAGCCCGGAGCCAAGACTACTAAGAGCGCAAATACTTGGTATGAAGTAATCCAGGGTCTTTACGACATTATGGCAGTCAGACACCCGGAAAGATGTCGGGAAGGTATTCTGTGGCTAGGGCAATGGTTTTCTGCATGTCAAAGTCAAGAATTTCCTCAGTATCTTGAAGCCTTGGGTCTATACGTCAAGCGTGTCTCCGATTCTGAAGGCCAACAGGTCATCT